>CAWDNN010000011.1:0-21962 GCA_963803675.1 uncultured Acidobacteriota bacterium | reverse complement strand
TCGCCCCTTCTCCCACCACTTGCGGCAGCAGCCGTCGAAGGCGGCACAATATTCGCCGCTCGGAAGTATCCCACCAGATTGCCGTACTCCTCGTTGTTGTGCCCCACGTTTCGCATCAGGATGGCTACACGCAATGTCGGCCGCCCGGCGCCGTTTGGCCCCTGCGGAGTCACCATCTGCATCGCCGTCGCGTCTGTTAGCAAGTCGTATACCGTTCCGCAATAATCAATCGCAGCGTGCATGGCCTTTGCCAGTTGATCCTTCGTCTGAGGAGTTTTCTCGTAATCCACTGTTTGGGGATCGGCCTCGCCCTTAGCCATCGCGCAGTAATAATAGTTCGCGTTCACCACGTGTCCCAGCAACGCGCCGAACGTGCGCACTTCCGGCATGTCCCCAAGTTTCATGCCGTAGTTCGCTTCGGGCATTTGCTCGGCCGACCCGATCAAATTTGTGCTGATGGACTTAAACGCGCTCTTCACAAACGCCGCCAGCGGATCCGTCGGCGCAGCCATTTGCGCGCCGCCTCCGCCCGTTCCGCCCTGCGCGACCGCGGGCATGGCCGCCAGACCGCACAGCAAAACACTCCATAGAACTTTCTTCATAATGAATCGCTCCTTTGTGGATCGCATTACAATGCGGGGCCCCGGCAGAAGTTAGATGGTGCGCCTGGCAGAGCAATGTATCACACGCAAGCCATCCGGCCCCGCGCCAATCCTTCCACCAATACGTCGCGGAAGGCCTTTTCGTTCTCGCCTTTTCGTTCGTCACTCCTTCGCTTACAAAGGCGACTGACGTCGCACGGTCGGGACAACCCACGAACCTTCAGTTCCACGTCGTCAAATAGATTCAGCGCGTATCTTTCCCCGCCGAATTGCACCCCGCACCATCGCCGTCACACCACCGCCGCCACCGTCCCTCGCGCGGCGATCACCCACGCGAACGCTACGAACAGGAGCTTGCGTCTGTGCAACTGAAGAAGCCGGGATGCCGGCCTGATCGATCACATGGTTGATCATCGCGCGATACAATGCGTCGGCGCTCGGAGGGAAATCCGACGAAGGGATCAGGTCGAGTTTCTGATCGAGTGCGTAGACCGTAAAGACATACTGGTGAATGCCGTTCGTATCGGTTTCAGAACCCGGCGGCGGGCACGGACCGGTATAACCCTGAATGCCGGCGTCATTGTAGACTTGCTGCTCGGTGCCTCCAGGAGCTCCCGCGCCCGCGGGTAGTTCGGTGGTTTCGGGCGGAATGTTATATACGCCCCAGTGCGTGAAGTTTGCCGAGACGTCAAACAGAGCCACGGCGTAGCTGCGCGTGCCGCGTCCGGCGTGTGTCCACGAAAGTTCGGGCGACTCATTTCCGCCGGTGCAGGTGCTGCCCAGCGTCCCGTTGAAAACCATCGTTGCTGGAATTTGTCCATCCCTCTGGAACGTCGTGCTGCTGATTCGGAATGGATGCTCCCAATCCTGCCCTCCCTGGAACGCTTGGTGATCCGGTTGCAGTGGGGCTACCGCGATCGAATCTGACGCAGGGTGCTTAGCATTGCCATGTCCCGCCGAAACGACCAGCGGAACAAAAATCGCCAGGAGTACGAAAAGCATAAGGAATCGCTTTTTCATGTGTGGCTCCTTTTCAATTGTCTTTTCAGCGGGGGCCGGAGAGTACTTCGCAGTAAACCGGAATGTCCGATTTGGACCTCGAACTTCGCGCATCCTACGCTTTTCCCCGTCCTGGACGCAACGAAGTTTTCCACCGAAGCTAGCCCAGCGAGATCGCCGGGGCTCGGTGCGACGTCCCGCACACGGGCCTGTGTAGCGCAGGTCCTTGGACCTGCGGTCTTTCCGCGGCGCTTCTCGTGCACGCCATCACGCCCTCACGCGCCCCCGCAAACAGCGGTGTCATTCTGAGCGGAGGGGCGGCGGCGTTGGCCGCAACGCAGCGAAGAATCTGTGTGAAGATTCCGCATCCGTGCAATTCGCAGGGCGTCCACACACATGGGATCTTTGACTGCCCTTCCTACTTGGGACTTCGCGGAAGCCTGGCGTGACTCTTTCCTCCAAGCGTATTCGCCCTTCCTCCCATTCGTGGCTTGCGGGGTTCTCAATGAACATGTTGCTCCCAGCGACTACACAGATGTCTGGATGGCAGTAAAGACGCTCGGCCCAAAGTGATGTGGACCGAACGTTACTTGGCCAGTGCGCCTAAGCGACCCTAGGCCGGAAGAGTGACCGACCCTTCACGCCTTCTGTGTGTAACGCCTCTCTTTTTTGCCCTGCACCTCACATCGCAATCCGGCATCAACCACCCGCCGGCTTTTGTAGCCCAGGGCGCGAAAATAGCCCTGGGGAAGCTCTCAGAATCCCAGGTCCCGCGGTATGACCGCATCGTGAGGCGGGTGATTACTGCGCTCGGTCCTACCAGGTCCACCGCTCCATTATTGGTGGTGGGAATGGCGACGGTGCCGCTGTTGTCCAGGCCGTTGGAATCGGTGGGGGCGTCTTTTTCTTTTGTGCGGACACGGCGCCGCGCAGATAAGCAGTGCGACCACAATGTAGAGGGCGAAGCGAGGCCCCAGCCCCATTAATGTGTGCCTTCCGCGGTAGAATGCTTCACCATGTATACGACGACGGCCTGGCTGGTGCGACTGCTGATCCATGCCGCGTCGTCGGGGCCGGCGAACTCTCCACAGTCAACACAGTCAACGTGAAGAAGAGAGACTCTTATTGCTGGAGGAAGGCGCTCGCGACTGCAGGCGGGTGCGTGGCGCTTGTAGTCGCGTTCGCAGCGACGTCGTCGAACTTGTGCCACGCACAGACGCCGCCTGAAGCCGCGCCGGTTCTGCAGTTGATCTACAGCGGCGACACCGATGCTGCCGTGGAGTCTGCGCGCAGCATGGAAAGCGCCGACACGCAGAACCCGCTGGGCTATCTGCTCGAGGGCGAGGCGCGTTGGTGGAAAATCTATTGCGAGTCGCTGGAATTCAAGTGGAATTTCGTGGATGCGTGGCGATTGGGGCCGAATGTGGACGAGGGCGCCGATCTGGCGCTGGCTGCGAAATCCATCGGGCTCGCTGATGTGCGGCTAAAACAAAACGAAACTGCGGATATGCATCTGTACTCCGCGATGGGCTATATGTTGCGCGCACGGCTGCTCGCGCTGCGCGGCGACAGCCGGGGCACCGCGCACGCCGGCTTGCGCGCGAGAGAGCATCTCTTGCGCGCTCGTGATCTCGATCCGCACCTTGCCGATGCGGATACGGGTCTTGGTCTTTACAACTATTATGTCGACACGCTCTCTTCCATCACTAAGTTTCTGCGTTTTTTCATGGGCATTCCGGGCGGGAGCAAGGTCGAGGGCATGAAGCAGCTCCAAAACGGGATGGAACACGGCCAACTGACAGCAGTCGAGGCGCGTTTCTACTTAGCCAAGAGCCTTCGCACGTACGATCACCAGTACGAGCGCGCTGGTGGGTTGCTGGCGCCGCTCGCACGGCAGTTTCCGCAGAATCCGGTTTTCGCACTGATGCTTGGCAATATGAACGCACTGCTGGACCGGAAAGAGGAAGCTGAGGCGAGCTATCGCGCCGCAGCGGCAATGACCTTGACAGATCGCGCGTGTGCGGAGCGGGTTGCACTCGTTGCGCGAGAGGCGACCGAGGCGCTGGGAGCAGCCGCAGCACGCGATGCGAATAAATCGCAGAGCCAGCGCTAGTCTAGTCCGGCAGCAGGAAGAGCCGCACCGGATTGAGGCGAACGCGTCAAGGTTGCGGCCAACTCTCCATTTCGGAAAAGCGATCCTTGAAAATCTCGGCTTGCAGATGATAGTCGCCAGCTCCCGATGGTGGGGCATTCAGCCGGAGATAGGGCGTCGTGCGAAACGGCGTTTCGTTTCTCGATGCGATCCAGCATGGGAAGGTGTTGGTGGCATTGCCGCCGTTTGATACGTTAGCGCCGGAGACGAGGTGCGTCAAAGTGAATATGGTGCGCGCGAATGGCGATGCGAGCGGGCACGACCGGTTCAGCGTCGTTGACGCGCAAGGCGACTCCTCAATTAGGCGATTCGATGTGATTGGCGTCCGTACGGCGCGCACGCGAAAAATTCTTGCAGCTGGTAAGCCGCGCGAGGTTAGGGAGTGACGAAAGGCGACACCCTGTGAAACATTTTCAGCCAGACGGCCGGCACACAGTGACTCCGCGGATTATCACGCCAAAGGCGGAAGAGCTGGTTCGTTTCGTTAAAGAGGTTTTCCCTGGGCAGGGTGAGTTCCAAGCCAACCGCCCGGCGGAGATCCGGATCGGCGACTCGCTGATCATGATTAGCGACGGGGATGGTCTTCGGGAGCCGGTGTCGGCCTTTCTTTACGTCTACGTTGAAAATGTGGATATGACTTATCAGCGAGCCGTCGAAGCGGGAGCAGAAACGCTTGAGCTTCCGTCAGATCAGGTGTACGGCGACAGGAGGGCGATGGTGAAGGACCAATGGGGCAACCTGTGGCAGATTGCTTCGCGCCTGTAATGCAAGCAAGAACGGATTACGCGTCAGCTCAGACATATATATTATGCCGATAATTAAAGACTTTCGATTACACTAATCATCCCTATAGAAACTGCTATGACGGCCCATTAATATAGCCGATGGTTAGCTTCGCCGCCCAGCCTGCCTTCGAGAATCGCCTGATTTGCGTCGTTTTGACGGAGGCTCTTCAGATGACCGGCTCATGTCGCGTTCTGGTAGTGGATGACAACGATTCAGTTCGCCGCCAGCTTTGCTTGCTCTTATCCCGTGAAGATATGGACATCTGCGGCCAAGCCGCCAACGGGAAAGAAGCAATCCAGCAGACCGAGAAGCTTCACCCGGACGTTATCGTGCTCGATATCCGCATGCCCGTGATGAATGGCCGCGAAGCGGCACGGGAGATTCGGCGCATCGCGCCGTCTACAAAAATTGTAGGGTTTACAATGATGGACGGCCCGACCATCCACGAAGCGTCGAAGGTCTTTGGAATGGATGCGTTCGTTCAAAAGGGTTGCGATAACGACCAGCTCATTTCTACGATTAAAAAACATGTCTGCGCAGCGTAGAACCATAAGCGGCTGGCCGACGTCGGGGCCCGGAAAACAAGCAAGGCGGTTGGACACTAAGACCGTCCTCCGCGCAATCATCGTCTCGAATGTTTACGCGCCCACATTCCGTCGTCAATGCGACGCCGGGCCTCGCTCGAGCCTTTGACATCGAGAACGTGGTACTTCTTTCCCATTAAGCGATGATAGTCCACAAAGAACTCTTCAAGTTCGCGGACGAACGTCTTACCAAGATCGCGTACATGCTTCACGTGCGCATGGCTGCTAGCAGGGCGACCCTGTCGTCGGACAGCGCGGTGTGCGACCCGGGGAATACGCAAGGTCCTGGGCTGACGTTTGCGCGAAGCGCTTCCGATGCCCGAGTGCGAAGTGAGCCGCGGACCTAGGGAATTCTCACGGTAGCCTGAGTGGAGTACACGATTGCTCCGGAGCCAGTTCCCGATGTTGCCCGGATTGTGAGCACTATCTCTTGGCTCGCGTGCTCTGAGAACGTCGGCCCCGCACATCCCGCCAGGGACGCAGAGGCACACAGCGGCCTGAGAGACATTTTGTGACCCTAATTGACCGTCATTGACCTTTCGAAAAAAAGCGCGGAACCCGCATAGACAGCGGGAAACCGCGCTTTCATTGGCTTCGCCAAGTATGACTGCGGAAGGAGGCCGTCCGACCGCAACAACCCAGCTTCCTACAATTTGCTCAGTTTCAGTATGTGACAGGCGACGAGTTGTTCGCCCTGGACAAGCTATCTGGTTGATTGTCAGAACGAATAACGGTACTCCATTCGGACGATCTGTTTGTACCAATCCGCGTCGGTCAGTGCTCGCCCATAACCGACATAGATGGAATTGTGATCGCCAAAGGTAATGCGGGCACCGATTTTGACATTGACGATATCGGTGCCGTCTACCGGATTCGCGATATCCGTGCCCGAGACCCAGACGGTTTCAAATCCGCTTAACACCCTCCAACCGACCAACTCGATCACAGGCGCAAAGCCGAACCGCTTGCTGTCATAAAGCTTATAGCTTGGGCCGATCCCGTAGAAAAAGACGTCACCCGCGAATCCCTCAGAATTGGTTATCGGAACGCCCGCCGAACCTCCGATCGGATGCCAGTCCCCCACCTGAGCTTCCAGTGCCAAGCGTTGCGAAAGCTTCTGGTAATACAGCACCGCCGGCTCGACGCTGTAATGATCCGTGCCCAAGCCCTTAGAAGCATTCCCTGAAGGGAGATAGCTCTGGAACTGAAAGGTGAGGTAGTGATTGGCGGAGGCAAGCACCGCTAGTTTGAATCCAGCCCGCACGTCTCCAAGCCCGCCCTGGTTTGGGAAGCTCCCGAATCCAGGCACGAAGGACTGCGGCTGAATCCAACGCAACGGAGCCTCCACAAATAGCGAGAAGCGTTGCGTCGGTGCATATTCACCGTAGAAGTAGAGCTGTTGGAAATTCAAGTCTGTCACAACACCAGGGCCTGGCCCTGGTGCGTTGGGGTCATATGCGTAGTTGCTAACCGGTAAGCCTTTATAGCAGCCACATTTCGCGTAGAAGAACTCGGCGAGATCTGGGAAGTCATCTTGGAACCCAGCTTCAAAGCGCACCCGAACCTGAGATCCGACGATCGCATCATCGATATACCCGACCATACTGCCGCCGATTTTCGGTCTGGTTGGGGGCGTTTCGCCCGAACCGGTCGGTTGGGGCTTCTTTGCTTGGGGCGGAGTATTCGTAGCTTGATCGGAACTAAGTTCAGCGCCCGGCCGAATGTCTGCTTGTGGTTGGTCCGAGGCGACTGTGGTTTTTGAAGACGCGACCTGTGCGGCAGTGTTGTATGCGCCTGCCGCGTCGCCCTTTGATTCTTGAGTCGCTTGCCGCGCCGTTGCCACAAACGGAAGTCCCAGTGCCATAATCACAGCCAAGCGTTTCATAGGGCGCTCCTAAAATAATGGCCGCCTAGTTATGTACAGAGGGAAGCTTATATATCTTTTCCCGCAATTTCTCAAATTCCTGGCGGATTTCTTCGCGGTCGGGCTCCCGCACATCTGGCAACAAAAGCCGAACATGTTCGACCGCGTCCTTTGCTTCGGCGAGGGCTCCCGCCTTCCAGCTGCTTTCCGCCAGCTCCAGATAGCTGCTCGCAAGCTCGAAGACTTGCAAATTAAAGTTACTGTCAAGTTGTTGGTCGCCGGCATTCTTCAGACCTTCCAGGACATCCATGGAATTCTGGTATTGTTTGGCCGCCTCGCGTGGATCGTCGGGCTCAATTATTGCGCCACGAATCATGTAAACATTGGCCTGCTCCAAGCTGACCGAAACCGTCGGCGTGGACAAGCCGTGAATGAGTTGCTGCGCTCGATCAGCGGCTTTCCGCGCATCCTGAATGTTGCCCGCATATTCCAGTAGGCCGGCAAGGCCGTCGTGGTACTGCGCGAGCTCTAGACGGTGATCGGGACTGCCATGTCCTTGCTTGACAAGCGCCTCACCGATGCGAGTTGCGTGCTCGAAATCGAGTTCGGCTTGCGAATCCTGGTTTTCAAGAAACAGCAAATTCGCTCGATTGTTATATGCGCGCGCCAGTTCCCAGGCCGCTTCGGATTTTTTCGGATCTGCCGCCAGCGGTTCGAGCAGCTTGACCGCCATGTCAATATCAGCTCTCGATGCGTCAAACTGCTTCAAAGCCTTCAGAAATATTCCGCGATTGTAGTAAGTCCGCGCCAACTCCTGGGTATACGACGGCGTCTGCGGATACGATTGCCGAAGACCTTGAAGTGTCGCGATCGCTTGGCCGTACGCCTGCTCCGCCCTTGTAGGATCACTTCCGGAAATGCGCAGCGTTTCTCCCAGCTGGTCAGCCGAATTCGCCAGTTGTTCCCGGTAAACGGGCTTGCTTGCATGTTCGTCAGCGAGTTCGCCAAACGCGGTAATGGCCTGCTGGCACTCCTCAGCCGCCTCCATGTAGTGACGGAGCCGCAAATCCATTTGCCCGCTCTCCAGATACCCGACAGCAACTCCATTGGCCACGCTCTCCTTTTGTACATACTGCTTGCCGAGATCCCTATAGAACGTTCTCGCGCGTTCGAGTGATTGCTTGCGTATGTCTTCCAACCCAGGCACGGCAGGCGTCTCACTCGACTCCGTCGGTCCGTTGACGGTACGCAGCATCTCAGCCACCGTCTCTTCGGCGTAGTTTAGATTCTTCTCCGCTAGGGAATCTGCTTCTCTGGTGGCGCTCAGACTCTTCTTAGCCCGGGAATATTCCCACCCGGCCAGCGATGCGCCTCCAACGGCAAAGCCGAACAGAATCGCAAAGGCTACGGCCCAACGTTTAGCCCGTTGCAGCCTCATTCGCTCCTTTGCTTGGCGCTCGGCCTCGACGCATTCGCTGCGATCGAGAAACTGCATCACTTCCGCGAACAAGGTGTTGTACTGTTCGGCCCAGGCTGCCGTGGGCTGGTTCTCTTGCCTCCAACGCAGCGCGTATGCGAGATCGGGATTGCCCCAGAGCGCTGCCGTACCTTCAAAGAAACCGACGGCAGTCGGTGAAAGACGACGGACGTAAAAACCAGCCGCGCGCGATTCTTGTTCCGCCCATGTGGTCAGACGGACCCAACGCCGCATCAAGCTCTCATGTGAAATGTCTATGATGGATCGCGAGTTGAGCTCCGGAACATCGTCCGAAGACGGCATCAGAAAACTCCGTCCAAGCCGGCGGAAAACTTCGATGATTCGGAGGACCTCGGCTTCGTCAGCCCCGCAGATGTCAACCAATTTCGCAATGGATGTCGGCCGTCTCACGCCACGAGCATCAGAGAAGGTGTCGGTGAGGGCCTTGAACAGGCTTTCGGTTATACACCGACTACGATCGGACCCGGTTTCCTCGAAAGCTTCATCTGCATGGCGGGACAGAGCGTCACGCATTGTCCCGACTTCCTCATACTCGGAGATATCCATCATATGCCCTGCAGTGCGGTGCGCTTGCCAATGGTCCCACGTGCGCATGAGAGCGTGTTGTAGGACCGGAAGCTGATCCTGTTCGTCGCCAACGTCGTTCAATAACCGCTGGACAAGCCGCTGCGTAACCTCGCCGCCTGCCACCGCAACCGGACCAGTGATGGCGGAGCGCAGTTCGTCGCGGGTCATGCGAGGAACGAGGTACAGGCCCGCGTTGACGGCTTCGGGCAGGCCCGGATAGTCCACGCAGTCACCGATGAAGTCGGAGCGCATCGTGAGCACCACGTAGATGGGCCCATCCTCGCGCTCGGTTGCTTCCAGCAGCAGCTTGACGAACGCCACCGCTTCGTCTCTGGAGTTTTCGATCTGACGGCTTCGGCGGAAGCGGAATAGCTCTTCAAATTGGTCGACGACCAAGAGCAGCTTTTCGCCTGGAGGGATCATCGCCTGGCGAACCGCCTCGATCAGCCCTAACGTACTACGTCGGAGCGTCACTTCCAGCAACAACTGGCTGGCGCTCGCCAGATCTGCGGCTGTTCCTAGCACGTTCGAGGCATTGAGCGATGCAGCTAGATTTCGGATTGGGTCTTCACCGGGTCGGACCACCGACACTCGCCAGCTCGATCCAGCCTTGGCCATGAATCCGCCCTGGAGAGCGGGGATCAGGCCGGAACGGACCAGCGACGACTTTCCGCTTCCCGAGGTGCCAATGACAGACAGAAAACGAGTAGAACGCAACCTTCGCAGCAACTCATCGATCTGTTTTTCCCGGCCAAAGAACAGGTGATCTTCGTCGGGTTTAAACGGACGAAGCCCTGGGAAAGGGTTGAACAAGGCTGGAGATTGCATCAACCGTCCTGTCCACTCAGTCTCTGTAACTCCAGGCAAGCTGATCCAAATGAGCTGGGAGCCTTACTACTAATGTGAGCTTTGAGAGCGGTGAGCAGTTTCTTGACTCGCTTCCAGTGTTCCCGCGTCACGCACGAACGCCAGGCATTCCTGGTGGCAGCGCCAGCACCGGCCTGTCACAACGCGCCCTCTACTTCGAGGTCTCTCCTTTTCGAATGTTTGCGTCGCCCAGGGCGGTGAACGAAGGTGTGTTGCGTTTCAGATGTGCCAAATCGGCACGCAAGTCGGCCGCGTTCTGATAACGCAGGTCTCGATTCTTCTCGAGGGTCTTGGCAATGATTCGCTCCAACTCCGCTGACACCTGGGGGTTGAACGGCCGCGGGAATGGAGGCGGCTGATGAAGAATCGCTTCGATGAGCCTCATCAATAAGCTCTCTTGGAACGCTCGCCTACCGAAAGCCATCTCAAAAAGCACGGCACCCAGAGCGTAAATATCCACGCGAGCGTCCGCGGACTCGCCTCGCAACTGCTCGGGAGCCATATAGGGCAAAGTCCCAGCCACCGTGCCGGCCGTGGATTGCAGGTCAGTGAAGCTTTCTGTCGAAACCAGCAGCTTAGCCAGGCCGAAGTCGAGCACTTTCACTTGGCCTTTCGCGGTTACCATGATGTTGGCCGGTTTGAGGTCACGGTGCACGACGCCCTGTTCGTGCGCTTCTTGGAGAGCCTCCGCGATCTGCTCGCCGAGCGAGACGACTTCATTTTCCGCAAGGGCTCCCGACTTCAGCTTTTCCGCCAGAGACTCGCCGGACACGCATTCCATGACAAGATAATCCACTCCCGCCTCTTGGCCGACGTCGTGAATTACAGCAATGTGTGGATGGTTCAGCATGGCCAGCGCCTTCGCTTCTCTGTAGAAACGCCCGCGCGCGACTTCGTCTGCGAGCAACCCTGTGGGGAGAACTTTGAGAGCAACATCACGGCCAAGCCGCGGATCATGCGCGCGATACACTTCTCCCATGCCCCCCACGCCCAGGAGCGCGAGGATCTCGTATGGCCCCAGCTTGGTGCCGCTCTTCAGCACACCGCTCTCCAAGACTGGCAGCACCCAAGTAGTGCTGGCTCCCTTGCTGGGTGGGGGGAGCAGGGAATCCGCTTGATGCCGAAGGGATCGCGAGATGAATGCCCCGAACGGATCAGGCGAAAGCCCATACCATTGGGGGATCATGATGGCCTCATGCGTTCGAAAGCGCTCCTTCTCCGCAGTCTTCGGGGACGTGAGAACGATCGCGACAACCGGCATTTGGCTGGCGCGGCTGTAGCCGACGCTCTTCTGCAGTTCCCGCAGTTTCCGACGCACCCAACACTCGTTAGCGGCACCGTAGAGGATCAACGCTCCATCACAGGTACGTAGATTTTGTTCGTGGAATTTACGAATTTCCGCCTCGTCGCCCTCCATGATCGGACTGATAACTTCCAGCCCTCTTTCGAACAGGAAATCCACCCATGGAGAGATCGCGTTCGCGTCTCGCGGATCGTACATCACATAAACTCGGGCGCGATCCCTGCCTGCAGCCTCGATCAGCTCATTCGGGCGCTTGAGCCGATCCTGTATCACGGTCCTTAGATCCTCCAGACCGGTCTCCAGCAAGTCCGCCCCTTCGTGAATTCGGGGATCCATGCGGACCTGCTCGATGACCTTCTGTTGGCGTTTATCCTCCACTTGCAAACCGATAGGGATCCACAAGAGACGCGAAAACTGGCCGTTCTCGCCCCTCTCAATCGCAAGCTCGTTCTGGATCTCAAGAAGAGACTTCGCTCCACCCTCGGGCACAAAGCTATAGCTCTTTCCCATCAGGTGGATGGACATCCTGCATCGCGACAGGTCCTCGCGTATAGCCGCTGTCACTGCGGACGCGACTGCAGGTAACGCGCGAGCGGGCAGCACCGTGTAACCATGTTGAACTAGGTCCCGCTTGATGGCATCCCGCTGTTCCGCGAGATCGGAAGTGACCTCCGCCAGAAAGACGGCCCGACTTTCAGCGTTGGTGACCAGCTGGACTGTCTGTTGCGGGCCCTCCAACATCTCCAACACGCAGCATATGTCATGCGCCAGATCGTCAAGCCTGACCCAGAAGTCTACTTGTGCCTCCGCCCCGAACGCCTCGTCGAGCTCACGAACCCTCCCGGTCTCCGTATCGACCTTGAAGAACTCGTAGCCCAACAAGTGTTGCAACTCGGGCGACTGTTTCTCAAGCGGGACGGGCGTCTTCAAAACCTTGAAGACACGCGCCTTGTCTCCAAAACGAACACCGCCCTGCGCTTCCGCCGCTTTCCAGAATTCGGCTAGCTCCCTCTTGGTCCACTCCGACTTGACGTAGGCCGGGGAGACAACCGAAACGAGCGCAGCGACGCGCCCGAGACGTTCGACAAGCGTGTCCACAAACATGTCGCTGTCGTTGCGCTTCGGGTCCCGCCATATATGAGCTTCCTTACCGAGGAGTTGCCCGACGCGCACTTGCAGCGCACGATGAAGGTTCGCGATCCATCCCTGGCTTCCCTCCTTCAGCGCTACATTGTCCAACTGTGCGTAGCTGATGAAGGCGTCGCCGTCAAAATTCATGACTAGTCTCTTGGGCCACAGCCGAGGACCGCGAGTCTATCCGGACTGGAACGTCGTGGCAAACGGAAAAATGACCGTGCTCGATTTGCTCGAGGGAGAGCCCCCAGCCACGCACTTTCAATCTCTTTCAGACTTTGAACGCTCGCCAAGCGGAATTCGAGTCAGTGTACGTTTCCTGCGGCTCCGGCCCCGTGATCTCGGGTCTCTGTGGTGCTTTGCCCTCGAACGCCTCTGCGCCGCCCGAGCGAGCCCACGATTTTTCGGGTGCCGCACTCTTCGTTTTTTGAAGGGTGCGGGCTTTGACGATGTTCCTGCGCGGAAGGGTGGGAAGACGGCGAGTGGCCGGCCCTCGCGCGCCCCCTCAAACACGGTGTCATTCTGAGCGGAGGGGCGGCGGCGTTGGCCGCAACGCAGCGAAGAATCTGTGTGACGATTCCGCATCCGTGCAATTCCCAGACCGCCCACACACGCCATCGTTCCGAGCGAGCCCACGATTTTTCGGGTGCCGCACTCTTCGTTTTTTGAAGGGTGCGGGCTTTGCCGATGTTCCAGCGCGGAAGGGTGGGAAGACGACGGGTGGCCGGCCCCCACGCGCTCCCGCAAACGCGGTGTCATTCTGAGCGGAGCGGCGGCGGCGTTGGCCGCAACGCAGCGAAGAATCTGTGTGACGATTCCACATCCGTGCAATTCGCAGAGCGCCCACACACGCCATCGTCACGAGCGAGCCCACGATTTTTCGGGTGCCGCACTCTTCGTTTTTTGAAGGGTGCGGGCTTTGCCGATGTTCCTGCGCGGAAGGGTGGGAAGACGGCGAGTCGCCGGCCCTCACCCGCCCCGCAAACGCGGTGTCATTCTGAGGAGCGAGCAGACCGACTTCCGCGCCTTGCTCGACCGCTCGCGCGGAAACCGGGCGACGTGGCGAACGACGAAGAATCTCGGCGCCGGTACGGCGGACACCTCGACCCGTGACCCTCAGGGCCCGGTCAATTTTCGTTTCTGGTTCCCCCCGGGAACGCCAATCTCCCGATTGGCGCTTTGCGCGGTGACGCCTTCGTAGCCTGCCCCCGCCCCCGGGTCCCGGAAAGCTTGTGTAGCGCAGGTCCTTGGACCTGCGGTCTCTCTGCGGCGCTTCTCGTGCGCGCCATCACGCCCTCACGCGCCCCCACAAACGTGGTGTCATTCTGAGCGGAGGGGCGGCGGCGCTGGTCGCAACGCAGCGAAGAATCTGTGTGAAGATTCCGCATCCGTGCAATTCGCAGACCGCCCACACACGCCCAATGCCAAGTTCGGCTGCTTCTAACTCGGTGTAGGGTTCCGGGGTTATAATCACGCCCGCTCATGCGCTTCGCTCAAGGCTTTCGACTTGGCCCCTACGAAATCATTTCGCCCATCGGCGCGGGTGGCATGGGAGAAGTCTATCGCGCTCGCGACACGCGCCTCGACCGCACCGTCGCCATCAAAGTCCTTCCCGAATCGCTCGCCAATGATCCCGATCGTTTGCAGCGTTTCGAACAGGAAGCGCGCGTCCTCAGCGCCCTCAACCATCCCAATCTCCTCGCCATCTACGACGTCGGCACTCAGGCCGGCATCCACTACCTCGTCTCCGAATTTCTCGAAGGCCAAACGCTCCGCGAGGAAATGAGCGCCGGCGCGCTCCCTCAGCGCAAAGTTTCCGAATACGCTCTGCAAATCGCCAATGGACTCGCCGCCGCTCACGACAAGGGCATCGTCCATCGCGATCTAAAGCCCGAAAATATTTTCGTCACTCACGATGACCACGTAAAAATTCTCGATTTCGGCCTCGCCAAACTATCGCAATCCGTCCCGGCGCTCACCAGCGAAACAGCCACTCTTGCCAGCCCCGCTCAAACAGCTCGCCGGCACCGTCATGGGCACCGTAGGCTACATGTCTCCCGAACAAGTCCGCGGCCAGCAGTGTAGATAGCCGCTCAGACATTTTCAGCTTCGGCGCAATCCTTTACGAAATGGCCACAGGAAAGCGCGCTTTCAAAGGCGACTCTGGCGTCGAAACCATGAACGCCATCCTCAAAGACGATCCTCCCGAGATTGACTCTGCACAACTCAAAATTTCTCCCGCGCTCGATCGCATCATCCGTCACTGTCTCGAAAAAAATCCCGCCAGCCGTTTCCAATCCGCGCGCGACCTCGCTTTTGCTATCACTGCGCTCTCCGGCACTGATTCCAACGCAACCGCCGCCATCAGTTCTGTCTCCCTCGTCCCGCCGCGAAATCGCCAATTACTCCCCTGGCTCACCGCAGCTGCCATGGCTGCAATCGCTCTCGTCGCAGTCGCGCTGCTTCTCCAGCCCCACGCTCCCGCCGAACGCCTCGAATTCTCAATTCCTATCCAGGAAGAAACCAGTCATCTCGCGATTTCCTCCGATGGCCGCATGCTGGTTTTCGTATCACCCAACAAATCCTCCGGCGCGAACATGCTGTGCATCCAGCAAGTCGGCTCTCCTTCCGTTTCGTTTCTCGCCGGCACCGAAGGTGCCAGCTATCCCTTCTGGTCGCCAGACGATAACTACATCGGTTTTTTCGCAGATGGCAAACTCAAGAAAATCGCCGTCTCTGGAGGCGCGCCGCAAATTATCGCGTCCGCCACTTCTGGCCGTGGCGGCACCTGGAACCGCCATGGCGTCATCATTTTCACTCCCCAGGCATCCGGCACGATGTGGAAAGTAAATTCCGACGGCAGCAATCTCACGCAGCTCGACAAGCTTTTCGCTACCAAAGTCGAGGCCTCGAACCGTTTCCCCGTATTCCTTCCCGATGACGATCATTTCCTGTTCTTGGTGGCGAGCTTCTCAAATACAGTCACCTCCGACGGTATTTATCTCACTTCTCTTTCGGCAGGCGGCAGAAGGCTCGTCGTTACAAGCCGCTCGAATCCGGGATATGCAAACGGCACCTTGTTTTACGCCGACGAGAAACAGGTTTTTCGCTCAATCTCCATGAATCCGGATTCGGGAGCCGCTTCCGGTGAACCGCGACTTGTCGCCGACCAGATTGGCTACCAGCCTTCCACCTACTGGGCTGCGTTCGCCGTGGCAGCCAACGGAACTGTCGTCTTCAACCCCACCGTCGGCGCTGTACAATCTCGTTTGACGTGGTTCGATCGCGCAGGCAAGCCGCTCGACACCGTCGGTGAAATCGGAACGCTCGCGAATCCGTCACTTTCGCCGGACGATACCCGCGTCGCCCTGGATATCGCCGACGCAAAAGCCAACAGCATAAATGTTTGGATCAACAACTTGAAAGATAGTGTCAGTTCGCGGTTCACTTTCGATTCGTCCGAAGATGATGTCGCCATTTGGTCGCGCGACGCCTCCCGGATCGCCTACCGCTGCACAAAGACGGCCCACACCGAAATTTTCCTAAAGGAAGCTCAGGGCGCTCAACCTGAAACCTCTATTCTCGAGATGGGTGCCGCCGGCTCGAATACGAATCCGAGCGACGATATCGTTCCTACATCCTGGACGCCGGATAACAAACAAATTCTCTGCACCCTGCAACCCGGTGACGGCGGGACTAAGCTTCTACTCGCATCCACTTCGGGTGGCGGAGTCACTCCCTTCCTTTCCACAAACGCCAACGCGAGCAATGGACAAATTTCTCCCGACGGCAAGTGGGTCGCTTATGCCTCCGATGAGTCCGGTCAGTGGGAAATTTATGTGACGGCATTTCCCTCTGCCGCCGGTAAGTGGCAGGTCTCCCGTGGCGGAGGCGCCGAGCCGCGTTGGCGCGGCGATGGCAAGGAACTTTTCTATATCGGTCCCAACTCCACATTCACCGCGGTTCGTGTGAGCGCCGCTGATAGCTTCGCCACGGGAAATCCCACGCCGCTCTTCCGCACCCAGCTCCGCGCGCAACTTTCTTCCACCGACCTCTTCACCTACGACGTAACCAAAGACGGCCAGCGCTTCCTAATCAACCGTTACGCCCGCCCCCCGCAGATCGCTCCCGTCCACATCATCCTCAACGCCACCTCTCCCGCCCCAAAATAATCGCCTTCCGCGAACGCCAAGCCTTGTGGAGTGGTCTCAATCGGAACCGATTGCTCTTGGCATTGTGACGCGTTTTCACTTCGCAGGCTTGCGCACCCGGATCTTTAGATCGGTAACCACGACAAGACACCCAATCCACTCAGCGACGTTTTCCTCGTGGAATGCATCTCGTATCTGCGCAGTCAGATTCCGTCGGTTCGGGGCGTGTGCTCGCACGAGTAATATCCCATGGTGTGATCCCGGGATAAATTTTCGCGAGTCGGAAAAATCCATGTCTTGAGTGATTAGAAATCTCGCATGTCTCTGCGCCGCGTCCCAAACCGGCGCATCAGAGCGGCCGAGAAGCCGCTCTTCTCTCAGTGTGTATACGTCGTGGGGGCCGCCACGCGAATGCCGATTTCGCGCGTGCGGACCCCAACAATTTCATCGCGCAGACGGAATCAAAGCGAGAAACGAGGCTTGCAGGCGAGGAGCGGGACTCCAGACGAGGTGAGGGAGTCGAAGCGGGAGAGAGACGCGAAGCGAGGTTACGGACCCGAAGTAACGGCGCCGATCCTTCCCGTTACTCAGGAAGAGGTCGCGTGGCGGGCGATTCCAGGCAGGCGGCGCGTCGTGGCGTTCTCCACCGGCAGGGGCGCATTGATCTTGAACCCCAGCCGCACATGCGCTCGCCGCAGGGAACGTTCGACCTTCGCGGGTTCTTCCCCGCGCGCAAAGATGAACCCGAGGTAGCTCGAACCTTCGGGCCACGCCGCGATCACATCGTGTATCCGAGCCGTAACCTCGACCGCCTCAATTCCCGGCGTGGATTGCGCGCGGTCAAGCCCCTCGACCTTTTCGAGGACGCCGCTCACCGGCACGGGAATCATCATCACCCCGGCGGCAGCCGTTTCCCGCTCCAGGTCGCTTCCGGGAAGGCCGAGCGCGTGGCGGACCAGCAGTTCTTCGAGCGGCATGCGTTTCGGCCCAAATCGCAGCACGCGGGCGCACAAGCCGCCAATAGGACGCGGCGACGCTTCGAGGACCCACGGCTCGTGCGTTTTGTGTGCAATGCGAAACTCCGCGTGCACCGGGCCATCGGTCAGGCCCAGCGCCGCCACCGTCCGCGCCGCGCATTCGTGGATGCTTTGCAACACGCGCCGGTGCAGCCGCGAAGGCGTAACGTAAATTGTCTCCTCGAAGTAGGGGCCTTCGAGCGGATCGGGCTTGTCGAATACGGCCAGCACGCGCAGCTTTCCGCCGCTGAGCAGGCCTTCCACGGCCACTTCGCCGCCGTGGATGTAATGTTCCACCAGCAGGCGGTCGAGCCCCGCTTCGCGCGTCACCTGAATTTCCGGCGAATTGAGCAGCCGGCGATTCAGCGCAACCGCTTCGGCAAACTCCTTGGCGTTGTTGGCGCGGACCACTCCCTGGCTCGCCGACAGCGTCAGCGGCTTCACCACGCAGGGAAACTCCACGCGCTGCAAAACCTGCTCGATGGGTTCCGAAAGCGCAAAGGAAAAGAAGGCCGGCACCGGCAGCCCCGCGGCCTGCAAAACTTCGCGCTCCGCCAGCTTGCTGCGGCAATTGCGCACCGCTTCGGGAGAGCTATAGGGCAACCCAAGCGCGCGCGCGACGTACGCCGCCGTTTCCGTCGGCCGGTCCCCCAGCGCCAGGACTCCCGTGATCGGCGCGCCCTGCGTCTTCTCGATGATGCCCTGCGCGGCCTTCTCCGGATCGTCGAAGTGCACCGCGATGGCGCCATCCGCCCACGGATCGTCAATCTGATGGCACCGGTCGGTGCCCAGCACCACCTCGGCGCCGACGCGTTTTGCGGCCTCGGCAAAGCTCCGCGTTTGATAGCCGAGCTTGCTCGCCAGCAACAGCAGCCTCTTCGGGCTGCTCGCAGCCGCGATTCCGGCGCTTTCCGTCTGGGGTGTTTGGCCCTTCAAGTCCGTGCTCATTGCAATCTCCGCTTTTTCTGGGTCATTCCCCGTTTGTCTTGTTGCCGCTCGCGTTTGTCTTGTCGCTGCCCGAGCCCGCGCCGGGCCTTGCTCCGCCGCGCCCGCTCCATCAGCCGCGGAATCCCGATACGGATGCGCCTCTCGCGCGTGGCCGTACTCTTCGCCGCGCCAATCCATAATATGAACTCCCGCTGCAGCGTTGGCGTCACCGCGTGAAACGCCGCAAACGCTCCCCGATGCTCCGCGAGCGCCGCCGCCAACTCCTCCGGCATGGGTACCTCGCGAGGCTCGTCATCCAGTTCGAGCGCCACTTCGACGATATCCCCGCTATCTATCTTTAGTTTCTTCCAGATGCGGCTGTGCAAATAGAGCCTATACATTTGATTCACGCCAGGCAGCAACGTGCCCCGGAAAGGGAGCCCTTCAGCCACCCCGCGCACGGGTAAATACCTCCCGCGCACGGCACCCGCCACCCCCGCCGGTACGTCCACGCAGCGATTGATCCCGACCTTATAGATCCGAGCCGCGAAACTCCGTAATGGCGCAGACTTGGTCATAGCATCAGACAGACGGCGTCAGACAAACGGCATCAGACAAACGGCTTAGACAAACGCTCCCGGCTGCCTCGCCGTCTCCTTCGCACATCCGATCGAAACCAACTGATCCTTTGTCGGCTCGGCGCAGCAATACCACGGCTCATCCAGACGCGCGATCGGGGCTCCAGCCCTGGGGCGTGGCGGATTGCGTCGAACTTCTGAGCCGACGTTCTCCCAAGCCCTCGCAATGATGCGCTCGAAGATCTGCAAACGGCTGCGGCCGAGCTTCTCGCCGCGCTCCACGATCTGCTGGAGATCGCTCGCGAGCGCATCCGCGCGGGGATCGCCGTGGCGCCACGGATAGTAGAGCGCCGCGGAATCGAACGCGTCCACGCCGTCGCGGATCTCGGCCAACTCAAGCAAACGGGAGCCGGCGGGAATCAAGAGCCGTATGGCTAACTGGATCGGCGCCACATTCTCCGCAAGATCATGCGCGGCAAGAACTTCCAGCAAATCGCAATAGCCTTCAAGCGTCGTCCACGGCGTGAACGGTACAAACGTCGGCTGTAGCACGAGGCCCGCATCGGCGAACAACTCAATCACGCGCAGAAAATCGGCTCGCGTGTGCCCTTTGTCCAGCCGCTCCAGAATGCGATCGTCCACCGATTCCACCGCGCTGGTTACAAAGAGGCAGCCGGCGGCGCGCAGTTGCGGCAGATGGTCCGCGTGCTTGAGCAGGTGCTCGATTTTGATCGTGGCGTCATAGCTCACTTGCGGAAACTCGCGATGCATGGCCTCCACAATGGCCATTGCGTGCGTTGGCCCGTTGAAAAAGTCTGGATCGCCGAAGGTGATGTGCTGCGCCCCAGCCTCCACCTGGCGGCGAACGTCTTCGAGCACAACGTCGCGGTCGACAATTCGAAACGTGCCGTTGTACACCGGCACGATTGGGCAATGCCGGCAGAGATGCTTGCACCCGCGGCTCGCCTCGGTGTAGCCCGCGATCCGCTCCGTGCCGCCCGGCATCATCACGTGCGAATAGCGCACCAGCAGCGGTAGACCTGAGCGTTCGGGCACGCGGAATTTTTGCCGCGCCAGTGAAATCACCGGATCGAACTGCGGGGCGTTCGAAAGCGCTTCGCCCGGTCATAGCCGGTCGCGCCAGCCGCGCCAGCCCCTCTTCGAATTCGCCGCCAAGGACAGTGTCTGCCCCCAGCCGCGCGCAGGTAGCTTTCATTCACCGGCGCGTAGAGCCCATAAAAAGCAGATGTGCGCCTGCCGGGTTCAGCTCTTTTACCGTGTCCAGCAAGGAAAGCGCCAGGCGAGTTGCCGTGTGCATGGGCACGTAGAAGGCGATCAGGTCGGCCTCGCGGACCGGCTCTTCGCGCAGGCTTTCCCTCGATAAATCCAGACACGTCACCTGCGCGCCACCGCTCGCTGTGAGCCACGCCGCCGGCGATGCCAAGCCCAAACGGCTGGTGGCCGAGTTCGTAGGTTGAAATGGAGCACTGTGCGCATGGTAAACGGGAGGGCCGGACCCCGTATTCTAGCAGGATGCCAAGGTACTTGGGCCCGAAGCCATTAGTCTTTATTTATCTATAACTTAAGAAGGCTAGAAGCGTTCGAGGTCTTTGCCGACGACGATGCAGACCCTTGAAAAATTGAGAGGCTCGGCGCTCGAACTCCGCATCTTTATCGCCTGGGATGAGATGTGTCAAGACGAGAAGTTTTACGCCCGCCGCAGCCGCGACCTGTCCTGCCTGCTCCGCCGTGGTGTGATAAGCGCGGAGCCGCGCGGCAACTTCGGGGCTGTCTGTGTTCGAGAAATACTCGGAGACTTATGCTTCGTGGACCAGGACATCGGCACCCTTGCATAGCGAATCAGGTTGTCACTTGGCCGGGTGTCCCCGCGATCACGATCACCCGTCCGCCCGGATTCGAAGCGGTACCCAAACGCCGGCTCGACGGGCCGGTGATCCACCAGGAATGCGGTTACCTTTACATCGCCATCCTCGTAGACCACCCCTTCGTTGACGATGTGCACGTTGATCCTCGCACCCTCGAGCGGGTGCATTTCGGTGAGGGTCGGCGCGAATGTGAATGTCCGCGGCGAAGAATTTTAGTAGCGCGTCCGCCATTTCCTGCGTGCCGGTGGGACCGTACAATTCGAATGGCTTGGCGCGGCCCAGCACCCAGGGCGTGTTGTAGAGATCGGGCAGCCCATCAATGTGATCGGAGTGCAGGTGCGTCAGGAAGACGCACTGGATGGAGTCGAGCGGCAGGCTCGCGCCTGACCAGCCGCATCACCACGCCACGGCCGGCATCCACGATGAACGTCTTCTTGCCGATGACGATGGCTGCCGCGGGACCAGCCCTTTCCGCGCGTTGGCCGCGGAAAACCGGTGCCCAGCAGGACGACCTGCATAGGCGTGGGCCGGTCGCCTGGGCGGCAAGTGGAAGGGCCGGGGACAACATCAGCAGTGCCAGAATGAAGACTGTTTCTCGCGCGTTCACTTGCGCTTCTTTTCGAATTCCGCGGTAAAGCCGCTTCGGCGCCGTATTGGACCAGGCCGCGGCTAGAGCGGCACGGACGATAGTTTCTTTGCGGCCTTCAGACGCACGTTTGTGGCGCCCTTCTGCCCCCAGCCACCCTTGACGGGCACAAAGGCTACGGGATCATCGTGGACGAGGTCGCTTTGTTGTTCGGGGGTCAGCTTGACCATTCCCCAGGCTTTGTCGGGGTGGGCCAGCGTGGCAAAGATCTTGCCGGCGACGCGAAAATCGGGGTGGTTCATGTGGGAGCTTTCCGCTGGTGTCAGGAAAGCTGAGAGCGATCTGGCGGAAATCTTCCGAGGTCATGGATCTCCCTTTCTGGAGGTCTGCATGACACCACAAGTGGGGCGCGGCGGCAAGAAACTTGCCGAGACGTGCGGGAGCTGACGCTTACATCGGAGG
>CAWDNN010000010.1:0-25448 GCA_963803675.1 uncultured Acidobacteriota bacterium | reverse complement strand
GAGTCCGTGGCGGAATCGCACTTGATCCAGCCCACGATCCTCTATGATTTTCCGGTTGAGATTTCGCCGCTCTCGAAATGCCGCGACGACGATCCCTCCACCGCCGAGCGCTTTGAGGTGTTCGCCGGCGGATTCGAGATTGGCAACGCTTTCTCTGAGTTAAACGATCCAATCGAACAGGAGCTTCGCTTCCGCCGACAGGTGGAGCAGGGCGGCGACGAAGCCCCCAAAGAAGTGGACCTCGACTACATCCGCGCGCTCAGCCACGCCATGCCCCCCGCCGCGGGCATGGGCATCGGCATTGACCGGACCACGATGTTGCTCACGGACTCGCACTCGATTCGCGACGTGATTTTGTTTCCCCTGTTGCGACCCGAATCCGGCGCCACGCCGGACGCGCCTCCTGACGCCCCCGGATCTCCGAAAGCCCCCGAAACTCATCCTGGCGCGAAGCCATGAAATTTGAATGGATGGTGGCGCAGCGGTATTTGCGGTCGCCCCACCGTCCCGCGGTTTTGCGATTGGTGACCGCGCTTTCGATTCTTGGCGTCGCCGCGGGCGTCGCGACGCTGGTGGTCGCGCTTTCGATGGACTCGGGCTTCGACCAAACGATGCAGGACCGTCTGATCGGCGTGACCGCGCACATCAGCCTGACCCAGCGCGACGGAAGCGGCATGCGCGATTACCAGCAGCTTGCCGGCCGCCTGGCGAAGACTCCCGGCGTGCGCTCGGCTACTCCCGCGGTTTACGAGACTGTTTTGCTTGCCGCGGGCAACCGCGCGCGCGGCATCGTGCTGAAGGGAATTGATCCGAAGCTGAAAGAGAAGTCCGACGAGGCGCTGCGCCGCATCGTCGAGGGCAAGGCCGACTTCGCGCCGGACGCCTATGGAATCGGCGCGATCCTTCTCGGCAAAATGCTCGCGGACGACCTGCGATTACAAGTGGGCGACTATGTGACGCTTACAAGTCCGCAGGGCACGTTGACGCCTTGGGGCATCATGCCGCACACGCGGCGCTTTCGCGTCGCGGGAATTTTCGATTCGGGGTTTTACGATTCGGATGCGAACTGGGGTTTTGTCACGATGTCCGCGGCGCAGAAGCTGGCGGGAGTGGCCGACGAAGCGAGCGTGATCGAATTCCGGATTGCGGAGGCGAACCGGGCCCCCGAATTCGCGCGGGAACTCGAGCAGGAAGCCGGGCCGCAATACAAAACGCTGACCTGGATGGACCAGAACCGGTCTCTGTTCCGCGCTTTGCATTTTGAGAAACTGATCACCGCGATCTTTGTGGGTCTGATCACGTTTGTGGCGGGATTGAATATTCTCGTGGTCTTGTCCATGACGGTGACGGATCGCGCCCGCGATATTGCCATACTGATGTCGCTGGGTTCGCGGCGCGAACAGGTTCGCGGCATTTTCTTCTTGCAGGGAATTGCCATTGGCGGGGTGGGTACGCTGATCGGGCTGATCATTGGCTACGCGACGGCCTGGATCGCCGGCACCTACCGATTGATCCCGCTCGATCCGGAGGTCTATTCGATCCCTTTCGTGCCATTCAGCCCGAACGCCTTGGATGCACTTTGGATCGCCGCTGCGGCGATTGTGATCTGCGCCGGCGCCACCCTGGTGCCGGCACGCGCGGCTTCCCGAATCCTGCCCGTGGAGATTCTGCGCTATGAGTAGTGGACCGGTAGGACTGGGTAGTTTGGAGGGCTGCTTGCACCTTCCACAGCATGTGCGACGCAGAAGCGGAGTTCCAGGAAGAATCCCGGTTCGGAACTCGATGGGCGTGCTAGAATTCCCTGTTTTTCAATGGCTTGCGATGGGTTGGGGAATGGGCGCAGAATGGCAAATTCGGTTCACAGGCAAGGTTTTGGTACGAAGGGGAAATGAATTCGCCGCAGGGGCGAGTGAGAGACCTTCGCGCGCCGAATTAACTGCATCTAAGAGCGTAGTGGAATCGGAGTGGTGCGCCGCTTCGTAGAGGGGCACAGCAGGGCCCGGAGCATAGATGGTTGAGACGCTGACACCGATAGCCGAACAATATCCAGCGGAGCGCGCTGCAAGCGCGGGAACTCTTCTGGAAACCTGCGATTTGCGCAAGGTGTACGGCTCGGGTACGGCCGAGCGGGTGGTCCTGGAAGGCGTCAATCTTGCGGTTGCCGAAGGCGAGATGATCGCCATTGTCGGTCCGTCCGGTAGTGGAAAAAGCACGTTTCTACATCTGCTGGCCGCGCTGGACATGCCAACAAGCGGTGCAGTATACTTTCGATCGAAAGCGCTTCAAACGCTTCCCGAGAATCTTTTAGCCGATTATCGCAATCGGGCTGTGGGATTCGTTTGGCAACGCCACCATCTTTTGCCCGATTTCACGGCGGAAGAGAACGTCGCTATGCCTATTTTGCTGCATGGCGCACGGGGTTCGGCGGCGATGGAAACCGCCGCAGGATGGCTCGGGCAAGTAGGGCTGGCCGGCAAGGGCAAACAGAGAGCAGGGGAGCTCTCCGGCGGCGAACAGCAGCGGGTTGCTATCGCGCGGGCTCTTGTGAATCATCCGGCGTTGTTGCTTGCCGACGAGCCCACCGGGGATCTTGACGAACAGAATTCGGAAGCGGTCTTTGATTTGATGCAACGCTTACACCGGACCCACGGACTCACCTCCATTCTCGCGACGCATAACCGCGCTTTAGCGCAGCGATGTGATCGCGTGCTGGGCTTGGAGCATGGCGTTTTCAAACCGTTGGAGAATAATCCCGCGGCCGGGAACGTCCACTAGGGGAGAATCGAGCGCAACCGTGCTGGAACGTTTCACAGAGAAGGCCCGACGCGTGATCTTCTTTGCGCGTTACGAAGCCAGTCAGTACGGCAGTCCGTGCATCGAGACCGAGCACCTGTTGCTGGGGCTCGTTCGCGAGGATAAAACCCTGGCGAACCGGTATCTGCGCGCCCACGGCTCGATCGAATCCATCCGCAAGGAAATCGAATCGCGCATCACGATTCGCGAGCGCATCTCGACTTCGATCGAGGTGCCGCTCAGCGCGGAATCAAAGCGCATTTTGAGTTACGCGGCCGATGAAGCCGACAAACTGGGCACGAAGCATGTGGGCACCGAGCACCTGCTGCTCGGAATCCTGCGTGAAGAGAAGTGCTTCGGCTCGGAAATCCTAAGCGAACGCGGACTCCGGCTCACTGCCCTGCGCGAGGAACTCGCGCGGAGCTCGAGCGAGAAAGTTCCCGTGAACCGTCCCAAGGAAACCTCGCTACTTGCCGAATTCAGCCGAGATCTGACGCAGGCGGCGACGGAAGCGCAGCTCGATCCGCTGGTCGGCCGCGACCGCGAACTCGAACGCGTGATCCAGATCCTATGCCGGCGCACGAAGAACAACCCCGTGCTGATCGGCGAGCCCGGCGTGGGCAAGACGGCCATCGTCGAAGGGCTGGCGCAGCGCATCGCGGATGGCGACGTTCCGCCGTTTCTTGCGGACAAGCGCATCCTGTCGCTCGACTTGTCACTGATCGTGGCGGGCACCAAATATCGCGGGCAATTCGAGGAGCGGCTGAAGACCATCATGAAAGAGCTGATGGAGAACCAGAACTCCATCATCTTTATTGACGAGCTGCACACACTGGTGGGGGCGGGCTCGGCGGAAGGTTCGCTTGACGCCGCCAACATCCTGAAGCCGGCGCTGAGCCGCGGCGAAATCCAGTGCATCGGCGCGACAACGCCGGGCGAATACCGCAAGTCGGTGGAAAAAGACCGGTCGCTCGAACGCCGTTTTCAGGCCGTGAAGGTTTCGGCGCCGGCGGAAGAAGAGGCCGTTCGAGTGCTGCAGGGAGTTCGCGAGCGCTACGAAAAATTTCACGCCGTCAGCTACACGGATGAGGCGATCCAGTATGCGGTCTACCTCTCGAACCGCTATATCCCGGATCGTTTTCTGCCCGATAAGGCGATTGACTTGGTTGACGAAGCCGGCTCGCGGGTGAAACTGCGCCAAGCCATGCTGCCCGAGGAAGTCTCCGAGGTGCAGAAGCGCGTGAAGTTCATCACGCACCGGATGGAAACGGCGATCGCAAATCACGAATTCGAGAAGGCGCGTTTCTATTCCGAGGAAGAGCGCAAGGAAAAAGAGAATCTGCGCCAGTTGCGAGAACGGCTGAAGATTGACGATTCCTCGACGGGGATTGTGACGCGCGACGACATCGAAGAAGTGGTTTCGCGCTGGACCGGCGTCGCCGTCACGTCGATCAAGGAAGACGAGCAGCAAAAGCTGCTGCGCATCGAGCCAGAGCTTCACAAGCGGGTCATCAGCCAGGATAAGGCGATCACCGCGCTGGCCCGCGCCATTCGCCGCAGCCGCGCGGGGCTGAAGAGCCCGAGCCGGCCGGTGGGTTGCTTCCTGTTCCTGGGGCCGACGGGCGTGGGCAAGACGGAAGTGGCCCGCCGCCTCGCCGAATTTCTCTTTGGCAGCGAAAAATCGCTGATTCGCTTTGACATGTCCGAGTACATGGAGAAGCACTTCGTTTCGAAACTGATCGGCGCGCCTCCAGGCTACGTGGGGTACGAAGAGGGGGGCCAGCTCACGGAACGCGTGCGGCGGACTCCCTATTCCGTGATCCTGCTCGACGAAATCGAAAAAGCGCACCCGGATGTGTACAACATCCTTCTGCAGGTGCTGGAAGACGGCCAGCTCACCGATGGACTGGGAAACACCGTGGACTTTCGCAACACCATTATTATCCTGACCTCGAACCTCGGGGCGCGGCACTTGCAAAAACGCTCCTCGATGGGGTTCCAATCCAGCGGTGATGAAGCCGGGCAGAAGTCACTGGAAGACCTGGTGACGGGCGAAGTGAAGCGGGCATTCAATCCGGAGTTTTTGAACCGGCTCGACGAAATTATTCTCTTCAATCCGCTTGGGGATGAGGATCTGCTGCGCATCATTGATCTGCTCGTCGGACAGATCAACGACACGCTGATTCACCGCCAAGTACAGATTGTTCTCACGCCTGAAGCTCGGCAATGGATATTGGAGAAGACGTGCGCGGACCGCAACTATGGCGCCCGCCCGTTGCGCCGTGCTTTGCAGAAATACGTCGAAGATCCACTATCCGAAGCACTGATACAAGGGGGCCTGCAACGGCCGGCCACGCTCGAGATATTTGTCTCGACCGTGGAGCTTGGATTCCGTCCCGTTGTCGAGGCAACCCCGGTCGTTCACTAGCGAATCCAACGCGCACATGCCGGACCCGCGTGGCGTCCGGCAGGGGGAGCAATCCGAACTTGTTTGGGGGAGCGCGGCCTTGAGCCTTGGGGCGGCCGCATGCGGTAATTTGTGTCTCAGGATTCCTCGACGATGCCTTGAGCTCTGTTTGATCGCGCTCGCGGTTTGCGTCATTGCGCTTGTGTCTGCACCAAACGTAGCTGCCCAGCAACCTCCCGTCACCAGCACCGAACAACAGCAAGCCCAGCAGCAAGCGCCGGACCAAAAGGGGCCCACGGTTGTGGTGCGATTTGAAGGCAACCGCCGCATCCGCAGCGACACGCTTCGTGCGCGGATTCTTACGCGGGACGGTGATCCCTACAGCGCGGAATCGCTCAATCGCGACTTTCAGGCGCTGTGGAACACCGGATACTTCGAAGACATCAAGCTCACCGTCGAAGATGATCCGCGCGATCCCACGGTGAAGATCGTGACGTTTCACGTGCAGGAGAGGCCGACGATCCGGAGGATCAACTACAAGGGGAACAAGTCGGTTTCGGAGTCGGACATCCTGGACCGCTTCAAGGACCGCAAAGTCGGGCTGAGCGTAGAAAGCCAGTTTGATCCCACCAAGATCAAGAAGGCCGAGGTCGTGCTTAGGGAGCTCTTGGCCGAGCACGGGCGGCAATACGCCACGGTGAAGGCGACGTATGAAAAGATCCCGGCGAGCAATGCCGTGATTCTGACGTTTAACGTTAACGAAGGTCCCAAGGTCAAGGTCGGCAAGATCATCATTACGGGCAATCATGCGTTTTCATCGCGGCGGATTATCCGGACGATGAAGCATTCGCGGCCCTACGCGATCCCGCTGAAGTATTACGAGATCGATGTGGCGTCAAAGACCTTCAATAAGGACATGCTGCAAGAAGACATGGAGGTGGGCATCCGCGGTCTGTACCAGGACAACGGCTATTTCGAGATGTCGTTCGGCGGCAGCGGGGAGGCCACCCTCACGCCGGTAGAGATTAACAAGCAAGGTCTCGTGAAGGGACCCGTGCCGTTTATCGGATCGAAACACGGCAAGGCCACCGATATCGCGATCAGTATCCAAGAGGGCGATCAGTACAGAATGGGGAAGCTACATATCATCAACGCCGACCCCGAAAAAGGGCTGACGCTCAAGCGCGATGTTCTGATCAGGGCGTTTCCTCTCAGGGAAGGGGACATCTTCGACGTAGACAAGATCCGCAAAGCGATCGAGCAATACACAAAGGTCTACGGGCAGTTTGGATTCATTGACTTCACGGCCGAGCCGGAATTCGACATCGATCACAAGAACAAGGTCATCAACCTGACCCTGTCGTTTGAAGAGCAGAAGCAATATTACGTCCACCGCATCAATATTTCCGGCAACGTGACGACGCGCGACAAAGTGATCCGCCGCGAATTGCTGCTTGACGAAGGCGACCTGTATAACAACCGGCTGTGGGAAGTGAGCGTCCTGCGGCTGAACCAGCTCGATTTCTTCGACCCGCTCAAGCCGGAAACGGCCGCCAGCGTGAGCCGCAACGTGAAGAACGGCACGGTGGATTTGAATTTGAAGGTGCATGAAAAGGGCAAGCAATCCATCAGCTTCACCGGCGGCGTGAGCGGAATTTCAGGAACGTTCGTCGGGCTGACGTATCAGACCAACAACTTTCTGGGTTTGGGCGAAAGGCTGACGCTTTCCACGCAGGTTGGCACGATCCAGCAAGGCTTCACGTTTGGTTTCACGGAGCCGTATCTCTTCGACCGGCCAATTTCCACGGGCTTTACCGTATTTGAGAGCCGTTACAATTTCGATCAGGCCAGGCAGACGTCCATCCTATTGGGCGAGAACGTCACGATCAATCCGGCGATCGCGGAAAACTATAACCAGAACAGCAAGGGATTCACGATTTTTGCGAGCTATCCGATCAAGCACGCGCGGTTCACGCGCATCAGCCTGACTTACGGTTACACGGATACGAATATCGAGGCGTTCAGCGACGCGGCGCAAGCGCTGTTCGAGGCGTTGCAATACCAGAGCTTGAACGGACCCTCGGCGCTGACTGGTATTCATCAAAGCAAGATTACTCCCGGCATCATTTACAACACGATCGGGAATCCGATCGATCCGCACACGGGCACGGAGCTATATTTCAGCGCAGGCATCGAGGGGCTCGGCGGAAATACCCGGGCGTTTTCCACCACTGTGGACTTCAAGCACTTTATTCCGACGTACCACAGACGGAACACGATCGGCATCCATCTCCTGGGGGCATTTATCACTGGATATGGCGGGGAAGAGCCTCCGCCGTTTGAGCGCTTTTACGCGGGCGGTGAGACGTCGATTCGAGGCTTTGATGTGCAGACCATTTCGCCAATCACGTTTATCCCGATAGCGAGTTCGACGAGCATCAGCTACACCGACCCGCGGCAGCTCGACAGCGCAGGCAACCCGCGCGTGTTGACGGTGAACGTTCCGACCTTGGGCTATACGATTACTTTCCCCGGCGGCGACACGGAAGGCGTCGCCAACTTCGAATACCGCATTCCGCTTGTGGGCTCCTACTTCAGCATGGACTTTTTCCTGGACGCCGGAACGGTGGGCGTATTCCGGAGAAACCAATTGGAGCTCAATGAGACTGGATTCGAAGCATTGCAAACCGCCTTCCCCACCAGCACGCTGACGCGCAATCTGTACTTTGCGCCGCATTCCAATTTTGGCTTGCGGTCGTCCACCGGCATCGAATTCGTGATTAATTTGCCGATCGTGCACGCACCCTTCCGCATTTATTGGGCGTATAACTTCTTCGCTATCAGGATCTGATCGTGGCGCCACAAGGCGACTATTACCTGAGTGATGAATTGAAGAATTCACTGCCGCCGGGCGTGCTCGAGACGCAGATTCTGCCGCAGCTCGCTCACATTGCGGCGAACCCTGCGCAATTCAACTACGTGGATCCGCTGCACACGGTGCGGTTCACGGTGAGCCGGACGTTCTAGCATGAGGCGACGGGCGAGTGCGAAGAAAAAGATACTATGGTGCGGTGGCGACACCGGTGGGGGGCAAGGGTGAGAAAGTGTGGGAAGCTTTGGTTAGGATGCGTGGCCTTGTGAGGTTTGGCGGTTGCAGGGTGCGGTAGCAACAGTTCCACCACCTCGAGCGCCGCTGTGTCCGTCACGTTGAATCTGGCGAGCGTCACCCTTCCGGTCAATGCCACCGAGGAATTCGCGGCTTCGGTGGTGAATGCGACGAATACCAGCGTCACCTGGCAGGTGAATACGATCACGGGCGGGAATGCCACGGTGGGTACCATTGATGTGAACGGCAACTACACGGCGCCGGCCACAGTGCCGAACCCGAATACCGTGACCGTCACAGCCATTTCGGTGCAGGACACCACGAAGTCCGCTTCGGCGACCGTGACGATTGACTCGGGCATTCGAGTGACCGTGACGCCCGCGGTGGCCTCGATGGGAACGGGTGAGACGCTCACGTTCATCGCCACCCTCACCGGGACAAGCAACACGCGGTCACCTGGCAGGTCGATGCCGCGACGGCGGTAATTCCACGAACGGACTTTATCAATGCAAACGGCACTTATACCGCGCCCAGCGTCGCGCCTGGAAGCGCCGCGGTCATGATCACGGCTGTTTCGGTGGCGGACCCAACCAGACCGGCATCGGCCACCGTCACCTTGACCACCGTATTGAATCCGACGTTTACCTCCATCTATCCGACGCATGTGGGCGAGGGAGCGCTTTTTGCGGACGTTTATCTGGACGGGAACGGATTTCCTCTCGACTACGCAGGTTCTGGCCAATGGCAGCGCGCTCCCGGTGACATGGCTTTCCGGCAACGTCTTGCGGGCGCGCGTGGCGGCGCGCGGCTCAGTACGGGGCCGGGCACGCTGCAGTTCCAAGTGGAGCGGCAGGGGGCTGCGCCGGTGAACTGCACGACGAACCCGTGCCAACTCACTATAGATGCCGGTGAGGCCGGCGTTGGTCTCGGCGTCGCCGAACAGCGCTCCGCAGGAGCCTTCCGGCGGAGCATCAGTCGCATTTCAATATGGATGGCGGGATATTTTGGCACCAGCACGGCAAATCGCCCGCCGGTCACAGCACAATTCGACGGGCAAACGGTCTCCTCTTGCGCTACGCCGCGACAATTGAGCGTGACGCTCTATCCCAGAACCTGACCCAGCCGGGGTTGCATCAGGTGGCCGTTGTCAATCCGAGCGTTACGACTCCGGCTGCCGCTCCGGCAAATGAGGCTGTGACGAATTTCGCGGTACAGCCAGCGCTCGGCACGACGCCGCCGACAATTCCCGAGCAGTCGCTCCCACTGCCGCGGAGCTTCAGGTCCCGTCGCGGTCGCGATCAACACGGTCACGGGAATCGCGGTGGTCGTGAATCAGACGTTCAAACAACATCATCTTTGGTGGATATGACGCAAAACCCGCCGGCGCTCGTGCCAGGCGGGCCCATTCCTGTAGGAAACAATCCGACGAGCGTTGCGGTAGATAATTTGCGGAATATCGCCCTCGTGACGAACAACACGGACAACACGCTTTCCGTCGTGAATCTCTCGAGCCGCGCGGTCACAACGGTCAGCACGAATATTCAGGCCGCACCCTACGCGGTAGGCGTCAATCCCGAGACGGGGATGGCGTTGGTGGCCTACCAGAGCACGAATATCGGAACTTTGGTGGACGTCACGCAGAATCCGCCGGCGGTCGTGGGGGCGGTGTCCGTGCCCACGGGAAAAAATCCGCATATTGCGGTCGAAGCGCGCTTGAACTGGGCATTTGTTACACCCGGTGGGGCGGGTGTTCTTTCCATCGTTGATCTTTCCAGGCGACAGCAAAACACGATCACGGCAACGGGTGGCGCGGCTCGCGTTTCTTCAACGAGCATCGTCACGATTACGACGAACACGCCAGTGACTCTTGTTACGGGCGATGCGGTGCTGATCACGGGCGTGGGCGATGCGAGCTTGGACGGCATCTTTACGGTGACATCGGTGCCTACGGCGAATTCGTTCACGTTCACTCAGGCCGGCGCCAACTCGACCAGCGGCGGCGGGAACATATTCTATTCGGAACCGCTGGCCGCGGCGGCAGTCGGACTCGACGTGAGCGGCATCAGCGTGAATCCCGAAACGAATACCGCATTGTTGACCGATCTCACGACGACGACGCCGTATCTGATGAGCGTTCTCGATCAGTCCATCGTCACCATGCCGCCCTGGAGATCGGCGCAGTCGCTTCCGCGATGAATCAATATACGAACATCGGCGTCGTCATCAATCCGGCGACGGGATTCGCTTCGTTCATTGATCCCGTCACACCTACGCGGCTGACAACACTGGCCCTGCCCGGCACAAACCCTCAAGCCGTGGCAATTGATCCGGGAACGAATCTGGCTTTGGTGGCGAATCAGGGAAGCAATGACCTGACGGTGATCTCGATGTCGGCCCGGCACCCATCAAGCCCTTGGAGCTTGGCGAGATCGTTTTGCCGCCCGTCCCGCCAGATCAGCCCGGATTCCACGTTGAGCTCCTCGACGGACTTGCCGATCACGCTGATTGGCAAGGGTTTCACGGCCGGATCGGTCGCGCGGATTGATGGCGTGTCGCTGGCTCCGATCTCGGTCAGCGACCGGCAAATGAGCGTTTCGGTTCCGGCAGCCTTCTGGGTTCGCCGCGGCGGTTCTCGATTGACGTGGATTCGGGCGGCGTGATCTCGAACGCGGAAGGCTCTATCCGTTATTCAATATGTGGATTTGACGGGCACTCAGTTGCACGAATCCCGTGCCGGCCGCTGTCGCCATGGATGACCTGCTGAATGTTGCGCTTGTGACGGAGACGGCATGCAACACTGTTGCCGAAGTAAACCTCAATACGGGCGCGGTGATGAATACATTGGCCGTGGGGAGCGACCCGCAAGGTTTCGCCGTCGAGCCGCTGACCAATACGCTGGTTGTCTCGAATAGTGGAGACAATACCGCGAGCATCTTTAACGGCTACAGCTCGTCGCCGACCCCGACCGTGGTTTCCGTGGGCGGCCAGCCGCCGGGCGTGGCGATCAACATCGAGCGACGATTCGACGTATGTGGCGAATTTCAATCAAAATTCGAATGACATCAGCGAATTCACCGCCAATTCGACCGCAACGCCATCGACGGCGTCAGTCGGTTCGGGTCCGTACGCCATAGCCATCGATCCGTACGATCTGGTCGTTCTGGTGGCCAATGCGACGTCAAACAACATGACGCTCCTCGATGTCTCCACGCCTTCAACGCCGACCGTGCTCACGACGGTGAGCGGACCGGAGCAGCCGACCAGCGCTGTGTACGATCCTGTCGCGGGCATGTTCATTGTGTCTTCAGCGGATACGAACAGCATTTTCTTTGTGAATCCCACCACGTTTCAAGCCACGTCCGCGAGGGTGGGGATCAATCCGGCAGCCATCGCTTACAATGAGCTGACGAGCACGCTCGTTTCGGCGAATACGGCGAGCGCTACGATCACGGTTTTGGACATTCAGACACAGCGCGTAAGCGCGAATATGGGCGTTCCGGGCTCCTATCTTGTGTCGGTGGCGATTCACAAGGAGCGGAATCTGGCCGTGATTGTGGATCAGGCCAACAATCGGCTTCTGTTGGTCCCGCTACCGAAGTAGAATGGCAGGCATGCCGGCGGAGGGTCGCCCCGGTAAGCTGGAATTGCGGCCAACCCGTTGCGGGGCCGAGTGCGTCTAAACAAGACGGGTACGCGTTCGATGGGGAAACTCGCTTTCGCAGTTTAAGCAGACATAACCGGGGTTGACGGGTTGGAAAAGCGGTAGCTATAATGCGGTTTTCGTTTTCGCGAAACGTTCCCGCCAAGGAGATTAAGATTGAAAGTGAAGATCAGCAGCCTTGTATCCGCGCTTGCGTTGGCGGCTTTGGTGATGGCTCCAGCCGCGTTCGGGCAGGCTTCTTCTGCGCCGCCCCCCGCTGGGGCTGCTTCAGGAGGCAAAGTCGCGGTACTCAACTTCCAGCAAGCCCTGGCCAGTACAGCGGAAGGCAAGCAGGCTTCGGCGGAGATGCAATCAAAGTTCGCGCCGGCCCAAGCGGAGTTGGACACCTTCGCCAAACAAATCGAAGACATCGAAAAGCGCCTGCAGCAGGGTGAGCGAACCCTGAGCGACGAAGAGAAGACCAAGCTCCAACGGCAGCACGAACTCTTGACCCGCCAGGCGCAGCGGCACCAGGAAGAATTCCAGGAGCAGGCTCAGGCAGCCACCGCCGACATCACCGACAGCCTAGGCCGCAAGCTCGTGGACATAACCGATCGCTACGCGCGTGAAAACGGCTATGTAGCCGTGCTCAATAGCGGCGCCCAAGGCTCATCGCTGATCTACACTTCGCCGCAGATTGACATCACGCAGGAGATCGTCAAGCTCTACGATCAGGCCTATCCGGTAAAGGCCGCTCCGGCAACGCCGCCCAAGACGCCTCCAGCAGTGCCGAAAAAACAGGGCGAACAGAAGTAGTCCAAACCTGCCTCCGGGGGGACCCTGGGCCGCGGCGCGGACGTAGAAACCTCGACGCTTTCGCCGCTGAGTTTGCGTGGCCGCGAGGCGCTCGGGGGCATAGCTAAACCCTCCTTCTCGCCACAGCAAACATCGGCGGCCAGCGCCGGGCTTCGAAGCCGACCTTGCAGACCTTGCACGGCTGGCCTAGCGGGCTTATACTGGCGTTAGCCTTGTAGGAAAGCGGGTCGAAGTCTCGAGTGGGCGCGAGCCCACTTTTTTGTTGGCGTACAAAAGGTTGGCGGCTCCGGGATCGGCAAGGCGCAAGGAAGTCGGCCCTAGCCCGCCGGCGTTTCGGCGGTCTCTGCGGCCCGTACCAGAATGGACCTTGAGCGGATTCGCGAAGCAGCGGAGCGCGTGGCGCACTCGCTGGGCTTGGAAGTTGTAGATGTGGAATGGCAAGCGGGCAAGCAGCGCCTGCTGCGCGTCTACATCGATAAGCCCGAGGGCATCAGCCACAACGATTGCCAGGCAGTCAGCGAGCAGCTCAGCGTGCTGATGGACGTGGAAGATTTGGTACCGGGACCGGCATACACGCTCGAGATCAGTTCGCCGGGTCTGGACCGAAAGCTCATGAAGGCGGCGGATTACGAGCGCTTCGTGGGACGGTTGGCGAAGATCTGGACGCACGCGCCGGTGGCGCCGGGGGAAGGCGCCAAGCCGGTGAATTACGTGGAAGGGCGTCTGGCGGGTTACGCGGAAGGGCAGGTTCGCGTCGAGCTGGGCAAGGGCGCGATTCAGGTCGCGTTGGAGAATATTCGAAAAGCGAATCTGGTGGTCGAGTTCTGAGGGTAGGTTCATGGCAAGCCTGTTGTTCCAGACAATCGAGCAGATCAGCCGGGAAAAGCATATCGAGCCGGAGATCATTGTTTCCGCGATCGAAGATGCGATGGTGGTTGCCGCCCGGAAGTATTACAAGACGGAAGACGATCTGCGCGCGAGGTTTAACCCGGAAACGGGACAGGTGGATGTGTTTGCCGTGCGCGCCGTGGTGGAGGAAGTCACCGACCCGAACCGTGAATGGACGCTGGCGGAGGCGAAGCGGCAGGACCCCAACGCCCAGGTAGGAACGGAGATCGTGATGTCGCGGCCGACGGACGTCCTGGGCCGCATCGCCGCACAAACCGCGAAACAAGTGATCATGCAGAAGGTGCGCGAAGCAGAGCGCGACACCGTTTACAACGAGTACGTGGGCCGCACGGGCGAACTAGTGAACTGCATCGTCAAACGCACCGAAGGGCCGGACATCATCGTGGATATGGGCCGCACCGAAGCTCGGATGCCCAAGCGGGAGCAGTCGCGGCTGGAAACCTACACGATTGGGGAGCGGCTGCGGGTAGTGATCCGGGCGGTGGACCGCGCGGCGAAAGGCCCGCAAGTGATCGTATCGCGCGCCGATCCCGTGCTGGTGCAGCGTCTGTTTGAAATGGAAGTGCCGGAAATTTACGACGGCACGGTGCAGATTCGCGCCGTGGCGCGAGAGGCCGGCGAGCGCACGAAGATCGCGGTGCAGAGCAGGGACAAGGACGTTGATCCCGTGGGCGCGTGCGTGGGGATGAAGGGCATGCGCGTGCAGTCCATCATCCGCGAACTGCGCGGCGAGAAAATAGACATCATTCCGTACTCGGAAGAGACGGTGGCGTTCGCGCAAAAGGCGCTGAGCCCGGCGAAGGTGACGCGGGTCCAGATTGTGGATCCGGAGTCCAAGAGCCTGGAAATCATCGTCGAGGATACGCAGCTTTCTCTCGCGATCGGGAAAAAAGGGCAAAACGTACGTCTGGCCAGCAAGCTGATCGGCTGGAATATTGATATCAAGAGCGAAGAGGAAAAGCGCCAGGAGCTCGAGGCGCAGATGACGGCGCTCACCGCGCCGGGCACCTCGCTCGATCAGTTGGCGGGCGTCGGACCAAAGACCATCGAGAAAATACAGTCGGCCGGAATCAACTCGATCGAGAAGCTTGCCGATATGACGCCCGAAAAGCTGATGGAAATTCCGGGCATCGGCGAAAAGATGGTCGAGAAGATCTACCAGTCCGTGCGCACCTATTTCGAAAACCTCGAAGCGCAACAGAGCGCGGCCGCGGCGGAAGGCGCCGAGCCGGCGGCAGGCGAGCCCGTTCCAGGAATAGAAGACGCGGAAGGCGAATTGGCGCCGCAGCAGGAATCCGCCGGGGAAGCACAGGCAGTGGAACCGGCCGCAGCAAGCGAGACGGCCGAGCCGGCAGAAGATGCTGCTGTTGCGCCTGCTGGTGGCCAGGAATCGCAGCCGCACAAAGAATCAGAAAAGGAATCAGAAGGGGAAACAAGCTAGGAGTCTATGACGACGGACCCCAATCAGATCCGCATTAACGAGCTGGCCAGGGAACTCGAGGTCAAGGCGAAGGCGATCCTGGACTACCTGCCCGGGCTGGGTCTTCCTGAAAAGAAGACGCATTCGAGCTCGCTCGATCTTGATGTGGCGGAAAAGGTCCGGAAACATTTCAAGGATGCTGCCGATGCCGAAGCTGAGGCCGAGGCTGCCGCGGTAGCGGGCAAAGCGGCACAAGATGCCGCAGCCCGGGCAGCGCGGATGCGGCCCGCTGCGGCGCCTGCCGCTGCGACAACTGCACCGCCCGCGGCCGCTGCTCAGGCTGCCCCTTCTGCGGCACCGCCCGCTATTGCACCGGCGGCCAAGCCGGTAGCCCCTGTGGCACCCGCTGGCACGCCGCCCTCAGTCACAAGACCTGCTGCGCCGGCTGCACCTGGCGCTCCCGTTGCGCGTCCTGCTGGACCTCCGAGCCCAATTCCGATTTCTGCGCCGGCTGAGCGTCATGCCGCTCCGGCGGCGCCTGGAGCCCCCACGGTGGCAAGGCCAGCCGCGCAAGGCGCTGGAGCGCCAGCGACCGCTCCGAGGCCTGCGGGCGCTCCGCCAACCCCGCGGCCGCTCGGACCGATGCCGCCTGGTCCTGTGCGAGGAATGCCTCTGCGTTCACCCGGCCCTCCGGGGCAAGGCCAACGCTCGGGCGGCCCGCGCCCTGGAACTCCGATTGGAATGCGTCCCGCAGCCGCTGGACAGCCTGGGACTTCCAGGCCGCCTGTGGCGCGGCCGGGCCAGTCGTTTCCGCAACGTCCCGCGCCGGGTACTGCGCCCCGGCCGTATCCTCCGCGCCCCGGCGCTCCTACTGGGCGTCCGGCGATGCCGGGCAGACCGGGCCAGCGCCCAATGGGTGTCGGTCCTGGAGGTCCACCGGCAGGTGGCAAGGCCGAACCAGGCAAACCGATTTACCAACGTAAGCCCGCCGCTCGTGCCCGACCGACGATGGATCGGCGGTTTGAAGAGGGTGAGCGGAAGCTTCACCCTGTGCGAACGCGTCCTGGCGTTGGTGAGCGCCGCTCTGTTCGCGCGGAAGCCCCGGCTCCGGTTGAGCGAGCGCCACGCGAGGTGACGATCACCGAAGGGGTGACGGTTCGAGATCTAGCGGAGAAACTCGATGTGCGCGCGAAGGAATTACTCCGCGTGCTTCTCGATCGCGGCATCTTCGCCAGTATCAACCAGGCGCTCGATACTCCGACGGCGACCAGCTTGGCCGAGGCGTTCAACGGCATTGTGAAGTTTGTTTCCTTCGAGCAAGAAGCGGTCGAAGAAGTCGCCAAGGAAGAGAAGGCCGAGAACCTTTCGCCGCGCGCGCCGGTTGTGACCGTGATGGGTCACGTGGACCATGGGAAGACCAGCCTGCTCGACGCAATTCGCGAGACCGAAGTTGCCGCGGGAGAAGCAGGCGGAATCACGCAGCATATCGGCGCGTATCAGGTGACGGTGGATGGACGGCGCGTGGTGTTTGTGGACACGCCAGGCCACGAGGCATTCACGCGGATGCGGGCACGCGGCGCAAAGGTCACGGACATTGTTGTGCTCGTGGTAGGCGCGGATGACGGTGTGATGCCGCAGACGATCGAGGCCATTGATCACGCCAAGGCCGCGGGCGTGCCGATTATCGTGGCCGTCAACAAGATTGATAAGCCGGATGCACAGCCCGAGCGCGTGAAGCGGCAACTTGCCGACCGCGCCCTGATGGCCGAGGAATGGGGCGGCGACACGGTGATGGTGGAAGTGTCGGCGAAGCAGAAGACCAATCTACCGAAATTACTCGAAATGATTTTGCTGGTTGCGGACCTACGCGAGCTGAAGGCAAATCCGCAGGCGCCTGCAAGCGGCACCGTTCTCGAATCGCGCGTGGATCGCGGGCGCGGTCCGGTGGCGACGATGCTGGTGCAAAACGGCACGCTCCACGCAGGCGACGTCTTTATTTGCGGCGCGGTCTTCGGCAAGGTTCGCGCGATGTTTGATGATAAGGGCCACACGGTGAAGAGCGCGGGACCGGCGACCCCCGTGGAAGTGTTGGGTTTGCAGGGAGTGCCCGAGGCCGGCGACCAGTTCCAGGTGACGGACGAAGCCAGGGCGCGGCACCTTGTGGAGTACCGCCAGGCGAAAATCCGCGAGGCGGTGCTGGCGCGCTCGGCGGGCGCGCGGCTCACGCTCGATCAGTTGCACGAGCAGCTTCGTGTGGGCGAGGTCAAGGAGCTGCCGATCGTCATCAAGGCAGACGTGCAGGGATCGGTAGAAGTGCTTTCGGAGATGCTGCCGAAGCTTTCGAACGACCAAGTGAAGCTGAAAATCATCCACGCGAGCGTGGGAGCGGTGAGCGAGACGGACGTGCTGCTGGCTTCGGCGTCCAGCGCAATCATCATCGCCTTCAACGTGCGGCCGGAGCGGAAAGCGGCGGAGCTGGCGCAGCAGGAGCACGTGGATATTCGATCCTACTCGATCATTTACGAGGTTAGCGACGAGATTAAGAAGGCCATGACCGGGCTGCTCGAGCCGGTCTTCAAGGAAGCGCATCTGGGCCGAGCGGAAGTACGCGATGCGTTTCGCATCAAGGGCGTGGGAACGGTGGCCGGCTGCTACGTCTTGGACGGAATTGTGAAGCGCGACGCCGAAGTACGCGTGGTGCGCGATGGCGTGGTGGTATACACGGGCCGCATCCATTCGCTGCGGCGGTTCAAGGAAGACGCCACCGAAGTGCGCGCGGGATATGAATGCGGGATCGGCGTATCGAATTTTAATGATGTGAAAGTCGGCGACATCCTGGAGTGCTTCGCGGTGCAGAAGATCGCGCCCGCGGAGGCCTCCGCGTAAGCCGCTGGGCGCTGCCTCGCCGGCAGGCGCCGGAGTTCGCGATGCCCGTGGGCCTTCTGACGCTGGAGCTTTACCTTCCTGAGGCACATTCGCTCAAAGACAAGCGGCAGGTGCTGCGCAGCCTGAAAGACCGGCTGCGCAAACGTTTTAATGTAGCGGTGGCGGAGCTCGAGCATCAGGACCTATGGCAGCGGGCGGTGATCGGGGTCGTTACGCTGGCCGACCAGGCCGGTTTCGTGGAACACGCACTGCAGGCCGTGCTGGAGGATTCGGAGACGCAGTTGGGACGCAGCCTGGTGGATCACCAAATTGAGTTGTTCTGACACCATTGCGGAGAAAATCGCCATGAACGTGGCCGGACATCGTCACGAGCGAATCGCGGAAGAGATTCTTCACGAGGTGAGCGCCATGCTCGAGGGTGAATTGCGCGATCCGCGGCTGAACGCGAACGTGACCGTTACGGAGGTGCGCGTTGAGCCCGGGCTGAAGAAAGCGCGGGTCTTCGTGACGATCGAAGGTACGCCGGAAGAAAAGTCGGTAACCCTCGATGGCCTGACGGCTGCCGCGGGGTATATCCGGCACGAACTCGTCGGACGCATTCAGATGCGGCGAAGCCCGGAGATCCAATTCCATTTGGATACTACGTTGGAAACGGCGCGGCGGATCGACGAATTGCTGCGCCAGGCGAAGCCGGCGGAAGCTCCTGTGCCGGCGCAGAATCCTGAACATGCGGCGCAGAAGCCCACAGAGAAAACGTAACGATGCCCAGAAAGCCTCAGCCGGCCGCGTTTGACGGAGCGTTGGTGATTGACAAGCCCGCGGGCAAGACCTCGCACGATGTTGTGGAAGCGATCCGCCACGTCGTGGGCTTCCGTCAAGTGGGCCATCTGGGGACGCTAGACCCTCTCGCCACCGGCGTGCTGGTGCTGTTGCTTGGCCGCGCCACGCGGCTGGCGCAGTTCTATTCCGGCCGGCGCAAGCGCTACCAAGCTACCTTCCGCTTTGGCTTTGCCACCGATACGTATGACGCCGACGGCGCGCCCTCCGGCCCCGACGCTTCCCCCACTGTCGATGGGGCCGAGATTGAGCGCATGGCGGCGAAACTGACCGGGCGCATCTTACAGATGCCGCCTTCCTATTCGGCGAAGAAAATTCACGGCAAGCCCGCGCACGAATTGGCGCGGAAGAACAAGCCCGTGGAGCTGAAGGCTGTGGAAGTGGAAGTCTACGAATTTCGTGTCGAAGGGGTGGAAGGGGCGCGAGTTCACGTGGCGATTGAATGCTCGGCGGGAACGTATATTCGCTCGCTGGCGCACGAAATGGGGCAAATGCTGGAATGCGGAGCGCACCTGGAAAAAATTGTGCGGACCGCGGTTGGCGAATTTACGCTGGATCAAGCCGTGAAAGTGGAAGAGGTGGCCGCTTCCGCTCGCGAGGGAAAATTCACGGATTGGCTGGTGCCGCTGGAGCGTTTGCTGCCGGAGTTGCCGCGCATCACCGTGCTGCCGATCATCGAGCGAGCCGTGCGACACGGAGCCAAGTTCAATGTGCAGATTGCGCAAATTCAGCCCGGCCGCGTGGAAGTCGCGCAAGGGGCCCCGGCGGAGCTGGATTCGGGCGAATGGAAGCCTGCGCGGCTGCGCGTGTTTGGCCCGGAAGAGCAGCTCATCGCCATCGCCGAGGCCGTTGTGCTGCGCACGTACCGGCCCGTGGTGGTGCTCGCCGCGGAATCCTGAGGCGCGCCGCGCGTTCAGTGCAGTTCGTTCTTGTAAACCACTCCCTCCTTCATCACAAACTGTACGCGCTCGAGTTCGGTGATATCGGCCAGCGGGTCGCCGCTGACGGCGACCAAATCGGCAAATTTGCCGGGCTCGATGGAGCCGAGGTCTCCGCTCTTGCCGAGCAGTTCCGCGGCGCGTGTGGTTCCGGTGCGGATGGCGTCCATCGGACTCATTCCATACTCGACGTAATAGCGGAATTCGGACGCTTCGTTCATCTGCGTCCAATCGAATCCGCCGGCGTCCGTGCCCATCACAATTTTCACTCCCTTATGGATGGCCTTTTGAAACGCGGCCTTCTCTGTATCCACCATCTTCGGCCAATTGCCTCCGCGCCCCGGCGCCACTGCAACGACAACCATTACGGTCGGCACCCAATACACTCCCTTTCGCGCCAGCTCATCGAGTTGTGGATCGGTGAGGCCGACGCCGTGCTCGATGGAATCCACGCCGGCGCGAAGCGCGGAGGCGACACCATCGGTGCCAATGGCGTGGGCGGCCACGTGTCGTCCGAGGCGGTGCGCTTCTTCGACGATAACGCTAGCTTCGTCGTCCGTGAAATTTACCCAACTGTGCAGCAAACCGTCAGGACCGTAGAAATAGCCGCGGTCGGCGTAAAACTTGATCCAATCCGCGCCGTGCGAAACTTGCTCGCGCACAGCCTTGCGCGCCTCCTCCACGCCGTCCACCACCTGAACTCCGTGAGGCATGTCAAGCTCCCACGAATAGCCCTGGAGCGGGTAGAGGCCGGTGGGCGCCAAGGCGCGCGTGGCGACGAAGAGATGCGGGCCGGGCACCTCGCCGCGATTGATCGCTGTCTTCACGTCCACATCGGCGTACATCGCGCCCTCGGTTTCCACGTCGCGCAAAGTGGTGAAACCGTGGCTGAGAGCGATGTGCGCGTTACGCGCGGCAAGAATCGCGCGGTAGGGAATGGATTCCTTCAGAAGCTGGGCGTCGTAGTCGGCGGCGGTGACATCGCCGTTCAGCAGAATGTGCGTGTGCGCGTCAATCAGGCCAGGCAGTACGGTCGCGCGCGAAAGATCAATCACGTCCACGCCCGCAGGTGGCGTGCCGTTGGGCGTTACGGAAACAATGCGTCCGCCCTCGATCAGGATGAGGGCATTCACAAGTGGCTGGTCGCTTTTGCCGTCAATCAAGCGGCCCGCGCGAATGGCGACCCGTTTTGGCGGGCTCGCGGACTGCGCGAGCGCCGGGGACGCGCCCGTCAAGAGAAGACCCTGCAGGATCAGCAGCAACGCAAAGACAGACAGCCCGCGGTTTTTCAAGGCAGCCTCCGGGGTGCGGCCACGATCGGAAGAGCGAAGCGTGCGCATTGTGCCGCAGCCGCCGTGTGGCGGCAAGAGAAGGCTCGGGGTTGCGCGGTCCGTCAACTGCCATCTGGAAACCCGCCGCGGTGCAGCACCATAGGATAGTGCGGCAGCGTGTTCGGGCTTGCGGACCGACGCTCGCCACCCGTCGGGGTAAGGCTCCAACCCGCGGAACAAAGGCGAGAGCTGCTGCGGTGGGCTCACCGACCAACCGCTCCAGCAACTCCCGAAGGTTGCGCGATGTCGTCCTTGCCAAAGCGCGCCTGCCAGCGCTCTTCGATGATGCCGAGCAGTTGACGGTACGCGTCCTGAGCCTCTCGACCCTTCGGGGTGAGGCGAACCAATCTTCGTCCGGCTGGCGGTCTGGTCCGGCTCGACTACGGCGACGCGTTTCTTCTGGAGGATGCCCATCGCCATGCTGATCGCCTCCTTCGACACGCCAGTCAGGAGCGGAAGGTCTCGGACCCGCACCCCTTTCTCATCGAGAACCCGCACGACGTTGGCGCCGATCGCGAGCGACAAGTCCGACTCGCGCTCGAACTCGATGGCGAACGCCAGCAGCACCCGCGAGAGCAGCGCCGACAGCGGGAGACCGCGAACCGATGCTGTCTTTTTTGCGTCCGGCCGGCGCCCGCCGCTCTTGATCCGGCCCTCTGCTGAACAGCCCATACCCCAAGATCGGGAGACAGTCGGGCAGCTCGACGTCAATCTGGCTGATCAGCGCCGACAGCGATTCCCGAAGCTGGGCGATCTCGTCCTTGCCGAAGCGCGCCTGCCAGCGCTTTTCGATGGCGCCGAACAGCGGCCGCCATACCTCCTGAGCCCTCGGCCTTTTGCTGTGGCGCGAATCACCCAGCGGGAGCGGGGCGGCTTTGGCCGGCTGTCGGCCGGATCCGGTTCGACGACGATATACCCCCACCTCTCCATGCCGTTCAAGTTCGTCTTCGTGCGGGCCAAGTTCTCAAGCTCAGCGACGGGCACCCCCTCCTCGCCAACGAACTGCATGCAATTCGACCACATCACCATTGACGCCAGCCAGGGACCGTAGCGTGAGCCGGCCGTCGAGCCATAGTTCGTCGTCCGATGCGGCGTCTGCCGCTCGAACTCGTTGTCGAACTCGATCGTGAACGCAACCAGCACGTGGGAGAGCAGGGTTGACAAGGGGAGACGAGCAGACACGTCGCCGGCGCTCGTGCGACGTTCGGTTTTGGTTGGTGACCGCATCGAGGTTGACGCGCCCGCGGCGGACCTTGTCGACGATCGCGTCCGTCGCCAGTGTGGGGCAGGAGGGCGGATAGGCCATCCTATGACAACCATTATTTATTTCAAGACACTACTTTAGTGCGCGGCTTCGCCGCGGCCCGCGTAGATCGAGTGGCCATTGCGAGGCGGCAAGTGCAGCAAGTGCGGCGTGATGGCGATGATCAGCTCCGTGTCCACGGAGCTGTTGGTGAAATTGCTGGTGGCGTTTAGCGGCGTGACCTGTCCCAGACCCGGAAAACCGGAGATCGCGCGCGATTCCTCGCGATCAATGATGCCGGAAAGAACCGTGGTTTCATTCTCACGCAGCCGCGCGGTCTGCTCGATCTGGCGATTGCCGATGATCGGGATGCCGTTGACGCTCGTGCCGGCGAGGCTGCTGATGTCGAAAGAAAGCTGTAGCGTGACTTGGTTGTCGGGATGGATGCGCGGCGTGACCTTTACTTTCAGCCCGATGTCTTCAAAATCCGCCGACGGGTAAGGCGTTGAGGAAAGACTTCCGGTCAACGAATTGATCGCGGCGAGGCTGTTCAATAAGACCGTGACCGTGTTGCCGGACTGGTCGGCGACCGCGAGATCGAGAAGAGTATCGCCATTAAAATCCCCGCTGGCCAGGGAAACGGGCGCATTGCCCGTGGGAGCGTTTAGCACATTGGTAAACGTCCCATTGCCCACGCCGATCAGAACCGAAACGTCATTCGCCGTTTGGTTTGCGGTGATCAGGTCGGGAATGCCATCGCCATTGAAATCTCCGGTAAGAATCGCGGCCGGTCCGGTATCCGTCGCGAAAGTAGTTTGTGCGACGAACGTGCCGTCGCCGTTGCCGAGCAAAATGGAAACGGTATTGTCGGTCTGGTTTGAAATCGCCAGGTCCAGGTGCCCATCGTTGTTGAAGTCGGCTTCGGCAATTCCGGAGGGCAGCGTGCCGGTGGCGTAGGTCGTCGTTGTGCCAAAGGTGCCGTCGCCATTCCCGAGGAAGATCGAGACGGTGTTCGCGCCCTGATTTACGACGGCGAGGTCTATGTGCCCATCCGCGTTGAAATCCGCGGCCACCAGTGCGTGCGGGGTGGACGCCGTCTGAACAGAAACGGCGGCGGTGAAGGTGCCGTCGCCTTTGCCAAGCAGGATTGAGATCGTATTGCTTGTTTGATTTGCGACGGCAAGGTCGAGAAAGCCGTCAGAATTGAAATCGGCCGTCGCGATTGCCACCGCCCCTTGACCGACGGCAATGGTTTGTCCGGCGGTGAAGGTGCCGTCGCCGTTGCCCAGCAAAATCAAAACGGTTGCGTCCGTCTGATTGACGACGGCGAGGTCCATGTTGCCGTCATGGTTGAAATCGGCGGCAATCAGAGCGACAGGACCCTTTCCCACGGGGATGACGCTTTGCGCGGCGAAGGTGCCGTCGCCATTGCCGAGGAAAACGGAAATGGTGTTGTCACCCTGGTTTGCGTCAATGATGTCGAGCGTATTGTTGTTGCGCAGAGATGTGGTGACGACGGCGCTGGGGCTGGTCCCTGCCGTAAGGTCCGTACGAGGCAGCGAGATTGCGGACGCGGTGTTGTTTGCCGCGCCCGCGCCAATGCTGGCCGTTTGCGTGCTGGTGCCCAGGCTCGCGGAAAGCAGCGCCAGGCTGACCGGGTAACGCACACCGAGAAAGAACGTGGCCGGTTGGCCGTCCTGCGAGCGCAGGAGCAGGCGGTCGGCGCTGCGCAGCGCGGTCAAAGTTTTTGAGAAGTTCGCCTGGGCGCTGGGCAGCGTCGTGTAAAACGTGGTGAGGCCGCCCCCGAAAGCAATCAGCGGCGGAAGCAAGCCGCCGAGTGCGCCGCCTCCGCTGGTGGAACCGAAGATACTCTGGATAATGCTCAGCAACTGCTGCGAACTGGTGGCCTGTTGCAGTTCCCGGATGTCCGTCTGATTGATGGAATTTGCGGTCAAGCTGGTGGGCAGCGAAAGGCCGAGTTGGGAGGCGTTGTTGCGATCTACTTCGAGCAACTCGATTTCAAGCACCAATTCACCGGGCGCCACGTCTATGTCTTTTAGCAATGACTCGCCAACGGCGATTTTCTCCGCGGTATCTCGCATCGTGATTTCTCGCGTACCGGGACTGAGCGTCACCTTGTTGATGGCGGCCACTTCGTGGAGCGCGCGGACGACCTCGTCCATGTCTCCGCTGGTTGCGCCCTGCGAAAGCACGATGGTTTTCGTGACCTCCTGGAGGAAAGCCGTGCGCTTTTGGGGCGTGTCTTCGGCTACGAAGAAAGTGCGGTTATTCACCGAGACCCAGAAGGTGCCCGAGGCCACGCTTAGCGCGGTCATCGCGGCCGAGAAGTCAGCGTCCGGCAGCACGAAACGGACCGTCTTGGCGGGTAAGGCCGCGTCGAATTCGGCCGTCAACCCAAACTGCCGCGCGATCTCCTGATAGGCTTCCCGAACGTCGCCACGGTAGTTGAAACTGTGCGTGCCGCGTTGCGGCTGCACGCGGGCCGGGCCAGCCAGTTGGGGTCCACGCTGCCGTTCCTGGGGCGAGAGCGTTGCCATCGCCTGGATTTGGGCCAGGCGCTCGCGCACGACGGGATCGCCGGGACCAAGCTGTAAGGCCGCGCGAAGTTCCGCTTCGGCGGCAGCCAGTTGATCGGTAACGGCATAGCGTTCTGCGGCGTCTACGTGCTGCCGGGCCAGGCGGAAGCCGGCCTCATCGCGATGGACGCGGGCCTCGGCGTTTCGAGGGTCCAGCGTGACCGCTTCGGCGTAAGCGTCATAGGCAGCGGCCCAATCGCCTGTTTGCGCGGCGCGGAGGCCTATTTCGAGGGATTTCTTGCTGCCTGCGGCGTTCCCGGAGGAAACGGCTGGAGCTGGTGCCGCGGCCGCGGGCGCGTTCGACGCCGGGGCGGCCCCTTGGGGAGCGGCGGCAGGAGCCGAACAGAAGCGCCGCCAGCAGGATCGGGAGCTTAGGTGAGGCGTGGCGCAAGAACATTCTCAAGTGTCATCCGGCAGGACAAAAAGCTTTGATGCAAGCTCGATGATCGAGGGCTATTGTAAAGGCATTGTGAAGCAAATGTTTAGAGTTCCTTGACGGGTTGAGGCAAAAAGGATAAACTGTAA
>CAWDNN010000009.1:0-330301 GCA_963803675.1 uncultured Acidobacteriota bacterium | reverse complement strand
GCACAAAACCGCATATTTGCACGAATCGAGCGAAGTGGATTTTTGTAGGAAAGGCGAACTTTCTCACCACTTGCCCTGCCCTTCTTCCGGCTGCTCACGCAGTTGGAAGCGGTGCGGGAGCGACGTGTTAGGTAAGTTTTATGGTTAAGCTACCAAGAGCGTGCGGTGGATGCCTTGGCGCCAGAAGGCGATGAAGGACGTGGCAAGCTGCGAAAAGCTCCGGTAAGCCGCAAGCAAGCATTGACCCGGAGATGTCCGAATGGGGAAACCCCTCCGAATGCAGTTCGGAGACAGCCCGCTGAATACATAGGCGGGTATGAGCCAACCCAGGGAAGTGAACCATCTCAGTACCTGGAGGAAAATAAATCAAACAGAGATTCCGAGAGTAGCGGCGAGCGAAATCGGAACAGCCCAAACCGTGGTGTTTATACCGCGGGGTTGTAGGACCGCATAAGTAGAGTTACCAATCCGGAGACTAGACGAACCCGCTGGAAAGCGGGGCCATAGAATGTGAAAGCCATGTAGTCGAAAGTTTACCGGACTCGAAGCGGTATCCTGAGTACCACGGGACACGTGAAATCCCGTGGGAAACTGGGGAGACCACTCTCCAAGGCTAAATACTCTCTGGCGACCGATAGTGAACCAGTACCGCGAGGGAAAGGTGAAAAGCACCCCTGCGAGGGGAGTGAAATAGAACCTGAAACCGCATGCTTACAAGCAGTCGGAGGGCTATGTTTCGGTCTTCGGCTCGGATACACGCCTGACGGCGTGCCTCTTGCTTAATGAGCCGGCTAGTTATTCTCCCAGGCGAGGTTAAGCGCAAGCGAGCCGTAGCGAAAGCGAGTCCGAATAGGGCGACAAGTCTGTGGGAATAGACGCGAAGCGGGATGATCTACCCTTGGCCAGGCTGAAGGCCGCTTAACCGCGGCTGGAGGGCCGAACGGGTGTAAGTTGAAAATTGCTCCGATGAGCTGAGGGTAGGGGTGAAAGGCTAATCAAATTCCGTAATTGCTCGTTCTCCCCGAAATGCCTTTAGGGGCAGCCTTGTGTGATCTGCCACGGTGGTAGAGCACTGAATGGACTAGGGACCAACTCAGGTTACCGAATCCAATCAAACTTCGAATGCCGTGGACAGTAACACGGGAGTGAGACTGCGAGGGATAAGCTTCGTGGTCGAGAGGGAAAGAACCCAGATCGCCAGCTAAGGTCCCCAACTGTAGACTAAGTGGGAAAGGAAGTGTGACCGCTCAGACAGCCAGGAGGTTGGCTTAGAAGCAGCCATCCTTTAAAGAAAGCGTAACAGCTCACTGGTCAAGCGGTCATGCACCGACAATCCAACGGGGCTAAAGTCTACGACCGAAGCTGCGAAATTCACGAATCCGAAAGGATTTCGCGATTTGGTAGGGGAGCATTGTGTGGAGTCTGAAGGCAGACCGAGAGGACTGCTCAACGCCACGCAAGAGACCCTGCCGGCATAAGTAGCGATAAACACGATGAGAACTCGTGTCGCCGAAAGTCTAAGGTTTCCTGAGGAAGGTTAATCCGCTCAGGGTTAGGCGGGTCCTAAGGTGAGGCCGAAAGGCGTAGCTGATGGACAACAGGTCAACATTCCTGTCCCGCCAAATGAACGTTATCACGATGGGGTGACGCAGAAGGATAAGGGAGTCGGGTGATGGATGTCCCGATGGGCTCTGTGTAAGCCGGATCTCGTAGGAAAATCCGCGAGGTCATTCAACGGTGAGACAGGTTCCGAGGCCGCACGGCCGCAAAGTCTCCTGATTTCACGCTGCCAGGAAAAACCTCTAAGGAGTTCGTTTGGTGCCCGTACCACAAACCGACACAGGTAGACGAGGTGAATATCCACAGGCGCTCGAGAGAACGCTCGCTCAGGAACTAGGCACATTAGCCCCGTAACTTCGGGAGAAGGGGCGCCTCACTAGGGTTTATAGCCCGAAGAGGCCGCAGTGAAATGCGCTCTGCGACTGTTTAACAAAAACACAGCTCTCTGCTAAGTCGAATACGACGTATAGGGGGTGACACCTGCCCGGTGCCGGAAGGTTAAAGTAAGGGCTCAATCCCGTAAGGGACGAAGGTCTGACCTGAAGCCCCGGTGAACGGCGGCCGTAACTATAACGGTCCTAAGGTAGCGAAATTCCTTGTCGGGTAAGTTCCGACCTGCACGAATGGTGTAACGATAGAGCGACTGTCTTGGCGAACGGCTCGGCGAATTTGTGGTTCCGGTGAAGACGCCGGATGCCCGCATCTAGACGGAAAGACCCCGTGCACCTTTACTGCACTCTGGTCATGAGTAACGGTACGGTCTGCGTAGCATAGGTGGGAGCCTTTGATTCCCTGGTTTTGGCTGGGGAGGAGGCAACAGTGAAATACCACCCTGACTGTTCTGTCGCTCTAACTTGCGGCCCGCGACGGGCTGGAGGACATGGCCAGACGGGTAGTTTGACTGGGGCGGTCGCCTCCCAAAATGTAACGGAGGCGCCCAAAGCTCGGCTCAGGCGGATTGGAAACCCGCCGTGGAGTGCAAGAGCACAAGCCGGGTTAACTGCGAGACACACAGGTCAAGCAGGAGCGAAAGCTGGGTCTAGTGATCCGGTGGTCCCGCGTGGAAGGGCCATCGCTCAACGGATAAAAGGTACGCCGGGGATAACAGGCTGATCTAAGCCAAGAGTTCACATCGACGCTTAGGTTTGGCACCTCGATGTCGGCTCATCGCATCCTGGGGCTGTAGAAGGTCCCAAGGGTTAGGCTGTTCGCCTATTAAAGCGGTACGTGAGCTGGGTTCAGAACGTCGCGAGACAGTTCGGTCCCTATCTGGTGTGGGCGCAGGAGATTTGAGGGGAGCTGTCCCTAGTACGAGAGGACCGGGATGGATTGACCTCTTGTGTACGAGCTGTCGCGCCAGCGGCATCGCTCGGTAGCGAAGTCAAGAAGAGATAATCGCTGAATGCATCTAAGCGAGAAGCTCGCCCCGAGATAAGATCTCCCAAGTCCGATTCGTCGGACTAAGAAGGCCGGTCGAAGACTACGACCTTGATAGGCGGGGGGTGTAAGCGCAGTAATGCGTGAAGCTGACCCGTACTAATCGGCCGTTCGGCTTAACCATAAAACTTTCCTAAATCGTCGCACGATTCAGGCAAGTATGTTTCAAAGCCTATTCAGTTGTCTCTGGAAGTTCGACATTGGGCATTCGAGGCTCAAACCTCGGATGCCCGTCTCGAACTTCTAACATTTTCCTGGTGGTCATACCGCGAGGGTCACACCCGTTCCCATCCCGAACACGGAAGTTAAGCCTCGCAGGGCCGATGATACTGCACGGGTAACTGTGTGGGAACGTAGGTCGCCGCCAGGATTAAATTCTCAAGGGCCGCTCGCTCTGCGTGCGGCCCTTTTTATTTTGTGCAGAACGAATCTTGTGGCCTCGACCCTGCAAAAGCAGGACCGAGGCTTTTCTCTATTATTGGGGGAGATTTCTATGAGCGAACTGCGGTCCGGAACAATGCAGCTGGCCGATGAGGAATTCGTCCGCGCGTTCGAAAGCTGCGAGCTGCCGAACACGTCATTTCATCACGCGGATCATGTGCGCCTGGCCTGGCTGTACGTCCGCGAGCATGGCGAGGAGCAGGCGGCGCAGCGAATGGTCGAGGCGATCCGGCGATTCGCTGCATTCAACGGAGCCACGAAGAAGTTTCATTACACGGTTACGCGCGCCTGGGTGCGGCTCGTTTCGACCGCCTCCGGCCGAGCTCCTGCCGCGAAATCATTCCCAGAATTTGTGGCCGCGCACCCGGAACTACTCCAGCTAAACAGGCTGGGCCGGCACTATTCGCCGGCGGTTCTCGATAGCCCCGCAGCGCGCGAGACCTGGGTTCCACCCGATCTGGCCCCGCTTCCCTAACTTCCCCGGGTCTGTCGAACCGAATGGTCTTTTGTGAGTACCATAACCAAAATAGACCTTGCCGGGATCAGAATTCCGCCGATATAATTGCGACCGCAGAAATAATAATGAATCGCGCCGCCGAATACCGGTTTGGCTTCGCCTTTACGTACCGCCTCCTCGCTTACTTTAGCGAGGGGAGCGGGCCGGCGAAGCTTGTGCGCGACTTTCTGATTCACTAGCAAGCGACACAAGAGTTCGATCCACCGGCCGCTTCCCCGCAAGGGTGAGCGGCCGGTTTTGTTTTTGGGACCACGGCTCTTGGACGAAACACCAGGAAGGGGAACGGGCCATGAGAATCGAAGACTGGCGGACGCGAATTAACGAAGTAGATCAGCAACTCGTACGGCTGCTCAACGTGCGCGCGCAGATTGCCATCGAGATCGGCCGCTCGAAATCCGAAGCGGGCATGGAGATTCACGATCCGGCGCGCGAGTGCGAGGTGCTGGCGCGTGCATTGCAGGGGAATCCCGGCGTTCTGAGCGAGGAAGCTGTGGAGCATCTGTTCCGGGAAATTGTGCGCGAATCGCGGGAAGCGGCGCAGCAGGCAGTCGCTTCGCGCGTTCAATCCGGCGCCGCGGAATCGCTGCGCACCAAAACATCGGGCGGGGCCGAATCGTGAGTTCGCCGGCGCGGCTGCGAGTTGCTTTCCAGGGCGAGCGCGGCGCATTCAGCGAAGAAGCGATCATCCGTCTGCTTGGCGAGCAAGTGGAGGTAGTGCCGCGGCCGACGTTCGAGTCGCTCTTTGCGGCCATCAACGATGGCGCGGCAGACCGAATCCTGGCTCCGGTGGAGAACACCCTGGCCGGCTCGGTGCACCGTTGCTACGATCTGCTGCTCGAAAGCACCTTGGAGATCGTGGCGGAAGTGGTGCATCCTATCGCGCACTTCCTGATTGGCCCGCCGGGCGCGCGTTTGGCGGATCTGGCCAGCGTGGAATCGCATCCGGTGGCGCTGGCGCAGTGCGAGAGCTTCTTCCGGCAACATCCAAAGATTCGCCGCCTGCCTGCCGAAGATACCGCCGGAAGCGTGCGCCACGTGGTCCAATCCCGCGACACCACGCGCGCGGCAATTGCCAGCATTCGCGCGGCGGAAGTGTACGGAGGCGCCGTGCTGGCCGAGCATCTCGAGGACAATCGCGCGAACTACACACGATTCCTCCTGCTCAACCCTGCGCAAAAATCTGCAGCGCGCATTCCCAACGCAAACAAGCTCTCTCTCGTGCTGCAGTTGGCGCACAGCCCGGGTTCGCTCTGGCATGGGCTCGGCGTGTTCGCGCAACGGAAAATTAATCTACTTCGGATCGAGAGCCGGCCGGTGGCAGGAAGGCCCTGGGAGTACATGTTCTATCTGGATTTGGCGGCGTCACTCGCGGACGAATCCACGCAAGTCGCACTGCGCGAATTGCAACAACACGCCAGCACGGTTCGCACACTGGGTTGTTATGTGGCGGCGGAGATGCCGGTCGTGGCGTAGGACAGGCGGCCCCAAAAGAGCAGCGGCCCAGCACAAGGCCGGGCCGCCAAGTTTGACGGGCTGGCGTCACTTTCGCGTACGCTGCCCACTGCCTATAGGAATGCCATATCGCGCCGCTCGGCGCAACCGTGATTCTTAGCACGGCCTTTTCGCATCGCTCACGGGTGAGTATTTAAGAAAGCCAAGAGCCGCCGAACTCCCTCTTCGAATTCGCGCTCCTTCGCAATCAAACTGATCACAAGATATCCGTCGGTCGGGAAATCGAAAAATTGCCCGGGATAAACAAGGACTGAGCATTGTTCGAGTACGGCCACCGCGAGATCTTCGTCGGCGCGTGTGGCCGGCGCCCGCAGGATGGCGTACCACCCGCCTTCTCTTTGCAGGCGCGTGACCTCCTTTTGCGCGAGCAACAACGAATCGAGGCGCGAGAGATTCGCCGCGATCCGCGATTTCAATTGCCACCGCATATCGCGGCCGATCTCCAACAGCTTGCCCAAGGCCAACTGCACGGGAGTTCCGGGTGAAAGGTAGGTATCGGCAATGATTTCCATCCGCTCGACGGCGGCTTGAGCCTGTTTGTTGGGACCATTGACGGCAACCCAGGCGAGCTTCATCTGCGGCAGCGCGGAGATCTTGGAGAGGCCGCTCAGCGTGAACGTGAGGCATGCGTCATGTAGGGCGAACGTCGGTTGTGCCGCCGGCTCCACGGTGAAGTCCAGGAACACCTCATCGGCCACGATCGCCATTTCGCGTTCGGCACAGAGTTTGCCGAGTTGCGCGGCTTCTTCGGCGCGAATGAACGAGCCTGTGGGGTTATTCGGGTTCACCAATAGGATTGCGCGCGTGCGCGGAGTGATGGCTGCGCGGAGGGCGCCGAAATCCATCTGCCAGCCGTGGTCGTAAAGGAGCGGATACGGCGCCAAGCGAACATCATTTAAATCGGCGAGAAACTCAAACAGCGGATAGCTGGGCGCCGGCACAAGGATTTCATCGCGTACCTCGCACAGCAGCCGAAAGATGTAGCTGTAAGCCTCGCTTGTACCCGCGGTCAGGATGATGCGCTCTGGGTCAACGCCACTACACCCGCCGCCATGGCCAATGCGCTGCGCATAGTAGCCGGCAACCGCCTCTCTCGCCGATCGCACGCCTTTGCTCTCAGGCACGTATTCGAGCGTGCGGCGATTCGCAAGCGCCTCTAGAATCTCGCGCTCGGGATACACAAACCCGCACGTCGTCGGATTGGAGGCCGTCAGATCGAGCAATTCCATGCCGCCCGCACGATGCGCCTCCAACGCCCGCGCGAAGCGGTTCGGCTCCAATTTCCAATCGGTGCGGCGGGCAAACATAGGTTTCCTCGCGCGAGAAAGCAACTTATATCATGTCAGGGAATCTAGGCGGATGGGCACGCACGGCACACATCGCGATGCGGCATTTCGCGGACGCAATCGCGGTCCGCTGAGACTGCGGGGGAACGAAGGGCTATCTGTTTTTCTTGTCGGACTCAACCTTGCCGTCACGAATGAAGATCGTGCGCCAGGCGTGTTGCGCGATGTCCGGTTCGTGGGTGACGAGAATGATCGTGTTGCCTTGGTCGTGCAACTGAGCGAAGACGCCCATGATCTCTTCGCCCGTCTTTGAGTCCAGGTTGCCGGTAGGCTCATCCGCCAAAACGATGGAGGGCTTGTTCACCAGGGCGCGGGCGATCGCCACCCGCTGGCGTTGTCCTCCGGAAAGTTCGTTGGGCTTGTGGTACATGCGGTCGGCCAAATCCACCATTCGCAGCGCTTCCTTGGCCCGAACGAGTCTTTCGTCCGATGGGGTGCCGTTGTAGATCATCGGCAACTCGACGTTGTGTAACGCCGACGCGCGCGCCAATAAGTTGAAGGTCTGAAAGACGAACCCGATTTCCTTGTTGCGGATGTAGGCGAGCTCATCGTCATCCAGTTCGCTCACTTGTCTCCCGGCCAGCCAGTATTTTCCGCTGGAAGGACTATCGAGACATCCAATCAGATTCATCAACGTGGACTTGCCCGAACCAGAAGGCCCCATAATGGCCACATATTCGCCGCGGTTGATCTGGATATCCAAACCGCGCAACGCGTGAACCTTCTCAGCGCCCATTTCGTAGGTCTTCCAGAGGTTTTCGGTTTTGATGGCAATACCCTGATCAACCAAATCCTGCCGAAACGCTTCGGAGGCGGACGTTTCCACGGGCACGGTCAGATGAGTTCCCATTTTGCTTAGACGCCGCTCAGGTGGTTTCCGGCTGGTTGGCTGCCGGTGACTTGTTGTCTACTTTGACGGGTGTATCGGGTTGCAGCGTGCGAAGCGCCTTGTAGCTGCCCGTGACGATTTCATCGCCTTCCTTCAAGCCACCCGTGATTTCAATATCGGTGACTCCCGAGATGCCGGTTTGCACCTGGACGAACGTCACCTTGCCGTTGCGGATCACGAAAACACCCTGGATGTCGTCCTTCTTGACGCCGTCCGCGGAGGTCTGGTCGGGCTTGGCTGCCGCCAGCGTCACGTCCGATCCTCCTTTATTCGCTGCTTGCTTGGCGGCGTCCGCAAGCTGCTTGCGGGAACGCATCGCAAGCGCCTGGATGGGGATGGCCAGCGCATCGTTCTTCTCCGAAGTTACTATCTTAGAAGTGGAAGAAAGGCCTGGCCTGAGACTCAACGGCGGATGATCAAGCGTGACCACAGTCTTAAAGTCTCGCGCTTCCTGCGAGCCGGTTGTGCTCTGTGTAGTCGCCAATCCCGAGCTGCGCAGCACGGCCTGCGAGCCGACTTCCGTGACAATCCCTGAAAATACTTGGCCAGGCAACGCATCAACTGTCACGGTGGCCTTTTGGCCGACGCGCAAATTGATGATATCGGTCTCATCCACCATGGTTTCCGAGGTCACCACAGCCATGTCTGAAATCGTCATCAAGTAACTGCCTGCCGAGTTCTGAATGCCCGGAACAACGTCTTCACCGACGCGCATGGCGATATAACTCACCACGCCCTCAATCGGGGCGCGATACGTCGTTTTATTCAGGACGTCGCGCAAATGCACCAGTGTTGCCTTGCTCTGATTCAACACGAATTGCGCCTGCCCTATCTGGGCTTTTGTCTGCGCCAGGTGCTCAGTAGCAGAAGCTACCGACGATAGGGCGGCGGCGTAGGTTTCTTTGTACTGGTCATACTGCTGCGCGGGGATGATCCCGTCCTTGATCAATAGTTCTCCGCGGGTGTTGTCGCTCTTGGCCTTGTCGAGATTTGCCTGCTGTGTCTTGAGGTCGTCCTGTGCCTGGCGATAGGCGGCCTGGGACGATTCGAGGGAAGACTGCATGGAGCTCAGCAATGCGGATTGAGCATCCACATCGGCCGAGGGTTGCACACGGTCAACCGTCATCAGGATGTCGCCGCGCTTCACGTGATCGCCTTCCTTCACTAGAATGCCGGTGATCCTGCCGAAACCCTCCGCTAGCACGTTGGAATACGTTCGGGGTCTGATCTCACCCGAGGCCGTCACAATCGAAACGAGGTGCTCTTTTCCCACACGCGTGGTTTGCACCGTCACGACGTCCTTATTCGCCTGGTTGACGCTGTACCAGACAATTCCACCGGCCACGGCCAGCAGGCCGAGTCCCATCGCTACTTTTTGCCAAGTCTTCATCTTAGGGTTTCATTCCTTCGCTTGGTAGGAATCCAACAACCGTCCCACCTATTCATACGTGCCCCCCGAGCGAAAAGTTTCCGCCTTGCCGGCCTTGCGGGACGCGAGCGTGCAAAGCCAGTCGGACTTTGGCGCTAGAAGGGGTTCGGAGCAGGTATACTCCGGTGGACCTGTATACCGAGCGTGCGAACTGCGGATACATTTTACGCCACTTTCCGAGAGTTAGGAAGTGGCTCACACGCTCGTGGTTGTCCCGGTGCTCGGGGAGCAACCCCTGTCCACCGCCATTGCATCGTTGACGGTTGAGCGAAGACAAAACGGCACCGGCCGCCTTTAATGAATAAGCCATTTGTAATGATTGGGTTGGCAATAGGTTTAGCTTTCGCGGCTGGACAGGCTGAGCTGTATCCGAGCGGGGCAAAAGGGCAGGCATCCGGCACCCAAATGGCACGCTCGCGCATTACCCCCAGCGGACCAACCTTCGCCCACGACATCGCCCCGATCCTCTACCAGAACTGTGCTTCCTGCCACCACTCGGGCGGCTCGGGCCCATTCCCCCTTTTGACGTATGAAGAGGCGAAAAAGCACGCGAACAAGATTGCTGATGTGACTGGCCGCCGGTACATGCCTCCCTGGCTACCCGAGGCGGGCTATGGCAGTTTCGCTGGCGAGCACCGTCTGACGGATTCGCAGATCGCCCTGATCGCAGATTGGGTGAGGCAGGGCAGCCCGGAGGGTCCAGCTTCCGAAACTCCTCCCGCACCCAAGTTAGCGGAAGGCTGGCAACTCGGCACCCCAGACATGGTTCTTGACGCGGCGCGCCCGGTGACGTTGCCGGCCTCCGGGCCTGATGTGTTTTGGAACTTCATTTTCTCGCCAATGCTGAAGACAAAGCGCTTTGTTCGCGCGATCGAGATTCGGCCTGGCAACCAACACGTGGTGCATCATGCAAACGTGATCGTGGACCGCGAAGAGTCCGCACGGCGCCAGGAAATCGAGCCAGGCGCCGGGTTTCCCGGGATGGACCTGAAAATCATGCGCACGACCTTCGACTTCGACAGCCATTTCCTGTTTTGGAAGCCAGGCAGCATGCCTTGGGTTGAGCCTGAAGGCCTCGCGTGGCAGCTCAATCCGGGCGATGACCTGGTGCTCAACGCACATCTCCGGCCAACGGGAACCGTCGAACAAGTAAAGCCTTCCATTGGCCTTTATTTTACGGATACACCTCCTGATCGTTTTCCCATGCTGATCCAGCTCGAGGATGACCCTGCGCTCGATATTCCCGCCGGCGATCGCGATTTCGTAATCAGCGACCGCTTCCGCATCCCACTGGATGTGGAGGTTCTTGCCGTCTATCCGCACGCTCATTACCTGGGACATTTGCTGGAAGGCTATGCGACGCTCCCCAATGGCGAGCGAAAATGGCTGATCCGCATACAGGATTGGGATCCAAGTTGGCAGGCGGTGTATCACTATCGGGAACCGATCCGGCTGCCCAAGGGCACCATCATCTCGATGCGCTACCACTATGACAATTCCACTAGTAATCCGCGGAATCCGAACCATCCTCCACGGCGGGTGCAGGGCGGCAACATGGCCACGGACGAGATGGGCCATCTTTGGCTTCAGGTGTTGCCTTTGGGACCAGGGGACCGGCGGCGCGAACTTGAGGAAGCTCTGATGCGGCACCGTCTCGAGAAACATCCCGGCGATGTGCAGGCGCGCGTCATGTTGGGCGCGCTGATGCTCTCGCGGCTCGATCCTGTGGGAGCGGTGGCGATTCTGGAAGAGGCCGTGCAAGTGGACCCGAAACAATCGCGCGCACACAATTTGCTCGGCGCCGCGCTCACAGCGACTGGGCGCCTGCCCGAGGCGTCGGCGCAGTTCCGCGCGGCTCTCGATATTGAACCCAGCTACACGAACGCCCGCTACAACCTTGCCAAGACGCTGGCGAAAACAGGCCAATTGAACGAGGCTTTCCGGGAGTTTCAGCAAGTCCTGAGCGCCGTGCCGCAAGACGCGCGCGTTTACAACGACGTGGGCGAGTTGCTGGTGCGAATGGGAAAGCCGGGCGACGCTGTGGGGCAGTTCGACAAAGCGCTGTCTCTCGATCCTTCGCTTGAGGCCGCCCGGAAGAACCGTCAACTCGCCCTGCAACAACTACCCCAGCAGTAGTTTTGGAGGGGCGCGATGAATTGTGGTACTCCCCGGTCCCCGGGGGAGCCTCCCAGGGCACAATGCCCGATCCCCCAAGGCAACCCGCACGTCCGGGATGAGGTCTAAAGGAACAAAAGGGGTGGTATACTCCCGAATGAGCAAGATTGCGCAATTGACGTTCCTTCCGTTAGGGGGCTAAAATCGCGGCCTGCGTAGTGGGGAGAGGTGTCTTTATGAAAAGGTTTGGCCATTGGTTCATAATGGGAATTATTTCGACCGGTCTGGCCGTTCCGGTTGTCGTTTGCGCAGGACGCGCAAAGTTCCGCGGATCAGAGCAAGAAGCAACAAGACGACGCGAAGAAACCACCTCTCACGAAGGATCAAATCAAGAAGCTCTATAAGGAGTTGGATAGCACCTATAAGACCTGGCTGAACGAAGACGTCGTCTACATCATCACCCCCGAAGAGCGGAGCGCTTTCCTGCAGATGGCGACAAATGAGGAACGCGAGCAGTTTATCGAGAACTTCTGGCTTCGCCGCGACCCCACGCCCGATACGCCCGAAAACGAGTTCAAAGAAGAGCACTACCGCCGAATTGCTTATGCCAATGAGCGTTATTCATCCGGCATACCCGGATGGAAGACGGACCGCGGCCGCATCTACATCATTTGGGGCAAACCGGATACGAATGACTCGCATCCCGCCGGCGGTCCTTACACGCGGACACCTGAAGAGGGCGGCGGTGAAACTTCCACGTATCCATTTGAGGATTGGCACTACAACTATCTCGAAGGCATCGGCAATAATATCGACCTCGAATTTGTGGACCCCAGCGGGTCCGGCGAGTATCACCTGACTACCGATCCATCCGAGAAAGACGCCCTCACTTATGTTCCTGGCGCGGGCTTGAGCGACATGGAAGCCATGGGGATGGCGGACCAGACGCAGCGATTCACACGCACCGATGGCACCCACAGCCCGATTTCGATTTTTGACAGCGCCGAATCGAACAACGAATTTAACCGGATCGAGCAGTATGCGAAAGTGATGCAAGCGCCGCCCGTGAAATTCAAGGACTTGTCCGAATTGGTGACGGCGCGCATCGTGCGCAACCAAATCAATTTCACTTGCCGGCAGGATTTCTTCCGTATCACCAGCGACAGCGATATGGTGCCGATCACGGTGCTGATCCCGAACAATCAAATATCGTTCCAGGAAAAGAACGGCGTCCACGAAGGGTCGCTCAATCTTTTCGCGCGCATCAGCACGCTGGGCGGACGCATTGTCCAGACCTTTGAAGAGACGCTCCCGAAGGATTTTCCGGATACGCTTTTCCAGAAGGAGCTCACGCGGCAATCCATCTATTCAAAGTCCCTTCCGCTGAAACCAGGACTGTACCGGCTGGACATCGTGATCAAAGACGTGCAGAGCGGCAACGTGGGAGTGGAAAATATTCGGCTGGCCGTCCCGCGCTTTGAGGATGAAAAGATGGACGGCAGCAGGCTGATTCTTGCGGACGACATCGAAAAGGTACCGGCAAAGCAGGTCGGCACCGGTATGTTCGTGCTCGGTGACACAAAAGTCCGGCCCAAGGTCCAGCAAGAGTTCTTTAACGACCAACCGCTCGGAATGTACCTGCAGGTTTACAACCTGAAGGAAGACGAGACGACCCACAAGAACAATGCCGTGGTGACCTATCGGGTAACCCGTGGAGATCAGGAAGTGTTCAAGACAACGGAGACTTCCGAAGACCTCAAGCAGAGGGGCATCGAACTCACGATCGAAGGAAGATTGCCGTTGCAGACTTTCCAGCCGGGTAAGTATAAGCTGGAGGTCAGCGTGACCGATCAGGTCGCTAATCAGACACTCACGCGCACAGAGGAATTTTCGATCAAGGCTCCGGCGCAGGAGCGGGCGTCGAACTAAGCAGTAAAGCGGAGGCCGTGATGGCTCTTTCTTCGCGGATCCTGAAGTGGGTGCTGATCCTGGGGCTTTCCCTAGGATCAAGTGGAGCAGCGCGAGCTGCATCCGAATTCGGCAAACTCTCGGGGGTCGTCGTCGATCCCGCGGGCACGCCGCAGATGGGTGCAAGCGTTACCCTGCTTGCGGAGCGCCCGGGGTCGGTTTTTCAGACCCAACTCTTCACAAATCAACGGGGTGCTTTCGCCGACCCGCAGATTGCCGCCGGTCTGTACGAGGTCCACGTCACGCTCGCGGGCTTTCTGCCCAGCGTGCAGCACGACGTTCGCGTAATCCCCAATCTCAACACTCTGGTGCACGTCGAGCTCAATACCGTATTCGCGTCATTGGATCGGCTTCGTCACGGACCCGAGCAGCAAAATGGCGCAGACGATTGGAAATGGACGCTCCGCGCTTCTGCCGCCACGCGGCCGGTCTTGCAGTGGGTGGATGCAAACGGTGTCCAAACCGTGTCGCAAGACGAAAGCGATTCCAATCCGGCGAAGGCGATTCGAGCGCTCTTTGAGCTGACGAGCGGTTCCGACCATCCAGGCTCGCTCTCTAACGCGCCCGACGCGCCGGGCAGCGCCGCTGCATACGATTTGTCGGCCGGTTCCATGGGCCGGCTATTGATGGCCGGCGAGGTGAGCTACGCTCGCGATTTCCTCCCGGCAACCAGCCTCGCGGCAATTTGGGTTCCGCTGGGCGACGTTCCCGATGGCCCGGTGACCGAGTTGGTGGTACGTCAAACGCCGCTCAACGGCGACGGTTTTTCGTTCCGCGGCGTGCGTCTCGATCAGCACAATACTCTGGCAATCGGCGATCATGTGAAGCTGCACTACGGCGCGGAATTTGTCGCCGCGAGTCTTGATACCACGACCGAATCCATCCGTCCGAGCGCCGATTTGGATGTTCGATTTAATCCGGATTGGGTTGCACACCTCTTGGTTGCCAGCGAACTTGGCTCGGAAATGCAGCCGCAACCGAGTCTTGATGGAGCGATCGGTGAGCTGAATTCGTTCCCAATCCTCTTGCGGCGCGACGGCCGGTCTGCACTGGAAGACGGATGGCACGAAGAGATTGGCATTCAGCATAAATTCACGGAACGTGCCAGCGTTGAGGCCGCAGCATTTCACGATCGCTCGCGCGATACGGCCGTTTTTGGCCGCGGCGCCCTGATTGACTCAAGCGTCTTGCCCGATCCATACACGGACGCCTTCGTTTATGACGCCGGGGCTTCGGAGTCCTGGGGATCCCGCGTTGCATATAAGGAAAAACTAACGGACAACCTGGATTTGGCAGCGGTCTACGCATTTGCCGGATCCATGTCGCCGACCGACCTCCTTGCCGATGGACCAGTTCCGGGGGCGCTGCAGATGCGCTACCGCCATAGTGTGGCGATGCGAATGTCCGGCAAGGTACATCGAACGGGCACGGAGTTCATAGCCAGCTACAAATGGCTCAGTGGGTCAGGCTTGACCCAGCAGGACGCTTTTGGTGAAGCGTTGTACGATCTCGATCCCTATTTGAATATCACGATTCGCCAACAGCTACCTATACCTGGGAGCTTCTGGAGCGGGCGCTGGCAGGCGCTGGCCGAGGTTCGAAATCTTCTCGCGCAGGGCTACGTCGCCATGCCATCTCAGGATGGACAGCTCCTGCTCACTCCGATCTGCCGGTCATTCCGTGGTGGCCTAAGTTTCCAGTTTTGAGTGCTTTCCGGTGGCCTACCGCAAATGGAATGGTCTCTACAAAATACCGTAGCACGCCCCCCACTGGGCGGTTGGCTTTCCCTAAGCTCTCTTTCTGTATATACTTACGCGATACCTGCTGACTGCCAAGCTGGCAGGAAACGTGCTACGAATTTCCTTAGAATCTATCCCGCGAGTGGTGTGTGGATTGGGTGATGCCGGAAAGTCTAAGAGTTCGGGTGGGGGCGGTCGCATTGGTCCTGGTGACCCTGATCGCCATCGTCTTTTCCGTCATCAATTTCCAGCAAAGGACCAAATTCGAAAGCCCCGATGACGGCGTCTCTTGGCTGGATTCGCCCACCGGGGTAACAGCCTGGAATGTCACCCCGGATTCGCCGGCGGCGCGTGCCGGTATCAAGATCGGTGATCGCGTAGTCGCCGTCAACGGTTCTCCGATCGAGCGCGCCGTTCAGGTAACGCAACGGCTCTGGCGAGCAGGACTCTGGACGGAAGTTCGCTACCAGCTTTCCCGGAATGGGTCGGTGTTCACGGCACCGCTGGTGACGGCGCCAGCCGAAAAGCCCACGTCTATCGAGGGTTACCTGCGTGTGGTCGGCCTGCTCTATCTCTTCATAGGCCTGTTCATTTTTGCACGCAGGTGGAGCGCTCCAAGGGCCGTCCATTTTTACGTCTTCTGCCTGGTCTCCTTCATCGGGTGCTCGTTTCACTTCACAGGCAAGCTGAGCACATTTGACACCGAGGTTTATTGGGCCAACATCATCGCCTGGCTCCTGCAGCCGGCTCTCCTGCTTCATTTCGCCCTTGAGTTTCCGGAGCGCGGCGGAGCAAGGGGCCTGCGCCGCGCGGCGATCGCCTCGGTTTATGCCGTGCCTGCGATCCTGGGTCTGGTGCAGGTTGCCGTCGCCGAGGGTGCTTTCGGGTTTGTACCGTGGCTGGGCTCCCGAATTTTGCTTGACCAGATTCGTTTGGCTTATCTAGGGATCTATTTCCTTGCGGCCGCGGCGGTTTTCCTGCGTAGCTATCGCCGCGCACCGAGCGGGATACTACGCCAGCAATTGAAGTGGGTGACTGGCGGCACGTTCGCAGGAATTCTGCCCTTCGGCTTGTTCTATATTATTCCGGTCTTCTTCGGCGTGGTCGCACGGCCCTGGATGAAATTTTCAGCGGTGTCTCTGGCGTTGATTCCTCTTTGCTACGGCTACGCCATTATTCGGTATCGCTTGATGGATGTGGACATCATCTTCAAGCGCGGCTTGGCTTACACGGCTGCCACCGCCGGTGTGGTCGCGGTCTATTTCGGGATCATCGCTTTGGTCGGCGAATTGTCTCACGCCGCGTGGACGGCTGGGCCTGGCGGCGCGATGCTGGCCATCGTGCTAGCCGCGTTTCTGCTGCAGCCGTTTCGCGATTGGACGCAGTCCCGCCTCGACCGTTTTTTTTATCGCGACCGCCTGGACTATCGCCGAACCCTGATCGAATTCGGCAGAACGCTGACCAACGAGGTGCATCTCGATCCCATGCTGGGCTCAGTGATGGAGCGTATTTCTCAGACCTTGCTGGTAGACCGCATTGCCATTTTTCAAACCGACCCAACCACCAAGGAAATCCAGCTCTCCCGATCGCTGGGTCTGCGTGCTCCGGACAGCTTGGATTTGCGCTTCCTGAACCCCGCGCTGCCCGAATTCGCGCGCGGCTATCTGTTCTACGAATCGCCGCGTGCCACATCGGAGCCAGACCCGGCCATCCGGCGCACGATCGAACGGCTTGATCTGAATTACTACATTCCATGCCGGATTCGCGAGCGCACGGTCGCCGTGCTCGGCCTGGGCAAGACCGTTGACGGCGACTTTCTCTCGAGCGACGACGTCGAACTCCTCTTCACCATCGCCAGTTACGTGGCGATCGCCCTCGATAACGCCCACCTGTACAGCTCGCTCGAACAGAAAGCTCAGCAGATCGAGCGCCTAAAAGACTTTAGCGAAAACATTGTGGAATCGCTGCACATGGGAGTCCTCGCAGTGGCTCTCGATGGCAACATCGAATCCTGGAACTCCCAGCTCGAGCAGTTGCTGGGCGTGCCTCGGAGTGAAGCCATTGGGCGAGGCTTGGGCGAGATACTTCCCGCCGATCTTGTTTCCGACATTGAATCTCGCGCCGCTGACGAGCACGTTTCGAGCATTTACAAGTTCCATTTGCGAAACAGGAACGATCGCCTCCTCGTCGTCAATGTCGCCATCGCGCCGTTGCTCGGCAAGGAAGGCGAAAGGCTGGGCCGCCTGATTCTGGTGGACGATGTTTCTCAACGTGTCCGCATGGAAGAGCAGTTGGTCCAGACGGAAAAGCTCACCTCGCTGGGATTGCTCGCCGCGGGTGTGGCGCATGAAGTGAACACCCCGCTCGCCGTGATCTCGAATTACATCCAGATGCTCGCCAAGCAGCTTCCTAGCGAAGACCCGCGCCACACGCTGATTGAAAAAATCGTGAAGCAGACTTTTCGGGCGAGCGAAATTGTAAACAACCTGCTGAATTTTTCCCGTACGGGTTCGTCGCAATACAGTGAAGTGAACCTCAACTCCGTGGTGGAAGAAACGCTTTCCTTGGTGTCGCATCCCTTCAAGACCGCGCATGTGGAAGTGGTGCGCCAGCTCCAGAGCGATCTTCCGCCCGTGATCGGCTCGACAAACCGCCTGCAGCAAGTCTTCTTGAATCTTTTTATGAATGCGCGCGACGCCATGCCGCAGGGCGGTATGCTGGAAGTCCGCACGATGTGTTCGAACGGAACCGTCGAGGTGGAAGTGGCTGACACCGGCGTAGGAATCGCGCACGATAACCTAAATCGCATCTTCGATCCCTTTTTCACCACAAAAACGGTGGGACGCGGCACTGGCCTAGGCCTCTCCGTGAGCTACGGAATCATCAAAGAACACGCCGGGAAGATTGATGTCCGTTCGACGCAAGGAAAAGGCACCTCCTTCCGCCTGGAATTCCCCGTCGCCCGGAAAGGCGTGCATGTCTAAAGGCTCCATCCTCGTCGTAGACGACGAGGCGGAAATCCGGGAAGGTCTCGAACTGTTGCTTGGCTCGGAAGGCTACGGCGTCACCAGCGTTGAGACAGCCAGCGAAGGTCTGGCCAAACTGGAAGAGCATCCCTTCGATCTTGTCTTACTGGATGTGAGCCTGCCTGATCGCAATGGCATCGACGTTCTCCGCGAAGTTCGCAGCCGCGCCCCGGACCTCTCCATCGTTCTCATCACTGCCTACGGCTCGATTGATATGGCGCGCGCGGCATTTAAGTCTGGCGCGCAGGACTTCATCACCAAGCCGTGGTCCAATGACGAACTCCTGGCGCAGGTGGCGCAGGCCGTGGAAGGCCGGCGGCTGCGCGAAGAGAACGTCCAGCTCAAGCGGGCGCTGAAGCAGCGCTACAACTTCCCCAACATTATCGGCAAGAGCGAAAAGATGCTTGCTGTGCTCGACCTAGTTACACAGGTCGCTCCTTCGCGCTCCACCGTGCTGATTTCCGGCGAGAGCGGCACGGGCAAGGAAGTGATCGCCAAAGCGATTCATTCCGCGTCACCGCGAGCGGATCGGGCTTTTGTGCCCGTCAACAGCGGTTCGATCCCAGTGGACTTGCTCGAATCGCAGCTCTTTGGGCATGTAAAGGGCGCATTCACGAGTGCGGTAGCTTCGAAAAAGGGCCTGTTTGAGATAGCCGATCAAGGCACAATTTTCTTCGACGAAATCGCCACCGTCAGCCACGAGACGCAGGCCAAGCTCCTGCGCGTGATTCAGGAGCGCGAATTCATGCGGCTTGGCGGCACGGAAACGATCAAAGTGGACGTGCGTATCGTGGCCGCATCAAACGTGGACCTCATGGGATTGGTGCGCGAAGGCCGTTTCCGGGAAGATCTATTTCACCGGCTCAACGTAATCTCTATCCAGTTGCCGCCGCTCCGCGACCGCCGCGAAGACGTGCCGTTGCTTGCCGAACATTTCTTCCGCCGCTACTGCGAGGAAAATTCCAAGACGGCGATAACGTTCTCCAATCAAGCGATGAAACTGTTAATGGACTACGAATGGCCGGGCAACGTGCGCGAATTGGAGAATGTTGTCGAGCGCGCCGTGGTGCTGGCCGTACAGTAACGTGGTAGAACCGGAACTCCTGCCGGAAAATCTTCGCTCGAAGGAAATCGTTCGTGGCGTGCGGCTGCAAATGGCCGAGTTCATGCCGCCCCTGCCCGGCGAGCCAGGTTCGCGGCTTGCCGCCGACCATCCGAGGCCATCGCTCTTTCAAATTGTCGAGGAAGTGGAGCGCCGGATCATCACGGACATGCTGGAACGCACGAGCTGGAATCAGACCGAGGCCGCCGAGCGATTCCAGATTCCGCTTTCCACACTAAACCAGAAAATCAAGAGGCTCGGAATCGAAGTACGCCGCCGAGGCGGTTTTGGCCGCACGGACGGCGAGGTTCAAGCCGCGGGCAAATAGCCGCCGCACTGACGCACCGGATCGTCTTCGCCGTGACGCCTCATGCCTGCGCGTTTTTCCGCTCGGCATCTCCATAACCGCGTGGAAGCAATGTTGTGCTCAGGTCCACGCCGCTCAAATCCACGCCTGTCAAATCGGTTTCGCGCAAGACGGTCACACCCATGTCCGCGCCGGCAAACTTCGCTCCGCTCACATTGGCGTTGCGAAAATTGGCGTTGCGTAAATTGGCGCCCTCAAAACAAACCTCCCGCATGTCACACCGAAAAAATTCCACGCCGCTCGCCTGAGCGCCGGTCAGATCAGCATAAGGCAGCTTGGCTTCCGTCATGTCGGTGTTTCGCAGGTCGGCCCCGCGCAGGTTCGCGCGGTCCAGTTGAGCACGCACGAGCTTGGCGCGTTGCAAGTTAGCGCCTTCGAGAAGTGCGCCGGTCAGGATCGCATCTGTTAAGTTGGCTCCGCGCAGGTCCACGCGTGCCAGGTTCGCGCCTTCCAGGTTGGCGCGTGCGCCTCCAGATTCGCCACGGTAAAACTTTCGGTGCGCGTCGAGAATTTCGCTGAGCCGCTTCCCTTGGTGGCGCGCACTCGAGGCCGATCTTAGTCCGGCGCCTCCGCCAAACAGCCTGTCAAGCAATCCCATTGCTGGCACCTCGTAGAAGTGTATGCTGCCCCATTCTACAGAAGAAACTCCTGTCCCCGCATATTCCCGGCACAGCGCTTGAGCCAGTGCCTTCGATCGTTCCCACGCGGGCGTGGGCATGGGTCCTGTAGTAAACTAGGAACAGTGATGTTGCGCATGATTCACCTGCCTCGCATTTTTGTTTTTTTTCTCGGCGTCGGCGCATGTCTGGTAACGTGCCGTCCCGGCATTGCCCAAAACCAGCGCAGCGATCAGGAAATCATCGCGAATCTAGCCGCCGGGCGCGTGGACATTTGCGTTGCGCGGGACGCTATCCTCATTGGCACGGAAAGCCAGAATATCGAACCCGGCTCGCACTCTCCCCTGGTTGTGCCTCTCGATGGCGGCTATGTCGGCATTCTTCTCGGCGCGGTGGAGTGGATCGAACCAGGGTCCGGCCTGCCGCCAGTGCGGCTAGACGACGTTCTGGGCCACCTCGCCACGCTGGCAGGGCACGCCGGCCCAGTCCTCGAGCCCGGCGAAGCTGGTGATGTGGAATCGGTCGGCTTGGCATTTCTCGAGCGCCTGCGGCCGATCACCGGACAGCTTCACCACAAGATTGATCTCGGCCCGGACGAACCGCTCGTCGAATTGCTGCTGCTCGATTTTCACAAGGACTACGGGCCGGAGGTTTGGCTGTTGAGCTACCGCGTGCAGCAGCGGGAGTTGCAGGAAGACTACTGGGATACGCTCGCGCTGCGCCCGTCGTTCGTGCAACTCTATCCGCCGGAAAAGCACGATCCGCACACCATCATCGAAACACGCTACCCGGAAGGCGATCGGAGTCCTACGCTTTCGCAGCTCCTCGGTGAGAATGATCCGCGGCTGGCCACCGTGCGAGCGATCGATCCGAAAGTCGCGCAGGCGGCGCAACGGATCCTCGATGGCACAAGCACGAAAGCGGACCCGCTTTCTGCCATCACATTTATCAAGGGGGCTATGCAGGCCACGGCGCCGGTGGGCTCAAGATTGTCTCTGGCCGTCTTATATGCTGACGACAAATTTGATTGGGTCCTCGGTCCATCGGAGCCGGTGCCGGACGTGAAGCGGGAAGCCGGCGCTCCTTCGCTTCGTCATCCACATCAATAGCAATGGCGCGTGCGCGTTGCTATTGCGCTTTGTCGGCATACTGCTGTTTGACGCGCGCGCTCTTCTCCGCCACGGATTTCGCCAATTCCTCTTTGTATGCCGTGAGCTTCTTGGCGATGCCTTCATCGGATGTCGCCAGAATTTCCGCCGCGTAGATTGCTGCGTTCGTTGCGCCCGGCTTATCAATGGCCATGGATGCCACTGGGACGCCCGCAGGCATTTGTACGCTCGAAAGCAGGGAATCTATCCCGCTCAGAACCGTCGTCGCCATGGGCACCGCAATGATGGGAAGGATCGTTAGCGCAGCAACTACTCCCGCCAAGTGGGCTGCGCCGCCCGCCGCAACAATAATGGTCTTGAGGCCACGCTCGCGCGCAGACGTTGCGTACTCGTGCGTTCGTGCCGGCGAGCGATGCGCCGACGTCACCTCGATCTCATACGGTATGCCGAATTTCTCCAGCATCTTTGCGGCTTCTGCCATCACCGTCAGGTCTGAATCCGAACCCATGATGATGCCGACCAGAGGCCGCGGCCGATTCTTAACTTCATTCACAATGTCCTCCGCGAGTTAGGGAGCTGATTTTTCTAGTTCGTTTCGAAGTCCGCATTCCTTCGATCTTACAAAGCGCCGAATGCCGAAGCCGCGCGGCCAATATCTTTTCGGTGGTGCTCACCGGCAAAGGATATTTTGCGGACAGCTTCATAGCATCGGCTCGCGGCGGCGTCCAGCGTCGGACCGTGCGCGGCGACGCCCAGCACGCGGCCTCCAGTTGTGTAATACATATTGTCCTCGCGCCGCGTTCCGGAATGGAATACCGCGACGGAAGACAAGGCCGCCGCCTGATCGAGGCCTGCGATTTCCGCTCCCTTGCGATAATCTCCGGGATATCCTTCGGCTGTCATCACTACGCAAATACTCGCGCCCGCCTTCCAGCGTACAGCGCTAGGATCGAGGCGCTCCGCAGCGCATTCGGCCAATACCTCAGCAAGATCAAAATCCATCCGCAAAACAATGGCCTGCGTTTCCGGGTCGCCCATTCGGCAGTTGAATTCCAAAACCTGTGCGCCCTGCTCTGTAAGCATCAAGCCGAAGTAGAGGAACCCGTGATAGGCATTTCCCTCGCGGGCCATGCCATCAATCGCTGGCCGAATGATGGATTCGCGGATTTGGCCAGCCAGCTCCGCCGAGAGCAGGTCATCGGCTGAGTAGGCGCCCATTCCGCCGGTATTTGGCCCCTTGTCGCCGTCGAACACGCGCTTGTGATCCCGCGCCGGAACCATCGGCACGATATGGTCGCCATCTGTCAACACGATGAGCGAAAGCTCCTGACCGGCAATCGCCTCTTCGAGGATCACGCGCCGTCCGCCATCGCCGAACTCGCCCTTCACCATCAATCGTTCGAGAAAATCCAGTGCTTCCTGCGATGTGCCGGCTACCAACACTCCTTTACCAGCGCAAAGTCCGTCGGCCTTAATCACCAGCGGCCACTCGGCGCTTGAGAGCGCCTGCTCCGCATCGGCGAATCTGTCGTAACAACCGTAGAGTCGCGCGGTCGGGATGTTGTGCCGCTGCATGAATTGCTTGGCGAAAACCTTGCTGCCTTCGAGTTGAACGGCGGAGCGGCTCGGACCGATCAGACGAAGCTTCCTCCGCGCGAATTCGTCGGCGATGCCGGCAACGAGCGGGAGCTCCGGTCCCACAACCGTGAGATCCGCTTCGAGACGCTTCGCAAGATTGGCCAGCTCGACCGGCTTTGCCAGATCAGCCGCAATACACTCCGCGTCATTCGCAATCCCGCCGTTTCCCGGTGCGCACCAGATTTTTTTGACGGCGGCGCTCTGCTTCAATTTCCAGACGAGCGCGTGCTCGCGCCCGCCGCCGCCGATCACCAAAACTTTCATCGAGTCGAACGATAGTTGCGGGCGCGCGGCTTGTCAATCGCCACGCCGCTCGAGCGCGGGACGCATGGCTAGTCATTCGCGAACCCAGCCTCCACTTGCTCTAGAGGCTCGGACGTGTTGTGATTTGAACGTGCCGGCCCCGCTCCATCGCATACCTTGGGACTTTGTTCTCCTGCTCATGCTGCTGGGCGTCCTGATCCCGTGGCGGGGAGCCGCACGCGTTAGCGCTTTGCTTGCACGCGAAAGCTTCACGGTTGCCGATCGTCTCGCGACGTACGGTTCCACGATCGCTCTGCAGTGGACCCTCACGGCGTTCGTGGCGTGGCGCTGCTATGTGCGAGGGCTCACGCTGGATAACCTGGCTCTCACAGGCGGGGTCGTGTCGCGGACGCTGCCGGTTGCGTTTGGGCTGACCTTGGGACTCGCCGCACTGCAACTCATCGGCCTCCGGCAAACTGCGCGCTCTCAGGCGCCCCCCAGCCGCCTCCTAGAGGTAACACGGCGGTTGATGCCCTGCTCGTTGATTGATTCCTTGGCCTTTGTTGCGCTCGCCTTGACGGCGGCGCTATGCGAGGAAGTCCTCTACCGCGGTTTTCTCTTCGAGGTCATTCTCCGAGCCAGCAGCTCGGCGTTGGCGGCGATTGTCGGATCCTCGGTGTTCTTCGCACTGGCGCACCTCTATCAGGGTCGCAAGGGTGCAATTACTACGCTTGTTCTCGGCGCAGCGCTCGCCGCGAGCCGATTCTGGACGGGCAGTCTTATTCCGGGGATGGCAGCTCACTTGGTCGTTGACTTGATGGCCGGTTTTCTCGGTCCGCATTATCTGCGATCCGCCTCCGGCACCAGCGAAGTTGCTCCCTCTGCACAGCCAGATGACGGCCGTGAGCTCTCATGAGATCCGACCAATTTACTACCATGGTAGTACAAGGAAATAAAGTCGGCGTGCCGACAAAAGACGTCATTGCGGACACGCTTCTGTCGCAGAATATCGCTCTTTCCGATGCCCAAATTGCGCAGGTGCAGCTCTACATTGGTACTTTAGTCTTTTGGAATGATAGAATTAGCCTGACTACTGTCTCCGATCCATTTGAGATCCTGGTCCGGCACTTTGCCGAGAGCTTTCTGGGGGCGGCGGAGATCCCTGAAGCGATTGGCAAGCGCCTGGTTGACGTCGGTTCGGGCCCCGGGTTCCCCGGCCTGGCCCTAAAAATTGTCCGGCCGAGCCTCGAGGTCCATTTGGTCGAACAGAATGCCAAAAAGGCGACCTTTCTTTCCGAAATGGTTCGCGCGCTCGAGTTGCCAGGGGTTTACGTTCAGCGAACGGCGTATGAGAGCCTTCCGCCAGAGATCGAACGGTTCGATGTCGTAACGTGCCGGGCGTTGGGGGGCTACAAGAGACTTCTGAAATGGTCCGCAGAGCGCCTTGAGCACCCTGACGGCAGGGTAATCCTCTGGTTGGGGGTCGAGGAGGCCAACAGGCTTAGTCGCGAGGTCGGATGGTCTTGGAATAACACCGTGCTGATTCCCGGCTCCCGCCAACGAGTAATCCTTGTCGGCGCCCCGACGGCCGAACTCCCCGTATCAAACAGAAAACATGGATTTTAGTGGAATTGTTTCACGTGAAACAATTCTCGTTCCGGGCCGACCGGTGCGCGGAACTTGCACCGAAATGCCGTCCAAAGGCACACAGCTTCACGTGAAACACACCGCAACAGCGGCGATGCGTATCTTGATTATCAAGCGATCAGCGTCGAGACGTATGTCTCACTTGAAACGCAGGCGACGGACCCGTCCATTGTCGCCTGCTTACGGCCGCCCTCGGCCTCGTCTATGGAACACACATAGAGAGATTGTTCCACGTGAAACAAATTTGCGCTGAATCGGACTCCTAGATGCTTTGCGAGGCGGCACTGACCGGGGCCCAGCAATTGATTCCCGCGCACTTATGTTTCACGTGAAACATCTTGCGCATGACTACCGTAATTTGGTAGATTCACACGTCTGGGGGAGTTACTTTGGGCCGAATTATTGCCATCGCCAATCAAAAAGGCGGTGTTGGAAAAACAACTACAGCTATCAACCTCGCAGCGTCCCTTGCAGCAGCCGAACAACGCACGCTTCTCATAGATTGTGATCCACAAAGCAATACAACAGCCGGAATCGGCTTTCCTAAGGACCCCGCCCGGCGCAGTCTCTATAACGCTCTGATCCTGCAGCGAGCCAATTGAAAAAATCATTCAACATACGCAAGTAGATGGCCTCGATCTCTTGCCGGCCGATAAAAACCTCGTCGGTGCGGCCGTTGAGCTTGTCGGTGTCGAAAACCGCGAATTCTTCCTGAAGACACTTCTCGGAGAAATCAGCGGAGATTATACATTTGTCGTCATGGACTGCCCGCCGACCCTGGATCTGCTCACGCTCAACGCCCTTACCGCGAGCGACTCCGTCCTTGTCCCGATCCAGTGCGAATACCTGGCGCTCGAAGGAGTCTCTGAGCTGCTTGATACTCTAATGCGGATTCGCCGCTCTTTGAACCCAACTTTGGCGATAGAGGGAATTCTCCTGACGATGTACGACGAGCGCACGACATTATCCCGGCAGGTGGCCTCTGATCTTCGCAGCTTTTTTGGAACTCAAGTCTTCGCGACGGTGATCCCACGGAACGTCCGTCTAGCCGAGGCTCCAAGCCACGGGAAGCCAATCATCTTCTACGACATACATAGTAAAGGGGCGGAGAGTTACATCCAGCTCGCCAAGGAGGTCATCCAGAATGAGCAGAAACGCACTGGGCAGGGGATTGGGAGCACTGATCCGGGAGCCGGAGCCAACACCGCCGCCGCATCAGCAGCCGCTGCAGGTGGCTCAGCAGACGCCTCAGTTTCAAGCGGAACTATCGCCGCTCCAGGCGATGACGCCGCGGGAAATTGACGTCGACCTGATTGATCCGAATCCCTATCAGCCGCGGACCCACTTCGGCGAAGAGGCCCTGGGGGAGTTGGCGCGATCCATCCAGTCCAGCGGAATCATCCAGCCGTTGGTGCTGCGCAGAAACGGCAGCCGGTTCCAGCTCATCGCGGGCGAGCGCCGCTGGCGAGCAGCGCAGCGTGCCGGCCTTCAGCGCGTCCCGGCGATTCTGCGCGATATCCCGGAGGAGCAGGCTCTCGAGATCACACTTGTCGAGAACCTTCAGCGCGAAGACCTGAATCCGGTGGAGGAGGCCCGGGCCTTTGACCGCCTCTTGAATGAATTCCATATGACCCAAGAAGAGGTTGCAACGCGCACCGGCAAAGAGCGCGCCACAATCGCCAATGCTGTACGCCTGCTGCGTCTCGAGAAGGGTGTCCTTGACCTCCTCGAAGAAGGGCGGCTCACGCCAGGCCACGGCCGCGCGCTGCTTGGCATTGACGAGCCTGCATTGCGGCAAGCGCTTGCGCAGCGCGCAGCCCGGCGCGGCATGACGGTTCGGCAGTTGGAGCGCTTCGCGGCGAGGCGGGCGCGAGCAGCCAAGAAGCCTGCTATCGTCGAGCCTGTGCTGGACGCCAATACCCGAGCCGCGCTGGAAGAACTCGAGCGCCACCTCGGCACGCGGGTCACCCTGCGCTCAAAGTCGCGCTTGCGGCCCGGCGCCTTGGTGATCGAGTATTATGACGACGCGCAACTTGCCGGAATCTATGATCGTCTGATGCATTAGAGCTACATACGTAGTACAATGGGCACCCCTGTACCTCGTTTACACTTGACGCTTGCCGTGCCGCGAGTAGAGTGGAGATATTCCGAGGTGATCCATGCCCTGGCCCTTGTCTCGCCGCAGTGCGCCGAACGAGTCCGCTGGCGAATGGTCCGGTTTTCTGGACAAGACCGTTCGCTTTGAAGGCACGCTGCAATTCTCCGGCACATTGCGGTTGGAGGCGCAGGTGAAGGGAAACATCCTTTCCGAGCAGACGCTTGTGTTGGGAGAGGGCGCGAAGGTCGAAGGTCAAATCGAGGGGAACCACGTCATCGTTGCGGGACGATTCGATGGCGTGATCTTTGCCAAGGGCCGCGTGGAGATTCAGTCAAACGGGGCAGTGACCGGCGAAATTCATACGCCGTGTCTGGTGATCGAGCCGGGCGGGATTTTCGATGGCCAATGCCACATGACCGCGTCAGCCGCAGCCGGGAAGCCTGTAACGATACCTTTCCGTGCGGCCAACCAGGCCTAGCCGGATTCACGGCGCGGAAACCATCCTCTCCAACGTAGTCTGCTGCATAGGCCTACTAACGCAGCCGTTCCGGGCTAGCGTTATAATCCCTCGCATGCCCAAAGCCGATGAAAAGGTACTTGCCGAATCCGTCCGCCTTACCACGATGGCGAAGGCTGCGGGTTGCGCGGCCAAGCTGAATCCCGCCATTTTGGATTCTCTGCTGCGCGGTCTGCCGAAGCAGAACGATCCGAATGTTCTGGTGGGCTTTGACACCAACGACGATGCCGGCATTTATCAGATTTCCGCTGAGCTCGCCCTCGTTCAAACCGTAGACTTCTTCACGCCGATCGCGGACGATCCCTTCACATTCGGCCAGATCGCCGCAGCCAATGCGCTGAGCGATGTCTACGCCATGGGAGGCCGTCCAATTTCGTCTTTGACCCTCGTCGCTTTCCCGGAGCGCGGCGACACAGCGATCCTCGAGCAGATTATTCGTGGCGGCCTCGCAAAGATGATGGAAGCGGGTTGCAGCGTCGTCGGCGGGCACTCGATTCGCGATGAAGAGATTAAGTTTGGCTATGCGGTAACGGGCCTGATTCATCCGCAGCGGGTGTGGCGCAATGTGGGTGCGCAGCCGGGCGATACACTCTTGCTCACTAAGCCGCTGGGAACGGGCGTGATTTCCACGGCGCTAAAGCGTGGCACGGCAAGCGATGCGAGCGTAGCGGCGGCCGCCGCCTCGATGGCGCGGCTGAATCGTGACGCCGCCGAAGCGCTGGCGGCCTTCGATGCAAGCCATCATGCCGTCCACGCCGTCACGGACATTACCGGCTTCGGCCTTCTGGGCCACGCGCGTGAAATGGCGCTCGGCAATCCTGAAAAGGGCATCCCGCAGGTTTCGATGGAGTTTGAGTATGCCAGCCTCGAGTATTTGCCCGGCGCGCTCGAGGCGGCGCGCGACGGCAACGTGTCGGGCGGCTTGACGAACAACCGTGCATTCATCTCGGATTGCGCCGAATTCGCGGAGGCCGTGCCAGAGGAATATCGCCGCCTGCTCTTCGATCCACAAACGTCCGGCGGTCTATTGATCGCGATCGCATCCGAAGCGGCCGAAGCGGCGCTGGCGGCCATGCAAACGCGCAACGTCTCTGCGCGCCGGGCTGGACGCGTCGTGGCGAAGCGTTCACCATTGCTTTACATCTCCTGATGGATACGCTTACCCACGCGTTTGCCGGCGCGCTGCTCGGCAAAGGAATTTTTTCGACGCAGCGTTTCGATCCTACCGCGGAAACCAACGACGAATTCAGCGCTGAGGCTCGGGTTGCGATTTTGGCGGCGACCCTCGGCTCGGCATTTCCCGACGTAGACGTGTTTTACGACTGGTTCTCGCGCGACGATCTCGCGATGTTGAAGTATCACCGCTACGTCACCCATTCCGTGCTTTGCCTGCCGCTGTGGGCGGTGGGTCTCGCCTGGCTTACGCAAGCCGTCACGCGGCGCCTTGGCATTCGCTCGCCATCGTTTGGCTGGCTGTGGCTCTGCTACGCCGTTGGCATCGGCAGCCATATCCTGCTTGATCTTGCGACGTCCTTCGGCACGATGGTTTGGAGTCCGCTGAGCCGTGCGCGGCCGGCGTGGGACATTATTTTCATCGTGGACTTTACGATGAGCGCTCTATTGCTGCTGCCGCAAGTAGCAGCCTGGATCAACCGCAAGCCGGAGCGGAGCCTGCGCCGCGCCGCGCGGATGTGGGCGCTTTTCAGCCTGCTCGCGGTGGGTGTGGAATGGATCGGCACGGAAGCGGGGTTCCCGTTTTCACCGTGGGTCATCGTGATTGCGATCGTCTTGATCGCGGCCCTTTTTTTCGTGCCAGCCTTGTCCGGCTGGGGTGCGGGCGTCCGGCGCTCCACTTGGGCGCGCATCGGATTTGTGGCGGCAAGCGCTTACCTCTGCGGCTGTGCCGCCGCGCATCACGTCGCACTGCGCCGCGTGCAAGCGTTCGCGATAGAGCGCCATCTACAACCGCAAGCGCTAGCCGCGCTGCCACTGGCGCCTTCGATGTGGCGTTGGGATGGATTGATCCGCACGGACGATGGTGTGTATCGCGTCCGCGAAGATCTGCTCGCGCGGCCCGCGGACGAGTTTCACTTCTATGCCGACTCCGCGCCGGAGAATTTCCTTTCCGCGGCACAACAACTTCCTGAAGTCCGCACCTATCTTTGGTTTGCGCGCTTTCCGCTCTATACCTTTACGGACCGCGATAGCGGGCCCGTGGTTGAGATTATGGACCTGCGCTTCTTCACGGGCCGGCGCGGACGCACCCCGGGCTTCACGTTTCGCGTGACGTTCGACTCCGCGGGCCACATCACCGGTGAAGGCATGGCCCGCGACATCCGCTGATTCTTAGATTTGGTTATTTCTTCTGTTCGGCAGGAAAAATCACGACCTGGCGTTCTTCGCCGTCGCCTTCGCTCGCAGTCCGAATTCCGGGAAGATCTTTCAGCACGAGGTGAACGATGCGGCGCTCGCGCGCGGCCATCGGGTTGAAGCGGAAGGCCTGGCGCGTTTCGCGAACACGGCCCGCCGCCGTTTGCGCAGCGAGTTTCAATTCGCCGATGCGACGCGCGCGATAACCGCCCGCATCAAACCGCACGCGATCGAAGAATGGCGGTTCGAGCCGTAAGGAGCGCACCGCGAGGTACTCAAGCGCCAGCAGCAGCTCGGCATTGCGTTCAAGTAGCAGCGCCTGGTCCGCGCCGCTTAAGCACAACGACCACTTCGGGGTGCTCGAACTCCGCATCCGCGCCGCCTCCCGCCGTCTGCTCGTTTATGCGGATTTCATAACCGAGTGCGAGCCGCGTGGCGGGCAAAACGGCATCGAGCCATTTCCGGAGCGATCCGGCCACGGCATCTCGGTCGAGCTTGCCTTCCGATACGTGAGACTGCGACATCTTCGCCTATTTCCTCGTGTGAGTACTCGATCCGATGGGATCGCGCGTACCGTCATTTCTTCTTCTTGAGAGCCTTGGTCGTCGGCATCGGCGCCGTACGGTTCAAAAACCACTGTTGAGCCATGTTGACCAAATTGCTCGTCAGAATATACAACACCAAGCCGCTCGCGACCGGAAAAACGATAAACATACCGCCAAACATGATCGGCATCAGGGCCATCATGCGTTGCTGGGAAGCATCGGTCGCGGGCGTAGGCGTCATCTTCTGCGCGATGTACATCGTAACGGCCATCAAGATCGGCAAAATGTAGTAGGGATCGCGCGCGGAAAGATCGTGGAGCCAACCGATCCACGGAGCGTGCCGCAACTCAATCGTGACGGTGAGCATGCGATAAAGGCCGTACCAGATGGGCATTTGCAGCGCCATCGGCAGACAGCCGCCCAAAGGATTGATCCCTTCGCGCGAGTAGACGGCCATCACCTCTTCGTTCATTTTTGCTTTGCGAGGATCGCGCATCGAGTATTTCTTGTAGCGGTCCTGAATCGCGCGCACTTCCGGCCCGACTTTTTGCATTTTCTGCATCGAGCGCTGGCTCTTTATCTTGAGCGGGAAAAGGACCATGTTCAGGCCGATGGTCATCACCACGATCGCCCAGCCGTAGTTGGGAATCCAGGTATGCATCCATCGGAGCAGATAAAAGAGCGGCTCGGCAATGATCGTCAGCCAGCCGAACTGCACTAGCTCGTTGAGCGGCGGCCGTATGGCTTTCAGTTCATCGAGGTTCTTTGGCCCCACGAAAAGCCGCAGATTCGAGCGGTTCGCCGCGCGCGGAGCTCACCGCCATTTCGGGGACGTAATCCTTCTCGGTTTTGCCCTCGGACGTCGCCACATCGCGCGAGAGCGTCCAGTCCGTCAGCGTCATCGCGGCGCCAAGCACGTTTGGCTGGCCCGCGCGCGGACCAATCGTTTCGAGCGGCGGCAAAAACGCGGCCGCGAAATACGAATCTTCGACGCCGGTAAAGTCGAGGGGGCCCGGATTGCGTTTGTTTCCGTTCCGGCTCCTTCGGCTGGCCCAGGTTCTTGTACGAAAGCAACTGCAGCTTGCTTTCTAGGCTGTAAAAAACCTGCGTATGCACAGCCGGCTGGTAGGCAGTATTGTCGCCAAAGCCGCCGAGCCACTCCGCGCTGAACTGCACGGGCTGGCCATCGAATCTCACTTCGATCTCGAAGGTCGCGATGTAGCTCGAGTCGAACTTGAGTTTCTTGGTGACCGCGAGATGGCCATCGCTCCAGGTGAAGTCCACTTCCGCGGGAGCCTGCAATGCACCAGAGGAACCAGCCACGGCGTTCGGCGTCGTAGTTACTTGGTAGAGCGCGGTGTTCGCGCTATCCTGTTGGCCGGAGTCGTCGATCGCAAGCGGAGAGCGGCCAGCCAAATTGCTGCGACGCCTCCGTATGCACCACGTCGAGCGTGCGTGGCGGGTTGCTGTCGTCCTTGTACCTGTTGAGTTGCCAACTCCGCACCACGGCGCCGCGATTGGAAAGCTCGACGTGATAGAGCGGGCTCTCGACCACAATGGTGCGCTCGGCCGTGGCTGCAAGCGGCTGCGAAGTCACGGCGCGCTGCGGCGCAACGCCGGTAATCTGCGCGCCAATCGGGCTCTCCTGTGTTTGGCGACGGATTTTTTTGCGAACTGGCGGCCGGCGCATTCGGGTTCTGCGCGGGACGCTGTGGCGGATTCGGTTTATAGAGGAATGAGAAGCCGATGATCACGGCCATCGTTAGGACGGCCGCGAGCAATGTCCGCATCTCGTGGGACATTTCCCCCTTGGGCTCGCTCACTGCGCGATCTCCTTCGGCCCGTGAGGTTGGGAAGAATCGGATGGCTCCGGCACGAAATCCACGCCGCCCCGCGAAAAGGGCCTGCAGCGCGACAATCGCTTCAGCGCAAGCCACGCGCCGCGCCGCGCGCCGTGCAGTTCGATGGCTTCGTAGGCGTAACGCGAGCACGAAGGATAGAACTTGCAGGGCGAGGACATCAAAGGGGAAAGCGAAGCCTGATAGGCGCGGATGAACAGTAAGAGCAGACGCGCCGCCGGGAGCGCGGTCTTTACGCCAACGCGCTTCTCAGCAGTCCCGTCAGCTCCGTGGCCAGCCGTGAAAACTCCGCTCGCGCCACCGAGGCGCGCGGATGAATCACAATGTCCCATCCGGCAGGTATCTCCGAGCGATTCAGCCTTACGATTTCGCGGATGCGCCGGCGAATCCGGTTGCGCACCACCGCGCCGCCCAATTGCTTTTTTACGCTGAAGCCGAAGCGGCTGCACGCCGCGCGATTCGGGCGGAAAAACACTACGAATTGCTGGCTTGAGCGCCGCCGCCCTTCCCGGTACACCGTTTCGTATTCGCCCCGGCGTACCAGCCGCAGATCTCGCGTCCATCGCCGCGGCATGGTTCGGCGTGCTGGAAGAGCCCGGATCATCAGACGGGCGTAAGGCGATGGCGTCCCTTCCTTCGCCGTGCCGCGAGCACCTTGCGGCCACCGGCAGTCTTCATGCGCGAGCGAAAGCCGTGCTTCTTGTGGCGGCGCCGCACTCTAGGTTGGTAGGTACGTTTAGGCACAGCTAGCTCTCCCCGGTCATCCCCAATAGAGGCAAATCAAGCGGTTCAGTTTAGACGGCCCTCGCGGCAGGGTCAAGGAAGGCGGTGCGATGTGTGCGCGCCAATCTTCGCTTCTATCGCTTCACCCTCTCCGGCATATCCGCCAGCGCATACGCGAATACAGCCATTGCCGCGGCATTCTCCGAAAGCTCGCGCGGATGGATCTTATCCAGCGTGTCCGCGGCCGTGTGGTGATAGTTGAAATAGAATCGCGCATCCTGAATCAGGCCGAAGAGCGGGACTCCGGCGCTTTCCATAAACGAAATGTCTTCCCCACCGTCGCCGCCCGGTTCGAGCAGGTTCGCGCCGATCGGCTCCAGCACCTTCGTCACCGGTTGCAACGCCTCCAGCGAGGCCGGCGGCAGCGTGCCGCTGAATCCGAGCGGGTGATCCGCGCCCAAGTCACTTTCGATCGCGCCAACGTGATTCGGCAATTCCGCCTTATAGTCCCTGGCATAGGCCTGCCCGCCCCGCGAACCATTTTCTTCGTTCATCCACGCAATCACACGCAGGGTTCTTGCCGGTTGCAGTCCGAGCTGCTTGCACAGGTTCGCCGCCTGCATCGCCACAGCCACGCCGGCACCATCATCAATTGCGCCCGTACCCAGGTCCCACGAATCCAGGTGCCCGGACACGATCACCACCTGCTCGGGATGTTCGCGACCCTTGAGGTCCCCAATTACGTTGTAGCTCACCGCGTCGGGCAACGTCTGGGGAGTCATCACCAGGTGCATCACTACGCGTCCTTGTTTTGTAAGATCCGCGAGCAGGTCTGCGTCTTCCGCAGTGACGGCCCCAGCGGGAATCCCGGCGGCCGTGCTGTCACCCGTGTGAGGCAGCCGGTAATCCGCGTTGCCCACCGACCGCACCAGCGATGCCACCGCGCCCAGCGCTTTAGCTTTCTCCGCGCCACTCCCGCGATAAACAACGGCCTGCCCATAGGCCGTTAGCCCTTCGCCTTGTGCCGCCATGCGCTTGTCGTACTTTTCGTTGAAGAGCACGATGCGTCCGGCAACCTTTTCGCGCCCCAGCGCGGCCAGTTCGTCAAAATCATTCACTACCACGACTTCGGCGTTTAACCCATCGGCTGGAGTCGCCGCGCTATTGCCCAGCGCCGTGAGGACAATCTTTTGCGTTGTGCGTGGCGCCTGGCCTGGGAAAACCGTTAGCTCGGCATGTTCTTCACCGCGAACCCAATGTGGAACCATCACCTTTTCGAGCGTTACATCGAGCCCCAATTTTCGTAGCTCATCGGCGACGTACGTCACCGCCTGTTGCGCCTGCGGCGATCCGGTCAGCCGCGGCCCGATGTTTTCAGTCAGGTGCGCCACTTGCCGGTACGCGTAGTCGCTGGCCAGCGCCGCATCGCGCAGTTTCACAAGATTCGCCACCAACTCGGGAGGCAATGCCTGTTTCGCCTCTTGCGCGCTAGAACCAAGGGCTGGAATCAGCAGCACCAGCGCGCTGATTCCACAAACCACAAATTTCTTTACCACTCGATTCCGCAAGGATCGCCTCCGCACTCGGATAAGTGTGGCCGAATTTTTCAGCGGACTAGTTTATGGTAGAAACGCGTGTTGGGGGTAGAAAAGAGTTGTTGCCGCATTTTTAGACGCCGCAGGAATGCCTAGCCTTATCAATCAGAAATCCTCAATCCTCAACGCGCCCGCCTCACCCTTCCACGCTGCCTGAAACGAACTTTGCACCCACGCCGCATCCGCATTCTTCTTCTGCGCCTCGAGCGCCTTCCCCAATCCAAAAAGCGACCTCGGATTTCGCGGATTCCTCAGCAGATCCTCGCGAAACACCTTTTCTGCTTCCTCCGCGTGCCCGGCCCGCAGGAGCGCTGCGCCCAACGATTCCCGCACAGGGTAATACCAGTCGGCAGGCTCGTCGTAACGCATCTGGTCCTGTACAGCCACAGCCGCGCGCCAATGCTCAACCGCTCCCGCCGAATCGCCTTGCGCAGCCGCGATCCGCGCTGCGAGGGAATGCGCGGCCACGTCATGCAGCGTGGTCCAATCGTTATACATCATGCCGAAACGCGGGTCCCGGCGTAAGCCCCTTGTAGACCTGTTCCATTGCGTCGCGCTCGGCGTCGGCTTTGGCCGCTTGGCCTTTCGCCACGAAGGCGCATGCGCGCGCGTAGTGCCAGAAAAACGTCAGCCCGGCGAGCTGCGCATCGGGTTTGGGCAGCGCCAGCACGTCGTCCCAACGCGCAAAGCGCAACTGTACGAAGATGGGCATCGGCAAAAATGCTTCCGCGCCGCTAATGTCTTTCACCGCCGCCCGTGCCGCGGTGGCCAGGTCGTTCGCGGCCTTGTACGCAGTCGCGTAGTCGCCATCCATATTCGCGGCGGCGGCCAGGAAGTGCAGGTTGTGATTCGTATAGCCCAGCACGTAAGTCGCGTTCGTGATCTGCCGCTCGCGGAGATACACCTTATCGGTCTCCACCGCGTCCACATTGCTTTTCACGGCGGCGGCGTAGTCTCCCGTGCGGATATAAATGTGCGCGGGCATGTGGACCAGATGGCCTGCCGCGGGCACCATCGTCTCCAGCCGTTGCGCGCTCGGCAGCGCTGCTTCCGGGTGCGGCGAAGCCTCCATCGCGTGAATGTAAAAATGATTTGCCCCTGCATGGTTCGGCCACTTTCGCAGCACTCCCTCGAGCACCGAGACAATTTCCACCGTGTCGGGGCCACGGCTTGCCGTCGTTCGTCCACAGCATCCACGGGTGCAGGTCCATCAGGCTTTCCGCAAAGAGCGTGGATGCGTCGGGATCATCCGGATAGCGCTGGCTCAGATCGCGCATTGCGGCGGCATAGTCGTTCGCCAGTTTGCCCAAGTCAGCCTTCGGATCGTTTGTGTAGCGCGTAGCGAGCGCATCGATATAGTCTCGCTCGTTCGGCGGGCTCGCGACGCCAATCTCCATGGCCTTGTGGATCGCGTCGTAAGAGGCCTTCTCACGCTGGGGATCCACGTCCGAGTTGTAGTTCGGGCCGCTCGCCAGCGCGATTCCCCAATAGGGCATTGCCGCGTGTGGATCGAGTTCGGCCGCGCGCTTGAAGGAGCGCACCGCCTCTTCATGATTGAATGCGTATACGAGTGTCAGCCCCTGATCGAAAAACTTCTGCGCCTCGGGATTCGACGTCTGGATCGGATGGTGCAGCGACCCCAACCCAGCAAAAAGTTTTGCGGGCGGCTCTGCCTTAGCCGCATCGTGCCTCTCGGAGCCCGCCATTCCGGGCATCTGCATCTGGGTTCCGCCCGAACTCTGTGCTCCGGAGCTTTGGGATGTGCCCTGCTGCGCAGTGGCAGCAAGAGCAACGCAAGCCAGCGCAGCCGCCAGCACAATCGGTCGTCGCAGTTTCATGATCTTTCTCCGATCAGGCATGATCTCAGCCCCGCGATTCTACAGGTTCCTAGCAACTTAGTGTATGGCACGAGGCCGCTGTTCATTGGTGCAGGCCATCGGGTTACGTTACAATGAATTTTCCGCCGCGAATTCCAGTTTTCGATTCGCAACAAGCGGCAAGCAAAAAACAGAAAGGCACCAGCCTTAGCGTCCAGCTTCCGGCCTGCGGCAATGTTTGAAAACCTAACCGACAAGCTTCAGCGCGCATTTAAGAACCTGCGCGGCCAGGGCAAGCTCACCGAAGAGCACCTCGGACGTTGCGCTCGCCGAGATACGCGACGCGCTCCTCGAAGGCGACGTGAACGTCACGGTCGCCGATGAGTTGCTGGCACAGATTCGCCAGAAGGCGCTTGGATCGGAAGTCCTGCTGCAACTCTCGCCCGATCAGCAAGTCCTCAAGATTGTCCGCGATGAGCTACTGGCGCTGCTTGGCAAGCACGCCAAGCCACTTTTCCACTCGCGGCCGCCTTCGGTCTGGATGATCGTCGGGCTGCAAGGCTCCGGTAAGACCACCACCACCGGCAAGCTGGGCCGCTGGCTCGGCCACAACGGGCACCGCCCGATCGTTGTTTCTACGGACGTCTATCGCCCCGCCGCGCGTGAGCAGTTGGCACAGGTCGCCAAGGCCGTCGGCGTCAAGCTGTGGCCCGGCGTCGGCACAGACAAGCCGCTTGAGATCGTCCGCGGCGCGATCCGCGAAGCGAAGCTTTCCGCCTCCGACGTGATCCTGGTGGATACCGCCGGCCGCCTGCACATTGACGAACAATTGATGAGCGAACTCGGCCAGTTGAAGCGCGAGCTACAACCCAGCGAGATTCTTTTCGTGGCCGACGCGATGATCGGTCAGGACGCAGTGCGCTCCGCCGGAGAATTTCACCGGCAACTCGGATTGACGGGCGTGATCCTCACCAAGCTCGATGGCGATGCGCGCGGCGGCGCGGCGCTTTCGATCGGCAAGGTCACCGGCGCGCCGGTGAAGTTCATCGGCACGGGTGAAAAATACGACGCGCTCGAGGCATTTTATCCGGACCGCATCGTTTCCCGCGTGCTCGGTATGGGCGACGTTCTCTCGCTGATCGAGCGCGTGGAAGAGTCGGTGGACCTGAAGAAGGCCGCCGAGCTCGAGCGCAAGCTGCGCCGCAGCGAATTCACACTTGGCGATTTCCGCGACCAGCTGCAAGCAAATCCGTAAGATGGGCCCGCTCGAGCAGGTGCTCGGCATGTTGCCCAAGGTCGGCCCGCTCGCAAATATACCGCGCGACACGCAGTTGGACGAGACGCGGCTCAAACGCGTCGAGGCCATCATCAATTCGATGACCAACGCCGAGCGCGACAATCACGATCTAATTGACGGCCACCGCCGCAAGCGCATCGCCGCAGGCAGCGGCACCTCCGTCCAGGAAGTCAACCAGGTCCTCAAGCAATACCTGCAGATGCGGAAAATGGTGAAGCAATACGGCGCGCTCGCCGCCTCCGGCCGCCTGAAAGGCGTCACCTCCAAACTCAAGGACAAGCTGACCGGCTCGTGATCGGCGCCTGACCGCGCTTTCCTTCGCGATTTCAAGCTTTTATGGCTATAATGGTTGCTCCTTAGGAGGAATGATTCGTGCTGGCGATCCGCTTGGCGAGATTTGGCAAGAAAAAGAAGCCGTTTTACCGCGTCGTGGTGATCGAAAAAAGCCGCGCCCGCAATGGCCGTACCGTTGAATTGGTTGGAACCTACGATCCCTTGAAGAAGCCCGCCGCCGTCCAACTGAATGCCGAACGCATCAAATACTGGCTAGGTCACGGTGCGCAACCCAGCGACACCGTCCGCAGCTTTCTACGAAGAGAGAAGATCGCCTAGGCGCCGCCGGTCGGAGCGTCCGGGTGATCTGGATGTCTTCGAGACGTCGCTGCGAGCCCGGCTAATCCGGCATATGTGAGAGGCGGTCCACATGAAGGAGCTGGTGGAAGCGATTGCGAAGGCGCTCGTAGATAAACCCGACGAAGTCCACGTCCACGCCGTGGAAGGTGAGCAAGTTACCGTGCTGGAGCTCCGGGTGGATCCCACCGATCTTGGCAAGGTCATTGGCCGCCAGGGCCGAACGGCGAAATCCATTCGCACCATTCTCGGCGCGGCGGGCATGAAGCTCAAAAAACGCCTGACGCTGGAAATCCTCGAGTAGTGTCCGCAGATCCTTCCGCGCGAGTCACCCTGGCTCGATTGTTGCGGCCCCATGGGCGCCGTGGAGAAATCGCCGCGGAAATCCTTACCGATTTTCCCGAACGCCTCACACGCTTGAAGAAAGTTCTGCTGTGGGATGGCCGCAATGCGCCACGGAAGGCGCGAGGTCCGTTCCTGCTGGATCAGCCACAGCCGCGGCGGTCAGGCGATTTTTCATTTTGCCGGAGTGGATTCGATCAATGACGCGGAGCGGTACCGCGGGCTCGAAGTGCAACTGCCGATAGCGGACCGCGTCGCCTTGCCCGCGAGCCGCTACTACATCTCGGACTTGACCGGCTGCGAAGTGTGGGAATCCGGGGCGGCCGCTCCACTGGGCGTTGTTCGCGACGTCTCACGCGACACAGGTACGCCAGTTCTGAATGTGGAAACTGCGGACGGCGAAGTGCTGATCCCCCTCGCCGCCGAGATCTGCACGCGCATTGACGTGAAAACGCGCCGCATTGATGTGTCCCTACCCGACGGCCTCCGCGATCTGAACCGCAGCTAGCCTGCGCGCTCCAGCCCCCAGCGTGCCCAGCCGAATCTGAAACTTCAGGGAATAGGTGTAGCGGCGGCCGCAACCATCAGCGAACGCAAGGTGGGATCAGAGGCGAGTTGTGTTGGATAGGCGCGCACAAAACCCGCAAGGTGCGAAAGAAGGAAGCTGGCATAGTGAAACTCTTTCATCTCGTCGACGGCCTGATCGGCGCCCCAATGGTCAAACGTCATGCGGTAGAGCGCCACCATCACTCCGGTTCGATCGGCGCCGCGGCGGCAGTGCACGAAAACTTTCTTGCCGCGCATATCGTGCATAAGACTCAAGAACGATAGCACCTCCGCATGCGTCGGCTCGCCGGTGCCCCTCCACGGCAAGCTAACGAACTGCATGCCCAAGGCCTCGACGCGTTTCTGCTCATCGTTGATTTCTTCTTTTTCGTCGCGGAAATCCACAACGACGCCGATCCCGGCGTTTTTCAGCTCATCAAACGCGAACGGCTTGGGCTGAGCACCGCGATAGAGGAATCCGTCAATGCGGGCGAAATTTTCCACGCCTTCGAGCGTGAGTCTCTCCGCCGGCGTTCCTGGAATTGGCGCTTGCCGCGCTTGGGCGGCCGCAGCCATCATTACAAGGGCAGAAACTACGATGACAAATCGGGCGATCTTTTTGAACGAGGCCATGCGTCACATTCGAAACACTTTCTATCGTACGAGCACGAGGACGGGGCGTCAATGCGCGGCCAACGAGTATGGTGCCTAGCGTTCATTTGAAACAGCACCACTACAAATAGACATGAGCTGTGCCTGGCACATCACATGTTGCGATTTTTTTTTAGATTCCCTCTTGACATATTTTTCGCGCCCACCGATACTGCGCTCCCAGATTCGGGTGACCCGTGAAGCGGCCTGCAGGGCGTTGACACCCGTCCTGCTCGCTCGAGTCCACGCAGCCTGCCCGGCTCGATCTGAAAACAATTTGCAGGGGCTTCCTGGCGCCGGATTCCGTCTCCCGGCGCAAATTTTCGCGCGGTTCCGAAACTCATGTTCCCTCGGAACCGGTGGCAGAGCATTTTCAACTTTAGATCAGGCGTTTCGAAACGCCGGCGGATTTGAACAAAGGTCGGCGCCTGTCGGAGAATCAGGCGCTGCTCTCCCAGGGGGAGTACAATAAGGATTGGTGATTCCGCCTCCGCGCGGAATTGCCCGTTCATGCGCGGAGGCAGAAGATGGCAGACGTCCGAATGGCTCTAAACGAAGAAACTTTGAAAACCGCAATACAAACCCCAAAGGAAACCGGACACAAGACCGGGTTGGAATTCAAACGCTATCTTACCGATGGCACGATTTCGCCCTTTGACAAGGTGGAATGGGATCGGCGCACGGCACAAATTGGCAATGAAAAAGGACAAGTGATTTTCCGGCAGGAAAACATCGAGGTCCCCAAAGCCTGGTCCCAGACGGCGACGAATATCGTCGCGTCCAAGTACTTTCATGGCAAGCCGAATACGCCGGATCGCGAAGGCTCCGTGCGGCAGTTGATCAGCCGTGTCGTGGAGACGATTGTCCGCTGGGGTGAAAAAGGAAATTACTTTGCGTCCACCGCCTCGCGCGATGCTTTCCGCGACGAACTGACGCACCTGCTGGTCGAGCAGAAAATGGCGTTCAACTCGCCGGTGTGGTTCAACGTCGGCGTGCAGGCCAAGCCGCAGTGCTCCGCCTGCTTCATCAACGCCGTGCGCGACGACATGGGCGCGATCATGGATCTCGCGAAGACCGAGGGCATGCTCTTCAAGTGGGGTTCCGGCACGGGGACGAATTTTTCAGCGTTGCGCGGCAGCCGCGAGACGCTTTCGGGCGGCGGCATCGCGAGCGGCCCGGTAAGTTTCATGAAGGGCTTCGATGCGTTCGCGGGCGTGATCAAGAGCGGCGGCAAGACGCGCCGCGCTGCAAAGATGGTGATCCTCAATATGGATCACCCGGACATCGTGGAGTTTATCGAGAGCAAGCGCAAGGAAGAGCGCAAGGCGTATGCGCTGATTTCGCAGGGATACGATTCCGCCATCGATGGCGAAGCTTACACTTCCGTCTTCTTCCAGAACGCCAATCATTCCGTGCGCGTCACTGACGAATACATGCAGGCCGTCGAGGCTGGCCGTGACTGGTGGACACGCAACGTCAATGACGGCTCGCCCGCCGGGCAATATTCCGCACACGAGCTGTTGCGCATGGCGGCGGATTCCGCATGGCACTGCGGCGATCCCGGCATGCAGTACGACACCACGATCAACCGCTGGCACACGTGCAAGTAACACGGCGCGCATCAACGCGTCGAATCCCTGCTCCGAATACATGTTCCTGGACGACACGGCGTGCAATCTGGCTTCGCTGAATCTTATGAAGTTCGTCGGTTCGGTCGGGGCAATTCGACGTGACGGCGTTCAAGCATGCGGTAGACGTCACGATCACCGCGCAGGAAATCCTGGTGGATAACGCCAGCTATCCCACGCCGAAAATCACGGAGAATTCGCACAAGTTCCGTCCGCTTGGGACTTGGTTACGCGAATCTCGGCGCGCTGCTGATGTCGGTGGCGCTGCCTTACGATTCCGATGGCGGCCGCGACATGTGCGGCGCGATAACGGCGTTGATGACAGGCGAAGCCTACGCGCAATCCGCTCGCATCGCGGAGCGGCTGGGTCCGTTCGCCGGTTTCGAAGCGAATCGCGAACCGATGCTCGACGTAATGCGGCTGCACCGTGATTCGTTGCGGCCGATCAAGCCCGAGAATGTCCAGCCGCAATCCTGCAAGCGGCGCAAAAGTCCTGGGACGATGCGATCGAACTCGGCGAAAAATACGGCTATCGCAATTCGCAAGCGTCGGTGCTCGCGCCGACCGGCACCATCGGCTTCATGATGGATTGCGACACCACCGGCATCGAGCCCGATCTCGCACTGGTGAAATTCAAGAAGCTCGTCGGCGGCGGCATGATCAAGATCGTGAACAACACCGTGCCGCACGCGCTCATGAACCTGGGTTACACGCCGGAAGAAACCGAAAAAATCGTCGCTCACATTGATAACAACGGCTCCATTGAGGGCGCGCCGGGCTCTGAAGCCAGAGCATCTGCAGGTTTTCGATTGCTCGCTGGCGTCGGGTACCGGGCGGCCGCTCGATCTCCTGGCGAGGCCATTTGAAAATGATGGCTGCCGCGCAACCGTTCCTTTCCGGCGCGATCAGCAAGACGATCAATATGCCGGAGGAATCCACGGTCGAAGACATCATGCACGCCTATATTGAAGCGTGGAAACACGGTATCAAGGCTGTGGCGATCTATCGCGATAATTCGAAGGGTAGCCAGCCTTTGGCCGCAGCCGGCGCCAAGAAAGACGAAAAAACCGCACCGGCGAAGCCGCCAAGCCCGCCGCCAAGCAGCAGGAGCTTTTCGCGCACGCGCAACGGCGCAAGCTGCCGAGCGAGCGCAGCTCAATCACGCACAAATTCTCGATCGGCGGCCACGAAGGCTACATCACCGTCGGCATGTACGAAGACAACACGCCCGGCGAAGTGTTCATCAAGATTGCGAAGGAAGGCTCGACGCTTTCGGGCGTGATGGATGGCCTCGCGTTGACGCTGAGCATCGGCCTGCAATATGGCGTGCCGCTCAAGGCGCTGGTGGATAAGCTGATGAACACCGATTTCGAACCCTCCGGCTGGACCGGCAACCAGGCGATTCCCTACGCCAAGTCCATTCTCGATTATCTTGCGCGGTGGATGGGCGGACGGTTCCTTTCCGCCGAGTATCTGCAATCGAATGGTGAAATCGCCGTGGCATCGGCACCGGCGGTTTTGCCGATCTAGTGCCTACGGCCCCGTCCTTGCCCGCAGGGGTAGCGCCGCAGCGCACGAGTCCGGTCGCGAGCAAGGCGGATAGCTCGGTCATCTGCGGCACGTGCGGCATGCTGATGACGCCCAATGGTTCATGCTACAAGTGCGAAAATTGTGGCGGCACCAGCGGCTGCAGCTAAACAACAAACTCAATTCGAACGCGAATTCGCAGGGGCGCGGCAAAAACCGTGCCCCTTTCTCTTTCCAAGGAGAATTGCGGCCTGGATTTCGCTAGTAGCCGTTAATCAGAGGAGATTCGAAAACAAAGGCGACGAAGATCGGAGAAGCCACCGGCTTCCCCTTCATTTCCGCGGGACTGAATTGCCATTTCTTCACCGCGTCCACGGCTGGCAAGGTGAATGGTGCGACGTCACGCACCGGTTTCACGTCCAGCACTTCTCCCGAATCGCCAAGCTCAACCTGCAGCACAACCGTTCCCTTCTTCACCGCGGTCGTCATCGGGTACGTCGCGAAAATTGCGGAGACCACGTCTGGCGGAGCCGGCTGAAGCGTGGGACGTCCCGATGCCCCTGCGGAACTCGACGGAAGCGGGTTCGCGGGCGGATTCTGCGGAGGGTTGAACATGACCGCCACGGTAACGCGCGAGGCAACCGGAGTGCCATCCATCAGAGCAGGCTTGAAGCGCCAAACCTTCACCGAATGCACTGCCGGCTCCGTCAAAGAAGCAATTTCCCGAACGGGCCGAATCTTCTGAACTGCGCCCGATTCATCTAGCGTGACTTCCAAAACGACGGCCCCAAACGCGACGGTGTTCACCGGGTATTCAATTCCAGAGGCTGACGAGGCTCGGGCAGGCTGAAATCCGGTCTTGGTGTGAGTTTGGGTCGATGCTGGAGGAAGCAAAAAAACTCCAGCGAGGAGAAGTGGAGCCAAGGCTCGGACGGCTTGCTTCATTTCGAATGACCTGAAGGAATTGTAGCAAGGCCGCGTAGGTGACCGCCACACCCATTCGACCGCCATGCGAGAGCCCGCGCTCGGTAGGGGTACGAGGAAAAAGAAGGGGGCCCCATGGGCCCCCTTCGCGACACCCCAAAAGGTTCCGGCGGCAACGGGCAGCGGAACCAAACCCCGGGAATAAAGTATTGCTGGTACATGAGCAAGCTGCATGCCAGTAGCTATTGCAACTATGCGCCGGTGCGTAAGTTGTTTGTAATAGACTCTTTATCGTGAAACAGCGAAGACAGAGGCCTTGGCAAGCCAGCGTCGGTGCTATGGTTTTTCATATCTTTGGGTTCAAAGGCCTATGGTCCAGCGGAGGGCCAGCCGACGCCAGCCCCTATCGCCGTCTGAATCGCGGACGCGATCGCAGGATGCCCAGTGCTCGACGTCTTCGGGGCGCTCCGCTTCCACCATGACGCGCGCTTTGGGCTCGGTGCCCGAGTAACGCAAGACCACGCGGCCGGAGTGATGCAAAGCCTGTTCGGCCTCCCTCAGAGCGCGAGCCACTTCGGGCAGGGATTCCAAGGGGGGCTTAGAGCGCACTTTGACGTTGAGGATGGTTTGCGGATAGATCTTCAGGCCGGCAATAAGCTCGTCCAGCGGACCGCGCAAAGCAACCAGGCACGCCATTTTCAGCGCGGTGAGCAGGCCATCGCCGGTTGTGACGTCGTCCAGGAAAATGATGTGGCCGGATTGTTCGCCGCCGAGATTGCAGCCGCTGCGCAGCATTTCTTCCAGGACGTAGCGGTCGCCGACGGGCACGCGCGCTAGCGACAATCCTTCCGCGGCGAGCGCGTGCTCGAGGCCGAGATTTGCCATGGTGGTGCCCACCACGCGATTGCCTTTGAGCTGGCCAACCGATTTCAAGTAACGCGCGACGGCCAGCAATACGCCATCGCCATCCACGAATTTTCCGGAAGCGCTGACGAACAAGGCGCGGTCGGCATCGCCATCGAAAGCCACGCCCATTGCGGCGCGTTCGGCGACGACGCGACTTTTGCAACTTTTCGGGATGCAACGAGCCGGATTCCGCGTTGATGTTGCGGCCATCGGCTCGATCATTCATGGAAATTACTTCTGCGCCGAGCGAACGAAATAATTGCGGCCCGAGTTTGTAGGCGGCGCCGTTGGCGCAATCGAGAACGATTTTCATGCCGGCAAGCTCGCGACCCGAGCAGTTCGCGGCCGCGCAAAAACTCGAGATATGCTTCGTCGAGCGACGTATCGGCCTTTACTTGCGCTTCGGGGCCGACGCCGATGCTTGGCCGTGCAGAATTTCATTCTCGAGTTGGTCTTCGATTTCGTCGGGAAGCTTCATCCCTCTTGACGAGAAAAGTTTCACGCCGTTGTCGTGATACGGATTGTGCGAAGCAGAGATGACGATGCCGGCCGAAAATCCCTTTAGGCGCACCACGCATGCCACGCCGGGGGTGGTGATTATGCCCGCGCTGGCGATTTGCACGCCGGCGGCTGCAGTCCCGCGGCGATTTCGCCGGCGATGTGCGGGCCGGATTCGCGCGTGTCCATGCCGATCAAGACACGCGGCTTCGGCTCGGTACGGCAGAGATATGCGCCGAGCGCGTGGCCGGCGCGATAAATGTCGGATCGTCCAGTGGAAATGTGCCGGGAATTCCGCGAATGCCGTCAGTGCCGAAAAGCTGTTTGCCCATGAGAGGCTCAGCAGAAAAGCGCAAAAGCAGTTAGCCGAAAAAGCGAGTCAGTTTAGCACGACCATTAGGGAGTGAAGGGACGGCGAAGTCCGCGCAATTAGCTTAACGCGTACCTCCGAGGGGTTGACCCGGACGACCGCAACCCCATACGGAACAGCGACTTCCGCGGGCTCGAAACTGGACCCAGGTCTCACCCGCGTGGGCCGCGTGCAAATTCACCTGGACGTCTACATCGGCGGGCGAAAGACGGCGCAGCAGCGCCGAGCGTCCGCGCACGCGCACAATGGTCTGGACCGGAACGTCTCCGGAGATTTCCAGGCCCTCGGGAATGTTGCGGAATTCGAGCGGCACGTAAAGGCCAATCTCCTCGTAGGGTTCAGATGTATAGCTGGCCCAAATCACGAAGGATAGGGCCACAGCCGTCAATTTCAGTACCCAGTTACGAGTCAGCCAGTGCCAAAGCCGCCGCATGTTTATTCGCTCCCCTTGCCGATGGGAACACCCGCGCTACCCGGAAAGCTCGGGAGCGTCACCGAGGGGCGATACCCGGTGAAGAGTTCCGTCAGCCGTTCACCGAGACGCGCCAGGGAAAGATCGGTTTCGAGCGTGCCGCTCACCGCAAGCGAAATCAGGCCCGTCTCCTCGGAAACGACCACGGCTACCGCATCACTTTCTTCCGTGACGCCAATGGCGGCCCGGTGGCGCGTGCCCAGTTGCGTGGAAAGTGCCGGACTCAAGGAGAGCGGCAGGAAACAAGCCGCCGCAATGATGCGGTCGGCGCGGACCACGACCGCGCCATCGTGTAGCGGCGATTCAGGGTGAAAAATCGAGAGCAGCAAGTCATAGCTTAGGATGGCGTCCAGCGGAATGCCGCTTTCCGTGTAGGTGCGCAAGCCCGTGTCTCTCTCGAGCACCACGAGCGCCCCGATGCGATTCTGCGACAAATAGCCGCTGGCCATCACCAAATCGTCATGCCTATCGGCCGGGCTGCGGGAAAAGAAGCGCGTCCAGAGCGGCGCATGCCCTGCTCGCGCGAGCGCGCGCCGAATTTCCGGATGGAAGAGAACGATAAGCGCGATCGCGAAATACGGCAGCGTTGTGGTGAGCAGCCAATCCACCATTTCCAGGTGCGCCCAGCGCGCCACGCGGTAGATGATCACGAGCAACAGGATCGCGGTGATCATCTGGACAGCCCGAGTTCCCCGAAACAACTTGAGCATGTAGTACAGAAGCGCAGCGATAATCAGGATATCGAGCGCCGCGCGAAAATCGAGCTGCGCGAATGGATTGGTGACCGCGAGGGCAAGCAGCATCGCCGGGCTACGTTAACGCACCTGAAGCAGCGTGGCAACCGGGGCTGGCGGCGGAAGCCGGATTTGCGGGATAACCAAATTTTACTGGTTACCTGGGCAGTTACTCGCAGACCCGGAAAGTCAGCGCCAGCCGGGGAATTGTGCTGTACGCCCGGGCCGGCGCGGTTTGCCATCCGGCACACTAGGAAAACGCCAGTGGAGCGCGATGCTCGCCTGTGATAGGTTGAAAACAGCGCGCATTCCCGCCGCCGGTATAAAACTGATGGTAGACCAGATTACGGTTCAGATTCCCGCACCGCCGCGCCGCCGGACTTCGGTGAGCCAACGAATGCTTGTGGCTGGGATCATTGTGGCGGCGTGCGTTTGGGGATCGAGCATCATCATGACGCTGCTGCTCTCGGTCCTGGTGACCTATTTTCTCGATCCGCTCGTCGTGGGGCTGGACCGCATTCGAGTGCCAAGGGCTCTGGGCGCTTTGTTGGTCTTGCTCTTTTCCTTCTCGGTAGTCGGCGGTGTCGCGTATTTGATGGTGGGCAAGCTCGATCAATTCTCCGCGGATTGGCCGCAGTACAGCGCCGCGATGCGCAGGGTCACCACGGCGGTCAACGGACGGCTGAATAACGTTGAATCCAGCGTCTCCGAGCTTTCGCCGGACGATCATACGAAAAGCGTTGTTTCCGTGCAGCAAGAGCAGCATCCATTGCGTCGTTGGCTGCTGGGGGGTCTCAACGGGATCTCTTCGACGCTCTTCGTCGCAACCTTCATACCTTTTCTGGTTTTCTTCATGCTGGCGGGCAAGCGCCAGATCTGGCACCTGACGTTGGAATTATTTCCGATGTCGCAGCGAGACCGGGCCAAAGACATCTTCGAAGAACTAGGCAGGATGCTACGCGGCTATCTGGCCGGGAATGCGCTCGTGGCCGGGATTCTGGTGCTGATGAGCTGGGGATTCTTTTACATCTTGGGGCTGAGCAATCCGTTCCTACTGGGACTCGTGTGCGGCATCGTCAACCTTGTGCCCTATATCGGCACAGTGATTGCGTGGGTGCCCCCAATCATCGTCGGCATGACGAAGTGGCACTCGATTGGTCCTTTCGTGACGATCGTCGTCGGCCTCACAGCATTTCATATCGTGGCGCTGAATGTGATGCTTCCTGCAATTGTAGGCCGGCGTGTGCACCTCAGCGCGCTCGCGGTAACGATCTCGCTGCTCTTCTGGGGCGAGATGTGGGGAGGGATCGGCCTGATTCTGGCGATTCCTATCACCGCCGCCATCAAGGTAATCTGCGATCACATCCACGGTTGGGAGCCGGTGGGACGCTGGTTCGGCTCGGCGTAGACGTGCGCGCGAGCTTGTTGCAGAGCCTCTGAAGCCATTTCCAACCGCAAATCCTGAAACGGCAAGTTAGTGGTGGGGCGGCGCCGTGGGCAAGCCGCGAACATAGTGCACAAGCGCCCAGATCTGATCGCTCCTCTCGGAGCCGCCGAAGGCAGGCATGCCGCTGAGCCGGATGCCGTCGCGGATGATGACGAAGAGCTCGGCGTCGCTCCATCGCTGCACTTCCGGAGCGGCCAGCGACGGCGTATGTGGGTTCAGCGCGAGACCCAGCGGCGTGGGAGTGCGCGCGTCATAGCCGTGGCATCCCGCGCAAAGGGAGCCGTAATACATCTGTCCGTCGGAGACGGTGTCGGCGGTTTTCGCAGGTTCGGGCGGTAGCGGCGCGCGCGCGGCCTTGGCGATGAGCCAGCGCTTCACGTGCGTGGCGATAAACGTCTCGATTCTTCCCGGCCGATCGAGCGCGCTGATGGTGGCTTGGCGCGCAAGCAGCCAGCCCGCCGCGAGCACGGCAAGAATCAAGAGGACAATGGCCACCCCAGTCCGCCGCATTTGTTCCCTCTCTTTTGCAGTGATTTGACGCGCGGCGGCTTAAGACAGCTTCAAAGTCCCGCGCGAATCTCTGCCAGGTCGCGCCCAAGATTCGCCGATTCCTGAAACAGCCGGATCGCCGCGATGCCGGCCGACCCGGCAGCAACGCATTCGCTGGCATTGCCTGCGGTGATGCCCCCGATGGCTAGGACCGGAATGCGAACCGCCTGGCAAACCGCCGCGAGCCGCGCGATTCCTTGCGGTGAGCCAAAGGCGGCCTTCGACGGCGTTTCAAAGATCGGACCGAAAAGAACATAATCCGCGCCATCCTGTTCCGCCACGCGAGCGGCGTCTAGGGTATGGCACGAAGCGCCGATTAAAAAATCGTTTGGAAAAATACTGCCGCGGAACTTGCCGAGAGCGGCGACGGGAACCGATTGCCCGCCGAGGTGCACTCCCGCTGCGTTCGCGGCCAGCGCTATATCAAGGCGGTCGTTAATCAACACGCTTGTTCGCGAAGGCAGCGTCGCGCTCATGCTGCCGCCATCCGGCGAACGCGTCGCGGTGATTGCCGCTAGAGAGAGGTCCAGGAGATCTTTGCCGGAGAGATCCTTTTCTCGAATGTGAATCCAATCCACTCCTTTGCCAGCAGCGCGGCGAATGCAATCCAACAAGGTGGGAACGCCAGCCTGCGGGCCCAACCCGTGCCGGTCGGTGACATAGCAAAGTATCGGTCTGCTGCGGCTGATCAAATGATTGGCTGATCGGACGGCGGCGGTAATTTGCTTGGCGAACCCTGGCTCGCCTGATGCGGCCCGCGCCGCAGAAGCCCTATGGCGACCACGATATCGAGAAAACCGAGCCCCGAGACAACACCTCGCAAGGCTGGATGCAGCACGATGTGAATCAGCGCAGGATAGTGCCCCAGGAAGTAGTTATTCTTCCAGATCGCCGACCAGGGCAGCACGATCAGGAAAATCCCAAGCTCAAATAAAATCAGGACAATCAGGACACGCAAAACGCGGCTCATCGGCGGGAATCAGCGCTTGCGGAGCGTGGTGATGCGATCGCTTACGTCGCGGTAATCGATGTTCATCGCGTAGACTTGCTGGAAACTCTTCAGCGCTCCCTCTGTCTGCCCCGCCAACTCTTGTGCCACGCCCAGGTCATACCGCAGCGCCAGAATGGATTCCAGATCGAGGCCGGGTGTCTGCAGCGAGCGTTCGTACCAGAACGCCGCAATTTCAGGCTGGCCCTTTTCCATGAAGGCCAGTCCAAGGAGCGTACAACACTGCATCGCGTAGCGAAAGACCTTTCCGCGATCGTGCGCCTGCGCAACTTTCTGGAATTCGCTGATCGCCTCCTCGAGCAGACCCATCTCGCGGTAGGCGATGCCCAGATTGTAGTGCGTCTCCGGGTCTTCCTCCGTCTGCAGCTCATCCAGCGCCTGGCGAAATTCGTTGAAGACTTCACTGAGCGGACCGCCCGGATCGGAAGCTCCTTGCAAAGGAGTATTTGCAATCGTCGAAATTGAATCCGCGGGTGTTGGCGGACCGCTGGGCGCCATGTGCACGCCCGAACCATTCCCAGCCATGACCGGCGCCACCGAGCCCAACGTCTCTTCAAACTCAGCCGCCAGATCGCCCAGGGGCCCGCCCATACGCTTAGCCGGAGCTGCCGAGGACTTGGGCGCCACGTCCACGAGCTCAAGCTCATAGTCGGCCGGCTGTGTGGCTTCGGGCGGCTCCTCACGCTTCGTAACCGGAGGCTCCGGCTTCGGACCCGGCATCGAAATCACGGTAGGACCGGTAGGTGCAGATGTTCCTGCATCGGACCGGAAACCAAACCCACGCTCCGGAATTCCACCCGTATCGATAGCCTCCGGCGTTTCCGGTTTGCGGTGCCGCGCCGCTTTTCAGCCCTGCGTGCACTGCCGGTGCTTCCTGCTCGGATTCCATCACAAACGGCGTTGTATTCGCCTCAACCGGGGCTATCGCGGGCTCTTCCAGGCTCTCGTGCGCCGGCCCGGGAGTTTCGCCAAAGGATTTCTGCACTTGTTGGGAAATCGCCGACCATTCATCGGAGATATCTATTTCGTGAACCTCTTCCTCCGCGCTCGTCTCGATAATTTCGATCTCGGATTCCGCAACCTGGTCTAGGTCCGGTAGCGCGTTAGCTTCAGCTTCGACAACGTCGGCGGCTTCATCTGCTTCGAGCGCTTCGGTCTCAATTGACCGCCCCCTTTTTGGTTCCGGCAGGGCGAACTCGGCCGGAGGCTCCGGCGCGGGCGGTGGAGGAGGTTCGAGAGTGGCCGCGCGCTGAAAGCGCCGCTCCAGTTCGTGAAATCGTTCGGCTTGAGAAGCGTCTCCGCGCTCTGTGTAAATACGGCTCAGCCGCGCGGCCAACTCCACGGTTTGCTTGCTGTGGCCTTCGCCTAAATGTAGATCGAGCAATTTTTCAAGGGCGCCGGTGTGCTGAGGAACCCGCGTAATCACTTTCTCAAGCAGATCAATCGCTTTCGGCGTGAGGCCGTAACTCGAAAACAGGTCCACATCGGTAAGCGAGAGCGTGACGTAGCGCTGCGTCTCTTCATCCAGCACAACTTCCTTGATCACCGCCTGCTTCGGTTGCTCCTGTTCCTCCGCTTCGTGTTCCTTCGGCGACCCCTCTGGCGGCGCATCCAGGGGCGCCATGCCCAATTGCGCTCGCACTTGATTCAAGTTCTCACGGACGGTCTGGTCGTTTGGCACGCGGCTATAGAGTTGTTCATACACGTCGCGCGCCCGTTCGAGGTTTCCCGTTGTCGCCGCGGCTTGGCCGAGTTGAGCGAGCGCTTGCGGCAGATGAAAGGAATCGTTGATTTGCGAGTAAAGCTCAACGAGCCATTCCGATGGCTCAAGCCGTCCTGGCAACTGCACCGCAGCCGCTGCGAGCAGCTTTGCCAATTGCTCTTGCTCGCCATGCTCGATCATGGCCTGCCGCATGGGGTCCAGCAGTTCGAGGGCGCGTTCTGCTTCCGCGGACTCCAGCAGCGTCATCACGACCTGTTGCGCGGGCTTGTATCGCTTCGCGTCGCGGCGGAAGATTCTGCGCCCAAAGTCCATGGCACGAGTGGTGTCGCCTTCGCGCAGATACTGATCCAGCAGAAGCGCGGCCAGTTCTTCGTTCACCTCGATTTCGGGCATGGCCTCCAGCAAAACGATGGCATCCGCGCGCTTGCCCGCGGCCGCCAAAGCGCGAGCCTTTACCACCTTCACAGTCGGATGATCGGGCGCCAATGCCAGGACCCGGTCGGTCAGCTTCACTGCTTCCGCGGCATCACTTTGCCCAAGCTGGCGTTCCGCGCAATTGAGCAGCGTTTGCACGGCGTCCTTGGTGTGACCCATGGCCTGCTGGATGTCGGCCAGGCGCATCTGCACGCGCAGATTGTCCGGCTCGGCGTCCAGCAGCTTGCGAAGCAACGCTGCGGCAGGCTCAGTTCGGCCTGCCTTGAGGTGCGCCTCCGTAAGCTGAAGGTAAATGGGGCGCGCTTCGCTCAGAACGCCCTGCTGGACGTAAAGCTCGGCTAGTTTCTCGAGGGGCTTGGTCTCTTCCGGGGCAAGCTTGGCAATTTTCTTGTAAATGGCGATGGACTTGGTGAGAAAGCCGTCGCGTGTGAAACCCTGCGCAAGCCGTTCGAAATATTCGATGGCCTGGAAGGTTTCGCCCTTGCGGACGAAGAGGTCGCCGACGGTCATCAGGGTGGCCTGATCGTTGGGCTCGTGCTTGAGGATGTTCTGGTATTCCAGGATGGCCTGCGGAAGTTTGTTCTGGGCGAGATACTTCTGCGCCGCCTCGACGTGTTTGGTCTTGTTATAGGCCATCGGCAATATCCTGCGTGACCCCGCCTGAGGGGCGACACTCCCAGCGCAGGGGTGCCGTGGAGACAAGTCAATCGCGAGCATTTTTACGCTAGCACCGCGCGTGGGGATCGTCAACGAAACGCCCGCGGGTAGGCGTCCAGGCAGTAATCGTTTGAGCCACTGTACCTTAGGACAGGTCGGATGGGCTCCAGGGCGAAAGTGGCATTCGTATTAAGACGGCGAAAGCGTGGCCCTAGAAGAGGCCTGCGGCCTCCCCCGGCGGCAATTCGTCAAGCTGGTCAATCATGGATTCGGCCACCTGCAAAGGCAGCGGAGTTTGCGCGGCCGATGCCGACCAGGAACGACAGTCGCGCACTGGCGCAAAGGAATGCCGGTGAAGCGGCGAGGGACCGTGAGCACGTAACGCCGCCAGGTGGTCGGCAGTCGCGTAGCCCCGGTTATGAGCCAGACCGTACTGTGGATACGTCAAATGCCATTCGTCCATCAGCCGGTCGCGCTCCACTTTCGCAACGATGGATGCGGCAGCGATGGATACCGACCGTGCGTCGCCGTGAATCAGCGCCTTCTGCTCCAGCGGCAAATCGAGCGCCATCGCGTCAATCAATAAATAATCGGGAGGCTGGCGCAGGGCGGCGATGGCGGCTTCCATGGCCTGGCGGCTAGCCTGGTAGATATTCCAGGCGTCAATCCGGGAGGCATCAATCTCCGCGATGGCCCAATCGAGGGCGTGCTCGCGAATTCGCTCCGCGAGGATGGCGCGGCGCGCTGCGGGCAACTTTTTCGAATCGTCCAGGCCGACAATCCGGCGCCGCGGGTTCAGCACCACGGCGGCGGCAACCACGGGACCGAAAAGCGATCCCCGTCCAACCTCGTCCAGCCCGGCGATCCGCATCCAGCCTTGTTGGCGAGCAAGCCGTTCGTAGCGCGTGCAACAAAAGCGCGTCATCAGCGGGCGATTTTAGCACAAGCATTTGGGGCGAGGGCCGCAGAAATAAAAAAGCCGCGTGGAAACCGCGGCTCTTGTCCAAAAAGAAATGAATGAATACTGTTTCAGGCTTTGCCGCCGGCCTTGGGCTTGGTGCTTTCCGGGCGCGCCGCGTTGCGAATGCGGGCGGCCTTGCCCTTCAGCGCCCTCAGATAGTAAAGCTTGGCGCGGCGAACGCGCCCGCGCTGCATCACTTCGATGGTGCTGATCATGGGCGAATGCAAAGGAAAAATGCGCTCCACGCCGATGCCAAAACTCACGCGCCGCACCGTGAAGGATGCGGAGGCCTGTGTGCCCGCGGCGGCTGATCACCACGCCTTCGAAAGGCTGGATGCGCTCTTTGTCGCCCTCGGCTTCCTTCAGGCGGACGTGGACCTTGATCGTGTCGCCGGGATGAAATTCCGGAACGTCTTTGCGCAGTGTATTCCCATCGAGCTTATCAATAACCAGATTCATGGCTGATATTCCTTAAAGAGACCCGCTCAGGCGGGGCCTGCTGGGCTGAGACAATCGTTAACTATACCGGATTTGGCCGATTTTGCCTACAAGCTTTGCCTTGCGTTTCACTTCTTCCAATCGTCCCAGGCTGCCGGCGGGCAGTGGCGTTGCGACAAAGCTCACATGGTTCTGCAAATCTAAGCGCTGGGAGCTTTCGCAAGTTGTGCGAGCCAAGCTCGCTCGTCTGAAGAGAGTGGCGCATCGCGCAGCAGGTCAGGCCTGTTGCGCAGCGTCTTTTCAAGCGCAGCCCGCCGCCGCCAACGGCGGATTTCTTGATGGTCGCCGCCAATCAGAACTTCCGGCACGCTCCAACCGCGAAATTCCGCCGGGCGCGTGTAATGCGGGCAATCGAGAATCCCGGCGCGCGTCGAGGCCGCTGCCGGCTGAACCGCCTTTGCTGGCGGCGTTTGATTTGCTTGCGCCTGGTTTGCTTGTGCCTGACTGCCGATGTCTTCTTCGTCCTGCGGGTCGCTGAACGACTCGTGCACCGATGACGCTTCATTGCCAAGCGCGCCGGGCAGCAAACGCGTCACCGCATCAAGCACGACCGCTGCCGCGAGCTCGCCCCCGGAAAGGACAAAATCACCGATGGAAATTTCTTCGCTGGCCAAGTGCTGCGCCACTCGCTCGTCCACGCCTTCGTAGCGGCCGCACAGCAGGATCACGCGATCGAGTTGCCCGAGGCGCCGCGCGGTCTCCTGGTGAAAGATTCTGCCTGCCGCTGACAACAGAACGACCGCGGTTTGCGGTTCGAGAGGCGCGCGTCCCGCTGCGGCTCCGGCCTCATGCCCAAGCAAAGCCTCCACTGCCTCAAAGAGCGGCTCCGGCTTGAGCAACATCCCTTCGCCGCCGCCAAACGGCCGGTCATCCACCGTGCGATGACGATCGTGCGTAAACTCGCGCAGATCGCTTACGTGCACTTCCACAAGACCGGTCTCGCGAGCGCGGCGCACGATCCCGTAGTCGAGCGGACCGGCGAAAAATTCCGGAAAGATAGTGACGATATCAAAGCGCATATCGGAGCCCCATTCTACGCCGGGAGTCGCCACGCTGCGGCCTTGGGGTTGCTGTCTCGATGCTCAAAAGAGCGTGGCTTATTCGTAGCGAAGCGCTTCAACGGGATTGAGGCGTGAGGCTTTCATCGCGGGCCAAACTCCAAACACAAGCCCGATAAAGAGAGAAACGGTGACACCGGTAATCACGGCCCACACGGGCACCACGGCCGGAATGCTGGTCCAACTGCGGATGCCATAAACAATGGCCTCGATAAAGACCACCCCGAGCAGACCGCCGACGCCGGTCAGCGTCACCGCCTCAAACAGGAACTGCAGCGTGATGTCGCGGCGCTTTGCTCCGATGGCCTTGCGCACTCCGATCTCCCGCGTGCGCTCCGTAACGCTGACGAGCATGATGTTCATCACCCCCACGCCACCGATCAAGAGTCCAATCGAACTGATCACCACCATGGCGAGAACCACCATCCCGATGATCGCGTTGAATTGATCCACCTGTTCTTGCGAGGTCGTCAGCGAAAAGGTATCGGGCTTATCGTAAGGAACGTTGCGCCGCCGGCGCAGCACCTCGCGCGCCTGGTCCACGGCCTGATCCAGCATCCCTTCGGTTGCCGTGAAGCGAATCGAGTTCTCATAAGCGGCTGGATAAAGTTTCATGAACGTTTCGTAGGGCACGATCACGCGGCGGTCTTCGTCATTCCCGCCGAACCCGCCTTTTGGCTCGTCGAAAACACCGACCACCTGAAACGTGGAACCGTCCACGCGAACCTCGCGGTTGACGGCAGGCAACTCGTTGAAGAGCGCCTTCGCGGCATCCTCTCCAAGCACGACGACGTTGACGCGATGTTCGTCTTCCGTCTGTGTGAAGAAACGCCCCTCTTTCATCGTGGCGTTGGCATAGACATAGGGATAGTTTGGCTGCGCCCCGCGAAAATCAACTCCGGTAACTGTGTTGTCGCGGTATCGAAGCTCGTGCGCCTCTTCCCAATGGCTGATCCAAACCGTGAGATTTTTCACCGCTGGGCACATCGTTCGAATGGCGTCGCCATCGGCAAGCGTCAGTGGCTTTCGCGCTCGCTCGTCCTTGGGACGCGGCCCACCGGAGCCGGGCCCCTGATCGAAACGGCTCACAAAGGCGGTATCGGCGCCAAACGAGGATATGCTGTCAATTACGCTTTGCCGGAAACCTTGAATCAGCGCGCCGACCAGCATCAGCACGCCGACGCCAATCACCACGCCGACCACGGCGAGAAAGCTTCGCAGCTTGTGCCCTCGCAGCGTATCCATCGCCAGCAGCAGATTTTCGCGATAGTCCTGAGCCATTTGTTTCCTCTAAAGCTCCGACCGCAGCGCCTCAATCGGATCGAGCTTGGCGGCGCGGACCGCGGGATAAATGCCAAAGAACAGCCCCACGACGGTGGAAAGCAGCAACGAAACGATCACGGCATAAATCGGCGTGGTCATCGGCATCGAGGTCGTGGCGCGCACCAGAAATGTGATTCCTTCGGCCAGCATCACGCCAATCAGCCCGCCCGTCGCGGCGAGCACCGCCGATTCCACCAGAAACTGCGTGACGATGTGCGACCGCCGCGCTCCCAGGGCTTTACGGATCCCGATCTCGCGCGTGCGCTCCGTGACGGCCGCGAGCATGATGTTCATAATCACAATTCCGCCCACCACCATGAACACTGACGTCAGCCAGACAGCCAGCGCAAAGATGTTGCCGGTGAGTTGCTTCCACAAATCGGTGATCGAATCGGAGCCGATGATGCCGAAATTATCGGGCGCGTAATACGGTACGTGCCGGCGCGCGCGAAGGATCATGCGTACTTCATCTTCCGCGGCGCCGATCAGCTCGGGAGATCTTGCCTGCACCAGGACCATGATGGAGGTCTGGCCGGTGTGCCAAATCTGCTCGTAGGTCTGGAACGGCAAGAAAACGAACTGGTCCTGTGACTGCCCAAAAATGGAGCCAATCGGCGTGGCGACCCCGATGATAAGAAGTTCCTGAGTGGCGACGCGAATAGTCTTTCCTACCGGATCAACATTGGGAAAGAGTTTTGTGGAAACATCATTCCCAATGACGCAGACCAGAGAACGGTGCTGGTCGTCGGCCTCGGTAAACGAACGGCCTTGAGCGATGCCGATGGCGCGCACATCCAGGTAATTCGGCGTCACCCCGAAGATATTTACGTTTTCGAAGAGCTCGCCCCCGCCCCGGACGTCGAGCGTGGTCTGATCGGCGGCGGCAACCCGATCGGCCAGCCGCATGTTCTGCTCGAGGGCGCGATAGTCGTCGGAGGTCATCATCGGCCGCTTCTGCGCTTTGGTGAAATCATCGAAATTTGTAATAATTCCAAACTTATTCACCAGAAAGGAGTTAGCGCCAAGATTGGCGACCTTATCGGCGATATAGAGGTTCAATCCCGGAAATCACGGACATCACCCCAAGCAACGTCGCCACCGCCAGAATGATTCCTAGCAGGGTGAGAAAGCTGCGAAGTTTGTGCGTGCGCAAGGTATCGATGGCAATCCGGAAAGTTTCTCCCAGTGCCACATGCGCTGCCGGTCTTGAGTTTGTTGTCGCCACACCTATCCCTACCCTGTAAAACGTGTGGACACCCTGAAATGTTTCTCTTGCGCCACCGTGATCGTAACAAACAGCTTAGCAGGATGTTGGCTTCGGCACACGCCGCGCCATTTGTGCACGCTATCCGGGCAAGCAGGTAGAATGGTCTTCGCGGGTTCCCGGACCCAAGCATGCAACCCGCCGCATGGCGCCTGAATCTTTGTTAAGTCGTCTGTCCCCGGTTCGCCGGTTTCCGGCAATGCACCGCCTGCTTCTCATCCTCGCCCTCCTCGGATTGCTACCGGCGGCACAATTGCGCTCAGCCCCCGAAAGACTCGGCTCGACGGGAAACGATCCTCCTACTCCTGCCGAACTGCATGCGCTGATCGGTCGCGTATTGGCCAATCAGCATGCCGACGACCAGGCGATCGAGTTCTACGAGCGGATCGACCATCGCATGGTGCGCGAACACCCCAACGCTCCGATCCTGGTCGAAGACAATTGCTCCGCGTGGTGCCCACGGGCACCGGAACCGTGAGCGTTCAGATTGAGGATCACGGCCGTCCGATTGATCCGGCGCTCTATCGCCGGGAGATGCTCGATCTCGAAAAAGCCCTCGAAGATTCCGCCGATCCCAATAATGCGCGGGCGCGCGAAGATCGTGAGAGATTCCAGCAGCGCGTGCGGGAACGCGGCCAGATCGTGGATGCAATGTTCGAAGCGTACCGCTACACCTGGCTGGGCCGCGAGACGCGCGGCGGCCGCGCCCTGCTGAAATTTCACATGGATCCCGATCCCGCCTACAAACCGAGCTCCCGATTTACGGAGTTCCTGCGCCACGGGGCCGCGACGGTCTGGGTGGACGAGCAAGCCGCACAGGTCGTCCGGATGGAGGCAGAACTCACCAGTGACGTGTCCTTCGTCGGAGGGGTTTTTGGGAAGGTCTATCGCGGCGGCCGTATGGTGCTGGAGCAGGCAGAAGTCCAGCCGGGGATTTGGCTGCCCATGTCTTATCAGTACGATTTCGTCGGGAGAAAATTCCTTTTCCAATTCGAAATCCACGAGCGAAGAGAAGAGAGCCACTATCAGCGTATTGGACCGCCCAACGAAGCCCTGATCGCAATTCGCCGCGAACTCAGCGGAAACCCGCCGAATCGGTAACGCGCCGATTCTTCTCCCTGTTCGAAATTATGCCGTCGCGTGAGCTTTATGGAGTCGCGGCTGCCGTCGTGCCTTTTTCAATTGGCGCGCCAACAAGGTTGCCCCACTCGGTCCATGAACCGTCATAGTTGCGCACGTTCTTGAACCCAAGCAAATACTTGAGCACGAACCACGTGTGCGAGCTGCGTTCGCCGATACGGCAATAGGCGATCACCTCGCCATCACCGCTGACGCCCTTGTCGCCATAGAGTTGCTTCAGCGCATCGGCATTCTTGAACGTACCGTCTTCGTTCACAGCCTGCGCCCACGGCACACTGATCGCGCTCGGGATGTGCCCGCCGCGCTGCGCGGTCTCGCTCATGCCCGGTGGCGCAATCACCTTGCCGGTAAACTCGTCATTCGAACGCACGTCCACGAGTTTCACAACACCCTTCCCTTCGAGCGCCGCGAAAACATGCTCACGCTTGGCGCGAATAGAAGCATCAGGCGATTTGGCGCGATAAGCGGTGGCCTGCGGACGAGGCGCCTCGGTGGAAAGCTCGCGCTTTTCCTCGAGCCATTTCTTGCGCCCGCCATTCATGATGCGGACGTCGCCGTGGCCGTAGTACTTCAATTGCCAGAAGGCCCAGGCGGCGAACCAATTGTTGTTGTCTCCATAGACCACAACCGTGCTGTCGTTCGTGATGCCGGAGCGGCTCAGCAGCTCTTCGAACGCGTGCTGGTCCACCAAGTCGCGGCGCACAACATCTTGAAGTTCGGTTTGCCAGTTCCAGCCGAGAGCGCCGGGAACGTGGCCTTGGTCGTAAGCAGAGGTGTCCACGTCCACTTCAACGAGACGAATTTTCGGATCGTTCAAGTGCTGGGCTGCCCAGTCAGTCGTGACCAGGACTTCCGGATGTGCGTAATCGGCCATGCTCGTTCCCCTCATTCTGAGATTTGCTCGATGTGTATGGTCGCCAGTGGAGAACCTCCCCCAAAATTATCAAGATTCGCCCGCACTCGCAAGCTCGATTGGCAAGTTCGACTCGCCCAAGCTCCGTCGGAACGGAATGCGCGCCGAGGATGCCTGTGTGCGGCCCGCACGTCGAAAGTCCCGCCGCTCATACAGGAGCCAGGCGGCCGTCAAGTCCTTCGTATTCAATGCGTAGCACCCAATCGAAATGGAACCCTTCCCGCTTGAGCCAGTCTTCCAGGGCCTCTCGATCCGGCGCTTCGAATTCGACGAGCATCTTGCCCTCGACCATGTTGAAAAGCGCCCGCCGGGCAGTGACTCCGGTTGCCGCGGCGAGCTGCTTGTTGAGTTCCTCGGCGCCTTGGCGCGTGAGGCAGGCGAGCGTGTGCTGGGTCAGGTAGCGTGCCATTCGGTTCCTCGCATACATCGTGGCATGAAGCGCCGTCAGTTGTCATGTCCCAGTCGGATGCTGGAGATCGGGGCACCAGCTATGACTTAGACCGCTGTTTGAGCGGTGGTCATTGCTACCGCAGAAACTTGCGCGACATTTGCCGCGCCGGGCGCGCGCCTTGCGATTACACTGGAATTGTTTAGCGGACCCCTTCCGCAATGCGTTTTCGACCCATTCTCGCCGGTGCATTCGTGGCGCTGCTATTCGCTGCTGCTCCATCGCGCGCACAAATCAAAAAAGACCCCGGCAATGCCGTGATTGAGGGCATTGTACTCGCGCCCGACGGGAAGCCGCTCGCCAACGCGCGCATTTTTCTGCAGCCCTCGGATGGATTGCCCCCGCACGTTGCGAAGACAGGGGCCGATGGGCGCTTCCGCTTTGAAAACATGCACCAAGGCCTCTTCGATTTGCGTGCGCAATCCCAGGGCGCCCAATCGGATTGGCGCCGCAACATCAGTGTGAAGCCGAGCGACGACATCAACGTCACCCTGAAGCTGAAACCCGCGCCAAAACCAAGCCAGCCAGCGCCGAAACCGTCCGCTTAATAAGCCCAAACGCCTTTACCAAAAAAATCGGGCCCCGGCAAACCGGAGCCCGACGAGAATTTTCGAACTGAACCAGGATACTGGCCTAGTGCTGAGGCCCGCCTGGACCTGCACCCGATCCCGCAGGCGCCGCCGGCTTGGCAAACTTTGAATCGTCAATCGGCACGTTCTGCTGCACCTGATCAATCTGAATGGTAAAGCGCCCGTTGACGCGCGCCAGCGTCCAACGGAACGGAATCTTCGTTCCATCCACGTCGCGGTAGTCGGCGTAATCAATCTGCACCGGAAGTCGCCCAAGAGCCGTCTGCGTGTAACGCATCAGCCGAACGAGCAAACCGGTTTGCTCGTCGAAATAGAGCTTCACCGGCGGCTGTCCTTGAGCGGCGGCGTAAAGAACATAAAATTCTTTGTCGCCGATTTTTTCCGGCGCGCCCGCGCGAAGCCTCGGAAAGAGTTGCTTCAGGTCGGTCGCCAGGTGGAAGGTCGCGTCAATCTTACCGCTCTGCACGTCGGCGGGATTCATATCGCGCGCCGGCCGCCCCGAGTTTCCCATCCAGCCGATTTGCCCGTCGAACGCTGTGTAGCTCTCGCCGTTGCCCTGGTGCGTGATGGCGATGCGCTTGTCGGGAGCCTTGGCATAAATCTCGATCGGGAGCTTCTGGCCCTGCGCCTCAATATTCCCCTTCTCGATCCGGGTCGTCACTTTGTTGATGGCATCCGCGCCGCCCAGCGCCTGCACGTATTTGTCGAGCAACTGGTCGGCAGTGGGCATGTTGGCCGCAGGTGTTGCCGGCGTGGACGGCTGAGGCGGCACAGCAACGTCTGCGATCACCGGGGTTGGCGTCGGCTCGTGCGCACCGCGATGGCAAGAATAGCAAGTAACCTCCGTGCGCGCGTTGAAATTGTCCTTGTTGATGGCCCTCACCATGACGATCATCTTTCGCGCCGTCAGCTTTTCCTGCTTGTCGTCCTTCTCGGGTTGGAGCCGACCGTCGGCCTCGACGTGGCAAAAATTGCATTCCACGTTGAGCGAAGCGGCGATGAACTGCATCGTGGGAATCAACTGTTCCGTGGGAATGTCTTTCAATACCTGAATATTCTTGCCTGTTTCGCCGGCAGTTTTCCCTGCCAGAGCCGCTTGGCCAGTCGCGGGCATCGCTCCGCCGGACTGGGCCGGACTTGATTGAGCGCGTGCTGCGGCCATCGCAACCGCGAGCGCGATACCAAGACTAAACGCGGCAAACATTGTTCCCCGGGGCTTCTTCATACCCTTTCCCCCTCCGTGATCTCACTTGCGAGCGTGTAGTCTACCAGAGCAAGAGCCGCATTTCCCCGGCAAGTATGAGAAAAGACAAGGATTGCTTCCCGGTACTAAAACCCCGGTACTGGAATCTTCGTTACCTTTGGCGGATTGGTTCTTCTGGCACCGGTGCGTAGCATGCGATCTACGGGTTGGGGGCTGCGCTGCGGGGACGACGGCTCTGAGAAATCAGGGTCGTAAGCGGGCGCCCAACCCGGCTTATCATTCCGCCGTCATACCCTTTTTCCCTTCCTTTCGGCGGAATGGCTCCCTCTCGGTACCGCTCACGCGAGGTGCGCAAGCCGGCGCCGAGCATGTCCTGGAAGATTGGAACTCCTTCACCAAACCATCACGCAACGCCCGTAAAAAAGTTCGAACAGTTTGCCCTCATTTATGAAATGATTGTTTGCGGAATCATCGTAGCGGAATCGTCGTAGAGGAAGATCGGTGGTATTCGAGCTAGCTTGGTGTGTTTGGGCGACCGTGTGGTGGCGGACGCCATCCAACTGGCGATGAGGGTATGGCGATGAGGCTGTGTGCGGCGCTCGTGACGTGTGGATTGCTGCTTGGCGCGAAGCCGGCAGCGCCGCAGGAGCCAGCCCCCCAGCGCGCGGTCGTCGTGGCGGATACTTTGCTCGATGACGCGTTTCAATCGCTCTACCGGCTCCACTTTGACGAGGCCCGCGCCAAAATCACGGCGTGGGAAGCCGACCATTCGAGCGATCCGCGAGGCCCCGCTGCCGAAGCCGCCAGCTATCTTTTCGAGGAATTTTACGCGCAGGGCGTGATGACCTCGGAATTTTTCACCGACGACAAAAAGTTGCTCGACGGCAAGCCGCTCACGCCGGACCCGCAGCGGCAAATCAACTTCCTCTCCGCGGTGGACCGGGCGCAAAAGCTGGCCGCCCTTCGTTTGCAGACAAACAAGGCCGACCCAAACGCGCTCTTCGCTCTGGCGATCTCGCACGGAATGCTCAGCGATTATGACTCCATCATCATGCGCAAGCAGCTCGACGCTCTACATAACGTGAAGGAAGCGGAAAGCGACGCCGTCAAACTGCTCGCCGTCGACCCGGACAGCGCAGATGCCGACGTGCCGATCGGCATCGGAAATTACATCATCGGCTGCTTGCCCGGATACAAGAGAGCGATCGTGTGGTTTGGCGGCGTTCACGGCGACCGCGCCGGCGGAATGGATCAGCTTCGCGTGGCCGCCGACCGTGGGCACTATCTAAAGCCGTTCGCACAATTGCTGCTGGCGCTCGCGGCATTGCGCGAAAAGCAGCCCGAACTCGCGCGTAACGAGCTGAATCAACTTGTTTCGGAATTCCCCGACAATGCGCTCTTCGCGCGCGAGCTTGCAAAGCTTGCAGCGCCTCGCGTGGCTTCCGATTCGCACTGAGTTGCTCTTCACTTCATGTGCGGCTTCCCGAAAATGCATTTCAAACGCCGTGCAGTTCTGGCGATCAGACTGTTGCGAACTCCACGCGGCGCCGCAGAGGGTCAATCCGCTCGGCCACCACTTGCACTTTGTCGCCCAGGCGCCACACGAAGGATTCTCCGCGACGGCGGAGCGCCACGATCGCATGATCCCGTTCGCGGTAGACGCAACGGTCCCCGGTTTTTTCTTCCAGGCGATTGATCGGCACCAAGCCTTCGACGAAAACCTCCATCAACTCGACAAAGAAGCCAAACTTCTGCACGGAAATAATCAGCGCCTCGTACTCTTCGCCCAGGCGGCTCTCCATGAATTGCGCTGTCTTCCAATCCATCAGTTCGCGCTCGGCGGCGACTGAGCGGCGTTCGGCGTCCGAGGTTTCCTGCGCCATCTCTTCGAGCTCCACTTTGCTGTAAGGCTGCTCGGTATCCGCCGTTCCAGCATTGGCGTGGTGTTCGAGCGCCCACTTGAGCACGCGGTGGACGATTAAATCGGGATAGCGCCGGATGGGAGAGGTGAAATGCGCGTATTCCTTAAATGCCAGCGCAAAATGGCCGAGCGGCTCGGCCGCATAGCGCGCCTGCTTCAGCGAGCGCAGCATCAGGTAGGAAAGAATGCGCTCCTCGGGTTTGCCCGCGATCTTCGCAGCGAGGCGCTGGTAGTGCTCGGGCCGGATAGCAATATCCATTCCCGCAGGCAGAGAAATAAACATCGGCTGCTCGCGGCTGCCGCGACTCGTCTTTCCGTCGCGGCCCTTTGGCGTCACGCTTCCGTGCCGCACTTGCACACGCCGTTCCGCCAGGCCTTCGATGCCGAGTGTGTAGCCAAAGGCATGCGCCAATTCCTCGAACTCGAGCACGCGTTTTGCGTCGGGCTTTTCGTGAACGCGGTGCAGGAAGCCAAGTCCGCGCTTTTCCAGGTAACGCGCGACGGCTTGGTTCGCGCAGAGCATGAACTCCTCGATCAGCCGGTGCGCGATGTTGCGTTCACTGCGCACGATATCGGTCATGCGGCCTTCCGGATCGAATTCGATCACCCGCTCGGGCAGATCGAAATCAATGGAACCCAATTTTCGCCGCCGCGCGTTCAGCACCAACGCGAGATCGCGCATCGTGCGGAAGCGCTCCACAAGATGCGCATAGCGCGCCGTGGTTTCCGGATCACCCTCCAGTATCTTGTGGACCTCGGTATACGTCATACGCGCTGCGGAGCGGATCACGCCCGGCATGCATTGCACCGAGGTGATTTCTCCGTCATCGCTCAGATCCATCAGCGCGCTCATCACCAGCCGGTCCACTCCGGGCTTCAGTGAACAAATGTCGTTGGAGAGCGCTTCGGGCAGCATCGGCACCGCGCGATCCGGAAAGTAGACGGACGTGCCGCGAACGCGCGCCTCGCGGTCCAGAGCCCCTCCGCGGCGGACGTAGTGTGCGACGTCAGCGATATGCACCTGCAGCCGCCAGCCGCCCGGACGGCGCTCGGCGTAGACGGCATCGTCAAAGTCCCGCGCCGTCTCCCCATCAATCGTGACGATCGGTAGGTCGCGGAAATCGCGCCGGCCTGCAAGGGTAGCTTCCTCCAGAGGGCGCGCGACGTTCGCCGCCTCCTCCAAAACTTCCTGCGGGAATTCGTGCGGGATGCGGTGTTTGCGAATGATGATCTCGATGTCCACGCCCATTTCGCCGGGCCGCCCGAGGATCTCAATCACGCGCCCCGTCGCGGTGGCGCCCCCAATCGGAAAACGCAAGAGCTCCACATTCACTACCGCGCCATCGAGCTGCGGCACGCGCTCGCGCGGCCGCGTGGGGCGGCTCAGCTCATGTTTGGCGGCCAGCTCCGGTGTCAGTTCTTCGCCAGGTGGAATCACAACTTCAGAGATGCGCGATTCGTAGGGCAGCACGATATTTTCGCGCGCGCCGTAGCGGAATAGCCCAACGACGGTGGGGTTCGCGTGCCGCGCCACGCGCACGATGCGCCCTTCGGCCCGCCCGTCCGGATCGCGCTTGGCGATTCGAGCCAGCACGCTATCGCCATGCATCGCGTCGCCCATCGCATCGCGGCGGATGAAGAGGTCGCCGGCAACTCCGGCGATGGGCGATTCGGGAACTACGAATCCATAACCATCCTGGTGTGCAACCAGCCGCCCGCGAATCAGCCCGGCTTCGGACCGCGCGGATTCTGCGCTTGGTGAACGCTTCGCCGGACCCTCGCGCCGGGGCTGAGCCTGGCGCGGGCCGCGAGAGCCTGCTGCACCGTGCGCGCGCCGCGCAGCCGCCGGAAGCGTTATGCGCCCTCTGGACACTTCCTCGATCTCGCCGCGGTGCAGCAGGCGCGCGGTGATCTTCGCCAGCGCCCGGCGGCCTTTGTGGCGCGCTCCAAGTTCAGCGGCGATTTCGCGCAAGGTCATAGGCCGTGAAGCCTTCTCTAGAAACGCTATAAGTCGCTGAGGTGTAACCTCTTCCGGCTGGGATCCTTCTGGCAGGCCGCGCTTTCCAAGGGGCATGCCTCTATTCTAGCGGGGTTGAGTGCCCCGGACGAGCCTTCGCGCAACTTTTCTTAGTAGGGTGGGTTCGATTCACAAGGTCAACACACGCTCCCGGTTTTCCTCCGACGGACCGGGAGGTCCCCAACGTGGGACACAAGAGGCGGCACGACCTGGGCCGCCTCCTTATTTTTTTGGCTTGCTTGACTGAAAGGGCAAGCGGATTTATCTTCGAACGCTACGATCACCGCGCCAGATTCGGCACGCGTTTACCATAAGCGCGATCTGGCCACGGCGCCCAATCCGCCTTCTCGGGCCGTACGCCGACTCCGGCCGCGTAGATTACAGACTCGCTCACTCCATCAATTCCGAGGTCGCGCTCAATTCTCGAATCGGCGAGCGCCATCGTGCAAAAGGGCGCGAGGCCGAGCCACGTGGCCACAATGCAAAATGTCTGGCACAGATGGCCGGCTTCAATCAGCACGGCGCGGTAGGCTCTAGGAGCGCGATATTTCCACTGCGTGCGAGAGAACACGGCGGTCATTAGCACCACGGCGCCCGCGCTGCCAAACCACCACTGGCCATTCAAATAGCGCGTGATCTGCGCAGACGTCGCTCCTTTGCGCAGCAACTCGAGGCGGTGCATGGCGGAATCGTAGTGGTAAAGTCCGCGCTCAAGGCCGTTGACGCCTCTGGCGACAACGTAGGCTTCCATCGGATGCCGCGAGCCGCCCGACGGCGAAGTCTTCAGCGCGATGCGGCCTACTCCTTCCAGTTCGATCCACTGCTGCACGCCGAATGTAAGTCCTAGCAGCGTGGCGAGCCGATGAAGTTCGATTGGGGCCGGCGCGAATTTTCGCCAGGTGCGCCGCTCGAGCAGCGCGCGCGGCAAATCGTGCGTCACTTGCGGCGCAGGCAATGCAATCCGCGCAGAACGCGGATAACTCTTCACGGCCGCCGGCATGGGATTCGCGCGCGCGCGGCGCCGCAGAGCACGAATGGAATCCTCCGGTTCTGTGGGGGCGTTTGTATCTTTCGTGGAGAAATGAAAAAAACTCGCGGCCGGGCCCCATTCCTCCCAGCCGCGGAGGGCCCGCTCTCTCTTGTCGCGCGGCCCGTGCGAGCTTTCCAGCAGATGCACTCGGAGCAATCCGGCTATCGCGTGTTGAAGCGATCTGGTATTGAACTGCGGAAGGTGGCGTGCAAGAGCCTTCGCGGGACGCCAGTCGGCGAAAAAATTCAGGATTTCGGTGGTAACGGGTGCGGCGGCCACGCAGGTGCGTGCGGCATAATTCTCAAAGACCAGATCGCCCCCATGCCAGTAACAAATCAGATGGCGGGAGCGCCGGAAAAGTTCGGTCCTTCGAATTAGCGGCTCCGCAAATCAGAAGAAAACGAGGTTCTCCATCCTTTTGTAAAGCTTCTTGAGCGACTTAATATTCAGTTTGACCTTCGCTCGCTCGGCCGGCGTCGCCTTCTTCAGCATGGGGCGAAACTTACCTTCCGCCTGCAACACGGCCTTCACCTTGGCCTCGGCGCTCTTGAGTTCGCGTTTCAAGGCGCTAATCGCTGCTGCATTTGTACTCTTCTTTGCCACGTGAATCTCCTGTAATGAAGGAAAGTGGCGCCAGCTTATTCCCGGCGCTACGGCATGTCAAGCAAACTGACTGCCATTCCCGGCACGAACTGAGTTCTCGATTTGGCCGGATGCCGGAGGCTTGCCGTTTTTCGGTCTTGTCTGGCGCGGCGCAGCAGATCAATGAAACCGGCTTCGTGCCGCAGCGGATCGAACTCCGGTTCGACGTTGAGCTGCATGATCCAGTCCGAGCGATCCGCATACGCTTTTTGAAGATAGGCGAGCGCCTGCGAATTGTCTTTTAGACCCATGTAAATCATGGCGCTGTAAACTGGCGGCACATATCTCTTTTCAGCCAGGCTCGAAAGCTGCTGCGCCAGCTTCAATGCGTCCGCACGGCGGCCAGCGCGCCCATAGGCATCACCAAGAACTCCAAGATTCCTCATGCTCGAAGGGGAAAGCACGCGAGCGCGGTCGAGCTCGATGATGGCGTCGTCTACCCGACCCATCGCCAGATAGGTTTGCCCCACCACGGCGTGCAGAACCCAAAAATCAGGCTCCTGTTTTTCCAACGGAAGGAGCAAATCGAGCGCTTGATCATATTTGCGCGCATAGTAATAGCAACGGCCCACGCTCGCCTGAATGATCTGCGAGAGCGGATCGAGTTCCTGCGCGCGCAGCATTTCCGCGAGGCCCTCATCAAACCGCCCGGCCTGATTCAAATAGAGACCGTACCACTCATGCGCGGTGGCATAGTTCGGATTCAGCGCAAGCGCGGTTTCGAATTCCTTTTCGGCGGCATCGAGATCCCAGTCATAGGCCCATTCAATGTTGGCAAGCGCGGCGTGCGATTCCGCCAGCGAATCATCGAGCTCGATTGATTTTCTCGCAGCCGCTTCTGCGGACGCCATCGCCACGCGAGGCGGCGCTTCATCGTAATAGGCGAGCAAGCTGTACCCGTCGGCAAGGCCGCCCCACGCGAGCGCCGATGTTGGGTCCAGATCAATCGCTTTCTTGAACTCCACAAGCGCACTCTGTAGATCCTCGGGAGTTCGCTTGTTCCACAAGTAGCGCGCGCGTAGGTATGTCTCGTACGCCTGCGGATTCACGGGCTTGCTGAGCGCCAGGCGGGCGGACTCCTTCGGCGTCAAATGAACGCGAATCTCGCGAGCCACGGCCTGGGCCACTTGGCTTTGCAGGTTCAGAACGTCGCGCAGATCGCCTTCGTAACTTTCTCCCCACAAATTGCGGTCCGAACGCGCATCCACCAGAGCCGCGGAAATTTTCACGCGGCCCTCCGAGCGCTGGATGGTTCCTTCCACCACTGCATCCACATTTAGTTCACGTGCGATTTCGCGCAGCGGCTTGTGCCCGCCCTGATATTGCATCACGGAGGTTCGCGAAATCACGCGCAGCGCGCTGATACGCGAAAGCGCATTGATCAGCTCTTCTGTGATGCCGTCGGCAAAATAAATCTGTTCCGGGTCGGCGGAAAGATTCGTAAGCGGCAATACGGCGAGCGACCGAATCGGGCCCGGGGCGCCGCGGCCGAACAAACGTCTTCGCATGCCGCCAATATTCAGCCCTAGCAACAATGCCGCAATCGCGATCGCTGCGCCTGCGGCATAGAGAACCAGCCGTTTCCGGCGCGCCCAAAACCCCGGCGGCGCTTTTCGCAACGGTAAACCCGGCGCTCCAGGAGACGACAACCTCCGCAGATCAACCGCCAGCTCCGTCGCCGATTGGTAACGGTTCTTCGGGTCCTTCTCCAGGCATTTCAGGATGATTTCTTCCAGCCTCACCGAGATGTCGTGCCGCAAACGGCCGGGGGGCGGCGGCGCTGCGTGTAGGATCTCCGCGATCAGCACCGAGATCAGTTTTTGCTGAAATGGCCGCGCACCGGTGGACATTTCGTACAGCGCCACGCCGGTCGCGTAAATATCGCTGCGCGCATCCGCCGGCTGCCCGCTCAGTTGCTCGGGAGACATATACGGAAGCGTTCCGGATAATTCCGCGGTAGTGCTCATCACATCCACCGTCGAAACTTCCTGATCGGCTTGAAGAAGTTCGGCCAGCCCGAAATCGAGCACCTTCACTTGTCCCTTGGGCGTAACGATGATGTTCCGGGGCTTCAAGTCGCGGTGGATCACGCCATGCTCGTGCGCTTCCTCCAGCGCCGCGGCAATCTGCAGGCTTAGCTCCGCCACTTCTTTTTCCGGCAGCGCCCGGTGGTGGATCTTGTCGGCAAGATTTTGGCCCGCCACAAACTCCATCGCCAGAAAACCCACGCCGTCCTGAGTGGCAAATTCATAGATCGTTGCGATGTTGGGATGGTTCAGCTTGGCGAGGACAAGGGCTTCCTTGCGGAACCGTTTGCGCGCGGCTTCATCCTGCAGCACGCCGATGGGCAAAATCTTGATGGCCACGTCGCGGTCGAGCTGTTCGTCGTGGGCGCGATAGACGACGCCCATGCCGCCTTCGCCGATCTTCTCCACGATGACGTAGTGTCCGAGTGTCAGGCCAATCATGGGCGGGGACCGCCTCGCGCTGCCATCCTAGGCCGCGTCAATATGCCAGTCAACGCAGCCAGAACAGCTTCCACGAATGAAGAAAAAAGAGGCGGCCGCAGACTGGCCGCCTCCATTTTGATTCCACTGCAACGAACGAGTCTTCAGTTGCCTCGGCGGCGTCCCGGAGCAGGCTCATTCGGTTTTGCCGGTGGAATGGAAACGCCCGGCACATTCGCCTCGCGCATCTTCTGATTCAACGCCACGAGCTCCGTGCTTTGCACTTCCTTCCACTTCGCAAGCTGCACGTCCAGCTCCTTGTTCAGCACTTCATAGACCTGGTAGGACTGCGCCGTCGGCGCCGCGTCCGATTCCTGCGCGACGTTGGCGAGGTCCACCATCTGGTTCATCACCCTGATCGGAAAATTCAACGCATCCTCGCCGCTCTTCGCCTTCGTTTGGATCAGCCCTTCCTCGACCTCCGTCATCTTCTTGTCGAGGGCATCCGCGGCATCCAGCACCGGCTTGTTCTCCGGCGTCTTTGGCAAACGGTCGCGCAAATCCTGCAATTGCTTGCGGAGCCCGCGTATGTCGTTGATGGTCTGATGTCCGAGCGAGATGCGCCCGTTGATTTGCGTCACGAATTGATACTGCTTCTCGAGGTCCGCCTCTGACACATGCAGCCGCGGATCCTCTTTCAATTCCACCGTGGACTCATAGCTCTTGCCGTCCGCGGTCAGCTTCAGGTGATAGGTGCCGGGCACGATCTCCGCACCGGTTTCGCGTCCACCCCAATAGACCGCTCCCGGTACGCGCGTTGGCGCATCGAGTTGCAGGTTCCACCGGAAGCGATTAAATCCCACCGCGGTCGGCAGCGTCGTCGAAGGCCTGCGAAGGAACGGGAATTCCTCTTCAAGCGGATCGGGCGCTTCCTGCCGTGCGGGCGGCTGGCTCGTGAAGTGCCGTAGAGTTTTGCCCTGCGCGTCAGTGATGTCGAGCGTGATCGGGTCCTTCGGTGCAGCCTTCAGCCAGTAATCCACCGCGATGCCGCCGGCTTGGCCGAGAGCCTGTGTGCGATATGCCACGCTGGGAGTAAAAAGGTGCGCGTCCGCGCTCGTCATCTGGTCATTGAACTCACGAAGCGGCGCGATGTCGTCCAGCGAATAGAACGACCGGCCGTGAGTGGCGATCACCAGATCGTCGCCAGCCACCTTCAGGTCGTGAACCGGCGTATCCGGCATGTTCAAGCGCAGCGATTGCCAATTCGCACCATCGTCGAAGGAAACGTACACGCCCGATTCCGTGCCGGCAAAAAGCAGCCCTTTGCGCTTCGTATCGGACTTGATCGAATGCGTGAACGCGCCATCGGGAATGCCGTTCGTGATCTTCGTCCACGTCTTGCCGAAGTCGGTGGTCTTGTAGAGATAAGGACGCATGTCGTCCAGCTTCTCGCCGTCGAGCGCAACATACGCCGTGCCGTCCTGCAACGGCGAAGGATCAACGATGCTCACCTTGATCCATTCCGGGATGCCCTTCGGCGTCACGTCGTTCCAGGTCTTGCCGTCGTCTCGCGTCACGTCCACTTTGCCGTCGTCCGTGCCCGCCCAGATTTCACCCGCAGTGATCGGCGACTCGGCGATGCAAAACACGGTGTCGTAATACTCCACGGCCGTGTTGTCCTGCGTGATCGGGCCGCCGGATGACGCTTGCTTTGACTTGTCGTTGCGCGTCAGGTCCTTGCTGATCGCCGTCCAGCTCGATCCGCGATCCGTGGACTTGAAGACCACTTCACCGCCGATGTAGAGCGTGTTCGGATCGTGCGGTGAAGTAGCAATGGGAAAGGTCCACTGGAAGCGGTGCACCAGATCGGCCGCTCCAGCGCCCATCGGGTTCAGCGGCCAAGGATTGATGTCGCGGCTCAGACCGGTGTCATGGTTGTATTCGGTGAGCAAGCCGCCGTAAGAACCGGCGAACGTGATCTGCGCGTCCTTTGGATCGGGAACCACCCATCCCGATTCGCCGCCGCCAACGTCATAGTAGGACGCCCCGCCGCCGCCGCCAAAACCGAAGCCCGCTGTGTGGCTCGGAATCGCCACGGTGGAGTTGTCCTGCTGCGCGCCGTACAAGTAGTAGGGAAAGCGCGTGTCCGTATCCACGTGGTAGAACTCGGCCGTCGGCTGATTCTCTTGCGTGGACCAGGTCTTGCCGCATCATGCGTGATCGTTGCTCCGCCGTCATTGCTGTTGATGAACCAATTCGAATTCGTGGGATCGATCCACAGCCCGTGCGTGTCGCCGTGCGGATCGCGAACCGCGGTGAACGTCTTTCCGCCATCTGTGGATCGTTGAATGCTTGTGTTCAGCACGTACACCGTGTCCACATTATTCGGATCGGCGAAGATGTGCATGTAATACCAGGCGCGCTGGGTCAGGTCATGGCTGTCGTTCATCATCCGCCAGTTGTCGCCGCCGTCGTCCGACCGGTAAACACCCCCGCGCTCTGCTTCGACGGCCGCGTAGATTCGATTGTCATCCGCGCGTGAAACGGCCACGCCGATGCGTCCCATCACGCCGGTGGGCAATCCATGCCCGGTAACCTGCTTCCACGTGAGCCCGCCATCCGTTGATTTGTAAATCCCGCTGCCGGGCCCGCCGCTGGACATGCTCCATGGTGTGCGCACCGCCTGCCAGAGGCTTGCGAACGCGATCCGCGGATTCTTAGGATCGAACACTACGTCAATGCCGCCGGACTTGTCGTCCTTATAGAGAACTTTCGTCCAGGTCTTGCCGCCATCCGCGGTGCGATAAATTCCGCGCTGCTCGTTCGGACCAAATGCGTGGCCGAGCGCCGCCACCAGCACCACGTCCGCGTTATTGGGGTCCACGGCAACGCGGCCGATGTGCCGCGTATCGTCAAGACCGAGGTGCGTCCAAGTCTTGCCCGCGTCGGTGGATTTGTACATGCCGTTGCCAAAAGAAATGTCGCCGCGGATGCAAGCCTCGCCGGTGCCCACATAAATGACGTTCGGATCGGAAGGCGCGGCTTCAATCGCGCCAATCGAACGAATATCGGTAGCTGTCGGTCAGCGGCGTCCAGGTTATGCCGGCATCGGTGGTTTTCCACACGCCGCCCGCGACTGCGCCGAAGTAATAGACATTGGGATTGCCGGCCACGCCGGTCACCGCCAGAGCGCGCCCGCCGCGGCTCGGTCCCACCAGCCGCCATTTCAATTCCTTCCACTGCGACGAATCAATCGTCTGCGCCAAAACTGGAATTGCGCAAATCAAAGCAAGTAAGGCAATCCCGAACAACACTTTTCGGGACGCAAGTCGTTCTGAAGACATAGCTGAGCTTCCTCCTCGAACTACTATTGGGAATAGTTTACGATTCTATATCCATCGGCGGCCGCGCGCACACCATTGTTGAAAATTTCCCATCGCCCTTCATTGCCGCGTAAATCACGGGCACGAACTACGAGTACGAATTACGCGTGCGAAACACGGATAGAAGCCTTGCTACCGCGCGCCGCGAGGGATAGCATCGCGCCTGCGCACTTTGCGAGCCTGCGTTCCGGAGGTGTTTGTGCTGAATCGTCGCGGATTTCTCACCACCGCTGCTGCCGGGGTCACCGGCGCCGCCTTCTTCAATAATTCACTTCTGGCGCGAATCGCCGCGGCGCCAAAGGAACTGCCTCCGCCATCTCTCTACCAGAGCGATGAAGATTCCTACTGGGCCGGGATTCGCAAGCAGTTTCTGATCCCGATGGACGAAGTGTATCTGAACAACGGCACCGTCGGCTCGAGCCCCGCGCCCGTCTTGAAGGCTGTCTTCGATGGCTACAACCAGACCGAAAAGATGGACGACGCCGATCCCGAGGACTATCCCATTTGGGGTTACGGCCCGTGGAACGAATTCCGCGACCCGCTCGCCGATTTCGTCGGCGCCACACGCGATGAAATTGCGCTGGTCCGCAACGCCACCGAGGCCAACAACTACATCGCCAACGGAATTGACATGAAGCCCGGCGATGAAGTCCTCACCACCGACCAGGAACACGGCAGCGGCTATTCCCCCTGGGAGCTCAAGGCTAAACGCTACGGCATCGTCATGAAAAAGGTCTCGTTGCCGCGCCCGGTCCCGAATCCCGCGGCAGTGTTGAATCTACTGGGCGACGCCATCACTCCGCGGACGCGCGTGCTCTTTTTCAGCCACATCACCACGGATACCGGCGTGGTGCTGCCCGCGAAGGAGCTTTGCGCGCTGGCGCGCTCCAAGGGACTGATCTCCGCCGTGGATGGCGCGCAGGTCACGGGCATGATGCGTATCAATCTGCACGACATCGGCTGCGATTTGTATACCTCCAGTCCGCACAAGTGGCTGATGTCTCCCAAGGGCACCGGCTACCTTTACGTGCGCCAGGGATTTGCGGATAAGCTCTGGAGTACGATCGTCACCGGCGGCTGGGATGATCCCAACATGCACACCGCGGAGCGATTCCAGCACATTGGCAGCTCGAATGTGCCCTCGCTGTGGGGCCTGCGCGCGTCGATGCAGTTCTCAAATCAGATCGGCATGGAGCGCATCGAGCGCCGCCATCGCGCGATGGCCGATTACCTCCACGCGGAAATGCTCAAGCGCGGAGCGCAAACGGTCACTTCTCCCGACCCCGCGATGCGCTGCGCCATCGCCACCGTCAACGTTCCGCCGATTGACCGCATCGAACTGGAGCACTGGATGTGGACCACCTACAAAATCCGCATCCGTGGCGGCCAGCCTTCCAAGCTGCGCCTGAGCACGCCTTATTATTTGCAGAAGAGCGAAATTGACCGCTTCCTGGAAAAGTTCGACGAGTACAAGCGCACAAAGAAGATCGCCTAGCCCGCAGCATACGAAAAGTTCGAGGGGAGATTTGACGTCGTTCGGAATCCGCATCCTTCCAAAAAACGAAGGATGCGCCATTCCAGAACACGCTTACGGCCCGACCCTAATAGTGGATTGGTTGATGGCTTCGAGCCGCCGACGTGCCATTACGTATACCGCTACCGAACCAAGCGCAGAAGTGGGCAAAATGCACGGAGCATAGTCACTCAGAGCGCTGCGGGTCGAGAGCATGGCCAGCTTCACGGCGCTGAATAACAGAACGCCCATATAGACATTCAGGAAGAGAAAAATAGCCAAAGCAAACCGCATTGCGCCAGACTTTGGCCGATCGTATGACTGACGTGCCCAGTAAATGAGAGGCGAACCGACGAACCCACACCAAAGCAGTAGCAAATAAGGAAGCAACAAGCTCCGCGTTCGCAGACTTAGAGCTAGCCCTGCAAGCGCAACCAAAATCCCTTGACCGACCCCGTATGACGCTAGAAACAGAGAGGTCCATCTCCAAAACGTGAACGGAGTCCACCTTTGCATCTACACACTTCCATTTCCTTCGTCGGGGCTGGTGGCTCAACCTTGCCGTCGCGCCGCTTGACCCAGGACGAATGCAAATGATACCACCCCAGTAACTGCCGCTGCGGTTGCTCTGCGTGCACTTGTGCATTAGCACTTGCGGGTGCCGCAGCCCTTTGCGCCCTTTGCAAAGGGTGCGCGCCGGACCTGTAGCTATGGCCGAGCAGCGATCCGTCCTATAAGGATCGGGAGCTTCTAAAGCCCCGTTCCGCGCCCCACGAATAATTCGAGATCGTTTCACCCTCCGCGGTTGGCAAGCTCCGGCGATCGAGAGCTGCGAATTCGGAAACGGATTCCTCCACGAACGTCTTGAAAGAATACCCGGCTGCCCGAAAGACGGCTCGATGCCCCATCCAGACGACGCAAGCCGTGCCGCACAAGAAGAGCCTGTGCATTCGAGAAACCAGGGCACGCAGGAGGGCGGAACGGCTGGCCGCAAGCCGCGACAACATGGAAGATTGGAATCGCAAGTGACCGGCTTCGTCTTCGAGGATTCGCGTGCTGATTGACGTCAGAAGTTGGGATTTCGTCGCGCCTCGCAGTGCGCGGTAGTAAGGAACAGCGATGATCTCCGCCGTCACCAGCACCCTGAGCGACAGCTCAAGACCCGCAAGCCTGCGCAGGCGGCGAAAGATCACGTCCACCCAGTGATGTGAAATCGCCGGGATCTCCTGCTGCTGCATGAACCGCAGCAGATGAGCGCTGTGTCGCTGTTCCTCCGTCACGAAAAGGGCGAGCGCGGAGAGAAAAAGAGGATCATCTACTTCCAGAGCGTAGGCGCCGCCGCGATCCAATAGTTGCTTGCCGCTCGATCCCTCACCTAATTGAAATTGCTGGATGGAGGCACGAATTGTGTCGCGCTCCCTTTCAGAGAGCGCATAGGAATCGTTCCAGGGAAAACCTGGGGTCTTCTGTTCGTTTGCTAGCAAGTAATCGCACCAGAACTTGGATGGTTTCGGATCGGCCGGAAGATCGCTGTTCATGAAAGTGCCTCCTTGGCCTGATACTCTACGTTACAAAGTACTTTGTTACAAGAAGAATCCTGATAGGCGCATCCACTCGGGGAGCAGACCAGGGCTGGCTTTTCTCGACTACCGTTTCACGGAAAACGTTTGTGGGCTTTTTGGCCGCGGGGTCACATCGGCTAGATCATTGGACAGAAGTTTTTCGATCAATTCTTCGACGCCGGCGCCATCTTCTCCGGACGTGACGAAATCGGCGCGCTCTTTCAAACCAGGCAGCGCATTGGCGACGGCCACGCCACACCCGCAAGCGCCAAGCAATGAGTGATCGTTTTCCGCGTCGCCCACGCCAACCGCGTTCTGCGGCGAAAGTCCAAGCTCATCGAGAGCGGCGCGCAGGCCGGTCCCTTTGTCCACACCGGAGGGCAGCACCATCACGGCGTCTTTGTTAAAGATCACCTGCAGCCCGAGTCCCATTTCGCGGATCACTTCCAGCACCGTGGTTTCCCAGGGATGCCCGGTTGCAATAATGCTTCTCCCAACCGAAAGCGGCTTGACCCCGCGCCGCCGAAGCTCGGCAATAAACTTCTGCGGCGGACGCTCGGTGAGCAGGTGATTTTCCTTGCTTGCGGGACGGTGCAGGAGCGCGCCATTTTCGGCGACCACGCGATCGAAGAGCACAGCTTCCGGGAAGATGCGGAGAAGATCGTCCATTTCGCGGCCCGTGGCGAGCACCAGTTTGCGTCCCGATGCCGCCACGCGCTTCAATGCTGTGACGGTGCTCGGCGCGACCTTGCCGTCGCGGGCAAGCGTGCCGTCATAATCGCAGACAAGACAAACATATCGCATGTGGAGGTCCCGAAGATTAGATGCGAAGCAGACGAAACGATAAATGCATTCTACTTATATGTTCACCGCTCGGATGAAATCCGCCAGCAGACCGTACGCCGTAGCGATCACGCCGGGCTTGTGCTCGATGATCGAAAGGCCGAAGACATCCGTATCAAACCGCAGCGCCGAAGTGGTGCCCTCGAGCAGCGCCAGCGGATCGCTCATCGGCAGTTGCTCGGGACGGACGCTGGCGCGTACGACGCCATCCGGAGTGCGTTCCGCGCCGCAGATCAGTTTGTAACGCATGCCCGCCGCGTGCGCGGCGCGAACCTGCTCGGGAGTTATGGTACGAATGCCGACGCGCTCGACCTGCTCCAGCGTGATGGGCACATCCATCAGCACGATCACGAGCGCGGCGACTTTTACCGCCGCGTCCCAGCCATCAAGGTCGTCCGAGGGATCGGTTTCCGCGACGCCGATTTCCTGCGCGCGTTTCACGGCGTGATCGAGGTCGAGACCCTTTTCCATCTCGGTGAGAACGACGTTCGTGGTGGAATTCAGAATTCCGCGGAAGCCGCGAAGCTCGACCGCGGGAAGGCAGTGAGGAAACATCGAAAAAATCGGAGTCCCGTCCATCACGGTGGACTCGAAAAGAAACCGGCGTCCCTTGGCTTGGGCGAGATCGCGGAGCTCGCGATAGGCGTGGACGATGGGGCCTTTGTTCGCGCTGATCGCGTGAGCGCCCGATTCCAGCGCGGCCTGCAGATGCTCGATCGCGGGCTGCCCGGTCCGGCGATTGAGTGATGAAGCCTCAAAGAACACATGGGCGCGCGCCGCCGCGAGCCATTCGCGCACGTTTTGCGGCGCATTTTGCGGCATGGGCGCGGCGCTTGGCTCGTGCGTGGCGCCAGAAACAAAGTTCGATACATGGTTCGGCGCGAAGTGCTGGGCCAAATCCGCCGGCGAATCGCTGAAGCTCAGCAGCTTCGCGGGATCAAGTCCCTGAGGATCGGCGATCCAACCGATGCGGCGCGACGCGATTCCCGTGAGCCGCCACTCGATGCCGTAGCGGTCGCGAAGTTCGGCATCCTTCGCCACGAGAAGCCGGACGAATTCCTTGCCGACGTTGCCAAAGCCAACCAGCGCGAGATTGTAGGTCCGAATCGAATCGCTCCCGTGAAATCGCAAGCCGCTTCGAGCGTATCTTACCGGTAGTTCCGATTCGGTACCAGCGGCGGAGTCTTGGAGAGAGCGGCAGCGCCGGACTTCAATGGCCAGAAGTCTATTTTGGTGGGTACACCCCCCGGTTTTCATGTAAATGCGGCAGCCAAAGAGCTTACAACGATCGATATGCGCAAGCTGCTGATAATACAGTGCTTAAGAATTGCGCATTTGCCAAAAAATGGAGCTCGATGCAGATTCTAAAGGGGTTACGGCATCATGTGGTACCGCGACGTGCTATGACGTGAAGGTGATCGGTCCTCGATCAGCAACAGTAATTTTAAACCTAAAGGGGGCTTTCGATCAACCGAGAAAATTTAACGAGCTATGTATCCTATGCCTCTCAAAAGTGTGCCATACGGAACAGTTTCGAATTGTGAATCGCTCTACGATTGGCCGTTTTTCGAGAAATATCAATGACACCCATTGAACTCGAATTGGCGACCAGGAGGGGTGTCACGCAGTGTTGTGACTTCGATGGGTGGAGATCAGCACCGTGCCGAAAGAGATATCTTGCGCGGGAGAGAATCGGTTGGTATCCTGCGCCGGTCAAGGCCGTAAGTTTGGAGCTATTCGCCGAGCCGGCCAGTTGCTCTTCCCCCCCTTCCGAAGTGATAACCGCAATGCTTTATGTAACGCTCGTCACACCATACGGTGACGCGCCTTACTGCTAGCGGCCCTTCCAAGAACACAAAATTTAGCGCGAGAGGTGAGGGTTGCGGCCTACTCTTTGGCGGTTTGCTCTTGAAGCCCGTTGCCGCTGGTGCAGCTTTGCCGCTGGGCTCTGCCTGACGATTGCGTTCTTTTCGGCGCCCGCATATGCGCTGCCGGGCGCCACCGCACTTCGGCCGCAGAGTTCAAGCGATTCCAAGCAATCCAAACCACAGAGCCCACCTGCCGCTGCTCCCGCGCCGGCCGCTGCGGCCAGCTACGTCGGCGCAGAGACCTGCAAGACATGCCACGAGGATCTGTACAACAGTTGGGAGAAGACGCCGCACTGGAAGACGACCCTCGATACGAAAGGGGGTCCATCGCATCAAGGGTGCGAGGGCTGCCACGGGCCGGGCTCGGAACACATTGCGAATCCGGTGGACAAGACAAAGATCTTCATCTTCACAGGCGAGGGTGCGGCCGACACGAAAGACATCAGCGCACGCTGCTTGACGTGCCATGCGGGCGGCACGCAGCACATGAATGCAATCAACTCAGTGCATTCGAAGAATGACGTCAGTTGCATTTCCTGCCATTCGCAGCACCACGCCAAAGAACCGGAGTTTTTGCTCATAAACTCCCAGCCCCAGCTTTGCTACTCATGCCATTTGCAGAAAAAAGCAGAGTTCGACATGCCCTTCCATCATCGGGTGAATGAAGGGCTGGTCCAGTGCAGCGATTGCCACAACGTGCACGGTACGGTGAAACCCAAGCAGGTGCGGACTTCCTCCACGGAGGATGCGATCTGCTTCAAGTGTCACACGGACAAGCAGGGGCCCTTTGTGTATGAGCATGCCCCGGTAAGGGTCGATGGATGCCAGTCGTGCCATGTGACCCACGGCGGACCAAATCCCCACATGCTGAAGCTCAGCAATGTGAACCTGCTCTGCCTACAGTGCCACACGACTTCATCCTTCAGCTCCGCGCCGGGAGCCCCCTCGTTCCATAACCAGGCGAGCCTTTTCCAGTCATGCACTCTATGCCACAGCCAGATCCATGGCTCCAATTTCGATGCGACCTTCTTCAAATAGGAGCCACCGTGAGCTTTCTTTCAGCTATGGAAAATGCAGGCAAGCGCGGAGCGGAGTTTCCGAAATGGAAAGGGAAAAGAGCTATGAAAGCTCGCCTGGGGGTTCGCGCGATTCCTTCCGTGATCTTTATCTTGGCGCTCTTCCTTTCGCCCGCTGCTCGGGCGCAAGCCCAGGTTGACTCCGGAGAATCGAAAGGAATTAATTCGAGCGATTACGATATCCACCAGACAATCGAATTCGGCTATCGATCGAGCAACATCAACGGCAACCTAAACACGTACGATACGTTTGAGAACCTCGGTTCCGGCGTCCGGCTCTTCGATTTCGACTTCGAGATGCACTCGCTTGACCACAATGGACCGTTTTTCGACGACCTGACTTTCAGCAACTTCGGATATGGCGGCGATCCCAACGACGTGTCACGCCTGCGCATCCAAAAGAATAAATGGTACGACTTCCGGCTGATGTTCCGCCGCGACAAGAATTTTTGGGACTATAACCTGTTTGCCAACCCGCTGAACCCGGCCGCATTGAACCCGGCGGGGTCTTTGACGACCGGCTGCTACGTGGGTCTGCCGACGACGGCATTCCCACAGGGCGCTCCGGCATATTGTTCGCACCCGGCCATCGCGCAAAACAATTCACTTGCCGGACTGGATCTTGTGCGCCGCATGCAGGACTACGACCTTACGCTGTTTCCGAATGCAAGGGTGCGATTCCGATTGGGGTATTCCCGCAACCGCGATGAGGGACCCGGCTCCTTCACTACGGATGGAGGGACGATATCGGCCTTCGACGAGACTTATAGCTATACGACGAACGCGTTTCGCGCTGGAGTGGATTTCCGGGTGCTGCCCCGAACAACGCTTTCCTTTGACGAGTTCCTCAGTTATTTCAAGCAGGACAACACGGTCATCGACAACCCCGCCGTCAATCCGCAAAATTTCGGATACGTGCTCGCAAATCCTACGGGGTTAGGCACGCCGAACGGTACACCGGTAGACCTGGGCAACATTTGGAGTACGCAAACAACCGCCGAAGTGCTTCCCTGCGCGACTCCGATCGTGACCGGCACCACCAACACCGCCACGCCCACTTGCAACGGATTCTTGTCCTATAGCCAGGTAGGCAATCCGCGGGACTTTATGCCCACGGAGCGGTTCCGCATGCAATCGAATTACTTCAAGAATTTCGAAATGTCCGGCTCAGCAGGTTACAGCACCAGCAACAACCAGATCCCGGATTTCCTTGAAGCACTGAACGGATATACCGCGCGCACGGCCGAGCGCGGAAGTACGACGGGAGGCCCGGCGGATGCGAAGCGCGTCTCGGTGAATGCGGATTGGTCGGGCGTGTATTCCATAACGGAAAACGTCCGGATTCTCGATTCTTTCGCTTATGACAACTGGCGCATCCCGGGAATGTGGGCGCTCGACGAAACAAATATTTTTGGCACGGGCTATCCGGGTTTGGCGGGGCTACAGCAGAGTGAAGCTGTCTTCAACACGACCAATTGCCCGGTGGACTCGAATGCGGTGACTTGCCCGCAGCACTTGGCAAGCTCAGCCGCGGATGTGATCACCGGGCTCACTTCATCGTTTCTGGGCCAGAACATGAAAACAAATACTTTGGAGCTGCAATATGACATCACCAGACGCCTGAGCGCGCATATCGGTTATCTCTACACGAAACGAACCATCGCCCAATACAGCGATACGAACGATTCGGGGATGATTTATTTTCCGGGAGGGGCCACAGCGAGCGCGACGAATGATTATCTTGCTGCGCGCGGTAGCTGCGCGGAGTTTGCCGGAGCTCTGCCCGCCGGGTGCACGCTCAATGCAGACGGGTCTGTGACTTACAGTGCCGCCGTGGCGGCCAATCCGGTTCGCAGCGTCACGACCATCAATGAGAATGCGGTGTTGCTGGGAGCGGTCGCGCGGCCGATTGACGCCATTCGTATCACCGGCGATTTTGAGTTCGGTTATAACGACAACTCCTATACACGGATCGATCCCCGGCAAGTGCAGTCTTACAAGATCCATGCGAGTTACAAACCGCGGCCGTGGGCGAATATAGATGGAGGCGTTGAGCTTCACGAAAACCGCGACAACGTCTCGACCGTAAACAACGTGGAACACGACCGCTCGTACAGCTTCGCCACGATATTGACGGCGAATTCGCGCCTGACCGTCGATTTCGGATACAACTACTGGGACGTCTACACCCAAACGTTGATCTGCTTTGCCTACTCCATAACTTCCGCTACCGGAACCGTCTCTGCTTTTCCCCCCAATGTGCCGATGCTGCCGACGGGGCCGGCGTGCCCGATTACGGCTGCGTCATCGCCGCTGGGGGCGCTTGCGACGTATAGCAGCACGGACAATTTTGCCCACGCTGCCGTGGTCTGGAAGCCCTTCAAACGCGTGACCGCGATAGCAGGTTATGGGGGCAGCTTTGTCCGTGGCAATACGATTTTCCTGAACCCTCTCACGCCTTCCGGGACGCTCGATTACAACTACCAGCGGCCGTATGCCTCGATCGCCATCGATGTCGCGCGAGGGTTCACCTACAAGATGGCTTGGAACTATTACGGGTTCAACGAAACGGGAGACACGAACCCCTTTGGGCTTGCGGCGATTCAGTTGCAGGACTTCAACGGCAGCAATGCCACATTCTCCTTGCGGTATTCGTTTTGAGTTGAGCGCCGGACCGGCCGCGAGGCAGCAAGTTGTGCGCAAAACGAGTGGGAACTTATTTTGGCTATGACGAGAGCGATTCGGCCAATCCGGCGACGATAGCCGCCCTCACGCCGCAGAATTCCAACGGCAGCAATGCCACCGTGTCGGTTCGCTATGACTTTTGAATGTTCCGATCCAACGCTTCAGCTTCTCTAGAAAACAGTCTGTAAACAAAGGAGGAAGACATGAAGACGTGTACAACAATCCTAGGCAGGTGCTTGGCGCTTCTTACCCTTTCATTGATCTGCGTGCCGGTGATGCGGGCGCAAAGCGAGGGAGCAAAACTATATGAAGCCAAGAAGTGCGCATCATGCCACGGCCCGGATGGCAGCGGCAACACGCCAGCCGGTAAGGCCCTGAAGGCCCGGGATTTTTCTTCGCCCGACGTGCAGGCCCAAACGGATGCCCAACTCAGCGAAATTGTGACGACCGGCAAGAACAAGATGCCGGCCTACAAGCTGCCAGACGCCCAGATCACGGAACTCGTCGCCTACGTCCGCGAGCTCGGCAAGAAGAAATAGCCGGCCGGTTTGGAGCAGAATCGCTGCAACCTCCGTGCACGGAGGCGGCAGAAGGAGACCGGGTGATTGGGATCCTCATCTGTCAAATTGCGCTCAGCGTTGTATTGGCTTCCATCTTTTTGATTCGTCCTTCCCTGACGAACGCAGTGGGCTGGAAGATACTGGCCTTCATTGGATTGTGTGTGCTTCCGGCTCTTTGCATTGTGGGAGGGATGAACACACACGTGCAGCGCTCCGAACAGACGCAATTCTGCATATCGTGCCATGTGATGATTCCTTATGGACAAAGCCTTTACGTGGATGATCCCAAACATATTCCCGCCCAACACTTTCAGAACCACCGCGTGCCGGCTGACAGGGCCTGCTATTCGTGCCACGCGGACTATTCCATCTACGGCCCGCTTGACGACAAGTTGCAAGGCCTGAAGCGGATTTACATGCAATACGTGAGCAGCCCGCCGGATCCGGCGGCGATCCGCATACCGGGCGGATTCAAGAACGCCCAGTGCCTGCACTGCCACCTGGGCGCCCGCGATTTCGAAGAAAACCCGGTGCACGCGGCCATGATCGATTCGCTTAAATCGGATCAGGTCTCCTGCTTGAGCAGTGGCTGCCACGATACCGCGCACGATATAGCGAATCTGAACCACCAGAAATTCTGGAGGCCCACCCCATGAAACTTGGTGAAATCGGAATTCGGCGGCTTCTGCGAGTTTCTAGCGGCCTGGTCATCGCAGGGCTGTTGCTCGAGATTGTGAGTCTCCTGTGGTTTCATCCCCTGTCATTCGTCTTATTTGCCTTCGTAGCGGCAACCTTGATCGGCCTGGGTATAGTGGTCTACCTGGTATCGCTGGTCTTTGTTGTCACGCCGCCCGCTCAGAGCCGCAACTGACCGGCCTTGGCCACCGGTCACAAAAGGGAAACGGTCGTAGAGTTAGGATCAAATCAGGCGATTAGGAGAAAAGAGAATGTCAAAAGACGCACATCAAAGAGCCGCAGAGTTCCACGATCTCGCCGCACACGCACACCGTGTTGCCGCGACGCACCATGGCAAAGATGACCATAAGACTGGGCACGAGTATTCCCGGCAAGCCATGGAACACTCCACCAAAGCTTACGAATCCTCACAGGAAGCCTATCGAGAATCGGAGCGCACCGCCGGCAAGAAAGAATAAGGCTTGCGGGCGCGACGCCTGGGCATGGTCGTACGCGGCAAGCAGCCGACGCATTCAGAAACCCACGACTCCTTGAGCTGCTGGAATCGCGTCGCCATCCGTCGCGGGGAAGCGGCGGAACCGGTCACGAAAGCCAGCGTATAAGCATCCAACGAATGTGTCCTTTAACGGACAGAAACGCTTTTTCCGATCGTCTAAGATGTGGCTTGGATCATCCGCTGTTGATCCGAAGCTAGGAGAAAAGAAATGGCAACTGCGAAAGCCGAGAAGTGTGCACACCCCGTTTGTTCGTGCCTGACAACGTCGGGCAAGTATTGCAGCACCCAGTGCGAGGCTATGGAAAAGACGCCGGACATCGATTGTTCGTGCGCGCACCCCAGCTGCAAAGGCAAGACGTCCTAATAGGAATCTACTGTTCAGCAGTTGGTGAACGAAGCCATAGGCTAAGAACCAAGACCCCAGTTCGTCCACGACTGTCGCATTGACCTGCGTCGATGCATTTACATCTTGCGAACTGAACAGAGTTTAGGAATCAATGAATTGGCAGTCGTTTTCGTTAGTAAGTTCAAATTCGGAGGAGATAAACAAAATGTTGAAACGTCTTTTGATCGTCGCAACGCTAGCTCTGCTTGTAGCCCTACCTGCTGTCGCCTCGGACCGCGAGGACGATGTTAACCGCACCCACAAAGCTGCCCAGGTCTTCAAGGAGATCATGAACACTCCAGATCAGGGCATTCCTCAGGATCTGCTGGCATCGGCGAAATGTATCGCCATCATTCCAGGAGACGTGAAGTTCGCCTTTATATTCGGCGGCAACTACGGCAGGGGACTCGCAACCTGTCGCACCGGGCATGGCTGGAGCGCCCCCATGTTTGTGGCCGATTGATGGCGGCAGCGTGGGTTATCAGATCGGGGGCTCTTCCACCGACCTCGTGATGCTCTTTATGAACGATCACGCATTGCAAAGCCTGCTCAGCGACAAATTCAAGCTCGGAGCCGACGCCTCTGTAGCAGCCGGGCCGGTGGGCCGGAACGCCACCGCTGGCACCGACCTTAAGCTGAATGCGGAGATTCTGTCTTATTCGCGCACCAAGGGCGTTTTCGCTGGCGTGAGCCTGGATGGCGCCGTGATGCAAGCCGACAAGAGTGGAGACAAAGCGATGTATGGCGACGATGTGGACCGCCATGAAATCCTTAACGGCAAAGTTGCCGTTCCGGACTCGGCGCGACCGCTGTTGCACGAAATCGGAGAATATTCACGAGAGGCCAGAGCTAAGTCGTAAGCCCCAGGGGACGGAGCTCTAAACTGCTTCTGTCTTATGGCGTGACTCACGACAAGACGCCCTGCAGGTTGTTTTTGGGGCGCTTATCATCAAGGCTGAGAGATTGGGGCTCTGGTCACAGAGCCCCAATACTCGCGCCGAGTCCGATCGGCGAGATGGCCGTTTGGAGAGGCGCTACTGACGAGTAACGGCGTCTTTGCTGACATCGGGGTCCGCCGAGATCTTCGCGTCGGTCTGGAACACTTGGACCTCGCGTGTACCCTTTCCCGTCAGGTGGATCGTCGCCGCGCGTGAAGACCGCAGCGTTACGTTCCTGGCGTTGGTCAGCTCGATTACGGGCGCTGTTGAAGCCGGCGCGGCCTCCACATACACAGTATCGAGCAGCAGATCGTCCACATCTTCCGCTGTAAAGCCGGATCGCCACGTCGCGGACTGCGGCTGGCCCCACCGAATTTCACAATCCCTCATGGAGAAGTTGCGGGCTTGCCGCAGCGCCATTGCGGTGCGCGTGTTTTCATAAGGCGCCTCCGGATCATGCGAGACAAACAGACGGACGTTATCGAGGTGAATGTTCTCGAGCCAACTGTCCGGATGACCGTTGATTGCCGATGTGCCGGTGCCGTGCGCAATTACGTTGCGAGATCGAGACGTTCCGAATTTTGCCGGCGGGCGGTTCGTGTCGCGCTTGGTTCCATCCACCTCGCTGCGGCGCTTGATGTTGAAATGAATCGGGTCGCCGTCTCCCCACCAGAACCAGTCGAAGCGGCGAGTCTCGATCGAGACGTTGGAAATCACCACGTCTTCTACCACGCCGCCGTCGAACACCATGAACGCCAGGCCGCGATTCGAGTTGGTAATCACGACGTTATCGATGGTCACCCGCCGGACGGCGTTGGAGTTGCCATCGCAGAATTTCAGCGCGCTGGAGGACGAAGAGAGCCGGCAGTTGGTCACCGTCACGTTTTCGGTCGGCAGCGCCGGACCCCAGATATTCGCCGACCAAAAGACGATCGCATCGTCGCCGGTCTCGATGGTGGAGTTGGCGATGCGCACGTCCTGGCAGCCGTCCGGGTCGATGCCATCCGCCCAGACGCCTTCCTTGGCGCTCGAATAGATGTAAACGCCATCGATGACGAGCCGTTTGCAGGCGTACGGATTGATGGTCCAACTGCGCGAGCGGATGAACTTCAGGCCTGCGATCCGGACATCCTGGCAGCGGAGCAGCAGAACCAAGCGCGGATAGACCGTCTCTTTGCCGAATCCGGTAGGGAACGATCGCAGGAGCGGCTTCCCCAGTGCCTCCATCTGGAGCTGGTTGGGACGAATATAGAAGTCGGTGAAATCGTTGGGCAGCCATTCGTAGGAGGCTTGACCGTCAAACGTGCCGCGGCCTTCGAGGGCGATGTCGTGCAGATCTTCGCCGATGAGCAATGCGATTTAGGTGGCGGATCGAATTGGCGGCCGTCGAGCGAAGCAAAGAGGTTGCACCAGCCTCCAGATACAGGCGCACTCCCGATCGCAGATGGAGTTGTCCGGAGGTGTACTCGCCGGGCGGAACATACACCGTGCCGCCACCCGCTTTTCCGCAGGCATCAATGGCTTGCTGCATGGCGGGACGCGCGTTGTCCTGTTTGTGCCCGGTTGCGCCGTAGTCCTTCACGTTGTACACAGGTTGGCCGGAAAGATCGAGAGCAGACGAGGCGATGCTCGGCCGCGTCAGGAGTTCGCGCGGCTCTGCGGCGATCCCTGCAAGAAGCTCGTTGCCGAGGAATGACGCACTTGCGGCGCCTGTTGCAGCAGAAGCAAGAAAACGGCGACGGTCGAGCAAGGGGGTGCCTCCCAGTGCGATGGAGCGGCGATGCTACCCCGTGCGGGTTTCGTTGGCAACAGAAGAGCGCGGCCCTAGAATCAGCACATCAGAGAGTCAGATGGTTGCCAGAGTTGATGGTCGGGTTCCATCGGCGAACCAATGCCCCCGCCAACCAAGCTACGCATCGTGACGATGAGGCGAACGGTGGTTGGTCCGGAAAGCGCGCTGCTCGCCACTCTTGTTGCGGCTTGAGTTCGTCGCCGGAAGGATGACACGCCACAACCCCCGTCCGAGGCTTGGCTAGGTAGTCGGCGACCGTGCCAAGCCCCGAACGGTAAACGATGGGGCAAAACGACTTTAATGCTAAAGAACGACAAATGACGCAGAATCCCTTCAACATATATCAACGCTTTCCGAGATGACTTATGCGTATATTGTTGTAGAATCCCGGCACCCTGGAGGTACCTCACCCCACGCCATGGACTATTCCACGATGACGGTAGAGGAGATTCTTCATGCTTGTGTTCAAGCGCGGAATACAGCGGCGTGGGAAGAGTTTGTTCGAAGATTCCATCGCGTAATTGCTATTGTGGCTCTGCGCACAGCGCAGCGTTGGGGCGAGTCTTCCCTGCAGGTTGTCGACGATCTTGTCCAGGATACTTACTTAAAGCTTTGTGCCGACAATCTTCGATTGCTCCAGACTTTCAATCCAACACACGAGGCGGCCTTCTACGGATACATCAAGGTGCTCACGGCTAATCTTGTCCATGATCACTTCAAGGCCGCCCGAACGCTCAGGCGCAATGGCAACTCTGAAACCCTTGCATCAGGCCCTCTAGCTGAATTTCCCCATGCTTCCGGGCAGAAAGCCGACTTGAACAGCGGCGAACACTATATCCTGCTCCACGACATTAATGTGTGTCTGCGAACGATCGCAACCGGAGCAAATGCCGAGCGTGATCGTCGCATCTTCTGGTTGTACTACCGCGTTGGGTTGTCTGCGAAAGCGATCTCAGACCTTCCATCGATTGGGCTGGCCACGAAGGGTGTTGAGAGCACTCTTCTTCGCATGACGCAGCACGTGCGGGAATATTTCGCACAGACAACCCCACGAAACGCGACAAGCAGGAAAACTGCGGAAGAGATCCCAGCCGCCGAATCGTTGCGCTAAGGAGCGACGCCAGTTGAACTCAGCGGGAGATCATCTGACCTCGGAACAGATCGCGCAGCTAGCGAATCGCGACCGTTTTGAGATTTACGATGAATTAACGGCCGAATCTTGGGGGCGTGCCAAACGTCATCTGGTTTCTTGTGAGGTCTGCCAGGGACTGATCGAGTCGCAGAGACAGGTTGGTCTTCGACTTCGCAGTTTGAAGGACCTCGCCGCAACAACTGCCATGGGCAACTGCCCCTCCTCCGCTGAATGGAATGAGCTGGCGGCTGGGATTGTGGCGCCCGAAAGGACTCCATGGCTTCTCGACCACGCCATCGGTTGCGACCATTGCTCGGAGTTGCTGAGGAGCGCGACAGCAGATCTCACTGGGGACATCACGCCTGAAGACGAGGATCGCTTGAGGGAACTTGCTGTCAGCCGATCGGATTGGCAAGAACATTTGGCCGCACGACTGGCAAGACAACACTCCAACCTTTTTCGCAGCGGCGGTAGGTGGTGGCCTTCGTCAGGCTTCGCGTTGGCAGGATGGGCCATCGCCGGAGTCGCACTCACTCTGCTCGCAACCGTGTGGGTGAGAGAAAGAGATTCGCTCGATAAAGTGAATCGCTTATTGGCTCATGCCTACACTGAGGCTCGCCCTTCCGACTTTCGTTTCGCAGAATCTGGGTATGCACCTGTGCGCTTGGAGCGAGGAGATGCACGAGAAGAGACGCCGTCGCTGCTGGAGGCCCGGGTGGTGCTCAACCGCCTGCGCACATCTCATGTGGACGATGCAGATTTCCTGCTTGCGCAGGGGCGATCCGAACTTCTAGAGATGAACATATCGTCGGCGCTGTCGACTTTAAAGCGCGCCCATGAGATGAGACCAGAGTCGACGCCAATTCTAGTGGATCTCGCCGCTGCGTATGGAGAGCTTGCGGATAGTGGGGTGACCGAGTCCTACGAAACGGCGCTTGAACTGCTCGACGAGGTGCAGCGACAAAGCCCGTCGGATCCGATTGCACTCTACGACCGGGCGATCTTGTATGAGCGCTTACAAAGCTATGATTCTGCTCTACAGGTCTGGCGGTCCTACCTGGAGAAATCGCCAAAAGGGCCGTGGGCGGATGAGGCTAGGAGACGAGCGGCCGAGGATGAGGAGAAGCTTAAAAAGGAGAATGGAGCCCAAAATCCAGAGAGCCTTTTGCGGGCACTCGAACGCAATACCGATGCAGCATCCTGGAGCTCGCAAGAAGAAGATTTTCTGGATGCAGCGGCATCTAGATGGATCGAGCAGGCTCGCACAACAACGAGGAGCGACCTTACCCTTCTGGCTCACTTTAATGCGCAGTGGAACCAGGATGATTGGCTGCTGGATCTTTTGGCAAGCGCACATACGGCAGCGTTCGACACTGCCGCGGAACACCTAAGTGCGGCCGTGCGTGAGAACGAAGCAAGTAACCATGATGCCGCGCTTGTGGATGCAAAACAGGCTGAGTCCAAATTTGCTGCTTCGCAAAACTCAGCGGGCGAGATCAGAGCGGAACTCGAAGAAACGTATGCTTTGCAGAGATCTGGTCATGCACAGGAATGCCTGGCCGAGGCTGCGCGAATAGACCTCGATGCCCGAAAAAAACATTATAGCTGGATTGAGACCGACAGCATCATTGAAGAAGGCAACTGTGCGTCTTGGCTTGGCAACTACGGCTCCGCTGGAGAGTTTTTGGAGTCAGCCGGCCTATTGGCAAACCGATACCGGTATCCGACTCTGGGGCTTAAGATTGCTGGACTACTTGGATCGGTGGACGGTGGTAGAGGCGCAACGCGTTCGGCATGGTCTCGGGATCTCGCAGGCCTATCCAAGTATTGGTCAGGTTCCTTCCCCCCTTATCGTGCATATCAGTTCTACTCCGGCATGACCACGCTAGCCGAGAATTCAAAGGATTGGTGTGCCGCGAGCGATTTTGCCAGGGAGGCCACTCACGAGGCGCACTCAAGTCCGTATCGCTATGCGGAGGCGATCAGCGAATTTCGGTTTGCGCAAGGCAGTGCAAACTGCGGGGACGAGCAAGCAGCCTCGCTGCATTTCGAGGCTGCGGCGAAACTTTTCTCCCAGCTTGCCCCTACGCAAACTACGCGGCTTTACCTGTTGGACGCAGAGATTCGGAAGGCAGCCCTCGATGCCAACCTACATCACGCAGCTACCGCTCTTGCCAGTCTGCTTTCGCTAAAGGAAAAGGTAAGTTCAATTGAGCCAAGCGTTGTCGTCCTTCGCTATTACAACGCGCTGGGAAAACTATCTCAAGACTCGGGTGATTTATCGGATGCCGGGTGGGCCTATTCAAAGGCAATCGAGACTGCGACTCGGCGTGCTGCTGACTTAAGAGCAACAAATGACCGAGCAAACTGGCTACGAGAATCAGCCGCGTCTTTCCGCGGGAAAGTGGAGGTGCTCTTAACGCAAGGTGAGATCGAAAACGCCCTGGAAACATGGGAAGGATATCGCGGCGGCCGTTGGAACAGCTCAAGTGTGTCGCCAACCGGTGCGCCCAAGGCTAACACCCTACTCGCAATGAACGTTCGATCAAACATGCTGCTCCCCAACAACAACACATTTGTTTCCTACATGCGATCCGGCGATGGCCTGAATATTTGGGCGTATGACGCCAACGGCATTGAATATCACCATGTAACGGTCCCGCCCAACGACGTGGATCAGACGGTCGCACATTTCATTCAGCTTTGCTCTACGCCTTCCTCACAAGAAAGCGAAATCTCGGAAGCAGCGCTCAAGCTCTACGGATGGTTCATCGCACCCATCGAAGCCAGAATTTCGAAATCGCGGCTGCTGATTGTTGAGCCCGATGAACCCGATTGGAATCTGCCGTTTGGGGCCTTCCAAAATGGCAATGGTAGGTACTTGGCGTCCGAGCTCGAGATAGCGCAGGTATCAAGCTTTTCCGACTGGGTACGTCTCCGCGGAGCGCGACCGATTTCGAATGACGACTCCGCTCTTTTCGTAGCCAACCCCGCCATCGAACAACGGTTCGCAAAAGAATTTCCTCCTTTACCCGAAACCGCTGCAGAGACTTCGGCGATCGCCGGAATGTTTCGGCATGCTCAAGTTCTGAGCGGAAGCAACGCAAATTTGCAGGCCGTTCGGACCTTGTTACCTGGAACCGCGCTTCTTTACTTCGGTGGACACTCAAGTGTTGCCGGACAACGAATTGGATTGGTGCTTTCTGGCGCGGATTCCTCCAACGAGAGTCCAGCAATCATGTCTCCGAGCGCGTTGCCGCTCAGAGCCTGCGAGAAACTTAAAATCGTTGTTTTGGCATCTTGCTCAACCGGCAAGAAGCCTGACGCCGACCGTAGCACGGAGAGTATCGCTGAATCATTTGAGTTGCTGGGCGTCCCTAATGTGGTCGCGACCCGCTGGGATGTGGATTCAGAGACTACCTCGCGGTTCATGCAAGCCTTCTACAGGAACCTGGTATCCGGCAAGACCGTTTCAGCCTCATTGCAGGACGCCAGCCAAAAGATTCGGAGGCGCGCGATCACTTCGCATCCTTACTATTGGGCGGGTTTTGCAGTCTTTGGGCGCGGCTGATTCGGCCGCATAAATTCCTTCAAAGAAAGCGGGGACCAATGACGATCACCAGAAGAAGTTTTGCGGCTGGCTTAACCATCGCTGCGATTGGCACCAAGTTTCGCCGCGATATGGTCTTCGCCGCGGCTGCCAATACGGCATCGCTGGACATAGGTTTTCACGGCCTGTGGGCTTTCTTTGTTGGCACGAAAAGCATTCTTGCAGTGGCTCCTTGGAATTCTGAGCACTGCTATCTCGCGCGTGAACTCTCTGGCGTGCCAACGGTTCTACCTGCGCGTCAGCTATATTTCGCGGGCCTGACCGCGGGCACAGGTATTTTCCCAAGTTCGAACCAGCTCACCGAGCACTACAAACAAGGGGTCGATCCGCAATCCTGGTTTGTCACGGTTCTACTTCCCGTGCCTGCGAGTGTTCAGAGCTCGCCGGGTTGCCAAACTGAAATTCTTGGAAGAAACGACGGCACGTAGCGGATATCTCTCCTATCATTTGAAATATGATGTTGATCCAAATAATCCGCCGACAATCAAGGAACTTCCTCTATGGAAACCAAGTTGGCAAGCGGGTTCAGCCAATATAGATTTCCATGCGGAACCTGACCATATGGTGGGTCAACCGCACGCCTCCGCAGCCTTGAACGACCTATGCGCAAAGCTCGGGTTGAATTACCACGTCGACCGTGTCGTTTCTTATCCTCCGTCAACCCCTCCACCGGCAGACGAAGACAAATCACTCTACGAGCTGCACATCTCTTGCCCGGGAGCAATGAAGGCGGGGATGGTGACGATTTCTCAGGCTGGTGTCCTGCGACTGGTGGACGGCGAAGTCGTAGATTGCGCGCCGTTTGTGATCGTAGGAGCCCCCGTTCCAGGCGCTCCTCAGTAGTGCCATTCGCGGTAATGGGCCACCGCCTCGCAAACGGCGCAAGTTGACTGGGAAATCGTGATCCGCCCGGGCAGCCTGTTCTCAGTATCGGCTGCTGAACGCCCCTCGCATCGGCCGTGTTTCCCGACGAGCCTAATTTATCTACGGTGCAGCGCCCTGGCCGCCCCGAGCATCTCACCCGTATGAGCTCTACTGTGCCGAATCCGAGTCTTACGCCGCGCGAGTTGCTCGCTGCTTGGGGAAGGATCCTTAGCGGCAGGGTTCCGATGCTGTCGATCGAGATCACGCGGGAGTGCCCGCTGAGCTGCCCCGGATGCTACGCCTATGGAGACGCGCACCTGGGCGGCGGAATCACGCTGAGTGAACTCAACGACCGGCGCGGAGATGATCTCGTGGAGGGCGTTTTGCAGCTTGTACGCAAGCACAAGCCTCTCCACGTTTCACTGGTCGGCGGAGAACCGATGGTCCGGCATCGCGAGCTAAGCCGAATTCTTCCGGCGCTGAGCGGGATGGACGTGTTTACGCTCGTAGTGACAAGCGGCGTGATTCCCATTCCAATGGAGTGGATGAAGCTCCGCCGGGTGCGTGTTGCAATTTCCGTAGACGGGCTGCCGGAACACCACGACATTCGGCGGAAGCCGGCTACCTACCAGCGCATCCTCAAAAATATCGAAGGTTGCGAGGTCAACGTCCACTGGGTGATCACGCGTCCGATGCTCGAGCGCGCGGGTTACCTCGAAGAGTACGTGAGTTTCTGGAGCGCGCGGCCCGAAGTAAATCGCATCTGGGTGAGCGTCTACACCCCTCAGATTGGTGAGCAAAGCCCCGAGATGCTGACTCCCGAAGACCGCGAGGCACTGGCCCGGCAATTGCCATCTTTGGCCCTCCGGTATCGGAAGCTCCTCTTCAATGAAGGCCTTGCCGAAGCCTTTCTTCGTCCGCCCAAGAATCCGGGTGATTGTGTCTTCGCAAAAATGTCAGCCAATTATTCAGCAGATTTGGAAACGCGCGTCGAACCTTGTGTTTTTGGCGGGACGCCCGACTGTTCCCAATGCGGATGCGCGATCAGCACGGGCTTGCATTGGATCAGGGCGATCAAACTTGCGGGGCCCGTGAAGGTCGATCATTTCATCGCAGGCTCGGTGAAGGCCGGCCGTGCGATCAATCGTCTTCGATCAAGCGCGGGGCGCACTTCCCGATGGAACTCCACCAGCACGAATCCAGACCGCAAGAACAAATTGATACAAATTCAATCCTGAAACGGTTGATGATCCCTTTTTGTGCTGGATGTATTCGAAATCGATGATGTGCGAGTTATTTCATCTGCTATGGACTGATACTCCCCCGGACTAACGAAATGCCATCACCACGATCGCTGCCGAATCGCTATCCGTTCCCGCGCGTCTTCCCGCGACAAAACGCCACTGATGCACGGCGGCCACGGCTGCAGAAGTAAGCGATTCCGAGCCACGCAAGATTTGCACGGAAGTGAGCTGGCCTTGCTGCCCGACAAGACCGTAGAGGATCACGCTGCCATCCCCGGCGTTGGCTGGGTATTGAGGCTCGACGGTAACAACCGGCAGCGCCCCCCGTTCGGCCGAACCTGACAAAGGTTCATCGTACTTGTGTGGCGGCGTCTTCCGCGGGGACTCATACGATTGCGAAAATTGGAATGCAATTCCGATTCTTGCAGCAACCGGGCGACCGTCCAAGCGTGCCGGGAAAAAACTCCAGGTTCGCACCGTGCTGAGGACCTCTTCGAGGAAAGGGTACGTCCCGCGCACGACCTTGGTATCTACGATCCTCCCTTGACTATCGATCAGGACATCGAGCGCAACTTCGCCCCCGAAAAACGCTTGCGAAGGATAAGGCGGAGCGACGAGCGAAAGTGGAGCGGGCGCCGAAAAGCCTTTGGATCGTGCCGCGGGGCTATCAAGAGGCTCTGATTCTGCTGACGCTGTGTGCCAGGGTATGCCGTATTGTTGCAAGAGTGCGATCGCGTAATGCACGGGCACGGCTGCTCCGGCTCCAGGCGTGCCCTGGCCCGCGGCTGTCGCAAGCAGGAGGGGACTCGGTCGCAGCCATTGTCCCTCTACCAGGCCAACCACCTCCTGGGACTCGGCCGAAACTACCGGAGCGCCGCTTTGGCCTTGCTGCACTTGATGGTTGAAGAGAAGCAATTCGGTGTCACTCCGCCCCTTCTCCAATTGAGAAAATTGGAAATCAAACACTTCCGCGGATGAGCGGTCGTCCACCGACGCATCCAGCGTGTAAGCATCTAGCTTGGAAGGACGCAGAGATGCGGCGAGCACAGCGTAACCTCGTCTTGGCCAGTCTTGGGCCAACGGCAAAAATCCAACTTTATACTTGCCTTCGAATGGATTCGGGGTCGCCCGCAGTACGGCCACATCGTGATCCCGATCCACAGTCACCACCGTGGCCAGAACAAACTGTGGAGGACCCGCAGGTTGGCGAAGCAGAACGTAAGGCTGGACCCCGCGAAGCTGTCTGAGGACGTGCGCTGCGGTGATGACGTAACCCTCTTCGTTTATGAAGAAGCCGTCCCCATAAAAGAGGTAGTGATAGCCCCTCTGGGAAGGAAACTGATCCAGGGGGTAGACAATCGGGCATATGGCTGCCGACAGCGCTGCATCGTCTGCGGGCTCGCCGGACGCTGCATGCATCGCTGAGAGCACCAAAACACAAGCAATGGCGGCGAGCGCTCTGGCGACGATTTTGCGTTTCAGTTTCACAGACTTGCCTGCAAAGTACCTTCTCCCACCGCAAGTAGCATAGCGCCACCTCTGGGCAGCGCAATTGACCTTTGGGACAGTGCCATCTCACTGGAAACCTTTTCAGAACACGAGGACCGAATTCACTCGGCGGACACCGCTAGCTGTTTATGCGCCCTGCGGCGACGAATATACAGAACCAGCGCCAGCACGAGCGCAATCACTGCCACGCCGGCAACAATGGCAAAGGCAATGAGCATGTGCATCGAATTGATCAGGATGAACCCACCGCTTCTGGTGTAGAAGCCGTTGAAGGTGCTGATGGCCGCTGGCAGCGCAAGCAGATCGTCTTTGGACATCTGCAGGGCGTGTTCGTGGGGGTGATATTGAGATTCCCATGGAAACGCCTCCCCGGCGGCATCGAGTTCGATATGCCCGCCCAGGACGTAGCTAACCGGGCGATCTTTGACGAAAGCGGCAACTCGTCTTGCGCTCGCGAGGTCGGCATTGGCATCGTCGATAAGAAGCCGGCCCGGCATCAGAAAGTCGCCGGAGAAGAACAGTCCCGTATTCCGGTCGTAAAACGAAACGTGGGTTGCGTTGTGGCCTGGAGTCGGGATTACGTCGACGGTCCGATCGCCGAGATTGATTTGGGCAAGATCGTTCGGCCAATTGGTGAAGTTGTAGTACCGCTGAACGCTATCAAGATCCCACCCAACCACCTGAACATCGGGCAAGTTCATGAACTGACCATCGCCCGCGCGGTGGTCAAGATGCCGGTGGGTATGGACCACAAGCAACGGGAGCGTGGCCGGCCCATCGCCGGGCAGCAAATGCATCACCGTCTTCGCCAGCGGCATTTGATTCGGATCGGCAACATCGCCGGTGTCGATCAGGAGCGCCTTCTTCGATCCAATCAGGAGGTACATGAAGGGCGCCTCGAACGTGCTGCAAAGGTTCTCCCGAAGGATGAACGTTTGCGGGTTATATGCATGCACCTCAATCGGAGCTTGAGGGTTTGCTTTGCAGTCCTTTGCGCCCTCGTTCCAGTGCGCATCCAATGAACCTGTCGCGACCTGCGACCAAGCGGGCAAAGATGCCATCAGTAATACAATGCCGAACAGGGCAGAAAGCAAAGATTTCATCGTGGTCACAGCCTTTTTACCCGCGTGATGGAAATTATTGCATGAACGCCGGGACGCGAAAAAGCCCTCCCTCTTGCATCCAGATGCGTATGTGGGAGCAAAATTAGTGGAAGCCTTACTTGGAGCGGAGCAAGAAAATAGCTTCTCCGTAACAGCGATAATCTCCCCCTTGGAAACGATGTTCACATGCCGCCTGATACTCCGTGCTGTGATACCAAGCCTGCGCCGCTTCGTAGCTGGGGAATTCGATAATAATGATGTCCTCGCTTTTGGGGCCTTCCGCGATTTCAGAACGGCCATGTATTGCGAGAAAAGTAGCAGGATGCTTCTGAAAACTGGCCGGAACGATTTTCTTGTAGCCGTCCAACTTCGCAGCGTTGCGGGTTTTTCGCGAATCACTACAGCGTAGCCGGCGGGCATTTGTTCCTCCTTGGGAATTTATGTTTGCAAAGAACGCGCATGAATCTGCACCCAGACGGCTATTGCTGCAACAGGATGGATACTGTGTTGTCGAACAGATTAGTTACGGCGAGACCAAGTCGCCCACTGCCGTTGAAGTCACCGACCGCAAGCGAAATCGGTCCTTTGACAGAAATCGGCGCGGACGGCAAACTCCCACAGCCGCCTGTAAAATACGACTCCCAGCAACGCGGAGGAACTGAAAATCAAACCGAACGTGCACGTAATCTTAGCCCGTGGTTGAACGTGTCCTCACTGAGGGGAGATGCCTTCGACGATAAATATGCGGCTCTTCGCTGCGCTTTGCCTGATCGGCTTGATCGCCTCATAGGCTGGCGAGTCGTACCACTCACGCGCTTTCTCCACGCTGTCGAAAGCGATTACCACGATTCCGCCTTTTGGCGGTTCGCCCTCAAGAGCCTGGATCTTGCTGCTACGAATGAGATAGTGGTGATTGAAAGGCGCCAGCGTTTCCGGCACCTTCTCCCCATATTTCTGCATGGTAGGAAGGTCCGTTACCTCGACTTCCGCGATGACGTAGCCAGGTGCCGTCTTTACTTGCCGAGCGTGAATCGCCGTGGCGCCAGCAATGCCGATCGCGATGCCGATAAGGACCGCCAAGGCCAGCTTACGGTTCGTTTTCATGACTATATTCCCCCCGTGTGTTTGTGCGAATGAGCCCTAACCCGTGAATGGAGTGCCCGACGCCGATCACGTTGCACGAGAGGCAGCAGTGCCCTTGCGCAGCGTAGTCCAGTATACATCGCGACATTTAGCCAACTGCCGATACAAATATCATCTGGCGGAAGGCGTGCCGGGCCGGAATGGTCTTCGAGGAAAAGCTCTTGAGCGCCAGCGGCACGCTTCCCTGTTCGGCTTCTGTGGCCATCGATCTGATGGGCACACTTCAAGCGGCAGTGGGTGACCTGAACCAGATCAAGCGCATTGTGAAGCTAATGGTGCTCGTAAACAGCACTCCCGCGTTCACTGAACAACACTTGGTGGCCAACGGCGCTTCGGAACTCTTTGCGCAGGTATTTGGAGATATAGGGATGCACGTTCGCAGCGCCTTTCGGGGTCGCTCAGGTGCCGTTTGGATCCTGCGTGGAAATCGACCTGATCGCGGAGGTTGACGATCAATGACCCAGACGAAGCCTTACGGGTACACAGTGCCTGGCACGATTCCTTGCAACTGATCGCAACGCTGCATCACGTGTGGTTATTGCCGGTCACAAGAGGAACGCGCTGGCCTAGCCTTTCGCCATCTTCTGGAGTATCTGCAGCAACATCTGTCGGTCGCGGTCGCTTACTTTCGCTAGATACTTGCGGAACTTATCCAGCACACGGGCATCCCTACCCGAGGTTCCGAATTCGTCTCGTTGCGCTTTGCGACCAGCGCGAGCCTTGAGCGGCGGCGGTGCCTCACCGTCATACATGAGGTGGTAGAGCGGAACTTCCAACGCACGGGCAAACTTTTCCAACGTCTCAACTGCCGGAACCGTGTGACCGTTTTCGACACGCGAAACGTAACACCGAAGCAGACCGGTGCGCTCTTCGATATCACCTTGCGAGAGTTTCGTTTCTTCGCGCAAAACGCGCAATCTGTCGCCAATTATCATGGTGGGGATTCTGTCAGACGGTCGTCACGGGCCCAGGCGCCCGCGCTAGCAGGTTCTCTTGCCTAGGATTAGGTGCGGTCGTCGGGGGTGAAGATCGCAGCGACGCGTCATTTCTTGGCGTAGCTGTTTTCCTTTCCTTGGTCATCAGCGGAGCTGAATCCGTCAGAGTTCGAAGCATTTCTTGTCTCAATTTGCCTTTCTGCCGTCGTGCCGTGTCACAATCCAGAGTTACAAGCATTCTCCTGCTGTAGCTTCGAGAAATTGATCAATCTTTGCGAAGCGCTAGCGAAGGCCCACAGTCCCGCGAATTGAGTCGAGCAGTTTCTGTGAGTCGTAGCCCTTTCCGTCCTTAAAAACAACCTGCACGTTCTCAATGTCATTTATATTCTTACTGGGGTCACCTTTAACCACAACGATATCTGCCTGCTTGCCTACGCGTAGCGTTCCCACGTGCTGATCTTCGCCAAGGAATGCCGCTCCGTTTTCAGTTGCGATGTGGATCGCTTCCATCGGCGTAAATCCGGCTTCGACAAGCAGTTCGACTTCGCGCTGATCTCCAAAGCCGGCCATGGCGCCGCCGTTCCCGGTGGGATCAAGTCCCGCCAGTAACACGCCACCAGCTTTTACAAACGCATGCTCAAAATCCATCTCTCGCTTGAAGCGCGCAGCAGCAGCGTCGCCGCCTTCGCTTGCCCTGGCCCGCGCCAAGAGGTAATCGGTGCGCGAGGGGGCGGAAAGAGCATCCAAAAAGCGCTGCTGCAGCGGAGGACGATTGGGAACACCCGCCTCCCCCACCGGAAGTGTGGAGGTAACTGCGACATGATGTTGGATCAGATATTGGATTGTGGCGCCGATTTCAGGACCATTGATATCGGGGTCGGCGGAACGCGACCCAGGCTGCGAAAGCGCGGGACAGAGGTCCGGCTGCTTGTCTTTGTAGAACTCGGTGTCCGTCTGGAGACCGTGCTCAAGATTGTCGATTCCAAGATCGGCGGCCTCGCGAAAAGTCACCGAACAGAGGTGGCCGGTGATTTTCAGTCCGCGTGCATGCGCTGCCTTGATTGCTGCCCCGAGTTCGGCGCGCGTAATCAACTGGTACGCTTTGAATGACGTAAACCCTTCGTCAGCCCAGTAATTGACGAGCCGGACTGCGTCTTCGGGTCCTGTCAGTGTGTGCAACTGAGGCAAATAGAAGCCCGGCCCTTGAAGATAAGGCGCGGTCAGATGCATTTTGGGTCCGGGAATTAGACCCTGATCAATATAATTCTTGATCTCGAGGTCGGCGTAAGGTTCCATGCTTCCAGCGGTACGCATTGAGGTCACTCCCGCCGCGAGATAAAGCCGTGGAAAGCTAAAAGCCATCTCCGGATACATTTCCGGTGCGCCCGGAATGCGCCCTACTCCTGTTGCTCCCGGATAAAACATGTGTTCGTGCATGCCGACAAGCCCGGGGATTACGGTACTTCCCGTGAAGTCCAGCACTTTGGCTCCGGCAGGAGCCGCTGCCGATGACCCAATCGCGCTGATCCTGCCGTTTTCGATCACGACGGTTTGATCCTCTACCGGCGCCGCACCGGTGCCGTCAATTACGCGCACGTGCTGGAGGACGACGACAGGGGCATCCACGCTGATGAACTCCTGCGTTAGATGCGGAAGCGCGCGTCGAGGCGGTGCCGGGAGCCGATCCTGCGCACGGGCACACGTGGCAACCAGGAGCACCACCACGCCACACAGAAGCTTGATCTTCATTTGTCCTCCTCGCAACAAGGTGAGATTTTCCTTTTTGTGTTGGCTTCAGAACATGTACTTCAAGCTGAACTGAATCAGGCGTGGCGACACCGAGGTCGCCGTGATCTCTCCGAAGTTAAGAGAGCCAACTGCCGTCGGAGCCGTGGCGCCTTGAACCGCAGTCGTACTGGCGAACTGCGGCGTGTTGAAGGCGTTGTAGAACTCTGCGCGGAATTCCAGGTGCGTCTGATCCGTAAAGCCTTTCATCGGAATGTCTTTGATGATCGCCAGATCCAGATTGTGCTGGCCAGGGCCATAGATCATGCCTCTGCCTGAGTCACCGAAGTCAAATCCATTGCCGATCGCGTTTGGCGCGCAGAATGCGCTTGCGTTAAAGAAATCATCGAGCCGCGACTCGACGGAGCCCGATGTCATGATGCTGGCAGCCGTGGCGCCTGGACAAAGCTGAGCGCGCTGGTTGGTAAATCCGTAAATGCTGCCTGAGCGCGAATCAGTGAAGGTGAGAGGAGGACCTGTCTGAATCACGACTACGCCGCTCAGCGACCAGTCGCTCAGGGTCCTGCCCAGAAATCCTTTGTTGTCAGAGACGGCAGGCAGGTTCCAGAGGAAGTTTGTAACAAAACGCTGGCGTGTATCGAAGTCAGCCGGGCCCCAATTATCCGCATGGAAATCGCGGTTGTCATTCAGCAGGCTACCGCCATTGGGGAATGTTCCGTTGCCGGTTACGTCGGTCAACGCTTTGCCATAGGTGTACGAGGACTGTAACTGAATTCCATGTCCCAATTTCTTAATCAACATGGCCTGTAGCGCGTTGTAATCGGAGTCACCACTTTCGGTCCAGTTGCTCAACCCAGTGGGAGAAAAGCCGATGTATGGAACGCGTTGCGCAGCATTCTGGACCGTGTTTGTAGTGACTCCATTCACGGGAGCAGCAGCACTGGCGAGATATGGCTCATTGAGTGACTGAGTCACCTGAATGTGATAGCCGTGGGTTCCCACGTATCCGACCTGCAGCATTGTGCCCTTCGCGAGAGCGTATTGCACGTTCAACGAGTATTGTTCCGCAGTGGGCGCGCGGAACTGTGGGTTCACAATCGTCATGCTCAGAGTAGTGCTCGATGAGTAGGGCAACCAAACCGGGAACGAGCTGTAGCTCGGCGGCGCGGGATTGAACGGATTCTGGAATGTTGCATTCGCATTCAGCACGCCGGCATTGCTGCGGCTTTGATAAAATGGCGGGTTTGAGGACAAGTGGAACGCGTCGTTGACTGATGTACGGGAATCGTACATTCCGAATCCGCCGCGAATCACGAACTTGTCAAGATGAGGGGGTTGCCAGCTAAGCCCGATTCTCGGTCCTACATTGCCCCACGACCGAGGATTATTCGCGTAGGTGGAGTTGCCATTCACGGTAACTCCCGCCGGAACGGCAAGCGGGAAATTACTCGCCACTACCACGCCTTGCAAGGTTGGCGTAGTCTCCCGGGTTCATCAGGGCCAGATTGGGATAGAAATTCACTGAGTGGCCAGTCACGTCAGTAACCGCTCCGAGTACGTCCCAGCGTACACCGAGATTCAAAGTGAGGCGTGAAGTTACCTTGTAATCGTCCTGAAAATAGCTGTCCTCGTCTGAGACGCGATACGAATGCGAGTATGTCGCCGCACGCGCCGCTTGAGGAGTACACATTGCTGAACGCGCTGCCATTTTGCGCCGCACTCATGCCCAGCAGAAAATCCGGAAAGCTTTCGAATGTCAGCGATCCGCGAGTGGGTCCCGGATCTGCGGTCGGATCGGAAACGCGCTCCCAGCCAAAGCCGGCGCGAATCGTGTGGCTGCCATGTACCCACGAAATCTGATCCTGCGCGGCGAAGGTTTGGCTTACGGTGTCCTGCTGGTCGTTTCCGCTGCCGCCCAATTCAAATGATCCCTGCACCGAATTGTAGGCATTACCGGGATCGTTACAGGGAGGCGTAAGACCTAGATCCGCGGCGGTGACCGGCGTATTGGTGCTGATAATGCCGTAGGTTCGGTGATATCCGGCGCTGGCCTCATTGATGAGATTTGGAGTCACCGTGTAAGTATCCTTGAGAGCAGCGTTGACGTTGCGAAACAGTGCGTCGATTCCGGAGCCGGGCACGTTGACCGTCGTGAAGCTCTGCACTTCCGGCGTTTTCGCCCAGAATGACCCTTTCGGAGAGTTGCTGTTTGTCGCTGATCACGTAATCCGTGTTCACCATGTACTGGTTTTCGCTGTAGGTGGAGGGAATGCTGAACACCGAAAGACCAGTCCCGTTCGATTGAATCATTTGCGGCGTGGGGATGAAGTACTGGCCATTCGGCAACTTGTAGTTGAGCAAGGTGAGCGCGATAGGATTGATGTTGGACCCGTCGCACGCCACCGCCACGCCCGCCATTCTTTCCCTTTCTGCCCGCAGAATTCCGCTCCCAGCGTCAGCCGCGCTGCGGTTGCTCGTAAGCGGGGGCAACACGACGCTTTCGAGCGACGCCGCTCCTTCACCATCCACCTGCCGTGTCCCCTGATAAGAGCCGAAGTAAAAGAGCTTGTGCTTGATGATCGCTCCGCCGATCGTGCCGCCAAACTGATTTTGCTTCATCACCGCGCGGGGCTGCCCGGTGGCATTCAGGAAGAAATCGTTTGCGTTGAAAATTTGTTTCGGTTGAACTCGAAAACGTCGCCGTGAATTGCATCAGTGCCAGATTTCGTCACCACGTCGACGTTTGCTCCCGAGCCGCGCCCGTAAGCAGCGTCATAGAGACTCGTCTGCACTTTGAACTCCATGATCGCGTCCGGGCTCGGCACCGAAATGCCGCCGATCGAGACCGTGTTCGTCGTCCCCTGCGTTTCCAGGTTGGACAGGTCCTGGCCGTCCATCTCGTAGCTGTTATCCATCACGCGGCCGCCGTTTACGTTCACATCCACATTGTTTTTTCCCAAATTGCGCGGCATTGGGCACCGGGCTGGCGACCCCCGGATTAAGTCCCAGGATCTGCGTGTAATTCCGATTCGTAAGAGGAAGCCCGATCACGGTTTTTCCCGTTGTGGTGTCCGCCGTTGGTGGACTCCTTGGTCTGAAGACCTCGGCGTTCGCTTCCACGGTCACCTGTTGGTGACTGTCCGATCTCCAGAACGAAGTTAAGCGTAGTGGTTGTCGCCACCTGCACCACGGCATTCTGGTCGTTGGTCGTCTTGAAGCCGGGGCTTCCACTGTCACCAGATAGTTTCCCGGCGGCAGCAACGTTACCGAATAGGCGCCCGAAGCCGATTCGTTAGTACTTCTCTCGCCGAAGCCCGTTCCACTATTCGTTACGGTAACCTTCGCCTGCGGCACCACGGCCTTGGATGGATCCGAGACGGTACCCGCGATTTGTCCGGTTTCGGCTGTTTGCGCGCGAAGGGAACCGCGCCTCCGAGCGCTAACATCGCGGCCATCACAAGCAATAAGGAGTATCGATACGCACGCATGAAGCCTCCAGACCGGGATGAGTAACTGCCCCGCCATAAATTGGGCCGCTTTCTATCGGCCGGCGTCTAATCTTGCGTCTTGCGAATTGCTGGTTCTTGGTTAACTTACCAAGCGCTTGCTTGGTTAGGTTTCGGCGCATACCCTACTCATTGCAGCCGTGGGCTGTCAAGATAAAATTTTAGGATTCTGGCAGGTGTCCTGGAACGGCCGAGGGCCCTGTGGCTACCGGCCCAGTAAGCCGGAAAATTAGGAGCGTTGGATGCGGCCCTTGGATGGCATTGTGGTTCTCGACCTGACCCGTTTTCTGCCGGGCGCGGTGGCCACGGTCTCGCTCGCGACCTTTGGCGCCGAAGTCATCAAGATCGAAAGCCGGCCTCGGGCGATCCTGCCCGCCATGTGGAAGGCGCTTCCTGGCTATTTGAGGAAACCAATCGCGGAAAGAAAAGCGTGGCGCTGAATCTGAAGGATGACCGCGGAAAGCAACTCTTCTCGAAACTGGCGTCAGGCAGCGGACATCGTGGTGGAGAGTTTTCGGCCCGATGTGATGACGCGGCTCGGTCTCGGCTACGAAGTACTCTCGAGCCTCAACGAGAGCTTAGTCTACGCGGCTATCAGTGGATATGGGCAAAGTGGGCCATACGCTGCAGTAGCCGGACACGATATCAATTACGTCGCGATGAGCGGGCTTCTCCATTGACCTCTCCGGCTGGTGGCATTCCGGTCATCCCTGAAATCCAGATCGCCGATGTGGCTGTCGGTTCCTTGCAAATTGTCATTGGGATTTTGCTGGCGCTGCAGGCCCGCCAAACCTGCGGCCGCGGCCAGCGGGTGGATGTTTCGCTGGTCGGAGGAATGGCCGACTTCTTGCATTTCCGTTGGCGACTTGCGTAGCCGTAGGTGTCCCGTCTAAACGCGGAAAGGAGCTTCTTTCGGGCGCGTATGCCTGCTACAACTCTATCGCGCAAAAGGTGACCGTTGGCTCGCCGTGGGCGCTCTCGAACCAAAATTCTGGGCAAACCTCTGCCGCCTGTTGCAGTGCGAGGAGCTGATTGCCGATCAGTTCTCAGCCAGAGCCGCGCCAATGCCACATGAAGCAGAAGCTTGCCTGTATATTTGTGGCGCGTACTGCGGAAGAATGGTTCACGCTGCTGCGGGATCAGGACTGCTGCGTCACGCCCCTTCGCACGCTACGGGAAGCCGTGGCGGATGGACAGTTCAAGAAAGGGGTGCCCAGTATTGGCCTGGCGCGTACTGCGGGAGTAGTAGCGCAAGGTCCGGCCCCCCTAATTGGCGAGCATTCTTGGGAGGTTCTTGAGCGCTACGGCGTGTCCAGACCAGAGCTGCAGGTCCTGCAAGATAGTGAGGTAATTCAGGCAAGTAAGAAGAGGTCGCCGCCCGAGAAGGCCTAAATTCCGTGAGCAAGGATATGGAAGCTCCGTAGTAAGATTACCTGTAACTAAACTGTCTCTAGAAGGTCTTGCTCTACATCAAATCGCATCTCGTTTTCTTGTAGACCGAAAACCATGATCGATTCTCGCCCGCGCGGGCGAGCGCGCTCGACGAGAGGGCCAACCAATTGGCCGGCAACAAAAAGAGATCGAGGCTGGCAAACCGTCGGGAGATCATCATCAAGGCGGCCGGCCGGCTGTTTCGAAAGAGGCTATGAAGGTACGAGTGTGCGCGACATCGCCGACGCCGTGGGCCTTCAGTCCGGAAGCCTCTTCTTCCATTTCAGCAGCAAGGAAGAAATACTGGTTTCACTTCTCGAAGGTGGGCTTCGCCGCGCGGTTGCAATTCTGGACGACCATTTGGCCGAAGCAACTTCACCCAGAGAGAAGCTGTCTGCGATCCTCCACGGCCACTTGGAGGCGATCCTCGAGGAAGAGCGCGACGCCTTTTATGTGGTGCTGCGCGACTGGCGCACGCTGTCTTCTCCGTCGCGGAGGAAAGTCATCGCCTTGCGGGACGAATACGAAAACCACATCACATGTGCTCTGGACGAGCTTGCGAAGACGGGTCTCATTCCTGGGAACACTAGGCTTTTCCGATTGTTCCTTCTCGGCGCGTTGAACTGGACCGTGCAGTGGTATCGACCTGACGGTGGACTCACCATCAACCAGCTTGCGGACGGCTTTCTCGAATTGATGTTGCCGCAGCAGGCGCAGACGATCATGAGAAAACGCTAGATCGCGACTTGCGTGATCTTTCTGGACGCCACCGTGACTGGCGACACCGAAAGAAATGAGTCTTGCGGGAAGAAATAATTCAACCGGTCTTGCCAGCACTGCTTTGGGCCGGCCAAACTTTGAAAGACGAGCGGCGAGGACTTACAGCGCCGCGGATATTTCCGTGCCTGCGGCGGCGAAAACTCCGGCCATTTCGGCCTGCGCGATCGGCAGAAAAGACTGCACGACAGCCGGATCGAATTGCGTGCCGCTGCCCAGAATCAGGCGGCGGATCGCTTCTTCGAACGGCAATCCCTTGCGATACGGCCGCGAAGACACCATCGCATCAAAGGCATCGGTAACGGAAACGATCCGCGAAACCAACGGAATCTCGGAGCTCTTCAGACCCGCCGGATAGCCCGCGCCGTTGAACGCTTCGTGGTGGTGCAGGATATAGAGGCCCGCGCGATCGAACCCGGGAAGCATCCGAACCACCGCCCAGCCGTATTCCGGATGCTTCTTCATGAAGGCGTATTCAGTTTCGTTCAGCTTTGCGGGCTTGTGCAGGATTTCGTCGGGTATGCCAACCTTGCCGATATCGTGAAGCAACGCGGCAATCTCCAGATTCTGTAGCTCCTTCTCTTCGAGGCCCAATTCCTGGCCGACGCGCATGCCCCATTCGGCCAGACGGGTGCTGTGAACTCCGGTGTTCAGGTCCTTCAGGTCCAGGAGTTGGTTGAAGCTGCAGATCAGCGCGCTGCGTTGCGTGACCAGAGATTCTTCCAACTCCTTGACGCGAAGCGAAGCGTCTCTCAGTTCGGAGATCAGGTTGCCCTGCGGAATTGCGGTTGCCACGAAAGTTCTCCTTAGAGAATGCCGCCTACAAGCTGCATGTCCGAGAGCGCCGCGAAGACGTCCAGCCGGCCGTGGTTCAGGTTCGGTGTGAGCAGCTTCGCCTTGGCGAGAGCGTTGGCAGCTTGCGTTTGATTCACGGAGTGCTTGAAGTTCAGGAACAGGGCTGCCGCTCCCGCAACCATCGGCGAGCTGAAGGATGTTCCCGAAGACGTTGCATACGTCGCGCCGGGATACGTGCTGACGATTCCTTCGCCCGGCGCGGCGATCCAAACGTCGGACGTGCCATAGTTCGAGAAGGACGACTTTGTGTCCCCGTCGGAAGTGGATGCGATGCCTACCACCTGGCCGTCGAACGCCGCGGGATAGACTGCCGCGCTGGTATTGTCGTTGCCAGCGGAGGCCACGAGCACAACTCCGGCTTGGTTGGCGTAGGAAACCGCTTGTGACAGAGCCGTCGAGGAACTGGTCAGCTCGAAGCTCATGTTCACGACATTGGCGTTGTGCTGGGCTGCGTAGTACAGCGCGGCGAGAATGTTGGAAAGATAGGCTGTGCCGTTTGCCGAGAAAGCCTTGAGCGGCAGAATCTTCGCCTGAGGCGCAACGAGGTGGATCAGTCCGGCGGTCATGGTGCCGTGGCCAAACGCGGCGTACTCGTTGCCATCCAGCACCGCAGCGGTGGATTGATCCAGCACGGCGGCGGTGGACTGCTGCACAACGGCAGGCTGTTCATCCTGAGCGCTGTTATTCGTCGGTCCGTTGGGCATGGATGAAACGTCGAGCCATTCCGAGGCGCCCGGCTGGTTCCGCGTGAAGTCGTAGCCCTGCAAAAGGACCGGTTGCAACACCGGATGATTGGGGTCCACGCCGGTGTCAATGTCGGCGACAATGCCGGAGCCGCCATCCTGAAACGTATTCTGCGCTTCGCCCAGGCGAATAATCTGCATCGCGGGCTGCGCCGTGTAACCGTGCCAGGCCACCGAGCCGTAATAGTTCACCGGTGTGGTGTCAGAAAGCCCGGAAGCGATATTGGCCAGTGGGACTTGCGGCAATGGCAAGACCTGGTCTGCCTCGACGCTCTTGATCCCGAGGAGCTCTTCGAGCAGATTCAGCAACCCGCCGACCAGATTGCCGAGCAGATTCTTGGAGGAGGTCACCAGGTAGGTCTGGCCGACCGTGCCGTCGAGCGCTCCCTCAACCGTGCAGCCCAGCGACAAGCACAAGCTCTGCACGGAGGCCGCCCCCCGCGTCGCGGTGACGATGTAGCGCTGCTGCTGGGCCGAGGCTGTGCCCTCGAACAGGAAAAGTGATACGAGTGCCGCGCCGAGAATCCAAGTGCGTTTCATAGGTCTCTTTGGCTCCGAAAAATTGATGGCTCGTCCCTGGTCCATTTTGGAGCACGGTCAGTTTCGGCTGGGGGCGCGCCTTGGCAAATGGTACAGGTGATCCGTTGGGACTAACGGCAGTCCCATAGGGGTTTCGGTACTTCGGTACCCTGGGTTTCTGACGGACCGGAGCGCCGTGCCTAGCTAATAGGCTTAGATTCAATAATTTGGCCGGAGGCAAAGAGCGGTGCCCAGTAGAAGGGGTGCGCGTATTCTTGCCGAAGCAACTGCATTGCCGACTGGAGTGCAATGGCGGGGCTACGCGTCTGCTTGTAACCGGTATAAAAGTGTTTCAGCAACTGGGTAGTACTTCGATCATGCACGTCCCACAGCGATAGTACCAACGAGCGAGCCCCTGCACAGAACAGCCCGCGCTGCAGGCCGAGTAAGTCGTCCCCGGTGGCGTCTGGGTTTATCCCCGCTGCACAGCCGGACAGGGTCGCGAGCGCACAGCCGAGACGCATTTGATAAAGATCATGGAGGTTCAGGTCGCCATCGGCCAGGTGCAAGCCGGAGAACATGGGATTATCCTGGCGATATGTCGCACGCGTCGCGATGTGAAGCAATCCGCTGGCTTCCCCTTTCTCCCGTACCGCCGCCGCCGTGGCGCGGTCACCGATCAGAATTTCGGGTCGCGGCACCAGGCTCGCGACGAGCTGGACTTCCGAAAGGACCTCGGGAACCCGTGGATCTGGAATGCCCAGGACGAGCGAGGCTTCTTGCGTCACCGGAGGACGGGTTTGGCAGGCAGAAAATTCTGTCGCGCTGGGAGCGTAGGAAATCACGAAGGCGTCGCTCAGGTACTCGTCGCCGCTTCGAAAGGCGTGGAATGGCAAGTAGTGCGCCAAGCCATGCGGCACGATCACAACGTGGCCGCCTTGCAGAAGGGACCGCAGCGGCGCAATCATCTCGGCGTAGAGATCCTCAAGGTGCGCGTTTGTAGCTTGCAGCAACGGCTCGGCGAAACGGCGTGCGTAGTCGCGATCGGAACGAAACTTCGCGAAGCCGGAACGAAGCAGGTCGAGAAGCCCGGCAATTCGCGAGAGAACAGTGAGCGGCACAATTTCGACGTCCTCCCGCGTCAGAACCGCTGCAACAACACGGTCACCCGCGAAGTAGTATTCGACGAGGGCGGCATCTGCGGGAATGCTCTTTTGTATTTTCTCTATTGGGGTGACCGCCGCAAGCTCTGAAGAAGCGTCTTCGGCCAGGTTGGCCGGGACGTCGCGGAGAACGCGGAGCAGTTCGTCTTCGTGAGCCTTCGCTTTGTCCTGCAGTTGCTCGATCCGCACGCGTGAACTCTGCTCCGGACGAAGTTCTTCCAACTCAATACGGTGGTAGTACCAGTTGAGTTCCTCGCGCAAATCGCGAATGCGCCGAACCATGCCGCTCTGCCCAAAATCGCCGCCCAGCACGGCGTGGTTCGTCGGGAAGATCATTTCGACCATGCTTCGTGACTTGGCGGCTTCGATATAGCCGAGCACCTCGAGCGCGCGGCGTCCTGACGTGTTGCCCATGAGGCATGAATCCACCAGGGCTTCGTATACCTTCAGCCGATCTTTCACGAACGGCAGCTTGAGCTCTTCGCCTTGCAGCCTGCCGCGCAGCGATTCCAGAGAGGCTCGCGACCTCTGATAAGCCGCATACGCCGCCTGTGCGTCGCCACGCTGTTGGGCGATCTGGCCCAGCAGAAAATGGGTCTGGTGCTCCAGAGCCGGAGTGCGAATCTTCGCCAGTTTCTCCAGCGCCAACCTTACCTCGCGCTCTGCGGCATCCGGCTCGCCGACGTCATGGGCGATCCGCGCGAGCAGCAGGTGAGCCAGGATCGCCTTGCCGGCGAGCATGGAATGATCGAAGAATTCGGCAGCTGCAACGCAGAAACGCCGCGCTTCGAAGTAGCGCCCTTCGCGAAACAAAAGCAGCCCGGCGTAGAGATCAATCAGCGAGGGCCACACCAAGTTTTTTTCCAGGACGAACTTTTCGCGCGCTTTCGCAAAGCGCTCGAGCGCCTGCACGGTCCTGCCTAGCTGGCCGAGGGCAATCGCCTCGTTTGCGACGCATTTCGAGGCTTCGTATGCCATGCCGAGTTTTTCGAAGCGCTTGGCGCCTTCGTCCGCCGTTTCGCGAGCCTCGCCGCTGAGATTGAGCTCAAGATAGATTTCCGAGAGGTCGAGATAACAAAGCGCGTGATGATAGGTATCTCCACCCGCTTCACACGATTTCCGGATCGAGTAGAGCATTTCGATGGCACGGCTGTATTCCCCGCGAAGATAGTAGAGGTACGCAATGTTGTAATCGGCTTGCGCGACGAGGCGCGGCATGCCGTTCTGTTCGCTGATGGCGCGTGCCCTTTCATATGTCGCGAGCGCCCGCGGAAAGTCGTTCAAAGTAATCAGGCAGGTCGCCATGTTGCTGAGTACCACGGCCAGCGCCTCGGCATCCTGGTGCGCGAGCAGACCTTGGTAACCGCGCTCGTAGTGCACAAGCGCTTCTTCGAAGCGGTCCTGGCGGTGGAAGATGTTGCCAACGTTGACTTCCAGGCGGGCCAGACGCCAAGGCAGCTTGAGCCGCGTGAATATTTCTCGCGCGCGTTCGGAGGACGCCAATGCGCGGTCATATTCACCCAGCAAAATCAGCGGCTGGATCGAACCGCTGAGCGTGCGGGCCTCCTCGGTCGCTACGTCAAGCGACTTAAAGATCCGGATGGCCTGTTCGTGGTGCTCGACGGCCGCGCGGTTGTCGCCGGAGGCATAAAGAGAGTTGGCCTTCGCCCGGAGCGCCCATGCAAGGGATCCCTGGTCGCCCAGGCGGCGCGCGATCTCCATCGCCATTTCAGCTAGCAGTAAGGCTTCGTGCGGATTTACGCGGACCTTCTGGACAACCGATTCTGCTAGGCGCTGAACGACTTCCGGCGTTGCCAGGGTCCGGCGCCGGTCGAGAAATTTCCGGCGGGTCGCTTCATCCTCGAGGCCACCGATCTCGGCAAAGTACTTCTCCGGCCCGAGTTGCTTCCGTTGCGCGCGCTTCACTGGTGTCAACGGCCGGCCCCCGGGTTCGCGTTTCGCAAGTAAAGTTGATCAACGTTCCAAAGGGCGTAAGGCTCGATGATTGCCGGATGGAAATTTCCCACCGTGTTCCTTGCGCCGATCAGGATATCGGGGCTTGCAAGAAAGATCATCGGCTGGTTTTCCGCGAGAATTTCCTGCAAGCGGTCGTACAAGCGCTTACGCTGCTCATACGTCCGCGCGTCAAGCTGCTGCTCCATCAAGCGGTCCATCTCGGCTTCCCAGGGCGTTGCGGGCCTTGCCTCTTCCGGCGCCCACATGTGCGAACCGCCGCTCGAGAGCCAGACGTTGATGTCTGAATTGGGATCGGTGTCCGCAGCAGCAAGTCCCAGGATGCTCGCTTCGTATTCTTTCGTCTTGAAGACGCGGTCCAACAGCGAGCGAAACTCGAGCGGCACAACCTGCACGCGCATCCCAAGCTGTTTCAAATCGTCCTGAATCAGCGTGGCCATCTTGGTCCGCTCGGCATTTGAGGAACTCGTCACAATCGAAAACTCCACGGGCGTACCGCTGGAATCCGTCAACAGCGGTTCGCCAGACGTGTCGCTCTTCCAAGCGAAGCCCGCCGCTCGGAGTAATTCCCGCGCGCGATCCAGCGAACGAGCCGGGTGCGGCAGGGACGCATCAATCCACCGGCGGTCTCCCGGCGTGACGGGACCCCAAAGGGGCGCGCCGCGGCCCTGGTAGACCAAGCGCACGATCGCATCGCGATCCACAGCGCTCGACACCGCCTGCCGGAATCGAACGTCCTGGAACCATTTCTGTTTGCGCGCAATCTCCGCCGGGACCGTAGAGTCCAACTCATTGAGATTGAAGAACAGAAAATTGAATTCGAGGCCGGGCCCGGCGTCTACCATGGCGGCGTTTCGGGACTGACGCGTGAGCAAAGTAAAGTCCTGCGCGCCCAGGCGCGTGATCACGTCCGTTTCGCCGGATTGGAAACGAATCACTTGCGCATCGGCGCTCGGCGCAAAAAGGAATACCAATTCGTCGAGGTAGGGCAAGCGATTGCCTTTTCCATCCACCTTCCAATAGAACGGGTTGCGCTCGAGAGTGAGACGCTGCCCCGGAACGTATTCCTTCAGCCGATAAGGCCCCAACCCCGCGATTTCATCGGCGAGTGTTGTGAGCGGCCATGCCTGGCCAATCTTCCCTTCCTGGTATGGCTTCTCCAATAGGTGCTTCGGCAAGATAGCCAACCCGTCGAAAAGCCGCTCGGAAACGCCGTACGGCTTCGACATTTCGAAGATCACTGTCTGCGCATCAACCTTGCGCGCGGTGATCGGTTTGCCCCCAACGATCAGGAGGTCGCGCTGCGGCGCGTGAACGTTCTCGTCAAGATACAACTGGAAACTGAAAAGCACGTCGTCCGCATCCATCGGCTGTCCATCGGAAAAGCGGAGGCCCTGGCGAATCTTCAGTGTGTATTGCAGCCCATCGGCGGAAATCTTCCAGGACTTTGCCACCGCGGGCTCGGTGAGCTGCGATCCACGATTGATGTGGATCAGGTCGGCTTGCATCGCCGCGATCACTTCTCTGGACGGTGAATCCGACGCGATCAAGGGATTGAGCGTCTTGGGCTCCGCGCGCAGCGAAACCACGAGCCTTCCACCCGCACGGCCGATCTCACCCGGGACGACAAGCAAGTCTTGCTGATTGGAACGGGATTGCGCGGAAGCGGAATAGGCCCGAAATCCCAAAAGACCGGCGAACGCCGACAGAACAACCAGCACAAATGCGTATGACGGGCGGAACGCAGGTTGGCTCATTCTGCCAACGGTCTGACGGCTTGCGTGTCTCATATTTTTGCTGCCTCCGCCTGCTTTTGCATGGAACTGGCAAGCGCCAGGTAGCCGGCAAAGAATGGGAGCATGGCGAGACCCGGCAAGTACATCCACCAATACGAGGCGAGCACGTTGTATTGCTGTAGGCTACTCAACAAATTGCCCCAGCTTGGCATTGGTTCGGCGACGCCCAATCCAAGAAAAGAAAGCGTGACCTCGGCCAGAATGTATTGCGGCAGCAGGATCGTGGCCTGCGTCAGTACTACGCTGGATGTCTGGGGAAGAATGTGGCGGCGCATCAGATAGAATCGCGACGCGCCAAACCCACGCGAGGCGCGGACGTATTCGCGCTCTTTTCCGCTGAGCACCACGCCCCGAATCAGCCTTGCCGGTCGCGCCCAGCCCACCGCGCCGATCACAATAATCACGAGAAAGAAAGCGCGTAAGGGGCTCAACGATAGCGGCAGGAAGGCTCGGATGGCGAAGAGCAGATAGAGCCAGGGCAGCGCCATAAACAGCTCGGAAAGCCGCATGAGCGCCTCGTCGGCCCATCCGCCTGCGAAACCGGCAAGGCCGCCGATGCAGAAACCGAAGACCAGCGTGAGCAGCGTCGCGAGAAGTCCTGCGAGAAGCGATATCTGTCCGCCGTAGAGCGTCCTCGAGAAGACGTCCCGCCCGTACGCATCCGTTCCAAACAGGAAAATCTTGGCGCCGTTCGTGCCGATGAGATGGACTGTAGTTGGCAAGACGCCGAAGAGCCGGTACCGCGGGCCGGAAACAAAAAAGCGAAGCGGCGTGGGTTGCGCGCGGTCCTGTTCATATTCGCCGAAGTGTTTCTCGTCTGGATGTAGAGCAAAGAAGAACGGCCTGAAATGAAACGAACCTTTGGAATCCACCCAATGAAGGTGCGCGGGCGGCAAGTAGGGGGCGTCGCGGTCCTGGGCGGTTGGATCGTAGGGCGCGAAGAAACCCGCGCAGGCCACTACGAGGTGCAGGGCTGCGAGTGCGATCAGCCAGAAAATCACCGTTCGGCGATTGCCAATCGCTGTGCTCATTGCGCACGGATCCGCGGATCGGCCCAGTACAGCAGCAGATCGCCAATCAAATTTCCGCTTACCAGGAATAGCGTGGAGAGCAGGACTCCGCCGATTACCAGGTAGAGATCGCGAGAGAGAATCGCTTCCAGCAGCAACGGCCCCAAACCCGGCCAACTCATCACCACTTCAACGATCAAGGAACAGCTCAGCAGCGCGCCGAGGCTGAATCCAAAAAGCGAAATGAGCGGATTTGCCGCGGCAGGGAGCGCGTAGCGATAGAGGAGCTTCGTTCGCGGAATTCCATGCGCCGAGGCCGCGCGCAAAAACCCCGAATCGAGCGCCTCAGCCATCGCGGCACGCACGTGGCGCACGAGCATCGGCAGGGCGGACAGCACGAGCGCCGCCACGGGCAACGCCATATGGGCCGCTAGGTCTTTAATTCTGCCCATCCACGAAAGCTCGCTGTGCCCTACAGAGACCATTCCGCCGGTGGGAAACCAGCCCGTCCGCACCGCTAGCAGCAATAGGGCCAACGCGAGTAACAGGTCCGGAATCACAAGCAGCACGGCAGTGCCCGAGTTGACCGCGTGATCCGGAAGCCGGCCCAGGTGTTCGGCGCTCCACACGCCTAGAGGAAGCGCCAGCAACCACGCCAGAATCGTGGCGATCACCGTCAGCAGAAGCGTATTGCGCACTCGCGACCACAAAAGGGGCGCGGCCGGCATGTTATACGCAAAGGAGAAGCCCAGATCGCCATGTGCCAGCGAATTCAGCCAGTGCGCGTAACGGACAGGCATCGGTTTGTCCAATCCATATTGCGCGCGCAACGCGGAGACGGTCTCCGGCGAAATCTGCGGATTCAGCCGCATCTCGTCGAAATAGCTCCCGGGCGCGAGCGAAGCAAAAAGAAACGAAAGCAGCGACACGCCGAGAAGTAGCAGGACCGCATGGCCGAGACGTTTGGCAATGTAGCGGGTCATCGCCGGCTCAACTCCAGCTCTGGCTCCGCGAGTCGCGGCGACGCCTGTAGCAGCGCGCGCGTCCGCTCATGTCGCGGGTAGCGCACCACATCATTCACAGCTCCTGATTCCACGATTCTGCCCCGATCCATTACCGCGATCTGGTCGCCCAGATGCACGGCCATCGCAATGTCGTGCGTGATGAAAAGGCAAGTCAGTCCTGTGGCCGCCTGCAGTTCGAGGAGTAAGTTGGCAATTTGCGCCTGCACCGAACAATCCAAGCCAGAGAGCGATTCATCGAGGATCAGAACCTCCGGCTCCGCTGCCAACGCGCGCGCGATTGCCAGCCTTTGCCGCTGGCCACCGCTGAACTCGCCGATTCGCCGTTGCAACCAATCGGGCGAGAGCCCTACTTTCTCAAATAGCTCGGCAGAGCGCCGCAGCCGTTCCGTCCGGGTCATGCGGTTCGCAATCAGCAGCGGCTCGCTGACGATCTCCAGCGCATTGAGCCGCGGATTCATGGCCGACGTTGCATCCTGGAAAATCATCTGCACGCGAGGACGAACGCGGCGCAGCTCGCTTTCGCTGAGGCGGGTAAGCTCTTCTCCGCGCAGCCAGATTTCACCGGAACTCGGCCGCTCCAAGCAGGCGAGGCAGAGCGCCAATGTGCTTTTGCCCGATCCCGATTCGCCGACAAGCGCAAGCGTCGTGCCGGGAAGAATCGCAAGCGTCACGCCGTCCAAGGCCGCCAGTCCGCCGTGGCTCTGCGCTCCACGCGATACGCGGTAGCGCTTCACCAGGCTGTCCGTTCGAAGAAGGGGCTGGATGTTCTGCAAGGCTTCTCTCACTCGCCATACCTAAAACAGGAAACGCTGGCGAACCGGCCCACGGCGATCGCCGCAGGGTCCGACTCGACGCAGCGTTGCATCCGGTCGGAGCACCTCGGTTCGAATCTGCAACCTCGCCGAACTTCCCCCAACCCGGCCGCAGTCCCAGGGATTGTGGGCAGCCTTTGTTTTCTGGTGAGCAAACCAATTTCAGGCGGCGGAGGCATGCATTGCAGCAAGCCGCGCAGATAGGGATGCTTCGGCGAATGAAGCAGCTCTTCGGCCGAACCTTCCTCGACCACTTTCCCCGCATAGAAGACGATGACTCGATCCGCGAGTCCCGCGAGGATCGCCGGATTGTGCGTGATCAAGACGATTGCGATGCCGAGCCGCCGGCGAAGATTCGAGAAAAGCGTCAGGATTTCCGCCTGCGTGGCCGGATCGAGCGAAGACGTCGGTTCGTCAGCGATCAAAATCCTTGGCCGGCACGCTATCGCCTGCGCGATCAACACCCTTTGTTTCTGGCCTCCGCTGAGTTGGTGTGGATAGGAGAAGAAAAGTCTTTCGACGTCCGATGAGAACACCTCGTGCAACGCGGAGAGTGCCCGCTCGCGCAGCGTTCGCCTGTCGCAGCGCTCGTGCGCACTGATCACTTGCGCCACCTGCTCCCCGACGCGCATCGTCGGATGCAAAGCAATCGAGGGCTCCTGAAAAATCAGGGCAATCTTGGCTCCGCGGATTGATTCGAGTTCGCGCTCGCTCAGCTTTAGGAGGTCCTCGCCTCCCACCGAGACCGTTCCGGTGCGAACATGGGCGCTCGAAGGCAGGAGCCGCAAAATGGCGAGCGCCAACGTGCTCTTGCCGCTGCCGGATTCGCCCAGAACGCCGGCGATTTCGCCAGCCGCAAGGTGCAGACGAACACCTTCAAGTGCGGGCGACGATTTCCCGCACGAATCCGAATAATCCACGTGCAGGTTGTCCACTTCGAGAAGGGGGCGCATGAAGACCGTGTGTTGCCTGGCAGAGCCGGCTACCGCAGCACGTTCTTATGTTCGGGCACGATGAGGCGAGTGGCAAGTGTGGTCTTTGGCGGGGGTTTCAAACCATAAACGACCTGTTCTCAATACATTGACAATACAGCGCTTAATACTAGTACTCACCCGAATCTCGGCCTTGGGGTGAATGGCATGTACGCGATGGGCGCTTGCTCCGTGAGAAGGAATACACCAGTAAGCCGGGAAACTTCGGGTAGACCGGAAGGCGCCAGCCAAGAACGCGAGGGAAAGACATGATGGTGATGGTTATTCTCCCGATATTTGTCCTCATCGCGCTGGTGTTCAGAACTCTTCCTACAAATCAGAGCCGTCCGGCTAAGGTTTTGCGAAGTGAATCGTTACCTGCGTGCGTCTGTAAACATGGTCGTTGGAGGGCGGGATGTTAATCCTGAGTTTTGTATCGCCATGATCGGTTTTTGTTAGCGCGGCGCCTTCCACGCCGGCAATCTGGACGGGATCCAAGAGCGAGAGTTCGTATTGATTTCCCGGGATTCCAGCGACGTCGAGCGTCAGATTGTCACGCGTAGCATTCCAGGATTGGGAGACTACACGCAGATTCCGGCTCGAGGCGCCCAGCGGCGGCAGCTCTGTTTCGACGCCCACACCGAAATCTCCACGCACACGGATTCGCAGGGTATTGGGACCCTCCTGGATTGGAAACTTTACAGCGACGTGTTGGTCCTCGGCGTTTGCCACCATTTCAGCGGAGACCTTGCGACCGTTTATCGTAGCGTCAACGAGTTTCGCGCGCAGGCTGAGGGCGAGCTCGAAGTCAAGAGTGCAATCGCCTGGACCCTTGCGAACAACGGCTAGCGTGATGAGGCCGGCGGTTCGCTCGAAATCCAATTCCAACGCCACCGACCCGACTCGCAAATTCTTGACGCGAAATGAGGACCAATCCGCAGGCACATGAGGAGCGAAGACGACTTGGTTCGAAGTGGAATCTACCTCGAGACCTAATAATCCGCGGAGTAAAGGGCTTACGACCATCGCAGCCGACCAAATTTGGTCAGGCGTGCCGCCTACTGTAGGCTCATAGTAATTTCCGGAGAGAACTTCCGTGACGTGGCCCAGCGAGCCACCGAAAGCCAGCAGAGCGTTGGAGCGCAGATTTGCATAAGCCGGTAGCGCTCGATGGTAGCGATATTCGCCGACCGACGCCCAGCCGGTGAAGAGCGGCCAAACGGCGCCGAAGTGATAGCCGTTTGGGTTGTACTTCGGATTATTCGAGGAAAGAATGCGCATCCCCCAGTCGGTTTGGTGATCGTAATCGGCCAATTGGTCGATCATTTGTTCTGATTTGTTTTCATCCAAGATCCCGAACCACATCGGCACGGTAGCCAAAACGCTGGGAATGTTCACGCGCTTTCCATTTGGATCCAGGGCAAAAGCAAAGATGTTGTCATCCGGCGACCAGAACGTTTGATTGATGAGAGTTCGCTGGCGATCAAATTGCTGCGCGAGTTGCTTGCTGAGATCTTCTTTGCCGGTAAGGCGGGCGAGATGGGAAAGCGCTCGAAGCGCTTCTGCGCCTAAACCGCACTGATACAATTCCGTCTCCACCGGAAGCAAAGGGCCGCCCTCAACCCAACCGTGCCCAACGCCCGCATTTTGAGGCAGGCCCTGCGCATCATAGGTTGAACGCAGATATTGGTAAGCGCGCCAGACGCTGTCCCATTGTTCCTTGGCGAAGGCGACGTCACCGCTGTGGACCACATAATCATTCATCGCGATGAGATACAGCGGCGTAGCATCCGCCGAGGCGAAGGGATACGGATAGTCCCGAAACCAGGGAACGAACGTAGCGGATTGAGAGACCTCGTGCGTGATCTTGCCGTCTTTGCGTTGGTACTTCGATAGAAAAGCGAGGACCGTGCGCGTGCTGGTGAAATCACCCTCAGCGTCAAGCGCCAACGAACTCCACAGCGAGTCGCGTCCAAAAAACCACGCGAAGCCGGCGCGCTGAGCGTCGCCCGAGCTGTTATATCCCGCGATCAAACTGGTGCCCAGAAATGGATTACTGACGATCCCTTGAATGATGCTGATACGCGACCAGTCATATGCCTTTTGAAGTTTGCGATCGGGAAGATCGAGGCCGAGGGTCTGATTTAAATACTCGGCGTAATAGTTCGCGGACTGAGCGAGCAGTTGATCGTGTGAGGCCAAAAGACGGTGATAGGTTTCTTCGGCCTCTTTGCGGCCGCTGGTGGAACCAGCGATTACGATCGTTTGTGTTTCCGAACCGGCGCCGAAATCGAGAACAAATGAATTTTCGCCGGAAGATCGGCTTTTCGTGGACACTTCTTCACTTGTGAAAACGGCCGCCGGCGAACCTACGAACGCCGCAAACCGGTCCGGCTCCTCCCCGAGAAAGAAGGCGTGCAAATCTGAATTCCAGTAAAGATAGGTGTCGCTGAGAGAGCCGGGCCACTCGAGTGTAAAGTCGCGCTGAAATACCGCTTCTACTTGCAGCGGCTGCGTTGCTTCTACCGCGACCGTGATGATCGCCCCCGGTTCCTTTACGGGGACAAACAAGGTCTCGCGTACTTGGAATGCCCCGTCCGAATAAAGAATCGTGCATGCTTCAGGCCGCACGCTCACGGAACGCGCCAGCGAGTCCGCGGGAATGATCTGGCCACCGATGTGGAAATTAAGATGGAAGTCACGCAGGATTTTGAGAGGGTATACCCAGGACTCGAAGCGGCCGGCCTCGTTCGCAAACAGTGCGGCGCGCGTGCCGACGGCCGGCAACAATTCCAAGGGACGGGCCGGGCGCGAAAGTTCGAGAGCGGCAGAATCGCTTTGCGTTTTCGTGAATAGCGGACCCCCGCATAAGGAGATCGCTATCGCGAAACCTATCGGGAGCGCCCACTTCGCCATGCATTGCCTCCAGCGTCTCTACCAATCACGGCGAGCGATCAGCGAACTTCCGTGGTCTGGCGCAAGCGAATATCCCGTGAGGAACTGCCGACATTCATTTCGTATCGGCCCGGTAGGAATTGCCAACCGGACTGTTGCGGATCGAAATACGAAAGCGATTGCCCGTCCAAGTGAAAATGAACGTGGCCGGTTTCGCCAGGAGCCAGCGATATTTTGGCAAACGCCTTCAGCTCTTTGGGCGGGTGCGGAAGCGGACACAGAGAATTAGCCACGTACAATTGCGTAACTTCCCGACCTTCACGCTTTCCTGTGTTTTGAACTTCGAAACTGATTTCAACCGTGTGGTCCGGACCGGAAGTTACGCTCAAATTCTGGTACGCAAAGGTGGTGTAGGAAAGGCCGTAGCCGAATGGGAAAAGGGGCTGGATGCCTTTGGCATCGAAATGACGATACCCAACGAAGATGCTTTCCGCATACTTCACCGTCTCGTCTTCTCCAGGAAAATTCGGCCAGTCCGCATAATCTTCGCGACGCATGCCAAAAGTGTCCGGCAACTTTCCCGAGGGGTTCACGTCGCCCAGTAGGACATCGACAATTGCATTGCCGCCCTCCATCCCGGGGTACCACGCTTGCAGCGCCGCAGGCACGCGCTGAATCCATTTGCGCATATCGGTGGGCGTGCCGCTGTTAACGATTACCACGGTGCGAGGATTCGCAGCGCGTACTGCTTGGATCAACTCGTCCTGCAGAGCGGGCAATTGCATGCTGAAACGATCGAGTCCCTCCCCCTCGTAATCGGTGCTGAGACCGGCAAAAACCAGCGCCACATCGGAATCGGCGGCGATTTTGACAGCTTCGGCGAAGGGGCGGGCGGAAGGTTTGGCCCAGACAAAATCTATGTTGCCCCGGCCCTTCTCGTTGTGGAATTCGATTATGATGTCGCGCGGTTTATCTTTCTCAAGTGCAATTCCGATGGATTTGACCTCGGTCAGCTTCTTGTCGTAGGTTTCCAGGAAAGCCCTGCCATCGAGAGATAATTTGGCGCGGCCGTCTGTTTGCAGGCCCAGAAACCAAATTCCGGTCTCAGGCGCGACGAGTCTTCCGGTCCACCGCGCGGAGTATTCCTTCGACTTACCAATTCCAGCGACGGAATCATCGGATAAGTCAAAATGAACGCTTGCATCCAAACGCGTGTGAAGGGGATTTCCATTTGGATCTTTCGTCTGGAAATATTCGCCACGCAAGCCGTGCTCGCCGGACGGTGTGGACGGAGACAGCAAGGCAGACGAAGGAACGGTTTGAAAACCTGATATCTCAAATCCTTGGCTGAAGCGAATCTGGGTCGAGTCGCCTAGCCGCTTCTGTAGCGCCTCCAGAGGGCTCACGGTGAACGGCGGAGGAACAAATGCGCTGGCGCGGTCGCCAAGCCGCGCGACTTGCGCGTTCGGACCAATCACGGCGATGGAATGCAGGTTCGCGCGATCCAGGGGAAGGATTTGATCTTCGTTCTTCAAGAGAACGATGCCCGCGTCCGCTACTTCGCGAGCCAATTGCTGATGTTCGGGTGTGCTTACGATCCGACTGGCTTCATGGATGCGATTGGGATCGTCGAGGTCCAGCCCAAAAACTAACCGGAGTACCCAACGGACCTTTTCGTCAACAAGCTGTTGGCTGACGGTTCCATTTTGCACGGCGCGAACGAGGTCATCGCTATATCCATAACCATCCGGCATATCGATGTCGAGGCCGGCATTCATCGCGTCCAGCGTGCGTGCTGGCTCCGGGAGCGACCATTCCGCACCCCAGTCAGACATGATAAGTCCTTGAAAGTTCCAGCCGTTTCGCAGTACTTGAGTCAATAGATATGGATTGGCGAAACAGAAATGTCCGTTCAAGCTATCGTAAGCGCTCATGACCGCCATTGCGCCACCCTCTTGAACAGCGGCACGAAACGCGGGGAATTCGATTTCGTTCAGAAAGCGGGGATCGGCTTCGACGTTGACGGACAGGCGGCGGGTCTCCTGATTATTCGCCGCGAAATGTTTTACACAAGCGGCGGCGCCATTGCTTTGGACTCCCCGAATATAGGCAACCGCCATTCGCGACATCAAGACAGGGTCTTCGCTGTAACTTTCGGTGTCCCGCCCCCCTAGGGGCGAGCGATGAATGTTTACGCAAGGGCCCAGCAGAATGTCGCGGCCTTCTGCGCGCAACTCCTCGCCCAGCGCAACACCAACCCGCTGGATGAGTTCAGTATCCCAAGTAGCACCCATCCCGACGGGCGCGGGAAACACCGTCGCCGGAGTATCCCACCTGACGCCTTGCGGACTATCGGACATTCGAATTGGGGGAATACCTAATCTCTTGATTCCGAGAGAGGTCATGTTTCCGTCGCCACGCAGGAGCTGGGTTTTCTCTTCCAAAGTCATCTGAGGGATCAGGGCGTCAATCCTCGCTTCGATCGATGGATCAATTCGAGGCGAAGGGTACGCGGGACTGGAAGAGCGGGACTGCGCAATAAGAAGGGTTGGCTGAGCGACCCAAGACAGCAGGACCGCAGCGCAGAGAACCAATCCACAAACAAGCGCAACGCGCCCGTAAAAAGCGGCAATGGGAGGACGGCTGAACATACGGTTCACGTGTGACGTGGCCGCTTGTTTCGTAACTCTTACACTCACTTTATCTTCTCCCGTGAAGCGCTGTGCCGGGTACGAATGTTGATACGAGCGTTGCCGGCAAGGACAACCGCTTCCACTTTCAACGAACGCCGAATAGAATCTCCATGGTGAGTTGATCGAGCCGCTCGTAAGGAAGCTTGTGAGCCGCCAAAACAGCGCGATCAAACGCGTGCGCTAGCAAGGCTTTGCCACCGCTCTTTGAATAGTTGCCCACCGCGGGGTTGTCCTCGCTTGCTTTAGAAACGTCTCTCAGTAAGCTCTGGATTTGGCGATCGGAATTGAATTGCTCGGCCTTTTCCTTGAGGATGAGATACGTTCTCATACACCCTCGCGCAAAATCCTTCACGCCTTCGTAATCTTCCGTACGATAAGCATGCGCGTCAAAATGGCGCGGGCCTTGGTAGCGGACGTCCTCCAGGAACTTCACTAGAAAAAATGCGCCTTTGGGGTTCGCCGAACCAAAACGGAAATCCTGATCGTATCGGCCGATGACCTGGTCATTCAAGTCAATGTGAAAGAGCTTTCCTGCTTCCCAGGCTTGCGCAACCGCATGCAAGAAATTAAGCCCCGCCATCGTCTCATGTGCAAATTCAGGATTTACGCCCACGAGCTCTGGATGGTCGAGCGTATAGATGAATCCCAGATATGCCCCGGTCGTCGCCATATAAATATCGCCGCGAGGCTCGTTGGGTTTGGCCTCTAAAGCAAAGCGGAAACCGTAATCCCGATCGAGCGAGTATTCACAAAGATAGTTAACGGCCTCGCGCAGGCGTTTGACCGCTTCATCGGGACGCCGACACGCATCCGTCTCGGCGCCTTCGCGGCCACCCCAGAGGACGAATATTTTCGCACCCAGTTCCGCGCCGAGGTCCATTGCACGCATTGTTTTCTGGACCGCATAGGCGCGCACCGAAGGATCGTTTGAGGTGAAAGCTCCATCGCGAAAGACGGGATTCGTGAAAAGATTTACGGTCGTCATCGGGACGCAGATGCCCGAGGAAGAACACGCTTTTTTAAATTCACGCACAATGCGGTTGCGGTCGGCCGGTTGCGCGCCAATGGGCACCAGGTCGTTGTCGTGAAGATTTACGCCCCACGCACCGACCTCCGCCAGCAGGTGCACCAACTCAACAGGAGGCAGCAGTTGACGTACAGGCTCGCCGAAGGGATCTCTTCCGGGATTCCCGACCGTCCACAAACCGAATGAGAACTTGTGCTCCGGCCTGGGCTCATATTTATCTTTCGCCATTATTCGCCTCACCCTTTTGCGAGACTTTCGCGCACATCAAACAATGCGGCTCACGTGCCGCCGGCTCCAATGTCACAATTCCTCGAAGCTTTGGCGGCATCGTATTTGTTTCCGTCTGCGCGATTACGAGCCGTATCCGTTCGGATGGCGTTCATTCCATTCCCACTGTGAGCGCAGGATCGCCGGCAAATCAGACTTCACGGGCCGCCAATCCAGCACGTTTGCGGCTCTTGTAGAATCCGCGACCAATCGCGCAGGATCGCCCGGGCGGGGCGGCTCAAATCGGATGCGAATATCACGCCCGGTCACCTGCTTGGCGGCTTCAATCACCTCCAGAACGGAATTCCCGTGTCCAGTGCCGAGATTGATGAAGTCAGAATTGCCGCCCTTTCGAAGATAGTGCAGCGAGCGGATGTGCGCATCGGCCAAGTCGCTCACGTGCACGTAGTCACGAATCGCAGTGCCGTCAGGAGTGGGATAATTCTTTCCAAATACGGAGACCTCATGCTTGCGCCCCGCGCAAGCCGCGAGGACGTTTGGAACCAGGTGAGATTCGGGCTCGTGATGCTCTCCACGCTTTGCGGTTGCGCCGGCCGCGTTGAAATAACGCAGAGCCACAAATTTGAGGCCATACGCACGGTCATAGCTATCCAGCAAGCGCTCCATGATCAGCTTTGACCAACCATAAGGGTTTTTGGGCCACTGTGGCGTTTGCTCCCGGATGGGCATTTGTTCCGGCTCGCCGTACGTGGCGCAGGTGGAAGAAAAAACGATTCGGCGCACACCGGCCTGCATGAGCGCGTCCATCAAGGCAACTCCCTGCTCTACGTTATTTTGAAAATAGGCGGCTGGCTTTTCCACGGATTCGCCCACATAAGCAAGCGCGGCAAAATGGATGCAGGAATCGATTTTGTGCTCTCGCGCAATACGCTCAAGCAGCACGCGATCGCCCACGCGGCCTTGATAGAAAGGCACGCCTGCATCCAGAGCTACGCGATGGCCGCGACCCAAATCATCCAGGACAACAATTTCTTCATTGGTGTCCCGCAATCGTTCCGCGGTAACGCTTCCGATGTAACCCGCACCACCCGTCACAAGAATCGCCACGATGTTCCCTTCACTTGCAGTTTTATACCGCTGTTCGAATAAAAGGAAATCCCGCGCTTTTAAGCAGCTCGCCGCAAACGGATGACGCCAAACGCGGCCGCTCCCGGTGACGAGCCTAAGAATAGATGCGGAATGTGACCCGTCTCGCGGGCGTACTCCTCGCCAATCCTCTGGATCGCCGCGGCATCACGACCCAAACAGGCTACCGTGCCGCCGCTGCCGCCGCCTGTGATCTTCGCTCCGAAGATTCCGCGGGCACGCCCTGCGTTTCTGCAAAGCCGAACAAGCAGGTCGGTGCGCTCCGAACCAAGTCCGCATGCCGAATAGCTCGCGTGGGACTGGTACATCAGTTCACCAAGCAAATCGAGACTTCGATCATTTATTGGTCCGCGAAGCAATTCGGCGAAGGTCCGCACGCGAAAGTGCTCGGAGATCGGATGGGTTGCCGGCGTGCGTACTGCATATTCCCGCCCACGTTGCACGCGCGTTACTGGATCGGTTGTGGCTTTGTACCGCTCCAGAAAATCTTCACCCGAAATAGCCGCCGGAAGAATTGCGGCATAGAGTTGCTCAAATTCCGAGGGCGAGAGGTTGGCGAGATACCCATGCCACTTTGGATCCTCTACGTGGACTAAATCCTCGCGCTTTGACTCACGACTGCGCAAGCCAGCCGCTTCTGAAATAATTCGATAGCCCATGAAGGCGCCGGCACGCACATCGCCGTACGCGTCTGCCGACACTTCATGTCGAACCCCCGAGTCAAGACCCGCTATGACGAGTCCCTCGGGTATCGGTATGAAATCGTGCAGCTCGGCAGGCTGACACAGCAATACCAGAAGCCGATTCTCCTTGCCACATGCGGCGGTCATCTGGTCCATCACCCCGCAGGGCGCGCCGACCACCAGATTTTCAACTTGTTGACAGAGCAGCGCGATTTCGCGCGGGTCCATCTCCTCGCCCAGTGCGGCGAGAACGGCGAACATTACCGACACCTCGAGTGCCGCAGAGGAACTAACGCCCTTGCCTTCGGGCACACGTGAATCAATGAAGAGCCGCGCGCCTTTCTTGAAACAGACTCCACGCTCGCGCATGAGCACGAGGAACACACCTGCCACGTAGGCACCCCAGCGGGCTTGCGGATCGCGCTTAAACAGGGACCTCGCCGCCGCGTAATCGATGGGCATGCCGTCCTGCTCAAAATCCTCGAGACGCATTTCACAAGTGCGTGTCTGGCGCTGGTCCGCTTCCCTCCCCAGGCTCACGATTTTGATTCGGCGTTCGTCATCAGGTTGAAGCGCCACCAGAATTCCTTCTCGAATGGGCAATTGCAATACCAGGGAGCCCGAATAATCGGCGATACCGCCCATCACGTCCAGCCGCCCAGGGGCGCGCGTCACGATCAAATCCTTATCGTCACTAAAGAACCGCCGCGCTTCGTCGGCGGGATGCCGGTCCAAGAGATCGAGGGCAGTAAGAAATTCCTTTACGTCCGCCAATCCACCCGCTGTGCCTTCGACGATTCGATACATGAGACCCCGGCTATTTCAGAAGCATTTTCCAAAAACGCGAGAAGGACGCCAAAGGCTTCAGTGCCCGCGGCTCCGCTCATCCCAAAGACCTCGCTTCTTCAAAGCCGCGTGCAATAAAGGTTCGATCTGTGCTCGAATCCTGCCGTTGGCGTAACCGGCCCATGCCACATCCGGTTCGACCGATAACGGAGCCCGCAGCGGATCGCCAAACAAGTCCGTAATGATGACGCCGCATTCCTTTGCGACGAGTTCCGTACAGAGATCGTAAGGATGGCAGCAAATTCCAAGCGCCAGCCCGCGGCGCTTCAGAACGATTTCCATCACAGGCCGGAGATCAGCCGAAAAGCGATCACGTCCGCTCATCAATTCATAAAATTGGCCGCCGGTGGAAATGTATTGATCCTCGAAACATTGCGCTTTATGCGGCTGTATTGGTCCGAGGGCCGCGTGAATTATTTCTTCGTCCATCGCGGCCATCTCGTCCCGAGCACCGGGGAAAAAACGGGACAGCATGGCGAAACCGTGGGCAATTGTTTCGGCACGCGACGGCTGGAGCGTGAGCGCCGTCCGCTCTCCAGTGAGGCGATTTACACGCTCCGCGTGCGCGCCCTCACCACGAATCGCCCAGACGGCATCCACCAAATGTTGTTTCACCAGGGGAATTTCCGTCTGCACTGCCAACACAATATCCGCGAGATTGGTTTCAGGGCCGAGGTTGGGAGCAATGCCCGTCAGAATCCATGCGCTCCGCTTCTGGTACATCCAACTTCGCGTGCCATCTATCGGATCCATAATTACGCGCCAGATCGCGTCTTCTTCAGAAGAACCTCGTGGCAGCACAATCTGACCATCCTGCAACCCTTCGGCTATGAGGACAAGGGGAACAACGGGAGCAATTTCGCGCTCAAAGAAATCGACAATGATGTCTTCACTGATGCAGTCAACGGAGTAGATCGTATCTCCTTCGGAATCCCGCAAGATTCGACTCAATTCCACTATGGCCGTTTTTTCGCCCGCTGCTATCACGGCACGCCAAATCCGCTCGTGAAGCCGGCGGATGGGTTCAAGAAGCTGCCTCGCTGCGTGCGTCACAATGTTACTTTCGTCGATTGCTTGTAATGAACGAGGGGCTGGGCGCGTAGTTCTCCGGCTTTCTGTTCCGGGGAAGTGTCGCTCAAGAAATTACCGCCGCCGATCTCGGGTCCGGCAAGGTATTTCAGTAATCCTGGCTTTCGCAGCGGCGGATGGAATTCAATATGGAAATGGAAGCCGTCGTACTTACCGCCATCGGTTGGGGCTTGGTGAAGAGTCAAAACGTACGGGAACGGGATCTTCCAGAGGTTGTCAAACTTCGTCAGCACCTGTTGCAGCAGTCGCGCGAAATCCTTGCACTCTGCGTCTGAGAGATCGGCGAGGCTGGTGTGAGTCTCTTTAGGAGCAATGAAAAGCTCGTAAGCATAGCGCGCAAAATAGGGTACAAAAGCGATCGCAGTGTCGTTCTCGCATACAATTCTGCGTCCGTCAGCTACCTCTGCTCGCAGAATATCTTGAAAGAGCACTCGGCCCGTCTGCTTCAAATGCCTCTGGCTTACCACCGCCTCGTTTTCGATTGTCTTGAAGACGAAATTGGTAGCGTAGATCTGACAGTGCGGGTGAGGATTTGAAACACCGACTACCTCTCCCCTGTTTTCAAAAACTAAGACGTGGTTAATGTCCGGGCGGCTGCCGAGTTCCCGGTATTGTTCCTGCCAAACGCGCAAAAGATTGGCGATCTCTTCGAGTTTGAGTTCAGACAGCGAGAGATTGTGCTTGGGGCTATAGCAGACGACGCGTGCAACGCCTCTTGCCGGGCGGTTTTGGTAGAAACCAATCGGGGCAACCAGATTTTCGGGAGCCGATTCCGCCACCGATGGATGGTCATTATCGAAGATGTACGTTGTGGAATAGGCTGGGTTCGTCGCCCCGCTGACGCGTGAATTTCCGGGGCAAAGATAACAGTCCGAGACATATTCAGGAAGAGGCTGTTGCGTGTGATGAACGATGCGGCCGCTCCACGGGCGATCTTGACGATGCGCGGCAATAATCACCCATTCCTCTCGAAGCGGGTGCCACCGCTCCTCCCACACCGCGCCGCCGGCCGTCTTCTGCGGCATCGTGGACTCCGTTGTCTCGTCTGGACTCTTGTGTCCCATCGATTTGCCCGATGATTCGACAACCGCACGCTGCTGTCACCAGCGTTCCTAAGCGCTAGTTGACTCGCGGTACCCTTTGCACCGGCTTGGCGTTACCAAACATCAGTTGATAAAGACGAAGATGCGTTTGGCGCGCCGCCTGGACTAAATCTTGATAGGGAACATCCAGAACGTTTACGAAGCCATAATTCAGCCGTTCCACGTCACCAGGTCTCCCCGTTGGAAGATCGTCCACCAGTTGGAACCAGTGCGTACCGATAATGTAGGGACTAGCGGCCGAATTCTCGACGAAGTAGCGGTAAGCCACTCCGCGCTCGGCAAGATCACGAACTTTATGGACTCCGTAGAATGTTCCCTCAAGGCCACGACCTGGCGTCGCGGCAGTAAATTCGCCGATAAGAACAGGACGTCCCGACCCTTCGGAGTACTCCTGTATCTTCTTAGGATCGGGCGCGAAAGTGTCCGAATAAATATTGATGCTGAAGACGTCAAACAGCGAACTGAGTTTCACCCACTGCGGACCCGGATTACCGGAAAAGCGCACTCCGAGAAGAAGGTGGTTCGGGTCGTACTTCCGGACGGCAGCGGTCACCGTTTCGAGATACTTCTTCACGCATTCGTACAGAAACTGACTTTTTATGTTCACACTGTCCTGGGGATTTGCGGCCAGCAGTTCTTGGAGCTTTCTCTGCGTGGCTGAGGGTTCCGGATCCTGCAAAAGGATGTCTGCCCAGGGCTGCTTCAGTTCAAAATCGCCGGCCCAGACAGGCTCGTTGTCCAAGAACCAACCGATCAGGTTGGGATCGTCCTTTAACGAGAGAACCTGTTTGCGCGCGGCCTCGTCTACATTGTTTTGAAACTCATCGGAGAACACGTCCGGCAAACCGTACGGATAGGAAAGCATCTTCTTTGTGTACCAACCATAGAGAGGAAGAACATAGGGCATCTGACTCTTTACGGCGAAGTCCTTGTTGGACCAATTCCCGATCGTATTGAAGCCCCAACTATGCAGCCGGCGCGCCATCTGCTCGATTCCCCGCATTTCCCAATCGTCGCCGTATCGGCGAATTAGATTAGCTGCGTAGAAGGAAACCACTTTGTCGGGTGTCAGCCAACTCTGGCCGGGTGGCGGCAGCTCTTCAAATAAATACTTCCGTCCGGTAACGTCCGTTCCAAAGCTGGAATCAGCGACTCCAACAATGTCCATTCCCGCGGAATAGAAAGGGTGGCCATGCGGGTCTATAAACGCCCATTTTGCTCCGATTTTTTCCGTGCGGAAAAACCCAGTGGCGCGGCCCCTCCTGCCGGCGTCACCTCCCAGAGGACAGTAGGGGAACTTCGCGGGCTGCAACTTTTCCTCGGTCCAAATTCGTTTTAGGTCTTCGTCGCTGTACGCCTTGTCGTCCCACTTCTCAGGAATCCATTGACCAAATCGGTCGAGCACAGGACGGCGATCGAGAATGTCGTTGGCGGGGGCATCGCGCGCGAGCTTGAAATTGCAGAGAGTAACTTGAGTTGGTTCAGCGGGAAAATGCATGCGGAAAGAAATCTCCTCGACCTGAGAGGGCGCCGACATGCTTTCCGGCCACAGCTTGTATCCGAGGGGCGCGATTTGTGTTTCTTTCGCGTGCGGTGCTGAAACATCGAACGGCAGGACACCCCTGATACGAATGCCTTCCAGCGGTTCCAAGACCATGTCTTTTTTCTGTTTGCTATCGGAGAAGCGAATGAAGATCGGCTCAAGGCTTGTGGATTGAAGTGTGAATGCTATCGAACGGAACTGGGACCAATTCGTTGGCCATCCGATTTCCGCAACCGGAACCCTGACCTCCGGATCGCCCTGGATGTAATGGAACGTCATGGTGAGGCAGCCTGAGCGATCGTCTTGATAAACAGAAGCCGAATTCACGGCTAGCTTCGCGATACCCGCATCCCGAATCAGGAGGAGAAGATCTGGTGGTTCCACAGGAGAAAGAGCAACACCCGTTTGCAAAAGAAGAAGCATACTGACACTCACAATGGCGGCCTTCATCGGCTTACCCTTGTGAGTTCAGAAGAGATCGCCTTCCGCGCGGCCTGAACGTCTGCGTTTGCCTTCCTGAGGACTAGGTATTGAAATGGTCCGAGCGTGACCGAAGCTGGAGACGCCTTCTGTTGAAGGAGGTCAAAGTATCCGGCGCCAGGATTGACCTGTACGGAGTGGTCCTGATGATTCAGAATGAAAAAATAGTCCGTTTGGCCTTTGGTCCTGCACGTCAGTTCCACTTCTTTCGGAATCCCGGTGAGGAGAGGACGCATCCCCACCTCAGTGGCGGCACGCTGAAGCAGAAAGCGCGCACTCTCTAAGTTAAATAAAGAGCCGAAGTAGATAGCCTTTCCTTTTCCCACTTTCCTTTCCGTAAAAGCAGGGGCACCGCGAAGAACATCCTGATTCCATGTTCCCAAAACATTTGCGCCGATATTCTTCAGCACCTCGGCGATCACGTTCGCAGGAATTGCCGTGCCATTCGCGACAATTGCATTCCCCGGTTCAGAGGGTTTGTACATCTGCGTGGATTCCACTTGTATGCCAAAAAGACCGCTGAGCAAGGCCGGCCGGGGTTCAGCTATCTGCGCATTGTCTCGATCCATTAACGCGCTGTGGGCCGCCAGGATAAATATTCCTCCGCCTTCAACAAAACCGCGAATCCGCTGTGCCATGACCGGGTCGATGACAATCACTTTGTACTTCGCGAAGCTGGCGTCAGGTCCGATGAAGTCGATGTTGTATTTCATCTCCGAAGCCGCTTGGAACAAATTCGTGTACGCCGCGGATGTGCTTACATCATGGGTCAGGTATTGATACTCGTACGACCAAGCTGCCTCATAGTCATTTAAGACTGCGATCTGCGAAACCACCTTCGAGCCGAGTATCTCAGGGCCGATCGCGCGAATTTGCTGTCCTTCCCTTTTGAATTCTTCGTAACGCGCTCCCGGAATGTTGTCCTGATCCAATACGCCCGACCAATATTCCTCTACGCCTCGCTGCGCCGTGCGCCAGCGAAAGTGCAATACGCCATCCGCGCCATGGGCGATTGTCTGAAATGTCCACAAACTCATCTCTCCCGGGCGAGGACTGCGCAAAAGATACATTTGTCCCGCCGGACCCGTGAGTTCCTCCATAACCATCATCCGTCCGTTGAAGCCGCGAACCATGGTGAGCGACGAACCGACCGGATATTGCGGAGCGTCCGAAAATGAGGGGTAATTATCTTGTGCAAAGATATCAAGCGGTTTGCTGAAGGTGTAGTAATCAATGTTTCGGAAGGCTCCGTTAGTGGTAATGAAATCCAAGGGTCGATACTTGCGAATGATTTCAATTTGTTCCGACATGTAGGACAAAACGGAATCCGAAATAAATCTTTTGAAGTCCAGCATCAGCGCCGGATTTTGCAAAGAAGTGGCGGGGAAAGGCAGATCGATCTGGTCCCAGGATGTGTACCACTGGCTCCAGAACCGATTTCCCCAGCGCGCGTTCAGCGAGTCTAATTCTCCGTATTTCTTTTGGAGCCATGCGCGAAATGCGACCCTGCAACTGTCGCTGAAACATTCGGGATTTTCGTTGTTGAACTCATTGTCAATCTGCCAGCCAATCACGTTTGGATTATCCTGATAGTGGCGGGCCATCGCCTCTACGATTTGGCGTGAAAATCTGCGGTAGAGCGCGCTGTTGTAACAATAGTGGCGCCGCGTCTGATCGTTCGACTTTCTCCCATCTGGAAATACGTAAAGAACTTCCGGGTATCCGTGCGTCAGCCACTTCGGAGGGGTTGCGGTAGGGGTGCCAAGAATTGTCTTGATTCCATGGCGCCCCAACACCGCAATCGCTTGGTCGAACACGGCAAAATCATAATTGCCTTGCGCAGGCTCCATTACAGACCAGCCAAATTCGCCCATCCTCACTACGTTTACGCCCGCTTCCTGCATTCTCTGCGCATCCTGCTCCCAGAAACTCGCAGACCATTGTTCCGGGTAATAATCCGCGCCGAAAAGATAGGTCTTGAAGCGATCGGCGGGCATCGTGTCTGCGCTTCCCGCATGCGTGGTGGAAAAAGCAAGGAACACTGCGAAAAGGCACGCCAGAGCGTAAGCCAGGAGCCGTTTGCGAGTTTGGCTGTTCGCTTCCATCAACCCTTGGATTTCGCGCGGAACGGTTGAAATCGAAAACAGTACATCGCGCCAATCAGGATCAGGGCCGCGCCCCACCAAACATTGGCGTGCAGGTGGAACAGGACAACCGGGTTTTCTGGCGGATGTGCAAACTCGTACAGACCAGCGCCAAGAATGAGCAGACCGTCCACAAGCAGCGAGATTCCAATAAAGAACCAGATAGAAATCGAGACGCCAGGTCGCATGGTTATCACCAGAAAATAATGTTCAACGCCACAAAGACAATGGCTACGCCTACAGCCCAAAACGCCGGCCGCTTGTAGATCGCCACCTGCTCTTCCGATGGGATTGCCGTGACGCCGTATACGAGTCCGGCCAATTCGCTCTCGGGCTTGGGCTTTGTCATCAGGCTCACGACGACGGTGACCACGACGCATACAATCCAAGACCAAAGACCGCGGTACATGTTTTCAGCCATGTCGTGAGCGTTGCTTGAGAGGGCGACGAACCTAAGGGCCGACGGGTCTAGCTTGACCCATGCCCACATGCCGACAGAGGACACCGTACCCACCAACAATCCCCAAAAACCGCCAGCGGAAGTGGTTCTCTTCCAGAGCATGCCAAGAATCACGGTGCCGAAGAGCGGCGCAATGAAGAAGCTGAACAGTGCCTGCACGTAGTCCATGATGCTCAGAAATTGCATCACCAGATAAGCCGTGCCGATGCTGATCAGAACACCCAGAATCGTACTCCAGCGGCCCATTCGCACACTCTGCGCATCGGTGGCTTTCTTGTTGATGAGCGCACCATAGATGTCGTACGTCCACACCGTGGAGAACGCACTCACATTGCCGGCCATGCCGGACATGAAACCAGCAATCAGCGCAGTGATACCAAGTCCTAGAAGCCCAGGTCCGCAATAACGCGCAAGCATGAGTGGCAAGACTTCGTTGTAACTATGCCCGCCGGTCGCAATGGCAATGCCCTCGCCGGTGAGCTTTTCGGGTAGGACCGCGAGGGCGAGCAGACCGGGCAGAATCACAATGAAAGGCACAAACATTTTGAACGCCGCGCCGATGATCGGGGCCATTTTCGCGGAGCGCAGGTCCTTGGCAGCCAGCACCCTCTGGACGACCAGGAAATCCGTTGTCCAGTAGCCGAAGGAAATGACGAATCCGAGTCCGAAGACGATACCCGTCCAGTGGATTCCCATTGGGTTATCCTTGAACGATCCTAGCGTGGACCACAGATGCGTGTATTCAGCGGAGGCGTTATGCGCTACTTGAAGCTGTAAAGCCCTCCACCCCCCTGCCTGAACCAATCCCAAGATCGGAATGAGCAATGCGCCGGCCCAAATCAGGATGAACTGAAGTACCTCATTGAAAATGGCTGATCGAAGTCCGCCAAGGGTTATGTAGATGGCGACTGTGATAGAGGAGACCCAGATACTGAAATTGATATCCCAACCTAGGACGACTTTCATGACCAATGCCATTGAGTACATGTTGATTCCGCTCATCAAAACCGTCATGAAAGCAAATGAAACTGCCGAAAGAGCGCGGCTCGATTCACCGAATCGTAGCTTTAGATATCCGGGCACCGAGTGTGTTTTCGAAATGTAATAGAAGGGCATCATGACAATGCCGAGGAACAGCATCGCGGGAATGGCGCCGATCCAATACCAATGCGCAGCCAGTATTCCATACTGATAGGCCGCAGCAGCCCAGCCCATCAATTCCAGCGCTCCTAGATTCGCGGAAAGGAAGCTTAGGCCGGCGATCCAAGCCGTCATTTCCCGGCCGGCCATGAAAAAATCTTCGCCGGTGCTCGCGCGGCCTTTCAGGTAAAAGCCGATTGCCAAAACGAGTGCGAAATAGAAAATAACGATGACGAGATCGACTGGAGCAAGGTGCACAAGCCGCTGCGCAGGGACTAACACCAAAGAGAAATTCATTGAACCGTTCCATTCGGTGTCAGCTCGTAATAGTGAATCTTAGGATCAGCAACGGCTCGCCGCTCGTTTGCCAGTTCGGCTTGTAACGAGTCGAGCGAACTCAATGCCTGATCGATGTGTGGCGACTTTTCGTCTTCCAAGCCCACTTGCAGATCTCGCCAGCGCGCCATCCGAAGCGCCAGAAGGCGGCGAGTCAGCGAATGCACTGCCATTGACTGGCGCAACATCGGTGTCGAGACCAGCGCCAGATTGATTGCCGCCGCGAGTTGCTGGCTTGTCCAAACTCCGACGGAATCTCCGTCAATTCTCAACGTATAGTGTGCCGGGGGCAGGCCCTTTACCAGAAGCAGCTCCTGATCCATCCCTTGTATGGTGTCGCTGCTTCGCAGAATCAGCGCTACTAGCGGATCGGTGATTTCCAGCGGAAGGGGGAGTGCTGCCTCTTGTTCAAACCACGAGAGCGCAGTGCCGACCTTCAATTTCGTCACGTTCGCGTTCTCGGCCCGAACGTCTGCCGCATTCGCTGCATTCAATTCCACCGTGCTGATCTCTGACGGGCCACCCCAGGCTTTGATCAGCGCCGCCCCTAGCAAGAGACTCGCGGCCGGAGAAGGATGAATTTCATCGGGGATGAGTTTGCGGGCGTTGTCCGGGTCAATGCGTAGTGCCTCTTGTAGGGCCAGCAACAACGGGGCATTCAAATCCACACTGAACAGGTCTTTCTCGTGCGCCAACTCCCTGACGAATTGTCCGTAGCGGACCATCACGTCGTTATAGTTGCCGAATTGCGGCGGGCGTGTAACGGCATCGTACGGTGAAGGCTCAAGTAAGGTGACGCGAATTGGCGGGTGCACGTCGAGCAGTTGCGTTAAGAACTTCCGGTATCCCTCGGCGTAGACATCGAAAAAAGCACGGTCATATGGCTGATACGCGCCGTCATTCATCCCCAGCATGATCGTGACGACCGTTGGGTGATTGGCAAGGATGTCTCGGGCTATTCTCTTCTCGGCCGTCCCACCCCCGCCCCCCTCGATCCATTCACCCGACCAGCCCGAGTTCATAAACGCCACGTTCCAAGAAGGAAAGCGCGTGGAGACATAATCTTCGACAAAAGACGTGTAGAAGCCGCGCTCGGTAATACTATCGCCGTAAAAGACGACTCGATCGCCATCGTGGAGGTAGAAACTAGCCTGAGCGTGTGCTGAGAGCAACCAAGTAAGCGTTACGAACAGGCAGCAAGCTCCTGCCCAAGCACCTGTTCGCGATTTCGCAACCACATTCTGAGGCCGAATAAAAGGCAATCGCACGCTGACATTTCGCCTACACAGAACTCCGACGTCGTGGCGGTTCCGCATTCGCGCTCCCCGGGGCCGTGTGTTCGCAATCCTCCTAGAAAATGAGCTTGGCTGCAAACTGAATGATTCGGGGATTCCCGGTCGTTCCCGTAATTTCGCCGAAGTTTGAAGGGCTAGCCTCGTTGGAGTTTGGATTTGCGAAATGCGGCGTGTTCGTCACGTTGAAGAATTCAAATCTGGTCTGGAGATTAAATCTGCTTTCGATTGGAAAATTCTTAAAAACAGAGAAATCCCCATTAATGAGCCCGGGGCCTCGGACGATATTTCTTCCCGCGTCCCCAATCCCACAAGCGTTGCTTCCAGTGAAAGGCGCGCTGCTAAATGCCGCCGTATTAAAATACTCCTGCAGTGTTTGCCCGCCAGAGGGCGTGAGGCTGCCCACAAGATTGGGGCGCGCGCCGGGACATAGGGCATCATTGCCATTCCTTATGATATTCACCGGCAGTCCGGTGTGTGCCACAAATATGCCGTTAAGCTGCCAGCCACCGAGCAGGAATTGCGCCGGTCCGCTCCAATTCGAACCGAATGTTTGGCCGTGCCCGAAGGGCAATGCATAAATAGAACTCAACACAAAGTTATGCCGGACATCATCGTCCGCTGAGGCTTTCTCGATAGCCAGGTCGAATGGGTTTTGCGGTTGATCGTTATTCCGTCCGAGGTTGAATGGAGCGGGACCATTGTCAATGTTGTGCCCGTAAGTGTAGGACGCGAGGAAGCTCAAATTTCGAGAAGCACGTTTCGTCGCCTTGGCTTGCAGGGAATTGTATGTACCCCAGCCGAGTGATTCCTGAGCTTCAATTTTTCCCAAGAGCGGCGTTTGTACGTTATTCGTGTTGATATTTCCAATGGCATACGGGAGATCCCGGCTTACGGCTCCTACATAGCCAACCTCCAGCGTTACGGACGATGAGATTTCTCGCTGTAAAGTTAGGTTGTACATATTCGCGTATCCCGTCTTTAAATTCGGATCCACATAGTACACAACCTGATTGGCTCCCCCGCCCGGGATTGTCGCAGGATTAATCGTAGATTGGCCCGAGGTTAAGGGCACAGTGGTGATACGGGGGAAGCCGGTGTCGAGCTGATATGTGAAGGGGTAAGCGTAGGGGCTGTTATAGAGAAGCTGCTGCACGGCGAAAGGATAATTTTTGGTAAGGACGTCTTCGCGCGCGTCGTTTTCCGGCGTGTAGAAAAGCCCATAGCCGAATCGTACCACGGTGCGTGGCGTAATTTGATAAGCAACCCCGAGGCGCGGCGAAAAATTAGTTTTGTTGGCGTTAAGGAGCGCGTCGGAGTTTCCACCGGCTCCCGCGATCAAAATTGTGTTGGTGGTGGGATCGAAGTTGGAAAGATCGTTATTTACCTCGGTATAAGGATTCTGAAACTCGTACCGCAAGCCATAGATCAATGTCAGCCGGGAACTTATTTTGTATGTGTCTTCGCCATAGAAGTGAAGTTCCCAACTCTGCGTGTGCGGATTCGTAAGTTGCAATCCGAGCTGGCTTGTCTGCGGAAGACCGAGCAGGAGATCGGCGATATCCGACCCGCCCTGCGGATATGCAAAGCCGGAGGCGCAACACGAATAATCCTGAGCGGCGGTTAACGGCCCGCTGGGGGCATAGATATACGGCCCGGCATAATACTGAAAGCTCGTGGGGAAAAGAGAAAAGTTAGGATGGGAATTTAATCTTCGGAAGTCGCCGCCAAACCGGAATTCATGTTTGCCTCTGGTGAGAATGACGTTGTCTTGGAATTGGAAATTGCTGTCCAGGAAGTACAAGGGCTTGTACGTCGAACCACCGGTTTCGTAACCGGATCCGAGATAAATATAGGGAAACCCTGAGGTTGAGGGAAAGCCCGGAAGATTGATATCCGGGATTCCATATTGGGTCGCAAGATCTTGTCCGTTGAGAAGGCTCTCTTGGTTCAGCCGATAGCGAATGTAGCCAAACCGAAATTCGTTGACGAGCCGATTCGAAAAGATATGCATTTCCGTGGCAGAGAGTTCCTGGCTGCGCGAATCTTCTTTGTCGCCCTGGTCGGCATCTCCGCCCCCAACCACAGGAATCGCGCCGTGGAAAGGGTCATCCGTAAGCGAGTTGAAGTCAGCATAGTGGTACACCACAGACAACCGATCCTTCTCCGAAAAGTCGTGGTCGACTCGTCCGCTTCCTGTCTTGCCGTTGTAGGCATAGGGCTCATTGACCAGGAAATTGTTGTAATAGCCAAAATCAGTGCCGGGGAGATTGGGGTTGGGGAAAAAATCCTGCAGGATGGCCCTGCCTGCCGGGCTTACGCAGCTCCCATCGGGTTTGAAATTGGCGGGACAGGCGGGAATGACGTTGCCAGGAAACTGCTGCGAATAGAAATTCTGGGCGTAAAACGCGGGATTGAAAATGGGAAGTTGTTGGCCATTCCCAGGGTCCAATAATCCGGATAGGTTGACGCTGCCATTCGGCTCAAAGACGATTTGATTCTTAGGCGGAACAGAATCTAGATAGGTAATCGTGTCACGAAGCCGCTCCTGCTCGTAGGAGGTGAAGAAGAATGTCTTTTTCTTTTTAATCGGCCCGCCAAAAGTTCCTCCAAAATTATGCTGGCTCAGATCAGGCGATTGTCCAACGCCGCTGAATGAAAAGTTATCGGCTGCCGTCGCATTCGGTCTATAAAATTCGTATAGGTCACCGTGGTAATTGTTGGTCCCCGACTTGGTCTGGATGGATATCACGCCCCCAGCAGCCCTGCCAAATTGTGCCGAGTAGTCCGAGGTAGCAACCTTGAACTCTTGGACGGCATCTACGCTCGGTCTGAGATTTGTATCGTTGTTGCGGTTTGCGGTTGACTCAACACCGTCAATCAACACGGAGTTTGCAAATTCTCTTTGCCCATTCACCGCTAGATTGAGCGTATTTCCTCCACCGCCGCTCACAACCCCAGGGGTGAGTAGCGAGAGGTCGAGAAAATTGCGGCCTAACAGCGGCAGATCGAGAATTTGCTGGGATTCGATTACTTCGCCTGTCTCCACGCTCTCGGTCTGCAAGAGCGGCGCCTCCGCGGTGACGGTGGTCACGGTGGAGCTTGAGCCGATCTGCAGTTCAAAATCGACCACGAGTTTCTGGTCAATAACCAATTCGAGGTCTTTCGCCGTCTCGATCTTAAAGCCCGGCTGTATCACACTTACCGCGTAGATGCCGGGCGGTACCTGGGAGATCACAAAGTCGCCGCTCCCATTCGACGTACCTGTATAGCTCACACCGGTGGCCTGGTTCAGCGCAGTCACTTGCGCTCCGAGGACGACAGCCTTAGAAGGGTCTGTCACTCGGCCGACGATGGACCCCGCTGTAGACTGAGCCCCCGCGCTCGGGGCAAGACAGAGCAGCAGGCAAAACCAACCGAGCGATTGCACAAAACCCATAACGCACCGCTTCATAGTTCCTCCTCTGTGCCAGGCACTTCTTGACGGCCGAAAACTGCGCAACTTAGGCGCCGATTGCGCTAACTATGCGCACTGTGAATGCGCATTTAGCATAGAAACGTGCACGGCGTCAATATTCGAATATTCCGGAGCGGACCTTCTTGCCAGGGGTGCTGCTGACAAACTCAGAGGTCAGACCTGCCTGACTTTGATGCCCTTTTTCAAAAAAGGGGCTATGGCGGCCGTTTTTACGCTGCGGTCCGTGATCAAGAGGTCGATGTCTCCGATAGGGCAAATCAGCGCTGTACCGACCACCCCGATCTTGCTGTGGTCGGCGACGGCAATTTTCTGCCGAGCCTGCTTGAACATCGCGTGATGGATAGGCGCCTGATCCGGATAATTTGTCGTCAGCCCATGGGTCGGGTGACAACCGTCCATACCCACAAAAGCCTTGTCCACAAAAATCTCGGCGACCGCTGCAATAGCTCCCGGCCCGACAAGAGCGAACCAGTCGCCGCTGAGAACACCTCCCGTCAAGACGACTTTCACGTCCTTGCTGTGACTAAACTCCATTGCGATGTTGACTGCATTTGTGATGATCATGATGCCTTTGCGTTGCCGCAGATTTCTGGCTACCTGCGTCGTCGTGGTACCCGCGCCGATCGCGACAGTTTCCCCATCGGATACGAGCTCTGCCGCCGCCAAACCGATCAATCGTTTTTCGCGCGAGCGCTGCTGCTCTTGTTCTTGGAAGGACGAGACGTGCCGGAACGGCTCATAAAGAAATTGCTCGATGGGCACCGCTCCGCCATGTGTTCGATGAAGCAGACCGTTGTGTTCGAGTTCGGCAAGGTCTCGGCGAATCGTCGAAGTGGAAACATTGAATCGAGTGGAGAGATCTTCCACCGCAATTTTTTCATTTCGCCGCAACTCCCGCAGGATCAGCTTTTGCCGATCTGCAGATTCTGAATCATCTTTTTGAAGTGAGCGCATCATCAAAATGCCAGCGGGCAGGCATCCTATCACAGAGTAAGAGCTACCTCTTGGCTTGTATGCCGGCCAATGACGGAGAAGCGATGCTGGATAGGCTTGACGCGCCAAGCGGTTTCACAGCGGCAACGTTCGCGGAGTCATTGCGACTACGTATTGGAATTTATCGCGGCTCGCGCCGCGCGCTCATGCAGGTCGGAAAATAGGCGACATTAACTTGGACAATTACATCAATCTCAATTGCGAATAAGTAGCCTTTTAAGGTTCACAAGAGAAAGGACTGCCGCTGACTATTCTCGGGCAAATTTAGGCCACTGAAGCATTGCCGCCCTGGCCACGGCGAGCAGTTCCTCTTGCGTTGCACCGTCCCTGGCCTGAATCGTCATGCCCTGCATCACCGTCATATAAAACTTGCCCAGCGCGGCGGCATTCGTGCGCGGAGGAAGTTCTCCGTTCCTGACACCGCGTTTAATCTTGGCGGTGATGCGAGCCTCCGCCTCAACGCGGCAACCTCTGAGTGCAGCCTGCAAGTGGGCGGATTCAGGCGAACCGTTTATGGCGGATGCAACAACCATGCATCCGGGAGGATGGTCCCTGGTGTTCGTCAACTCGATGGCCGAAGCTTCGAGAAGCCGTTCAATGGCCGCACGCGCGGTCGCTTCTCCGGCGAGAATGCGGCCTGAATTCCCCAGGCCGCACTTGTAACGCTCCACGGATTCCAGATAAAGGCTCTCCTTGTCACCAAACGCAGCGTAGAGGCTGGGTGCGGTAATTCCCATCGCGGATGTCAGGTCGTTGATTGATGTCGACTCATACCCCTGAACGCCAGAATAATTCCATACCACGACGAAGCGCTGCGTCCCGGTCGAATGCCCGAGGACGTCCGCGCGCCTTTGTTGACCGGATGGGCGGTCTTGCCACGGTAGGGAGATATTAAACGCCTTGACTCTTTCCCGCCACATGTATTATATAACGACCGCTACAGAATTATAGAGCGGGCAAAACCATAAGCGACATTGCTATCGGCCTACCTCGCGCAAATCCAAGACCCTGCTGCAGCGGCGGCGTTTTTCGCTGACGACGGCGTGATTGAGTTGGCCTGGATCAACGCGCGTGCCCAAGGGCCTGTCGAGCATCAAGAAGTTTCTCGCGGCGCTGCTCGCAAAGGTGCCGGACTTCCGATTCCGGAACATCCGCATCTGGATTCAGACGCCCGACCAAGCCTTCGGCGAGTACGACGTGGAGGCGCTTGTGCCGTCGACCGGCAAGACCTATCGACAAACCTACGCCGGACGCCTCGTCGCGGAGAAAGAAAAATCAAACTCTTGCGAGAAGCGCTCGATACCAAGGCTGCGTCACTGGCATTCAGCAAGGATTGAGAGTTTCTGGGCTAAATCCAAGGACAAGGAAAGATATACCATGTCTAATAAACTCGAAGCGAAAACAGCCGTCATTACCGGTGGCACCAGCGGCATCGGTCTTGCAACGGCAAAGCGATTTGTCGCAGAAGGCGCTTATGTTTTCATTACCGGCCGCCGCCAGAAAGAACTGGATCAGGCTGTCACAAAAGTCGGCCGCAATGTCACCGGCATTCAGGGCGACATCGCCAACCTGGCCGATCTTGATCGTTTGTATGCACAGGTGAAAACAGAGAAAGGTCACATTGATGTCCTGGTCGCCAATGCCGGTGGCGGAAGCTTTGCGCCGCTCAGCGTCATAACGGAAGAGCACTTTGACAAAACTTTCGACGGCAACGTCAAAGGGACGCTTTTCACAGTGCAGAAGGCCCTCCCGCTTATCAGAGATGGCGGCTCGATCATCCTGACTGCCTCGTCGGCGGCTTCCAATGGCACGGAAGCCTTCAGTGTCTATGCCGCCAGCAAGGCCGCCATCCGGTCCTTCGCCCGCGGCTGGACGGCAGATCTCAGGGCACGTAAGATCCGTGTCAACGCCATCAGTCCCGGCGTCGTGCCGACGGAAGGCTATAACACCAGCCTCGGCATGACCGCCGCTCAAGTCGATCAGTTCGCGCAGCAGATGTCGGCTGGTATCCCTTTGGGGCGTGTCGGCACGCCGGACGAAATTGCCAAAGCCATGGTCTTTCTGGCGTCGGATGATTCAAGCTACATCTCGGGCATCGAGCTTGCGGTCGACGGGGGCATGAACCAGGTTTGAGTTCCAGGCAGCATCGCCGTCGTGGTTGAGGGAGACCTCATCTCGTCAATTGTTGCTGCTCGTTCAATGAGCAAAGTACGACAATCTTGGATTTGAGCTGCGATGGGATCCGCGGCCCTATACGGGCTATATGGTGAAGCCCGCGCTTTCTCCGGATGGACACCGGTTGGCAATCGCGCGGCATGGCTTCCTTGAAGTATTTGAAATCCTAGATGAACCAGTACCTTGGGCAACCGGTCCATTGTTTAGGCGAGGTGTAGCCGGTGCGTGAGTATACGTTGAGCGGAGGGACGCGCTCTTTAGGCGGCAGGCTCGCGGACTTGCTAAGCCGTGCCGGACTCTTCACACCAAACGAGGGCTCCTCCTTAGGTACTTAGCCAGCCTGCGCATCCATTCAGCTTTTGCCAAAAAAGACTTCGGAACTCGTGCAGATCCAGGACTGTTCGAATGTGTAAATCGCGATTTGCACGTCAAGCAAATGCCGCCCGGCCTAATGGAAGGTTGTTTAGGAGGCTTCGAGGACGGCGATTTTCTGTAGGGCCTGCGCAGAACCCAAAATCTGCGCCGGTTCCAACAGACTGACGAGCCGGCCTTCAATGACGCTGGCTATAGAGCCCTGAATCGGAGTCCGACAGCGATCCGCTTAACGTCTGGTCCGGCTCATGACTGGAGTCGGACTTTCACGCGCCTGGCCCAGAAATGCATTGATCGCCTGCTGCGCCTGCATGAGCCGCTGCTTCATGTTGTTGTTGGCTTCGACCTGAGTCGAGGTCGGAGCCAGATCCGCGCCTGCGCCATCGATATTCGTGGAGAGTGAGCCCAGTTCTTCATAGAGGCCAGGCGGCTCGCGGAATGAATCCTCGCTAAACCCAGTGGCGTAAATGTTGACCAAGCGGTCTTCGAGTTGCTCTGCCTCCTTTTCCTTAGCGGTGTTCGAGCTCGATTCGAAGCCCTGCCGCGCCTGCTCGAGACGATTGATGAGATCGACATCGAGGTTGATTTCGTCCTCGAGATGCAGTGCGAACTGTTCTTCGGCCCTCATCGACTGCACGGTGCCCAGCGTGTGCGGATCGATCAACACTTGCAGCGGGTGTGTGCCCACTACCGTGCCGTTGACCGTGAGCGTCACAGTGTAATTTCCCGGCGAGACTTTCGGCCCGGACACGGGCGGTTGCCCCCAGGTGACCAGCGGCCGCCCTTTGGGTGGGGTATTCACCCAAGGCTCGCCGGGCGGATTTGTGAGCATGAGCGCCCGATGGCGCGGTTCGTGCCGCAGGTCCCAGTACACCCGGTTCAAACCGGACTGCCCGGCCTGCTTGAGTACACGGATTTGCTTTCCCGCAGCGTCGCTGATGGTGATCGTCGTCTCCGTGGAGTTTGGCAGATAGAAATTCAGGTCGGCGCCATAAGGCGCATCTTCGCCGATGGTAGTTCCATTCGGCGCAGACTGGGGCGTGGCTACATCGGTGCGGAAGCGGTAAGCCAGCCGCGGAGCCCATAAGTATGCCTGACCCGCAACCGAAACCCGATCCCAGCTGCGCAGTGGCGTTAGGTCATCGAGAATCCAAACGCCGCGACCGTAGGTGGCGATGACGAGGTCGCTGAAATGGCGCTGGATCTGCAGCCAATACATCGGCGCCGGCGGCAGGTTATTCCGGATCTGCTGCCAGTGTCCGCCATCGTCCCAAGAGACGTAGATCGCGTTCTCAGTGCCGGCATACAGCATGCCCTTGCGCACCGGGTCTTCACGGACGATGTGCACAAAGCTGAACTCACTCGGCGAAATGTCGCCCGCGATATTCTTCCAGGTTGCGCCATAGTTGGTAGTCTTGAAGATGTAGGGCCGGTAGTCGCCCATCATTTTTACGTTCGAGCTGACATAAGCCGTGCCGGCATCGAAAGGCGAGGCCTGCACATTGATCGTTCCCCAGGGCGCCAGGCCGGTGATGTTGCGGGTGACGTTCGTCCAGTGCGCGCCGCCATCCTGCGTGACGTTGACCTGCCCGTCGTAGCTGCCCGTCCAAATGACCCCCGCCTTCACCGGCGACTCATCGATCATGGCCAGCGTGGTCGCCGAAAAGGTCATGAGGTTGTCGTAGGCCAAGCCGCCGGAGTTGCCTTCCTTGCTCTTGTCGTTGGTGGTCAAATCCGGGCTGATGCGCTTCCAAGTCTGGCCCTTGTCGGTGGTTTCGTAGACAAATTGACTGCCGACGTAAACCTGCTCGTGGCTGTGGGACGAGATGGCGATGGGGAAGGTCCAATTCCATCGATCGCGCACCTCTGCTGGCGCGAAGCCGAACTGAGCCCCGGGCCACACGCTGACATTGTGCGACTGGCCGGTGTGCAGATCGACACGCACCAAATCGCCGTTATAACAGCCCGACCAAATGATGTCCGGATCGACCGGATCGGGCACACCGAATCCGCTCTCGCATCCGGCAAACGCATGCCATTCGCTGGCGCTGATGCCTCCGCCCCGGCCGCCGCCAGTGAGCAGCCGGCTGGGCCCTTCTTCGCCGCCCGAATCCTGGCGGTTGGCGATGACGTTATAGGGAATGTTGTTGTCCGTGTAAACGTGATAAAGCTGCGCGATTGGCAGGTTGACGGTGAAATACGTGCGCCCGCGATTGAGACTGATCGCGCCGCCGCCATCGTCGGCCACCATAACGCGATCCGGGTTTTTTGGATCAATCCAGACGTCGTGCAGGTCGCCACCGAGCGAAGGCAGGTCGGCGAACGTCTTGCCCCCGTCGCGCGAGACCGTCCAGGAGACGGAGACGAAATAGAGCAGATTGGGATCGTCGGGCGAGACGCGGAAGTTCGTGTAGTAGGGAGAGCGCTCGGAGAGCTTGTGGCTCTCATTCATCAGCGTCCAATGATGGCCGCCGTCGTCGGAGCGATAAAACCGCGCCGTATCCTCTTGGATCAGCGCGTACACCCGCTGAGTGTCACTCGGAGCCACGCGCACTGCCACCTTGCCGAGGTTAGCGCCAGCCGCAGGCAATCCGTTGCCGGCGACTCGCGTCCAGGTATCGCCGCCGTCATGACTGACGAACACACCGCTACCCGGGCCACCGCTGTTTTCGTTCCACGGCTTGATATCGATCTGCCACATTCCGGCGAAGAGCGTCTTCGGATCGTGTGCATCCATGTCAAGCCCCGAGCAGCCGGTGTAATCGTTCTCACCTTTCAACACCTGCACCCAGTTCTCGCCGCCATCGGTGCTGCGATACACACCACGTTCGAGGTTCGGCTTAAAGACCTGGCCCACGGCGCAGGCAAAGACAATGTTCGGATCGTCGGGATTGATGACGATGTTGCCGATGTGGCCGGACAATGGCAGGCCCATGTGCCGCCAAGTACGTCCGGCGTCGGTCGATTTGTAGACGCCATCGCCCACTGACGTGGACTCGCGGATGATGAACGTCTCGCCTGTGCCGGCCCAGACGATATTGGGATCGGACGGTGCGATGGCCAACGCACTGACCGAGGAGACATCGATGTTCTGCTCCTCGAAGACCTGCGCAAAGTGCGCGCCCGCATCCTCTGTCTTCCAGATGCCGCCGGATGCGGCACCGAAGTAAGCCACCAGCGAATTCCCCGGTTCGCCGACGACGGCGATATCGCGGTTGCCGTTCGGGCCTAAGAAGCGGAAGTGCAATTGCGACAGCGGCCCCGGCGGCACTGCATTGGACTCGGCGCCACCCCGCCCGCGTCCCTGCGCCAGACTGGCGGTCGCCAGAAACATTGCGGCCAGCGCAAGCCACACTAAGCCCCGCGCGATGCTTCGCGTCGACTTCCATTTCACTGGCTGAGCGATGTTCATAAGGGCTCCGTACCCGAGCGATAGCCGAACACTATCACAGGAACCCACACCAGGGGTCCAGGACGCTGTTGCCACTGCTCGCCGAATCGCGCGCCTGTTCAACTTGATTCAAGGCTCGATAAAGTGGCCGAACAGCACGAAGCTAAGGTGATTTATGATGATGGCGGTCCACGATGCGCACGATAAAATCTGGAACCGAATGAACATGAATCACTTCAAACGAAATTCTCGGCGTCGTCGCCGCTGTTATTCCGCTCGATAGCTCTCCTCCGCGTCGCGCAGGGATCCAATAATCGCGCTCCAATATGAATGAGACGACGAGCAAAACGGCGGCGATCATCGGGCGGTTCTTCGAAGTGAAGGCGGAGCATTTGTCACGAGATTCCTGAGGCGATTCTTCACGCGTCTGGCCGACTCCTCTTTGCTTTGGAGTTTCCGTGCGCAAAACCAATAGTTTGGCTGAGGCGGGTTGAGCATTTCGTCGTATATGCCATCCACTAAGCTTTGGATGATGCAATTTTGGGGGCTTTCCCTTCGCCTAAGTGCCAGAAAAAGAATCCACGATTCAGATCCCGCGAACGGCCCGACGAAGGGATGCGAAGCTGATAGCGAAGTGGCTGATGCTGCGCTCCCAGACTGTCGCAAACCTAAAGCCGAGGTGTAGAATCGCCAACGATCATGGGGTTGCGCGCCGGAACACAGCTCGGTCCATACGAAATTACGGAGCCGCTTGGCTCTGGCGGCATGGGGGACGTGTATCGCGCACGAGACACCCGCTTGGGGCGCGACGTTGCGGTCAAGGTTCTCCCGGACGTGCTGGCCCGACATGGGACCGCGCTAGCGCGGTTTGAGCAGGAAGCGCGCGCATTGGCCGCACTCAATCACCCGAATCTTTTGGCCATCTTCGATGTGGGCAGTGCGGAGGGCGGGAATTATTTCGTCTCCGAGCTGCTAGAGGGGAAAACGCTGCGCCAGCTCTTAAGCGAGGGCGCCCTGCCTCGGCGCAAGCTGGCTGACTACAGCGTGAGAATCGCTGAGGGCCTGGCTGCGGCTCACGAGAAAGGAATCGTGCATCGCGACCTGAAACCCGAGAACGTGTTCATCACGAAAGACGAACGGGTCAAAATCCTCGACTTTGGTCTCGCCAAATACGTGGCTGATGCAACGAATGAGGGTACGACGTTGTTGCATGCGAGACCTGGAACCACGGAGCCGGGAGTCGTAATGGGCACTGTGGGTTACATGTCGCCTGAGCAGGTGTGCGGCGAGGCGGCGGACTCACGCTCCGACATTTTCAGTTTCGGCGCGATGCTATTTGAGGCGGCCTATGGCCGGCGGGCGTTCAAGAGGGACACGGCCGCTGAAACAATGAACGCCATTTTAAGCGGCGAGCCGCCGGAGATTCTGGCTGGAGACGCGGGTTTGCCTCCGGGCTTGGAAAGCATTTTGCGGCACTGTTTAGAGAAGAAACCTTCCGAACGTTTCCAGTCGGCCCGTGATTTGGCTTTTGCTCTCAGCTCGCTTTCCGGCATCAGCCCGATTCTGCCCGCGCGAAGAGAGGAGAAGCGCGGTTTTCGAGCGGGTTGGAAGTGGGCTGCGGTATCTATTGCCATCGCGGCGATCGCGTTGGTAATTGGGCGCTGGAGCAGGGGAAGCGTGACGTCGGCCCCCGAAATGCGCACGGTCCTGCAGCCACAAACGGGCGTGGCCGTGCTGATGGTTGGAGATGATGGCGGAGCTCCCGCGCTATCGCCGGATGGAAGCCGTTTCGTCTTCCGCGGAACCACATCCGGTCAACGAATGCTCTTTCTGCGTTCGATGGCCAGTGCCGCAGCGACGCCAATTCCCGGGACTGAGGACGGCCATTTTCCCTTCTGGTCGCCCGACGGCAAGTCGATTGGCTTTTTCGCCGACAAACAGCTCAAGCGGCTGGAAATTGCCGGTGGTCCTCCGGTCAGTTTGGCGCGGGCGGATTATCCCCGCGGCGGTGCCTGGGCGGGAAACACCATTTTGTACGCGCCGTATCTCTACGACACCATTTGGCGCGTCCCAGCGGGGGGCGGTGTGGCGGCGCGGGTCACGAAGCTGGATCCGGCGCTTTATACGACACACCGCTGGCCACAGTTCCTGAGTGACGGAAAGCATTTTGTTTACCTGGCCCAAAACCACTTGGGCGGCAACCGGGAAGCGGGCGGGATTTACGGGGCGAGCCTGGACGGCGGGGCGACGAAATTCATTGTTCGTACGGAGGGGAGCGCGATCTATTCCTCCGGGTATCTGTTGTACTACCAGGACGGAAGCCTTGTGGCGCAGCAACTTGATGAAAAAACGATGGCACTGCAGGGGAATGCGACAGTGCTCGGGCAAGTGCTTCGAGATACCGGCGACTTCGAAATGTTCGCCACAGCCTCGCGCAACGGCATTCTGCTTTTTCAAAGCGCCGGCGAGGTGAAATACCCGGTGCAGTGGTTTGACGCCAGAGGCCAAAACCAGGGCGCGGCACCTTTTTGGGGACCGCTCAAGACGTTGCGGCTATCACCGGACGGCACAAGGGTGGCTGTGGTTGGATTCGAGGGACCTGCCGGAACTCTGAACATCATCAATTTGAAAGGCGGTACAGTCACAAAACTTAGCTTTGGCGAAAACGTGTGGTATGTCGTGTGGTCGCCCGACGGGAGGGAAGTGATCTATTCGTCGCAGAAGCCAGGTTCAGAAAACGCAGAGATCTATCGCAAGCCCGCGGACGGCAGCGGTGAGCGGCAAGTGGTTCTTTCCGAGGACCAAATCGATCATCCAACGGATTGGACGCGGGATGGAAGATTCCTGGTTTTCAACCGGGGCCGCAGCGGCTCCCGCGAAATCTGGCTCCTGCGTCTGACAGGGGAACATAAACCTATGCCGCTCTTTCCCGATTCTAAGTACGACTACAGTGATGGGCGTGTATCACCCGACGGTAATTGGATCGCTTACGTTACGTCTGAATTTTCAAATACGGACCTGTTCGTGACCTCGTTTCCCGGCTGGACGCGGCAAATGGCAAATCAGCCCACCGGGAGGAGTACAACCACCTGCCGTTTGGTCGGCGGACGGCAAGGAGCTCTATTTCATCAGTAAGGCAGGCGAAATGATGGAAGCGAGGCTCGAAAGCTCTAGCGGAACCATCAAGGTCCAGAGCCTGCAACGGCTGTTTCCTTCGCCTTCCATGCCACCGCGCTGTATTCGCTCTTTGATGTAGACAGCCACAATGGCAGCCGTTTTCTGGGCAGCGTGTCTCCGGACATCAGTTCCCTGCCCCTGAACGTCGTGACCAACTGGGCCCCCCGGCTGCAAAAAAGACAAAATCCCGAGTAATTTCCGATCCTTTTGATGCGACCCGGCGGGGAAGGCGCGCAGATTTTCCTTCGTGATCTTCGTATGCGTAGTAAGCTCGCTCCACCGACAAGGAGGAACAAATGCGAATTTTGCTGGTTCTCGCGATTGGCGCCGCGCTTTTCAGCGCAAATTTCATGCACAGGATGTGGCCACAGAGTGGTGCAAGCGAGGCGAAAGCCACTCCGCTGATTCTGGAAAATAACGAAGGTGAACTGCGCGAGCGCAGGCCTCGGAAGGAAGCGATGGCGAGCGCGCGTTTTTTCATCAAGGTGGACCGCAGGAACGGCGGCTCACGGCAGATGTGGATGGGCGCGGAATCGCTCCGCGACGGCCACTTGACCGCATACGCCACTTTTCGTGGTTTTGCCCGCGACCTCCCACAACGAGCCTTCGGGAGCCTGTCCGGTACTAGAAGTGCACCCGCGTTCTCAGGTGATCAAAGGCTTTCCCCCGCGCAGCGTTAACGTATTGGCAAGAGGAACGACGCCATGCGTGAAACAAACACCTTTGAGGCCCTAACTCAGGATCTGCGTCACGGCTCCCGGCTGCTCGCCAAAACACCCGCTCTCACTGCGGTTATCATCATCACGCTGGCCCTGGGCATTGGAGCCGATACCTCCATATTCAGTGCAGTCAACGCATTTCTGTTGCGTCCGTTATCCGTGCCTCATCCCGAGCAGATCGCAGTGATTGCGGTCCAACAAAAGGACGCGTCCTTAGGCTCCTCCGGCTTCTCGTATCCGGAATTCCTTGATTTTCGGAATCGAACTGGCTCGTTCGCGGATCTATTCGGCGTGCTGCTCGGGCAAGTGCCTTTCAACGTGGACAACGAAACCGACACGTGTTTTACGAACTACGTCACGGGGAATTTCTTTTCTGCTTTGCATTTGGCACCGAGCGCAGGCAGCTTCATTCTTCCTGGCGAGGCGGAAACGCCCGGACAGCCTGTTGTCGCCGTTCTTGGCTACGGTTTCTGGCAGAGGAGATTCCGTGGCGATACCGGCGTGATCGGCAAGCAGGTCCTGGTCAATGGAAAGGCTGCGACCATCATTGGCGTGGCACCGCGGCAGTTCCAGGGCATGTATTCCATCTTCGACACGGACCTCTACCTACCCATGAGTGCGGCTGCGCAGGATTCCTCCTCGTTACGGCTCTTTTGGAACAGCCGTGAGGCCCACCGAATCCTCGGCTTTGCGCGGCTGAAACCAGGCGTGACTTTTTCCCAGGCGCAAACCTCGCTCGACCTGACCGACAGTCTGCTCGCGGCACAATATCCGGCAAGCGACAAGTGGTACACAGTTCATGCCGTGCCCGAGCGGTTGTCGCGGCCGATCCCGTATGCCAACAATTCTTTCATTGCTTTTTCAGGCCTTTTTCTAATCCTCGCCTCTTTTGTTTTGCTGCTTGCGTGCATGAACGTGGAGAACATCCTTTTGGCCCGCGGCCTTGCGCGACAACGTGAAATGGCGATTCGCGCAGCGTTGGGCGGAAGCCGCGCCCGATTGATCCGTCAGATGTTGACGGAAAGCATTTTGTTGGCAATTCTCGCGGGCTCCGTCGGAACCACTTTGGCTGTCTGGGTGAACCGGGAAATCAGTTCGCTCCGCGTACGCAATCTGCCACTGCATCTGGACGCGAGCTTTGACTGGCGAGTATTTACATTCGCTTTGGCGTCGGCCCTGCTTACAGGGATTTTAGCCGGCCTGGCGCCCGCGCTTAAGGCCTCGTCCTCGGATGTGAACGCGGTCCTACGTGCGAGTGACGATAGGAGATCCCTTGGAACAAGTCGCCCGAGCCTGGGGAATTTTCTAGTCATCGCCCAGGTAGCGGGTTCGCTGGTGCTTCTCGTAACGACCGGGCTTTTTGTGCGCAGCCTACAAAAGGTTCAGACATTTGATCTCGGATTCGATCCCCACAACGTTTTAAACGTGGCGATAGATCCGCAGCAGAGCGGCTATGGCGAACCCCAAACGAAGACCTTCTTTCGCGACCTGGAATCGAACATCCGTGGGTTGCCCGGAGTTCAATCGGTGAGCCTCGCATCGTATGTGCCTATGGGAGGCTTTCCTACTGCGTCAGTGGTTTCCATTGAAGGCCGCCCAACTCCGGCAAATCAAGAGCCGCCGCGCGTGCTCTACAATGCTATCGATCCGAGCTACTTCCAAACGATGCGCATCAGGGTGCTCCGCGGCCGTATCTTCGCCGATTCGGACAGCGAAGCGGCAGTGCCCGTCGCGATTATCAATCCCAAGATGGCAGAGCAATTTTGGCCACATCAAGACCCGATCGGGAAACGCTTTAGCATGGTCGGCGATGCTGGACCTTTTCTCGAAATCGTTGGCGAGGTGGGCGACGGCAAATATCAAACCGTTGCCGAAGATTCGCAAGCCTTCTTTTACGTTCCGCTTGCGCAGCACTTTGTCTCAAAGCGCACGCTGCAGATTCGCTCACTCGTTCCACCGGAGTCGCTCGCGGGAGCCGTGAAGGAGCAGGTTCGGCGCCTCGCGCCAACCCTGCCAATCTTGAATATCGAGACCATGCAGGATTCCGTTGCCGGTGCCTTCGGCTTCTTCGCGTTTCGCCTGGCGGCCAGTCTGTCCGCCGCGCTGGGAATCATTGGGCTGATCCTTGCGGTCGTCGGAGTCTACGGCGTCGTCTCGTTCGCGGCCAGCCGCAAAACGCACGAGATTGGCATCCGTATGGCTCTCGGTGCAGATGCACGAGATATTCTCCATCTGGTCTGGAAACAGGGTGTGCGCCTGGTGATGCTGGGCGTGGTTGTGGGGATCGTCGCGGCATGGGCTCTTGCGCGAACCACGATGCACCTGCTGGCCGGTGTCAGCGTCACCGATCCAGTGACTTACCTTAGCGTTGCCGCTTTGTTGATTGTGGTCGGGATCGCGGCCTGTTGGATCCCAGCTCGCCGCGCGATGCAAGCCGACCCCATGATCGCGCTCCGGCACGAATAAGAGGGAAATCAGTGGCGCTGAGCTATTCGCGTCGCGGCGTTCGAAAATTGCGCAAAAAACTGGCGCGCCCTAGGGGACAATCTTGGAACTCTTCTCTGCGGCGTTCTAAGCGATGATCGCTCCGCGACTGATGACATAACGACGTCGGCCTCACAACGAGCCGAGTAGACTGTGTGGTGTCAACCTGCAGAGCTCGGATCGAAGGAGGCCGAGATGCGAATTATAGGCGTGGATTTGCATACACGACAACAGTCAATCGCGATGCTGGATACCGACACCGGGGAACTGGTTGAGAAAACCCTGGAGCACGATGGCAACGAAGTGCGGGATTTTTATTCCACACTCCCGGGCCAAGTCCTGGTAGGGATCGAAGCCACCGGCTCCATGCAGTGGTTTTTGCGGCTCATGGAAGAACTTGGGATCGAATGCCGTGTGGGTCATCCCCAGAAAATCCGCAAGGCCGAGACACGCAAGCAGAAGCACGATCGGCGGGACGCACGATTGCTGCTGACACTGCTGGCAGAAAATCGCTTTCCCACGATTTGGATGCCTTCGACCACACAAAGGGATCTGCGCACTTTGCTCCGGCACCGTCATCAATGGGTACGCATGAGGTCCCGAGTGCAACACACACTGCAATCGATGGCGCTCACCAACGGCCTACGACGGGGCGGCTCGTTGTGGAGCCAGGCAGGCCAACACGAGCTCCAATGCTTGCCATTGACTCGTTATGCCCAGGAGCGGCGAGCAGCGCTATTGGGTTTGTACCCTCGATTGCAGGAGACGATCGAGGACCTCGATCGGCAGGTCCGTGAAGAGGCCCAGCAACGTCCCCAGGCAGCAAGATTGATGACGCATCCGGGAGTCGGTCCGGTCACAGCGTTGGCCACGGAAGTATTTTTGGGAGACCCCCAGCGGTTCACCGACGGCAAAACACTGGCGAGCTACATCGGCATGATCCCCAGCGAGCACTCCAGCGGGCGCCGGCAGAGACTGGGAGCGATGAGCAAGCAAGGCAACTCTCTGGTGCGTTACCTCTGGTGCGAAGCAACGCTGCACGCGGTCAGGGTGGATCCAGAGTTGAAACGCTTCTATCGACGCAAACTGATACAAAAAGGACTGGGAAAAGCCAGGGTCGCGGCAGCTAGGAAACTGGGGATCCGACTCTGGATCATGATGCGCGACCAGATTGATTATCAAGAGTTCTGCCGCCGCGGACAGTTGCGACAGAAAAGCGGTGATGCCCGTGCGGGAATGCCTGAAAATCACAGTGGTCCTGCGGTCAGCGACCGGGCGACTGAATAGGCTACCCGCCTCCCTTGAGAAGAGGGGAGTTCGAATAAATCATCATGGTCGTCAGTGATCGGAGAGATGTTTGGTGGGCAACACCGAGTGGATGAGTAAGACGGGCCGAGCGAGCAGGTTGAACAAGCAAGCGACAACTCAAAGAACTAGGCGCCGTGGCGCCAACGGATGGGTGTGCAGGCACAAGAAAAAAAGAGGATGAAATCCCTCTTGACGCGGCCGTCGTCGTTAGAGATGTGGTTTAGGGCATCCGAGGGCGATCATCAGCCCTAGGGCCTAGCGAAGGACCTAAATGGCCCATTTCGCAACGGCTTTCGGACGGGAACAAAGAAAAGCGAATTGCTGGGCTTGGAGTGGTCACAAATCGATCTGGACCATCGGAGGGTTCGGCTGCTCAAGGGAAAGTCCAAGTCTGCAGAGCGGATCGATTCCGATGAACGGCAAGGTCCATGCGCTCCTGACGAACCTAGCACAGGCGCGAGACTCGGAATTGGTCTTCCCCAGGCTTCGGAAGGTTGGAGCGCAGGGTTCTGGACCTGAAGAAGGGGCTTAGGACGGCGGTTCGACTTGCGGGCATAAAGCACGTCAGATTCCACGACCTGCGACACACCTTCGCGACGCGTCTGGTTCAGGCGGGTGTCGATCTGATCACGGTGCAGCAGCTATTGGGTCATGCTAGAATCACGATGACGGCTCGCTTACACGCATTCGACCAGTGATACGAAAATTGCGGCTGTTTCGAGGCTCGATTAAGCTGGTTTTCGATGGTCTTTCATTCTCACTGGACCCTAATCGGTCCCGAGCAGGTTTTAGGGTCTTAGTTTTTGTTGCTGTATCTTCTTTAGTTTGTTTGCGTTAGGCCCGTAGCTCAGTTGGTTAGAGCGCTACCTTGACACGGTAGAGGTCTGGGGTTCGAGTCCCCACGGGCCTACCACCCCATCCTGCTCACCTGCGTTCATTTAGCCTTTGGGAGCCCATGGTCAGAAAGCCGGAGACTTCGGCACTGTAGTCGATTTTGTAGCGGGTATGGGTCTTGATCTAGTTTGATTGGCTCCTTTCCGCGCTGGGCTCCAGTGTCGACCGGTTGAGCTGGCACCGTCACCGGCGTATTCATTGCGCTATTCTCAGACGAAATTAAGGCTTGGCTGCCTTGGTTCGCGGAACGAATGATTCGGCGGGCGGTCAGAAACCTCTCGAAACACAATCAAGTTAAATACAACAACTTACGGCATTTATTGCCCTTGACCTGAACACCGCAGGTCACTAGAATCCGCGCCGACCGAGCGGGTAAAGCAAACCAACAGAAAACAAAATCGGAATTCGGGAGGGACGCCCATGAAAGCGAAAGCAACGGCAACCGCCCTGATGGCCCTGGCACTATTGTTGTTGGCCGCGACGCGGATCTTCGCGCAAACGACAGGCGGAACAATCGTGGGCGTGGTGCATGACGCGCAGGGCGCTGTAGCGCCGGGCGTGAAAGTCACCGTCACCGAGATAGCCACAGGATTGGAGCGTTCAGACACGACGGCTGATAACGGCGCGTTTCGCCTGCTGGCATTGCCTTCGGGAACTTACAAACTGCTGGCGGAAAAACCTGGCTTTGCCACGCTGGCGATCGAGCGGATCGAAGTGCAAGTGGGTGAATCGCGCACAGTAGATCTGGCGCTGAAGGTTGCGCCGCAATCGGAAACGGTGGAAGTGACCGGCGCGGTGGTGACTGTGGATACGGATTCGCAGCACCTGGGCGACGTGGTGACGCAGGCTCAAGTGACTTCGCTTCCGCTGAATGGTCGCGACTTCGCGCAACTCGCGCTGTTGAATCCAGGGGTGGCGGCGTTTGGCGGAGGCGGCGGGCAGCAGGGTGGAGAAGGCGGAGTATCGGGTTATTCGTCGAACGGGCAGAGGTCCAGTTCGAATAATTTCATGGTGGACGGAGTGGACAACAATAATTACAACGCGGGCTCCGTGGGACAGCTTCCATCCATCGATTCGATCCAGGAATTTCAAGTGCAGACGAACAACTACTCAGCGGAATATGGGCGGAATAGCGGCTCGGTGGTAAACCTGGTGACCAAGTCCGGAACCAACAAATTCCACGGTTCCGTTTACGATTTTCTGCGCAACGATGCGGTAGACGCGCGGAACTACTTCGCCAATCCGGATGCCTCGGCTCCCGAACTGCGCCTCAATCAATTCGGGACGGCGGTGGGCGGACCCATTCAAAAGGACAAGACGTTTTTCTTTTTCAGTTACGAAGGCTTCCGAGAACGAGCAGGAATTACGGAACTCACGGTGGTGCCGACGGACGCCCAGAAGATGGGGTTCTTCGTGAATTCCGCGGGAAACACGGTCCAGGTTCCGGTGACCGCGACTTCCGCGGCGCTCTTCAAGTTGTATCCGGAGCCGAACACGAATGTGGCGGGAGGCAATTTCGTTTCTTCGCCCATACTTTCGAACGACACGGATCAATTTTTGCTCAAGGTGGATCACCATCTAGGCAAGAATGACTTGCTCACCGCGCGATATAGCTACACGCGGCTGAACGAAGTCTCACCGTTCGCGGGCGGGCAGCAGACGACAGCGATTCCCGGATATGGAACAATCGACAGCGGGAGCTCGCAACTCGCCTCGCTGGGATACACGCGATTTTTCAGCACGAATTCGATCAACGAATTTCGTTTTGGCTACACGCGAAACGTCGACCTAAGCTACAACCAAGCGGGTCCGCAGGCCGCGACGTACGGATTTAATACCGGGTGGGGGCCAAATTCTCCGTACAATCTGGGCGACATTCCGAATTTCACGATGGCCGGCGGGCTTGTGTCGAACGGCGGATCGATTTCGAACCTTGGACCGAACAACAACAACCCCGGGGGCACCTGGCAGAACACGGTGCAATTCGTGGATCATTTCACTCATCTCACGCCGCGCCACACGATGGTATTTGGAATAGATATCCGGAACATTCGAGATAATCGCTTTTACGACCTCGACGAGATCGGCCAGATCAGTTTTTCGGGAGACGCCAATCCGCAAGGCATTCAGAATCCTCTGGTGGATTTTGCCGAGGGTCTTCCCTCCAGCTCGCTGCATTTCGTGGGAGATTCCTCGCGCAGCTATCGCACCAGCAGCTTCGATTTTTTCGCGCAGGACAGCTTTAAGCTGCGTCCGAACCTGGTTTTCAATTACGGACTGCGGTACGAGTACAACACACCTCTGTATGACGCGACGGGCCGCGCCAGCACCTTCCGTCCAGGTAATTTCACCACGTACCTCTCACCGAGCGCCGATCAAACCAATCTGGCGACACTGGAAGCTTCGGGAATGATCACGGAAAATCAGGGCGGGCTGTACAACGCGGACTACAAAAACTTCGCGCCGCGGCTGGGGCTCGCGTGGAGCGTCGACTCGAAGAACACCACTGTGGTGCGGGTGGGCTACGGAATTTTTTACGACACGGTGCTGGGGCAAATTCCCGGCAACGTCTTGTTGAATCCTCCTTACCTTCCCGACTACTACGACAGTTCGCCCGCCTGGCCGAATTCGTTCGCGCCTTCCGGTTTCCCGGTGATCACTGTGACCCCGGCGAATCTGCCCACGCCGTATTCGCAATCGTGGAATCTGGATGTGCAGCGGCAGTTGCCGTGGCAAATGGTTTTTGAAGCGGCGTATGTGGGATCAACGGGGACGCACCTTCCGCGATTCGTGCAGATCAACCAGGCATATATCACGCAGGCGCAGATCAATGCGCTCACACCGGACGTGGTGACTCGGATGGAACTGATGGGCATTCCGCCGCCGGTAGCCACGTTTCTGTCCACAAACATTGCTGCGATTCCGAACATCGCTCGCGTGCCGTACTTCGGGTACGCGCAAATCTTCCAGGCCGAGGATGTGGTGAGTTCGTCATACAACGCGCTGGAGCTAAAGTTGAGCACGCACGCGTATCACGGGCTGACGTTCGGTGTCGCGAACACGTATGGGAAATCGCTCGACGGCGCGTCGGTATTCTGCGGCGGAAAAGGGCCTTTCCGATTTCGACATTCGCAATCGCTTCGTGGCGAACTTCGTGTATCAGATTCCCACTTTGCGAAATTTATTCCACGAAGCGCCGCACCGGCTCGCGGACGGATGGGCGACAACGGGAATCATTACGGTGCAAACGGGACAGCCATTCTCCGTGCTGACTGGCGCCAATCAGAGCAGCACGGGACTCGGCGACGACAGGCCTGATCTGGTAGGGAACCCCAACTCGGGGCCACGAACGGTAAGCCAGTGGTTCAACACTTCCGCTTTCGTGCTGAATGCGCCACTTACATTCGGCGATGCTGGGCGCAACATCGTGACTGGTCCGGGGTTCAGCAATTTCGATATGGCGCTGCTGAAAGATACAGCCATCACGGAAACCGTGAAACTTCAATTTCGGGTTGAATTCTTCAACTTATTCAATCATCCGAATTTTGCATTGCCGCGCAACGTGATGACCAGCCCCGGTTTCGGCGCGCTCTTTCAGACGCCAGATGTGGCGCAAGGAACGGTGGGATTGGGTTCGGGCGGTCCACGGCTGATTCAGCTCGCGCTGAAATTGTTGTTCTGAGGCGACCGATGGGCAACCGAAGTGGCATAGCGCTGATCGTCGCGGCGCTGCTCTCGTGCGGGGCAACATGCACGGCCGCGCCGCGCGTGGAGCAATTGGCTCCGAACCTGTACGCGTATGTGAGCGACAACGATCACAGCGCGAACTCGACGTTTCTGGTTGGCCAGCACGGCATCCTAGTGGTGGATACGGGCTTGAACACTGTTGAAGGCGAAAAGCTGCTCGCTGAAATCCACAAAATTTCACCGCTGCCGGTGCAGTTCATCGTGAATACGCACTACCATACCGATCATCAGGGAGGAAACGGGGTCGTGGGACCGGACGCGATCGTAATCAGTTCGCCCTTTACGCGCGAGCGGACACTGCAAGCAATCGGACATCCTCCAGACTCCGCTGGCGCGCAGAATGCAGCGGCACCGCCGCCGGCATTTCGCGCGGCGACGGAAACTTTCACGCAAAAGCTCATCGTGTATGTGGATGACGATCCGGTGGAGATCATCGCGCCGGGGCCGGGGCACACGATGGGCGATGTTTACGTTTACTTTCCCAAGCAGCGAACCGTGGCGGCGGGCGACTTATATATGAACAACGCGTGCCCGGCCATGGATCAGGGCAGCGGGGAAAACTGGGTGCGCACGCTGGACGCCATTCTTGCACTTCCCGCCGATCATTTCGTACCGGGCCATTTCGAAGTGGGCACGCGCGCCGCGTTCACGCGCTTCCGCGACTACATGTCTGACCTGACCACGCAGGTTGCATCGCTGGTTCGCAGCGGCGCCAGCGCGGCAGAGGTGCGGGAAAAGATCGACATGAAGAAATACAGCGATTTCCGGCAGTTTCCGCAATTCCACGCGACGTTTGCCGACAACGCGGAAGCCGTGTACCACCAAATGCAGCCATCGCATTGAGGCAATGCCGTACGGGCGCGCCTTGCGTCCGAAGCGTGTCACGCCGGGATTCCGAGAAGCAAGCGGAGCCCTCGTCACCAATCCGAAAAAACGGTGCACCGCTGGGACTAGAATTTATTTCTGGCTCAGAAGATACAGCGTTCGTCCGGATCTTTCGATAAGCATCGTCGAATGGTTTGATCTAGCGCGGGCGGGGTCATTGGCTTAACGCTGCTGATGGGCAGTGGCTCTTTCTCGAGGATCGCAGAGGCCACGCTCAAGTGGCCCTTACCCTCGAAGGCCCTCTTGCCCGTGAGCATCTCGTACAACACCGCGCCAAATGAAAAGATATCGCTGCGCCCATCGAGTTCTTTTCCCTCAATTTGCTCCGGCGACATGTATTGAAATGTCCCGACGATCGTGCCCTGCTCGGTCATCGGCGAGTTTCGCGTTGCCGCCGGTGGCGTCGCGCCCGCCCCAAGTGAAGGCGTAGCTTTCGCCAGGCCGAAATCCAGCAGCTTCGCACCTGTAGGCGTCAACATGATGTTGCCCGGCTTTAAGTCGCGATGCACCACGCCGCTGCGATGTGCCCTGTCCAGCGCATCCGCAATTTGCATCCCGTACTTCAGCACTTGTTCCAGTGGCAACGCCCCTTTTTGCAGACGCTTCGCCAGCGTCTCCCCTTCGACACACTCCATCACTAAATAATCGATACCATCCTGATTACCTATGTCGTATAATACGCAGATGTGCGGATGATTCAAGCTGGAGATGGTTTTAGCTTCGCGCTCGAGCCGCTGCTTGCGGACAGGATCGGAAGAAAGGTGTGCAGGCAGAATCTTTATGGCGACTGTGCGGTCCAGCCGCGTGTCCCGAGCGCGATACACCTCGCCCATCCCGCCCGCGCCCAAGCGCGTGAGGATTTCGTACGGCCCCAGCTTGCTGCCGCTCGGCAACACCTCGCTGTTTCCCGTCGCGGGGCGCTCCATGAAACTGCTGTCCCCTTCTTCGTGTGCGGCAATCAGCGACTCGACCTCGCCCCGCAGGGAAGCGTCCGGACAAGCCTGGTCCAGATAGGAGCGCCTCTCTGGGGGCGTGCGCTCCAGAGCGGCTGCGAGCATCGCTTTGATTTCTTGCCAGCGCTCTGGAGTCACTGGTCTGCATCCTTCTTCATTTCACGCCGAAGCCACGCCCGGGCCGTGGCCCATTCCCGCTTGACCGTAGCCGGCGAGATTCCCAGCACGACGGAGGTCTCCTCGATGGAAAGTCCTGCGAAGTATCTCAGCTCGATCAAGCGGCTCTGTTGTGGATCCAAGCGGGCAAGTTTGTCGAGAGCGCTATCGAGCGCCACCAGGTCAACCTCCGTCTTTTGCGGTGAGGCGATCTGAGGATCCAAAGTTAACCGCAGAGCTCCCCCACCGCGCTTGGCAGCCACGCGGTTTCGCGCATGATCCACCAGGATGTGCCGCATCACCTGCGCCGCCACTCCGAAAAAGTGTGCTCGGTTTTGCCATTCCGGCGGTTCTTGGCGGACCAGACGAAGGTAAGCCTCATTCACCAGCGCCGCGCTCTGCAGCGTGTGATCGGGGCGTTCGTGCCAGAGATGGCGGCGTGCGATCCGACGCAACTCCTTGTAGATCAGGGGGATCAGCTCATCTCGCGCCTCCTCGTCGCCGTGCCCCCAACTGGCAAGAAGCCGATTAATCTGCGTAGACGAAGCTGCTGACAAGTTATCTCTCCCATTCAGTACGCAGTTTGCAAATCTTGAAGAGAACCGTAGCGCCCCGGACATGCAAAGTCAATTTGCTTCGAAAAGGGGCGGCAGCCGCTTGGATCTGGATGGGAACTGCGAACCCAAGAAATCTTCGATTCGCGTGAGCCGTTTTGCCGCTGGTCTTCGCTTTATAGAGTGAAGGCACGATGCGGACTCCGGCAGCCCAGCCGAGACGCGCTCGGCCCATCACACGAAAGGAGAACTACGATGAAAGCGAACCATGTGCGTTCTTCCGCCACCCTGAAACTGTTCCTCGGTGTCCTTTTGGCAACTTGTTTCCTCGTGACCACGGCTCATGCCAAGCCGTTCTACTCGGGCACGTTCCAACTGACCAACGAAGTCCAATGGGGCAAATCTGTACTGCCTCCCGGGACTTATTCCCTGGTGCTCGATCAACTCGATCCATCCACCCGAACCATTACCATCCGCGATGCGCGCACCGGCAAGCTCATCGTTTGCGAATTAGCCCGCATCGACCACCATACCGACAATGAGGACAGCAAACTGCTCATCGCCGTTGGCGGAAATCAGCGCGCGGTGTATTCGTTGTGGCTCGCGGGCATGGGCGAGGTCTTCCAACAGACGCGCCCGCTCGGAGAAAACAAGAGAACCGCCCAAGAGGCGCGCAACACGGAAGCCGTACCGATACAGCTTGCGAAAAATTAAGCGTGCTTTGTGAATCGCGATCTGGGGGCCAGCATTCCCCTTCTCCCGCTGGCCCCAACTTTTATTACAATTACCTTTGATGTTTCGACACTCGACTCTGCAAGAGCACACGCCGCCGTCAAAGCCGTTGCCCCTTCCACCCATGCTCCGTGTCTGCGCGGTCTGGGCGCGGAAGCAAGTATGACAAGTGGAGTGCCCCGGTTGGTTCGTAAAACTCTTCGTGAGTGAATGGAAAGCCCAGCTTCTCGAGGACGCGCCGTGATGCGGTGTTCGATGGATGATGGCCGGCGAAGAGCGCGCTGGCGTCGAGCGTGTTGAACGCCCAGGCGATCACCGCGCGTCCTGCCTCAAGCGCGAAGCCTTGGCCCCAATACGCGGGCCTCAGATGAAATCCCAACTCGTAGATTTTCTCCTCCGGCTTGTGCGGTCGCAGGCCAGCGCAACCCACGTGCTCGCCGTTGCTCAGAAGAAATATCGGCCAATACTGAACGCGGTGTGCGCTCATGAAAGCAAGCTCGCGATCCAGTTTCTCTTTAACCCGATCGCGTGAGAACGGGCCGCCGATAAAACGCGTCACTTCCGCGTCGCCCCACAACGCCAGGGCCAATGGAAGATCGTCCACCGACCAGTGGCTGAATCCGAGTCGCTGGGATTTTAAGAAGTAGTCGCGATGGTGGACCGGGTCATCGTTCGTCATCTTGCGAGTTCCGGAGGGCTTGCAGTTTGGACGCAGCGGTCAATTCCCGGCGAGAGCTTTATGCTGGGCGTTCGTCAACGGCACGACGGAGAGCCTTCCCTGACGGACCAGAGGCGAATCGGCAAATATGGTCTTTGCTTTGATCTCGGCGAGCGAGACCGGCGTGGCCAAAGCTTTCCCGGCTTTGATCGTGACGACCGGACTCTTGGGATTTGACGTGTCCACAGAGACAACCGAGGCCGTACCGATTGCGCTTTTCACGTTTCCGGTCTCATAAATAATCAGCATCGCGCCTGGCTTCATCTCTCGGAGATTCTTCACAGCCACGGGATTGGACACGCCGTCCCACTGCGTTACCTTATCGCGCTGCAGATCAGCAAATGAATATTCGGAAGGCTCGGTTTTTAGAAGATAGGCTTCGGACATAGGGAATCCCCTTATCGTGGACGAGCGGCCATGCTGCATCCGATGCGCGCCCTCAAATACGAGTGACGCCTAGTCGCCAGCGGACCAGTGAACAAGACACGCCGATACACACGTCCCACGCTTCTCGGCAGTCGTGCAAAGAACGACGCCAACGGCTCTGCGTGTCAGTTCAGGGCTGTCCCAAGCGCCGTGTTAATGCGCTCGGCCTTTGCAAGCCGGATGGCCGCAGCGGCAGTCAATATCCGGAGTCTTCTCCATCGCCTGGCATTCCACGCTGCAGTATTTCTCGGTCGTGATGCAGGTGCAATTCGGATGCGCACACTTCTTGCCTTGATCGGCCATGGAATCTCCTTGAGATTTTGGAGCAGGGACAGCCGGGATGCTCTCCTCACTCCCACCCATTTGAGCCAGAATAGCGTCCTGTTGGTGGCATGAATCATCTTGGTGGCATGATCCATTCCCCGCACAGGGCTGCGCCCGCTAAGGACTTGCGGGTATTGCCAAGCACGGCATAGTTGCATAGGATACCCGAGCTTTCACTCAAATGGTTGGCTGCGCTGAATCTCGCGCGGAGAGGCGACTTTACATGGCCGAATCGAATGATAATGCCGCGAATAACGAAGTCCTGACGGACATTGCGCGCAAGATCGGGTCCACGCTGGGCGCCGTCGCTGCAAGCACCGAGGCCGTAAAAGACAAGCTCACCGCCTTGGGCGGAGAGGTCGAGCGAAGCGTTTCTCGGCTGAAAACCAAAGCCAAGCCGCGCGTGAAGAAGGCGCGTGCGAAACTCAAAAAAGCGAAGGTGGGAGCGCGGCGAGTTGCCGCCAAGGCCAGGCGCAAGGTCTCAAGAGGCGCCGCCAAGGCGCGGCGCAAAGGCGCCCGCGGCGCGAAGGCTGTCCGCCGCCGGACCAAGAGGTAGCTTCCCGTCGCCCGCTATGGCTTTGTCACGTTGATCTCGGCAATGCCTGCGGCGCGAAGTTGCGCGTTGAGCGCGGGCAGGTCTTTTGTCCGCAGGGCGGTCCACCGAGCCATCAACAGCGTCAGGGAACGCTCCGCGGCGGCGGCGGCTTCCGTCTGCGTGATCGTGGGTGCGAAATCGCTCGCGCCCACGGAACTGTAGATTCCTCCCAGTTCGCCGCTCACCAAGCCAAGGCTCTGTTCACCTCCAGCCGCCGCGGCTCCACGCCCGCCACCCCCACGTCCTCCGCCGCCTTGACCCGCGATTGCTTGGGCCTTTGCGTCAAACGCGGAAATTGCTTGCGCGAGTGATCCCTGCGCGCTTTGCGCCGCGGCGTGAAGCTGCATGCGGATTTGCCGCAGCGCATTTTGCGCTTCCCCGGCGCGGCTGATTTCGTCCGTCAACCGCATTTCAAGCGCGTGCTGCGCCGCAAGTTGCTCGGGAGTGGTCTTCACGCGCGGATCCATCTTCACCGTGAGCGGCTGCGTATAGCTCTTGCCATCCACGGTGAGCTTCACGGTGTAACTTCCAGGTAACGCAAACGCGCCAAACGGTCCGCGCGGCGTATCGTGCGGAATCGTCCCACCGCCTCCGCCGCCAAAGCCTCCACCACCACCCTCAAGCGCGGTATACCGAAGATCCCAGATGAATCGGTGCATGCCCGCTGTCGCCGAAGGCACTTCCGCTTGCGGCGAGCGGAACCAATACGTTGGCACGTTCAGCGCCCGAGCGTCAATCGGCGCTGGATGATCCTCGCTCGAGTAGCGCCGCACGAGCTTGCCCGCGGAGTCGAGTATCTCGATGGTGAGCGGGCCTGTGGCCGCCGATTTGAGCGTGTAATCAATGATCGCGCCATCCGGAGGATTCTGCCCGGCGGGAGTTTCGGGCGGCAGAGGCGTATCGGAATTCTTGCCGCGCCGCACACGATAGGCGGCAGGCGGCGCGAAGAGATGCGCATCGGCTGCCGCGACTTGCGCGCTCAATTGGCGAAGCGGGGCCAGGTCGTCCAGTATCCAGATGCCGCGTCCATGCGTACCGACCACCAGGTCGTTCTCGTGGATCACCAGGTCGCGCATCGAGCTGTGCGGCAGATTGAGCTGCAGCGGCTGCCATTCTTCTCCGTCGTTGAACGAAACGTAGACGCCGCCTTCCGTGCCCGCATAGAGCAAGCCTCGCTTGACGGGATCTTCTCGCACGGCATCCACCGGCTCATCGGGCAAGCCCTGCGTAATCTGTCTTCCACGTCTTACCGCCGTCATGCGTACGGTAGATATAAGGATGCATATCGTCCAGCCGAATTCGATTGATCGCGGCATAAGCCGTCTCCGGATCGAAGCGGCCGGCATCCATGATCGAGACCTTGCTCCACGGCGTGAGCTCCGGCGGCGTCACGTTGCGCCACGTTTTACCGGCGTCATGCGTCACCTGAATCAAGCCGTCATCCGTGCCGATCCAGATCAAATTCGCGATCCTGGTAGGAAGGCGCGATCGTGTAAATCACGCCGCGATGCTCGGCCTTCGCTTCGGCTGTATCGGCGAAAATGCCGATATTGGGCGGCACGCCCGGATTCGGCCGCGTCAAATCGGGGCTGATGGTCTGCCAGCTTCGGCCACCGTCAATCGTCTTGAACAGAAATTGAGAGGCGAAATAGAGCGCGTGCTTATCCACGGGCGACCAAACCAGCGGCGCCGTGCGAACGTAGCGGTAGCGCACGCCCGCCGGCGGCCGCGGCGAAACATCCTGCGACGAGCCGGTGCTCTGATACATCTTGCGCACTTTGCCGCCGTAAATGATGTCGGGATTGAGCGGATCGGCGACCACATAGCCATATTCGTCGCCTACGGCCGGGTGCCAATCGCGCATCGTGATTTCGCCGTAGTCGCCGCGGCTTGCAACCGCCGCCGTGCCGGATTCCTGCTGCCCGCCGTAGACCCAATAAGGAAATTGCGTGTCCGTGCTCACGTGATAAAGCTGCGCGGTGTACTGGTTGTACCAAGAGCTCCACGTGTCGCCGCCATTGACGGTGATCGTCGCGCCCTGATCGCTGGCCAGCAAAATGATCTGCGGGTTCTCGGGATTGATCCAAACCAGATGATAATCGTCGCCGCCGGGCGCGCCCTTGATGGCGGTGAAGTTTTCGCCGCCGTCCGTCGAGCGGTAAGTGGAAGTATTCGCCACATAGATGGTGTTCTTGTCGCGTGGATCAACGCGTACGCACGCAAAATCTGAGCCGCGTCCCCAAATGCGCTGTTCGCGGTTCACGAGCTGCCAGGTTTGGCCGGCGTCATCGGAGCGAAAAATTCCGCCGTGAGCGTTGTCTGCGTCCACCCACGCATACATCCGATTGGGGTCGGAAGGCGCGATGCCGATTCCGATGCGGCCGCGGCCTTCCGCGATTGTCGGTAACCCCTGTGACAGCTCGTGCCACGTATCGCCGCCATCGGTGGATTTGAAAAGCCCGCTTGTTGGGCCGTTGATGGAGTTCCCGGTGGTCCAGGGCGGGCGACGCGCGGACCACAAGTCGGCGTAAATAGTCTGCGAGTTCTTCGGATCGAAAGCGAGATCGATCGCGCCGGTGTTTTCGTCCTTGTAAAGAACTTTCTGCCAGCTTTGGCCTCCATCGGTCGAGCGAAAGACGCCGCGCTCTTCGTTGGGACCGTACGGATGGCCGAGCGCCGCCACGAAAACGCGATTCGGATCGCGCGGATCGATAATGATCCAACTGATCTGGAAAGCATTCTCGAGGCCGAGGTGTTTCCATGTTTTGCCCGCGTCGGTGGACTTGTACATTCCGTTGCCGACGCTTAGGTCGGGCCGTTGCAAGCCTTCGCCGCTGCCGACGTAGACCACATTCGGGTCGGAGGGAGCAATCGCGATCGCGCCGATGGAACCGGTCGGCTCGTCATCAAAGATCGGCGTCCAGGTCTGGCCAAAGTCGGTGGTCTTCCAGACACCACCGTTATTCGCGCCCGCGTAGAAAACGTTCGGCTGGCTGGGAACGCCCGCGCCGACCGGCATGCGGCCCGCGCGAAGCGGACCAATGTGCCGCCACCGCATCCCTTGAAACAAAGATTGATCGTACTGCTGCGCGCGAACCGCGCTGACGCCGAACGTCACGCAAACAAATGCCGCGGACAATGACATAACGACAAACGATATGGCGCAAAACGACGATTCCCAGCGGTGCCGAGTGGTCACGACTTTCTCCTCACGCCCGCGATTGTATCGAAAAGCCGTCTTCTGAAGAGGGAATTGTGGATTTCGACGGAACGCACCTCGAAGGCTAGATTGGACCGAAGGACAACAAAATCGCGATAAACACAAAGTTCACAACCACGGACAACACGAACGCCTGCATCCGGCTGATTCCCTCCAGTTCCTCGAAGACCACCATGATCAGAATGGTTAAACCGATCCCAGCCAGAAATAGGCCAAGTATGGGAATGATCAGGAGCCAGGTAACGACAGAGCCGAGGAGCAACGCTCGGAACAACGGTAACAGCCGGCCATGACCGCCCAGCAGATGTTTCGCAACGAGATGGCAAATGCTGAAGCGCAGGAAATCCCAAAGAGCCGTAAATGCCAATAGAAAAGCGAACCCGCGCAACTGCAACGAACCGATCGGAAATCCACGGCTCGCTAGAAGCGCAAAGCTCGTCAGCAGCGGCGATGCGGCGCCGATCGCCCAAAACACAAGGCCATAGGGCAAGGCATTAGGATCGCGCGAGGCGCGGCGAATGGCCGCGTCGCCCCAAAAGATAATCTTCCATCCTTGCGTGAAGTAATAGATGGGGGCAAAACGCAGTCGGGTGGGCGTGGGTTCTTCGATATCCGCCTGAGGAGCGATACCCGGGCAGTTGTGTGTGAGCCCGTAGTCCTGGCCACAAACCGAACAGACCATGTGCCACCACGCGGCGCGAATCTATCAGAATGTTAAATTCAATCAAGAATAATCTCGATCAAGACCTGGCTCTCAAGGTGTTGCTTTGCACGGTAGTGGCTAATGGCGTGTTGCTGATTTGCCTTTCAGTCGCACGCTGTATGTGTGGAATGCGATGCTTTGTGGCGGCAAGCGTACGCTCATGGTCCGTACACTCCGTTTAATGTTCGCCTTCTGTTCCCCTTGACAGGACGTTACTCAAGTGAATAAGATGTGTGAATAAGGGTACGAATAAATGACGTCGAAAAGCTACAAAATAGCTCTCACCCAAGCACAGAAAGAACTTGCTGAAACTGTTCACAAACGAGATTACTTGAACCTCGAAATTGTGAGGCTCCAGAATCTCGTAAAGGGTCTGGCGCTGAGCGCCGAGAAGAGCGAAAAGACAGAACAAATGGCCGAAGTGATGAAGCATCAGCTCGGAATCACCCAAATCATTAAGGCCATCCTGAATCAATCTTCCGAGTGGCTTTCTCCGGTGCAAGTACGGGATGAATTGCGTCGAATGGGATTTGAACTCAGCCACTACGCAAATCCGATGGCCCTCATCCACCAGAGCCTCATTCGACTTGCCGCCGATGGAAGAATTCGATGCGTGAACGGAACTTACGCACGTGGGGAATTCATGGAGAAAATATCGCAAGCCTTTGGTTTCTAGAAATCCCCCTGACCTGCCCCCCGTTTTTGGTCCAGTCATAAGTTAGCACTCCGGGGTTTTGACCCGCCCCGCGAAACTGTGCCAGAGGAAAGCTGAGGATTTTGCCTTGCGTGGTCCGTTTGCGCCGATTTCTCGGCGATTCCGCGCCTAATGTAGCTCAACTGAGTACCTCAAGCAACGAGCATGCGTGGCGGATGTGGATTTCGACCAGGCTGTCGCGAACGCCGTCGGAGCTTCATCACCGAGCGCGCTGTGGGGGCGAGCCAGGTTGTAATCTCGTCGCCAGGCCTCCAGCTTCTCTCTGGCGTCTTCGAGGGAGAAGAACAGACTGACGTTCAAGCACTCATCCCGCAGCCGGCCGTTGAAGCTCTCAATGTATCCGTTCTCCACTGGCTTGCCCGGTCGGATGAAGTCCAGGCAGATTCCGTGACCATACGTCCATGCATCCATGGCTCGACTGGCGAACTCGCTCCCGTTATCTACGGTGATCGACGTCGGAACTCCGCGTTCTCTGACGACACGTTCTAATTCAGCGGCTACTTTTTCACCGCTCAATGCAATGTCCGCGTAAAGCAACAAGCACTCCCGAGTGAACTGATCGACGACGGTCAACACACGAAACCACCGCTCATTCACCAGGCGGTCGCTCACGAAATCCATGCTCCACCGCTCATTCGGCCTCGTCGCTAAGCCCAGTGGCACGCGCGGGCGACTTGCTGCCTTCTTGCGTTGCTTCGTCCGCACGGTCAATCCTTCCTCGGTGTAGAGCCGATAGATCCGTTTTGCGTTTACCGGCCATCCCTCTCGTTTCAGCAATACCGTCAACCGCCGGTATCCGAATCGCACTCGAACGGCCGCCAGCTCCCGCAATCGCATCCGCAGGGGTTCTTGTGGGTCGCGATGACTCTCATAACGCAACGAAGATCGCTGCACCAGAAGCAGCCTCGACACCCGACGCTCGCTCACCTGATGGGCGACTTGCGTCCAGCGCGCCAACACGCGCCGGTGCCGAGGCTTTAGAGCTTTTTTCGGACGATCTCCTGCAGCATGTGTCGGTCGAGCGACAGGTCTGCCACCAGCTTCTTCAGCTTGCCATTCTCATCGCGCAACTGCCGCAGCTCACGCAGCTCGCCCAGCCCCACACCGGCGTACTTTCGCCTCCACGTGTAAAACGTCTGCTCGCTGATCCCCAGCTTGCGGCAGACCTCTGTGACTCTTTCGCCGCCTTCTGCCTGTCGCAGCGCCTGCGGAATTTGCTCCTCCGTATGACCTTTCCTCGGCATCTTCGTGTCCTCCTCCTTGTCGGTGTAGAGGACCACGTTCAGGCCACTTCCTCAACTTATCCTTGGTTCAGTTTTCCGGTTTTGGGTCAGTAGCACAATCGGGTGGATTAAACGAGGGCATATTGAACGCAAAATGATTCTCAGAGGCAATGAACTTCCACCAGGAGCGTGATTACAGCGGAGATATGGCAACGCAAGAAGTTCGTGTAAGCGCTCCGCCTAATTCCGATATCCAACCGCTGTTCGTTCCAATACCATTTTCTGAGATCACGTCGGCGCGTCAAGGAGTGGGGAAACTTTACATCTATGGCTTCGTTGTCTACGAGATTATTGGAGGGGACGAAAAGGAGACTAGATTCTGCCTCGAATACCACGTTCCGAGCGGTCACGATGAAAGAGAAAGAGGCTGGTACATTGCTGTAGATGTTCCGCTTCCATATATTCAAAGCACATAAAACCAGCGCGATTAAAACCAAACAAGACGACAACTTACCGAGCTTGGAAGCATGTATATAAACCCCGTACGTTTTTCTTGACACAAACGCCGCATTCGCATACGCTTTCCTTGATAAACTCACGCCGCAGTTTCGCCTGAGTTTTCATGCAGAGTGGCCGAGGGAACGGGCCCGATGACGCCACGGCAACCGAGTTAGCGCAAAGGCTAACTGACTGGTGCCAATTCCCGCCCCGAGTCGCGGGGGGACATGGGAAGTTAGGCAGCCTGTACCTAATACTCTCGCCCCAGACTTGAAGGATTTCGGAAGCGTGCGCCGGTGTATCCATTCACCGTAGCAGCCTCCGAAGCATCCCTCATCCGCAATTCACAGACTCGTGGGTCCATGAGGACCGCAATGGCCGAGCTGTATCAGTTGAGGTGCCGTGAATGCGGACGCGGGTGGGGCAATGCGCCACTCACGCTCTGTACGGATTGTTTTTCTCCTCTTGAAATTTCCTATGACTACGAAGCGATTCGCGGCTCGATCACGCGCGAAAGCATCTCTGCGCGCCCCGAAAACCTGTGGCGTTACGCCGAGCTGCTGCCGCTGCCGCAAGGCTTTGAGTCCGATCTCGCCGCCGGTTTCACACCGCTGGTTCGGGCGCGGTCGTCTCGGTGAGCGGCTGGGCATCAGCAATCTGTACGTAAAGAATGACGCCGTCTGCTTCCCGACACTTTCCTTTAAGGACCGCGTCGTCGCCGTGGCGCTGAGCGCTGCGCAAAGATTTAAATTTGACGTGGTGAGCTGTTCTTCGACCGGCAATCTCGCCAACGCGGTTGCCGCGCAGGCAGCCCGCCTTGGGCTCGAAGCGTGTATTTTCGTTCCCGCCGATCTTGAGGCGGCAAAAATCCTAAACACGCAAGTCTATGGCGCGCGGCTGATTCGCATTGCAGGCAACTACGACCAGGTGAACCGCCTCTGCTCGCAGGTCGCTGACGCGCATCGCTGGGGTTTCGTCAACGTTAACCTGCGTCCCTACTATGCGGAAGGCTCGAAAACCATGGGCTTCGAGATTGCCGAGCAGCTTGGTTGGGAGCTGCCCGACAATGTGGTCGTACCGATGGCCGGCGGCTCGCTTGATCCGCAAAATTGCAAAGGCCTTCCGCGAACTGGCGAAGCTCGGCCTCGTCGAGCCGAAACCGGTGAAATTCTTTGGCGCGCAAGCCACGGGCTGCTCGCCGATCTCCGATGCGATAAAGAACGGCAAGGATCAGTTCGATCCGCAGAAGCCGCACACGATCGCGCGCTCGCTCGCCATCGGCAATCCCGCCGACGGCAACTTCGCGGCGGCGATGATCCGAGAGAGCGGCGGATGGGCGGAAGATATAAGCGACCCGGAGATCGTCGAGTCCATCGAGTTGCTCGCCGAAACCGAAGGCATTTTCGCGGAAACAGCCGGCGGCGTGACGCTTGGCGTCACCCAAAAGCTGATTGCGCAAGGCCGCATCCAGCCGCATGAAACTACCGTCCTCTGCATCACCGGCAACGGTCTGAAAACCACCGATGCGCTCGCAGGACGTTTCGAGCTCGCAGAGCCGATCGCTCCGAAGCTGGCCGATTTTGAGCGCGTCATCGCAGGCACGCTTCATGCCGTAGCGGCGGGGCGGTGAATGATGCGAGTCCTGAAATTTGGAGGTAGTTCGCTCGTAAATGCAGATGCAGTGTCGGCATGTTGCCGGGCTCGTACGAGAACAGGCGCGAGCTGGATGAAATTGTAGTGGTCTGTTCGGCCTGTGGCGGCGTGACGAATCAGCTCGTGAAGGTCGTGGAGCTGGTTCGGGCGGGACGCGCCGTGCAAGCCCTCGTTGAAGTGAACGTGATTTCCTGCGCGTCACCGGGCTTTGCTTTTCGCGCTCGATTTGGGCGCGGACGAGCCGCGCGCGTGGCTGGAGCTGGAAGAGCTGCGTTGCGAGTTGCGCGAGCTTGTTGCTCGCGCTGCCAGCTTCCAAAGCGGACGCCGCCTGGAGCGACGCTGTAGTCTCCTACGGCGAACGCGCCAGTGTGCGTTTCGTGGCCGCTGCGTTGCGTCGGACCGGCGTCCAGGCCGAAGCGGTGGATGCCAGCGAGTTCCTGGTGACGAACGACTCATTTCAGAGCGCCTTGCCGCTGTGGGACGAGACGCGCCCGCGCGCCGCGGAAGTTTTGAGCCCGCTGATTGCGCGTGGCACAACTCCGGTGGTGACCGGCTTTATTGGAGCCACTCGCGATGGCAAAATTACAACGCTGGGCCGCAACAGCTCCGATTACTCCGCGGCGATCATTGGGCAGCTTCTGGATGCGGACGAAGTATGTATTTGGACGGACGTGGACGGCGTGTACGAGCGCGACCCGCGCGGAGGCGGCGAATCGCTCGAACTGCTCGAGGAACTGAGTTACGCTGAAGCCTTGTACCTTGCCGAGCGTGGCGCCAAAGTGCTGCACCCGCGGGCCATCGAGCCGCTACAGGAAAAGGAGATTGCCTTGCGCATCCGCAATACGTTCCGTCCCGAGCACACGGGCACGCGAATCGGTCCCGAAGCGAGGAGTTTGGTCGCGATGAAGCAATTTCGAGTGGGCGTGCTGGGCGCCACCGGCACCGTCGGCCAGCAGATCATCGCCCGTTTGCACAACCATCCGTGGTTTCGCGTCACTGCGCTCGCTGCGTCCGAGCGTTCCGCTGGCAAGCGCTATGCGGACATCGTCCGCTGGCGCGTGCAGGCGCCCATTCCGCCGGAAGCCGCGGACTTATCGGTGCTGGCGCTGGGGAACAGCCTCGATTGTGATTTTTGTCTCTCCGCGCTCGATTCCTCTGTCGCTGGACCCGCCGAGGAGGAACTCGCTCGCGCGGGCTATCCGGTGATCAGCAACAGCCGGAATCATCGCATGGATCCTGACGTTCCCCTGCTTGTGCCGGAAGTGAATCCGGACCACTGCGAACTGATCACCGTCCAGCGTAAGAATCGCGGCTACACTTCGGGTTTTCTGGCCACGAATCCGAATTGTTCCGCCGCGGGCCTGGTCGTCGCGCTAAAACCGATTGATGACGCTTTTGGAATTGAAGCGGCCAGCGTGGTCACCATGCAGGCGCTTTCGGGCGCCGGCTATCCGGGCGTTGCGTCGCTGGACGCCATGGATAATGTGATTCCCTACATTTCCGGTGAAGAGGAAAAGCTTGAGTCCGAACCGCGAAAGATTCTCGGCCAGCTCCACGACGGAAGCGTCACGCCGGCAGCGATTCGCTTCAGCGCGCAATGTCACCGCGTACCGGTGATTGATGGCCACCTCGAAGCGGTTTCGTTAAAGCTGAGACGCAAAGCAATGCCGGAGGATGTAGCGGCGGCGCTGCGCGGTTTCGTCTCCAAACCGCATCGCTTCGGTTGCCCCTCTGCTCCCGAACGGCCCATCGAAGTGCGTGAAGAGCCGGACCGGCCACAGACGCGGCTCGACCGTAACGCGGGAGGCGGCATGACGGTCGTCGTCGGCCGCTTGCGCGCGTGCCCGGTGCTCGATATCCGCCTTGTCCTTCTCTCGCACAATTTGGGGCGCGGCGCGGCAGGCGCGGCAATCCTGAACGCCGAGCTTCTTGCTCACGGCGGCTACATCACCGAGCGCAGTGCCACAGCATCGAAGGCCGCGCGCGAACCGCAACCTAGCATTGGTCATCGCAACTAGTGTTTCTTCTTCAGTGAGCTCAAATCACGCTGAGGTTCTTGTGGTTGGTGCCCCGGGGACGCCGGGTGACAATCGCGGTAGCTACCAGCGCACGTCGGTCTCAACCGACGCATCGTAATCCACGCCATCCACTTCAAAACCAAAAAGCCTGCGAAAGTCGCGCTGAAAATCCGCAAAGCCGGTGATCTCACGCAAATTCTCGGTGTTGACCTGAGGCCAAAGACGGCTGACGTCTTCCTGGACATCGCTGCGCATCTCGCGACCATCCAGGCGGATTCGCCCGGCTTGGTCAATAGACGTGATCGAACTACCGGCGAAATAGTCGCGGAAAAGGCGATGCATCTGCTCGATGGGCCCTTCGTCCAGGTCGCGCGATTTCAATGCCGGAGCCAGTAAGCTGAGATAGAGCGGCACCACAGGGATCGCCGCGGAAGCTTGCGTCACCACCGCCTTGTTCACCGCGACCCAGGCGCGCCCGCCTCGCTCCGTGACGAGACGCGTATCGAGACGTTGCGCCGTAGCTTCCAGGTCTTTTTTCGCTTGTCCGATCGTGCCGTCTCTATAAATCGGCCAAGTCACCTCGGGGCCAATATAAGAATACGCCACCGTCCGCACGGCCGGCGCAAGCAAGTCATTCGCGAGCAACGCGTCAATCCATCGGCCCCAGTCTTCGCCGCCCATCACCGCAATTGTGTCGGTCACTTCCTTATTGTTTGCGGGCTCCAGCGTCACAGGAACCACTTTTTCCGAATCGAGCTCGATGGTCTTGTTCGAAAAAGGTTGCCCGATGGGCTTGAGCGCGGAGTTGAAGACCTCCCCGGTGTCCGGATCAATGCGCCGCGGAGAAGCCAGGCTATAAACAACCAGATCAATCGGCGCAAAATCGCGCCGGATAATCTCGATCGCCTCGCTCTTCGCCTGATTGGAAAACGCGTCCGCATTCAGGCTCGCGGTGTGTAGGTGGTCTCGCCGCGCCAATTCATGAAACGCAACCGTGTTGTAGTAACCGGCGCTCGCGGTCTTGATCCCTTCCGGCGGGCGTTCAAAAAAAACGCCCACGGTGCGCGCGCCAAATCCCCAAGCCGCCGCGATGCGCGAAGCCAGCCCGTAACCGGTGGAGGCCCCAATCACCAGCACATTGCGCAGCCCGCTAAGCCGCGGCGAGCAACGCGAGGTGATCACGCCAACCTGTTGTTCCACGTTGCGGCGGCATCCTTCCGGATGCGCGTTGATGCAAATAAAGCCGCGCGATTTGCGTTTGATCACCTGGACCGGCATGTTTTCCCGGAGAGTAAGCTAACCGCGCATGCGGCGATTGTCCAGCGGCGCGGCAGCTTCAATGTTGCGGGGTCGATGATGGCGCCGACAAAGCCTCGTGCTGCTTGCGGTAATTTTCGAGCAACTGCTCGCGATCCTCGCGCAGGTCCGCACCGGTCACAGGTCTTGCCGGAAACGCCGCACCCTTCGGCGCCAGGCCCAACCAGAGAGCGCGATTGAAGCGGTCGGTATCGAGATCGTCCTCGACGCTGAAATCCTGCCCGCGCGAGTGCGCTGCCCACCACGCTACCGTGTGGCGCGGGTGAGCGTACGCGGCATCCACCATGCCTTCGCCGGAACTCGAAGCCGCGGGCGGCAATGGCAATTGTGTTGTTCGCAGCACAGCAGGCACGCGAGCGGCATAGCTCCACGGCTTGTAATCCATCGTAAACACGTCCGCCATCGGCGCGGCCGCCGCGTCATTCAATCCCATGCGGCCCGTGCCGAGCAATTCCTCGATCGTGCGCAGCATGCTCACCGTGGTGTAGCGCGTGGAAACGACGGCTCCTTGTTTCACGTAAGCCCCGGCCACATAGGCGACGGTGCGATGCGCGTCCACATGGTCGGGGCCATTTTGCGCATCGTCCTCGACCGAACAAATAACTGTGTCTTTCGCATAAGGACTGTTCGCCACTTTCTCCACGATTCTGCCAAGCCCATAGTCGTTGTCGCCCATTTGTGTCTCGACTGTGTTGACGCCATCCATGCCGCCTGCGAAATCGCCAAAATGATCGTTGGGCAGCCGGATAATTTCGAGCGAAGGCAAATTGTTCTGCGCGACGTAGTCGTCGAATTCGCGCTCCCATTCCTTCTCGCGCCAGAAATCGGGAAGCCTCAAGGTAAAGCCGGTGTAATAGGGATCGGTGCGGTTCACCAAAGCGGGCTTTGCCGGAAACGCTACCGCAACGCCCTGCGCGTGCGGATCGCGCATCAGCGCAATATTCCCCGGATCGCCGGCGCGCGAATCCGTCCGCGTCGTATCGATATAGGCGCCGTAATTTCGAAGCGTGAGGCCCGCGCGCAGCACGGCGTCCCACAAATACCCCGCCCCTTGCGCTCCGCCGGGACCATCGGGCGCAAGAAACGTCAACCGCTCCGGGAAGCAAGTCGGGATCGTCCGGCACGCGCGGATCGGACTCTCGCCGGGCTTCCAGGCCGGCCACCCCCACGTTTACGCCGCGATTCGAACCTTCAAAATCGTAACTCAGCCCGCGGCTCCCATAGTTCACGCGGATGCTTTTCTCGGTCGCGTCCGTGGCGCGCGCTGACGTGCTCCAATTCCAGCCGTCGCCGCTCACTTCGCCGCTGGCCATGAAATTGTCGAGCGTGACGAACTGCCGCGCGAGTTGGTGATGATTCGGCGAAAGCGGCTCCGGCAAAATCGTCAGCGAGGGGTCGCCATTGCCTTTTTCCAGATCGCCCAGCACCTCGTCGTACGAGCGATTCTCCTTGATGATGTAGATCACGTGCTGAATCTTGCCGCGGAGCGCGTGCATGGTGCCGGCAGCCGCCGCGCTCGCCGCAATTTCAGGCCAGCGGTTGTTCTCCTCCACGCGCTGCGTCAATGCTGAAAGCTGGCTCGCCGCCGGCACGGGCAACGACAGCAATTGCGCGCGAACAAGCTGCAGAATGTACTTGTTCAGCGCGCGGCATTTGTCCAGCGCATCGCGATCGATAGAGGTAGTGTTGCGGCAACCGCCCAAGTTCGGACCCGTTTCACTCTTGCCATTCGTCACATAGAGCATCGTGCCGTCGCGATTGAGGCTCGCCGACGTCGGATACCAGCCCGTGGGGATCAGCCCCGCAACTTCCACCGCGCGCCCTTCGCCGGATAAGCGCACGACCGCCACCGCATTCGCTCCGCCGAGCGTCACGTACGCCGTGCGCTCGTCCGGTGAAAGCAAAACGCTGTTCGGGCTGCTGCCGCGGAAGCCGCCAAGCCGCGAAACCATCTCGGCCGGCGCGGTCGCTGTAAGTTCGTCGAGCAGCTGGTTGCTGGCCGTGTCGATCACCGCCAGCGTGTCGCTATTGTCCTCGGCAACGTAGAGCTTGGTCTGCGCGCGGTTCAGCGCCATTTTGTTTGGCTGGCCCTTGAGCGCGATCCGCGCGAGTACCGTTGGCTTCTCCGCGAGATCGGCGATCACCACTTCGCGGTCGCGAACACTTGAAACATACGCGCGGTCGTTCCCACGCACCTCAACCCAATAGGGAAACTCGCCGCCGGCCTTGCCGCCTTGCGCCGAATCGTTCTTACCGGGACGCAGATCGAGTTCGCCCGCAATCTTGCGCCCCGCAAGATCTACCACGGTGATGGAATCGTTTTCGAAGTTTGCCACGACGAGCCGCTTCCCATCCGCGGTGATGCCCACGCCGGCCGCCATGGGCTTGATGTTCACGCCCAGCCCATGCGCATGCCCCAGCGGGATCGGCCTGCCGGATTCCTCCCAGCGGCCCCGCTTCGCGTCGAAGGTGTGCACGGAATCGTCCACGCCGCCGGCCACATAGAATTCCTCGCCGCCCGGATGCCACGCGATGCCGCCAAACGCGTTGGGAACAGGGAGCGCCTGGACCTGCTTCGGAGCTTTGCCGGAAATATCAAAAACAAAAACCCACTCGGTGGAAGCAGCTTCGTCGGAGTGGCCCGCGGCGTCATACCAAAGGTTGTATCCGCTGGTGAGAATCAGCATTGTCTTGCCGTCGGGGCTCGGCGCCGTTGAAACAGCGTCTCCCACTGCCGCATCCGGATGCCCTGGAACGCCTGGTTTGAGGAATTCGAGTTGCGCGCCTGCCGCCGCGGTTGGGGTGATTGCGGCGCCCGTGGGCAACATTTGTGTATTGGTCTGATTCCTCGCGCGGCGCACAGTGGGGCTGGGAGATGTCGCAGGCTTCTGCTGCGCTGGCAGCGCGCCCGGAAGAACGGCCATCCCCGAGATCGCAACCGCTAGAATCAGCCTCGATTGAAATACCCGGATGTGTTGCACGGTCGCATCTCCTTCCGCGTGGCCTCGTAATCCTAAGCTACGGGGCGCGGCATCGTAGCACACGAAGGTGACGAGATTATGACGCGAATTTATCGAAGCAACGGATGCCAACTCGAACCATCCGCTCAGGATTTCCCGGTGGTGAACGCCAGCGTCAGCAGTGTTTTCTGTTCGAGTTCGTGCGCCTTCGCCGAACCCGTCGCCGGGCTCGCGCTGGCCGAGCGTTTCACCGAACGCACCGGAAGCTTGGTCCCCGCAAGCCTGCGCAACCGCGGCAAGACGAAGGAAAGCGCGCCCATGTTGGCGGGCTCTTCCTGCACCCAGACGATCTCGCGCGGGATGCCGCGCCAATTCCGCGCTCAGTTCTTCTTCCGGAAACGGATAAAGTTGATCGAGAAAAATGATCGCGGTGGAGCTGTCCTTGCGCCTGCGGCGTTCGTCGCGCAATTCGTGGCCGATTTTGCCGGTGCAGATCAACACGCGCGCGCCGTGTTCCAGTTCTACCTCGGGCACCACGGGCAAAAATCGCGGCCGCGAAAATTCCTCAATCGGGGAGCATGCTATCGGGATTCCGCAACATGCTCTTCGGCGTGAAAACGACCAGCGGTTTGCGCCAGTGCCGCATGGCCTGCCGCCGCAGCATGTGAAAATACTGCGCGGCGTTCGAGGGCTGGCAAATCTGGATGTTGTCCTCGGCCGCGAGCTGCAGATAGCGCTCGATGCGCGCGCTCGAATGTTCCGGCCCCTGCCCCTCGTAGCCGTGCGGCAGAAGAAGCACCACGCCGGAAGGCAAATCCCATTTGTCCTCGGCCGCGCTGATGAATTGGTCGATGATCACCTGCGCGCCGTTGGCGAAATCGCCGAACTGCGCTTCCCACAGCACCAGCGCCTCCGGATAATCGCGGCTATAGCCGTATTCGAAGCCGAGCACGCCGGCTTCGGAAAGCGTGGAATTGATAATTTCGAATCGTGCCTGTTTTTCGGAGATGTGTTCGAGCGCGATGTATTCCGCCTCGTTCTCCATATCGATCAGCACCGCATGCCGCTGATTGAATGTGCCGCGGCGCGAATCCTGCCCAGAGAGCCGCACCGGCGTGCCATCGCGCAGCAGCAATCCAAACGCGAGCGCCTCCGCCAAGCCGTAATCCACCGGGCGCTTGCCATGCCCCATTTCGGCGCGCTGCTCGAGCAGCTTTTTCACTTTCGGATGGACGTGAAAATCCGCCGGCGCGCTCGAGAGTACCGCGGAAACTTTCGCCAGCTCTTCCGCGGTCGCGCCCGTGTCCACTTCGTACGCGCGATCGTAGCGGCCGCGCTTATAAGGCGCCCAGTACGACGGCAATTCGCGCAGAACGCGGCTTTTTTCTGCTTTGCCCGCACTGCGCTGCGCGGTTTCGAATTCGCCGCGCACCTGCTCCACCGATGGCTTCGCGTCCACGCCGATCCGCTTCGCGTAAATCTGCCAAAGCTGCGGATGGTCCTTGATTTTGCGGTAAAGCAGCGGCTGCGTGATCGTCGGATCGTCCACCTCGCTGTGGCCGTGGCGCCGGTACCCGATCAGGTCCACCACCACGTCGCTGCCAAACGTGTGGCGATATTCCAGCGCCATTTGCCCGACGCGCACGAAAGCGTCGGGATCTTCCCCATTCACGTGAAAAATGGGAATCGCCAGGCGCTTGGCGATGTCGGAAGCAAAACGCGTGGACTGCAATTCCGACGGCCGCGTGGTGAATCCGATCAAATTATTGACGATGATGTGGATCGTGCCGCCGATCGTATAGCCTTCCACGGCGGAAAGATTCAGCGTCTCGGCCAGAACTCCCTGCCCGGCGAACGCGCCGTCGCCGTGCATCACCATCGGCAGCACGCTTCGTAGCGCCTGGCTCCGGATGGCGCGCCTGCTTCGCGCGCGCGCGGCCCGCAGCCACCGGATCGACCGCTTCGAGGTGGCTCGGATTCGAAGCGAGGTGAACTTTCAATTGCCTTCGCCCGACGGCGAACGAAATTCCCCTGTCGCGCCGACGTGATACTTCACGTCGCCGCTGCCCAGCACGCTGCGCGGGTCCACGTCTTCGAATCCGGCGAAAATATCGCGCCGGATGTTTTCCAGCGATGTGCGCCATCACGTTCAGCCGGCCGCGATGGCTCATCGCCAGCACGACTTCCACCGCGCCCGTGTTCGATGCCGGCCGTCAGCATCTCATCCAGCAGCGGGATCAGCGCGGTGATCGCCTTCAAGCGAAAATCGCTTGCTCCCAGGTAGCGCGTCTGCATCACCTGTTCGAAAAGTTCGGCGCGCACCAGTCGCTCGAGGATTCGCGCGCGATCCGGTTCGGACGGCGTCGGCTTCCAGCCGCTCGGCGATCCAGCGGCGGCGCTCCGGGTCCGGAATGTGCATGAACTCCGCGCCGATCGAGCCGCAATAGATCTTCCGCGCCTCGTCCGCCGAAGCACCTTCAGGCGCAATTCCGGGTGTTCGAGCGGGCGCAGGAAGCCCAGCGGATCGAGATTCGCTTCAAAATAGCCCCAGCGGCGAAACGCGTCCCAAACGGCTTCATTCCGCTGTTTTGGTTTTGCCCGAGGGTTTCCGGTGCCTGACTGGTCTTAGCCATCGCTTCTCATTTTCCCGCTACGAATGAAGCCGAAACATGATTTTAGCAGACCCGGCGCAAACGCGCCCTTCACCGGCGGAGAGCCAATATGGATTCCCGGCCGGCTTCCTCAACCGAGCATTGGCCTTTTCCTCCGCGCGCGCCTGCACAATGAGCCCAAGCGATGATCCTCATTGAACTGGCCCGATCGCCCGCAGCAAATCGCATCGGCGCCCGAGTCGCTCTTTCGTGCCTACGCCGATTCGCTCGGCATTGATCTCTCTTTTCAAGATTTCGATCGCGAACTTGCGCGAACTCCCCGGCGACTATGCGCCGCCAACGGGCAGGTTGTTTCTGGCCTTTGACGCCGCCAGCGTGTTGCTGGTTGCGGCGCGCTTCGCGATCTTGGCGACGGGATCTGCGAAATGAAGCGACTTTATGTCGTCCGCAATTTCGCGGCAAGAGCGCGGGGCGCGTCTTGGCGGAAGCGCTCATCGCCGCCGCGCGAGAAATCGGATTATCGCGCTATGCGGCTCGATACTCTTGCCGCCGATGAGGGAAGCGCAATCGCTCTATCGTGCACTTGGCTTCCGCGAAATCGCGCCCTATCGCTACAATCCTTTGCCGGGAACACAATTCCTGGAATTTCTCCTGGACGAGAAATAACGTACGATTCCAGGCGTTTGGCGGAAATAGAGGAGAGTTTTGCGTGCGTAGCGCGCTCGTGCCGCATTTCAAAATGTAGGGAATCGCTTCAAAAGAGGAAGAATCAGCCGAAACTTAATCGTGGCCCTCGCGCAGCGCCATCCGCGCCGGCGGCAGGAGCGGACCGCGCAGCCGGGGACCACGGAGGCGTCTCGCTCGCAGGTCCCGCGCGTCCCAGCAAAAACGAAAGCAAGCCGCCCGCAAGCGAGCTAGCAACAATAATCGTCTCCCAAACAAATCCCACCGCCACCGTAAGCACGGCCGCGCGCCAAAAGGCGCTAGCAGCGCCACCAGCGCAACCTCTCGCACGCCAATGCCGCCTTGTGTGAGCGGCACGAGAGCAGAAAGCTTGGCAAGCGGCCAAGCGAGCAGCCATCCCTGCAGCGGCACATGAAGCCACAATAATCCGCCACCGGCTTTCGTCAACAAAACGAAGGATCCTTGCACCACAACGCCGAGCACCAGGGCGAGGGCCACGTACTGCGGCCGTGCCAGCACGGCCCGCCATGATTGCCGCAATTGGGCGATCATCCTTCGGACACGATGCGGAAATCGCCGCGCCGGCAAGCCACAAGATCGCGCCGCAACCCCGCGATTCCCAGCACCACCGCCGCTCCAGCCACCGACCACAATACGTGTTTGCTTGTTGTGCTGATCGCACCGTCCAGCAGCAACACGCCGGCGCCGGCCAACACCGCGAGCGCGGCAAAATCAATCAGCCGGTCGAGCAGACTCGCGAGTGCGGCGCCCGTCGCGCTGCGCGCTTCGCGCATCGCCAGGCTCAGCCGTACCACGTCGCCCCCAACCACCGAAGGCAGAAACAGTGTGCCGAACATGCCGCCGAAATAGCATCGCGCGGCCTGCGCGTAGGAAAGATCGGCGCCCGCGAGGTTCACCATCATGCGCCACTTGATCATCCCCACGGTCTGCGCCAAAAGGTAACCGCCCAGCACGGCAAACCATAGCGCCGGTGGCAATTGCCCCAGCGCGGCCCAAAGCTGTCCCAGCGGAAGAAAATGCAGCAGCATTCCGACGACGAGCGCGCTCAACAGGATGCGCATGCCCATCCACAGCCACGAACGCGATCTGAGTTTGGAAATCATGTCTGCTCGGCCGCCGAAGTGCCTCTTCGAAGGGGAATACGCGAATTTGACGAACTCCGCAAAGCGCCTAACGCGCAAAGGGGCGCTCTTCTTGCTTCAGTCTTGGCGGCCGGCAAGTTCCTGTATTTTCGTAGCGAGCTCGAAGTCCAGCTTGCTGATCCCGCCAATGCTGTGCGTCGAAAGGTCAATCGTCACCTGGTTCCATACGTTGGACCATTCGGGGTGGTGCCCCAAAGATTGCGCCGCCAGCGCTACGCGGGACATAAACCCGAACGCTTCGATAAAGTCGCGAAACTTGTACTCCCGATGGAGCTTTCCCTGTTGCAGACTCCAACCCCCCTTCAGTTTCTCCAGCTCGCTCTTCACCTCTTGTTCGCCTAACTTTTGGATAGCCACCGGCCCCCCTGGGTTACACCGCTTAAACTACCGTGTTTCCTATATGATACGCTTGTTAATTCTCCGCCGTCGCGCGCATTAACGATCACTTCGCGCCGCGATCCGGATTGAACGCCGGCCCGCGTCTTTCCCTTATGGTATCGTCTCTTATTATCGGACGTCATTCTGGTGCCTCTGCACAGCCTTTCCGATTCCGAAGCCAGGGAGCCACGCCGTGAAAAAGAAGATTCGCGCGATTCAATATGGCGTCGGCCCATCGGCGCCGCCATCGTTCGCTTGATGCGGGAAAAACAATCCATCGAGGTAATCGGCGCGATTGATACCGACCCCGCCAAAGCCGGCCGCGATTTGGGCGAAGTGCTCGGCGCGGCCGGATGCGCCTTGGGGAGTGCCTGTATCGGCTGACGCGGCGGAGATGCTGGCAAATCCGCCGACGTCGTGATCCACTCCACTTCCTCGTCGTTGCCTTCCGTGATGGACCAGTTGCTCGAATGTCTGGCGGCCGAAGCGTGCATCGTCTCCACGTGCGAAGAGCTTTCCTATCCGTTTCGCAAATATCCCGAGCTTGCCAAGCAACTCGATGAAGAGGCCAAGACGTGGGGCGTGGCGCTCACCGGCACCGGCGTAAATCCCGGCTTCGTGATGGATAAGCTGGCGATCACGCTGTCGTCCGTTTCCCAGCGCATCGAACACGCCAAATCCATTCGCGTGGTGGATGCCAGCAAGCGCCGGCTGCCGCTGCAGAAAAAAATCGGCGCGGGAATGTCCGTGGAGGAATTTAGGGCGCAGGTGGCGGCGGGAGTGATCAAGCATCACGGCTTGCCGGAATCCATCGCCATGGTGGCGGATGCGCTGGGCTTTGCCGTGGACGAAATCACCGAGACCATCGAGCCGGTGGTCGCGAAAGAAGACGGTGAAAACCGAATTTCTCGAAGTCGCCGCGGGACAGGCGGCCGGCGTCCACCAGATCGCGCGCGGTCTGCTGAATGGCGAGGAAAAAATCTACATGGAATTGCAGATGTACGTCGGCGCGCGCGATCCGCATGACACCATCGAACTCACCGGCACGCCGGGACTGAAGCTCGTGATCCCCGGCGGCACGCACGGCGATTTCGCCACCGCTGCCGTCGCCGTGAACACCATTCCGCCGATTCTTGCCGCGCCCGCGGGCTTGCGCACCTCGCGCGATTTGCCGATGGGATTTTTCCCGCCGGAAGCGCTGCCTTAGCGTTAGCGTCTACCGCTCGATCCCATGCGCGATCAACCTCTTTGCCAGAAACGCGCCACGGCGGCGTAATCCACATCTTCCTTGGACTGCGCCCTTCACAGCGCTATACGTTTCTCGCGCGGCGGCGCACGCAGGCAGCGGCACGCCGATCTGGTTCGCCAGATCGAGCGCCAGTCCCAGATCCTTGTGCATCAGCCGCAGCGGAAAACTCGGCGTGTAGTCCTGCTTCAAAATCATCGGCGCCTTCACGTCCAGCACCGCGCGCGCGCGCCATGCTCGCCTGCAACACGGCTACCAGATTCTCGCCGGGCACGCCCGCTCCAATCACCAGCGCCAGCGCTTCGGCCAACGCCTGCACTTGCAGCGCGAGAATCAGATTCATCGCGACCTTTACCGTTTGGCCCGCGCCATTCGGTCCCAGGTGAAACCATTTCTTGCCCATCGCGCCCAGCACCGGCTCGACGCGCTTGAGCGTCGCCGCTTCGCCGCCCACCATGAAGACCAGCTCGCCTTTTTCGGCGCCCCATGTGCCGCCGGTCACAGGAGCGTCCAGAAATTCCACGCCGCGCGCGGCAGCTTCCGCGGCAATGCGCTTCGCCAAGGCCAGCTGAAACCGTGCTCGAATCAACCAGCACACTTCCCCGCCGCAAGGCTTCGAGCGCGCCCTCGCCCCACAGCACCGATTCAAGCGCAGCCGGATCGCTGACGATGGTGATCAGCACATCGGCCTGCGCGGCGGCTTCGCGCGCGCTCGAAGCAACCTTCGCGCCGGATTTTGCCAACTCCTGCGTTTTGCTCTTGGTGCGGTTCCAAATGACTACCGGAAATTCCGCTTTGACAAGATTCAACGCCATGGGCCGCCCCATCAGACCCAGCCCGATAAACCCGATCACCAGTTTCGTCACTTCCTGCCCCCTTGGTTTGCTGCAAGATGACGAGCTTCAAGATTGCTATGCTTCGATCTTCCGCAAGCCGCAATCATATATGCTCTTGCGCAGCTTTTGGGCAGCAGGTCATATCCGGTCATATCTGGGGGACCCCCCCTGTTTTTCTTGTAAATGCGGCAGCAGCTCGACTTACAGCGTTCGATATGCGCAAGCGACACAAGCCAAAGGACTTAAGAATTGCGCATATGGCGGAAATGTGAGTCCGATGCGGCAAACAAAGGACTTAGGGCAGCATTTGGGTGCATGACGTGAAGCGTTATGTCCCGCTATGTGAGATCCGGACGCGTGGCCAATGCTCGCTGCAATGCTGCTGCCCGACGCCGGCGGTTTCCGCTTCGCGCCCGACAACAACCATTATACCATTTCGTTACGTAGAGCTCGAAGGAGTTTGTCGGCGGTTCTACACTGGGACGTCACGCTTTCGAGCTTGCAACGTGCGGCGGCGATGGTCGGACGCCGGGTGATGATCGAGTTGGTGTGACAAAAAAGAAGGACACTTGCAGGATGGGCCGGTATTGGGGCTGGCAGACTCAACTTCATCAAATGCTCAAGCGAGCGAGTTTTGGTCGGCGTGCTTGTACGATGCTGCTATTGTCTGCGGTCAGACCTCGGTCGGTATTGCCAAATGGGAGCGCGCACCGTGGCTGCTGAATCACACGCGAAAGACCCATGTTTCCTGCGAAGCGAGCGCAGTCCCACATTTGCTCGCTTCTGCGAACGCGTCTACGGCAAGATGCTGAACCAGTACGGCACTGCCGACATGGAGCAGCTTGAGTTGCTGTTGAAGGTGCTGCAGCTCAAGCCCGGATCGCGCGTCCTCGATGCCGGTTGCGGCACGGGTGTCACAACCCAATATTTGTCGGAAATGACCGGCGCGAAATTCGTCGGCATCGACGTTTCGGAAACTGCTATCCGCCGCGCGCTCGAATTGGCTCAAGCCAGTCCGGACCGGCTGGATTTCAAAGTCGGGACGATGGACGCTCTGGATTTTCCGCCGGCGTCATTCGACGCGGTAATCGCCGTTGAGTCGCTCTACTTTCCCAAGGACCTGGCCGGAGCCATCAGCCAATTCAAGACGGTGCTCCGCTCCGGCGGAAGGATGGCGCTCTTCTATACGCACATCGCCGACGCTCCTGGAGGCGGCGTAGGCCCAGCTAACACCAAGCTCGCAGGCGCATTGCGAAACTGTGGCATCAGCTTTGAAACCCACGATCTCAGCGAGAGCGACCGCCGGTTCTGGCAGCGCTCGAAAGAAGCAGCGGAGGAATTGCGCGCCGATTTTGAGGCAGAGGAAAACGGCGATCTAGCGCATCTCAGCGAGACGAATGCGGTCTTGGACTTCGTACGACAGGGTCGCCATGCACGTTACCTTTACTGTGTTCAAGTACCGTGAAACCGGCCGCTGTTCACAAGGTTGGACTTTGTGGCTCCGCCTGGACTACAGCCCAGAAGTTGAGACGGATGGGCTTTGCGATCCGGACCGGGAGCCGCACTGGAAGTTTGGGGCGAGAGATTCAAGAGAAACCCGCACCCTTCAAAAAGCGAAGAGTGCGGCACCCTGAAAATCAAAGGTTCAAGCGGACGACGACGGCGTCGGTCACCCGCCAAGGCGGGACCGGGACATTTGGCGACCAAAGACTCCACTAACAATTAGTGACTTGTCGTCGGAAGGCAAGTCAATCCGCCAAACGGGCCTTGCTCAAGGATCGTGGGCTTCGGACACGGTAGAACAATCGTGTGCCTCGCGTCGAACATCCGCGCGCCGGGAGGAAGCCCCTTCTGCCACCAACCCATACTGTCAAATTCGACGTTAAATAGGTTCCCTTCTGTGTCGGCTGCAAAACCCGCGAAACCATAGGAATCGACGCCCTGGGTGCGATAGATCACATAAAATGGTTTGAGCATTTTAAATTGCTCAAGCGCACATGCTAAAGGCACAGCGGCCTTTGTACAATCAACGGCGTTCTCTGGCCTATCTCCGGTAAGCGGCCTTAGTCGCTCGTTAACAAGTTGGTTCCAGATTGTGGATTCCGTCGGGACCAGCTTCGTTCCATCTTGCAGAAAGATGGCCCAGTCGCCGTACGCGAGATAATGCAACTCGGACACGCTGGCAAAATCGACGAACGCATTACGCACGAAAGTACCTTTGATTAATATCTGTCCGTCATCTGCTCGATAAACCGTGCAATTGTCTGTGCGGGTCTGACTTTCGGCAGTGCAATCTATAAACGCATTATCAACAAAGACCGCTGAAGGCGGAACCCCAGCGGGCCGATGCGGCGTGCCTCTACAACTTGAAAAGCAAACACATGCCACAATCAACGCGAACTGAAGCCGAGACATCTTGACCCGCTCGAGTTGCAAGCCCAAAGAGCTATAGAACCTCCATCACAGACAGATAGACACCGCTAAGTTGAAACGTGTTCCACCGAAACCACGAAGGATGTACTGTACCGAAAATTGACCTCGGCCTGCCCAGAGGGAAAATCGCTGCAAGGCTGCCACTCTGAAAGGGCGGCGCTACACAAGCTGTGACACGTGCAGGAGTGATGGCGCGCACGAGAAGCGCCAGGGAAAAACCGCAGGTCCACTTAACTTCGCTCAGTGCAAGCAAAGGCCTGCGCTACAGGGGCCGCAGGAGTGGCGAGTGACAAGGGGCGAGTGCGAGTTTGAGTTAGCCGGCCAGCGCGAGCTCTTTTTCACCGACTTGTTTGTGGGTCTGGACGAATTTGGCTTTTGCTTCGATGCCCAAGCGGCCGGCATAGTGAAGGAGCTTGTCAACGGTCTTGTGAGCGATTTTCCCATTGAGCAGTTCGCTGACGCGCGGCTGCGGCTCGCCGAGGATCATTTGCAACTCCTTTTGCGAATACTTCCCAGCGCACTTCAGGATTGCGTGATATAGCTCGGCCTTGAACTTCAGAGCGGTGGCTTGCTCCGGCGAGAATCCGAGGTCGTCCAGCACGTTTCCACGATGTCTGTGAGCTGGTTTCTTAGCCGTGCGTTTCATGTTTGTGTCCCTCCGCCAAGCGAGTCTTCAGCGCTTTGAAGCGCTGCTTCGCCTTTTCAAATTCTCTCCTGGGCATCTCGCGGCTCTTTTTTTCGAAGCAGTGAAGAACGTAGACCACGCCATTTATCCGCGACAAGTAAACGACGCGATACCAGGCTCTCTCATCCTGATCTCGCAATTCAAAAACGCCCGCGCCGATCGAAGGCAACGGTCTGAAGTCGCTCGGTCTTTCGCCTTGCTGCAACTGCCATAGTTGAAATCCCAGGTTTTGCCGGACGTGATCTGGGAAAGCCTGGAGGACACTCTTGGAGTCGCCTTCCCAAACAACGGCCGCGTAATGGGGCCTTTCGGCTTGGCCGCTCACAGGCACGACTATAGCAGGCATGGGGAGCGAAGTATACAGTAAAGTGTATATTTGGGCAGAATCCGCACCCTTCAAAGGGCGGCGCCACACAAGCTGTGGCACGTGCAGACGTGATGGCGCGCACGAGAAGCGCCGGGGAAAGACCGCAGGTGAAGCAAAGGGCTGCGCTACAGAGGCCGCAGGAGTGGCGACTGACAAGGGGCGGGTGGCAGAGCCAAAACGCACGGATGCGAATTTCTCACACAGATTCTCCGCTGCGCGCCGACCAAAGGCGTCGGGGTTTCGCTCAGAATGACAACCTTTCGAGTGGGCGGATCGTGGCGGGCGGATTCGGTTTGACACTTTTGAATACGGAGGCGTAGAGTGGCCGCAGATTCAGGTCATTTCCCCACTGGAATCACACAAGGAGGAAGTATGCGACGTTTGTTGTTGCTCGGAGCAGCAGTGTGTTTGATGGCCGGAAGTGCGTTCGCGCAGGATCCGGTGAAGGTCGATCCGCAGCATTACAAAGTGATGTTTGAGAACGCTCAGGTGCGAGTGCTGAAGATACACTACGGTCCGCACGAGAAGTCGGTGATGCACATGCATCCAGATAGCGTGGTGACGTATCTGACGGATGCACACACCAAATTCACCATGCCCGACGGAACGTCGCGAGAGGTCAGCGGGAAGGCTGGGGATGCGGTGTGGACTCCCGCCGGATCGCACCTGCCGGAAAATATGTCGGATACTCCTTTTGACGCGATTCTGGTGGAGTTGAAGCATAGGCCCGCACCGCATACGGCGATGAAGGCTCCGCCGGCAGCGCCGAAGAGCCAGGGCTGGTAAGAGCCCGATTCGTGCGCCAAAGCGATTTTTACCGCGCCCCGCCCGGCTGAGGCGGGGCGCTGAATTTCTGACGCCTGAAGCGCTAGCGAGTGGCTACGGCTGCCCCCCGCCACTCGGGAGATTGGCGTTCCCAGGCCCAACACCGCCTCTTTGTGCGAGGCGTCACCGTTACCATACTCGATGCTGGTATTGAGTATGGTATCATTGGCCATGCCGACCGCGCGCAAGATCACCGTTGAAATACCTGAAGAACTTCTTGCGAAGGCGCAAAAGGCCAGCGGCGCCGGGATCACCCAAACCGTCCGCGCCGGACTTCAGCTTATCGCCGCGTCACGCGCCTACGCCCGGCTGCGCCAGTTCCGGGGCAAGGTTCGCTTCACGCGCACGTGGGCAGAGCTAAAAGCCGACCGATGATCGCCGCCGATACGAGCACGTGGGTTGCGTTTCTCGAAGGCGGGGCGGGGCAGGACGCAGATCTGCTGGACAAAGCACTTGCAGACAGGCAAGTCGTGATGGCTCCGGTGGTGCTCACCGAACTCTTGAGCGATCCGCGGCTCCCTCCAGGGGTTGCCGAAACACTTTTGGAGATACCGCTGATCGAAATCGGAACCGGCTATTGGCAACGAGCAGGAGAGCTGCGGCGTAAGGTGCTGGCAAAGCGCCGCAAGGCGCGGCTCGGCGACGCGCTGATCGCCCAGAGCTGTGTTGACGGGGGCGTTTTACTTCTCACGCGAGACCGGGACTTCCGGGCGTTCGCCGAATCCGCCGGCTTCGATTTTATTCTTGCGTCTTAGACGAAATGATCCGGGCGATCACGCCTGCGAATTGAGGAGCATGATGGAACATAACTTGCGGCATACCGTAGCGCTTCTCGCGCGCACCCCCGCTGCTCTGAATGCACTTCTGCGCGATCTGCCGGAAACATGGACGTTGCGAAATGAAGGTGAAGATACCTGGAGCGCGTTCGATGTGATGGGCCATCTGATTCACGGCGAACGGACTGATTGGATGCCACGGGCGAGGATGGTGCTGCAATTTGGCGAGACGCTGGCGTTTGAGCCCTTTGATCGTTGGGGACAAGTGCGAGAGAGCGAAGGCAAGACGCTGGGGCAGCTATTGGATGAATTTGTGCGTTTGCGGCAAGAAAACCTGGGCGAACTGCGTGCATTGAATCTGCGCCAAGAGGACCTCGAGAGGCGTGGACGACATCCTGCCCTCGGAGTGGTTACGCTGTCAGAGTTACTGGCGACCTGGGCAGCGCATGACCTAACTCATTTGCACCAAATCTCAAGGGTTATGGCGCACCAATACCGGGAGGCCGTGGGTCCGTGGAGCAAATACCTTGGAGTGATGCAGTGCGCGGCGCACAGCGCGCCGTAAGGAAGTCAACGGATCCAAAAGGCAGGTGCGTGATGGCGTGCGCGAGAAGCTCCAGGGAAAGACCGCAAGGCCACAGGTCCTGCGCTACACGAGCAATGAGGGATTAGGCTTCGTGGGAACGGTGCCGCAACGGCATAAGCGCAGGCTGCACGGAGCTCTTTTCTCTTTCGGCGGTATTGTTCTCGGGCGAATTGGCGCTGACAAGGACCTCGGGCGCGGTGGACGTGGACTCCCGAATGTTCAGCAGGAATGGATAGGGAATTTCCCAGCGGAACGTTTTTTCCTGCCCGCGCTGGAGCAGCTTTTCTTCGAGAAAAATAGACTTGCCGGAGTCGGCGGCCAAGGTCCCTGTGGCGGGAAGAATGATATCGCCCGCCCGGTACTCGACGTCCACACGCCTGCCCAGAAGTTGATGATAACGTGCCATTAACGCGATTTTGCGCGGCAAGGGCGGGAGGGTCAATGGTACGGAGGGACCGAACGGTATAGGACTAGAGGTTAGTGGTGCCCGGCATGCGGGATGTGCCCGTGTGAGGACGCCGCAAGGGGTTCGGGCGCGGCTTCCACGTGACGCATGCTCAGGTCAGCCGTGGCCATCAGGAAAATCGCGAAGGTGAAACTGTACGCGAGGAATGCATACAGTTCAGGCGTCACCCAGTCCAACAACCCGTGCAAGGTATGCGTCAGCCGCCATACCAATGCACCCACCGCGAGCGCGAGGAACGCGCCGAGAATGCGGCTCGCATCGGAAACCCGCAGAGGCGAATGGCAGTGCGGGCACACCAGCGTATCGGAATACGCCACGGTGGCCGTGGCCGGCACGTGCTTACCACAGTGCGGACAGATACGAATTGCCACCGTCGAACCTCCACGAGAAGCGTCCCGCAGACTGTTTGCGCAACAATAGTAGCGCCACAATATCAGCGGCACAATAGCGCATGCGGGCCGCGCGGCAGAGACGTAGGTGCCGGGCGCCGTCTTGCGCCGGTGTTTCGCAAGTCCGCGGCGCAGAAATCGTGGGTTCAAGCGCATCCGGTGTGAGAGGATGGCGTGAAAATAGACAGCCGCGTGCTGCGTGGAGGCAATGTGTTTGAAAAGAATCTCCTGGCCAATAGAACCATCCTCGTCACGGGAGGGGGCACGGGTCTGGGCCGCTCGATGGTGCTTCGAATGGCCGAACTGGGCGCCAACATTTTTCTGGTGGCGCGCCGCGAAGAACCGCTTCGCGAAACGGCAGAGCAGATTCGAAGCGCAGGCGGCGCCTGCGAGTATGCCTTGGCCGACGTGCGCGACTTTGCCGCTGTGGAAGCAGCGGTCGCCTCCGCCGAGCAGCGCTTTGGCCACGTGGACACGCTGATCAACAATGCCGCGGGCAATTTTATCGCGCGCACGGAAAAGCTGACGCCTAACGCCTTCGCCGCCGTCACGGGAATCGTGCTCCAGGGCACGTTTCATTGCACGCTAGCGCTCGGCCGCCGGTGGATCGCTGCTTCGCGGTCCGGCACGGTGCTGAATATGGTGGCCACCTATGCGGCGGCCAACTGCGGCTCGGGGTTCGTGGTGCCGTCCGCCTGCGCCAAGGCTGGAGTGCTGGCGATGACGAGGTCACTGGCGGTCGAGTGGGCTCGCCACAACATCCGGCTGAATGCCATCGCGCCGGGACCCTTTCCGACCGAGGGAGCGTGGTCGCGGCTGATGCCCAGCCCTGAGTTCGAAAAGCATGCTCGCAACGCCCACCCGATGAAGCGCTTCGGCCGGCACGAGGAGCTGGCGAACCTTGCGGTCTACTTGCTGTCCGAGGCCGCCGCCTACATCAATGGCGAGTGCGTGGTGATTGACGGCGGACTGTGGCTCCGCGGCGCGGGCGAGTTCAACGATCTGGCGGACTTACCAGACGCGGCATGGGATGCGATGGAAGCGGCGCGTCCGGCGCGTCCTGCCAAGTAGCCTGGCGGTCTCAAAGCTTCCTCTGGGCTGCGGCGTCCGTCTCAGCCTTCGTCCGAAAAACTCACATAACCCAGCCCTTTACAAATCCAGAAACACGCGCGCTTCGAAACCTTTGGGAGTTCGCGTGACTGCGAATTGATGGTAGGTCACTGCCTTGATGGCCACGCGGGCGCGATGACGGCTGCGGTCGAATGGCTCTCCGTAAGCGATGCCGCTCACCGAGCGATCACTCAAGTCCTGTATCTCGAAGCCGCAAAAAACAAAACGCTCGCCATCGGCAATCGCCAGAATATCCGCCAGCCACGCATAAAGCAGTGATTCCACGTCCTCCCCAGTGACGGCGATTTTGCGGCTGTTGGCGCCGCGCACTGTTTCGAGATCACACGCCAGCGACGCCAGTCGCTTGCGCCGAGTTGATGAAGAGCTGCCGCTGATTCGCGCCGCGCGCGAGAAAGCCCACGTCGGCGGGATGCTCCAGAATTTCGAATGGCGGACGCTCGGGCGGCTCGCCGGAAATCTTCATGCGGCGATTCTACGCCGTCGCGCCCATTTGCGGCCACGCGCTCGCGTTGCATGTTGCCGGAAGTTTGAGCAAGATGGGTCATGCCTTCGTTGCGCCGTCCGCCGGGTCCGCGCGGCCGAACTCTGCTGGGCGTCACCCCGCTGACCTCCGGAAACAGCCTCAGATCGCTTACCGAATGGGCGGAAACTTACGGCGACATCTACCATTGCCGCTTTCTTCGCTATCACGTTTATTTTCTGAATCGCCCCGAATACATCGAGCAGATGCTGGTGGCACAGAATTCGAAATTCATGAAAGGACGCGCGCTGCAAGCCAACCGCGAACTTTTCGGCAACGGTTTGCTCACGAGCGAAGGCGAATTCTGGCAACGGCAGCGCAAGTTGAGCCAGCCGGCGTTTCATCGCACGCGGATTCAGGGTTACGGCCGCACGATGGTGGAGTGCACGCTGCGCACGCTGGAAACTTGGCGGCCCGAGCGAGCAGCGCGACATCCATCAAGAGATGATGGCGCTTACGCTCGATATCGCCGCGCGCACGCTTTTCAGCGTGGACATAGCGCGGCACTCGGGCCGCATCGGCAAGGCGCTCACTACCGTGATGGAAGTTTCGGCAAGCCCGCAGCGAATCCTGAAGGCGATGCGCGTGCTGGGTTGGCGAAAGGAGCGGCGCTATCGCCGGGGCGTGGCCGAGCTGGACGAAATCGTCTACGGCATCATCCGCGAGCGGCGCGCCACACAGCACGCTGGCGGCAGCGAACACGGCGACTTGCTTGGCATGCTGCTCGAGGCGCGCGACGAAAACGGCAACGGGATGAGCGATCAGCAACTCCGCGACGAAACGCTCACGCTGCTGCTCGCGGGACATGAAACCACCGCGATCGCGCTTTCATGGACGTGGTACTTGCTCTCGCAGAATCCGGACGTGGCGCGCAAACTGGACGAGGAGCTTGATGCGGTGCTCGGCGGCCGCGAGCCCGCCGTGGAAGATTTGCCGCGGCTGCCATACACCGAGCGCGTGATCAAGGAATCGCTGCGGCTTTATCCGCCGGCCTATGTGATTCTGCGATTGGCCGTCGAGGATGCGCAAATTGGCGGCTACGTGATCCCGCGCGGATCGAGCGCCGGGGCAAGCCCTTGGGTGACGCAACGGAGCGCGAAGTTCTTCCCCGAGCCGCTGCGGTTTTATCCGGATCGCTGGACGGAGGAATTCTCGCGGCAGTTGCCGCGCTTCGCGTATTTTCCGTTTGGAGGCGGGCCGAGGATTTGCATCGGCGCGCAGTTTGCGCTGATGGAAGCAGCACTCGTGCTGGCGACCATCGCGCAGCGCTGGGAGCTGCAAAGCGGTACCCGGGCATCCCGTCGAGCTATTCCCATCCATTACGCTGCGGCCAAAGAATGGCATCCGCATGACGCTGGCACGCCGCTAATCCCGTTCAGGCTTTGCCCCGATTTGCGCGCTTCGCGTGGTCGCTACGCCTCGTTCCATAAGATCGCCCAAAAGATCGTTGCGTGGAAAAAGAAAACCGGGCACCCGGTTTGGCCGAGCGCCCGGCAATACCGCCCTATTCGAGTCTTCTGTTAAATGTTTTGCCCGTCCGAGTCGTCGCCGCGCGGGCGCCCGCCACCCGGCGGTCCGGGCTGCGGGATCACGATGTGCGGCACGCCAGCATCGTTCATCAGCTTGTTCAGGTTCGGCAAGCCTTCCTTGACGAGCTTATCCACTTGCGGAAGCGCGTCGCTTATCTCCTTGGTGAGGAGATCGAGCTCCTTCAAGTCGTCCGCCGTGGGAGCCTCCGACATGCCTTGGAGAGCGCCGGAAATTTCGCCGACGCGTTGCGAGAGTATGGGAGGGCGGTAAACGAGCGCCGGTCCAGCGCCGCCCATTTCGCCACCCTCCTCGGGGGGCGGGGCGGCGAATTTCGCGGCCACTTCGTTCACCTGTTTTGACAAATCCTCCGCGGCCTTCTGCACGTTATCCGGAATTTTTACTGCACCGGGACGCTTCCAGGCAGCCAGCGTGTTGTCGAGTGCCGTCCTTAGACCGGTGATCTCGCGCTGTCCACGACTGGCGTCGCGGGAGAGATTGTAAGCCCGCATGATGGCGTCGTGGCGCTTGGCGCGGTCCGCCTCCGAAAACTCGATGCGCGGATCTTCTTCGACCTTGACGGTTTTCGTCTCGGTCTGATCGCCGAGCGCCACCTTCACCGTGTACGTCCCCGGCTCAACCAACGGCCCCCGGCCGCCACCGCCGAAGAACCCGCCGATTCCGCCAGCGAGCATTTGCGCCGGGTCAACAGCCGGGGCAATCCGCAAGTCCCACGCGAACCGGTTCAAGCCTTCCTTCGGGGTGCACGATGTAGCGCCCAGAAATTGCGAGATCACAGAGCGCGGAATCCCCAACGCCGCGATCTGCGGAGGCAGTTCCGGTTCGCCCTGGCCTGGCCGGGTAACGCGGCACTGGATTTCGCGCACGGTCTTGCCGCTCGAATCGGAGATCGTGATGGCGAGATGGTCCTTCTCCGTGGGCGCGGTCTTCAGATAAAAATCAACGAGTGCGCCAAAGGGCGGGTTGGGGCCGGTGAACGCGTGCGTACCGAAACCGAAGCCGCCACCTCCGCCGCCACCCTGCTCGCGGTAGAGGTAGGCATCGCGAATGTCGAAGAGCTTCACGTTCGCGTTCACGGCTTGCGCCATTTCCTGGATCGGAGTGATGTCGTCTAGGATCCAGATCGAGCGCCCGTGCGTGCCGAGGATCATGTCATTGTCGCGCGGCTGAATCAGGATGTCGTCCACTGGCACGGTGGGCAGATTCAGCATGAAGCGGGTCCAATTCGCGCCGGTGTCGAAGGAAATAAAAAGGCCGCGCTCGGTGCCCGCGTAGAGCAGCGTGGAAACCTTGGGATCTTCGCGGACCACTTCGACCGTGCCGTCCTTTTCGGTGATGCCGTTCGAAATGGCGTGCCAAGTCTGGCCGTAATCGGTCGTTCGAAAAATGTAGATGTGGAAGTCGCCACTGCGATGGCCATTGAAAGCGGCGTATGCGGTGCCTTCCGCGTATTTCGAAGCGACCACGCGGCTGACGTAGGTGCCTTTCGGAACGCCGGGCAACACGTCCGGCGACGTTCGTCCAAGTCTTGCCGCCGTCGCGCGTGATTTGCAGGTTACCGTCGTCGGTGCCGACCCAGATCACGTTGGCGCTCATGCGGCGATTCGCTGATCACCGTGATGCACGGCCACCATTCGACGCCATCCTCGCGGGAAAGCTCGGTCTTATCGGGAAGCTTGCCGAGAACTTTCATCTCCCGGCGATTTTCATTGTTGGTGAGGTCGGGACCGAGCTTGGTCCAAGAGTCGCCGCGGTCGGTGGACTTGAAGAGGAAATTGCCACCGTAGTAGATCGTCTTGTGATCGAAGTGTGAGATTGCAATCGGCGAGCGCCACTGGAAACGATAGGGGGCTTCGCCTTCCGCTTCGCGCGGACGGATTGTCTTCGATTCCGTTGTGCGCAGGTTGCGGCGGCCAAGCTCACCATCCTGCGATTCTTCGTAGTCCGTGTTGGGATCCTCCGGATCGAGTTGATTGTAAAAGCCGTCGCCGCCGCCCACGGTTTCCCAATCACTATTCAGGATGCCGCCATGAAATGTTTGCGAAGGGCCGCACCAGCTTCCGTTGTCCTGCAAGCCGCCGCAAACTTTGTAGGGCCGCTCGTTATTGGCGGTGACTTCGTAAAACTGCCCGATGGCCAGAATGTTGTCGTGGTCCCAGGAATGGCCGCCATCGTGGCTCATATAAATGCCGCCATCCACGCCGACCATCATGTGGTTTGAGTCGTGCGGATCGATCCAGAGAGCGTGGTAGTCGCTGTGTACACCTTGTCCGCGTGAAGTGACGAAGCTCTTGCCGCCATCCTCCGAAGAATAAAGCGGCGCGCCGCCTACCCAGACGCGCAGATCATTGTTCGGATCAACAGCCAACACGCCGAAGTAGGAAGGGCGGGGGTTGGTGTCGCTCATCTTCGTCCAGTTCTCGCCTTTGTCTTCGCTGCGATAAAAGCCGCCCTTCAGGTTCTGTACGCGGGCGTAAACAATGTTGGGATTGCGCGGATAGACGGTGATGGCGATGCGGCCAACGTCGCTGCCGTCGGCATACGGAAGGCCGTTGGTGATCTTGCGCCAGGTCGCGCCAGCATCGTTCGTTTTGTAGATACCGCCGTCGGGACCGCCGCCATTGAAGCCATACGCCGTGCGGCGGCGCTCGTAAGCGCCCGCGTAGAGAATATTTGTGCTCTGCGGATCGATGGCGATATCCACCACGCCCGTGTCGTTATTGATGAAGAGAACTTTATTCCAGGTCTTGCCGCCGTCGGTCGTCTTGAAAACGCCCCGCTCGGGATTAGCGTTCCACAGCCCGCCGAGCGCTGCGACGTAAACCGTGTTCGGGTCGTGGGGATCAACAACGACGCGCCCGATGGATTGCGTTTCGTCCAAACCCACATGCTGCCAGGTCGTGCCGCCATCAAGCGACTTGTACACGCCCGCGCCCCAAGACGCGCTCTGGCGATTATTGGCCTCACCCGTGCCGACCCAGATGACCGACGGATCGGAAGGCGCAATGCTGATGGCGCCGATCGAAGAGGTTGTCTCATGATCGAAGATGGGCGTCCAGGTGTTGCCGCCATTCGTGGTCTTGAAGATTCCGCCGGCAGCGAGACCTACGTAGATGATGTCTGGATTGTCGTCCTGCACGGCATAGCAATCCACGCGCCCGCCCATTGTTGCCGGCCCGATGTTGCGAAACTCAAGATTCTTCAGGGCGGCGACCGGCGAAGACGAGTCGGCGGCTGGAGAGGGCGCAGCAGCGCGATTCGCGGTCGCCTTAAGGGCGGCATCCGCAGAGCCCGATTTTGCGTCGTGCTCGCCACTTGCTACCGCCAAGCCGCTGCCGAGCACCATGCCGATCACAAACCCCGCGCCAAGAATCCAACGGATCCCGCGCAGACGCGCCAAACGTTTAGTCATTGAAATACCTCTTTGTAAGGATTGCGGCAGTGAGCCGATGAGGCATGAAGCCGGAACACGCCGAGGCAAAGCGTCCCGTCCTGGTAGGAGCACCTTGCCCGGCGAACTATAGCGGAATAACTGCTCCGGTAGTACTACCGCTCGTCATAGACGCGCCTGGTTCGCGGCAGGTTTCCACGTTTGCCAACAAGAGGCCGCAGTTGAGTCTGTTAGTGCGAGACCACAGGTATCTCGACGTTCGAAGGATACTGTTTCGAACGGTAGATTCGTTGAACAGCCTTTTGATAATCGGCAGGCTGTGCTTCGAAAATATTCGGCACGTATTTCTGCGGGTTGCGATCAATGATCGGGAACCAGGTGCTCTGGACCTGCACCATGATGCGGTGGCCTTTCTGGAACACGTGATCGTTGGTGTGGAGATCAATCGTAAAGGGAGTGACCTCATTGGCGACAAGGGGCTCGGGCCTTTCGAAACTCTTGCGGAAGCGCCCGCGGAGGACCTCGTCAGCGATCATGAGTTCGTAGCCACCCATTTTGTGGTCGGGCTCATATTTCTCGGGATAGACGTCAATTAATTTCACCACCCAGTCGCTGTCTGTGCCGGTGGTTGAAGCGAAGAGGTGCGCGACGATATCACCGGCCACCGCCACGTCTTCTTGTAGCGGCTCGGTTTCCCAGCTCGCGGTGTCCGGGCGCTGCTGCACGAAACGCTGGTCTTCCACGAGCCAGGTGTACCACCGGCTGCCTTCGGAATAGGTCTCCTCGATTGGCCGCGTGCGATAGGGCACGGGATTCGCAGGATCGGAAACGTAGCTGTCGAATGCCGGCGAGGCATCGGCCGGCGCGTCAAAGGATAGCTTGCCGTCTACATGAAAATAGAGTTTCCGCGGCTCCGTGCCGGCGGGTGGCCAGGCATCCCACGACTTCCACGTGTTTGTTCCAGTCTCAAAGGTTTCAGCCACGTGCGCGGGCAAGCTGCCTTTGTCCTTCAGCCAATAAGCGAACCAGGGGGCTTGAAGATTCGAGCGGAAATAGTCGCCGGTGTTGCTGCCGAAATCCACATTGCCGAGTTTTCTGCCCGGACTGCGGCCCCAGCCGCCGTGATTCCATGGTCCGACAACGAGATAATTGTTGTGTTTGGCGTCGTGCTGTTTCAGAAGCTCGTAGATCTTCATCGGGCCGTAGAAATCTTCCTGGTCCCACCAGCCCGCCACATTCAAGTTGGGAACTTGCAGCTCCATATCCTTGAAGTAGCGAGGGAACGCCTGTTTCTGCCAAAAGGCGTCGTAATTCGGATGCGCTACGAAATTGTTCCACGTGGGAATGGCGCCGTGAAAATAAAGCTTATTGGCGTTCGAAAGCGGCCCTAGCCGGAGATACCATTCGAACGTGTCATACCTATCGAACTGAAACTGGAAGTTTGTCTTTCCGGTTTCGAGTTCATCCGCGTATTCGAAACCATAGCTCAGCCGGAAGGCTCCATTGTGATGAAAATCATCGCCCAGGAACATGTCCGCGGGCGAGGCCTGCTCCGAAACGGCTTTGAGCGCCGGATGAGGTTCAAGCAGCGCCATGGCCGTGAGCCAGCCTCCATAGGAGATGCCCGCCTCGCCGGCGCGGCCGTTGTTATTGGGAATATTCTTCAGCAGCCAATCAATCGTGTCGTAGGTGTCGGTGCCTTCGTCAATGGAGTGCGTATCGCTGCGGTCGCGCGGAGGCCGCTGCATTACAAACGTCCCTTCGGAAGCGTAGCGGCCGCGGATATCCTGGAACACGAAGATGTAGCCATCCGGGAACATATCCGGATAAAGACTGAGTAAGCGCGAAAACCCTTTATCGTCATCGCTGAGGCCGTAAGGCGTTCGCGTGAGGAAAAAAGGGAGCGGCTCCTTCGTTACTTTTGGCGTGTAGATTTCGGTGTGCAGTTTCACGCCGTCGCGCATCGGGATCATCACGTCGCTCTTCGTGAAGAGCGCGCCGTAGTCCGGCAGAGCCGCGGCCTGCTCCGCCAGAGCAAGCGCCCGTGTGTGCTTCGCCGCTGGAAGAATCAACACAGCCGCGAGGGCTATAACTCCACAAAGAAGTGCAGGTTTCATCGGCTTCCTCCCTGCTTCGTGACACGGACCGGCCGCGTGAACCTAGTGCTTTGCTTGCGAGAGTTGCTCGGAGCGCCTTCGATCCATCAGCCGGATATCATCTGAATTGTCGAGATACTCCCAACGTTGCAGAGCGATCGGGACGTTCCCATTTTTCCACAAGTAATCGTGAAATGCGCGCAGCGAAAAAGCGCTGCCTTGTTTCAGCTTTGCATCGGCGAGAAAGCCGAGAATTTGCACCTTTCCGATTTGATAGCTGATCGCCTGGCCGGGAGTCGTGGCAAAAAAGGACGCTTCTTCCTCCGCGGTCTTCTTGTCCATTGGCACATATTGCTGCAGGTAAGCAGCCGCTTGCTCCATCGTAAAGGTTCCGAGCGCCAGCTTTACATCCACTTCGACGCGGAGCGCCCGCAGCCGCATGAAGTTGTAAATGATCTCCCGCGAGCGAGGACTGTCGTCGAAGAGCCCCGCCTGCATCATCATCTCCTCGATGTAGAAGCCAAGGCCCTCATTTGCTCCGGAGTCGTAGTAGTGACGCCGGATTGGGTCATCGTGCATCCATGACCACGACATCTGGAAAAAGTGCCCCGGCACGCCTTCATGAATCATGTCCGGCCGCGGGTCTTTCGCGGAGGCCAGCCAGAAATAGCCGAGATCCGGCGACGGCGGATCAATCCAGCGCACGCCGTCTTCGCCCAAATGGGTAGGCCCGCCGAACCAATCCAGTTCGCCAAAATCGCCGAGGGCATCGAGATACGCCGGTGCAAGCTGAACCGTGTAGTGGCCGATGCCTTGCGGAACGCTGAGGATGTTTTTTTTCTCGAGGAATTTGCGAATGTCGAGTTCATCGCGCTGGCTGTTTCGAATTTGCTCCCCGGCGCTGGAGGCGATCTTCAGCTCGGGCAGGCCTTGATTGCGCTGCTGTTCGAACTGTTCGAACGCGACGGAGCGCTCCCATTCCTCGCGGCTGATGGCGAGAAGTTGCTCGGGAGTGTAGGGGAGCAGGGCGACATTGTTCAGGAAGAACTCATAGTTGGCGCGGCCTATCGCGGATTTCTCCGGCATCGCCGCCAAGCGCTGCTGAAGCCAGGAGCGGTAGGATTCGAGCGTCGCGATCGCTTTTTCGGTGGCGGCTTGAAAGCTGGGGGTGAGGTTACCAGGCGAGCCTGCATCGGCAGTGAGCAGCGGAGCCACGCCACGCTCGACCTCAGTTAGCTCCGGGCGTATTTGCCGCAAGGAACCAATCGCCAATTGGGCGAAGGGGCGCACCGGATGGAGATTTGCTTTGCCCGCGGCCAGAATTGCGGGGATTTCTTCCATGCGTGCGACGATCTCGCGGCTGCGTTCTGCGCCAAAAGGCGGCGGCTGCAGCAAGGACTCGAGCACAGCCGTGAGGCTTTGCTCCAGATAGAAAGTAGGATCGCGCTCCCAGCGGCGATTGATGTCCAATTCCCAGCGAACGCGAGCCAACGCCGAGCCCATCAACCGGTAGTCCACCTGCTGGGGCACGCTCCAAGCCGTGGCGTCCATCTCCTTCCAACGCGTTTCGAAATCGGCCAGGGCCGCGCGTTGCCGCGCGATCGATGCTGCCGACCAATCCCGCTGGCCCGCAGGATGCTCGATTCGAGGGATGTCGTCATTCGAAAACGGTTGATAACGGGTGCGCCACGCCCAGAAGTCACCGGCAAAGGATCCGAGACGATTCGGCGTGGAGGATTTCGCCTGAGACCAGGCGGCTTGATTCAAAAAGAAGCACGCCGTCAGCAGGATGAGCGCCACAGGCGCACACCAGCTCTTGACGGCCGGCTTTGTGAAGAAGCGGGCTCTACAGCGGCGAGCCGTGCGCAAGTTGTCGCGCGCGAGGGAACGCAGAGCTATCCGCAAGATTTCTTGGGAGTTCACTTAGCCTCCTCCGAGGCCAATGGCCATTGGCTCGCACGTGGGTGCATTGAAATCCGGCGGACGGTGTGTCTAGAGGCGGCGTCTGTTCGCGTACGCCCCAGGATGCGCCCAGTCTATCGCGTTTGGAACGAGCGCGGGCGGGAATTCCGGAGGCGAGACGGCCAACAACTATAAATGCTAGGAGTTGGCGCAATTTGAAAGAATCCGGCGCGCATTGGCCCGAATGCCCCCGTTGATTGCCGTGTGTGAGATCTAGGGGGTTGTTTCATTCTTGCGGTGCACAAACTCGGTCAGGAAACTGTCTACAAGCCGGTTCCATTCTTCGGGATGCACCTGCTTGCAATGATTTTCCAATTGCACGCGGCTGTCGCGTCCTGATTCTGGTTGGAAATCGCAATAACTGCACTTGGCCGTTTCCTTTTTGGGTAACGATTCCATATTTCTTTCCTTTGACCCTCCAGCAGCCTCGATCTCGAACGTTGTTAACAAAGAACGTGCCGATTGTGAACCCAGCGGCGCCGCAGATGATATACGTGGAACCCTGCAATCTGGATTGGTACTAGAACTGATCCCTGTGCGAATCGGTCCCAAGGCTTTGAGGGCTCGCAGCGCGTGGCACGCAAGGATTGAAACCCACCAATGGCGGTGATAGCCTCGCCATGGAGGCGTTCTTCGGATGCAACATGCCTCCGAACGCTCCTGGCGGTACTCCCCATGGCGTCAACCAGCCAACAACTCGACCAGGAATTGTTGCGCGGACGCGTGCTGGCCGTTGCGCGCGAGGTCCTGGAAGAACTCGGCAACCTACACGGCGTGGGAACTTTGCAGCGCGAATCTCACCTCGAGCGCGATCTCGGCTTAGGCAGCCTCGAACGGGTGGAGTTGTTGGTGCGGCTGGGCTCCGCGTTTCATCTACGGCTGGCCGATACCGTCGTTGCGCAAGCCAACACTATCGAGGATGTGGTTGTTGCCATCGCGGACACGTTGAATTCGGAAGTTTCGGCCGGCGGGGATGTCTCGGCGGTATTTGGAGCGCTTGCCGAAGTACACGGCGCAGGCGCACTGAAGAGGCGCGCCGAACCTGGCTGCCCGGCGGAGGGAGTGCCCTGGGCGGAAACTTTGCTCGACGTGCTTCGACATCGCGCTTGCGCCGATGCGGACCGCCCGCACCTTTTCTTATACGACGGCGACACGCCGCTCGAGTCCGTAAGCTTCGCGGAGCTGTACTCCGCGGGACTACGCGTCGCGCAAGCATTGACGGCGCGCGGCATCGTGCCGGGCGACACCGTGTCACTGATGTTGCCGACAAGCCGCGACTTCTTTTTCTGTTTCGCCGGTGTGCTGCTGGCGGGCGCTGTTCCCGTTCCCATCTATCCACCGTTTCGCGCGGATCGCGTCGAGGAATATGCGACGCGCCAATCAGCGATCCTGCGAAATGCCGGGGTACGGCTGCTGATTACGTTTGACCGCGCGGAACGCCTGGCGCGTTTGTTGGCGCCGCAGGTGCAATCGCTCGTAAGTGTTGTGAATGCGGCGGAATTGGTCTGCGGGCCGCGCGATTCGGCGGCGCCCGGCGCCCTGCCGGTGGGCCCAGCCGCGCGCAAGGGCAGCGATCTTGCACTCCTGCAGTACACCTCCGGCTCGACCGGTGATCCCAAGGGCGTGATGCTCACGCACGCGAACTTGCTTGCGAATATTCGCGCGATCGGCGAAGGCATCGGCGTTCGCAACGATGACGTGGGCACAAGCTGGCTGCCGCTCTATCACGACATGGGACTGATCGGCGCGTGGCTGATGCCGCTCTATTTCGGTTTGCCGCTGGCCGTGATGTCGCCGATGGATTTCCTCTCGCGGCCCGAGCGCTGGCTGCGCATCGTGCATCGGCATCGCGGCACGCTCGCCGCCGCACCGAACTTCGCTTACGAGCTCTGCGCGAGGAAAGTGGACGAACGGGACCTGGAGGGGCTTGATCTGAGTTGTTGGCGAGCCGCGCTCAATGGCGCTGAAACCGTACATCCGGAAACAATTGACCGGTTCGCCGCACGTTTTGCCCGCTGCGGCTTCCGGCGCGAAGCGCTGCTGCCCGTTTACGGTCTTGCGGAGACCGCTCTCGCGCTGGCGATTCCACCGATGGGCCGCGAGCCGCGCGTGGATGCAATCGAACGCGAACCCTTCATGCGCGACGGCCGCGCGATTCCGATTTCCGCAGCCGCTGCCGAAGATCACCAAGCCGCAGGGATCCGCTTCGTCGCCGTTGGACCACCTGTGGCCGGACATGAAGTGCGCATAGTCAATGCAGAAGGCGGCGACGCCGGCGAGCGCCGCGAAGGAGAATTGTGGTTTCGAGGGCCCTCGGCGACACAGGGCTACTACAACAATCCCACAGCCACGGCAGCGCTGTTTCCCGCAGGCCTGCCGCAGAAAGGATCCCGCGCGTGGATCAACTCCGGCGATCGCGCCTATTTTGCGGATGGGGAACTTTTCATCACGGGGCGGGCCAAAGACATCATTATCAAGGCCGGCCACAATATCTATCCGCATGAAGTTGAGATGGCCGCTTCACGCGTGGAGGGGATACGCGAGGGGTTGCGCGGTCGCCTTTGGCGCGGATGGCGCCGGCTCGGGCACCGAGCGGCTGATTATCGCGGCGGAGGTTCGCGATCCCGCGATTCTGCATGACGCGAAACGCCGGAATGATCTGGTAGGCGCGGTGAGTACGGAAGTGATGTCGGGCATCGGCGTGCCGCCGGATTCGGTCGAATTACTTGCCCCAGGCAGCATTCCGAAAACGTCCAGCGGCAAACTTCGCCGCGCGGAAACGCGGCGATTGTATCTCGAGAAGAAACTTGGGCGACCGTCCGCCTCAGCCTGGGTGCAGATCGCGAATCTTGCGATGGCCGGCGCGTGGCACCGCGTGAGGCAAGTATTCGCCGCCGCGGCGCATGCGGTGTATGGCCTGTACGCGGCGTTGATCTTTTTTATCTTGATTCTGCCGGCGTGGGGCCTGGTGAAACTGGCGCGCAGCCGCGAGGCAGCCGCCGCGATCACATCGAAGGCTTTGCGGCTTTATTTTTCCACAATCGGGACACGGGTGCGCGTGGAGGGCCGCGAGCACCTCCAGGGCGCCAAACCCTGTGTGATCGTCGCGAACCACACCAGCTACGCGGACGTACTTCTGCTGATGGCCGCGCTTGGAGTGGATTACCGTTTTGTTGCGAAGATCGAAGTAATGCGCATGCCGCTCATCGGTACCTTCATGCGCAAGCTCGGCCACCTGTCGTTTGACCGTTCCGATCCGCGGTCGCGGCGAGGGGTTGCGGCGCAAATTGAATCGCAGCTTCGAGCGGGGGAATCCGTATTCATTTTTCCGGAGGGAACCTTCACCGCGCATGAAGGAGTCCGGCCGTTTCAGTTGGGCGCGTTCAAAGCCGCGGCGGCCACAGGCTGCCCGGTCGTCCCGATCGCGGTGAGCGGCATGCGCCAATTCATGCGGGATGGGACGTGGCTGCCGCGCCGCGCGCGCATCACCGTCAAGATTCTGCCCGCATTGAACCGGGCGCCCGCATCATCCGCAGCCTCAGCGAAATCCGGTTGGCAGGAAATGGTGCGGATGCGCGACGCGGTGCGATCCGAGATCGCCCGCAGCGCGGGCGAACCTCTGCTCTAAATATTGTAAGAGGACGCGCACAGAGTTCCATTTTCGTTCCGGACAAAGTGCTTTTCCCAGCACAACTTCACTCACAACCCTTGCATCCATAGGGGAGTTGTGCGAAACGTACCTTGCGCCATTTAAGCCACGGCGCGGCGGCACAGAGGTAAGGGGTAGGGATAGTAGAGGGATCTGCGGGTCCCCAAAAAGAGGAACCGATTATTCATCGCACGGAGGATACGTGTTTATGCGAAGTGTAGTCTGTGTATTGGCGTTTTCTTTGCTCTCCTGCTTTGCGGTCTCGGCACAGGACGCCGATACCACGAAAGCAGATGTTTTCCTGGGGTATACGTATGTTCGCGAAACCTATAAAGACGGCATTCTTCCCTACAACGTGCCGTTCAATATGAATGGCGGCTCGGCGCAGTTCGTCCTGTATCCCGCCAAGTCATTTGGCATCGTGGGCGAGGTGGCCGGCACGTTCACTTCGAACATCGGTGGCAACCCGGCCGCGGGCGGCATGTTTACATACCTCTTCGGCCCGCGCCTTACGCTGCATCGTGGGCGGCTTCATCCCTACGTGCAAGCGCTGTTTGGCGAAGCGCATCTTACGCCTGGCTTGAATTACTACTTGCTCGCTACAAATGGCAGCGGCGCTCCAGCCAACAATTCGTTTGCGATCGCGGCAGGCGTCGGCCTTGATTGGACGCTGACCCGCCATTTCGCCGTGAGGCTCGCTCAGATAGACTACTTGATGACCCGCTTTTACGATCCGTTCGGGTCTAGGTTCCTGCAGAACAATGCTCGCTATTCCGGCGGCCTCGTTTTCCGATTTTGACCCCGGCGCAATACCACTCTGAAAGCTGCCAGGGAGGCCGGGGCGTTGCTGACAGCAACGCCCCGTTTTCTCGCTGGGAGGGTTCGCCGCACCTAGTACCCCAACACAAAATGCACCGTAATGTACGTCTCTACTTCGACGGGCTCTCCACTCAGCAGCGTGGGGCGATAGCGCCACTGCCGAACCGCATCGAGCGCCGCCTTCACCAGCAACGGGTGGCCGCTCAACACTTCCAGCGACTCGATTGAGCCATCGCGTCCAATCACGGCGTGCAACTGCACGGTGCCTTGCAGATGTGTCTGCCGCGCCAGTGCTGGATAGTCAGGTTCCACGCGGTGAATCAGCAAGCCGGCCTGGACGCCTTCGCTGCGGCGCACCGGCGCTGCGGAAGCGGCTGGCAGTGGCGCCGGCTTGGGTGGAGGGGGAGCATCGGTGGGAGGCCCTATCGGAATGAGCCCGTTCCCTTGATCGCCGATTATGCCGGTGGCGCCGCCATCCACGAAGGTGCCCGGAGGCATAGGCGGCGCGTTTTCGGGTTGCCGCGTCACCGGTGGAATCGTGGTTGGTGGAGCAATAGGACCGCCGCTCCGATGGAAGATTTCATGCGATTGCGGCGGCGTTTGCGCCGGCGGCTGCTGCTTGGTCCGGGGCGCCCCGTAGGGCGGCATTGGGACATATGTCCGCGGCAGGATGAGCTGCGTGCCCGCTGCGAAAAGCGGCCAGATTAGAAGGGCCGCGACCAGCGCCGCCTCAATCAGAACCGATGCGCCGACCGCTTTCTGGCGTGTATGCAGGGCCTTGAGCCTATCGGAAGGATTGGCGTCAACCAGGCATTTGCCCAAAGCCACCGAGGGAAGGTCTTTTGAGTTGCCTTTCGAAAAATCGGGGCCGTTGGCGCGCATACGCACACCTCCATTCTCAGTTTCGAGCTATTTCGAAACGTGCGGCGAATGACGATCGGAGTGGCGCGCGCCCTCTATCCGGTTGGACACCATCGCGACTGTAAAGTTCCTGCCAAAGCTGGAGTTGGGATGAATTCGAAATGCGGGTAAATATGGCCGACGATACAAAATCCGCCGAATGGCGCCAACGGTTAGAAACCTGAATCCTGGCTACTGCGCGAGGCATCGAAAGCGATGCGAGCGGGATTCTCTTGACGGAGTTTAAAGAAAGGACTTGGTGCCGTTGCCATGAGCCGGGAATCGTTGGATACGGTGGGCGTACGATACACGGGATGGGCCGCGCTCGATCGCGACCCTCAGAAAGACTTGGTTGAATTCACGTGTCCGAGCTGCGGAGCGGAAGGTATGAAACCCGCCCGGCGCGAGCGGACTCTCTATCACTTTGTGGATGGTTTCCTGCAGGACGTGCAGGGTGAGACAGCCCTATGCCGTGGTTGCCGAACATCGCTACATATCGCACCGATCGTGATGGTGTATGACCAGGATGAGAAGAAACGCTTCGAGGCGGTCTTTGCGGACGAACTCGCGACTGCTACGCACTAATTCGTTGCCTCTATGAATCCGAACAGGCCGGCTGCCAGGCCGGCCTGTGTTTACCTTTCGAGGCCAGATTCGTTTAGCGCCATGCGTAACGGGGTGACCGCACGCCAACCTCTTGGAGTTTGCGCTGCTCGGAGACTCAACCGTACGTATCCGGATCAAGCTGCATGTGGTACGTCTCAAGGACCGTGCGGACCTGCTGAAACGCGTCGTCCACGGTATCCGCGAAGCGCAGCAGGGAATATTCCTTTGCGCTGATCGTGCCGCCCTTGAGCATTGCTCGCCAGTTCAAGACTTTGTCCCAATAGCGCCGGCCATAAATCAACACCAGATTGTGCTGCGGCAATTTGTGCGTCTGCATTAACGTGAGCATCTCCCACAGCTCATCCATGGTGCCGAATCCGCCGGGGAAAACGATCAAGGCTTTGGCGATTTGCGCAAACCACAGCTTCCGCATAAAGAAATAGTGAAAATTAAAGCTCAATTCGCGGCTGATATAGCGATTGGGAAACTGTTCGTGCGGCAGCTCAATGCTCAAGCCGATGGATTTGCCGCCCGCTTCGGCGGCGCCGCGGTTGGCGGCTTCCATGATGCCGGGGCCTCCGCCCGAGCAAACCACAAAGCGGCGCGGGTGATTGCCGAAGGTCATCGCCCAGGATGTGATCCGGCGCGCGAGCTCCCGCGCGTCTTCATAGTAGGGGGCCATGGCCGAGCGCGTTGCGGGCCATGCGGAGACGGTCAAGCGTGTCGCGATCGCGTTTGTGTTTAGCGTCACGCTGCGCTCGGTGCAGCCTGGCCTTGGCGCGATCGCGGGGCAGGATGCGCGCCGAACCGAACATCACGATGGTATCCGCGACGCCCTCGCGCCGCAGCCGTACAAGAGGATCGAAATACTCGGAAATGATGCGAATGGGGCGCGCTGCAAAACTATCTATGAAGTGGGGGTCACGGTAGGCCAGCTTCGGCACGTGCGCGTGGTTGAGGACGGATTTCTTGGGCATGCGATCTCCCGGATCGAGGTTTCTCGTGAACTCTGCATCCTGCCGCTTACTTCGAGCTACGTGTAAACCGAAGGCTCCTCTTGCGGAAGGCTTGGGGGACACGAAGCCACATTGTTGAACCCACATTGTAGCGCGAGCTCCCCACCGGCGACGCCGTTCAGCCCTGGTTGAGGACAAGACTAGTAAACAACTTAACGTGGTCGAGATGAGTCAAATCTAGTAGGGTGAGTCCATGAGCCGCAACGACCGCTTCGCTTTCCTATCGCTTTCTGCCGGCACTCGCTGCAAGTTCTTGCTCCTGGCCGGCCTTTGTGCGGTGGTACCGGTTGTGGCGTTGGCCCAAGCTGGCGCAGGCCCCTTGCCACCCCAGCCGGGCGCCGCCACCCAACCTCCGCCACAGGCCAGGATCAGCGTTCAGGTGCGTTTGGTCAGCGAGGCGGCGGTGGTTCGCGATTCCAAAGGCGACATGGTGGTCACGCTCGCCCAGAAAGACTTCCGCATTTTCGACAACGGCGTGGAGCAAAGGATTGAACACTTCGATTTGGGTGGCGATCCTGTCTCGGTGGTGCTGCTGATCGAAACCAGCTCACGCGTGGTGCCGCAACTGCCGGTGATCCAGAAGGCGGGAATCGTATTCACGCAGGACGTGCTGGGAGAGACAGGCGAAGCGGCGGTGATTGCCTTCAACGACGAAGTAACGCATGGCTCCGGGTTTTCTACCGATCATGACGCCCTCGAAAAGGCTATCGCGAATGTCCCTTCCGGTGGAGCGGGAGCGCACCTATACGACGCCATGGCTACAGCAGTGAACATGCTGCGAGACCGTCCCTTGGGTCGCCGCCGCGTGATCATCGCCGTGAGCGAGGCGGTTGACCGCGGCAGCGAAGCCAAGTTCGGCGAAGTGCTACGCGATGCGGAGCTTGCGAACGTGACGATCTTCAGCGTGGGCCTTTCCACCACGGCGAATGAACTGCGCACGAGGCCTTCGGGAAGCGATGTTCCGCCGTCGGCAACCCCTCCTGGCGTCTTTGGGGAGCCCCCCGTTCCAGGCACGCCGCAAACACCCACGACGGAAGACATTCGAAACTCAGGCATGGACCTCGGAGCGCTCGCGGTGTGGACCGTGACGCATGCCGCAGATACGGTGCGCGCGAATGCGCTGGAAGTGGCCGCCACCGCAACCGGGGGCGAGCATGTGGCAACGTTCAGGGACCACACGGTCGAAGATGCGTTGGACCGTATCGGCGGAGACTTACATGCGCAGTACACGATCGCCTACCATCCCACGCGAGTGTCCGACACCGGCTACCACGAAATCAAAGTGCAGGTGGATCGCTCCGGCCTGAAAGTGCAGGCGCGCCCGGGCTACTACTTGCCGCCCGCGAGCTAGGTAGCGGCGGCCCTTCGACCGATCCCAAGTACGACACCTGAAGTTGCGCCTACGAAATCTTACGCGCTCTTGGGCGGTTCTTTCGCCCCTATTACCGCTTCCGCTTCGTCTTCGAGCAAGGCTGCGGCGGCGGCGATCTTGTCGCCTTCGTCGAGACGCAGCAGACGAACGCCCTGCGTTGAACGTCCCGCTTCGCGGATTTCATTCGAGTGCACGCGGATCACCTTGCCCTGGCCGGCAATAATCATCACGTCCGATTCCTCAGCAACCTGCAATGCCGCCACCACCGAACCGTTGCGGTCGGTTGTCTTCAGATTGATTACGCCTTTCCGCCGCGTGAAGTGATGCGATACTCGGCGAGCGGGGTGCGCTTTCCGAAGCCCTTTTCGGAGATGGTGAGCATCAGCGTCGTCAATGAATCTTTGATCGACGTCGGCGTCGAGTTCGTCCAGATTCTGCGTCGTGACGTTGTGCTCCTTCTCGATGATTCCGAAATCCGGCTGGACGGCATCCATGCTGACCACGTAGTCGTCCTTGGCAAGGTCCATACCGATCACGCCGCCGGCGTTGCGCCCCATGGGCGCACCTCGGTTTCGCGGAAGAGAATCGCTTGGCCTTCGTGTGACGCCAGGAAGATCATCTGTTTGCCGTCGGTGAGCCGAACGCCGATCAATTCATCCTGGGTATCCAGGTTGATGGCGATGATTCCCGAGCTGCGCGGGCTGGAGAAGTCGCCGAGTGGCGTCTTCTTGACCGTGCCGTTGCGCGTGGCCATGAAGACATACTTGCCCTCTTCTTCGAGGTTGTGCGCGGCGACAACGGCCGTCAGCTTTTCGTCTGTCCTGGAATTTGACGAGCGACGCGATGGCTTTGCCGCGCGTGGCAGCCGCAGCCTCGGGAATTTCGTAAACCTTGAGCCAGTAAACGCGTCCCTTCGAGGTGAAGAGCAGGATATAGCTGTGCGCGGAAGCGATGAAGAGATGCTCGACGAAATCCTCGTCGCGCGTCTTTGCGCCGATGCGGCCTTTGCCGCCGCGCGATTGGTGGCGGTAGGTGTCCACCGATGTGCGCTTCATGTAGCCGGCATGGCTCACGGTGATGGCCATATCCGTGTCGGCAATCAAGTCTTCGAGCTCGATCTCGTCTACCTTGTCCACGATCTGCGTGCGCCGGTCGTCGCCGAATTTTTTGTGGACCTCGCGCAGCTCATTGACGATCACCGCCTTGAGCTTCTTGTCGCTCGCCAAAATGGAGCGCAGCTCGGCGATAAGCTCCTGGATCTCCTTTAGCTCCTGCAGGATCTTTTCGCGTTCCATCTGCGTCAAGCGATGGAGTTGCAGATCGAGGATGGCTTGCGCCTGGCGGTCGCTGAATTTCCAGGTTTCCATCAAGCCCGTTTTGGCTTCCGCGGGCGACTTCGATTTGCGGATCAGCTTGATGATGTCGTCGAGGTGCTCGAGCGCCTTCTTGAAGCCGAGCAGGATGTGCTCGCGCTCCTCGGCCTTGCGCAACTCGAACTCCGTGCGCCGGCGCACCACTTCAATCGCGGTGCTCGATGAAGAACCGCAGCATGTCCATCAGCGGCAGCTCGCGTGGCTGGCCGGCCACGATCGAGAGCAAGATCATGCCGAAGGATTCCTGCATCTGCGTGAACTTGTAGAGATTGTTGAGGATGAGCTGGCTTTCTTCGCCGCGCTTCACCTCAACGACGATGCGCATGCCTTCGCGATCGGATTCATCGCGCACGTCAGCGATGCCTTCCACCTTTTTCGTCTGGACCAACTCCGCGATGCGCTCGATCAGTCTTGCTTTGTTCACCTGGAACGGAATTTCGGTGACGACGATGTTTTCGCGGTCTTTACCCGTCTGCTCGATAGCCGCTTTGGCGCGCATGATGAATGAGCCGCGCCCGGTCTTGTAAGCCTGCAGGATGCCTTCGCGCCCGGCAATGTAGCCGCCGGTAGGGAAATCGGGGCCGGGCACGAGCTTCATGATTTCTTTTAGCGTGGACTCCGGCTTTTCGATCATCAGCACGCACGCATCCACGATCTCGCGCAGGTTGTGCGGCGGGATGTTGGTCGCCATGCCGACAGCGATACCCGAAGCTCCGTTGACCAGCAGATTGGGAATTTTCGCCGGCAGGACGACCGGCTCTTCGCGCGTCTGGTCAAAGTTGGGGATGAAATCCACCGTCTCCTTCTCCAGATCGGCGAGCATTTCATCGGCAACGCGCGTGAGGCGCGCCTCGGTATACCGCATCGCGGCGGGCGGATCGCCGTCCACCGAGCCAAAATTTCCCTGCCCATCCACGAGCGGGTAGCGCAAGTTGAAGTTCTGCGCCAGGCGGACCATCGTGGGGTAGATGATGGCTTCGCCGTGCGGGTGGTAATTGCCGGAGGTATCGCCGCAGATCTTCGCGCACTTACGGAAGCCGCGGCCCGCGGAAAGGCCCAGATCGTTCATGGCGATCAGGATGCGGCGCTGGACCGGCTTCAAGCCGTCGCGCACGTCGGGAATCGCGCGCGCCACGATCACGCTCATCGCGTAGTCGAGATAGGATCGCTTCATCTCGACTTCAATATCCACCGGCACTAATACACTTGTATTTGGTGTCGTCTCGTCCGCCATGCGTCCCCTTTATCTAGCTCGCTAAATCGTTAGCCTTCCGCTAAACGCCCCACTTAAACGTCCAGGTTCACCACATCCAGCGCATTTTCCTCGATGAATTTGCGGCGGTGCTCCACTACTTCGCCCATCAGCGTGGTGAAAATTTCCTCGGCGCTGACCACATCCTCCATCTTTACCTGGAGAAGCGTGCGCGTCTCCGCGTTCATCGTCGTGGCCCAAAGCTGGTCGGGATTCATCTCTCCTAACCCTTTAAATCGAGTGATGGTGAATTCTTTCTTCGCGTCGTCGAGCACATAGGCCAGTACGTCCGTGGCTTTTTCTTTTGTAGCCTTGTCGCCGTTGCGCGTGACCAAGAACGGCGGATGATCCACCGGCTCAATCTGCGCGTAGAGTGTGCGCAGCCTCTTGTATTCCGGGGTGGAAGCCAGAGCCCAACTAATCTTGCCGTTCACTGGACGGTCTTTCGTACCGGCGGTAAGCGCAAGCTCATAGAGACTGTGTTCTTCGTCGTAGGTGATCTTGGTCTCCAGCGGGAGCTTGGCTTTTTCGATGGCGCGCTCGATTTTTTCCAGCCTTTTCTTGTCTTCAAAATCGGTTTTCTTCTCAAGCTCACTCTGCGCCAGCAACTCCGCGACGCCGGGGATGCGTAGCCTGCGTGTCAGCTTGGTAACCACCTGCTCATATTCCTGCACGTTGAGCAGGAACTGCGTCAGCGGGACGCCTTCGAGCTTAGCGCCTTCCTTGGGCTTCACGGCGTGTTCCTCGGTGGCGCGGCGCATCATCTCGCGCATGAATTCGCGATCGTCGCGGATGTAGCGGTCCATCTTTCCGCGGCGAAGGCGATAGAGCGGCGGCTGGGCGATGTAAACGTGGCCGCGCTCGATCAGTTCGCGCATGTGGCGGAAGAAAAAGGTGAGCAAAAGGGTGCGGATGTGGCTGCCATCCACGTCCGCGTCGGTCATCAGAATAATTTTGTGATAACGGAGCTTGGCGGGATCGAAATCGTCTTTGCCAATGCCAGTGCCGAGCGCGGTGATGATAGTGCGGATTTCCTCGTGCCCGAGCATCTTGTCGTAGCGGGCCTTTTCGACGTTAAGGATCTTGCCCTTGAGCGGCAGGATGGCTTGATACTTGCGATCGCGCCCCTGTTTGGCCGAGCCGCCGGCCGATTCGCCCTCAACGATGAAGATTTCGCAACGTGCCGGATCACGCTCCTGGCAATCCGCGAGTTTGCCCGGCAATCCGCCGGAATCGAGGGCGGATTTGCGCCGCGTCAACTCGCGCGCCTTGCGGGCAGCTTCGCGGGCGCGAGCGGCGTCAATACACTTGCCGACGATGCGGCGCGCCACGGTGGTGTGCTTGTCAAAATAGGCGCCAAGTTGCTCATTGACGAGTTGCTCCACCTGCCCCTTGATATCGCTATTGAGCTTGCCTTTGGTCTGCCCTTCGAATTGCGGCTGTGGCAGCTTGACGGAGACGACCGCCACCAATCCCTCGCGCACATCGTCGCCGGTGATGGAGACTTCGTCTTTCTGTTCCTTGAGCATTCCGCTCTGCGACGCAAAATAGTTGATGGTGCGCGTCAGCGCCGAGCGAAACCCGGAGAGATGCGTGCCGCCATCCACGGTATTGATGGTGTTCGCAAAGGCGAAAATATTTTCGGTGTAACTGTCGTTGTATTGCAGCGCGATTTCCATTTCCACCTGATCGCGCTTGCCTTCGATGATAAATCGGCGAATCGTGCAGCACTTGCTTGCCGCGATTCAGATGCTTGATGAATTCCGTGATCCCGCCGGTAAAACGAAATTCCGCCGATTTGTCGCTGCGCTCGTCGGCAAGCGTGATCTTCAGGCCTTTGTTCAGAAACGCCAACTCGCGCAGGCGCTGCGCCAGAAGGTCATAGCTATAAACCGTCGCCGTGAAGATTTCAGGATCGGGATGAAAAGTGATCTTCGTGCCCGTTTTTCGCGTCTTTCCGGTCTGCTTCAGCTTGCTTACCGGCTTGCCGCGCTTGTAGGACTGTTCCCATACCGCGCCGTCGCGGCAGATCTCGACCTCGAGCGTATCCGCCAGCGCGTTCACCACGGAAACGCCCACGCCGTGCAATCCGCCGGAGACCTTGTACGTATCCGAATCGAATTTTCCGCCGGCGTGTAATACCGTCAGCACAACCTCCGCCGCTGGACGTTTTTCCGTCGCGTGCATATCCACTGGAATTCCGCGGCCGTTGTCCTGCACGGTGACGCTGTTGTCCTCGTGCACCGTGACATTGATCTCGTCGCAGTAGCCGGCCATCGCTTCGTCTACCGAGTTGTCCACAACCTCCCAAACGAGGTGATGCAAGCCCATCTCGCCCGTCGAGCCGATGTACATGGCAGGCCTCAGGCGTACCGCTTCCAATCCGCCGAGCACCTTGATGGAGGTAGCGTCGTAGCGATGCCCCGCAACTTGAGCGGCGGCTGCTGCTTTCTCTGCCATAGGTTCTCCCGATAGCGAGGGAAAGGCTCAAATCGATGCGAGCCGACCGTCGACCTTACCCTGTGATCCCTGCCGCGAAGCGGCGGAACTCGTAGGGTTATCGCTTCATCCCGTCCGCCTAGCGAACGTGGCGAAGACTTACGTATTCCAAGCTTTCCGGACTCGACTTCCTCTGGCGCGGGGAAGTTTTCTTGAGCCGTGCAAACTTGGCCGACGTGCCGAACTGAGGGAAAGCTAAAGGTATTCAGTACGGCAAAATTCTACCTGAAACGGGGAGAAGTTCTCAAGGCGCTAACGAGGAACCCAATGTAGAATATAGCCTTTAAAATCAAACACTTGTGAAGTATACTTCGGCGAGGGATCGAGAACGCTCGCGCGCAACGGAATGCCGGAGCTGAAATTCGCCTCAAAAAGCTCAGAAAATTCCAGGCTTTTCTGTTTCTTCCGGAGATCAAATCCGCATCGGCATGATCACGTAACGATACCGGTAAGCTTCATCGCCCATGGGACGCAATTCGCCCGCGGATTGCTCGTCCTTCAGCTCGAGACGAATCGGCCCTTCCGCCGCTGCCGCCAGAAAATCGAGCATGTACTGCGCATTGAAGCCGATCGTGATCGGATCGCCCTTATATTCTTGTCGAGCGTTTCCGTCGCTTCGCCGTATTCGGGGCTCTGCGCGGAAATCTCCACGCCCTCGGGCGAAATGGCGATTTTCACCGCGCGCGAGCGCTGGTCCGCAAGCTGCGACACGCGGCGGATCGCGTCGTTCAATTCGTCCGCGCTCGAGCGCCACGGACTTATTGTTTTCGCGCGGCAACACCGCTTCGTAATTCGGGAATTGGCCCGTCAAAATTCGCGACACCAGCCGCCGCGAGCCTACTTGGAAAAATAGATAGCTATCGTCGCGCGCGAATTCCACCATTTCGTCTTCGCCCGCTTCCGCGCAAGCCGCTGGATTTCCAGTCAGCGCCTTCTTCGGAACGAGGACGCGCGCCTCGGCATTCAACCCAGAAAATTTGTGGTCTGTTTCCGCGAGCGCGAGACGGTGCCCATCCGTCGCCACCATTCCCGCCATCTCCGGCTTTAGGACCAGCAGGCCGCCATTCAGTGTGTACCGCGATTCTTCGCGTCGAGATCGCAAAGACCGTGCGCGCGATCAATGCCTGAAAGCATTGCGCGGGAATTTTCGCCAGAGTGTGCGGCGGCTCAGGTATTGTCGGGAAATTATCCTTGGACATTCCCACGAGCTTGTAATTTCGCTTGCCCGACTGAATCTGCACCCAGTGATTTTCCAGCACCTTAAATCGAATCTCTTCGTCCGGCAGTAAGCGCACAAGCTCGAGCAGTTTTTTCGCCGGGATTGTGCCGCCGCCTTCCTTCTTCATTTTCGCTGTACAACCCGTACAAATGCTCAGCTCCAGGTCCGTCGCCGTGATGTTCAGGCGATCGCCCTTTGTCTCAAAAAGCAGATTCGAGAGGATCGGGATCGTGGTTTTTCGTTCGACCACGCCTTGCGTTAACTCGAGCTCTTCCAATAGGTCGTATTTCTTGACGCTGAATTCCATCATCTCGGATCCTTCGCGAAGCTTCGCCGCGGGTGTGCTCATGGCGGCTACAATCTACCTTTTTTAGCAAAGGATAAAGAGAGTCGTAGTAGTAAGCGCTGTGGAAACTAGGAAAACGACTTACCACTTCCCCTACACCACTTGCGTAGTGGAAGGATTTCGCGCGCGAGCTGTGAGTTTTGCGGATAACTCGCTCATCTGCCATACCTCGCGCCTCCCCTACACCAATCTCCACAGCCGTGCACATTATTTTCATCACATTCCCACACTTTCTCCCACAGCCCACGTGTGCACGTTGGGACCACGTACATATCCACATCATTGCGTCCTTGAACACACGCAACTCTCACTTATTTGCTCGTTTTCCAAACCGGAGTCTACAATGCCCCTGGAGTTGGCCTGCCGGGCCCGTGATGGTGCGTAGGCTGTTTGAACCTTTATGAATCTCTGGGTGCTACATTAACCCGTGGTGCGCATGCTCCGCTCCTGCTCAGGCGGGACCGGAGAAGCCTAAAACGGGCGCGGGGTGCCCCCTTTTTACGAGAGGTTCATGGCCCAGCCCACACGACCTAAGTGGACCGCTCCTCTTTTTTTGTGTTTTTGCGATCCGATCTCCTCTAAGAAACGCCATGCGCATTCTTTTTATCGGCGACATCGTCGGCTCTGCGGGACGCGAGATCGTTATTTCGCGTCTGGCGAGCTTCTCGCCGAGCACAAGGCGGACCTCACTATCGCCAACGGCGAAAACTCCGCTTCTGGCTTTGGCATCACGCCTCGCTTGGCGGAAGAATTGTTCGCCGCCGGGATCGAAGTGATTTCCGGCGGCAACCATAGCTGGGACCGCAAAGAGATTTTCGACTACATTCCCCACGAACCGCGCCTGCTGCGCCCTGCAAATTTTCCTCCGGGCTGCCCCGGCCGCGGGCTCTACCTGGTACCTCGAAAGCCGGCGTGGGTTACGCGGTCCTCAATCTTACAGGGGCGCATGTTCATGGCGCCGCTCGACTGCCCATTTCGAACCGCCGATCGCGAGACTCGAGCGTGTTCCCGCCCGGAATGAAAGTCATCTCTCGTGGATTTTCACGCCGAAGCCACCAGCGAAAAGCAAGCTATGGGCTGGTATCTCGATGGCCGCGTCTCCGCCGTCGTCGGCACCCACACCCACGTCGCTACGGCCGATGAGCGCATCATGCCCAACGGCACCGCCTACATCACAGACGTGGGCATGACAGGTCCGCACGAATCCGTGATCGGTATGGACCGCGAGCGATGGTCAAGCGCTTTCTGGACTCGCTGCCCGCGAAATTCGAAGTCGCTTCCGGCGATGTGCGGCTGAATGCCGTCCTGATAGACGTCGACGAAACGACCGGCCGCGCCCGATCAATCGCCCGGCTGCGACTGCCGAGCTAGCATTGTTTCCGCCGTCGTTCGTCCTTTCGAAACTCGCTGGCATCCCCCCGCGTCGAATTCACATCTGCTGATTTGGAGAATCCTGATTCATGGCGTCGCGGATTACCAATTGGATAGCCGCCGGGTTAGTATGCGCCCTGCTGCCCGCATGGATTGGTGCTCAGACCGAGATGGGCGGTCAGATTGAGCAGCAAATCAACGCGCGGCGCCGCTTGTTCCCCGAGATTGGCGGCGGCTTGCAGGGTACAAAGAACGGCGCGAACGGACAAATCTTCATCCTGCTCCCGCAGAGAATCATCGTCTACGACGCCAAAGGCAGGAAGCTGCGCGAAGTGCCCGTTCCGCTGCCGCCGGCGCAAGCAAAGAAAGCCGCCCCGGAGCTGGTTTATGCGGAAGATTTTGACGTGGATGCCGCCGGAAAAATTTACGTAGCTGACCGCGGCGCCAACGCGCTCCGTATCTTTTCTCCTGAGGGCGAGCTGCAACTGAGCGTTCCCGTGGATGCCCCGACAAGTGTGCGGGTCCTCGCGGGTGGCGAGATTGCCGTGGCGAGTGTTGCGAAAGCAAACCTCATCACTGTCTACGATACCCAAGGCAAAGTCCAGCGCCAATTTGGTGACCTCACCGATTTGGCTGAGACGCCTGCGCTCAACCGTTTTCTGAATGGTGGCCGCTTGGCTGCCGACGCGGCAAGCAACATTTATTACGCGTTTACCTTCGCGCCCGAGCCGACGTTTCGTAAATACGATCGCTTCGGCTACGCCGCCTTTGAGAATTCCGTGAAAACGACTGGAATTTCTCGGAGCCGCGGAAGCCGCGCGCAAGCGAATCGCCAAGCGGGAAGACGGCGTCACCGTAGCGCTGCTTCCCGATATCACCGCGATGGGCGTCGATCCCGAACTTCAGACCGTCTGGATTGCAGTGGGCGATCTTCTCCTATTGTTTGACAAGGACGGCAATCTGCATAGCGAGTTTCGGCTCTACACGCCCGAAGACGCCAGGCTCGAGATCAACTCAATTCTTGTGGAGCCGGAGAAACTTATCGTGACCTCCGACCCGCTCGGCATCTACGAATTCGACACGTCTCGACAAAACAGCAAAGCCGGAAAAAGCCACAAAATAGGGCCTGTGGCGCGAACCCCGCGCGACTCCACCGCAGAAAACTGCGAAACACCGTCGGCACGCGGCGTTTGTGTTGATCGATTCCTATCGTTGGCGGCTCCAGGAGTCCTCAGCAAATTTTTTCGCACAAGTCAACGAAGAAACGAACGCAAAATTCATTGTGGAAAAACTGTGCAAAGCCTGTGGGAGTCAGGCAAAGTTTTCGTCTAGTTTTCTCTTGCTGCGCAGCCAATGTTCGGCCAGAATCCAGCCACACGTCGCGCGTGCTTGATGAAGAGGGCGCAGCGAACGGGAACACAACCGGGAAGCAACGCTCCTCGGAAGCAGTTTTGTCCCGGAGAGCAGGGATAACCGTTACGGCTCGGCGTTTCGCTGGGGTCGAATACACCGTCGCAAGGGGAAAGGCAGTGTTTCCACAAGATTTCCACACTTGTGGAAATAAAACTCAGGGGGTTTTTCCGCCTCAAGGCGGATCGCCAAGCATGGCCGGAACAGCCGCAAGTACCAGCGTTGCCAACATTTGGGAGAAGATCCTCCAGCACATGGAGCGGCGGGTAAATCCGCATAGCTTCACGACCTGGTTCCGCCCTTCGCACCTTGAAAGCGCCGACAACGGCAAGTTGCTGGTCCGCGTTCCCAATCGCAACTTCCGCAAGAAACTCACGGAAACCTACGGCTCGTTGATCGAAGCAGTGCTCAATGAAGTGGGCATGTCCCATGTGAGGGTCGAATTCGTCTGCACCGAGCCAGATCCGCCCACAGCCGGTTGCCGTCTCACCGATGGCGCGGCAGGCGCGCCTGGACTTTGACTCGGTGGATCATCAGCTCAACCCACGCTACACCTTCGACACTTTTGTGGTCGGCGGTTCGAACCAGTTTGCGCACGCAGCATCGCTCGCCGTGGCCGACCAGCCCTCGAAGGCTTACAACCCGCTTTTCCTTTACGGCGGCGTGGGCATGGGCAAGACTCACCTGATGCAGGCCATCGGTCACACGGTGAAGAAACACAATCCGGCGCTCCGCCTGAGCTATGTGAGCGCGGAGAAATTCACCAACGACGTGATCAATTCGCTGCGCTTCGACCGCATGATCAGTTTCCGGGATCGCTACCGCAGCGTGGATATTCTGCTGGTGGACGACATTCAATTCATCGCCGGCAAGGAGCGCACGCAGGAAGAATTCTTTCACACTTTCAACGCGCTCTACGACCTGCAGAAGCAGATCGTGCTTTCCTCCGACTGCCCGCCGAAGGAAATTTCGGCAATCGAGGAGCGCTTGCGGTCGCGCTTTGAATGGGGTTTGATCGCGGACATCCAGCCGCCCGACCTGGAGACGAAGATCGCCATCCTGCAGAAGAAGGCGGATACCGAGCGCGTCCACATTCCGGACGATGTGGCCGAATTCATCGCGCGCTCGATCAAGTCCAACGTGCGCGAGCTGGAAGGCGCGCTGACTCGGCTGATTGCCTACGCCTCGCTGACCAGCGTCTCGATCAACCTGGCCACGGCGCAGCAGGTGCTGCGGCACATCATCGCCACGCAAGAAAAAAAGGTCACCATCGAGCTGATCCAGAAACGCGTGGGCGAGCAATTCGGCATGCGCGATCAGGACCTGAAGGTCCGCTCCAATTCGAAAGCCATCGCTTATCCGCGCCAGATTGCCATGTACCTGGTGAAGCAGCTCACCTCGGCCTCGCTGCCGGAAATCGGCCGGCAATTTGGCGGCAAGCACCACACCACCGTGTTGCACTCCATCAACAAGATTGACGCTCTGCGCAGGACCGATAAAGACCTGAATCGCACCATCAACAGGCTGCTCGATTCCTTCAACTGACAACCGAGCGCTTTTCGACGCTCTTAATACCCTTTCGCTTCAAGGCTTGGAAGATGCGGGGAACGGCTGCCTCGTTTGATCTCCGTGTGGCGCCCGCCCCATGTTGATTCATACGCTGAGTACTAGCGGCGTGCGTCACCGCTCAGTACCACCCACCAGCTAGCATAGGGTGGTATCAGGAGGCTTCCCATGCGACGCGTCCATTCCTTTGGCGCAGCCCTTATCAGCGGAGCGCTTGTCCTCGCAGGCTGCGCGAGCAGTCTGTTTCTAGTGGCCGCAGCGGCCCAGGCGGAGCAGCAGGCACCTCCTACGGTCGTCGAGGCCGCTCACCAGGCGCGCACAGACAAAAAGCCAGCCGGCCAGTCTGCCAAGGTCTGGACCAACGAGAATCTTCCTGCGGATGACGGCGCCGTCAGTATTGTGGGGCAACCCCCCCAGTACCTGTTCCGGTCGCCGACAAGGCTGCGGACAAGGCTGCAGACAAGACGGGGGACGAGTCTGACGCAGCCAAGACGGGAGACAAAGCCGCCCCCGATGCTGCCAAGGCGGGTGTGGGTTCCGACGACCCTGCGAAGAAGCAGCTTGAGATCGAGGTCGCTCTGGATCAGGCGAAGCAGGACGTGGATCGTCTTGGAAAGGAACTCGATCTGGCGCAACGCGACTACTCGCTCCAGCAGCAGCAATTCTTGATGAACGCAAACTCGAGCGAGGATACGGATGGCCAGGCGCATCTTGCGGGAGTAAAAGATCAGGTTGACGCAAAACAGCAGGAACTCGATAAGGCCAAAGCGCACCTGGAAGAGCTTCAGGCGGAACTGGACCAACTACACAAGAATTCGCCCTCGGATCAACAGTGGGAACCTTCAAAGTTTGTGATGAATTTATTAGCGCCTGCCGCCCGCGCGAGCACGCGGGCAACCTGAAAGCCCACCACTACTAATTGTAGCTTTCGCCTTGACACCACAAGTCCCAGGCCCACAATCCCCGCAACTTTTCCGCTTCGAATCGGCGCTGAGCGGAAAAGTGACTGGGGGTGCTGTGCAGTACCTACCTGGTTGGACCGTGCAGTGCATCAATCCGGATTGTCAGGCCCGCGGCCACTGGCTTCGCGTAGATCATGCGCAATCGGACCTGTGCACGAACTGCGGTGTGCCGCTGCATCGGGTACCTCCGCCGCTCGGGCCGCGTCTCCGCCTGCGTCCGAGGACGTTAGGGACCTACCGGCCGGCGAGTCGCGGCCGCTAACGCTAGAGATTCACTCTGCCTCGATTTCGCCGGGATGTGTTTTCTCGGCGGTAAAACGGTTTCCCTGTAGCGCGCCCCACCGGGCAATTGCCAACGCTCATCTCGCCAAGGATGAGTTCCACGGGGGCTTTCAGGATTCTCTGGGAGCCTCCGGTCTTTTTCACCCGGCCACACTTCGAAATTACGGAATTCCTCGCGAAATCGGAGGAGCCAAGGTTCACGCCCCAAAAAAACAAGAGCGGCCGGTGGGTCCGGCCGCCCGAGTGCTGATTAACCATACGGAGGGTCCATGAAGACCAAGGGGTAACGCGGCGGTAGACCGCCGATCCGGTTCAGGGCGGACTGGCGATTGGGGGAAGCCGCGAGGCTTCAGGACCATCTCGATTTTGCGGGCAAAGGTCGAAGCGTTCCATAGCCCCGGAGTCCCGCCTTCCTAGTACGAAAGTACTGTATGGGTGCAAATGGATTTGGAGGATTCACTGCGCTCGTATCGGCAGCATGGGTCTCAGGCCAGAAATGAATCAGCGCCGTGCGTGCGAAGGATCCGGCGAGGTTGCCACGTCGAGGTCAAGGGACACGTTCGACGCCGCTCCACCCTGCGCGTAACACTTTCCGTCTGCGTTGTATGTAGCCGCACATTTCACCGTGCGGTCCTTTTCCTGAGGCGACTGCGCATACTGCCAAACATCAGCAAACACGGTTCCGCTTGCGGACACACTCGGCAACGGATTGCGAATCATGCAGCCGGGCGCCGGCGGGCAAGCATCGTTGAAAACCCAATACACGATCTTGCGGCCCGCAGAATGCTGGCGGAGGTCTTCCGCGGTGATCGCCGGGCTGCCGTTTTCCTCGGTCACCGGTATGCCCGGACAATAAACGCCGGCGCGAAACTGGCTCGCGTTCACGCCATCCACCCAAGCGAGAATGTAGGCGAGTTGATGCGGCTCGAGCCGGCCGCCTTCTTCCTGATCGAGAAAAATCGCAGTTCCTGGCGGGAAACCATTGTCCAGCGCGGCCGCGACAGCACGTGCGGCGTCTCGCGTGCCGATCCCCGTCGCATTCTCGATCACGCCGGGATGGTTCGCCGGCTTGCCGTTGAAAAGCACCAGGAACCCAAACCCAGCCGCCTGCATGGCTTCACGCTTGCCCAGCCAAGACGTGCTCGATTCGTCTGGCGGCGGACTGATCCAATATCCGCTGAACGCAAACGTTTTGCGGAGTTCCGCCATCGCCGCGTCACCCGGATAATCATTCCGGTCGAACCCGAGATAGCTTTGCGCAGGTTTTTGTGGCGCAGCCGCGTGAACGTCCGCTGGTTCCCGGACGATTCACCAATATTGCCGCCAGCTGCAGCGATCAGCATTGCATTTCGAATCGGCTAGCGGCAACCGTGGCTGTTGTTTCGCACCTGCTCACGATTTCCATCTTACGCCCGCGACCGGATCCTTGCTTCTCTGCTCCTCACTCCTTGCTTCCTTCTGGCACCCTTGCTAGCGTAGTCCTTTCGATTCAGCCGGAAGGGTTCCATGGATACCATTCACATTTCTCTGCGCGACGGCAAAGTGCTGGATGAGCCGAAAGGCGCTACCGCCGCGGACGTCGCCAAACAAATTTCGCCGAGGCTGGCGCGCGAAGCCTATGTTGCCCGGGTGGATGGCGAGCTGGCGGACCTTTCGCGTCCGCTCGATCACGACGCCAAGCTCGAAATCCTCACTGACAAAGACCCCGATTCGCTGATGGTTTTTCGCCATTCGGCCGCGCACTTGTGCGCCGCCGCGGTGATCGAACTTTTCCCGGAAGTGAAGCTCGGCATCGGTCCGCCGATTGATTACGGGTTCTTCTACGAGTTCTTGCGCGAGCAGCCCTTCACGCCGGAAGACCTCGGAGCGATCGAGAAGCGCATGCACGAGATTGCCGCGCGCGATGTGCCCAATGAGCGCAAGATGCTGCCGAAACTGGAAGCGCTTGAGCTCTACCAAACTCCGGCCATCTTCAAGTGCGAGCTCGTGGAAGAAAAAGCCACCGAGCCAATGGTCTCGTTTTACACGACCGGAAAATTCATTGATTTCTGCCGCGGTCCGCACATCCCCTCCACCGGGCGCATCAAGGCATTCAGCTGACGAACGTCTCCGGCGCTTACTGGAAGGGCGCGGAGAGCAACCCGCAAATGCAGCGCATTTACGGGGCGTGTTTCTTCACGCAGGCGGAGCTCGATGAATACCTGCACAAGATCGAAGAAGCCAAGCGCCGCGATCATCGCCGGCTGGGGACCGAGCTCGATCTCTTCAGCATTGAAGACGCTGCCGGCCCCGGACTGATTTTCTGGCACCCGAAGGGCGGCCTAGTCCGAAAACTGATGGAAGATTGGTCGCGCGAGGAGCACCTGCGCCGTGGCTACAACCTTGTTTTCACGCCACACGTGATGCGCCAAGACCTGTGGAAGACCAGCGGCCACACCGGCTTCTACAAGGAAAACATGTTCGCGCCGATGGAAGTCGAGAAGGCCGACTACCAGTTAAAGCCGATGAATTGTCCTGGCCACATCCTGATTTATCGTCTCGTCTGCGAAGTTATCGTGAGCTGCCGTTCGTCCGGCCGAGCTGGGTACGGTGTATCGTTACGAGCGATCCGGTGTGCTCCATGGATTACTGCGCGTGCGCGGTTTCACGCAAGACGACGCGCACATCTTCTGCATGCGCAGCCAGCTCGAGGCCGAAATCGAAGGCTGCATGGATTTCGTTCTGGCCGTGCTGAAAACCTTCGGCTTCGAACAATTCGAAGTGGAGCTTTCCGCGCGCGATCCGCAGCATCCCGAACATTATGCCGGCACCGCCGAGGAATGGGACCACGCCGAGGGCGCGCTGATCGGCACGCTGAAGCGCATGAACATCCCTTACAAGTACATGCCCGGCGAAGCGGTCTTCTACGGACCGAAGATTGACGTGAAGCTGCTGGATGCCATCGGTCGCCCCGGTAGCTTCCGACCTGCATTCGATTCCAATTTGGCGCGCCGGTTCGACCTCGAATACGTGCATGAAGACGGCACGCGCCACCAGCCAGTCATGGTCCATCGCGCCCTGTGGGGTTCGGTGGAGCGCTTTTTCGGTGTGCTGATCGAGCACTATGCGGGGGCCTTCCCGGAATGGTTGGCGCCTGTCCAGGTGAGCGTGCTGCCGATCAGCGAAAAAACGATCGAGTACGCCCGCGAAGTGGAAAGTAAGCTGAGCGCCGCCGGATTCCGCGCGCATCTGGATGACCGTAACGAGAAAATCCAGGCGAAGATCCGGGACGCCCAAATGCAGAAAATTCCTTATATGCTCGTTGTTGGCGGGAAGGAAGCCGCCGCGGGGACGGTTGCGGTCCGCCATCGCGCCAAGGGCGACCTCGGCCCCCAGCCTCTTGCTGATTTCATTTCCACTTTGCGCGGCCAAATCGAGAGCCACGCTAACGAGTAAGATCCGGGTGATGCGCCGTGCTTAACAAAAATTGCCGGCCATTTCCCGGCTGGATGAGGTGTTGTACGCGAGCGCCCTGGAAGAACTGGCGGGGCGCGATGCGCATCTGGCCGAAGTCCTCAAGCAGCACGGGCCGCCGCCGATGTGGTCGCGCGAGCCCGGCTTCGCGACGCTGGTCTACATCATTCTCGAGCAACAGGTCTCGCTTGCATCGGCGCGCGCCGCGTATGACAAACTTTGTGCCGCAGTACGGCCGCTCACTCCGCGCCGCTTTCTCAAACTGAACGATCAAGAGTTGAAGCGCGTCGGTTTCAGCCGGCAGAAAACGCGTTATGCGCGCCTGCTTGCCGAGGAACTGGTTTCGCGGCGGCTCGACCTCCCTGCGCTCACCGCGATGGAAGACGGCGCGATCCGCACGCGGCTGACAGCTCTCAAAGGCATCGGTCCCTGGACGGCGGAGATTTATCTCCTGATGGCGCTCGGTCGCGCCGATGCGTGGCCGGTGCACGACCTCGCTCTCGCCATCGCGGTGCAGAAAGTGAAAAAGCTGCGCAAGCGTCCTTCACCGGAACGGCTTGAGAAGATGTCCGCGGCTTGGCGGCCATGGCGTGCCGTAGCCGCGCGTCTTTTCTGGCATCACTACCTGAGTGCGCGAACGAGCAAGGTTGCGCCGAGCCAGAAAGAGGGAACGTGACTGAGGCTTTCACTTCTAGCCGAGGCCTCCGGCGAGGCGCGCGGCTTCCGGCGAACGCATAAGCCGCAACATCGCGATCAAGCCGATTACCGGTCCCGGAGCAAGCGCGGCAAACGCAACCGCCCAGCCGTGCGATTCGCGCAGCACCGGCACGAGCCAGATCGTTGCGACGGTCAGCGTAAACCCCACGGCGAGTTGCAGCGTCAATACCGTGCCCACGTAGCTTTGATCCGCCAATTCGGTGACCATCGTCGAGAATTGCGCCGAGTCCGCCACCGCTGCGAACCCCCATAGGATTCCAAGCGGGATTGCCAGCACGGGGAAATGCATCGCAACCAGGCCGATGCTGACCGCACACGCACCGCTCACCACGAGTGACGCGGCAGCGCTGCGCGTGCGTCCCCACCGATCCGCCAGCACGCCCGCCGCCCAGCACCCGATGGACCCGGCTCCGATGGCCGCAAACGCGCCGAACGCCGCCATGCGCAATGGATTGGGCGTTCCATGTGCGCGAAGCGCGTCCGCAAAAAACGCAGCGCACCACGTCCACATCGCGTAGAGCTCCCACATATGCCCAAAGTAGCCGATGACGGCCAGCCGAACACCGCGGCTTGCAAATGCGCGCAAGCCGTGACGTGGATCGAACACCGCCTTGGGAAAGGGAAACGGCCCGTCGTGCGCGGCGAATTCGGCCAGCAGCCCACCGGCGAACGTGATCGCCGAGGTGGCGATGATCACGTTGGACCAACGGACGCCGCCGAGCCCGTTCAGGAGGTGGGGCAGCGCTGAACCCAGCGTCAGCCCGCCAACCATCACGCCAAGCGCGGTGCCGCGCTCGCGGCGAAACCACGTGGCCATCACTTTCATGCTCGGTGGATAGACCAGCGCAATGGCCGCGCCGGTGATGAACCGCAGGGGAAGGGCGCTGGCAAGTCCGTGGCTCGCGAGCAGGCCAAGATTGAACGCCGCGGCCAGCGCACCGCCCACAAGCATCAGCCGGCGCGGCGGAAAAATGTCAGCCAGATTGAGCATGGCGGAAAGCAACGCACCAGCGACGAAGCCAAGCTGTACGGAAATCGTGAGCCACGCCCCTGCGGCCGCGGAAACTCCCCACGCAGCGCGCAACTGGGGCAGTACCGCGGAGGCGGAAAACCAAGTGCTCATTTCAAGAAAGGCCACGGTGGCGAGCAGGGCCAACGCGCGCCATCGTCCAGCGGGGCGGTGTCAGCCGGCATCCGTGGATGTTCCCCGCGACGCACGTCGTTTATTAGCGAGAGCATATTCTTCGCAGGGCGTACATTGTGTCACACGAATTGTGCGATATTCACCTGCGCCTGAGGATTGGGCTTGGTTTAACGGCTTTGTGTTGCGCGCATCCAATGGCACAAGCAAAGCTGGAAGAAGGAATATACTCTGAACGCTTTCCCGGAGAGGAACCGCAAACATGTTTTTATTTGCCGAGATCGGCGGAATCGTTCTTCTCCTGCTGACGCTCTTGACGTTTTTGAAACGATCATTTTGCCTCGGCGAATCACCCGGCGTTTTCGTCTCTCGAGGTTCTTCTATCGTTGACGTGGCGGCCCTGGGCGCTGGCCGCACGGGGATTCGAAATAGCAACCGCAGGGAATCGTACCTGAGCTTTTTCGGACCGCTCTCGCTCCTTGCCTTTTCGGTGTTTGGTCGGCCGCGCTGATTCTGATTTTTTCGCTGCTGCACTGGTCGATCGGTTCGCAGCTCAACACGCAGAACATCCGGCCGGGCTTCTGGACCGATCTCTATATGAGCGGCAGCACTTTCTTCACTCTGGGGCTGGGCGATGTGACCCCGCGAACGCCTGCTGCGCGAGCTCTTACGGTGGTCGAGGCGGGAATTGGATTCGGTTTTTTGGCTGCTCCTGATCAGCTATCTGCCGGTGCTCTATGGAGCGTTTTCGCGGCGCGAAGTGAATATTTCGCTGTTGGATGCACGGGCCGGCTCGCCGCCCAGCGCAGTGGAATTGCTCCGCCGGCACCTGCAATCGCCAAATCCTGAAAGGCTCGCGGATTATTTGCTCGCGTGGGAAACGTGGTCGGCGGAGTTGATGGAGAGCCATCTTTCCTACCCGGTGCTCTGCTATTTCCGTTCGCAGCACAACAACCAATCCTGGCTGGCGGCGCTCACGACGATTCTGGATTCTTGCGCGTTTCTGATCGCGCATACGGAAGGTTCGGTGCGCTGGCAGGCGCAGCTCACGTTCGCGATTTCGCGGCACGCGATCGTGGATCTCGCCCAGGTGCTGAACTGTCCGCCGCGTCACTCCTTCGGTGGACCGCCTCCCGCCGCGGATTGGAGAAACTGCACGCGCTGGCGGCCGCCGCCAAGGTTCCCATGTGCGCGAGCCATGACGACGGAAAGCTGAGTGAATTGCGCCAACTCTACGAGCCATACATTGGGGCGCATGTCGGCTCGTTTGCTGATGCCCGTTTCGCCGTGGTCCGTGCAATCGAGCCGCGCCGATAACTGGCGCACCAGCGCATGGGCGCGGGCATCACTGGAAATCGAGCCAGCGCCACATCAGGGGGCAGTGGACGACGACCACGCGTGATGCCGCATGCCGGATCTCCACAAAGACCGCGGAATCATCTGATAGTGGGCACAAACCTTTCCGCCACGTTCCTGTTTCAGGAGAGAAGATTGATCGCACGGCTATAGACGTCGGGCTTGGACGCCAGTTCTGCTCTTGCTTCCCATCTGCTTGTGTCTTGCCTGTGCTGCGGAGCCGGCTTTCTCGCAGGCACAAGCCCCCGCCGAAACCATCACGATTGATGCGAATGCGCCCAGCCATCCGTTCCCGCATTTTTGGGAGCAGATGTTCGGGTCCGGCCGCGCGATTCTGAGCTTGCGCGATAGCTATCGCCGCGATCTGCGTGACGTGAAGGCCGCCACTGGACTTCAAATACGTCCGCTTCCACGCGATTCTTCGACGACGAAGTAGGCGTCTACGATGAAGACGCGAGCGGCAACCCCGTCTACAATTTTTCCTACGTCGATCAGATCTACGACGGCCTGCTGCAGAATGGCGTCCGCCCGTTTGTCGAACTGAGTTTCATGCCGCGCAAGCTTGCCGCCGCAACAGGCTCTGCATCCTTTCTGGTATCAAGCCCATCGTTTCCCCTCCGAAAGATTGGGACAAATGGGGCGATCTGATTTCCCATTTCGCCCAGCATCTCGTTGATCGCTACGGCATCGACGAAGTCTCGCAGTGGTATTTCGAAGTCTGGAACGAGCCCAACCTTGATTTCTGGGCGGGCGATCCGAAAGAGCAAACGTACTACCAGCTCTACGACGACGCGGCCCGCGCGATAAAAGCTGTCAATCCGCGGCTGCGCGTTGGCGGACCAGCGACCGCGCAAGCCGCCTGGGTGGACCGCTTCATTCGCCACTGCGCCGAGCAATCACGTTCCCGCTGGATTTCGTCTCCACTCACGTTTACGGCAACGATTCAGCGCAAAGATGTCTTCGGCACGAACGAAGACATTCCGCGCACGCAAATGGTTTGCCGCGCTGCTCACAAGGTCCACGATCAGGTGGCGGCATCGCGCGCGCCCGAATCTTCCGATTATCTGGAGTGAATACAACGCCAGCTACAAGAACGAGCCGGACGTCACCGATGCCATTTTCATGGGCCCGTGGCTCGCCGATACCGATTCGCCAATGCGATGGCCTGGTCGAACATGCTGGCTACTGGGCGTTCTCCGACGTCTTCGAGGAGCAGGGCGTCGTGAAACAGCCTTTTTACGGCGGATATGGTCTGATCGCGGAGGATGGTTTGCCGAAGCCCGCGTTCAACGCTTTCAAGCTTCTGCATCGCCTGGGCGATCCAGCGGCATCGCGATCGATTCGGAGTCCGCGCTCGTGACCCGGCGAAGCGACGGCACTCTGGTGATCGCGGTCTGGAATCTGTTCTTGCCCGAGGACAGCGGCGCGCCGAAAACACGTCACGCTCGCATTAAAGGGCTATTCCAAGTGGCCATCGCGCTCGCGTGTCATCGCCTGGATGCCACGCATGGATCGTTGCTCGCCGCCTACGCCGCGATGGGCAAGCCCGTCTATCCCACTGCGCAGCAAATCGCCGAGCTTCGCAAGGCCGCGGAGCTTCCAGCGCCCGAAATGAGAATCGCTGCCAGCGCGGAAAACTGACCTTGATGCTCCCGCCTCAGGGTCTGGCGCTGATCGAAATTCAGTAGAGGATCGGTATCTGCTCGGGTATTAGCGACAAACCCGCGAAGAACTAGTCAGTCCCTGTCGGCTTCGATGGCTTGTAAGCCTTGAATCCGGCGCGCTCCATGCCGCGCAGCTGCTTCCGGATTTTTCATGAACGTATCCCACACGAATCCCGTGCGCGCATTTTCCGCCATCACCATGGTGATTCCCGTGTCGATTCCCACCACGTCGCTGTCGTACCAGTTCGTCAGTGGATTGAACGCGTCCACGAATCCGTATCGGCTCCAGGTGCCGGCTCCGTAGCGATTCTTGATCGTTCGCAGCACGCGCAGGCCGGCTGCGGCAAGAAAGGCAGCGAACCCGCCGCGGCGCACGGAACCACGCGTGCCGTCGATCGGCCCGGTCGCCGGCGGACCGCCCCATACCACGTATCCCGCTCGCCGAATCCGAGGCGGTGATGCCCCATAGGTCGTTCGCTGTAATCCGGAAACTGCGAGGCCAGGTCCAGGCAGAATCGGCGGTGCACCTCCGTGGCGAGTGATCGAATTTTGGAAATAGTCCGCGTACTGGTCGCGCTTGCCGCGAAAATCAAACCACGCCTGCGAATACTGGTGGACGAAAAGCGGCGCGAACGAGCCGATGTACCGGATGCCGTCGTATTCAAACGTTAGTTCGCTTCCAGGCGTTCCAGGTTTCCGGCGGCAGGGGATGTGACGACGACCCCAGTCCCAGCAGGTACATCATCATCATCTCGCTGTAGTTGTCCCAGCGATATTGCAGGAAGCCGCTTTCCGGCGTCCATCCGTGCGGCAGGATGCGGCGTGTCTTCGGAAAGCCATGTCCAATCCACGCGATCGAAAATTTCGTACGCCAGGTCGCTGATTTCGGAATGCTCGAAATGTTCGCGGCAGGTCAGCACGCCGCAGAGCAGAATCGCCGTATCAACCGAAGAAACTTCCGAATCCCACAGTCTCTCGCCCGTGTTGATGTTGGCCCAGTGATAGAAAAATCCGCGATGATTCGGCAGTTTCTTCCACAGAAAACGCAGTCGCGTTCAGCACGCGGCCGCGCGCTTCGGTATGCGAGACATACCCGCGCTTCGTCGCCGATGCAAAGCGCCGTGAACCCGAAGCCCGTCGCCGCGATGCTTCCCAGCACGCTTTGTCCGGCGTGCGCACATTGCAGCGGTCCCGCACCATTCCCGTCTTCGGATTGGTCTGTTCCCAGAAATAGAGAAAGTTGGCTTGTTCCAATTGCTCGAGGAAGGCATCTTCGTCTGGCGAAAGCTGGGTAACCAGGGATTGCTTGGCGGCGAGCGGATGCCGCGTGACCTGACTGGTGCCATGCTGGTTGCTCGCAGCACCTGCGGCCCGGCCAAGGGTATGCCCGCACTCAGGCAGGCGATCCGCCTGAGCAGTTCGCGGCGCGAGAAAGGCGTATCGCTGTCGTTTCGCCAATCCATTGCAACGATTCTAGAGAATCAGCTCGAACGATCTCCAGTCGAATGATCCCGCCGAGAGGGGATGAGTAACGCCCCGGCGCCGGTTTCCCCGCAAAATCAAGCCCCAGGGGTAGGCGCCGCAACGCCGCGCCGTGGATTACATCGTGGTGACTTGGACCCATCTATATGATTGCCAAAACGCCCCAAATGGCGGGCCGAACAGCGTTCGCCGTCCGGCGCCGATTCTGGTAATGTGGATTGTGGGCGAGAATATGCTTTACGCTGGGCAAAGAGGCGGAATCGATCTCCAGTGGCGGTTCACGCAACTGTTCCGAACAGCGCTCCGACGCCAGCCGTCACCGCCATGGCCAGCGCACCCCAGAAAGTGACGCGCAATGCGCCCATGGTCACTCCGGCGCCGCCCGCACGTGCAGCCAACCCGCCTAGAAGCGCGAGGAACACCAGCGAAGTTCCAGAGACAAGAGGGATCAAACCCGCCGCCGGGGCCAAGGCAGTGACCAAGAGAGGCATGGCTGCTCCGACAGCGAAGCTGGCAGCCGACGCCAGCGCAGCCTGAATCGGACGCGCACGGAGCGTCTTCGGAGATGCCGAGTTCGTCGCGGGCATGCGCGCCTAACGCGTCGTGGGCCATCAACTGCTGGGCGACCTGTTTTGCGAGCGAAGGATCGAGCCCGCGAGCGACGTAAATTGCCATCAGTTCCTTGTGCTCGCCCTTGTCGTCTGCTTTTAGTTCCGCGCGCTCAAGCTCGAGTTCGGCCTGCTCGGTATCTGCCTGCGAGTGGACAGACACGTACTCACCGGCAGCCATCGACATAGCGCCAGCCACCAGACCGGCGACCCCTGCGACCAATACGTTGCTGTGGGTCGCATGCGCAGCTGCGACACCGAGCACCAGACTCGATGTTGAAAGGATGCCGTCGTTCGCACCCAGTACCGCCGCGCGTAGCCAGCCGATGCGTTCTGTGCGGTGTCGTTCCTTGTTGCGTACAGGCATTCTTGAGACCTCCTTGATCTGGGAACGGCAAGAAACTGCGAAACGCCCTCTTGCTCCGGCCTCGGATCCCAGAGAACCAGCTTGAAACAACCTAAATTCGTGCTTGGGCTGACCTCGATAATACTGGTTTCCCCTTGGCAATTACGCTGCACTCGTAAAGTAATCCATGCTGCTACAAACGCCCCGTTCAGGAACCTGGCATCTCCTGGGGAGCCTTCGGATTTGATTGCTCGCAGCGTCTCCATGCTATACTTACTGGCCCGCGGGTATAGCCGGTCTTGTATGTGGCTGGTCTGTCTGCGGAAATAGGGATTGGGGTTTTGGAGGTGGGTTTATCGCCGAGCGAAGTTTCCGGCCGAATGATCGCATCCGGGTAAACGAACGAATCCGGGCGCGCGAAATTCGCGTCATTGATGAGGAAGGCGCCCAGTTGGGCGTGTTGCAGCCGTTCGAAGCGATGAAGCTTGCGCGCGAGCGGGGACTGGATCTGGTGGAGATCTCGCCGACAGCCGATCCGCCGGTTTGCAAGATCACCGACTACGGCAAATATCTTTACCAGGAAAGCAAACGCAAGCACGAGGCGCGACGCCACCAAAAAGGCTCGCAACTCAAGGAAGTGAAGTTTCGGCCCTCGACCGCCGAGCACGATTACCAGGTTCGTAAGAACCAGATCGTGCGGTTCCTTGGCGAAGGACACAAGGTCAAGGCCATGATTTTCCATCGCGGGCGCGAAATGGCGCACCAGGAAGTGTAGCCGCGGGAAAATGGACCGCTTGCTGAAGGAAATGAACGAATACGCGCTGGTCGAGCTCGGCCCGCGCATGGAAGCCAATATTCTGATGGCGTTGCTCGCGCCGAAGAAGGGCGCCCCAGCGCAAGCGCCCGCGCCGCCGCAGCAGGCGCAACCGAAACCGTAAACGTCGCGGCACGGGCCAACCATCGCAGGAAGGTACGAGTGGCTAAAAAGTTAAAGGTCAAGACTCATCGTGGCGCCGCGAAACGCTTCAAGGTCACGAAAAACGGCAAGATGCTGCGCATGCATTCGGGCAAGCGGCACCTTTTCGGCACCAAGCTTTCCAACCGTATGCGCCGAATGAAGAAGCTGACGCAGGTACACAAGGCCGATGCGGCGAACGTCCGCATGATGCTGCCGTACGCGTTCTGAGCGCGGGCCGAAAGGCTTTTAGGTTTCTCGCAGCTTGTGTCGAATTTGTTTTGAAGTAGATGGATGTTTTTGCTGTGCCAGGCAGCGCACGATCCGCCCACGGTGGGCCTGCCGGCCGGCTGGGCTGCGCCAACTCCGAGGATTAGCGGAGCGGCAGCGGCCCTCAGCGCGCGCAACCATATGCACATGGCGAACCGCGCAATCCCAACACGCCGTGGAGATGCCTTCTTCGCTCGCTGCACCCTTCGTGTGCTCGGTGTGAAAACTGGCGGCCTTGCGCCGCTGCTGGGTCGTCTCCCCGCAGGAGCATTCCGATGGCAAGAGTTAAACGTGGAACCAAGCGCCGCGCGCGCCGCAAGAAGTATCTGCGCCGCACGAAGGGTTTTTTTCTCACCAAGAGCAAGCTTTACCAATCCGCACAGGAAGCGGCGAATCGCGCGGACCGCTTCTCCTTTCGCGATCGCCGCAATCGCAAGCGCCAGTTCCGCCGGCTGTGGATCCAGCGCATCGGCGCGGCTGCCCGCAATGCCGGCCTTTCTTACAGCCAACTCATGCACGGGCTGAAGGCGGCATGGCATACGCGCTCGATCGCAAGATTCTGGCCGATATGGCGGTGAACGATGCGGCGGGTTTCGCGGCGCTGGCCACGCAAGCCAAGGCCGCGCTGAAAACTAGCGCTTAGTCCTGGCTGGTGGCGGCTGTTTCGCACAAGCGCGAGCGTCCGCTTCTGTTGGTCTTCAGATGAAAGCACAAACGACACAGTCGCTCGATCAGCTTGGGGTGCGGTTTCGCTGAGGATCTAGCGCGCCTTTTCAGCGAATTGCGCGCGGAATTTGATGGCCAAGCCGAAGCCATCCGCGATGAGGCGAGCTGGACAGCGCTGCGTGATGCCTGGCTGGGACGCAAAGCAGGAATGCTGGCGGCAATTACAGCGAACTGGCTTAAGCCCGCGCCCGTCAGAACTGAAAAGCGCCGTCGGCGTGGCATTCAACGCTCTGCGAACACACGTGGACACGGCGCTTGAGGAGCGCCACCGGGCGATTAAAGCCGCGGCGGATGCAGACGGCGCTCGCGCGCGAGCATTTGGACCTTTCCTTGCCCGGTGTGATGCGGCCCGGTGGGCACGCGCCATCTGATTCGGCAAACTTTTTCCGAAGTCGAGCGCATTTTTCTTTCGCTCGGCTATCAAGTCGCTGAAGGGCCCGAGATCGAAACCCCCTATTACAACTTCGAAGCGCTCAACATTCCCGGAATTTCATCCGGCGCGCGACAATATGGACACGTTCTATATGGAGACGCACGCCGGGCCAGACGCACGCGCCTCCTTCGCACGCATACATCACCGGTGCAGATTCGCACCATGGAAAAGCGCAAGCCACCTGTGCGGATCATCGTGCCGGGCAAGGTCTATCGCCGCGACAATCCCGATGCCACGCACTCCTTCATGTTCCACCAGGTCGAAGGGCTTGCCGTGGACGCCGATCTTACGTTCCGGGATTTCAAAGGCACGATCGAGTATTTCATTCGCGAATTTTTTGGCCCAGTACGAAGACGCGCTTTCGATCGAGCTTTTTTCCGTTTACCGAACCTTCCGTGGAGTTCGACGCATCCTGCATTTTCTGCGACGGCCGCGGCACGGGTTGCCCCAAATGCAAAGGCTCCGGTTGGATCGAGCTGTTCGGCGCGGGAATGGTGGACCCTGCCGTGTACGGCTTCGTGAATTATGACGCGGCGAATCTCAGCGGCTTCGCGTTCGGCATCGGCATTGATCGGCTGGCCATGCTGAAACACGGCATCGGCGACATTCAGTTGTTCTTCCAAAACGATGTGCGCTTCCTCCGCCAATTTCCATGAGGAACCGCGCTTCGGCGACAGCCCGGAACGCGCTGATCCAATGAAGATTCTCTACGACTGGCTCAAGGAATTTGTGGAATTCACCGCGACGCCGGAAGAGCTGCGCTCGCGGCTTTCTCTTTCCGGCACCGCGATTGATTCCGTCGAACAAACCGAAGCCAGGCCCGCTGCTCGACGCCGAAATCACCATTAACCGCGCGGATTGCATGGGCCACTACGGCGTGGCGCGGGAAGCCGCAACGCTGTATCGCCGCCCGCTCAAACCGGTAAAGCCAAGCCTGCGCGAAGCAACGGATGCGGCTTCTTCGGCCGTGCGCATAGAAATCGAAGCTCCCGAACTTTGCGGACGTTACACCGCGCGCGTGCTGCGCGGCGTGAAGAGTGCAGCCCTCGCCGGAGTGGTTGCGGCGAAGGCTCGCGGCGCTGGGCCAGAATTCGATCAACAACGTGGTGGATGCGACAAACTACGTCATGCTCGAGCTGGGCCAGCCGCTGCACGCCTTCGATCTTGATCGCATTGCCGGCCGCCGCATCATCGTCCGTCGCGCCAAGAGCAAAGAAAAAATGAAGACGCTCGACGGCGCGGAACGCACGCTGACGTCTGAAATGTGCGTGATCGCGAATGCCGATCGTCCCGTCGCCATCGCCGGACGTGATGGGCGGAGAAGAAAGTGAAATCAGCTTCGCCAGCCGCAATCTGCTGCTCGAGTCCGCGTGGTTTGACGCGATCTCCGTTCGGCGCACCTCGAAAATACTTGGGTTGCGAACGGAAGCTTCGACACGGTTCGAACGCGGCTCCGATCCGGAGTTGGCGGAGTTGGCCTCGCGCCGCTGCGCCGAACTGATCCAGCAGGTCGCCGGCGGCGAAGTCGCTCTCCGGTGTGGTGGATGTTTATCCCGGCCGCCGCCCGCCGGTTCATTTGGCGCTTTCGCGGCGAGAACTCTTGCGGGTAATGGGCAGCGACGTTCCTGATGCCGAAATCGAAGCCATCTTGACGTTGCTCGGCTTTGAGCCGCACCGGAAGGACTCCGGCGGGCCGGAATCCGGGCACGCGGTGTGGCAATGCCGCCAGCCTTCCTGGCGCGCCGACGTTTCGCGCGAAATAGATTTGGTCGAAGAGATCGCGCGCCACTACGGCCTGGAACAATTTCCTGCGCGCCTGCCCGTTTCGAAACTTCCTGCCGCGCGCTTGCCGCATGCCGAAGCTCTTGACCAGCTCCGCGAGCGGCTCACTGGGCTTGGGCTATCAGCGAAATTCTCACCATCCCGCTCGTTGATCCCGCGCGTGATGCCGTCTTTCGCGCCGAAGAAGCAGCGCCGGTACACATTGCCAATCCGCTTGCCGAAGACGCGTCGCTGATGCGCTCCAACGGATTGGGCAACATGACGGCCGCGCTCGAATGGAACTTGAATCGCGGCCAGCGGAACCTGCGGCTATTCGAAATCGGCCGCGCCTATCTCTGGGAAGGAAATGAGACGCGGGAACATGCGCCATCCTTACGCTCGGCGCAACCGGGCTGGCCCGCGAAAAGAGCATCAGCGAGACGCCGCGCGAATTCATCTTCGCCGATCTTAAGGGCGATCTGGATCGCGTCGGGGAGTTGGCTGGCGGGTTTCGCTGGAGCTCTGGTGGACCGGGATGGCTGCACGCATCCCGAGCGGCAACGATTGGTATTGGCCCTATAAACACTGGCGATGGTGCCGGGGTCGCGGGCCAACTCTCGCGTGCGGTGGCTGAGGCGCTAAAGCTGCGCCAGGACGTTTTCCTCGCAGAAATTCAGCTCGAATCCTTCTATGCGGGCTATGTTGCCGCCCGCGCTGCTCGCCGCTATCAGCCCATCAGCCGCTTTCCGGCCGTCGAACGCGATTTCTCGCTGATCATGGCCGAGGGCGTGTCCTTCGAGCAAATCGCCGCGGAAATTCGAAGGCTCAGCATAGCGGAAATCACAAACATTGAAGCGGTAGACTTGTTCCGCGAAGGGCAGATTCCGCGCGGCCAATTCTCGCTGCTGGTTCGCGTGACCTTCCAAAGCCAAGAAGCCACGCTCACCGAATCGCAATTGAGCGATTTCGGCGGACGCATCGCGGAGGCGCTGCATGTTGGCCTCGGTGCCTCTCTGCGCAGCGTTTGACCGTTCGGCGATGCGTATTCGCGACGCCGGGCTTGCGTCCCGGCGCTCGTCGCCGCACAATGGCCTGCATCGCCGGACGAGGGAGAATCGCATGAGCGAACGCTTCAAAGTTGACATCTACGGACAAACCTATTCCATGCAGGGCGATCTCGACCCGGTCTATGTGGAGGAACTCGCGCGTTACGTGGATGAAAAAATGCGCAGTGTAGGCAATGCGACGGGCTTGGTGGATTCTGTGCGCGTCGCGGTCCTGGCTTCCCTATCCATTGCCGATGAGCTGCACACGCTCCGCAAGAGCAGCCAGGAGCTTCGCGGAGACCTCCGCGACCGCGCCGAAAAATGCCTCACCGTGGTCGAGCGGGCGCTCCGGCAAACCGCTTGAGAATAGTGCCTAACCGGATGCAACTCTTTCCCTTAGCCTTACGTCTACATTAAACTATAGACTCAGCAGCAGCTTTGCGGGTATATAAGCCACCCATGCCGCGCTCTCGCGTATGCCGTCTCATGACCGTGCCGGTTCTTCTGGCCGTCGTGCTGCTTTTGACAGCGACCTTTGCGGCGAGCATTCTGCACAATCACCATGGCACTTCGGAAGCGACTTGCCAGATTTGCCACCTGAGCCACCAACCAGTTGAACAGCATCTCGCCGTGGACCGTGTCGCGGTACCCCTGCCGGTGGGACCGGCTCCCGTGCAGGTGGATTCGGTCTATTTCGCGGCTCCAGCCCTCTGCATTCGAATTTCCCGCGCTCCGCCGCTCGCGTAACTTACCGCGGGCGCTTTCCCGCGTTCACCGTTTCCCTGGGCTGAACCGAAGGCTTTTCTTGGCGAGCAGATAGCCTCACAAGAAAGTCGCGGCTTCGGTTAAGTGCCTTTCTTAGTTCCAAACGGAATCTTGTTATGGAGGCGATTGAGCCGAAATGACTCTCGCACATGATGCTGTACAGCATGCACGCGGCCGTTGTTTAGCCCGGCCAAACCGAAGCTCAATTCAGCGGACGACTCGCTTTTGCGTGCAATCCCTGATTCTAGCGGCGCTCGTCGCCACTGCCGGACTGGCGCCGGTCTCGGCGCAAGTCAAGCCTCCTCAGAGCCCCCCGCCGCAGGGTCCGCCGACCCAGAACGACTACGGCCATAGCGTGCCGCTGCCGAGCTTGCCCTCGCCGGCTCCGGCCGCGCCCGCGCGCATCACGTTGGACCAGGCGATTGATCTTGCGACACAGCGCAACCATGCGCTTCTTGCCGCGCGCACCACGATCCTGCAAAACCAGGCCCAGGAAACCACCGCCAACCTGCGCCCCAATCCCACGATCTCCTGGGACACGCAATTTCTTCCGCTTTTCCAGCCGAGCGATTTCACGGCGGACTACTTCAAGAACCAGGCGCAATTTGATCTTGGGCTGGGCTACCTGTTCGAGCGCGGAAAGAAGCGCCAGCACCGGCTTGCGGCCGCGGAGGATCAGACCGTCGGTAACGCGTTCCACGGTGAATGACAATCAGCGCACGTCTCATCTTCAATGTCTCGCAGCAATTCATCAACGCGGTTCTGGCGGACTCGACGCTGGATTTTGCGGAGCAGGACCTGAAGAGCTTCCAGCAAACGGTGGACATCAGCCAGACGCGCTTCAAGGCCGGCGACATGAGCGAGGCCGATCTATTGAAGATCAAGCTGCAAATGCTGCAATTTCAGACCGACGTTTCCGCAGGCGAAACTCGCGAAGATTCAGGCTCTGGCGGCGTTGCGCCAGCTCATCGGATTCGAGTCGGTCCCGGACAATTACGACGTCCAGGGCGACCTCGAGTACCAGCCGGTGCACAGCGGCCTGGACGACCTGAAAATGCTGGCATTGGCTTCCCGCCCCGATCTGATTGCCGCCGATGAGGGAGTGACTGCGGCGCGCAGCCAGAAGGCACTCGCGCATTGCCAACGGCAAACGCGATCTGGACGTCACCTTCGATTACACGCACACCAACGGCGTCAACTCCGGCGCATTTTTTTTCAATATCGACCTGCCGATCTTCGATCGGAACCAAGGCGAAATCGCGCGCACGGGCTATGCCATCACGCAGGCAGAGCAGCAAGCCACGGAAGCCTCGGAACAGGCCATGAGCGACGTCGTGGACGCCTACGCGAATCTTCATTCCAACGACGAAATCATCCAGCTCTATCGCTCCGGTTATGTGGACCAGGCCAAGGAATCGCGCGACATCAGCGAATACGCCTATCAGCGAGGCTCCGCCAGCTTGCTCGATTTTCTGGATGCCGAGCGCAGCTACCGCGCCAACCAACTTGCTTATCGGCAGGCGCTCGCCAGCTACATGACGGCGGTCGAACAATTACGCGAAGCCGTGGGAACGAGGAACCTACCATGAAAACACAATTTCACCAAGCCTCTGCGAACGCGGCTCCGTCCATATCCGGCGCTGCTCTGCGGCGCCTCTGCGGGATCGTTTGGGCCGCGGGTTGCGGTTCGGAAGGCGGGTCGGCATCGCAAATGACGTCCTACACGTCCGGTCAAATCGCAAGCCGACACCGCGGAGCTTTTTACCGTGCCTCAGGATCAGATGGCGCACGTGCAGGTCGTTCCCGTCGCTAAGCAAGCCATTGTGCGCGATCTCCATCTAACAGGCACGGTCGCCTATAACGCTTTCAAAACCACGCCGGTGTTTTCAGCGGTGGGCGGCCCGGTGCACGAAATTCTTGTCGCGCCCGGCGAAAACGTGAAAGCCGGACAAACGCTGCTCACGGTAAACAGCCCCGATTACTCGCTGGACCGCTCGACGTATCTAAAAGCGCGCGACGCATTTCAGCTTGCCGATAAGCAATACCAGCGCGCCAAGGATCTCTACGACCACAAGGCCATCGCCGAAGCCGATCTGCAGCAGGCCGAATCCGCGCGCGCGCAGGCGCAGGCCGATGTGGAATCAAGCGCGGATGCCCTACGCGTTCTCGGCATCAGCGATCCCGAATCGCTTGCTGAAGAATCCGCCTTCGGCGCAAGTGCCGCTGCTCGCGCCGGTCTCCGGCGAAATCACCGACCGCCTCGTGGGCCCGGGCCAATTGTTGCAGGCCGGCGCCACGCAATGCTTCACGATTTCAGACATGAGCACCGTGTGGGTTCTCGTGAATGTTTATCAAAACGATCTCGCGGACATTCGCCCGGGCGACCCGGTGGACATCACCACCGACGCTTATCCCGATACGTTTCACGGCAAGATTTCCTACGTCGCCGCCACGCTCGACCCGAACACGCGCACATCTGCAAGCGCGCATCGTTACCGACAATCCCGGCCAGAAACTGAAGAACAATATGTACGTCAACGCCGTCGTGCGCGCCGGCTCGATCCGAATGCCCTGATCGTGCCGGACTCCGCCGTTCTTCGCGATACCGAAAATCAGCCGTTTGTTTACGTGCAAACCGGCTCGAATCAATTTGCGCGGCGGCGCCGTGACGATCGCCGAGAGCAATGCCGGCCAGACGCAAATCACCAGCGGCCTGAAGGAGGGCGAGAAAGTGGTTGGCGACGGCAGTCTGTTCCTGCAGTTCAAAAATTCGTTGCAGCACTAAGCGCGCGCACATCGGAGCCCAGAGATGATCCATCGAATTGTCCAATTTGCCCTGCGGCAGCGCTTCCTGGTGCTGATGGTGACCGTGCTGGTGATCGTCGCGGGCGCGATTTCCTTCCAACGCATGCCGGTGGATGCCTACCCGGATCTTTCGCCGCCGATGGTCGAACTCATCACGCAATGGCCGGGCCATGCGGCAGAAGAAGTGGAGCGGCTTACGACGCTGCCGCTCGAGTTGGCGATGAACGGCTCGCCGAATCTCGTTGTGATGCGTTCGATTTCTCTGTATGGACTTTCGGACGTGATTCTGACGTTTGCCGACGGCACCGATCCCTATTTCGCGCGCGAAATTGTCTTTCAGCGCATCGCGGACGCCACGCTGCCGGCTGGCGTCACTCCCAGCATGTCGCCGTTGTATAGCCCCAGCGGCCTGGTCTATCGCTACGTGCTCGAAAGCCCCGATCGCTACTCCGCAGGAATTGCACACCTTTGAGGATTGGATCATCGAGCGCGCGTATCGCTCGGTGCCGGGCGTCGCCGACGATTCCGGCTTTGGCGGCACCACCATGCAATATCAAGTGCTGCTCGATCCGGCCAGGCTCTACAACTATCACATCCCCGTGGTGCAGGTGATTAACGCTCTGACCGCCAATAATGCCAACACCGGCGGCGGCTTCTATTCGCAGGGCGGGCAGTTCTACTACGTGCGCGGCCTCGGCTTGCTGCGCAACACCGAGGACATCGGCGACGTGGTGGTGGGCAGCCAAAACGGCGTCCCGGTTCGCGTCAAAGATATCGCCAACGTTGAAATCGGCCACGCGCCGCGCCTCGGCGAATTTGGCTTCATGAAAAACGACGACGCGGTCGAAGGCGTGATCCTGATGCGCACCGGCGAGCAGACGCAGAATGTGCTCAAGGGCGTCGAAAAAGAAACCGACGAGCTCAACCGCAACATCCTCCCGCCGGACGTCAAAGTCCGTCCCTACTACGATCGCAGCGATCTGGTGCGCGTCACCACCGATACGGTGGAAGGCAATCTTCTTCGCGGGATGGTGCTGGTTCTGCTCGTCCTGATTTTCTTCCTGGTGAGTTTCCGCGCCGCGGTGATCACGGCGCTGACGATCCCGCTGGCGCTGCTTTTTGCATTCATTTTTCTTGCACGCTTCCGGCGAGGCCGCGAACCTGCTCTCCATCGGCGCGATCGATTTCGGGATCATCATTGACGGCACCATCGTCATGGTCGAAAACATTTACCGCGAACTCGCCGAGCGCAAAGGCCAGCCTTATCGACCTGCACGACGTGATCATCGCCGCCGCCCGCGACGTCGACCGCCCGATCTTCTATTCCGTCGCCGTCATTATCGCGGGTTATCTGCCGATCTACGCTCTGAGCGGTCCCGCCGGAAAGCTCTTCCACCCGATGGCCAACACCATGGCCTTTGCGCTGGTCGGCGCCTTGGTGTTCACGCTAACTCTTGTGCCGGTACTGGCTTCGTATTGGTTCAAGAAGGGCGTGAAGGAGAACGCCGAACCGAGTTTCGACTGGTTCAGCGCGAGCTATGCGCTCCGAACTCGAATTGGTGCCTGGGCTCATCCCAAGTTGACGATGGTGATTGCCGTCGCTGATCTTCGGAGCGACGCTGCTTCTCGTGCCTTCTGATTGGCGGCGAGTTCATGCCGCACCTCGATGAAGGCGCGCTGTGGGTCCGCGCCACCATGCCGTACACGATTTCATTTGAGGAAGCGAGCGCCTTCGCTCCGAAAATCCGCGATATTTTGATGACCTATCCGCAAGCGACGATCATCGCTTCGGAATTGGGCCGGCCCGACGACGGCACCGATCCTACCGGCTTTTTCAACTGCGAGTTTTACATGGGGCTCAAGCCCTACGGCGACAAATCCTGGAAGAGCGGCTCGATCCACACGAAGGCGGAATTGACGGCCGACCTCGATCGCAAGCTCAGCGCTTATCCCGGCGTCATTTTCAATTACACGCAGCCCGCCGAAGACGCCGTGGACGAAGCGCTTACGGGACTGAAGAGCTCGCTGGCCGTGAAAGTTTTCGGTCCCGATCTCGATGTCCTTCAGCAGAAAGCCGTCGAGATCAAAAACATTCTCGCGAAGACGCCGGGCTTCACTGACCTGACGGTTGTCCGCGAGCTCGGCCAGCCCAGCCTGATCGTGGATGCCGACCGCGACAAGATCGCACGTTACGGCATCAACGTGTCGGACGTCGAAGCCGTGGTGCAGGCCGCCGTTGGAGGCCAGGCCGCCACGCAAGTGATCCAGGGCGAAAAATTATTCGATCTCGTCGTCCGCATGGAGCCGCAGTACCGCTCGAATGCCACGGAAATCGCCAACTTGCTCGTGCCGACGCCCACGGGGCAGCAGGTTCCGCTCTCACAGCTCGCCACCATCAAGGAAAGCAGCGGCGCATCCTTCATCTACCGCGAGAACGATTCGCGCTACATCGGCATTCAATTCTCGATTGAAGGGCGCAATCTTGAAGGCATCATTCGCGGCGGGCCAAGCCGCAGTCAATAAAGCTGTGCAGCTTCCGCAAGGCTACCGTCTGGATTGGGGCGGTGAATACAGCGAACTGCTCGCAGGCCAAATCGCAAATTGAGCTGGTATTGGCCCGCTGGCGATCCTGCTGATTTTCATGATTCTCTTCGCGCTCTATGGGAATTTCAAATTCCCCGTGATCGTCGTCCTGAGCGTGGTGCTCACCGAACCGGTTGGCGCGCTGATCGCTCTCAAGCTCACGCACACGCCGTTCAGCGTTTCCTCCTTGCTGGGCTTGCTCGTGCTCCTGGGTGTTTCGGCGGAGACCGCGATCATTGACACTTCGTATATCAATAAGCTGCGGCTGGAAGGCCAGAATATCCACCAAGCCACATTCGAAGGCTCTCTTATTCGCTTGCGACCCATCATGATGACGGCGCTCGTCGCCTGCCTTGGCCTCTTGCCTGCCGCGCTATCCACCGGCGTGGGGTCAGACACGCAGAAGCCTTTCGCCATCGTTATCGTTGCAGGATTGATTTCGCGCTTATTTCTCGGACGCATCGTCAGCCCGGTGCTCTACCAGATGGTTGCCAAGGAAGGCGACGTCCTGCAAGTGTGATATCTGCGGGTTCGGGGGGTCAGCGGCAAGTGTGTTGCCGGACCGGACAAACGCCCGATCTGCCAATGGCTTAATTTTGGGACTGCGGCTATAATCGTCCGGAGATGCGGGTAGGTCCAGGCGTCAAGATTTTAGATTTTCTGCCGGATCCCAGCGCGTCAGAATGAATGGTTTGCTTGTCCCAACTCGTGAGCGTTAAAAGGCGGGCTGTTGTCTGTCTCGCCCTGGTTGGACTTCTCCTTTCGACCTCGGCCCTCGAGTTTTTGCACCATCACGACGCGGCCTCTTCTACAACGCCATGCCAAATCTGCCACGTCGTTCATGCGCCGGTACTTCCGGCAGCCACGGTCACGCAGTTGCCCGTGCCCGTTGTTTCCTGCTGGACGGCTCCCGTTGAGCGGCCGATCCAGAACATAAGCCCGGTCGCTGCTCTTGCCTCTCCTCGCGCTCCGCCCGCCGTCTAAGTATTCCATCCCGAATTCAAGCCGATCGGCGCACTTCCTCTTCGGATGGTGAGTGCGCTTTTCGATGGAATCCATAGCCAAAGCTAAGGCGGATGGACGGCGCCCATGGCATGAAGTCATTACCCGGGTCAGCTACACATAAGCGCAAGCGCGGGCGATTTGCGATTTGTATCGCCCTACTCGGCTTGCTGCTTGCAACGTCGGCGGTCGAGTCCTGGCACCATCACGATTCTGTTTCTTCTTCTCCTTGTCAGATCTGTCATGTCGTCAATGCTCCTGTACTACCCACCGCAGCGGTCACGGAATTGCCTGTGCCCGCTGTTTCTTGCTGGATCGCGCCATCCCTACGGCCGCTGCAAAGCCCCGGCGCGGCTAGGCTTCTCGCAAGTCCCCGCGCCCCTCCTGCCGCTTAGTTTTCTCTGCTGAATCTCGATGATCGCCGCACCCGTTTGTTGAGAGCGGGCGCGCCCCTCCACATACCCGATCCACCGCTTCGAGCGGATGGACGGCGTTCTACTAAGGAGACGATCGAATGACTGCGATTCGCAATCTTGGGAAAGTCTTGCTCCTCTGCTTCTTGTTCATGTTGTTTGCGCCCGCTGGCCACGCCCAGGGTGGAGAGGCGGGCTCAGTGGATGGCGTCGTCAAGGATCCATCCGGCGCCGTCGTAGCAAACGCCACAGTTGAAATCACGAATCCGGTCAGCGGCTTCCACCGGCAGATGAACACCGGCGCCGACGGCGCATTTCACTTCACGAACGTTCCGTTCAATCCCTACCACTTGGTCGTAACGGCGAGTGGTTTCGCGTCGTACACGCAGGACGTGGATATCCGTTCGAACGTCCCGGTGAGCCTCAGCATTGGCTTGAAGATCGGGACCGCCGCTCAAACCGTGAACGTTGAGGCAAACGGTGGAGACCTCGTCGAAACCGAGTCGACCACGCACACGGACGTGGACCGCGCCTTGTTCGACAAGCTTCCCCTGGAGAGCTCGTCCTCCTCCGTCAGCTCTCTAGTGACGCTGGCTACCCCGGGCATCGCCGCCGATTCGAATGGTCTTTTCCATGGGCTCGGCGACCACGCGTCAAACTCATTTTCCGTGGACGACCAGCCGATTTCAGACCAGCAAAGCAAAGTCTTCTCGAACCAGATCCCCGCCGATTCGATCCAGTCCCTTGAGGTTATCGAGGGAGCGCCACCCGCCGAATATGGGGACAAGACCAGCGTCATCATAGTGGTGACCACTCGGTCCGGCCTTGGTGAAACGGTACCGCACGGCAGCGTCAACAGTTCCTACGGCAGTTTTGGGACTGTCAACGGAGGATTTGACCTTTCCTATGGCGGAAAATCCTGGGGCAATTTCGTTTCGATAAGCGGTCTGAACACGGGCCGCTTCCTAGATGGACCGGAACTCGTCGTCATGCACGATCACGGCAACCTGCAGAATTTTTTCGACCGCGTTGATTACAAGTTTTCACCGGCCGATACAGCCACCCTCAACCTCGGTTATAGCCGCTCCTGGTTCCAAACGCCAAATTCGTACGATGCCGAAGATGCGACGGCTTGGTCCGGGCTCGTCGTAAATAACGGCGGCCTTGGTCCGAACGGTTTGCCCGTCGGACCTCAAGACCAGCGTTCGAAGATTGGCACGATCAACATCGCGCCGTCGTGGACGCATCTGATCGGCACCAACGCCATCTTCACGCTCGGCGCTTTCCTGCGCCAGGATCAGTACAACTACTATCCAAGCGCCAACCCCTTCGCCGACCTCACGCCCGATCTGCAGCTCCAGACCGTGGGCCAGAATCGCAGGCTGACGAATGCTGGGGCACGCACGAGTTATTCGTATGTGAAGGGTATCAACAACATCAAAGTCGGAATTCTCTATGAGCAGACGTTCCTGACGGAAAGAGACAACATCGGGATCGTGGACCCCACGGCGAACGCTGTTTGCTTGAATGCTGACGGAAGTCCGGACACCAGCCCGAGCCTGACCAGTCCGGCGCAGTGCGGAGGCGCATCGAATCCCGCCGGAAGCGCGAATGCAAACTTCAATCCACTGCTCGCCTGCTATGACCTCACCAGAACCGCGCCGCTGCCGGCCTCCGACGGCTGCCCGACTTCAACCAGCGGCGTGTACAACTACTTCGGCCACACGGACGTCAAGGAACTGGCGCTTTATGTCGAAGATACGATTACGAAGAACAACTGGAGCTTCAATCTCGGACTTCGTGGGGATTTTTACAACGGCATCACCACCGCCCGCCAGGCCGAGCCTCGCGTTGGCATCGCTTACAACGTCAAGCCCAGCAGCACCGTGCTGAAGGTTTCCTATGCCAGGACTCTTGAAACGCCCTTCAATGAAAACCTGGTTCTTGCCAGCACGGGATGCACCAACCCCGTGATCAACGCGATCATGGCGTCTACGATCAGTCCTTGCGTGTCAACAACGCCCCTGAGTCCCGGCTGGCGCAACGAGTTCCACGCCGGTCTCGAGCAAGCCTTCGGGAAATACTTCGTCCTCGATGGTGAGTACATCTGGAAGTATACGCACAAAGCCTACGATTTCAGCGTGCTGGGGGACACACCGATCACTTTCCCCATCGAGTGGAACAACTCGAAAATCCCCGGGTACGCGATCCGCGGCACCGTGCCAAACTTTCACGGCTTGACGGCGTTCGTCGTAATGTCCCACGTGGCAGCACGTTTCTTCGAGCCGCAGGTCAGTGGGATAGGAGCCGCTCCGGTTGGAAGCGAGGTATTTCGCATTGACCACGACGAGAACTTCAACGAAACCACCCACTTGCAATACCAGCCGTGGAAACGGGGACCATGGTTTGGCTTCAACTGGCGTTATGACAGCGGCCTGGTAGCCGGTCCTGTGCCGTGTGCCGGGGGCAACTGCGCGAATGGACCGAATGGTGACGATTCAACCGTAGATGTTTCCGGCCTGACTCCAGATCAACAGTTTCAGGCAGGACTCTTCTGCGGTTCCGTGCACGCGACTCCGACCACTCCGATCAGCCCGAACGGCCTCTGTACGGCTTCGCTATACGGTTCAACGCTGATCACGATTCCTGCGGCGGGTACGGAGAACGACGATCACAACCCGCCGCGCATCGCTTCACGCAGCTTGTTTGACGCCTCCGTAGGCGAGGACGATCTCTTCCACGGTGACCGCTACAAGTGGAGCCTACGCTTCACCGTCATCAATCTGACGAACAAGGAAGCGCTCTACAATTTCCTTTCTACCTTCAGCGGCACCCATTACGTGACGCCGAGGGCCTTCACGGCCGAGTTGGGCTTTCATTTCTAGGCACAAGGTTTTCTTCCGCCGGGGCGGTTTCTTTCGAGAAACCGCTCCGGCGCTGTTTCGCCCGTGATCATGACCAAAACGCGTGAAGGCCGCGGCGGAATCTGCGCGACACCGCCCTCAGGCTGGAAGACCAGAAAGGCCAGGAATGCCGGCATTTAGACGTGGCGATCTAACTTTGCCGGATCTTGTACTGCTGCGTCTGCTGGCAGAGCAGCCGATGCACGGCCACGAGGCCAATCTTGAACTCGAGCGGCGTCAGGTATCTGATTGGGCCGACATCTCGCGCCCGACAGTTTATTGGTCCCTGAAAAAACTGGTCCGCCGCGGCCTGATTTGCACGACGAAGGGCTCGAACAAGTCCGCGCGTCGGAGACGCCAGGTCTTCACACCCACGCCGAAAAGCCGCGCCGCTTTTCTGCAAGCGATGAATTACGATTACTGGCCCACGCAGCGCGGCAGATCGGAGTTTGTCACTTGGTTCGCCCTGTCGTCGCCCATGGCACCCGCTTGCTTCAAGCGGCAGCTTCGAAGCCGCGAGAAGTTCTTACGGGAGCATCTTGCTCGCGAAGAGTCAAAATTGCGGCGAATCCTGCGAGAAAATGGAGATCGCTTCAGCGAGGTAGTCTGGGTAATCCGTTTCTTGATCGATGAATGCCGTGCTGAACTGAGCTGGCTTCGCAAACTTTCTCGTGAGGTCCGTCATCGCATTCCGCTGGCGGTCGCCCGCCGCTCTGATAGAATTCCGAGATAGTGGCTGCAAACATGTGCATTTCTCCTAGACTGCCGCTGAGTTGCCCTGCAGTTTTCTTCGCGGCATTTCTGGGCGCGACGGCGCTGTTCTGCTGCTGCGGCGCGTCGCCTGCAACGGCCCCGGCTCCGGCGCAGATCTCGTCGCAGGGGGCCGCAGCGCACACCCAAACACCGATCACACGCTACACGCTGCCTCCCGAAAAACTCCGCCAAGCTATCGAGCTTGCCCGTACAGGCCGCGAACTCTATTTCGCCGAATTTGGCGTAAGCATTCTGGTGTTGATTATTCTGCTGCGTTGGCATGGCGCTGCAAAATTCCGCGATTGGGCCGTACGGGTCAGCCGCTTCCGTATTGTGCAGGCCACGATTTTTACGGCTCTGCTCTTACTGGCCCTTGATCTTGCCGCGCTACCGCTGCATGTCTGGGGGCATACCCTGGGGTTGCGTTACAACCTTTCCGTGGAAGGCTGGGGACCGTGGTTCCTGGACTGGGTCAAGAGCCAGGCGATTGTTATCGCCGTTGGCGCTTTCGTGGCGTGGATTGCCGCTGGACTCTTGAAGCGCAGCCCGCGCCGGTGGTGGTTTGTCGCGTGGCTCATCGCGTTGCCGCTCATCTTCTTTGCCGCATTCGTTGAACCTGTACTGATCGAGCCGCTTTTCTATGACTTTCAGCCGCTATCGCAGTCGCACCCGGAACTCGCGCGCAAGATTGAGGAAGTTACCACGCGCGCGGGCGCGCAAATTCCCGAGGATCACATCTACGAAATGCTCGCGAGCCGCAAGCTCAACGAGCTGAATGCCTACGTCAGCGGCATTGGCGCCAGCAAGCGCGTCGTGCTGTGGGACACGCTGATGTCTCGCATGACGGACGACGAGGTGCTTCTCGTCGTCGGCCATGAGCTTGGCCATTACGTCCTTGGTCACATTTGGAAAGGCATCGTGATCAGCGCGATCGGGCTGTTCTTCGGTTTGTGGCTGTTGGCGCGCCTGCTGAACTGGACGATCGAGCGTTGGGGAACAAGTTGGCACATCCGCGATGTCACCGACTGGGCGGCTCTGGCAGCACTCTGGCTGCTGGGATCGCTGGTGCTCTTTGCCAGCACCCCGCTCGACAATGCCGTCAGCCGATACTTTGAGCATCAAGCCGACGTTTTCGGTATTGAGGTTGCCCACGGCATCGTGCCGGACGTGCCGCAAGTTGCTGCGCGCGCGGATCAAATTCTGGGAGAAGTGGATTTGGAGGAACCCGATCCATCGCCGCTCACGGTTTTCTGGTTTGACGATCACCCGCCCATCGCGAAACGCGTCGAATTCGATCTCCAGTACGATCCTTGGTCGTCCGGCCATTCACCGAAATTCATTCGCCACTAGCCTGCACAAGTATTTGATTGCTTCTGTCCGACGACGGTACTTCGGGGAACACGCTCGCAGTGGTAGACTCCCTGTCCGCGCCATGGCCATGCTCGACTCTATCGTTGAAATTGCAGCGTCACCCGCGGATGTGTTCGTCTTTTTCGTGCCGCAGCGCATGGCCTATTGGTATGGCAAAGAGATGGATGGTGAGATAGACGCGCACTGCGGAGCACCCGAGTTTTGCCTTTCGCAAGCAGTTCGCATCACCGGCAAGCTCGGGAAGAGGGAGGTCGCACACACCGCTGTGATTACGCGCTACGAATGGGGACGTTTGCTCGAGTGGCGCTTCGAGGATCCCTACGGCGTTCGGGGTCTCGAACGATGGGAGATTCAAGCTGTACACGGTTCCAGGTCCCACACCCGTGTCCACATGCGGAGTGAATACGAGCTCCCCGGAAAGCTCGGCCGCGCCGTGGATTGGGTCTTCACGCGCCACGCCGTTGCGCGCCGGAACCACGAGTATCTCGCACGCCTCAAGAAGCTGGCCGAACGCGCTTAGCGCGACGTGCGCCTGGCAATTTTGTTTCCTTAGAGATTTGTCATACCAATACGAACAACAATCGCAGGTTTCTTGCCCACCCTGAGGATATGCTCGCCCGATGTGGCCGTGCTAATAAAATAGCTCGGGTCCAAGATCCTTTGGGCGTCCCACTCAACCGCACCCTGTTTGATAAGCCGCTCCGCCTCGGCTCGTGAACTGGCAAGGCCCACACGATCAACAAGCCTAGAGAGCTTCACATCGCCTTGCTCGCTGAAATCGTACACACGCATTTGCGAGGGGAGTTGGCGTTTGCTGTAGATAAGATCGAACTCGTCGGCAGCGCGCGCCGCAGCTTCGGCGCCATGAAATCCAGCAATGATTTCCACGGCCAAGACTACCTTGGTAGCCTTGGGATGCGAGGTGCCGCTTGCGATCTGTGCGCGGAGCTGCGCAATTTGCGTGGGCGTTCGATCGGTCAGCAGCTCCATGTAAGTCCACATCATGTCGTCGGAGATGCTCATCAGTTTTCCGAACATCTGCGACGGCGCTTCCGTGATGCCCACGTAGTTGCCCAGGCTCTTGGACATTTTCCGCTGGCCGTCGAGACCGACGAGGATCGGCATGGTGAAGACCACCTGCGAAGGCTGCCCGTATTCCCGCTGTACTTCGCGGCCAACGAGTAAATTGAATTTTTGCTCGGTCGCGCCGAGCTCGACGTCTGCTTTCAGCGCCACACTGTCATAGCCTTGGAACAGGGAATAGAGCAGCTCGTGTACGGCGATCGGCTGATTGTTCGCGAGCCGCGAGCGAAAATCTTCGTGTTCGAGCATCCGCGCCAAGCGGTATTTGCCGCACAGTTGGATCACTTCGTAGCTTGAAAGCTTGCCGAGCCATTCGCTGTTGTAGCGAACCTCGGTTCTTTCGGGATCGAGTATCTTGTACACCTGCTCGAGATACGTCTTTGCATTGGCGCCGATCTGTTCCCGCGTAAGCGGCGGCCGTGTGACGGATTGGCCGGTGGGATCGCCCACCATGGCGGTAAAGTCTCCGATCAGGAAGATAGACGTGTGGCCGAGATCCTGAAAGTGCTTCAGCTTCCGCAGCACCACCGTGTGGCCGAGATGCAAATCCGGAGCGGTGGGATCGACGCCGAGCTTCACGCGCAGCGGAGTGCGGGTCTTATATGAGAGTTCGAGTTTATCCTCTAGCGAGTCGCCTGAAGATGGCGATGACGGTAGCAACTTGTGGGTGGGAATGATTTCCGCCGAACCCTTGCGCAGATACTCGAGCTGTTCCACCACGGGGCGAAATGGAGGTTGAGTGCTCATAAGGTCTTGGCGCCACCCGCCAGATGGATCACGCGGCGGCCCTCGATGCGAAAGCGGCCCTCCAGCACAAGGCGCACAGCTTCGGAATAGATGCGGTGCTCTTCTTTCAAGATGCGCGCAGAGAGCGTCTCGGGCGTATCGTCATCGAGCACCGGCACGATGGCTTGCAGGACGATCGGCCCAGCGTCGAGATTCTCATCCACAAAGTGTACCGTGCAACCGGCATATCGCACGCCGTATTCCAAAGCTTGGCGCTGCGCCTCGAGTCCCGGAAACGAAGGCAGCAAGGAGGGGTGGATGTTCAAAATGCGGTTGTGAAAGGCCGCGATGAAGTAGGGCGAGAGCAGCCGCATGAATCCCGCCAGGCATACCAGCTCAACTCCGCGCTCGCGAAGCGCGGCCACCACGAGACGGTCGTACGCTTCCCGCTCGAGCCCCTTGGACGGAATCACCAGCGCCGGAATCTTTCGCTCTCTTGCGCGGTCAATTCCCGCCGCGCCCTCGTGATTGCTGATCACGACAGCAATTTCGGCGCCGGGGATGGGTCCTGTCTTGGTGCTCTCCGCCAGCGCCTCTAAATTCGAGCCGCGTCCGCTGAGGAGCACGCCGATTCGCTGAGACATAGGCAGAAAAACCTAGCACATTAGCGGACAAGCGCCAAATCGGGCGAGGAGACAGCTAGACTCCAAGCGTCCAACGCTTACTGTCCTCATAAATCAGCACGGCTTCTATTGGATTTGGTAACTGTCTTTTCCCCAATTGTAAGAAAGAGACGGATTGCACTTTCGGGAGGTGACGTTGACGGTTGTAATCCCATTGGCCTTCCCGCTTACGTATGGAAGTTGAATCTGCTCGATGCCGCCATTTTCATCAGCCTTGACGACGGTTTCCCGACTTTCGCCTTCCGAACTCGAACGGATATGAGCATCCGAACTGGGCGCAAAGCCGGTCCCCTCTAGTAAGACCGCCTCCGCGTTCTGAGTCAGACGAATCGCCTCGATGGAGCATCCCCGGTCCGACGCGGTAATCGGAAAGAGAATAATGCCGGTAAACGCTTTGAGTTGGCCGTCACTGGAAATCAACGCAAGCCGCACCGGCTGTCCTTTCGCCGCAACGAGCTTGATATCGATCGGGTCGCCCGGTCTGTCTCCGCGGCACATCCCGGGCTTGCCGGAGCAGACCGCGTCACCGGAATCGTCTAGGGTGACCCCCTGCACCGCGGGGACGGGGCGCAAATCGAAACCAGTTGTGAAAATCGTAAAGGATAAATTCTTCGGAAATCCGGAAGCGAAGAGGCGGTAAGTCACGGAGGTTTGCCCATTCAGCTTTTCGCGCGAGATTTCCGTCAATTTGATGGAAACGCCCGGACTATTCATCTTGGGGCCCCAGTTTCGTTGAATGTTCGCGAGCTGTTGAATAGTCTGCTCCATGCGAGTTTTGTCATCGGTCCCCTGTCCAGATAAGGGGAGGCAAATGAGAAGAAACACCGACAAGCGGAACGCAAGGTTCACGTAGGAAAGAATAGCATACGCGATGCGTGCGCTTGGAAGGCCGGGGTGGGATTTCGACTGGGAAGCTGAGTCGTTGCCGAACTAGAGCTGCAAGCGGCCGGTGTACTTGATGCGAGGTCCCGTGGCGGCGGTGACGACATGCCCGATGCGATAGAATTTTTCGCGGCGGCGCTTGAGGTCGGCTTCTAGGGCGCGCATTTGCTTTTGAGGCACGATCAGAATCATTCCCGCGCCTAGATTGAACGTAGCGAGCAACTCTTCCTGATCGAGCTTACCGATCTCGGCGAGGTAGCTGAAAATCTTTGGCACCGGCCATGCGCCAAGTTCGATTTCCGCACGCGTTCCGCGGGGCAATACGCGCGGCAAATTGCCGGGAATGCCGCCTCCGGTGTTGTGCGCCATGGCGGAGATCCATCCGCGCGCGATTGCATTTTTCAGCGTAGGCCAGTAGCAGCGGTGAGGATGCAAGAGCTCCGCACCAATCTTGTTGCCCACCTGCGGAACATAGGTGCTCGGTTTTAAACCCGCCTCGTCGAAGACGAGCTTGCGGGCAAGCGAATAGCCGTTAGTGTGCATCCCCGAAGAAGGAAGCGCCACCAGGACGTCCCCTGCGCGGACACGGTGCGGGCCGAGGGTGCGGTTGCGCTCGACCGCGCCAACGATGAAGCCCGCGATATCGTACTCACCGGGCGGATAGAATCCAGGCATCTCGGCAGTTTCCCCGCCAATGAGCGCGCACCCGGTGGCGCGGCACGCGCGGCTCATACCTTCGATTACCTGTTCGACGACTATTGGATCCATTTTGCCCAGCGCCAGGTAGTCCAGAAAAAATAGCGGCTCGGCGCCCAGCGTCAGAATGTCGTTGACGCAATGGTTCACGAGATCGGCGCCAACCGTGGAATGCACGCCCATGGCGAAGGCGACCTTCAGCTTTGTGCCGACGCCGTCCGCGCTGGAGACGAGCAGCGGCTCGCGCCACCGTTTGCGATCGAGCGCAAAGAGCGCGCCGAATGCGCCGATACCCCCGACCACGTTGCGCGTAAACGTGCGGCTGGCCAGCCGCGCAATGCGCTGCTTGGCCTGCTCGGCCAGTGCAATGTCGACGCCTGCTTCGGAGTAACGCATAGATGGGCTATTCAAGCCTTTTCGCTTCGAACTCTTGTTCGTGCCGCAGCCTTTCGAGCAACGCGCTTGTGAAAGGCTGCGCGCAATATCGGGAAAAATGCGAACACCGCGCAGGCTCCTCGACCCTCAGGGAAGCAAGCGTGTCTGCGCCACGGCTCCTAAAACGTCTTAAAGAAGCGATTCCAACGGATGCGGCTGGGATGAATAATTCCGTTACCGTAAGCTTCGAAGCGCTCGATCAGATGGCCCGGCTCCCAGGCTTCGGGCAGCGCCGAAGTCGCGTCCACGGAAAGATAGATCATCACGGGAACGCCAATCACCGAGTCGCGCGCGATGGGGCCCACGAAGCGGCTATCGTAGGAATTGCCGCGGTTGTCGCCCATCACGAAATAATGGTTCGCGGGAACCTGCACCGGTCCGAAGTGTTCGAACGGATCCATCGGCTCCTTGATGTACGGCTCGACGAGCTTTTGCCCGTTGACCCATACCGCGCCGTCGTGAACTTCGAGCGTGTCACCGGGCAGGCCGATCACGCGCTTCACCCAGTCCGGAGAACCTCCACAGGGGCGCGAAAAATCACAATCTGCTGGCGCTTGAGTTAGCGCCACAGCGGCACGTGGATCGGCGTGAAGGGAATGCCCGCGTCGTAGCCCAGGCGGCTCATGATCAGGTGATCGCCGATCAGCAGCGTATTTTCCATGGACGCGGAAGGAATCACGCGGGCTTGGCCAATCGTGCCGTTGATGAAAAGAAACGCGAGGATGATCCAGAACCAGGCGATAGCTTCGCGCTTGGCGCGTTCGCCAAATGGGATTTCCTCGTGGCGCCCGGCTTGCTGTTTCTTGTCTGTCTTTGTCGTCAGCTTTCACGCGTCACCGTCACCGGCGCCGCGTCCTCGCGGTTGGCCTGATTTTCACGATGGTTCACTTCGAGCTGCACCGGCTCCGTCGGATAGATTCCGGTGAAGCACGAAGTGCAGAACCGGCCTTCGCGGTCAGCGACGGCTTCGCGAAGACTTCCCAGCGAAAGATATCCGAGCGAATCTGCTTCCAGAAAGCGCCGAATTTCCTCGAGCGTCTGCGACGCAGCGTCTTTGCCGGCTCCGCGGAGGCGGCGACCGCCTCAGGCCCAGCCAGGTGCGGGCGGATCTTTGAATGGATGACGCGATCAACTCTTCGCGCGTGGGCGTATCGATGCCGTAGTAGCAGGGGATATCGTCGGCGGCGAGCTGATGCGCACGTGAACCTCCGTCGCGCCGGCCTCGCGCACCATGCGCACGATCTTGCGGCTGGTGGTGCCGCGCACGATGGAATCGTCCACCAGCATCACGCGCTTGCCTTCCAGCAATTCGCGCACGGGATTCAGCTTAAGCTTCACGCCGAAATCGCGAATCGATTGCGCCGGCTGGATAAACGTCCGGCCGATGTAATGATTTCGAATCAGCCCCATGCGAAACGGAATCCCGGATTCGAGCGAATAGCCGATCGCAGCGGGAACGCCCGAATCGGGCACAGGAACCACCACGTCGGCAGGCACGGGATGCTCGCGTGCGAGCAGCCGCCCAGCATCTCGCGGCTGTGATGCACCGAGCGGCCAAAAACCAGGCTATCCGGCCGCGCGAAATAGACGTGCTCGAAAATGCAGATTGTTGTTGCTTCAGCGGCGCGAAGTGAATGGATTCGAGCCCCGCCCGCGAGATGCGCACCATCTCGCCGGGCTCAACTTCCCGCATGTAAGCGGCGCCGAGCAGATCGAACGCGCAGGTTTCCGAGGCGACGATGTACGTGTCGCCAAGCTTGCCGAGAACGAGCGGGCGGAAGCCGCGCGGATCGCGAATCGCATAAAGTTCGTCGCGCGTCAGCAGCACCAGCGAATACGCGCCTTCCACCTGATTCAGCGCTTCGGCGATCGCGCCGGAAAGATTCCGGCTTGCGCTGCGCGCGATCAGGTGAACGATCACTTCCGTGTCGCTGGTCGTCTGGAAAATCGAGCCGCGGTGCTCGAGCTTGCGGCGCCACTTCGGTCGCGTTCGTCAGATTGCCGTTGTGCGCCAGCGCCAGCTTGCCCTTGTTGCAGTCGATCAAGATCGGCTGCGCATTGTCGAGCGAAGTATCGCCGGCCGTGGAATAGCGCGTGTGGCCGATCGCGGATTCGCCGGTCAGCGTGAGCCAGGCGCTTCGAATCGAAAACATCCTGCACCAGCCCCAGCGCCTTCACCACGCGCAGCTCGGGGCCATCACACGTGCAGATGCCGGCCGCTTCCTGGCCGCGATGCTGCAAAGCGTAAAGCCCGAGATAGGTAAGCTTCGCGGCTTCCGGATTGCCAAAAATGCCGACCACACCGCAATGATCGTGGAAGTGATCGTCTTCCAGGAAGGACGGTGCCAACGTCGGTCGGCTTTTGCTCGGCTCTGCTCATCGGGTCTCAAGAATTCGCCCGATGGATTCGCCCCAGGCGTCGCGCAGCTGGTCGAGAGAGGACTGGATCGGCGATTCGCTTATTCAAAATGATGCGGAAGTCGCCTCGCGTGACTCGGCCGATCTCCCGCATTGCTACGCTATATTGTCTCGCAATCTCACGCATGCGGGCAAGTGCTTCGGGACTTGCGGAAATGACCGCGCGCGCGCCGCGTTCGCCAAAGAGCGCGGCTTCGGCAGGCTCGGGACTTTGAGCGTAACTTCCGCGGAAAGCTGCGGCCGCTTCGGCGACCCGCTTTCACGCCTGCGCGCAGCCGCCGTCAAAACACGATTCGGCAAGCGTCACCGCCAAGCCGCCATCGCTCATGTCGTGCGCTGATTGCAACGCACCTGCGGACGCCATGGCCACCAGTGCTTCGATCAGGCGCTTTTCTGCGCCAGCTCCACATGTGGAGGAACACCAGCCGTGATTCCTTGCATCGCGAATGCATATTCAGACGATGATAGTTCGCGTCGCGATCTTCGCCTTCGTCTCTCCGCGCCAGCCGCCTCGTCGCTCCCGTCCAGCAGTAAGATCACGTCGCCTTCGCCTTGGAATGCCAGTGCCAGACCGTCCGCGAGGCATCCTCGAGCAACCCCAGCACGCCGAAAATCGGCGTTGGATAAATCGATTGGCCCAGCGTGTCGTTGTAGAAGCTGACGTTGCCGCCCGTGATCGGAATGCCGAGCGCGGTGCATGCTTCGGCGACCCCGTCCATCGCATTCGCTGAACTCCCACATCACTTCGGGCTTTTCCGGATTGCCGAAATTGAGGCAATTCGTCGCCGCCCATGGCCGCGCGCCCGAACACGCCACATTGCGCGCCGCTTCAGCCACGGCTGCGGCCGCTCCTTCGTGCGGCGCGAGCCAGCACCAGCGGCCGTTGCCGTCCACGCTCAGCGCGAGCCCGCGCGCCGTGCCCTTCACGCGCAACACTGCGGCGTCGCTCGCGCCGGGTCCTGCAAGCGTGTTGGTTCGCACCGATTGATCGTATTGCTCCCAGATCCAGCGCTTGTTGGCGATGGCGGGCCAGGCGAGCAAGCGGAGAAAATTCTGCGTCAGGTCTGCGCCCTCGGCGCAAATTCCACCAGTGGACCCGTCGCCTCGCGCGGTCTTTGGCGCCGCGATCGGCCGCTTGATATACCGGCGCTTCGTCCGCCAGCGCTTTTGCGGGAATCGCCGCCGCCACCTTGATGTTGGCGTAATGCGCAGCAACCCATCGCCGGTGACGCGCCCGACTTCGACGGCGTCCAGCTCCCATTTCGCGAAGACGTCCATCACTTCGTGCTCGCGTCCGCGCTCCGCGACCAGCAGCATGCGCTCCTGCGATTCGCTGAGCATGATTTCGTAGGGCGTCATGCCGGATTCGCGCTGCGGCACGCGGTCCAGGTCAAGCTCGATGCCCACGCCGCCGCGCGCGGCCATTTCGCAACTCGAACTGGTAAGCCCGGCCGCGCCCATGTCCTGAATCGCCACGATCGCACCGGTCTGCATCGCTTCGAGGCACGCCTCGAGCAGCAGCTTTTCAAGGAACGGATCGCCCACCTGCACGTTGGGCCGCTTCTGCTGCGATTCTTCGGAAAATTCCGCCGACGCGAGCAACGACGCACCGTGAATGCCGTCGCGGCCAGTTTTCGCATCCGACGTAAAGGACCGGATTGCCGACGCCGCTGGCCCGCGCAAAGAACAGCTCTTCCCGCCGCGCGATGCCGAGCGCCAGCGCATTCACGAGCGGATTGCCCGAATAGCATGGCGCGAAAGCCACGTCGCCCCCGACCGTGGGAACGCCGAAACAATTGCCATAAAAGCCGATGCCGCGCACGACGCCGTCGAGAATGCGCCGATTCTTGCGTTGCTTCCGCGACGCGTAACTCGCCGGTCCGGCGCTCAATGATCGGCCCAAATCGCAGCGCATCCAGCACCGCGATCGGCCGCGCGCCCATCGTGAAAATGTCGCTCAGAATCCCGCCCACGCCCGTGGCCGCGCCTTGAAACGGTTCCACGTAGCTTGGATGGTTGTGCGATTCAATCTTGAACGCGGCGCATAGCCCGTCGCCGATGTCCACCACGCCGGCATTTTCGCCGGGCCCCTGGACCACTTGCAGCGCCTTCGTCGGCAGACGCCGCAAATGCACGCGGCTCGATTTATAGGAGCAATGCTCGCTCCACATCACGCTGAAGATGCCGAGCTCGGTGATGCTCGGCTCGCGGCCGAGAATTTTGAGGACGCGAGCGTATTCTTCGGCGAGTGAGGCCGTGCTCTGCCGCCAATTCCGGCGTCATCTTGATTTGGGTTTCAAGCATGATTTTCGATGCGTTTCTACAATTCACTGCGCGTGCGAGAAATCGTAAACCACTTCCCACATCAGCCGCACGCCGTTCGTAAAGCTCTGCACGGGAATTCGTTCGTCGTTGCCGTGCGCATGGCCATCGTCCGGGCAGCATCGCAAAAGGCACAAAACCATAGGCCGTGATGCCTCGTTCGCGGAAAAAGTAAGAATCGTTAAAGCCCGTCGAGGTCGTGGCCGTCACGCCCGCGTCCGGATAGAGGCGGTGCACCGTCTCTTCGATCGCTGTATGCAGTGGCGTATCGAGCGAGGACTCCGGCGACTTCGGGTAGCTGTGCAGCACCTCGACGCGAATGCTGTCGTCGTGGATCACACGCCGCAATTCGGCCACCCAGCGATCCGCCGTCCAACCCGGCAGTAAACGGCAATCCACCAGCGCCGAGGCTTCCGGCGGAATCACGTTGATCTTATTTGTCCCTGTAAGACCGGTAATGGAAATCGTGTTGGTCACCAGCGCGAGATAGTGTGGCTCTTTTTCCAGTTCGGCTCGCGCTTCGGGCGTACGGATCCAGGTGTCAATGTGCGCGAGCCGCGTGCGCCATGGCTCCGGCTCGTACGGCGCAGATGACTTCAGGGCGCGCTCGACCGCCGGCGTTAGCTCGATCGGCGACTGGTAAGTTCGCAAACGATCGAGCGCCGCAATCAGCTTGTTCACCGAGGAATCGGCGATCGGCACCGATGCGTGGCCCGCTGGACCTGTGGCCACGATCCGCAACCACGCCGTCGTCTTATTGAACGCGCCGATGCCTACGTAAACGACCTTGCCATTGGCATCCGCGCGCGCACCCGATCCTTCATTGATCACGAAACCCGCGCCGGCAACCCAATCCGGCTTTTGCTCGACCACCCATTTCGCGCCGCTGACCGTCCCATCTTCCTCATCCGCCGTCGCCAAAAAGATCACGTCTCGCCGCAGCGGCACATGTTGCCGATGTAGTTCGAGAAACGCGATCAGTTGCGCCACGCCCACGCTCTTCATATCGGTAGCGCCGCGTCCCCAGATGTACCCGTCCTTCATCTCCGCCGCAAAGGGATCGACGCTCCAATATTCTCGGCTTGCAGGCACCACATCGATATGGTTCAGCAGCACGAATGCCGGCTCTGCCGAACCGGCGGGCACTGTTGCATGGAGCCGCGCGACGATGCTGCCGCGTCCGGGCGCAACTTCACCGGTCTGATACGGAATTCCCTCGGAGTCAAAAATTTTCGCGTACCAGGCCACGCCACGCGATTCGTTCCCGGGCGGATTCGAAGTGTCAATACGGATGTATTCGCGAACTTGGCGATCGATTCGGCGTTCACGCGGTCCAATCGAGCATAGGTTCGGCGACCGGCGTATCTGTGAAGGCGTAGCCGAACGCGCCCAACGAAAATAAGAAGCCGGACGCCATCAGTAAAATATTGCTGGCGCACGCAATGCCCTGTGCGTCGGCGCATCGCTAGGAGCGTACGCCTGCGGTTTCGGCGGCATGATCCTAAACTTCCTGGAGCTGGCTGACGGGAAAACCAATCCATCATCGAGCGAAAAATCACGCCGCCGTCCGTCGATCCGAGCGCTTGCTCGGAGGCGCGCTCGGGATGCGGCATCAGCCCCGCGACATTGCGTTCGCGATTGCAGATGCCCGCAATGTTCGCGAGCGAGCCATTTGGATTTGCGGCGGGATCCTCTTGTCCGGCGAGGTCCGTGTAACGAAACACAATTTGATCGTTGCGTTCGAGCTCTCCAGGCGTCGCGCGTCGCAATAATAGTTTCCGTCGGCGTGCGCGACGGGAGCTTCCAACACTTGGCCGCTTTTGCCGCGCACGTGAAGGGCGTCGCGGTTGTCTCCACGCGAATGTGCACCGGACGGCAAACGAAATCGCAGACCTGCATTTCGGAGCATCGCGCCGGGGAGCAAGCCGGCTTCGAGCAGAATTTGGAATCCGTTGCAAACCCCCAGCACCAGACCGCCGCTTTTCGCGAAGCGCTCCACCGCGCGCATCACCGGCGAAAAACGCGCGATCGCGCCCGTGCGCAGATAATCGCCGTACGAAAAACCGCCAGGCAGGATCATGGCATCCGCTCCTCTCAGATCGGCCGATTGGTGCCAGATGAATTCGACGGGCTGGCCGAAACACATCGCCGGACTATGTAGAATGCGTCGTGATCGCAGTTGGAGCCCGGGAAGACGACTACACCAAATTTCATCGTTCCTCCGAAACTGCATTTTAGCACATGGGCGGCGAGAACACCGGTATCGGCTATGAAGATGCGCATCGCCAGGCTCACCGGGTAGGGCACTTCAGGGAACACGCGTCTACGCTTGCGTCGCTGAGATTTCCTGCGCGACGGCTTGGCCCTCTTCGAACGCTTCTTTGGTCCGCGCAGCCGAATTCGGCCTTGCGCGGCCACGGCGCGGCGGCGAGCGCTGGCCCATCCCGGTTTGTTCACTTGTTTTCCCGCGGCGCGATGGCCAGACGCGTCCGGCGGCACGTTTTCCGTCACTACCGATCCCGCGCCGACGTACGCGCCGTCGCCAACGCGCACGGGCGCAACCAGCGCGCGTATCGCTGCCGATAAAGACTCGGCGTCCGATCGTCGTAGGGTTCTTGTTAACGCCATCGTAATTGCAGGTGATCGTGCCCGCGCCGATGTTCGTCTCATCGCCGATCTTGGCGTCGCCCAGATAGCTCAGGTGCATGGCCTTCACGCCTTTGCCGATCACGCTCTTTTTCACTTCGACGAAATTGCCCACGCGCGAATTCTCGCGAAGCTCGGCGGCTTCGCGCAGATGCGCAAAAGGACCTACCTGCGCTCCAGCGGCGACGCGGCTCGCGTTCAGAATCGAATACGGCTTCACAATCACGCCGTCGCCAAGCATGCAGTCGCTGATGATGCTGCCCGTGCGAATCACACAATTGGCGCCGATCCGCGTGCGGCCCAGGAGCTGCACATCCGACTCGAACAGGGTGTCGGCGCCAACGGTCACCTCCGGATCAATCACCACTGTCTCGGGAAACTGGATGCTGACGCCCGCGGCCATCAACTTTTCGGCCGCGCGCCTGCGAAATGCGCGATCCGCTTCGGCGAGCTCCGCGCGCGTGTTGCAGCCGAGAATTTCGTTGGCATCCTGCGCAATTTCGCGCGAGCACGGTCTGATTTCCCTGCGCGAGCAGCCCGATGGCGTCCGTCAAGTAAAGTTCGCGGTGCGCGTTTTCCGGCTTGAGTCGCGCCATCGCGGGCCAGAGTTTTTCCAGCGAGAAGCAATAAATGCTGGAATTCACCTCGTTGATCTCACGCTGGTTTTCCGCGAGCTTCGATTTGCTCCACGATCGCTGACAACGCTCTCGTCGGTCCGGCGAATCACGCGGCCGTAGCCTGTGGGATTGGCGAGCACGGCGCTCAGTATCGTGGCCGCGCCAGCGCCTTCGCGGTGCGCGCGAATCAAGCCGGCTAGCGTTTCCGGTGCGCACCAGCGGCGCGTCCCCGGGCAACACCAGCGCGTGTTTTGCGCCCGCAAGCGCACGCCGCGCAACGAGCATCGCGTGGCCGGTGCCGCGTTGCGGCTGCTGCAAAACTGTTTTCGCGCCGAGCGGCATCTACCACCGCCGCCACTTGTTCCGCCTGGTGCCCCACCACCACGTGTATTCCGCGCGCACCCAATCCCTTGCACGCGTGCACCACCTGCTCGACGAGCGTCCGGCCGCCGGCGCGATGCAACACTTTTGCCAGATTCGACTTGAGGCGTGTGCCTTTGCCCGCCGCCAGGATCACCACGGCGAAATCTTGATTTGCCATAGAGACGAATTCTCGCTTGCCGCGCGCTCTTTCGCAAATGCGCGCGCAACTGATGACGCATACCTTACTGCCAAACGTAGCCACTGGCGGCAAATATCCGATGAAACAGGATTGGCAGGCAGGTCGTCTGAGCTGCCCGAATCACTAATCCGCGGCGGAGGCGGAGGTGGCCCCGTCGGCATCCGGGTGTGAGAACGCTGCGGCCATTTCGGCGGACGTCCCGGAGGTCGTCGTTTCGGTCCACAGCGATTCATCGGCCAGCAGCCGCGACACAAGCTGCGTGTGCAGCGCGTGACCCGCTTTGTGCGCTTCCACGCGGCCCAGGAGCGGCCGGCCCACCAGCGCGAGATCGCCGATCAAGTCCAGCGCCTTGTGGCGCACGAATTCGTCGGGGCAGCGCAACGGGCCATTCATCACCCCGTCGCGAGTGAGCACGATGGCGTTTTCGAGCGATCCCCCGCGCGCCAGGCCGGCGGCACGCAGCTGGTCCACTTCATGATAGAAGCAAAACGTGCGCGCTGAAGCGAGCATCTGCGTAAAGGAACCGCGGTTCACGTCGAGTTCCATTTGCTGCCGCCCGACGAGCGGGTGCGCATAGTCCACCAGGCAGCGCACGTGAAACCTTTCCGCGGGATAAATGCCGATGCGCCGGTCGCCTTCGCTCACCTCCAGCGGCGCCAGCACCTTCAAATATCGCCGCCGCCGGCGCAGCTTGCGGATGCCCGCCTGCTCGATCATTTGGATGAACGGCCACGCTGAGCCGTCGAGAATCGGCAACTCCAGCGCGTCCACGTCCATGTAGACGTTGTCGATCCCGCAGGAATAGATCGCCGCCAGCACGTGCTCGGTGGTGGAAAGCCACACGCCGCGCTTCATCAGGCTGGTGGCGTAGCTCACGCGAGCCACGTTGCGGCCGTGTGCTTCGATCGGAAAATTGTCCAGGTCGGTGCGGCGAAAAACGATGCCCGTATCCGCGGGGGCCGGCACCAGGCGCAATCGGCAGTGCACGGCCGTGTGCAGGCCGATTCCCTCGGTCTCCACCGAGCGCTCAATTGTAGTTTGGTAAGCCACGCGATGTATAGATTAGCAGTTTCCAGTCCAAACGCTCGCCGATTTGCCTTTTGTTTTCATATACTTAGCAGACTAAACGATCGTCAAAAGTGTGGTAAAGACGACAACAATGTTAGCCAATAAGGTGAGAACAGTCGGGCGCACCCGTTGCCACCAGATGGATCGGCACAGGCCGAGTGGCTGACCGCCGACGCTTGTAACCCTCCCGAGCGCGCGCGTAAAATGGCTTTCGACATCGGCTCAATGGCATCACCCTTCAACATCCTCGGCAGCGGCGGCGCGGAAATTCCCATGCCGCCTGCCAGATGCGCACCCGCGTCCGGACTGGCTGAAGGTGCAAGTTCTTCGGCGGTCCCAACTACCAAGACCTGAAGCGCTTGATGCGGACGCTGGGTTTGCACACTGTGTGCGAAAGTGCGCGGTGCCCGAACATGGGCGAATGCTGGGAGCACCGCACGGCGACTTTCATGATCCTGGGAAACATCTGCACCCGGGCGTGCGGTTTCTGCGCGGTGCCTTCGGGCAAACCGCTCGGCCCTCCGGAAGAAGACGAGCCGGAGCGCGTGGCCGAGGCGGTCGAGAAAATGGGCCTGCGCTACACCGTGGTGACCTCGGTGAATCGGGACGACCAGCCGGACGGCGGCGCGGCGATCTTCGCGCGCACCATCCAAGAAATTCGCCGGCGCGTGCCGGGATGCCGCGTGGAAGTTTTGATCCCGGACTTTCGTGGCGAATGGGCCGCGCTCGAAACGGTGCTCGCGGCCAAACCCGATGTGCTGAACCACAACATGGAAACCGTGCCGCGGCTTTACCGCCAGGTCCGCAAGGGCGCCGTCTACGAACGTTCACTCGAATTGTTGCGCCGCTCGAAGGAATATGCGCCCGCGGTGCCCACCAAGACGGGCATGATGCTCGGCCTCGGCGAAACGCGGGACGAAGTCCTCGCGGCGATGGATGATCTCGTCGCCCAGGGCACGGACATCCTTACGCTTGGCCAGTACCTTCAGCCAACGCGCGAACACCTGCCCATCGTGCGTTTTGTGCATCCGGATGAGTTCGCGGACTACAAACAGCTCGGCGAGCAGATGGGCTTCCGCCATGTGGAAGCCGGGCCTCTGGTTCGTTCCTCATACCACGCCTTCGAACAGTCCGAAGCCGCCCGAAGCTGAGCCTCCTTTCGAAGTTTGCCCCGCACAAAATCGTTACACTTGATACAAAAGAATCGTATAATTTCGTTTCAACGGAGGTTCTCATGCGCCAGGAAGAACTCTTGACCCCACGCGAGGCGGCTCAAGCCCTCGGCATCAGCTATCCCGCGCTCAAACAATGGATTTATCGCGGCAAATTGCGCACCGTGAAAACGGCAGGTGGCCATCACCGCATCCCGGCTCGAGAGCTCGAACGCTATCTGCCTCGGGCCATTGACAACGCGACCGAGCGCAAACGATTTCGGCGCACCAGCGGACGGAACCAGCTCGTGGGAAAAATCGTGGACCTGCGGATCAGCGGACTCTTGGCCCAGGTGAAGCTTTCCATCGGCGGGCAGCAGATCACCTCGATCATCACGGCGGATGCGGCGCGCGAGATGGGTTTGCGCAAAGGGCAAACAGCAGCGGCGCTGATCAAGTCCACCGAAGTCATGATCACTCGCGCGTAGCAGCGAGTTTGGCGAATGCGCTGAACGACATGCAGCCGTTGCATGAGAAGCGCTAACTTCGGCGGTTCCGGCATGCCGCTGCCGGATTAGCGCGGATCTCTCTTGCTCACGTTGACTGTGTTGATTGCGGCGGGTTCGCGGGCCCCGACGACGCGGCGTGGATCAGCAGCCGCACCAGCCAGGCCGCCGTCGTATACATGGTGAAGCATTCCACCGCGAACGGCAGAAAGCCCAGGAAGCCCGGCGCCGGCATCTCAAAAATTTTATACCTCTGCAGCACGGGGAAAATGTAATGCCATTTTGCCGCCGCCCAATAATTCCAAGTCTCCCAGAGCCACCCGCAAATCCATCCGCTCGCCAATAGCGAATAGAACCTGCTCCGGTGTCCTTCCTCGAAATCGCCGATCAGCGACGGCAGGCCCGCGGAGTGATTGATCGGATCGAGCAGAAAAATGAAGCCGAGCCATACCAGCCCGAACATATACGCCGCAACGCGTTGCGGCAGCGCCAACGGCAGGATCAGCAGCGCCGCTCCCATTGCCGCCATCACTTGCTTCGCCCTTGCCAAAAAACGCAGCGGCCGCGACGTCTTCCGAAACCATCCCATTACTTCGACAAGATCCGCGGTCTCAAAAACTCCGGGCGTGATCGTCGCGAACGACCACGCGTATCCAAACCAGCGCGCCGGCCCCGCCGGAGGCAGGCCCACATAAACCCAGTTCGCGAGCCGCAAATTGTATGCTTCAAACACAAGCCACAGTGGGACTGAAAGCACCCACAGCAGCATGAATTGGCCGGGCGAATCGCGCAGCCGTGAATGCCCCGCGATTGCATACACCGCCGCATCGGCCAAAAAGATATAGGCCGTCCACGCGATCGGCGTGAACCAGGTCGCAGCCGGTTCGACGCCACGCAGCATCAGCGCCGTGGCCGCCGCCAAAGCCGCCAACGCCAGCCATCCGTTAATCGCCAGCGGACGCGCACGGTGTCGCAGAAATCCTGCCAGCAGCACGCCCACCGTCGCCGCCGTAATGGCAAGTCCGAGGAAAATCACGTTGGCATGTTAGCGCATCGCGCATTACGCACAAGCCGTCCGTAAGGGCAAGAGCGTCCACAACGGTTGCCGCTAAGCGCACTCGCGCAAATTCGCGGGGCTCGCCGCAAATCGCCGCGTGTTATCTTCATGTGCAAACCGAAATCGTCCTTGCATCGCGTCTCACAGGGGGATTGGCATGATTCGCATGGACACACGAGGAACGCGGCCGGGGCCTCGCTTCGCCCTCTACATTGTGGTCGCACTGCTTATCTGCGCGGCGCCCGTCTCCGCGCAAAAGAAGAAGACTCCCCCCGCCGATAGCAACGGCCTGGACAACAACGCCACCGTCGCCATTCCCACGACGGACAACGGAGCGGTGGACCTGGCAATCTCACAAATGATGGGCGCGTGGCAGATTGGTGACGCCGACCGCATGCACCAGAATTACGCTGAAGATGTGCTGGTGATCAGCGGAGGTTACGAGCCGCCGATTTCCGGCTGGCCGGCCTACCTGCGCTCCTATCAGGCGTTGCGCGCGCGCACGCAGAGTTCGCACATGGATCGCTTCAATTCGTTCATCAAGGTGAATGGCAACATGGCGTGGGCCACGTACCAGTGGGAATTTGAGGGAGTGGTGGACGGCGCTCAGTCGCGCTTTCGCGGCCATACCACGCTGGTCTTCGAAAAACGCGATAGCAAGTGGCTGATCGTGCTCAACCACACTTCGCTGGCGCAAGCAGCCCCAGCCGTGCCAGCCGCCAAGCCGTAAGCGCCGGGTAAACGTCGGAATACACTCCGCCTCGCGCGCATCGCGGCGCACGCCAAACGGGCAGCGGCTCTCGCAAATTACAGGTTCGCGCGCAGACCCATCCAGATCCACAGGGCGATGATCGTCAGGAACAGCGCGCCGCTGGCTACACCAAGCACCCAGATCGGCTTGCCCAGCTTCGTGAGCTTGCCGACGAGCATCTGTTGGTCAGCCGCCATATGTTCGTCGCCCTTTCCGAGAAAGAGCTGATCTTCTTCGCGGGATGCCATAACCGTGCGATACGCAAGCAGCGCGATCCACAGCAGGGTCAGACCAATCCAGACCACTCCAAGAATGCCCAGCCAGCCTGTCGTTAGAGCTTCCATGGTTGCCTCCTACCGCCGGATGTACCTGCTCCAGCGGAGGACCCGAGGGGAGACTGCAATTTGGCCGGAGTATAGCACCGAACCGCCGCGTGCGATCTGCTTCTAACTTTTGTAGGGGCGGCTTTTTTGCCCTGAACGTCACCGGGCCGGCCGGCCGCCTGTCGCCACGCATTGACGCCGACAATACGTCCGTGTGGGAAATGCGCCGCGCGCCTTTCGCGCGAACCGCCCAGTAGCACAGGTCCCTAGACTTGTGACCTTTCCGCGGCGTTCCTCCTCGTCCATCATCCCGACAATCTACATTGGAGTCCTTGCTTGGGGCGCGAAATGGACCGGCGGCTTTCCGAAATCTCCGCGCCCGAAACGCGACAACGTCCCCTCCCGCGTTGACAAAGCCTGCCACGGCAGGCAGAATTCCTTTCGCCTCTTTTGTGCCACGCAAACATGCCCAAGTGGCGGAACTGGCAGACGCGCTAGATTCAGGTTCTAGTGGCCGCAAGGTCATGGAGGTTCGAGTCCTCTCTTGGGCACCATAAATTTCGTTGCGCTTAGGCGATAGCGCCCGGTCCTGGCAAGCTACGGGTCCTCACCATCAAGACCGCGCTGCAGTCTTCAACAGTTCGCTCAAACTGTGCATATCACTCGCGTTAGCGTCGCCAATGATGAAGTAGCGCAAATCATCTTCTGTCCATGTTTCCACATTGAACGTCAGACGCTTTGAACGGCTATCGCTTAACGCAAAACCCAGGCCTGGCCGATCTTGGAAGATGAAGACCGATATCCGATGATTCCCAATCTTGAAAATTGGTTTAGCGCCCGGCGCTTGAGCCAGGTAGGAACTCGCCCACCCTCGAGCGTGAACGGAGAGTTGCCCAGTTCAGGAACGTTAAACGTAAATGGAAGTTTTCCCTGAAACCAGGCCACATAGATCGGGAAGGCCTGCGCTAGAGTGAGGCCTTCCCGCCAGGTCGCGCAGTACCCCAATCGTTCCCGGGCTCCCGCAAAACCTCCAATTTAGGGTACACTCCGGGGGCTGAAACCGTCGGAATTTGGGACGTAGCGCTGATCCGATTCGTGGCAGTGAAACCTGCCATGCAAAGCGGACGTCCTATTAGGTAGGATAACTTCCACATGAAAATTCCTGCTTTTGTTGCTAACCACAAGCTTGCCACTTTTGTGTGCGTGCTGCTGATTGTTGGCGTACCGACTGGATACGCTCTGAAGGCTCGCGGCAGCGATATCAAGTATCAAACAGCGCCGGTCACGCGCGGAAATATCACCGCCGTCGTGCAAGCTACCGGTGTAATCAACCCGCTGACGACGGTCCCGGTCGGCTCCTTCGTTTCGGGGACGGTGCAATATGTATTCGCGGACTACAACACAAGCGTGAAGGCCGGCCAGGTGCTGGCGCTGCTCGATCCATCCTATTACGAAGCGCAGTACACCACGGCTGTGGGCAACTTGGACAACGCCATTGCCAACCAGAAAAATCTTGAAGCGAACGTGGATTCCATGAAGGCGACGATAGTATCGAACCAGGCCAACGTCGCGAAGCTCGATGCCGACGCGGTATACGCGCGCATCAACGGCAAGCGCGTGCAGGATTTGGCCACGCAAGGAATTGACACAAAAGACCAGGTTGACTTGGGCGTCTCCACCACCGCGCAAGCAAACGCCGCGGTAGACGCGGGGAAAGCGCTGGTGGCGCAATCGCAAGCGCAACTGGCGGAAGCCCAGGCCCAGGTAGATTCGGCCAAAGCGCAAATCACGGCGATGAAGGGCGCTCTCGAGCAGGCGGAGACGAATCTTCGCTATTGCGTGATCCTTTCGCCGATAGACGGGACGGTCGTCGCGCGAAACGTCACGGTGGGCCAGTCAGTGGCGGCCTCGCTGCAGGCGCCGAACGTTTTCACCATTGCGCAGGACCTGACGCGGATGCAGGTCTACTCGAAGACGGACGAATCGGATACGGGTTCGATCAAGATCGGCACCGAGGTCACGTTTCAAGTGGACGCGTTTCCGAACGAAGTCTTTCACGGGCGCGTGAGTGCGATCCATTTGAATGCTTACACTGTGCAGAACGTGGTTACCTACGACACGGTCGTTGACTTCGAGAATCCGGACGAGAAATTGCTGCCGGGCGAGACGGCCTACGTGACGATCCCCACCGGGCACGCGGAGAATGCGCTGCGCATCCCCAACGCGGCCCTTTCTTTCACACCGGACATGGCGTATTCCGATCTTGCGAAGCTCTACCAGCAGAACAATATCCGCAAAGAGGCGTATACCACGCACATCGGCGGGTGGCAGGTGGTGTGGAAGCTGGTTGGCGAAGAGAATGACAAGAAGCTGCAGCCGGTCGCGGTGCAGCGTGGGCATCACGGACTATTCCAATACACAACTGCTCCAGGGCAGCCTGCAGGAGAACGACCCGCTCGTGACTCTGCAGACGGGTGGGAACAAGAATGCAGCAAATCAGAACCGCAACCCGCTCACGCCCAGCAACCAGCGTGGTGGCGGACGCGGCAGGTAACAGACGATGAATGCACGCGAAGTTCTCCGAGTCGCCCTTCGTTCGCTGGCGCGCAACAAAATGCGCACAGCGCTGACCATGCTGGGCATCATCATCGGCGTGGGCGCGGTGATTTGCACGGTGGCGATTGGCGAAGGCGCTTCCGATCAGGTGCAGCAGCAGATCGCCGCGCTGGGCGACAACCTCATTTACATCAATGCCGGCAGCATCAACCAGTATGGGGTCCACCTGGGCAGCGCGGCCACGAAAACCCTGACGGTGGACGATTCGAAGGCGATTTTAGAGAACATTTCGACGGTCAGCCGCGTTTCGCCCGGCGTGAATTCCGGTGTTCAAGTCGTCTACCAGAACCAAAACTGGTTCACGCGCGGCATCGGGAGTCGGTCCGGATTACCTGCAGATTCGGCACTGGCCGCTCGTGCGCGGCGCGAATTTCGGGCAGCATGATGTGGATACCGCCGCGGACGTCTGCCTGATCGGGCAGACGGTCGCCGACGAATCTTTTTGGCACGGAAGACCCCGTCGGCAAGACGATTCGCGTGTCCAACCTGCCATTCCGCATCATCGGCCTGCTCAGCCAAAAGGGACAATCGGCGGCGTTCGGCAACGATGAAGACGACACTGTGATCATGCCCTACACTACGGTGCAGAAAGAAGATTAGCGGAATCAGCTGGATTCAAAACATTGCCGTGTCAGCGACTTCGTCGGACGTGATGGACGGGGCGGAGAAGCAGATCGCAGCATTGCTTCGGCAGCGCCACCACCTCCGCTCCGATGCGGACGACGACTTCATCATTCGCAGCCCCAGCGATCTGGCGCACGGCGCGCGAGGCGACCGTCCGCGTGATGGAATTGCTGCTGGGCGCCATTGCTTCGGTTTCGCTGGTGGTGGGCGGCATCGGCATTATGAACATCATGCTGGTGTCCGTGACGGAGCGTACGCGAGAAATCGGCGTGCGCATCGCCGTAGGAGCCACCGAGCAGGATGTGCAGAGGCAATTCCTCAGCGAAGCTGTGGTGCTCAGTATGTTTGGAGGGGCCATCGGCGTCGTTTTTGGTTTCTTGGCTTCGAGCGTGGTTTCGACCGCGCTCAAGTGGCCGACAAATATCCCGGCTTCGGCCATTGTTGTCGCGGTGATTTTCTCGGCGGCCGTGGGTGTGTCCTTTGGCTACTATCCGGCGAAGAAGGCCGCTTCGCTCGATCCTATTGAGGCGTTACGATATGAATAAAATGCAGCGTTTGCTCGTTCTCGGATTTGCATTTGCCACACTGCTAGCCGGAGCCGCATTGGCTCGCCCCGCCGATCAGCATTCGAGTGGCGAGGATTTCTTTGTCATCTCTTCGATCGACCGCGCCAAGCATGTGCTGGTGCTGTTGCAGCCAACCGAAGTCACCGAGGCCATGGACTTCTCGGACAAGACGCAATTTTTCGACGAAAAGGGGAAGGCGCTGAAGATCACCGATTTCCGCGCTGGAGAGACCGTTTTCATCATCAGCCATCGCGAGCCCGACGGCTCCCAGCTTGCCGATCATGTCCGCAAGGGCTACATGACGGTCGCGGAAATGCGCCGCCGGTACGTGCCTTTCCTGCCTGCAGTTGCGGATCCGACAAGTAAGACGAGTGGCCAACACTGAGGGCGCGCTTGCCCCGCACCGGATCCGTTCGCGTCACTTCCAGGACGGAGATTCATCGTTTTGGGTGCCTTATGCGCTAGCGCCCCAGCGAATGCAGAAGTTCCGCCAGGTAATTTCCCCACACCGCGGGCAGACTGTGCGTACCGTGGCCGCGTGTCTGATCGGTGATCGGCAATAAGACAAATCGTCCGTTTTTCACGCGCTTGATCTCGCGCTCCGCGATGCCCAGTTCCGGGGGATTGACCTGGTCGTCCGCGGAATTGATGAAGAGCACGCGCGCCTGGATTTTTTCGAGGTTGGGATCGGGATTATAATTGCGCGAAGAATCGAACGCGTAGAGCATGTCGTTCGCATCGGTGGCGGCAATTCTGGTCTTGCGTTGCTGGTCAAGAAATTGATCAGCTTTTTCCCTGGTGGGATCGTTTTTCTGCCACTGCAGCGGCGAGCTGGTCATGATCAGCAGAATATCAATGGCCTCGAGCATCCCATGCGGTTCGGTGCTGTAATCGCCGCCGAGCCATCCGGGATCGGTCTTGATGGCGTCAATGACCATCTTGCGTAGCATGCGGTTGCGACCGCCAATTTCCACCGGCTGGCATGCCAGCGGCACCAGTGCGTCCATGAAGTCCGGATACGTTTCCCCCCAGACCCAGGAATGCATACACCCCATGGATGTTCCCATCACGATCATCAGGTGATTTACTCCAAGGCCTTCGCTGACGAGTGCGTGCTCCGCCGTCACCATGTCGTCATAGTCATAGTGCGGAAAGTGCGCGCGCAAGCCGTCGCTTGGCTTACTGGACATGCCGTGGCCCACATCGTCGGGGAGAATAATGAAGTAGTGCTGCGCGTCGAGCAGTTGGCCCGGCCCGAAAAGAACGCCGGCGTAAGTGGGGGAGAGAAATCCCCGCCCCGAGCCTCCCGTGCCGTGCACGATCAGCACGGCATTCGTGACTTTCCCGCCAGCGTCGCGTTCCGGTTTGCCGAGGGCGTAGTAGTGGAGCTTCATTTCCGGAAGCGTTTCGCCGGAGCGGAAGCGAAAATCGCGAACCGTGTAGTCACCCTGCCGAAGCGTCGCCGCCCACGGCGCCTCTTCAAACCCCGGAAGGCGCAAGGGAGCAGCTCGCTCCATTCGGTTCGGTGTTTCTTGCGCCGCAGTCGGCATGGTTGCCACCGTTGCCGCAGAAATCGCGAGCAGCGCTAGGGCCAGACTTTCGCCCCAGCCCTTGTCCGCAACAAACCGTCTCATTGTCCCTTCCAGTCTTGACGCACGCCGCCAAGCCGGCGTGCACTCTGCACACAACTCCGCAGAGTTACACTCGCTACCAAACTCGGCAGCGTTGGTCCGCCGGCCGCACCATGAGATCGCCTTCCTTGCAGGAAAATGCCTTGGCGAACTGCGGCATGTTCGACAGTACACCTTCCGCCCGAAATCGCGGAAGCGGGTGCGGATCGGTTGTGGCCAACAGACGCTCAAACTCGGGACGAGCACTTCCGCCCCAAACCCTGGCATAAGCGATAAAAAATCGTTGCACAGGAGTGAAGCCATCTATCGGCACCGGGGCCTTATCTTCGCGCGATTTTTCAAACGCCGAATAGGCGATCGTCAATCCGCCCAGATCAGCGATGCTTTCTCCCAGCACGAGCTTGCCGTTTTCGTGCAGATCGCCCGCGACGACAAAGCTATCGAATTCCTTTTCGATACATGCAGCGCGCTGGTCGAAGTTCTTTGAATCCTCAGGCGTCCACCAGTCGTGGAGATTGCCTTGCGCGTCAAACTGGCGGCCCTCGTCGTCAAAGCCGTGCGTCATCTCATGGCCGATCACCGCCCCCATGGCGCCATAGTTGAGCGCATCGTCCGCCTTGGGATCGAACGCCGGCGGCTGAAGGATGCCCGCGGGAAAGACGATTTCGTTGAGCTGCGGGTTGTAGTAGGCGTTCACCGTGGGCGGCGTCATCTCCCATTCCCCACGGTCCACCGGCTGGCCGATTTTCGCGAGGTCGCGATGAAACGCGAACTGATTGCCGCGAAAAATGTTTTGCACGTAAGGGCCGCGATCCACATCGTAAGCGGAGTAGTCCCGCCACTTGTCCGGATAGCCGATCTTCAGCATCATGCTGTTCAGTTTCGCGAGAGCCTGCACTTTGGTGGGAGCGCTCATCCAGTCCAGTGTTTGAATGTCGGCGCGAAGCGCGTCAATTAAATTGTGGACCATCTCCAGGGCGCGCGCCTTGGCCTCCGGAGGAAATGCTCGCTCGACGTACTTCTGGCCGAGCGCCTCGCCCAGCTCTCGATCCGTGGTGCCAACGCAGCGCCGCCACCGCGGAAGCTGTTCTGTCGTGCCGGTCAGCACGCGATTGTAGAAATCGAATGTCTCATCCACGAAGGGCGTAGAAAGATAAGGCGACGCGGCGTGTATCAAGTGCCACCGCAGATACGTCTTCCAATCATCCATCGAGACATCGTTGAGGCGCGCATTCAGCTGTTTGAAAAAATCCGGCTGGCCGATATTAACCACGTTGATTCCCGCGAAGCCGATGTCATGAAAGTAGGCGGGCCAATCGAAATCGGGCGTGAGCGTCTTCAGGTCATCGAGGCCCATGCGGTGATAGACAGCCTGAGGATCGCGGAGTTCGACGCGCGTCATGGAGGCGGAGGCAAGCTTCGTTTCCAGCGCGATGATGGCTTGAGCTTCCGCACCTGCGCGATCGCCTGAATCGCCAGCGAGAGTCAGCAGCTTTGTGATGTGCTTTTCGTAAGCAACTCGAATCTGCGCGCTTTGATCGTCGGTCTTCGTGTAATAGTCGCGGTCGGGCAGCCCGAGACCGCCCTGCTCCGCATCCCCGGTTTGCTCGGAGCTGTTCTTAAAATCAATTGTCGAGCCGAAGTCGAACATCACGCCGACACCCAGACCTTGCAGGTGCGCCGTTTCGTCTTCAAGCGATTTGCGGTCCGTGATCTTGGCAATGCGTGCCAGTTCGTCATCCAGCGGATGAATCCCGGCGGCATCAATCTTGGGCGAATCCATGCAACTCGCATAGAAGTCGCCGATCTTCTGTTCGGGTGTTCCCGGCACTGCAGACTTGTCCGCAGCGGCCTTTTCCAGAATGTCGTGCAGAACGTCACGGTTGTGTTCGGCAAGCAAATTCATGCGGCCCCAGGAGGGATATGCCGCGGGAATGGGATTGTGCGCGATCCAGCCGCCATTCACGTAGTGATAGAAATCCTCGCAGGGCTTGCAGGTTCGGTCGAAATCCGCCAGGTTCAGACCATGCGAATCCGGGGCGGCCTTTTGTGATGCCGGCGCTTTTTGCGCCTGGCGCGCGCGCTGGGTGCCGCTTCCGCTTTGCGGAGAGGCCACGAACGTGAGAAAAATCCCCGCCGTGACGGCAACGGTAAAGCGATAACCATATTTCACAGAATGCTCCTTCCGAGCGAATTGCAGCGTCTAAAGTTTCGGGTGATGCAGATGGAAGCCGGTGGCTTCCTGGTACGCGCGGGCAAGCGTCAGCACCTTCGCATCTCCGTAAAGGTTTCCAAGGAAGGTCAGGCTGAGCGGCGTGCCCGGGCCTCCCGGTGAATCCTCGTGCATCGGCTTGGGTGCATCGTCGCCGCGGAATCCATTGGGGAGAATGACAGCAGGGTGCCCGGTCAGATTGGTCACGCTGAGTTGCTGACCATTGGTGGGTGTGACGATCACGTCGAGCTTCTCGAATACCTTGCCCATCGCCTCAATAGCCATCATGCGCGCGCGGCTGGCCTGGATGTATTCGACGGCTGGAGTGAAGCGAGCGATGCGAAACGTGTTTGGCCAGTCGCCCGCACCCTGTTCGGTCAGCAACTTGTCGCGGCCTGTGCGCGTCAGCTCGTCAAAAGCCGCCGCGCCCTCAGCTTGCAGCATGGTAGTCATGGCGCCATAGGGCAAATCGGGCAGCTCGGCGGGCGTCATTCTTGCGCCCATCGTGTGAAGTTTTTCGAGCGCCGCCGTGTCGTATTTGTGATCGTATTCGCGCGAGAGACACCGCCGCGGCGCGGCGATCCTTCTGTTCTTCCCAGCGCTTCTTTTCATCTTCATTCATTTCGGATTCCGGCTTCGGCGGCTTCAGCTCCGGCAGCGGCTGCAAGTCAAAATCCTTCTTCAAATAGCCTATACGCAGATCGCGCCAGTTTCGTTGCGCATCCCAGTTGAATGCGGCGGGCTTCACGCTGCGGTCGCGTCCATCGGGTCCGCAGATGGCGGACATCACGATCGCGCAATCTTCTACGGCTCGGCAGATCGGACCGAGCTTGTCCATGGACCACGAAAGAGCCATTGCTCCGGTGCGCGGCACAAAGCCGAACGTGGGCCGCAACCCTGTCGCGCCACAGCGGGTTGAAGGCGAAGAGATCGAGCCCAAGGTTTCCGATCCGATGCCGAAGGCCACGCATCCGGCAGCGGTCGCAGAGGCCGGACCCGCCGAAGACCCGCTCGACCCCTGCTTGGGATTCCACGGATTGCGCGTGATGCCGCCATACCAATGGTCGCCCATCGCCAGCGCACCAAGCGTGAGTTTCGCGACCAGCACCGCCCCGGCGGCATCGAGCCTCTTTACTACCGTCGCGTCTTCGTCAATCACCTGATCTTCGAAGCCGCCTGCGCCCCAGGTGGTTGGATAGCCTTTGACGGCAAGCAAATCCTTAGCTCCCCACGGAATACCGTGCAGCGGTCCCTTGTACCTTCCCGCAGCGATGGCGCGGTCGGCTTCGCGGGCCTGCGCCGTGGCGCGATCTTCCGTCACGGTGATGACGAAGTGAAGCGAGGGGTCATAACGTTTCAGACGCTCGAGGTACATCTCCGTGAGCGCGACCGAGGAGACTTTACGCGCGCGAACCAATTCCGCAAGCTGACGCACGTTCCAGAAGGCAACGTCTTCGATGTTTTTCGGCGCTGAGATTGCGACCGCAGGCGCCGAAGAGATATGCATCGGCTGCTTGGCAGTGGAAAGTTTCCATCCAGCGGGCAGAGGATCAAACACCAACGCCGGTGCAACGTTGTTCGGCATGTGCAGTTTGTAGATCAGCTCGTAGTTCTGCACGCCACGATTCAGACTATCGAGCATCGCCTGCTTGTATTCATCGGCGATTGTCACGTCGGCGATTCGAGCAGCGGCATCAATCTCATTGGCCGTAATCGCGGGCTTATCTTCCGCAAGCGCAAGCATCGCGCCCGGGAACAGCGTTCCAGAAAGACCCAGGCTGGAGCACACTGTAAGAAAATGCCGGCGATCGAGCAAACCTACCTCCCGGAGACGCGAAATGAAGCGAGCGGCAAGGAAGTGTAATACATCCCGGGCTGCCGGATGTAGCTCAGGGGGCGACGCGCGGCGCATGCGTGGCGACTCCACCCTGAGGCGTTTTCCGCGTTTCCTGCGTCGCTGGCAAGCCGGCTACGGCTCATTATGGATGCGTCATATTTTCCGGCTTCATCAGCGCGTCAAACTCTTCGCCGCTCAGGTAACCGAGCTTCAGGCACGCCTCGCGCAAACTGGTGCCGTCTTCAAATGCCGTGTGCGCGAGCTTCGCGGCTTTGTCGTACCCAATCTTCGGATTCAGCGCGGTGACCAGCATCAGGCAATTCTTCACATAGAACGCGATCTTGCCGCGATCGATTTCGATCCCGTTGATCATGTATTCCACAAAGCTGTGGCACGCGTCATGAATCAATGTGACGGAGTGCAGGAAATTGTGGATGATCACGGGCTTGAACACGTTCAGCTCGAAGTGGCCCTGCGAATCGGCGAACGCGATAGCCACATTGTTGCCATGCACCTGCGCCACCACCATCGTCATCGCCTCGCTTTGGGTTGGATTGACCTTGCCGGGCATGATGCTCGACCCCGGCTCATTCTCGGGGATACGCAGTTCGGCCAGCCCGCAGCGCGGCCCGGAGGCGAGCCAGCGAATGTCGTTCGCAATCTTCATCAGCGAGCAAGCCAGCGTCAGAATCGCTCCATGCGCGTAGACCAGCTCGTCGTGGGCAGAAAGCGCGGCGAATTTGTTCGGATGCGAGCGGAACGGCAAGCCGGTCAGCTCCGCGATCTTCTTCGCGGCGCGCTCGGCGAATTCCGGATGTGTATTGAGACCGGTGCCCACCGCAGTACCGCCGATGGCCAGGTCATAGAGTCCATCGAGCGACTGCCGCAGGCGAACAACATCCCGCTCGAGTAAGCTTGCCCATCCCCCCATTTCCTGTCCGACGGTCAGCGGCACTGCATCCTGTAAATGCGTGCGCCCGATCTTCACTACGCCCGCAAACTGCTTTGCCTTCGCCTCGATTGCTTTCTGTACCTCGATCACGGCTGGTATCAGGTCGTTCTGCACGCGCTCTGCGGCGGCGATGTGCATCGCCGTGGGGAAAGTGTCGTTCGAAGACTGCGACATGTTCACGTCGTCATTCGGGTGGATCGGTTTTTTCGAACCCATCACCCCGCCGGCAATTTCGATCGCGCGATTCGAAATCACCTCGTTCACGTTCATGTTCGTTTGCGTGCCGCTGCCCGTCTGCCAGACACGCAGCGGGAATTGGCCGCTCAACTTTCCGGAGATGACCTCATCAGCCGCTTGGGCGATCAGCTTGGCTTTGTCTGCGGGCAGCTTGCCGAGATCCTGATTCACCAGCGCCGCGGCCTTTTTCAATATGGCAAACGCGCGAATCAGCTCCGGCGGCATAACGTCGCGGCCAATATCGAAATGCACCAGCGAGCGCGCGGTCTGCGCGCCCCAGTACACGTTCGTGGGCACCTCGATGGCGCCCATGCTGTCAGTTTCAATTCGCATCTGCGTTTGCCCGGGCACGGACATGGTCTTCCTCCGCTCTGCGCGATTCGTTCGACATTATTATAGATGGGAAGCGGGTCGGGAATGCAGATTGCTCAGTGCGATGGATGAAATGGACGCGATGTGTCTGCGACATCCTGCGGCGAATAGAAGATTACGCTGCGGCTGGGCACTCCCGCCGGAAGCTGCCGCAGCGTGTAGACAAACGGCCGGGCGCCTCCCGATTCGCAACAGGATTCGAGACGGAAGTAAGCGTCGCCATAGCGCACCAGCCTTCCGGCCTCCCAACCATACTTGGCTTGGGACGCCTCGATCTTGAGTTGCCATTCGGTTCGTGTTTTGTCGAGGGTCACAAGGTCCGGAACCAAGGGAGGCTCCTTCGCCCAAAGCTTGCGCCGCCCAAACAAATACGCGCGATCGAGCAAAACCAGTGGCAGTGTCCCGTTGATTTCGCCTGTGATCGCCGCGGCGATTGCGCGTCCTGCGCCTTCCAAAAACAAATAGAAAATTATCCAAGTGACCGGATGGATGGCCACTACGCCCAGCCCGAGAAATCCGACGGCCGCCTCATTTAATTCAACATTGGGCGCTCGCCCCAGCAGATAATCCACGACCCTGGTCGCCCACCCGCCTACGAGAAAGGAGTACCACGCCAGCAGCGCGACCGGACCAATGAGAAATTGAAGTCCGCCCGAAATGATGGTCGCTCCGCGCCAGGAAATCTCACGGCCGCCAAACCATTTCGCGCGCCACCGCGCGGGCAGGAGCGAAAGCACCGGTCCCAGGATGTAGCTCCAGAAGAAGCCGGAAATCAGGGTGAGTGCAGGTGGACGCATTACACGGCCAGAATAGCGCGAAGGCTTGCCTTCTGGCCCTCACGCAGCGCCGATGTAGCGGAATGCTTACTGGATTCTGTCTTCGCGAAGACCGCCGCAGCTTCTGTTGCGATCCATGCGCAAATCAAGGAAAAAGGCGTGCTTGCTGAATCTCTTGTGCGCCTGCGGGACGGCACATCATTGTTCCCACAGCGAAGAAGACAAGCCAGCGAACGCGGTTACAGGATGGCCTGGAGACGCAAATCATCTTCACTCCTGGAAATGGGGCATGGAGCCGTCCGCCGACTGCCGTCCTTACGGCGGCCAGTATCTGCGAGCGACTATAGCGCCCCATCCTTAACGGAAGCTGAAAGAGAGCGCTGCTTGTAGGCGCTCGGCTCGTGGCCCCGCCCTGCCTTCAGCAGTCCGGCTGCCTAGCGAGGCGGAATTGAGGAGTCAATAACATTAGTGTGGAATGACGACATTTTTCGCGCTGGCCGGCAGGCTAGGAACGAGCCAGCGGAACAGCAGCGTCGCAGCCATTCCTCCCGCAACTTGCGCAGCGATGAATAGGGGTACGTCCACCGGACGAATGCCTGCGAAGGTGTCGCTGAGGGATCTCGCAATCGTCACGGCAGGATTCGCAAACGACGTGGACGCCGTAAACCAATATGCAGCCGTAATGTAACTTCCTACCGCGAAGGGAACCAAGCCGGAGCGCGACCGCGAGCAGCCCCAGATCACGCACAAGAGCCCAAACGTCGCCACGAATTCGCTCAGGAACTGCGCCCGCCCGCTCCGGACATGGCGTGACACAGTCAGCAGCGGAAGCTCGAACATGGCGTGCGCCAGGATTGCTCCAACGATGCCTCCGGAAAATTGGGCGGCGGCGTAGGAAAAAGCATCCATCCAAGGTATCCCGCCTTCCATCGCGTCTACCAACGAAACCACGGGGTTTATGTGTGCTCCGGAAATTGGACCGAACGTCAGCAACAGCGCCACAAGCACTGCGCCCGTGGCCATCGTATTGGCCAGAAGAGCCAAAGCCGCATTGCCCTGGGCGAGCCGCTCCGCCATGATCCCGGAGCCAATCACAGTGGCTACGAGTAACGCTGTGCCCAGGAATTCCGCCGTCAATCGCGCGCGCAAATTCGACTTCATTGATGGCCGATGCGGTCCACTTCGCGTTGGAGCGCCAACTTGTCCAGGCTTGACACGGGCAGGCAGAGAAAGAGGCTGATCCTTCGGTCGAGAATCATGAATGAATCACGAAAAGCGCGCTCGATCTGCTCGGGCGCACCCGCCACGGCCGCGGGATCGGGAACGCCCCAATGCGCGGTAATAGGCTGGCCGGGCCAGACAGGGCACATTTCTTTCGCCGCGTTGTCGCAAACCGTGAAGACAAAATTCATCTTCGGCGCCGTGGGCGCGGCAAATTCGTCCCAATTCTTGCTCCGAAGCCCTTCGATTGGGAGACGCGCCTGCTGGAGCATCTTCAGTGCCTCAGGCCGCACAAATCCCGAAGGGTGGCTTCCCGCGCTATAAGCGGAAAATGTGGGCCTGCCCTTCTGGTTGAGAATTGCTTCAGCCATGATGGAGCGGGCCGAATTCCCCGTGCACAGGAAGAGAATGCTGTAGCGTCCTTGCATGACCTCATGCCTTCGGCGTGAAATCCCTGATTCGGGACATCACTTGCAGCACGCCGGGCCGCAGCACGTTTCCGCTGCCTGCCCGGCCTTTGGTTTCGCGGCGCGTATGAAAGCGCTTATAAACTTGCCGTCTGCCTCCGTGGCAAGGGCGTCCACGTCCAGCCCCTTTTCGGCAAGAAACTCGCGCGCGTCGTCGACGCGGTAGACGCGCGTCGGCTCCACGTCAATCTGTTCGAAACCGGCGGAAGCGAGCTTGCCGCGATAATCGGCTTCCTCGAGCGCTCCCGCCACGCAGCCCACCCACAGAAGCACGCTTTGGCGAATCTGCGGCGAGACCTCACCCCGCGTAACGACATCAGAGACCGCAAACCGCCCGCCGGGCCGCAAGACACGGAAGGCCTCTCGCAGCACGCGGTCCTTATCGGCGGAAAGATTGATCACGCAATTCGAAATGACCACGTCAACTGAATTATCAGGCAGCGGAATGTGCTCGATCTCTCCTTTTAGGAACTCGACGTTCTCAGCGCCAGCCTTGCGCTTGTTCTCATTCGCGAGCGCGAGCATTTCGTCTGTCATGTCCAAACCGTAGGCCTTGCCTGAGGGCCCGACCCGCTTGGCTGAGAGCAAAACGTCAATGCCACCCCCGGAACCCAGGTCGAGAACAGTTTCTCCGGGGTTCAATTGGGCCAAGGCGGTCGGGTTTCCGCAACCCAAGGAAGCCTGGAGCGCCTCACTCGGAATTTGCCCCGCTTGGGCTGCGTCGTAAAGATTGGAAGTGATTGGATCGCAAGCGCAATCACCCGCGGGTGCAGCCCCGCAACAACTGCTGCCGCCGCTCTTCACCCGCAGGGCCGCCTCCGCGTACTTTTCCCTAACGATCTCCTGAATGTTTGCGTTGTCCATGCCGCCTCCTATTTGCAGATGGCCACGATGTCGCTTGGCTTGAGCGCCTTATTCCGCGTGCAGCATTCGGAGTAGAGGAATTGCAACACTTCCTGGAGCGCTTCGGTGTTTGCCGTGTAGCGCAAGAAGGTGCTTTCCCGCTGCACGCGCACGAGGTCTTCATTCTTCAGCTTGTCAAGATGGTGGGATAGGGTCGAATTCGGGATGTCCAACTCCTCCTGGATATCGCCTACCACGAGGCCTTCGGGATGAGCGGAAAGCAGCAACTGCATAATCCGCAGCCTCGGTTCCGTACCCATGGCCGAGAACATATCGGCATACTTTGCCACCTGCTCTGTGATTTTCCGTCCGGAAGCCGTTCTCATATTTCTATATTTGCAGAAATATGGACGGATGTCAATGGAAGACTCTGCGGAGAGACCACCCCAAGCCAAATCCCAGAGAGTTTGGAAAGGATGCCGGTTTAAGACCCGCCCCAGATGTCGCCGACCGTGAAGCCTTCAGGGAACGGATCCTCGGGGTCGAGCACATATTGCGCGAAGCCCGTGATCCACGCGCGGCCGCTGATCGTAGGCACCACGGCGCGATAGGGACCTATTTTCGTTTCGCGCAGCAGCCGCCCGGTGAACGTTGTCCCCAGAATCCCTTCATGGATGAAATCCTGGCCGAGCGCGAGTTTTCCCTTGGCGTGCAGCGTGGCCATCTTCGCGCACGTACCCGTACCGCACGGAGAACGATCAATCGCGCCCGTCCAGGAAGAGGGCTTCGACCAATCGAGCTGTCCCGTGCTGACCACGACGGCGTTCTTCGCGTGCGCTTCAGGCCGCGTGGGAGGGCCAGACATCACAGCGATGGTCACTCCGCTGATGGCAGGGTTCTCCGGGTGCGCCGCGGGCAACTGTTCGCGCGCCGCGGCCTTCACCATTTCGCCGATGCGAACGATGTCGCGGCCCTCGTCGGGGGTAAGCCGCAGGCCCAGCTTTGCGGCATCCACAATCACATAGAACATCCCGCCGTACGCGACGTCTACCGTCACCGTCGCCAGGTGGGGCACTTCGACGGATTTATCCAGATGCACGGCAAACGCCGGCACATTTTCGAACGTGACACGCACGACCCTGCCATCGCGCACTTCCGCTTCGACGCTGACAAGTCCAGCGGGCGTGTCCAGCACCAGCTTCGTCACCGGCTCCTGCACCCCGACCATGCCGGTCTCGATGAGCGTCGTTACGACGCAGATCGTGTTCGTGCCGGACATCGGCGGATATTCCACCTGTTCCATGATGATCATCCCGGCATGCGCTTCCGGGCGTGTCGGCGGCAAAATCAGGTTGCAGTTCGCGGCGGGATAGCCGCGCGGCTCGCGCAGCATTCGTTTACGCAAGCTGTCAGCCTTCGTTGCGAGGTAAGTCATCTTCTCGAACATGCTTTTGCCGGGTACGTCGAGCACGCCGCCGGTGATCACGCGTCCCGGCTCGCCGCAGGCGTGGAGGTCCACCGCCGTCACCATATTCGAGATTCGCATCACGCATCCTTTCGCTCGATTCGCTCGTGAACGGGCGAAGCTGTCCACCGCGCACCGAATGGCTTCTGCTAGTCCGCCATCATATCCCGCTACGCGTTACGCTGAAAATTCAGACATCCACCTGCGCGAAGCGAGGCGTGTGGTGGCTAGTGCAGACCTGAAGAATATCTTTTGTGCTGCAAATTCATCTAAATCACGGGTAGCCATAGAGGGGCTCGTTGGGTGGCTGGCGGCCAGAAAGCGAAGGAGGGTGTATGCAGAAGCATGAGTTAGGCAAAAGCGATCTTCAGATCACGCCCATCGGGATTGGCGCCTGGGCGATGGGTGGAGGAAATTGGGAATTCAGTTGGGGACCCCAGCAGGATAGCGATTCTATCGCGGCGATCCATGCAGCGCTCGATCACGGCATCAACTGGATTGATACGGCGGCCGTTTACGGACTCGGCCATTCGGAAGAAATCGTCGCACGCGCTCTCGATCAGTACAAGAATGGCAAGAACCGGCCTTATGTCTTCACGAAGTGTTCGCTGGTATGGAACCAGAAGCGCGAAATCAGCCACTCCTTGAAAGCTGAATCCATTCGCCGGGAGTGTGAAGCGAGCCTCCGCCGCTTGAAAATAGATGCGATTGATCTCTATCAGATCCACTGGCCTCAGCCTGAAGAGGGTATTGAAGAAGGCTGGACCGAAATGGCGCGCTTGAAGAAGGAAGGCAAGGTACGAAACATCGGCGTCTCTAACTTCAACATGGAGCAAATGAAGCGCGCGCAGGCCATCGCTCCGATCACGTCGTTGCAACCTCCGTATTCCATGCTCCGGCGCGACGTCGAGGGATCCATTCTTCCTTTTGCGCTGAAGAACAGTATCGGCGTGATCGTCTATTCACCGATGTTTTCGGGATTGCTCTCGGGCGCGATGACGCGCGAAAGGGTCGCGGCGTTGCCCCCTGACGATTGGCGCCGACGGGACAGCAGAATTCCAGGAGCCGCACCTTTCACGAAATCTCGCCGTGGTGGAGCTGCTCAAGAAAATCGGGAAGAAACATGGCCGCACCGCCGGAGAAGTGGCGATCGCTTGGACGTTGCACAACCCCGCGGTGACCGGAGCGATTGTCGGCGTTCGCACACGCGAGCAGGTGCGGGGAATTATCGGCGCCGGCGATTTCCGGCTTGTCTCAAGAAGAGGTTGCCGAGATCGAGGGCGCCCTCAAAGAGAAAAAAGCCAGCGCCGCGAATTAGCGAGGCCGCAAAGGCGGCTTTTCAGATTTTTCTGCGTGAATTCCAGCAGGGCGCGCTTGGTAAGGACGCGAATCATCTCCCGGCGATACTCGGGCGTGAGAGCTGAAGTGGTAAGAGGCTTCGAGGTCTTCGCGGCCAAGTTCGCCTGCCTTAGCCGCTGAATCGGGGTCCAATGCGGTGCCGGCGCAGCAACTTCTGCCGCATCGCGAACGAGCAACGGCGCGGGGTTCACGGCCGTGATCGCAACCCGCGCGTCTGCCGGATGCCCATTCGCAGGACGGAACGCCACAGCCACGCCGGCAAGCGGGTAATCAATCGAGCCGCGAACGCGGAATTTGCGATACGCGCCCAGATAGCCCCTTGAAGACGCGCGGAAGAAAAACGCGTGTCAGCAGCTCGTTGTTGGCCAGCTTCATCGGCGCGGCGCCGTCGCCGGTATAAAAATCTGCAAGCGGCATGCGGCGCGTTCCCGCGGGTCCCGCAAATTCAATTTCCGCGCCAAGGCACAGCAATGCCGGTGGAGTGTCCGCCGAAAACGCAGCCCAGCACTTGGCGCCGCCGGGCGCCACGTGGCAGAGATCGCCGTCTTTCTTGATGCAGAAGCCGCACGATTTTCGCCACGCAAGCGATTGGTTGTACCAAAGGCAGCGCGTATCCAGGCAAATATTCCCGCCGATGGTGCCCATGTTGCGTAAGACCGGCGAAGCCACGGTTGCCGCCGCTTCCGCAAGCACCGGATAGTCCCGGCAGATCGCGTCGTGATGTTCGATCGTCGAAAGAGTTGTGAGCGCGCCGATCTCCAGCCCACCATCCGTGCCCCTGCCGAATCCCGCGCAGTTCCGGGATTCCGCGAATATCCAGCAAATAGTTTGGAGCGAAAAGCCGTTGGCGCATGGACGGAATCAGGTCCGTGCCGCCGGCAACGATCTGAATCTCGCCGGCATGCCGCCCCAAAAGCGCAGCCGCTTCCTCGATCGTGCGCGGACGCAGAAGCTGGAACTCAGGCAGACTCAATCGTGTCTCCTGCAGGCGCGTTGCTTCCGTTAGCGCCGTTGCCGTTCCCAGCCTGCCCATGATCTGCCGACGAGCCGTTCGCGTGCTGCATGGCCGAATCACTCGCGTGGCGCTTTTGACCCCTGCCGCGGAACCACAAAGCGCCACCGTGCTCGCGAAACGTCGCTGGATTCGCCGGGTCAACGCCATCGGTCAGGTCCAGTTTCTTCGCGCGACCATCTTTCGCGCGGAGCACGGCCAACACGCGCTCCGGAGTAAACGGCGATTCGCGCAGGCGCACGCCCAACGCGTCATAAATCGCGTTCGCCACCGCGGGAATGGCAGCGGCGAGCGAGCCTTCACTGGCTTCTTTCGCCCCAAACGGTCCCTCGGGATCAACGCTCTCGACGATGATCGCTTCGATCTCCGGCGACTCGGTTGAGGAAGGCGAGCGATATTCAAGCAGCCCCGGATTCATCAGCAGCCCGTCTTTCCAGGTCATTTCTTCCTGCAGCGCTTGTCCGAGACCCATCCATACCGAGCCGATCACTTGGCCCTCGACCGACAACCGGATTGAGCGCTCGCCCACAATCGTGCGCCGCCCAAACCTTGTGCACGGTGACTTCGCCGGTTTCCTCGTCCACGCTCACTTCGGCGACCTGCGCGGAATACGAATACGCCGGCGACGGACCCACGCCCGCGCCCTTGTGCTTGCCGCCCCGCGCTTCCGGCGGAGGAGCGTACGAGCCCGTCCCGCTCAGCGCGCCGTGAAAATCGATCGCGGCAACGACGGCTTCTTCAAACGACATTTGATCTCTTGGGCCTTCTTCCTTACGTTTCTGCTGGACTGAACCACGCAGAATTTGACCTTCCACATGCCCGCTCACGGTCGGCGCATTCTTGTCCACGATCTGCGTCACCGTTTCCGGACCGCTCTCCGGGTAGGCAGCCTTTTTCCAGACGCGGTCGTCGCGCATGATCATTTCTTCCGGCGCGCAATTCATGCGGCGCGCAGCAGCCTCAACGATTTGCTTCTTCACGGACTCCGCCGCGCGCAGCGTGGCATTGCCGTTCATGAAAGTGACGCGGCTCGAGTACGAACCGATGTCAATTGGCGTGAGGTCCGTATCGGCGGCGATCACTTTGACACTGCCACATCGTGCAGCCCAGCACCTCGGCGGCGATCTGCGCGACCATCGTGTCCGACCCCTGGCCGATATCCGATGCGCCCGTGTAGACCACCACGCCGCCATCGCGATCAATCTTTATATTTACGGTGGAGTGCGGCATGTCCGAGCGAATGATTGAATTCGCCGCGCCGCTCACATAGTGGCTGCAGGCGATGCCGAGTCCGCGACCGCGCGGCAACTTGCCTTTGCGTTCCCGCCAGCCGGAGCGCGTTACGACCTGCTCGATGCACTCCGGCAGCCCATAACTCTGCACTCGCAACCCATTCACCGTGATCGTTGGCGCCTTCAGAAGATTTCTTTCGCGAATTTCCGCAGGGTCCATCCCGATCGCCGCGGCAAGCTCATCGAGTTGTGACTCAAAAGCAAAGCGCACGTTGACGGTGCCGTGCCCGCGCATCGCGCCGCAAGCCGGCTTGTTGGTGAGCACGCGGTAGCCGTCGTAGCGGATATGGGGAATGTCATAGAGCGCGCCGAGAAGCGCACCGGAATAAAGAATGGTCACCACGCCATACGAACAGTATCCGCCGCCATCCTGAATTACTTTTGCCGCCACGGCGGTAATTCGGCCGTCTTTTGTCACGCCAGTCTTCAGATCCACGATCGTGCGCGGGACGTCCCGCGATGCGCCCAGAACACTTCCTCGCGCGTGTACGTAATCTTTACCGGCGCTTTTGCTTTGCGCGCCGCCACCGCCGCCGTGATCTCCAGCGGAATCACTTCGCTCTTGCCGCCGAAACCTCCGCCGACCAGCGGCTTGATCACCCGGATCTGCGACATCGGCATATCCAGCACGATGCTCAGCTTGTGCTGCAGGTAATAAGGCACCTGCGTCGAAGACCACACGATAAGGCGGCCGGGATTGCCCGTTTGCGGATCAATTTCAAACGTGGCAAGCGTCGAGTGCGGCTCCATCGCCGCGTGCGTCACTTCGTTCGCGATATAGCGACCCTCGATCACCTTGTCGGCTTCGGCAAAGCCGGCGTCCGGATCGCCGAAGACGTGGTGATAATCCTTCTCGATGTTGTGCGGACGCGGCTCGTGGATCAGGTCGGCTTCCGCCTTCATGGATTCTTCGGGGTCGAACCACGCCGGCAGGAGTTCATATTCGACGTCAATCAACTCAAGCGCTTCCTCGGCGATGCCTTCCGACTCCGCAACCACGCAAGCCACGTTGTCGCCCACGTAGCGGACTTTCTCCACCGCGAGCGCGGTTTCGTCATGCCCCACGGGCAAGAATGCCGTATTTGTTTGGTGCGTCTTCGCCGGTCACCACCGTGACGACGCCCGGGCAGCGCCAGCGCGCGGGTTGCATCAATTTTCTTGATACGCGCATGCGGGTGGGGAGAATGCAGGATCTTGCCAATCAGCATGCCCGGCACGACTCAAGTCGTCGGTGTATTTTCCCGAGCCCGGTGGTCTTGCCCGGCTGCATCCACCATCGCGATCGGCTTGCCGATTACGGAAAACTCGCTCATTTTGCCGCCAGTCCCTGTTGTTCCGCTGTAATCGCGGCTCTCACCGCCTGATACATCTGTGAGTATCCCGTGCAGCGGCATAGATTTCCCGGAAAGCGCGGCGCGGATTTCCTCTTCGGCGGGATTCGGATTGCGCGCGAGCAGCGCGTGGACGGTCATCATAAAGCCCGGCGTGCAAAAACCGCACTGTGCGCCGCCCCAATCGCCGTACGCTTTCTGGATGGCCGCCAAGCTTCCATGCTCGGCGATGCCTTCGACCGTGGTGATCCGCTGGCCTTCGCAACTGGCCGCGAGCAAAGTGCAGGCAAGCATCGGGGTGCCGTCAATCTGCACGGTGCAGGCGCCGCAGGAGGAATCGTCGCAGCCGCGCTTCGATCCGGTGAGCTCCAAATCCTGGCGGAGCGCGTCGAGCAGCAACTTGTTCGGCTCGCATGCAAACTCGTGAGTGCGCCCGTTGACTGTCAGGCTCAGTAGTATTTTCTTCATCGACGTGTCCGGAGACCGGCGGCTACGGTGACCCTAGAGATTGATCGCCGATGCGAACCTCGCCGATCGTCTCCAGCGAACTGCTTCGTGCCGCGAGCCGCTTCGAATTCCGCTTACTTCCCCTTGAAAGCCGCTGGGCGCTTGTCCATGTAAGCCGCGAGGCCTTCCCTGGCGTCTTCGCTCTGAAAGAGCAACTGCTGATTTTCCCGTTCGACGGCCAGCGCCGATTCCAAGGGAATTTCCCAACCGGTCTGCACGGCGCGCTTGATGCGGCCCACAGCCTGCGAGGCTTTATTCGGCGGGCAGAACTGCTTGGCGTATTCCATGATTTCTTCCATGAAGTTGTCGCGGGAAAAAATGTCATTGATGATGCCGAACTCGAGCGCTTCCTCGAACGAGAAGGTGTTGCCCGTGACCATCAACTCGATGGCCTTCGATTTTCCGATCAACCGCGAAAGCCGCTGCGTGCCCCCGGTACCCGGCAGAACCCCCAGATTCACTTCCGGCAGCCCAATCTTCCCCGAGTCCTTGCGCGCGATACGGATATCTGCCGCCATGGCGATTTCGAGCCCACCACCCACGCAGTGGCCATTGATGGCCGCGATCACCAGCTTTGGAGTGTGTTCCAGCCGCAACAGCATCTCATTGGCGTGCAAGCAGAAGTAATATTTAAAGGTGGGATCCACCTGGGAAAGCATGCGGATATTGGCGCCCGCGGAGAAGAACTTGTCGCCTGCACCGGTGAGCAGGATCACATGGGCATCGTTATCCATGCGCGCCTTCAAAATGGCTTCATCGAGCTGGCGATTCATCTCATAGGTGTACGTATTGGCCGGCGGATCGTCCAGGGTCAGGATGGCAACGCCTCCATCTACGCGGTAGTGCACCAATCTTTTTGCTTCTGCCGGAGTTCCAGTTGTTGTTGCCACGAAGTCTCCCTCGAAGATTGATTTGAGAGTTGGATCTCAGGAAAGGGGAAAGATGAAATCCATCTGCACGCCTTGACAGTTTGCCGCAATGCTACAAGAACTTTCGACCACTCTCTCCCGGCCGGCGCCTCTCAAAAAATTGACCGTTCGTTCAAATAATTATGTTCTGCCGGAACCTGCCTTGTCAAGGCAAGTTTTCGAAACCACTGAACCGGCGTCCCATACAGCCTTTACTCGATTCCATCGGCTATCTGGGTCTCCAGCCAGCCCTCTGATATCCCAGCATTTAACGAAGAGACGAGATCCCTGTTCTGGGCCGAAGGCTTCGCACCACGTACTAAGGCCGCTGGAAATCAAATAACTGGAGTTACGCTCGCCGAACAAATCGGGGCTACTTAGAAATACACCAGCAAAACTCCGCACATGAGTTTCTGGCGCATTTTTTGTATTGAGTGGGACCCTAAGAGGCTCCGGAAACAAGGTGTGTAGCGTAGGGGCTGGCGGTCAGGGGCGGCTTCCGAGGCGGTCAAACTGCAAAGGCCCGCTCGGGCCGACGTGTGCAGTCACTCCCGAACGGGACATGGCCGCCAGCGGCGTCATGCGAGAGACTGATGTGAGGGTATCGCTTGATGCCTTATCAATGAATCCAGGGAAAATGGTACGATCAATTACGAGGGTACTGTATCCGCATGATGCGGCAACAGTTAAGCGGACAAACGCTCGATTTTCTTGATATGCCACACGAATCGAGTCGGCGACAACTCGGTGGACTCTGGTTGGGTGATCTCGCGGACACTCATCTGCGATCCCCGGCGGCAAACAACTTGAAAAACATGGCCATACGGAGACGTCACCTCGAAAATGCCGTCTTCGTTCCGGAGAATTTCGGCAGGATTTTCGACGATTACGGGACTTTCAAATGTTAGGTTCATGTCCACCTTCCCACACCAGCCGCTTTTTAGCCCCGTACCTTTAAACCACGATGACGCGCGAACAACAATCAGGCAAATTCTGTACTGGACGTGTATTTTTTACGCCTCATGGAACGTGTCGCCGTTTTTGCTGTGTGGGTCACGGAAGAGACAGCCTGCGCTAATGGATGTTCCGCGTCCCGTCGCTGGCATGAATACGGTTAGGTTCGCTAATAAAACTGTCGTGCCGGCAAAATGCACGTAAAGATCCTGCGGGTTTGCACCATGATCTCGGAGCGTCCATCGGGGGGTTTGTGTAATCTAACCTTCGGGCATTCGAAGCCTCGTGTAAAGCCGGGCACAACATGCAAAATCGGTGCAGCGGGCATTTTTGGCGGTGCTAGACTTCGTGGCCTAGCTCCCTCTAATCAGGAATATGGTGCGAATCCTTATTGTCGACGATCACGCCGTTGTGAGGCGAGGTGTGCGGGCGCTCTTGCAGCCCTCACCCGATTGGGAAATCTGTGGCGAGGCTGAGAATGGCCAAGATGCCATCCGCTTAGCAGAAGATCTAAAGCCAGAAATCATCATCATGGATCTTTCTATGCCGGTGATGAATGGGCTCCAGGCTACCCGCGCAATTCGCCAGTCACTCCCACAAATTAAGGTCGTTTTGTTTTCTTTGCATACTTCCTCAGAATTGGTTCGCAGCATCTTCATGGCTGGCGCGCAGGGATACGTCTTGAAATCGGACGCCGAAACGGATCTCCTCACCGCGCTCGAAACCGTTCATAACAATAAGACTTACGTCAGCCCTGCGATTGATCCCGGGCTGGTGAGCCGCGTACTTGAGCAGGTACAAGCGGAAGGCAAAACCCCGGACTGACGTTTCCTCGAATCGTCCTTCACAATTACGTTTTGTAAGAAATCGCTAAACTGCCTATCAGGTCTACCTCTTTCCGAATCCAGTATCTAGCGTATTGGCCAAAAGCTCTTGGAGGAGCACTCTTAGGGGGGTGAAGTACGGCAGCCAAGGAGGCTTCTGTGGCAAAGAGCAAGTCAGTATTTGGAATCTACAGCACGCGCATGGGTGTGGAGCGCGCCGTCGGGGCGTTGAAGGAGGCAGGCTTTCCAAACTCTGATGTCTCCGTGCTTCTGCCGGAAAATATGGGTTCGATGGAACTAGCAACCGAGAAAAACACGAAGGCACCGGAAGGCGCCGCAAAAGGAGCCAGTGCGGGCGCGGTGCTCGGTGGAGCGTTCGGTTGGCTGGTGGGTTTGGGCGCGCTGGCCATTCCAGGATTAGGGCCCTTTATCGCTGCGGGGCCGTTGGTCGCGGCGCTTGCTGGCGTGGGCGTAGGCGGAGCGGTCGGAGGGTTCACCGGGGCCGTCATTGGGCTGGGGATTCCTGAATACGAGGCCAAACTGTACGAGGGGCGGCTCGCCAAGGGAGGTATCCTGGTTGCCGTTCATTGCGAGACCGCGGGCGAAATCATACGAGCAAAAGAAGTAATGCAATCCACAGGGGCAGAGGACATAGCCACCGGCGGTGAGACTTCGGCAGGGCCGGGCGAAGAGCGCAGCGCGCGCAGCGCGAGCGTATAAGAAGCGTTTGCAAGTAGATTGTTTTGAATAGATAACCAGCGGTTCCTGCTGGTATGGGCTAGACCTCTGTTTGCGCTCACGCTGCTTATCATTAGAAGAATCTCAGCCCGTGTTTCTATTCCCCCGGGACGCTGTGGTATGGGCTATAGTTGCTATCGAACCCTGCGATGCCAACCTCCGGCAACACCAGCGCGAATTCGCCGGTGGACCGCCCTTCCGCGGCGAGGTCTGAAACGCCGACGTTTGGCCAGCGCCCTCCTTCGCTCCGTTCTCGTTGGCAAAAGATAGTCCCTGCGTGCTTGCTGGTGCTGCTGCTCGTCTTCGGCATTGGCGCTTACATGATTGCCCGGAGTAACCTGGACAGAAGCCAGTGGGTAGACCACACGTACGAAGTGCGGCTCAGCCTGCAACACGTTCAGGGTTTGCTTTATGAGGCGGAGGCCAGTCGAGCTCTCTACCTGCAGACGGGATCGCGGGACTCGTGGAATCACCTGCAAACAAGCACAACCGGTTTGCCGCAGGCTGTAGCCGACGTAAAACAGCTTACCGCGGACAATCCGCGACAGCAGGCCCGCGTGATGCAATTGGCTCCGCTGGTGGATCGCATCGCTGCGTTGCTGCAATTGCCCCCCGCCTCCGCCTCCGCTTCCGCGCCTGCGACTGCGGCCGAAACTTCTTCACAGGTCCAGGCTGATGCAGAGATCGGCGCGCTCGAATCCCGCATCAGCGGCGTGATCCGCATGATGCTGGATACGGAAGTGGGTCTTCTCGAAATTCGCCAGACGGACCGCCGCCGCGCCTACGGACAGATTTTTCTACTTGTTGGGCTGATTTTCTTTGCCACGATCCTGCTGCTGGCGTTCTATTTCCGCCTGCTGCTCGATGAGATCAAAATGACGCACGAAAGCGAAGGGCTGCTGCGCGAGAGCGCCGGCTCTTACCGCGTGTTGAGCGCGAAAGTGTTGGAATTGCAGGACCGGGAGCGCCGGAGGGTTGCGCGGGAATTGCATGACAGCGTTGGGCAATACCTCGCGGTGCTCCGAATGAACCTTGGACAAATGGGCGCGGAAGCGAATTCGACCTCCGAGCCGCTGAGCCTGCTTCCGGAGGCAGTCGAGCTCACCGACCGCGCTATCGGCGAGGTGCGTACGATATCGTACTTATTGCATCCCCCCATGTTGGACGATGTTGGGCTCGACGGTGCGGTTCGCTGGTATGCCGAAGGGTTTGCCAAGCGAAGCGGCTTGGAAGTCAAAGTGGACGTCCCCGAGATGGCGGAACGACTGCCGAAGGAGGTCGAGCTCGCGCTGTTTCGCACTCTCCAGGAGAGTTTAACGAACGTTCACCGGCATGCCGCCGCCCGAACGGTGGAAATCAAGCTCCGCCGTGAGGGAGACGATGTCACGCTGGTCGTAAAGGATGACGGCAAAGGCCTCGCGCCCGAGGCGCTCGCGCGGTTCGAAGCCGGCCTCGCAGGTGGGGTGGGCTTGGCGGGTATGCGCGAGCGGGTGACCGAGCTTGGCGGGCAATTCGAAGTCGACTCGAGCCCAAGGGGAACCCGATTAAGCGCGAGGGTCCCGGCGCGCGTTGTTGCCACGGCACAAACCGCGGCTTTTGAAGACTAGCCGAGCTGTTCGGACAGAGGCTCGTAAGGCAGGAGCCATGCGAGTGCGGACGTCACTCCGGATTGCAATCTTCCTACTTCTCATTCCCCAAACGGTGTGCCTCGCGCAGCAAGGTGCATCGCGCGCGGAGCAAACGCTTTTCGAATACACCAATCATGAACGCGCGGCCCGCGGGCTGCCGGCACTTCGCTGGGACGACTCGCTCGCTCGCGCCGCACGGCAGCACGCGGAGCGAATGGCTCGCGAGAACACGCTTTCACATCAACTTCCGGGCGAGCCGGACCTCGGCGCCCGCTTGACGCAGGCTGCGGTGCGATACAACAAATGCGCGGAAAACATCGCGGAGGGGCCAAATACTCTCGACATTCACGACGGGTGGATGAATTCACCGCCTCACCGCGCGAGCTTACTCGACCCAAACCTGGATGCTGTTGGAATCGGCGTCGCGGAACGCCGTGGGGTGCTGTTTGCCGTGCAGGATTTCTCTCATACGATTGCAAACATCTCGCTGGCGGAGCAGGAAAAGCGCGTCGGTCAGGTGCTGAAATCGCGCGGATTGAAGCTGCTGGTCAACGCGGACGACGCCAGAAAGGCCTGTTCCGGCAAGGACTATATGCACGAAACGCACCAAGCGATGTCCACGGTGGAATATACGACGGCGGACCTCGCCCAGCTTCCCCCGATACTCGAGGCGAAACTTAAGAACGGCAGATTTGAATATGCGGCCGTGGGAGCTTGTACGTCCGTCGCCGATACGGCGCCCGGCCTATATCACCTAGCGGTCTTACTCTTTGACTCGAGTCCCTGAGGGGATTTGCCGGGGCGAGCTCCGCGGTTTCTTTGCCATTTCCAGCATTCACGTGCGATGGACCAATCCTCCTGGGCGCGTATGACGAGCACGCGAATTTTGGACTTTGTGGTGGCGACGTCAGTGTCCGGTTGCGATCGCAGATTTCGCTTCGAATCGAGCTTCATGCCCAGGAATTCGAAAGCGTCGCATGCCGCGGCCCTCACCTCCGCGGAATTCTCGCCAATTCCAGCCGTGAAGATCAGCGCATCGAGCCCGGCGAGCGAGGCCATCATGTTTCCGATCTCCGCGCGAAGCCGATGGATGAAAATATGGAAGGCCAGCCGAGCCCTGGCGTTGCCCCGCCGTTTCGCGGCCAGCACTTCTCGCATGTCGTTCGAAATGCCTGAGATTCCCAGAAGGCCCGACTTGTGGTTGAGGATATCGTCGAGCTCTCGGGCCGAATAGCCGTGTTTTCGAATCAGGTACGTGAGAATGCCGGGATCGAGAGAGCCCGGCCTCGTGCCCATCATCAGTCCGTCAAGCGGCGTGAAGCCCATGGTGGTGTCTACGCTGTGGCGGCCGCGAATCGCGGCGAGCGAACATCCGTTGCCCAAATGGCAACTGATCAGACGCAGCTTCGCAGGACTCTTGCCGAGTAATTGTGCGGCGCGTTCACCGCAGTACTGGTGGTTGATGCCGTGAAATCCATAGCGGCGAATTCCCTGTTCGAACCACCGGTAAGGACCGGGATACACCACGGCTGGCAACGGCAATCGGTGATGAAAGGCGGTATCAAAGACGGCGATCTGCGGCACTTTCCCCAATAGCTGTTGGACAACGTTGATCCCCTCTACCTCGCCACGGTTATGGAGCGGCGCGAGTTCGCCAAGTTTGCGGACCTTTCGTATGACGCGAGCTGTGATGTGGGTTGGTTCGAGGAATTCGCTGCCGCCGTGGACGATACGGTGCCCAACGATTTCAATTTCGCGCCGGTCTTTGATCGCTCTCGCGGGACCTGACCAGAGCTGCTCCAGCATCGCCCGGACAGCCGGGCCATGCGAGCCGACCTTGCACATCGCGGTGAAGGTTGCGCCTCGAGAATTCCTGGCGCGAAGCTTTGCGAAAGATCTCTTGCCGCCCCAATCAATGGTTCCTTCCCAGAGTGGCGTGGGCGGCTCGGCCGGGATTGAGCCGCCTATTTCGTAGAGGCGGCACTTCTGGCTGCTCGATCCTCCGTTCAGAACCAGGATCTTCATGCTAGTAAGGCCACTTCCAATCGCGGACTTCGGGCAGGTCCTCGCCATGCTCACGAATGTATTGCTTGTGCTCGACGAGCTTGTCACGCACGAACTGCTTGAAATGTGCGCCGGTTTCCTGCAGCCGGGGCAAGCGATCAATCAGATCGCCGGCCAGATGGAAGCGGTCCAGATCGTTCAAAACCGTCATGTCGAACGGAGTGGTGGTTGTTCCTTCTTCTTTGTATCCGCGCACGTGGATGTTGTCGTGGTTTGTGCGGCGGTACGTCAAGCGATGGATGAGCCACGGATAGCCGTGATAGGCGAAAATTACCGGCTTGTCGGTGGTGAAAATCGAGTCAAACTCGTGATCCGGGAGACCATGAGGATGCTCGGTCGAAGGCTGCAGCGTCATCAGATCCACCACATTTACCACGCGAAGCTTGATGTCCGGGAAATTCTGCCGCAGGAGATCAACCGCCGCGAGCGTTTCGAGCGTGGGGACATCTCCGGCACAGGCCATCACCGCGTCCGGTTGTGCTCCCTGGTCATTGCTCGCCCAGTCCCAGATGCCGATGCCGACGCTACAGTGCTTGATCGCGGCCTCCATGTCCAAGTACTGCAGTGCAGGCTGCTTGCCTGCGACGATCACGTTTACATAATTGCGGCTGCGCAGGCAGTGATTCGCCACCGAGAGAAGAGTATTCGCATCGGGCGGCAGGTAAACGCGGACGATTTTGGCCTTTTTGTTCATCACAAAATCAATGAAGCCGGGATCTTGATGACTGAAGCCATTGTGATCCTGCCGCCACACATGCGAGGTTAGTAGGTAGTTTAGCGAGGCGATCGGTCTGCGCCAGGGAATCTTCAAGGAAGATTCGAGCCACTTGGCATGCTGGTTGAACATCGAGTCTACGATGTGAATGAAGGCCTCGTAGCAGGAAAAGAAACCATGGCGGCCGGTCAGCAGATAGCCTTCGAGCCAGCCCTGGCACATGTGCTCGCTCAGCACCTCCATCACGCGGCCATTCGGACCGAGATGGTCGTCGCTCGCGAGGATGGGGCCGGTGGACATCTTGTCGGTGACCTCGAGGAGAGCCTCGAGGCGATTCGAAACTGTTTCGTCCGGTCCCATCACCAGGAAGTTGTTTGAGTTCCTCTTCATGATATCGCGAAGAAGTTTCCCGAGCACTCGCGTCGCTTCCGCGATCTGCATCCCGGATTTGGAGACCTCAACCGCGTACTCGCGAAAATCCGGCATTATCAGGCCTCGCAGCAGTAGGCCGCCATTGGCGTGGGGATTCGCGCTCATTCTACGATCGCCCTTGGGCGCAAGATCAGCTAGCTCCGCAATCAGCTTCCCTCCGGAATCGAAGAGCTCTTCAGGCTTGTAGCCGCGCATCCATTCTTCGAGCTGCTTCAGGTGCTTCGAATTCGTGCGCACCTCGGCGATGGGGACCTGATGAGCGCGATAGGTGCCCTCGACCTGCTGGCCATCCACGAACTTAGGCCCTGTCCAACCCTTGGGCGTTCGAAGAATAATCATGGGCCAGACAGGACGCCCGGAGAACCCGTTGGCGCGAGCTTCCTTTTGAATCGACTGAATCTCGCCCAAGATGGTATCGAGTGTTTCCGCCATCAGTTGGTGCATCAGTTCCGGCTGATCGCCTTCCACGAAATGGGGCTTGTAGCCGTAGCCGGTGAAGAGTGCCGTCAGCTCCGTGTCGGGCATCCGGCCGAGCACGGTGGGATTATTGATTTTGTATCCGTTTAAGTGGAGGACGGGCAGCACCGCGCCATCTCGAACGGGATTGAGAAATTTATTCGAATGCCAGCTTGTGGCCAGAGGGCCCGTCTCCGCCTCGCCATCCCCGACCGCACAGCAGACAAGCAGGCCGGGGTTATCAAAGGCAGCGCCATACGCGTGAGCGATGGAATAGCCTAACTCGCCGCCCTCGTGAATTGACCCCGGCGTCTCCGGAGCGCAGTGGCTTGGGATTCCGCCCGGGAAAGAAAACTGTTTGAAGAGCAGCCTCATTCCATCTTCGTTTTGCGGAATATTGGAATAGAGCTCGCTGTAAGTGCCTTCGAGATACGTGTTGGCGACAATGCCCGGGCCGCCGTGTCCCGGCCCCGTAATGTAGATGACGTCCAAATCGTGCCGCTTGATCAAGCGATTCATGTGCACATAGATGAAGTTCAGTCCCGGCGTCGTGCCCCAATGGCCCAACAGCCGCGGCTTGATGTGCTCCGGCTTCAGCGGCTCGCGCAGAAGAGGATTCGCGTAAAGGTAGATTTGTCCAACCGAAAGATAATTTGCGGCGCACCAATAAGCTTGGGTTTTTCGCAACTCATCGGCGGACAAGGGATTTGTAGCGGCCTTTCGGGGACTTGCAGCGGCGCTAGACATAGCAGGAGATCCTTCGCGGCACACTCACGCAGCGCAGAAATGGATACAAGGGAAACAATAGCAGGGTCGCTTGGATTTTGTGTTAAAGAACCGCAATTTGTGAGCTTCGGATCGCGGCACACAGCTGTTTACGTTTCGGCGCCGACCGGGCGGCCGTTCGGTCCGGGATGCTATTTTGCAGAATTCAAGCTTTGTCTTGTTGGAGCAGTTCGCGCGTAACATCGAGTTCGGTAGCCACGCCGCGTTTGAACTCTGCGTTCTTTTTCTCATATGTGACGTAGCCGGAATTGATGCCCGCGTACATCTCTGCGAAGAGATGCGCGACCTCTTCGGGGAACCCCATCCCTGTGAATGCGGGTACGATGGCTTCGGCCGGCATGCCTTGCACGCGCACTTTGCGATTCAAGATTGCTCCGGCGGCGACCGCGATATCGGATGGGCTGTAATCCGCTGGTCCCGCGAGCTCTACAACGCGGCAGCCGTGAGGTGGATTTAGCAAGCATTCGGCCGCGATGCGCCCGATGTCTCTCGTGGCGATCATCGGTATCTTTCGCTCCGGAGTGAGAAAAGAAGGCAGCACGCCGTCTTTTTTGGCTGAGCCGAGCGGGGATTCCCAATTTTCCAGGAAGAAAGCAGGCCGCAACAAGGTCAGGTTCTTGGCAACGGGCTTCAATTCCGTTTCGCCATAGTGGTTGACGAGAATCAGGCCGGTTCCGGAGGGGAGATGGCCGCCAATTGAAGATAGAAATACGACGTGCGGAATCAGGCTCTCGGACACGGCCTTGGCGAGTGCTTCGGCGACCTTCCGTTGGGCAGCAAGAAAAGCAGGATCGCCGTAGTTGGGCGGGATCAACAAGTAGGCGCCTTCGGCGCGCGCGAGATAGCCGGAAAGTTTACCGGCATCTTGCAACTCGGTGATGGCAACTTTTGCGCCCTTCGCGAGCCACGGCGCGCCTTTTTCTTCGGAGCGCACGATTACGGTCACGGGCTTGTGTTGCGCAAGCAGCGTTTCCGCCACGACTTTCCCGGTGTGTCCGGTGACCCCCGCGACGACGTACATGGTTTCTCCTGTGCGGCCCTAAATAAGAGATGCCGGGGCACGCGGAGAAGATACATCGGAAGCGGGCGCGGACAAGCGGCTGGGCCGCTCTGAAGACTGCTGCCGTATCAATGAAAATCGTGCGAAGTGGTTTCGGCGCGCGTGATGAATAAGGGCCGGATGGATTGAGCTTTCACGGAAATGACGTTGTCCTGATTCTGCAATATGCCTTCGATCAGCAGAAATTGCTGATGCACGACCACGGTGCGATTCTGCTGGAAGAGCTGCGGCGTGATGATGGCATTGGCGATGCCGGTTTCGTCTTCCATGCTGAGAAACACGAAGCCTTTCGCGGTGCCGGGACGCTGGCGCGCGATCACCGATCCGGCCACGCGAACCGAGCATTCCATTGGGAAGATGGTGAAGTTCGATGGCGGAGCGGATGCCTTGCTTTCTTCATTTGCGCGCGATGGTAAGCCATGGGATGCGGGCCGACCGTCATTCCCGTGCCGCGAAAATCGGCGACCAGGCGCTCTTCGGCGGTCATGGGCAGCAGGGGAGACGCTGAGTCCGACGGTTCGTTTCGCGATTGCTTGAGCGATCGCTTGCGGAGTTTTCGAATTGTTCTGAGGATACTTCGGGCGTTTCGAACAAAGGGCCGGCGCGGCGCGCGGCGCGCTCGATTTGCCAGAGGGCATCGCGGCGATGCGTGCCGCGTTTGCCTGCAATGAAATTCAAGGCGCCGATTGCCGCCAGCGCGGCCAGTTCCGATTTTTGCAGTCGCGGGCACGCGAAGCTTCAAATCTTCAATCGAAGTAAATGGCCGCGACGGCGCGCTCGCGGACGATTTCCGCGGCGATTTCTTCGCGCAGGCCTTTCACGTAGCGCATGCCCAGCCGCAGGGCAAAGCTCTCCGTCTTTTTTGCCGGATTTCTCGAGCGTGCAGAGCCATTCCGAACAAGTGACATCAATCGGCCTGATGCGCAGGCCGTGGCGCTGCGCGTCCTTCACCAGCGTGGCGGGCTGGTAGAAGCCCATGGGCTGGTTGTTGAGCATGGCGGCGGTGAAAGCGGCCAGGTAATGGCATTTCAAATACGCGCTGGCATAGGCGATCAGCGCAAAACTGGCGGCGTGCGATTCGGGAAATCCGTAGAGCGCGAACGAGGTGATCGAGTGAACGATTTTTTCCTGAATTTCTGGGAGCGATGCCGTTCTTTTCCATGCCGAGCCGCAGTTTTTTCTCCACCTCTTTCATGCGCTCTTCGGAGCGCTTGAAGCCGAAGGCGCGGCGCAATTCTTCCGCTTCGCCTCCGGTGAATCCGGCGGCGATCATGGCCATGCGCAGCAACTGCTCCTGAAAAAGCGGCACGCCCAGCGTGCGCGCCAGCACGGGTTCGAGCGAGGGATGAAGGCAATCCGCCGGCTCGCGTCCCTGGCGGCGCTTCAAATAAGGATTCACCATTTTGCCGACGATCGGCCCGGGGCGAATGATCGCCACCTGCACGACGATGTCGTAAAAGCATGTGGGATGCAGGCGCGGCAGGCAAGACATCTGCGCGCGGCTTTCGATCTGAAACATGCCGACCGTGTCCGCTTTTTGCAGCGCGGCATAAACAGCAGAATCGTTCGCGGGCAAGTGCGCGAGATCGACTTCTTCGCCATAATCGTCGCGAATGATTTGGATGGAATCTTCGAGCACGGCCATCATGCCCAGGCCGAGCAGGTCCACTTTCACGATGCCCATGTCGGCGCAATCTTCTTTGTCCCATTGCACGACCACGCGGCCGGGCATCGTGGCGGGCTCGAGCGGCACCACGGAATCCAGTTGGCCCTGGCAAACCACCATGCCGCCGGAGTGCTGCCCCAGATGGCGCGGCAAATCCTGAACCATCAGGCAGAGGTCGAAAAATTTGCGGATTAGCGGATGCTCGAGATCGAGGCCGGCGTCGCGAAACTGGCGCTCGAGCGTGTCGTTTTCGTCCTTGTATTCCCATGCGCCCACCAGGCTGGAGAGGCGATCGAGCATTTCGGGTTCGAACGAGAGCGCTTTGCCGATTTCGCGCGCCGCCGAGCGTCCGCGATAGGTGATCACGTTGGCGGTCATGGCCGCGCCCAATTTTCCGTAGCGCTCGTAGACGTATTGAATGGCGCGCTCGCGCTGATCGCCGCTGGGGAGATCGAGATCGATGTCGGGCCATTCGCCGCGCTCTTCGGAAAGAAATCGCTCGAAGAGCAGGTCCATGCCGACGGGATCGACGGCGGTGATGCCCAGCGCATAGCAGACGGCGCTGTTGGCGGCCGAACCGCGCCCCTGCACCAGAATATTTTGCTCGCGGCAGAAGCGAACGATGTCCCAGACGATCAGGAAATAGCCGGCGAGATCGAGCTTTTCGATCAGCGCCAGTTCGCGCTCGATCTGCTTGCGCGCGCGCTCGTTGTCGGCGCCGTAGCGCGAGATCATGCCTTCGCGGTGCGCTCGCGAAGGAAATGCATCTGCGACTTGCCGTCCGGAACGGGATATTTCGGAAACTGGTAGCCCAAATCGTTCAACGTGAATTTCAGGCGCGAGGAAAGAATTTCCGTGTTGGCGATGGCTTCGGGAAGATCGGAAAACAGGCGCGCCATTTCCGCGGGCGATTTCAAGTGGCGCTCGGAATTGCGCGCGAGCAGGCGTCCGGCGGTCGCGAGCGTGCGGTGATGGCGAATGCAGGTGAAGACGTCGAGCACTTCGCGCTGCTGCGGCTGCGCGTGGCACACGCCATTGGTCGCCAGCAACGGCAAGTCCAGTTTGCGCGCGATTTCGACGGCCGCCTGGTTGCGCGCTTCTTCTTCGCGGCAGAAGTGCCGCTGCAATTCGACGTAAACATTGTCGCGGCCGAAGAGTTCGCAGAGTTCGCGCACGCATTCGGCGCCGCCTTCGATTCCGCCTTGCGCGAGCGCGTGCGCCAGCGGGCCTTCGTCGCCTCCGGTGAGGCAGATCAGGCCGTCGGCATGTTCGGCGATTTCTTCGGGCGAGACGGAGCCTTCGCCTTTGCGCGCGCGCAATTTCATGCGCGTGATCAGGCGGCAAAGATTCTGGTATCCGGCGCGCGATTCAACGAGCAAGGGATAGCGCCAGCCGGCTTCGGAGGTGACTTCGGCGCCGATGTGCGCGCGAATGGAGCTGTTTTTCCGCGGCCAGATGAAAACGCGGCGAGCCGTAAACGCCGTCGCGATCGAGCAGGGCCATGGCCGGCATGCCGTGCTCGGCGCACACGCCGACCAATTCTTCGGGCACGGAAGCGCCTTCGAGAAAACTGAAAGCGGAGCGCGCATGGAGTTCGATGTACATCAATCGTAGATTCCCCGCACGAACCAGCCCTGGCGGAGCGAATCGAAATAAAAGCGATAGAGACCGTGCTGCGGACAGCGAAGCCGGGTTTCGTCCCAGGCGGCTGGAAGAAATCTGAAAGCGAATTTCGAGATCCCATTCGTCCTGGTGCCAGGCGTCTTCGCGCCACCAATCGCCGGAAGTGCGCCAGGGGCCGGAAGCGGCCATCACTTCGCCGCGCATGCCGCGAAAAGAAACGCGCGCGGACGGCCTTCCTGCAACTGGACTTTTGCCGGCAGCGGCGGCCGGAACATGCGAAAGCCGATCGCGGGTTTGCGCTGTTTCGAATTCGCTATGAATCGGACGTTTCGTTTCCGCGGATCGGGCTGCATTTTTGCGGCGGGAGCTTCGACTCTTCGCGCGAAGGAACGAACCGGTCCATGCGAAATTCGCCGGGGCGATGCGTGTCCACCAATTGCGGCGAGCCGATATTCGAATCGCCGACCAGATTGGCCAGCCGGGCAACGGTCAGTTCCAGTTTTTCCGGTCGGGAGAAGCCGGAAGAAACAGTCCGGTTTGCACGGCGCGCGGCCGGGCGGGCTCGGCGGCCATGAAAATTTTCAGGATGGGCGCCGACGGCGGATCGCCTTGCAATTGCAAGCGAAGCAATTTCAAGAGCATCTTGGAATCCCGCATGGGCACGGGCAGCGTCAGAGTTTTTTCGTAGATGTTCGATTTGCTTTTTCCGGCGAGAATCGATCGTTTCGAATTTGCAGGTCTTTCTTGCCGGAAGGATCCAGCTCGAAACGCACGTGAATGGCACTGGCGGCCAGCGAACGCGCCTTGCAATCGCGCGCAGAGCTGATCGAGCAGGCGGCCCAGCAGAAATGCCAAAGGCTCGAGCTCTTCGACGGAATCTTCGAGCTCCATTTCCTCTTCGAAACAGATGCCGGGTTCGGCCAGCACCAGCGAACGCACGCTGGCGCCACGCGCCCATCATGCAGGCGAACGCCTTCCTGCCCCAGGCGCTCCGAAAGATGCAGCACAGGCAACGCCGCCAGGCCTCGCAGGTGCGCACGCCCCAGCGCTCCAGCGTTTCGAGAATTTCCGCGGAAGCGCCCGAGCACGCCAACCGGCAAGCAACCCAGGCGCTGCGATTCTTCTCCCGGGGCGATCAACGTGATTCCGGGAAAGCCGCGCGCGGCATGAATGGCCGCTTCGAGATTGGAAGCGACCGCGACGTGCGCGGTGAGGCCGAATGCGGAAGCGCGCTGCGCCAATTGATCGGCGATATTTTCGTCGGAGCCAAATAAGAGAAGAAAGGCCGGCGAGATCAATGACGATCGTGTCCGGCGCGGTGTCTTCCACGCGCGGCGAAATCGACCATCCCAGATCGAGCAAAGCGGCGTGGGCGGCTTTCTCCTGCGCGCGGGAACGAGGACGAATTTGGACGGTGTCGAATTGCTCGGCCAGCGTGCGCGCCATGCCCAGCTGATTCCCGCGCGCGAGGCAGCTTCGTTGGCGGCGACCACGTTCCACAGCGGCGGAGTGCCATCCACGAGCGCGATCGCAGCGCCGCGCAGAGCAGGCTCGGCGCGAACCACCGCTTGCACCAGAAAATCGGGAATGTGAATCGAGGCAAAAGCCATGAGAACCTGATTTCGAATGGAATAACGGTCGCAGCGAAATCCTCATCAGAGTTGTTATTTCGGCTTCGGTTCGGCTGGCAAGCCGCTGCTCCGAATAGCCCCACATTGTTTTTGTTTCGAAAGACTGTTTCGTAAATTGTTGCGAAAACTTCTTGCGTCATCGACCGCGCGTCGCCGGAGCAAAGCCGTGACTGAGCAGAAATTTCGCTGACCGGCTTGTATCCGGGAGCGCAGAACTTCCGCGCGAACTTGAAAGCCATCGAGCAAACAGGCGAATGGATGCTGCCGCAGGACATCGGCAGTCGTTCCGACTGCCGTGCTTCCAATGAGCGGAATCCGCGCCGAGCCGCAAAACCAGCGAAGCGCAGTTTTGGCGTTCGATTCCTGCTCGAGCAGAAGCAAAATCGTCGCCGTATCTTCCACGGCGCGGCGGAAACGGAACCAGGCGTTGAGCGGAACGTAACGCACGGTTTCCGGCGGGATATCGCTCAAATCCAGGGCGATCAGACCGAAGCCGCCGCCCTGCAAAAGCAAATCCGTGGCGCGCAGGGACTGATCCATATTCCGGCATCGCACCCACAGCAAATTTTTCAGCTTCACGCCGGCGGCTTCGGCGGAATGGGGATCGAAGGCATCGCGCCCGTCGACCAGGGCGCAAACTTCCGCCTGCGCCGTTCGCGCGGCCAAAGCGGAAAGCAACAAGCTGGTGCGGCCGGAGCAGGGCGGGCCGCAAATTTCGGTCAGGCTGCCGCGAGGCAAGCCTCCGGCCAGAGAATCAATTTCCGGGATGCCGGCGGAAACGGTTTCGACAATTTTGCGGTCGCGATAGGTGAAGGGAGAGGGGACGCGCCCGGCGAGGGCGGATTCGACCTTCGAGCGTAAGGTAGCGAGGCGCATAGGGCATCGGAGGCAGGCGAAAACGGTCATTCATTTTCGCTTTTTGTTCGCCTAGGTGAATTCTGGAGGATGCCAAAGGAATTGTCAAGGACCGTGCCACGGCCAGCGCAGGCTCGATCAACTTCCGCCTCCGTTTTCCATTACGGCGCTTACTTCCGAGGGCAGAATTCCGAGATCAACGTAGATGGGACGGATTAGTTTTCGAATGAACTTCAGGCGAGTTGTGAACCAGACAGCTCCTGCGATGCAGCACAGCCCATTGATCACCAGCGTGTGCGGAGCGCCCACCGCGTGCGCGAGCGCGCCCGCGAGCAGGCTCCCGAACGGCGCCATGCCGACGAAGGCCATCGTGTAATAGCTCATCACGCGCCCGCGCTTGTCCTCGGGCACGATGGTCTGGATGATCGTGTTGCTGGCGGCCATCTGCTGCATCATGCCGAACCCTGTGAACAGCATCAGAATCATGGAGAGCCATAGGACTCGCGACATCGAGAACAGAATCAGCCCCGCGCCGAACATGGCCGCCGCAATGGGAATCATCTTGCCCAGGCCGAGTACGGTCTTGCGCACGGCAAGCGAAACTCCCGAAATGAGCGCGCCAACTCCCACCGCGCCCATCAGGAAGCCCAGCGTGTGCGGGCCGCCTTTCAGGATGCGCCCCGCGAAGATCGGCATCAGCACCGTGTATGGCATGCCCATCAGGCTGACGATCGCAAAGAGCAACAGGATGGTGCGCACCGGCGCGAATCCTGAAACGTAGGCCCAGCCCTCTTTGAGCTGTCCGAGCATCGAGGTCGCTTCTCTTTTGATGGCGGCAATGTTCAACCGCATCATCAGCAGCGAAGCGATGACGGCGAGGTAGCTGATCCCGTCAATCAGGAAGCAGTAGCCTTCGCCGAATCCAGCAATCACGATTCCGGCGAGAGAGGGCCCCAGCAGCCGCGCCATGTTCACCATGGACGAATTAATCGCGATGGCGTTGCCCAAATCCTGCCGATCCTCCACCATTTGCACCATGAAGGCCTGCCGTCCCGGCATGTCGAAGGCGTTGATGAGTCCCTGAAACGCGCTGAGCGCGAGAATCTCGCGAATGGTGATCACTTTCGCGAGCGTCAACGCAGCCAGCGCGAAGGATTGCAGCATCGCAAGCGTCTGCGTGACCACCAGAACGTGCTGGCGGTTCAGCCGATCCACCCACACGCCGGCAAAGGGAGCAAACAGGAACGTCGGTATCTGCCCGGCGAACCCGACGAGCCCCAGAAGCAGCGCCGATCCGGTAAGCCGGTAGACCAGCCAACTGGTCGCGATCCGCGTCATCCAGGTGCCGATGAGCGAAATGCTTTGGCCGCCGAAAAAGAGGCGGAAATTCCGGTGCTTGAGCGCGCGCCAGGCATGGGAGAAATCCCGCGTTGAGGATTGCGGCGGTTGGTTCGAGCGCTCGGCTTCTAAATCACTTTGATTCATGCGGTATCGTTGCCTGCCGTTTTTCGCTAAAAGTCTACTAACGTCGCGATTTCATAGGTTTGATGCGGCCATGATCTTTCGGTGAGAAGCCGCTGGCTTGTGAAATGCGGCGGAGAGTCTGCTACCCTGTTTTGCAGTACAAGTGTTGTTCCACTCTGGGAATCGCGCCAGCCGATGCGCATTTTGAAAGGACCCTAGATTGTGACTTCATTGACGCCAGAGCTGCAAGCTGCCAAGCGAGCGTTCAATTTCAATGCCGGTCCGGGGGCTCTGCCGCTTCCCGTGTTGGAACGGATCGGAGAAGAGTTGCTGGACTATCGCGGCACCGGAATGTCCGTGATGGAGATGAGCCACCGGTCGCCCGAATATGAGGAAATCCAATCGCGCGCGGAAAGGCTCTGCGGCAGCCGACTGGCGATCGGGGACGAGTACGCGGTTCTTTTTCTGCAGGGCGGCGGCAGCATGCAATTCACGATGGTGCCGATGAATCTGTGCCTGCCGGGCAAGCCGGTGGATGTCCTGCACACGGGAATGTGGACGGCCAAAGCGATCGTGGAATTGAAAAAAGGCGTTCCGTACCGGTTGGCGGCCACGACCGAGCCGGAGAGATTTACTCGGGTTCCGCGGGCCGATGAGATCACCTGTGATTCGAACGCCTCCTACGTCTACATAGCCAGCAATAACACGATCGAAGGAACGCAGTGGACGCGACTTCCCGCGACAGGAGATGTGCCGTTGGCTGCCGATATGTCTTCGGACATTGCTTTCGCGGCCGGTGGACGTGGGGCGTTTCGGTCTGATTTTTGCCGGCGCGCAGAAGAATCTGGGGCCGGCGGGGTCACCGTGGTGATTGTTCGGCGCGATCTGGCCGAGCGCGCGGACAAGAATCTGCCAACGATTCTACAGTATCGCACACATATCAAGGAGCGCTCGCTCTATCACACGCCGCCCACATTCGCGGTGTACGCCGTAGGCCTGGTGCTCGAATGGATCGAAGCGGAAGGCGGCGTGGTGGAGATTGAAACGCGCAACGAAGCCAAGGCGAAGCTGCTGTATGGCGCGATTGATGGAAGCGGGTTCTATGCCTGCCCCGTGGAGAAAGCTTCGCGATCACAGGATGAACGCAGTTTTTCGCGTGGCCGGGTGGAAACGAAGAGATGGAGAAGCAATTCGCGAAGAAAGCGGCTGACGGAAGGTCTTGTGGGGCTTGCTGGGCATCGCTCCGTCGGCGGAATGCGCGCGTCGCTCTATAACGCCGTGACACTCGATGCGGTACAGGTACTGGTCAGCTTTATGAGCGAATTCGAACGCACGCGCGGTTAAGAGACCGCGAAGGTCATTCGAACTCGGGCCGGGCAGGCACTGGGCCTACAATGCGCCCGGACGGGATTAGCTTTGTATCGTCGTGAGCCGCTCCGCGTTGCGCAACTCCGGAAACCACCAGGCCCAAATCGCAGTTACGACGACTGCTCCTACGCCGCCGAGTATGACCGCGGGCACAGTGCCGAACCAGTGAGCCGTCAAACCGGATTCGAATTCACCAAACTCATTCGAAGCGCCGATAAAAATCATGTCCACGGCATTTACGCGGCCACGCATTTCATCCGGCGTGGCAATCTGGACGAGCGTGCCGCGAATTACGACGCTGACCATGTCCGTGGCTCCGACCATCAGCAGCGAAGCGAGAGAGAGCGCCATGCTGTGTGAGATTCCAAACAGAATGGTGAACACACCGAAGGCCGCGACGCACCATAACATCGTCACGCCGACGCGCCTTCGCAATGGGCGATAGGCCAGAAGGACGGCCATCAAAGCCGCGCCTACTCCCGGGGCGCTGCGAAGAATCCCCAGACCCCAGGGGCCTGTCTTGAGGATTTCACGCGCATAGACGGGCAGAAGCGCCACCGCGCCGCCCAATAAGACGGCAAAGAGATCGAGCGAGATCGAACCCAAGATAAGCTTCTGGCGCCAGATGTAGTGGAGTCCCGCGAGCACTCGAGTCAAGTTCGCTTCTTCGCGCGGGCGAGGTTTCGAACGCACATGCATCCGTAACGTAGCGAACAGAGCGATGATCCCCGTGACAAAAGCTGATCCGTAGACGACCGAAGGCCCGCGAAAGAACGCATAGACCAAGCCGCCGATGGCGAGGGCCAAGGATGGTTGCCGTCTGGAAAATCGTGGCATTCCATGCGACGGCATTCGGAAAATGTGCCTCGGGAACGACTTGCGGCAGCAGCGCCCGGCTGGTGGGCATGCTGAAGGACCGCACCACACCGACCAAAACTAGGATGCCGTAGATCGGATAGACGGAGAGAATCGCGCGCTGCGTCGCCGCAAACAAGAGTGCAGAGCACACCGCGAACCCGGCATAGCACGTCATCAACAAATTGCGCCGGTCAAGCGATCCGCCGCGTGACCCGAGACAAGAAATAAAAGAATGCCGGGAAGGAACTGCGCCAGGCCTACGTAGCCCAGATCCAGCGGGCGTTTCGTCAGTTCGTACACCTGCCAGCCGACGGCAACCGACTGCATCTCAAGCGCGATCGTCATAAAGAATCGCGCGAATTCATAAATCACAAAATCCGGATAGCCAAAAGCGGCCCGGCCAGAGAGTCTAGAGCCCGCGGATGCAGCCATCGCTCCTACTGTGCCACAGGTTGAGCGAAAAAATCGAAAGGCGGCGTCGAGGCGTGATTCCCTCGAATTGTTGCGAACCGACCCTACTGCGCCGGTAAGTTGTCATTACCCGCGGTCCGCAATCGAGTTTCAGCTTCTGCTTTCTAGGCCAGCGGCTTCGACATGTTGATGAAGTGACAAGGCAGTTTCGGCTTGGCCTCCGCAATGAATGGTGAGGTGCTGATTTCAACGTAGCCCAACCTCCGATAAAACGGCGGGAGCTCGGCGCGGATATTCACGATGCGCATATCGCTGAACCGGCAGCCGGCCTCGCGAAAATAGTTTTCGGCGGCAGCAATTAAGCTCGTGCCCAGCCCCGACTTTTGCCGCGCCGGATCAACCGAGAGAAGGCCGAAGTAACCACGTTCCTTGCGCAGCTCCACATACACACAGCCGACGAGGCGTTCTGAATCCTCCGCCAGTATGAATTGGCCGGTGGCCATAAGGGTGCGCACGGAGTCAGCATCGGTGCGGTCGCGCTCGATGAAGAATCGCTCCACGCGAAAGGCAGTATTTATGATCTCCACGATCGCCGCTACATCACGCATCTCCGCGAGGCGCAAGCGTGGATGCGCCAAGCTCGATGATTGGTTTTGGGAGCCGAGCATGACTTATTCTTCCATTTTGCGGCTATGCGACGCCAGTGCCTCGCATCGCTCGCTCGATTCCGTGCACCGGCCACGCGATTTGAGACCAAGGCCACAAGCCGCTAAACTCCTTCAGCCCTGCCACACATCTAATAACAACAAGCGCCTGTGGGAGGATTATGCGTGCAAGCGGCAAAACGGGCCGCCTCGTGGCGGCAGGTCTTCTAGTTCTGGCTGGGGCTCTGCTGCAGGGTGCCAGCTTCTCCGACAACCTGCCGGACTCCCAGCAAGTGATCGCGTTTCTCAACCAGACGATCGATTGGTACCGCCACGTAGGGGCTGAACAGCACCTTGCCGATCAGCCGACCGAGGTGTTGTTTGTTTACAACGACCGCCAACTCGCGAATCAGATTCTGACACTGTCGTTTGATTACGCTCGCGGAGCTGCGCAGTTGATCGCGAGCCAAAACCCGTCTACCGATCAAGCTTCGAGCACCGCCGGCCCGAGCAGAATTCAAAATATCGAGCAGCTCGCCGCGAAAGCCGAAGAAGGAGTTCGCCAAAAGCAGGCCGAGCTGGATACCCTAAAACAAAAGCTTCCTTCGACCCAGGGACGCGCGCACACGGTGCTGGATTCAACCATCACCGAGATGCAGAGTGATCTGGAGTTGTTGCAGACGCGCCGCGACACGCTCAGGAATGTGCTGCAATTTGCCACCGGCAGCGCAACCAAAAAAGGCGCCAAGGGCGATCTCCTCGCGCAGATCGGCGAACTCGAGCAATCAGTGCCGGAGGCGCGCAGCACGCCATCCAACAACGGCGCAGGCCAGGAGCAGCTAACGAATTCGGCGCCCACGATTACGGTACCGGGCACGTCAAGACAGGATCCTTCCGGCATCCTTGGCCTGAGCTCGGATCTTTGGGCGTCAAGAAACAAGATTCATGAGCTCGACGACACCAGCCGGAATACCGACGAGCTCGCACAGGCAACACGCAGCGCGATGTCGCCCTTCGTTTCGACGCTTCAGGAAGCTGCGCGGCAGGCAGATGATCTTACCAGCCAGCCGCCCGCAAGCAATTCCGCCGTCATCAGCCAGAGAACGAACGACATCAACGCCCTAGAGGCGCGGTTCAAGCAGTATTCCAGCACCTTCTTGCCGCTTGCGAAGCAGAGCATCTTGCTCGATCGCTACAAAGCAGAGCTGACAACTTGGCGGGATACGGTCGAAAGCCGCCAGAAAACAGAATTCAAGGGCCTGGCCGTCAGGCTCATCACGCTGGGAATCATACTGATCATCGCCATCGGCATATCGGAGCTGTGGCTACGGCTCACGATTCACTACATTCCGGAAGTGCGGCGGCGGCATCAATTTCTCCTGGTGCGGCGCATTGTGATGTTTTTTGTGTTTGCCATCATCATTGCTTTCAGCTTTTCAACAGATCTTGGATCTCTCACTACGTTTGCCGGGCTGATCTTGGCCGGACTGGCAGTCAGTCTGCAAAATGTGATTCAGTCGGTGGTTGGCTACTTCGTTCTTCTCGGGAAATACGGCGTCCGCGTAGGAGATCGCATCCAGATTGCGGGAACGACGGGGAATGTGGTGGATGTGGACCTGATGAGGCTGTCGCTGATGGAATTGGGAGATAGCGGCACCGGGACCGACGGCATGCCGACAGGCCGCACCGTGGAATTTCCCAACGCGATCGTCTTTCAACCTACCGCAGGATTTTTTAAGCAGATTCCGGGCACAAACTTTAGCTGGCATGAAGTGACGTTGACGCTCGCCACGGATAGCGACTACGGAGTGCTGGAGAAGAGGATTCTCAAGGCAGTGGACGCGGTATTCGCCACATACCGTGACAACCTCGAGCAACAATACCGCAGCATGGAACGAACCCTGAATCTGCCCATTGAGATGCCTCATCCGCAAAGCCGCTTGCGCTTCACCCAGTCCGCCCTGGAAATGATCATCCGATACCCTGTCACGAGCGAACACACCACGGAAATTGACGACCAGATCACTCGAGCGCTTCTGGATGTGATGAAGAGCGAGCCAAGAGTGAAGGCGGTCGGATCACCTGCCACCACCGCTCAATCGCCCGCGAGCATTTCGCCTGCAGAAACCAAGATCGAGCCGCCTTCGAGCAGCCGATGACGGCTTTCGGATGCAGACCGCACGATGCGGCGTTCGGCGAGAGGTCACTGCAGATTCAGAAACAGAGACAACTTATCCGCCGTTCTTCCCATGGCGCGCGCCAGACTGAGCTTTGCCAGGTTATGCGCGAAAACGCTGTTGACGTAATCGAGCTTCGCGGCGGTTGCCGACTCCTGCGCCTGAACGACCTCGACATTGTCGGTTACGCCGGCCTCGAAGCGCTGGCGGGTTAGGTCGAGCGTTTCATTTGTGACTTGAATATTTCTCTTGGCCACTTCCACTTGGTTCGCCGCTGCCTGCAGATCGAGATAGGCTTCACGGATGTCACTCTCCACCTGGCTCTTGAGGTCTTCCAATTCGGCGCGCCGCTGAGCCAGGGCGGCATCGGCCTGCTCGATGTCTCCTTCCGTGCGCCCGCCTTGCCAAATCGGAAAACGAAGCGTCGCCGCAGCCGTAAAGGTGCCATGCGACTGCGCGGGATTCGTGCCAATCAGACCCGTAATCCCCGTTCACAGCAAGAGACGGCAGTCTTTCCGCGCCTGCCGCCGATCTTGCCCGCGCGGCAGCCCGGACCTGCGCATCGGCGGCTTTCAGATCCGCGCGGTGGTCCATGGCTTCCTTCAGCGCGTCCTCGATGCTGAGGGTTGGAGCAACTGTAAATGGCACATCGTCGGAAAGCTCATACTGATTTGTAGGAGGCAAACCGGTCATCCGCGCGAGGTTGATTTTTTGCTTTGCGAGATCGTTCTCGAGCGACACCAGGCGCTGCTGCTGGGTAAGAGCCTCCACTTCGCTTCGGTCCACGTCCACTTGCGCGAGCACGCCAACGCCTCGCTTCTGCAGGGTCTGTTGGTAGAGCGCATTGGCGGTATCGAGCTGCGCATGCGCCGACTCCGCTCGCGCCTTTGCCGCGATCACTTGAAGGTAAGCGCCGCCAACCGCCAAGACGACGAGATCGCGCGCGTCCTGCGCCCCGAACTGGTTCGCGCGGAAGATTTCATTGGAGGCGCGATAGTTGTTCACGGCGGTCATATCGAGGACAGTTTGTGTAAGATGCGCGCGAAGATCGAAGTAGTTGAAAGGTCCGATGACAGTGGGTATCGAGAAACCCGCGATTGGAGTGCTGAAGCGTAGGCCTTCCGCTTTCAGGTCCACCTGCTCGACAGTCTCACCCAGGGTCCCATTCAGGTTGGGAAGCAGCGCGCTTCGGGCGACCCGGCTTTGACCTTGCGCTTGGCGCATGGCTTGCGTCATACCCACAGCGCCCAAGTTGTATTCGAGCCCCCGCTGAATCGCTTCACGCAAAGACAATTTGCCCGAGAAAGACATTTTCGCCGTGCTCGGGGTGCTTCCCGCATAAGGGCCCTGCACCTGGACGGTGGGGTTGATGGTATCCACGCTCGTCGTGGTTCCAGGAACGGGCGATTGCGTGGCTTTCACTGACCCGTTCTGCCCGGTTCGGCCGGAAAGCGGTAGGGGCGTTGCCTGCGTTCCCTCCGATTGGCCTGCGGGCGGCCCGGCCTGGCCGAAAGCTCGATCTGTGAGGACGAGCGTTGCGAGGAGGAGAGTAAAGGCAGCCCCGCTGATCTGAATTGACAATCTTGTTGTCTTTTTCATTTGAATGAGGTCCTACCTCTCGAATTAGCTGAGCTGTTTTCGGAATCGCCAGATACTCAAAGTAACGAGGATGATCGTGAAGAGCAGCAGTGCCGAGAAAATTGGGCCAGAGCGCCGTGAATCCGCTGCCTTTCAAGGTGCTGGCTCGCACAATCGTCGCAAAGTGATGGATAGGATTCAGTACGGTCACGGGCTGCAGCCACTTCGGCATCGCTTCGATCGGGTTAAGCGCTCCCGATAGCGAGGACAGCGGAGGATTCACGAAGAAACTGGTGAGTTGCGCCTGCTGCGCGGACTTGCTGAAGGTGGCAATGACCGTCCCCAGGCTGATCCCAGAAAGGATGCAGAGGGCGCCGCCCGAAAGGAGATAGACGAACCCTCCTTGAAAAGGAAGGTGGAAGGCGAATCGAATCACTGCGATTGCCGTCAGCATCATCAGCGAGAGCAATAGAAACAGCGGCGTGATCTTGGCAATGATGATTTCCGAAGTGCTCGCCGGGCACATCAGCAGTTGTTCGATCGTTCCTGCCTCCCGCTCCCTGACCATCGCGGCGGATGCAACCAGCGAACTGTTCAAGATCAGAAGCAGGCCAAAGACGCCGGTCACGATGAACCAGGAATCCACGAGGCCCGGGTTGTAAAGAAATGCGGGCCGCAGTTGCACTTCGCCGCGGCGGGTAATGTCCGGTGCAGCGACTTGCGTGACACTGGCGTGAATCCCCTGGCTCAGCAGCAGGCTGTTGTACGTCTGAATCACGCCTTCGGCGTAGCCACGGCTGATGGCCGCGGTGTTTGCGTTCATTGCGTTCAGCAGGAACTGCACGGTGGTGGGACGGCCCGCGCTGCAGATCGCGCGCGTAGTCGTAGGGAATCACGACGCCGGCATCGATCTTGCCCCGGCTGATGTGCTCCGCCGAGCCGATCCACGGAGAAATAGTAGCCGGCCAACGCAAAGCTTTTGCTTTCCGTCAATGTCGGCAATTAATTCGCGGCTCTCCGGCGTTTGGCTATCGTCCACCACTCCGAGGCGAACGTTCGAAACAGTCGCACTCAGGGCAAACCCGAATAAGAGTGAGCTGCAAAACGGGCGGGAGGATCAGGGAAACCGCCAGGCGGCGGTCGCGCCGAATCTGGTTGAACTCCTTCCGGATCAGCGCGCGAACGCGATAGTTGAAGAATCGTTGCAGGAACTGTTTCATGATTTACGCCTTCAGTTGCATGCGCCGCATGCTGCGCCATGCCAAGCCGTAGAAAATCGCGCCGATGATGGCGATTGCCAGCACCTTGAACCACACGGCCGGCCAACCGCCGCCCTGCAAGAGCGCGTCGCGCACGATTTCGATGTAGTAGCGGCCCCAGATGAAATTCGAAATCCAGCGCAGCCCGGCGGGGATGTTCTCGATCGGAAAAATCAGGCCGGAGAGCAGAAACACCAGCAGGAAACCGCCAAGAGCAACGGCCTGCATGGCGCCGACCTGGCTCGGAATGGCGGCGCCAACCATCGTGCCGAACGCCGCGACGCAAAATGCATAGAGAATCGTGGCCACGACAAATGGCGTGGGGTCGCCCACCAAGGCTCAGGCCGAAATAAGTGAAGAGCAGAATCAGCATGACCACGCATTCGGCGAGTGCCACGGCCATGAATGCGAAGATCTTGCCGAGCAGAAATTCATGCGCGGAGATGCTCGACACGTAGACCTGCAGAATTGTTTTCTGCTCGCCCTCCTTCGCCATCGCGAGCGCTGCCAGCAACGGGGGAAACATCGAAATGCGCAAGTACGAAAATTCCTGGTCCGTAAAATTTCTTCGAGGAAAGCCCGGGGTTGTACCAAAGCCGGATGGCCGTCTGAACCTCCGCGGGATGCGTCATGCCCACGTTACGCTGGTTGTAGGCGCTGGTGATTTCGGACGCATAGGCGGACGACCAGTTTCGCCGTATTTGCGTCGGACGCGTCCACGAGCAATTGGATCGGGGCATTCTCGCCGCGCGCCATGGCCCGTCCGAAATGAGCCGGATGATCAAAACAGCGCGCGCCGCGTTGGAGACGAGCGCTTGTTCCGCTTGCGGTCCGCCGGCCAGGAGACGATACGAAATGTGATCGAGGCGCGAAACGCGTCAATCAAATCGCTGCGAAGCGGGCGAGTCATCGAAATCCTGCACGACGATTGGCAGATCGTTCACGGTAAGCGAGATCGCCGTGCTCAGCAGCACCAGCAGAACGAGCGGCAGCGCCATTGCCAGCGCGAGCGTGCGCCAATCCCGCACGATCTGGATAAGTTCCTTGGTGGTCTGCGCCGCGATGCGCCTCATTTACGCCTTCAATCTTCCCCGGCGACTTTGCCCTGTTGACGAGCCTGTTCGACGATGCTGACGAACACGTCTTCGAGCGAGAAGCGTGCTTCTCGCGCGCTGATTCACCTTTACGCCGTTTGCTTCGAGCCGCTTTGTGGTTGCTTCCTTGCCAGCCTCGGCATCTTCATCGGTGATGATGTGAAGCCGGTCGCCGAAGAGTGAAACTCTCCATGGTTCGGTGGCGTTCTTCAGTACATCGGAGGCGCGCTGTGGCTGGTCGGTTATGAACTCGAGAACGTGGCCGTGTTGTTGGCTCTTGATGCCGCTTGGCGTGCCCTCGGCAACCAACTCACCGGCAACCATCATGCCGAGGCGGTTGCATTGTTCGGCTTCCTCGAGATAGTGCGTCGTCACAAGAATCGCCGTGCCCGCGTCGGCCAGACGATTGATCATCGTCCAGAACGCGCGGCGTGCCAGGGGGTCAACGCCTGAGGTCGGCTCGTCGAGAAAAAGGATGCTCGGCTCGTGCATGATCGCGGCGCCAAAGGCCACGCGCTGCTTCCAGCCGCCCGGCAAACTGCCTGTCAGTTGATTCTCTTTTCCTTCGAGCCCCGAGAAAGAGAGCACCCACCGTGTCTTTTCGTCGCGTTCTCCGGTCGGGCACGCTATAGACCCCGGCGAAAAAGTCGAGGTTCTCCTTGATGGTCAGATCGTCATAGAGAGAAAACTTCTGCGACATGTACCCGATGCGCTGCCGCACGCCTTGAGAGCGAAGATCACGCGCTCTCGCCCGCGAGCTCCATGGTTCCGCGCGTCGGATCGAGCAGCCCGCACAGCATTTTGATTGTGGTTGTCTTGCCGGCGCCATTCGCTCCGAGGAGCCCGTAGACTTCTCCATACTGAATTTGCAGGGTGACGTTCTTTACAGCGGTAAATGATCCGAATTCCTTTGTCAGGTTTGACGCCCCAATCGCAACCTGCCCGCGCAGGTCACGGTGGTCGTGGTCCGTTGGGAATTCGATGCTGTGCACTTCCTGCCCCAAGGCGCGCAATTTCGCAACGAAGGTATTCTCCAGGGTCGGCTCATCCACGCGGATCTCTTCCACGGAAATGCCCGCCTCGCTCATCTTTTCCCGGACGACTCGCTTGGCTTCTTCCGGCTCGGTCACAAGCACGTCAATGCGATCGCCGAACCGCTGTACATCAATTATTTTCCGGCTCGGCCCTGCATCCTCGGAAAGAATGCGCTCAGCCTCGCTGATGTTCGAGGTGCGCAGCTCCAGGCGCTTCGCATGGAGGCTCGCCTTCAATTCCGCCGGCGTTCCGATCTGCTGAATTTCTCCCTGGTGCATCAGCGCGACCCGGTGGCATCTTTCGGCTTCGTCCAGGTACGGGGTCGCCAACACAATCGTCAAACCGCCTGCGGCCAGATGGGCAAGCGTGTCCCAAAACTCCCGGCGCGAGACTGGGTCAACACCCGTCGTCGGTTCGTCAAGCAGCAGCACGCGAGGTTGTGGAACCAGCGCGCAGACAAGCGCCAGTTTCTGCTTCATGCCACCGCTCAACTTGCCCGCCAGCCGGTCCGAGAAGCGGTCCATATCAAACATCTGGAGGTATTGCCGTCCGCGCGTGGTGATTTCGTCCGGAGAAACGCGGCGCAGGTCACCGGTGTAGCGAATGTTTTCCATCACGCGTCAGGTCGGGATACAAACTGAACGCCTGCGTCAGGTATCCGGTCTGCGAACGCATGTCGCGGGCCGGCCCTCCAAAGACTTCCGCCAATCCCGACGTGGCCTCCATGACGCCCGCCAAGATATGAAAAGTGGACGTCTTTCCCGCGCCGTCGGGGCCAATCAGGCCAAAGATCTCCCCGTGGCTGACTTCAAAGGAAATCCCGCGAACTGCTTCGAGCGTGCCATAGCGTTTCCAAAGGCTCGCGACGCGGATCACCGCTTGCGCCCGATCCGTTTGGGAGGGAGGTTGTTCGACGGGATTTGATACCGCGGCGATCACTGGCTGCGCCTGGTTTTTGGCCAGGTATCGCCAATGACGAGAATCTCGCCGTCGGCGGGCATGCCCGGCTTAGCAAAACCGAATCCGCTCTTGAGATCGAGTTTCAGACCCACCACTTGCTTCACGCGGTCCTCGCGGAAATATGTGTTTTCTGGCGTAAAGGTAGCCTGGGGATCGATTCGGGAAACGTACGCGTCAATGGGCTGGTTGGGATTTGAGTCGAGGTAAATTCTCGCCGGTTGGCCTACCTTTACTTTGCCGATCTCTCCTTCCGGAACAAATCCACGGAGGTAAACTTTGGTCAAATCAATCAGAGTGACAATCGCGGTTCCGGCCGTCACGACCTCGCCGGGTTCGGCGGCGCGCGTCGCAATGGTTCCGCTGAACGGAGCTCTGACGATCAGGTCCTGACGGTTGGCCTCCGCTTCAGCGAGTTGCGCGTGAGCCTGCTCGCTGCTTGCTGTGGAGCTTGCGATCTCTGCCTGCTGCTGCGAGATCTGCCTGCGAACCATCGCAACCTGAGCTTCCCGAATATTGGGGTTGTCCAGATTGGCTTTGGCCGTAGTTAAAGCGCCTTCTTCCGCTTCGACGCGGCGCTTTGCGGCCGCCACCGCCGCCGCCTGTTGATCGGCCGTTGCTGCAGCCTGGAGGCCCTGGCGCTCGGAAACCGCCCCTGACTTGGCCAGACGCGTATAGGCGTCCTTGTCAAACGCCGCAATTTGATACGACGCCTGCTGTTGCGCGAGATCGGCTTCCGCGGCGGCGAGATCGGCTTCGGCTTGGCGCACGCGCCCTTGCGCGTCTACCCTGGATTGCGCGGTCTGCAATTCGTTCTGGTGCAACTGCTCCTGAAGAATGGCGATTTGATCGCTAGCTACGTTTGTCTTTGCCTCCGCTTCCACAAGTGCCGCTCGAGCGGCGGCCTCGCGGTCGCGGATCTGTTGGTCATCGAGAATGGCGATCGTATCCCCGGCATTGACGGCGTCACCTTCACGCACGCGGACTTCGAGAATGCGGCCGGTCGTTTTTGCCGCAATTGCCGAATCGTCGCCTTCAATCCGGCCGCTCAGAGCAACGATGCTTTCCGGAATCCTTGGCGCCGCAAAGAAGAATTTCCAGATGAAGAACACCGCAAGTGCGAGAGCTACAAGCAGAATGATCGGAAGCACCCAGCGGCGCGCGGGCGAAGCGGTGGCTTCGCGTGCAGGGGCGCCCGGATTCGGTTGCGGGCGGGTCTGTTCAGGAGGCCGCTCGACTGTTTGCTGTTCAATCATGCTGCACCTCATTTGTGCCACTGCCAGGCTTGTCGCGTCCCGATCTGATCTCGCGAAGATAAGCGAGCGAAAAATCAGCAATGTGGTCGGCGATGCGATCCAGCCGCTCCGGAGTCAGCTCGATATTCGGTGAAAGCCGCTCCAGCAAGGGACCGGCAAAGGCATAGAAAAGAATCTGCCCCATGACGCTGTAAGCGCACAGCCGCGTTTTTTCTTCCTCGGCGGCTAAGCCGATGATTCCGCCGATCAGACCCAACATGCGTTCATAAATCGGCCGCGCCACTTTGTTGATCATGCGTGCCAAAGCCGGCGTAGGCTGGGCGATTTCCCGGACAAATAACTGAAAGTACCAATCGGGCAGGCCATCGTTGGCCAGACCGCGGACTCTCGCGCGAATCACTTCGCGCAAGACCTTTTCGGGAGAGCCACTTTGATCGAGCGCGGCGCGCATCTGCTCCACGTGAGCGGCGCGGGCGCACGCGCCCAAGACCTCGCCGTAGAGTCCGAGCTTGTCTTTGAAGTGATAATTCACGGCCGCGACATTTGCACCCGCTCGCTTGCAAATTTGTCGGATCGTCGCCGAGTAGTATCCGTGTTCCGCAAAAACGTGGCCCGCAGCATCGAGCAGCTTGTGCCGCGTAGCTTCCGAATAGCGAAGTTTGCGCGTCCTCGGTGTAACTTTCCGGACCGGATTGGAAGCTGTAGCCATGCTCAAACGCTAGTTTCAAACAAACGTTTGAATTTGTCAAGCCTTTCTCTGTGCGTTGCCACTCGGCCTCCAGGTACGCTTTGTTTTCTACGACTTTTCGGGACTGACGTGCCGGAACAATCTGGCCCGCCGCCTCGTAAATAACAACCTAGCGGAGAAAACACCATGGCTGCCTGGCTCCAAGATCTGAGATACACGTTGCGACGCTTTTCCAAATCACCCGGCTTCGTGGCCGCCGCCCTGCTCTCCATCAGCCTCGGTATCGCTGCCAACTCCACCATCTTTTCGATGGTCAGCAGGTTCGTGCTGCGCTCCGCTCCCGTCGGTGACCCCGGCAGCCTGATGAGCCTGCACGTTACGAACCGCGGCGAATGCTGCAACGCTTTTTCCTGGCCCCTCTTCGCCGACCTGCGCGACCAAGCCGCGTCGTTTTCCGGAGTCGCGAGCTATTACGAGCTTGTACCCGCCTCCATCGGCGGCAATGGCGAGCCCGAGCGTGTGTGGGGCCAATCGACTACTTCCAATTTCTTCGATGTCTTGCAATTGCCCATGACGCTCGGCCGGGGGTTCACCAGCGACGAGGAGCATCTTCCCGTGATTGTCCTTGGTCACCGGCTCTGGCAGCGCCGTTTCGGCGCCGATCCCGCCATCGCTGGTAAGACCATCATCCTCTCCGGCCGGCCCTTCACTGTGGTGGGCGTCGCGCCGCCCTTTTTCCGTGGAATTGACCTCATCCTCGACTGCCAATTCTGGGTCCCACTCGTCGATCTGGATCAGTTGTTGCCTAACACGAGCAACCTCAACTCAAGGAACTACCACTGGATACAGGTGGCCGGGCGCCTGAAGCGTGGCGTCACGCGCACCCAAGCTGCAGCTGAACTCGACGTGCTTGCGCGACGTTTCAACCGGGCCCACCCCGAAGCAGAGAAGGACGGCGGCTTCCGCTTCGAACCAGCCGGCTCGTTGCCCCCGAGAGACAAGAACACCGTGATGCTATTTCTCGGCGCGCTCTCGGTGGTTGTGCTGCTGGTCCTCGGCATTGCCTGTGCCAACGTCGCCAATCTGCTCCTGGCGCAGGCTTCGGGGCGTCAACGCGAGATGGCCGTGCGCCTGACCCTTGGCGCCTCGCGCAGCCAGTTGCTGCGCCAGATGCTCACCGAAAGCATGCTACTCGCGCTCGGCGGCGGACTACTCGGCGTCGCTGTTTCACTCTGGGCCACGCGAGCCCTGTCCGTGTTTCGCTTTCCAGCGCCTGTGCCGCTTGACCTGAACGTGAGCGTTGATTGGCGGGTTCTTCTGTACACCTTCGCTCTGAGCGTCGGCACCGGACTGCTTTTCGGACTGGCACCGGCGTGGGCCGCTTCGCGTACCGCGCTCTCCAGCACGCTGAAAGGTGAAGACATGCTTGCCCGCCCCGGAAGCCGCTGGAGCCTGCGCAACATTCTCGTCGTGGCGCAGATCGCCATGTCGCTTGTCCTGCTCTGCGCCACGGGGCTTTTCCTGCGCAGCATGCAAAGCGCTTCCAGCATTGACATTGGCTTCCGCTCCCGCGGCATTCTCATGATGTCCGTTGACCCTCGGCTGCATGGCTACACCGCTGAGCACACCACCCATTTTCTTGCCGAGCTGCGGCAGCGCGTCTCGACGCTTCCCGGCGTCACTTCCGTTGCTTGTACCGACTCTGTGCCGCTCTCGGGCGGCAACCGCAGCGACCAATTTCACGTCGATGGCCGTTCGTCGAAGGACATCGACGCCAATGTGGAACTCTATATGGTCTCTCCCGGCTACTTTGACACCATCGGCACTCCTCTCATGGCTGGCCGCGATTTTGCCAATGAAAGCGCCACATCCCCTAAAGTCGCCGTTGTGAACGAGGCCTTTGTTCAGCGCTTCTTCAAAAGAAATGAGAACCCCATCGGCCAACGTGTCTCTGGCGCGGGCAGCTCCTACGAAATCATCGGTGTCGCAAAAAATATCAAGTCCCGAACGCTTGGCGAGAATCTCCGTCCCGTTCTTTACCGCTCTCTCGATCAGTCCATCGCCGGGGACCCATCACTCATGGGGTATTCCCTGCTGGTCCTGGTCCGTTCCTCGGCCAGTCCAGCGGGGCTCGCGGAAGCGGTGCACCATGAGATTCATTCTCTTGACCCCACACTCGCGATCTTCAACGCGGAAACCATCGAGGAACACCTCCGCGACGCGCTTTTTCTGCCGCGTCTAGCCAGCACGCTGTTCGGTGTCTTCGGGGTCGTCGGCCTGCTGCTCGCCGCTGTCGGACTGTACGGCGTGATGAGTTACTCAGTCAGCCGCCGCACGCGTGAGATCGGCATTCGCATGGCGCTCGGCGCCCAGGTCGGTGCTGTCCAGCGCCTCATCATCCGCCAAGGTATGCTGCTTGCCTTGATCGCGACGGTGCTTGGGTTGGCCGTCGCATGGGTTGTAGCGCAGGTCTCCGCAGCCTTTCTATATGGAGTTCGTCCGCACGACCTGGTGACCTTCACTGCCGTGCCGCTGTTTCTGGCTGCCGTCGCGCTTCTGGCCTGCTGGATCCCCTCGCGCCGCGCCGCCACTGTCGATCCCCTCACGGCCCTGCGCCACGAATAGCGTCCAACGGGCAGTGGCCGTCACGCCGAGGAAGCCAAAGAGAATTGCGGCCGATCGTGCCAAACATGAAATACCTTCCCTTTGCCTTCTATCGCCTAGGCGTCTCAATTGTTTATTGATACAGTCGAGGAAGTGAAATGAAGGTTCGCCCGACGGTGTTGGCGGCGATCATGATTTGAGCATTGCCGTTCGCAATCCAGAGACCTCCTCTACTCGACATGGTTTCAGAATAGGATCGAGGCTTAAAAGGCGATGAGAGAAAGATTTGTATATGCGGCTTTGGTATTGGTGGTTTGCGGAGCAATTTATCTGGTGACACAGGGAATGGACCTGATCAATCAACCCAGTGATTTGAAAGTGGCGGGTGGCGTGGGACTGATCGTCGTGGTGGTTGTGCTTTTCCCGGCGGCCATGAAATGGATCTGGCACCACAAAACGACGCCGCACGCCAACTGAACCGATAGGAGAGAAATCATGATGCGAAAGTATGGAATTCTGGCGGTTCCCCTGATCCTTGTGCTGTTTTTCGCGGGCTGCGCCACACGGATCGGGCCGGGCCGAGTGGGAATTAAAGTGGACCTCGCAGGATCGCAACGTGGCGTTGAGGACTTGCCGATTCGCACGGGCTGGGTTTTCTACAATTTCCTTTCCTCCACAATCGTGGAATATCCCACCTCGGTGCAGACCGCAAAATGGACCAAGGATCCGAATGAGGGATCGGCAACAATGAAGAAATGTCGTTTAACACCGAAGACGGCCTCACCGTGTACGGCGATCTTTCGGTTTCCTACCATCTGGATGCAAGCAAAGTCCCCGCGTTCTATGTGAAATTTCGCAACGACGACATTAACCAGTTCACGCACGGGTTTCTGCGCAACGTGGCGCGCGACGCTATCAACCGGACCGGATCGCAATATGCCGTGCAGGACATCATGGGCGAAAAGAAATCCGAGCTGGAGCAGAATTCGCGGCAGGAGTTGCAGAAACAGGTGGCTGATATTGGCGTCGTGATTGATCAATTTGGTTTCATCGGCTCGCCGAGGCCGCCTCAATCCGTGATTGACGCGATCAATTCCAAGGTGCAGGCGCAGCAAATCGCCGTACAGAAACAAAATGAATTGGTGCAGTCGCAAGCGGACGCAGCGAAGCTCGTGGCGGCAGCGGAAGGTCAGGCGAAGGCGCAAGTTGCGGTGGCCAATGGCGAAGCGGAATCGAATCGCGTGCGCGCCGCCTCCATCAGCCCGAATATTATCGAATGGCAGAAACTCGCGGTGACGGATCGCTGGATCGAGAAGTGGAATGGGCAGGTGCCGCAGGTCCAGACCGGCACGAATGGCCCGGGCATGCTGCTCGATATCAAGCCGGAGCGATAGACCCAGCGCGTTCTAAGGGCGGTGACCGTATACCCCTCGAAGCTCCAAATTAGAGCGACGCTTCATGATCGGGTGGAGTTTCACGCTCCAAGTTTTGGCACTATACCCTTGCTCCATCCCGTTGTATAAAGCTCGGTGCATCCTTTGCGATCCCCCCGGTTGCTCGAATGAACGTTACCGACGATCGACTCTCCTGCATCGTGACCAACCTGCGTGAACGGGATTGAAAACAAATGACCGTATCAACGCCTAGTTTGAACCTCGGCCGTCATGTGTTTGGAGTGGCGGCTTTCGCCTTTGGCCTCATCACGCTGGCCTGGCACGACTACAACGGCTGGCATCAACCGCGTTACATTGTCTACGCCGCCGCCGCTGCCCAGATCTTCGGCGGCGTTGCGATTCAGTTCCGCCGGACCGCGAAAACGGGCGCAGCCGTCCTTGGTGCGGTTTATCTTGTCTTCGCCTTACTGTGCGTGCCAGGAATCGTCGCCGAACCGCAGATCTACAATAGCTGGGGCAACTTCTTCGAGCAGTTCTCTCTCGTGACCGGAGCGGCGATCGTTTATGCGCGCTTGTCATCGGCATGGTCACGGGAAACGCTTAATCGGATCGGCCGCATTCTTTTGGGCATCTGTGTCGCTTCCTTTACCCTCGAACAGGCGTTTTATCTTGGCCGCTACCGCCAGTCTTGTTCCGAAGTGGCTTCCGCCAAGTCAGATGTTTTGGGCGGTAACGACGACTGTTTTGTTCGCACTCGCGGCCGTGGCTCTTCTTACGAATCGAATGGCGCTTCTCGCGACTCGCCTGCTGACAATGATGCTCGTGATCTTTGGGCTACTCGTGTGGGTACCGTTGCTTCTTTCGGATCCCCGCAATCATACGAATTGGAGCGAAACCGCCGAGACCTTCGCGATTGCCGGAACAGCATGGATTCTCGCTGATCTCCTCGGCGAGTATCGGCTTAATGACCATCGCCCGCGCGATGACGTGAGGTATGCCCGCTCACGTGACGTATGTGGCGTGCCACGCTAATCGCCTATCCGAGTGAATCGTAGAGAGGAAGATTGGCCCCCCGGGCTAGATTCGAACTAGCAACTCCTTCGGTTAACAGCCGAGGGGATCAAAAATCTAAACGCCCTATCTGGTGTCGCTTGGAAGAAAATCGGAGCCATTCTTGCCTCTCTACCTGCACCCAATCCTGCACCTAAACTGCATCCGCAATCAGTAGAAGGTAGTTAAGCGACGATCCACACTAGAGGGTTTATGCTATCCTCCACTCAAAACACTGGGGCGCGTAGGATGAATAGCCGCTCGAAGACAGCCACGTTCCTTGTCGGCTTTGGATGTGTCGTGCTCTCGCAAGCGCGGGTTTCACTCATTCGCCTACACAAAACTGTCGCCTACTGTGAGCGCATCCAATCTGGAACAGAACCTGCAATCCGTCTTTCGAGTGGCGTTCCTTTCGATGGCCTGGAACCAGCTCGTACTGGCAATCATCGCCTGGATCGCTACAATCGGCGAAGCGAGACTGCGAAAGCCTCTCGTCCTGATCTGCGGCTTCGCCGTGTTGATCCAAGCCATATTCACGGTTCCGTTTGTCGGGTTCTTCATCGGCAACGAAATGATCGGAGTTGCCTCGCTCCTCATCCTGTGCGGCGGATTCTTACTTGCTCGGCCGTCGGTGTAGCTCTCGAACAGGTGGACCTGGCGTGGATGCTGGAGAGTTTTGCGTGAGGAGCTTAGGCGTCAGACCCGTCAATCACGGCGTCTCTCTCATCGCCGCGCTTGTCGGTCTCGGTCTCGCCGGATGCGCCGTTCAGGCTCTCGCGATCCGATAGCACTACTTGAACGCAACAGTGCCATCGGACCAATACGGCACAGCGATTGCGACAGTCCGCAGCGGCGGCAGCTCTTTGTTCAGTGGACTATCCGGTTTGTCAGGGTCCGGGAACCACATAGACGTGGAAGAAATGGGCGAGTTCGGATCATTGTCGCCCAATTCACCAGAAGTTTTCATCGGCAAGAAAAACATCACGTGACATAAATTGTGTGAATGGCCCAAATGGGTAAGGTATGCATCCTTGGACATCATGTAGCTCATTGCTCCCGGCTCGACCGGCGGAATCTCCTTCTTCGCATACGCTTCTTGAATGCCCGCCATGCGCTCTTTTACAGAGACTACGCCAGCCAGCGTCATTTGCGTCATCTTGTAAAAAATCGGCAGGATCGACCGCACAGCCGCTGGATTGAGGCAAATCGCCCCTCTCTGCTTCGGACTCCAGATGTCATAAAAGTCAATGCTGGCCGTCCATGACGGTCCCGCCATGCACACAAAACCGTTCGTACCTTTGACCGCTGTTTCCCAGCCTTTGGGCGTCAGCACTAAAACAGACGCATCCTTTGAAATGTCCTCCGGAGCGGCGCTTCGCGCCAACGCGATTGCCGCATCTCGATCCATTAGATACTGCGTAAGCGGCAGCATCTTCGGATAGGCCCTCTCTGCGGTGTCCTGTGCCCGTGCGCTCGCAGTCATGCTCAGTAAACTCATGACCGCAAGCGCTCCCGCCGCAACTCTGGCTGCCATCCTTTCGATCTTTGCAAATCGCATCATGTTCTTTCCTTCCTGCCGGAGGACGTGTGCGCAACTGCTCAAAGCTCGACGCGTAGCCCGATTCGAGACTGACGGCTCCGAACCCGTTCTTGTCCGATCCGGTGCTACACAATCATTGAAATGAATCACGATGGATAGACGGTACCGACCGCCAGCTATGCTTGGCAATCAAAATTCCGTGTCGATAACAAGCCATTCACCAGCCGCCGCCGGTCGCCACACCCCTGCGCTATTTGGCCGTAGGATGCGGGAGTCTGCCTGCTGCGTTGCCCGCCCACGGCGGGCATGCAGCTTAGCTCCGACGTTTTGGAGAAAGCAAATCAGCGAGTGTATGGAGATCAGAGCACGATTCAGTGATTTTACATGACCCTTACATGACACCTGACGTTTCAAAAACAAAACCTGAAACTCAGGCTCTGTAAGTTGCTGAGAGAGAAGGAGAAGTTGGCTCCCCGGGCTAGATTCGAACTAGCAACCCTTCGGTTAACAGCCGAATGCTCTACCGTTGAGCTACCGGGGAGTAGTGTAGTGCGAGGAAAAGCGCGGTTGCTCAAACCGGCTGAGTTTAGCGGAGCAATCAGACAGTGTCAACGCGAGCCCGGGGTATATGGGTGCACCCCGCGAAGTTGGCCCACAACCGATAAAATGTTTTCTTGGAGTTGATTTTCAAACATGTTGTTGTATATCGACGAATCTGGATATACCGGCGAGGATCGCCAATTCAACACGAAAGTATTAAGAATTGTTTTCGTGTCGATGCTTATTAAATCTATATGCATAGTTCCTTGGCGTCCCAAAACCCAGGTACAAAGAGCTACATGCGATGTCTTCCAACGGAATTCT
>CAWDNN010000008.1:0-249224 GCA_963803675.1 uncultured Acidobacteriota bacterium | reverse complement strand
CGTATCATCACGATCCTCCTGGCCGACCGGGAGGAAGTGCTCATGGTTCCCGGCGGGGGCCGAATGATACTTCACGTTGCGTGGAAATCGTGCGGATCGTGCGGAGAGCGGCGAGCAAAGCCAGCTATGCCTAACTAGGGCGTTTCGGCTTCGCGTTTGCGGTTCCGGCGCGATGTTTTGCGTGGAGAGACCTGGCACCGTGGACAGAATAGCTGCCGCGCCGGCGACGACAATGCGGCGAATGTGGGCTTACAGCGTGGACAGGCTTGCCGGCGCGACGGTACACGCGATAGTGGAGTTGGTTTCGCCGGGTTGGCCTTCCGCATCGAGAAAATCGGCAATGGATGATCCTCGCAGCCGGATCGCATCCTCCAGCACCTTGCCAACGGCGCGGCCGAGCGCTATCAGTTGCGCGGGTTTCAGACTTGCCGCAATTCGCGCCGGGTGGAGGCGCGCGCGCCAGAGGCTCTCGTCCGCATAGATATTGCCCATGCCACGCAAAACGCTTTGTTCGAGTAGCAGGGCCTTGACGCGTGCAATCCGGGCTCGAAAGAGCGCGACAAACTCTGTTTCCGTGATCTTGAGCGGGACCGGCCGAACTTTGCCGAAAAGCCTCGATCGCCGATTCCGGAACGAGCATCATCTGCCTGAAGCGGCGAATATCCGTATAGCGCAACTGCGACCATTATCGAGTTCGAAAAAGGCGTGCGTGTGCGGCGCGATGGGCGAGCCCGAGGAGCGCGGTAGGATCTGGCCGGTCATGCCGAGATGAATGAAGAAATAGCAGCGAGCACCTTCGCTTGCAGCAGGCTCCAGCGCTAGGGAAATAAATTTCCCGTAGCGTTCGACGCTTGCGATGTGGCCACCGGGCAAACGTTCGGCGATTGCGGCTGGGTCCGCGACAAGTCAGTTTTGCCAAAGCGAACGCCGAGACGCGCCGCCCCGATACAGCTGCGCGCAACCCGCGTACGATCGTTTCGACTTCGGGAAGTTCAGGCATGCGGGGTCCAGGTCGGCTTCAACCCGGCGGAACGCATCGGGCGAGGTGGTAGGCGGATAGAAGCCAGGCTCGGTGATCGAACATAGGTCTACGTGCGAGGCATACTTGCCCGCAACTTCGCCGATTTCGCTGGCCTTGCCGATGAGAACGAATACGAGATCACCCTGTGGATAGTATTGCTCGATCACGCGGCGGGCATTCCCAATCGTGATTGTGTCAATTTTCGCGTAGAGATCGTCAATTTCGCGCCGGTCGAGGCCGTGAAATTCGAGTTGTGCAATCAGCGAGGCCACTTGGTCCGAGGTTTCGACGCGAAGCGGGAACTGGCCCTTCACGTAGCTCTTTGCCGAGGCGAGCTGTTGCTCGGAAATGCCATTCTCGTGGAATCGTTTTAACACATCGAGCGTGACGTCGAGAGCGCGGACGTGCTGGCATTGGGTGTGTAGCTCGAAATAAAAATCGCCCCGGACGCCAGGCGTGTATCGAAGGCCGAACTCGCACCGTAAGTGAGTCCCGACTCGATTCGCAGCGCCGAATTGATCAGGGACGTGAAGCGCCCGCCGAAAAGCGTGTTGACGAGAAGCAACGGCACGTAATCAGGATTTGTGCGCGAGATACCTACATTCCCGATGCGAAAGTAAGTCTGCGTCGAGTCGGGCTTGTCTACCAGCAGCAAGCGGCGTTTTTGCGGCGCGAGCGAACCATGTTCTCAATCAGTTGAGCGCCGCCCGCGGTCCAAGGCGCAAACCGAGCCGAAAGAAGTCGTTCCATCTCGGCGGAATCAAAATCGCCAACCGCCGCGAGGATGGCGTCTTCCGGCGTGTAGTGCGACCGTAGAACTCGGCCACCGAGTCGCGGTTGATCCGCGCCAACGATGGTTCATCGCCGCCGCCGGCCGGCCATAGGGATGGCCGCCGAATAGATAAGCGTTGAAATAAGCGCCGAGCACGTGCTGCGCCTGATCCTTGGCGGCGAGGATTCCGTCCATGCGCTGGCGAAGACGTTTCCCGACCTCCGCGTCGGGAAATGCAGGCTCAAGCAAGGGCTCGGCCAATAAGTCCAAGCCTGCGGCGAGATCCTTCTTCATGAACTCTGCCGAGACCGAAGTGTAATCGGCTGTGGCGCCGGCGTGGAATGTGCCGCCGATAAAATCGAGATCGCGTGAATACTCGGTGGCTATGCGCCTTTGCGTTCCGTGCCGCAAAAGCGATGCCGTGACGGACGCTGTCCCTTCCGCGCCGGCCGGATCGGCGACGAACCGCTCCTGAGGATCAGGTCGAAGCTGACAAGCGGCAGCTTGTGCTGCTCCATCAAGAGCAGCGTCATGCCATTGGGCAGGCGCGCCTTTCGATATTCCGGAAGCTGAAGTTTCTCCGGAGATTTCATACGGGAACCGTGTCGAGGGGAGCGGTGGTTCGGGCATGAGCGTCGCGACAGTTCGATTCTTCTCTTCGAAATAGGCGGCGGCCACGAGGCGAACATCTTCAACCGTTACGCGCTGGTATTCGCTGGCCGCTGCATAGAGCTTGCGATAGTCGCCGAAGAAAACTTCGTAGGTTCCGATCGCGTTGGCCCGGCCATTGTCGGTTTTCATCTGCCGGTAGAATTGGGCGAGAAGAATATTCTTGGCCTTTTCCAGCTCCTGCCCGGTAACGCCGCTTTTCGCTTTTTCGAACTCTTCGTAGATTGCATTCTCTACGACCGAGGTTCAACACCGCTCTTCGGCTGCGAACTGACGATAAAGAGCGTGGGATCAAGCGCAAATTGCATGCTGCCGCGCACGGAAAGCGCCAACTGATCTTTGTCCACAAGACGCTGGTACATGCGCGAGCTTTGTCCGGCAAAAAGGATCGTTTGCAGCACGCGAAGCGCGTAGTAATCGGGATGAGCGGTTTCGGGGACGTGATACGCGATCATCAGGATCGGAAGCTGGGCGAATTTCTTCACGGTCATGCGCCGCTCGCCGATCTGAGCGGGCTCCCGCGTCGTCACCTTCGGCGGAGGGGCGTGCGCGGGAATCGGCTCGATGTACTTTGTCGCCAGATGGAACACTTCATCCGCCCTGACGTCGCCCACAACCACCATTGTCGCGTTGCTCGGCGAATAGCCCATTTCGAAGTGGCACTTCAGGTCCTCCACCGTCCAATTTTGGATATCCACCATCCAGCCGATCACGGGCCATTGGTAAGGATGTGCCGTGTAGGCCGCGGCCCAAAGCTGTTCGTCGAGGATGCCCGCATTATTCGAATCAACCGACATGCGCCGCTCGGAGGCGACCACACCGCGCTCGGATTCGATTTTCTCCGGATCAAACGCGAGGTGCTCGATGCGGTCGGCTTCGAGATCGAGAACCGTTTCGAGCGCCGCGGGCGGAAAACGATGGTGATACACAGTGACGTCATTCGAAGTGTACGCGTTGTTGGCCCCGCCCGCGTTTTCCATCGTGCGATCAAATGCTCCGGGACCGTATTTTTTCGCGCCGTTGAACATCATGTGCTCAAAAAAATGGGAGATCCCCGTGGTGCCCGGGCGCTCATTGCGCGAGCCGACCCGATAGAAAATATAAAGCGCAACATTGGGAATCGAATGGTCTTCTTCTACCAGCACCTTCATTCCGTTTTTCAGCAGATGTGTGTTCATGTCGAGAACATTGTAGCTGCCAGGACCAACGAAAACGCCGTGGCCCTCTACGGCAGTATGGCAAAAACGCGGCAAGGCCCGCCCGAGCCGCCCTCGAGCTTGATGGGAGCGACAATTAGGAACGCGCCCGCTTCCGGCAAAGCCCCCAAATCCGCAAGGTTTTCGAGCTGATAAAGGCCCGCGCCAAGCGCCAGATGGTGAACGTCAAACGTTTTCGAAGCGCCGCAGTCTACGCTCATCGCGTCGGCGCCGAGCCCGCTGACCCCGCGCCGAATCAGAAAGCGCACAGCCTCGACGGAAAAACCTGGAAAGTGCATCGAGCCCGCCGAATCCATGTTTCGGTAGGCCGCCGGATCGGGCCAGTGCGAGGCGCAGCCAGTTCGAAACAGCACGATCGCTCCCGGCGGGAATCGGCCATGCGCGCGCTCCCAATCCGCGACGCGAGCTTCCGGCAAGAGATAATCCGGATCGCGTTTGGCGTCTTGCCTGACGTCAATCACAACAGCGGGGCCGAATAATCTCTCCGCCGGAATCTGGTCCACCGTGGCGCCGCCCGCAGCAAAGTGCGCGGGAGCATCCAGATGCGTGCCGTAGTGTTCGAGCATCCAGAAGCTACGGCTGAAATAGCCATCGCGCTCGAGGATTCCGTTGGGACGCGCCTCGAAAGACTTTGCATCCCCCGGCCACGGCGGCAGTTGATCGTTAATGGCGTGCGAAAGGTCAATCACGCGGTGATGCGCCCGCGGGAAAACGCGCGAAAGCATTCGCCAGTGACCCGGAAGAATCGTGGCCCATAGAATTGCGGTGAGGAACGGTCTCGAAGACAGTATATTGCCAGAAAACAGCCCGACGGTTCTTGTTTCGAAGCTTCGAGCTTAGGGTAGCGGCAAGCCCGGCGCGGCCACGATGCCTGCCATACGCAACATCTCCTGATATTCTTCCTCGGGCAGGGGTGAGATCAGCAGCCGCACGTTCTTAAAGAACTTCACTTTGCGCAACGCCGGGTTGGCGCGCAGTTCGACGAGCGAGATCTGGCGCGGCAGTCGCTCCAGGGCACGGAGATCGGCGACAAGAGTCTTGCCGGTGGCGTCATCGGGATCGGGGTAAGGATCGCGTGTTACTTCCGCTAACGCATAGATGGAGCGCTCTGGCGCCGCATGATAGCAGACGACCCGGTCGCCTTTGCGAACCTGCTTTAGTTGGCGCTGAGCATCGGCCTTGTGCGCGCGCCGCGCCACATTTCCTTGCCTTTTACAAAGAGCGTATCCCAATGATAATGGTGGGGATCGGCGCTAAAGAGCCAGTGGTTTCGTTTGGGCGGTGGTGGTGTGCGGTCATGTTCAGTTGTAGGCGAACAGATCAGGGCCGCAGGTACTATTCGCAGCCACATTCAGGCCGCAGACTATACACAAGTACTGACAGCTTGTCGAAGAATTAGAACGAATAAGTTATTGATTCGATTGGAGTGTTGCAGAAGGCCAATTTGATCACAAGCAATCCACAAAGATGTCTTCCCCCCGAACATCAATGGGATAGCACGGAACCGCAACCGCAGGATTCATCGTCAGCTTTCCAGTAGTCACGTCATACTGCCAGCCGTGCCAAGGACACGTCACCACATTGCCATCGAGTGTGCCCTCGCCGAGCGGTCCGCCGCGATGTAGGCAGGTGTTATTGATAGCAAAGAACTTACCGCCGACATTGGCCAACGCTATGGCTTTGCCTTCGAGCGAGAACTCGCGGATGGTGCCAACCGGAATCTCGTCTTTTCGAGCCGCACGCAGGAAAGACATCCATTACTCCTTTTTTATCAGCTACTTGACTGAGATGGCTGCTCCGCAGTTTCACCGCGGCGAAGGCGTCTGCGCCACCATCACGCCCTGCTTGAATTCGTCGACCATGCCGGAATGCAGGCGGACTTCGGTCGGGCGCTTCGCTAGCGACATCTGGTCAATCTTGTCCTGGAGCTTCAGAAGCGCAAAGAAAAGCCCTTCCGGGCGCGGCGGGCAGCCCACCACGTAAACATCCACGGGCACGATCTTGTCCACTCCCTGGAGCACGGAATAGGCGTTGAATGGCCCTCCTACGCTCGAACACGCCCCCATCGAGATGCACCATTTCGGGTCGGGCATCTGGTCCCACACGCGCTTTAGGACCGGTGCCATCTTCAGCGTCACCGTCCCGGCGACGATCATCAGGTCCGCCTGGCGCGGCGAGGGGCGGAAAACCTCGGCGCCAAAACGGGCCATGTCAAAGCGCGAGGTCGTCGAGGCGATCATTTCAATGGCGCAGCAGGCCAGACCAAACGTGAGGGGCCAGATCGCGCTCTTGCGCGCCCAATTGAAAACGTAGTCTACGGAGGTAATGAGGAAATTCTTTTCGAAACGCTGGTCAATTACGCCCATGGGCCGTAGGGTCCTCCCGCTGGAACTCGGGGAGTATATCCGCGGCGCGCGTGGCAGTCAAAGCTCTTGGGACGGTTCCCTATTCATAGCGCAGGGCTACGAGGGGATCCACGCGCGTCGCGCGCCTGGCGGGAATATAGCAGGCGGCCAGGGCGACCAAGAGCAAGAGCACGGTGACGCCCACTAGCGTAAACGGGTCACTCGGCTTCACGTCGTAAAGCATGCTGCCCAGAAAACGCGTCACGCCAAACGATGCGGCCGTGCCGATGGCGGCGCCGATCGCGGCCAGTGCAATGCCATGACCCACCACGCTGCGAAGCACGTCACCCGACTGCGCGCCCAACGCCATGCGAATGCCGATCTCGCGCGTGCGCCGCGCGACTTCATAAGAGAGCAGGCCATAGAGGCCGATGCACGCGAGCAACAAAGCCAGCAATCCAAAGAAGCTCGAAAGCCGCGCGATCAGCCGCTCCTGAAAGAGCAAATTCGTCAATCTGCTGCTTCGGTGATGATGCCGACAAGCGGAAGATCGAAGCCGGAATGCTGCAAGACATCGCGAACCGCCGAAATCGCGGCTCTGGGATCGCCGGCCGTGCGAAGTTCGAATGTGCCGTCTTCGCCGCTAGGGACGTAGAAGGTCGGATGAATTTCCCTGCGCAGGTCGTTGTACTTGGCATCGTGAACGATGCCTACGATTTGCCAGCCCGGATCATTGCAATGGTTCGGATCGGGATATTCCAGGTTCTCGCCTCCACCAAAGCGTTGGCCGATCGGATTCTCGGTGGGAAAATAGGCTCGCACGAAAGATTCGTTGACGACGGCCGCGACGGCCGTTTGCGATTTGGACGCGTTCGAACAGTGCGGGCCCGGCTCGGAGGCCGCACGACATATTCCGCGGGCGTAAAATCCCGGCCCTCGTGAGCGGCATTCGCATCGTTTGAAAAAAGTCTGGGCCGACGGGAAATATCGGCATCCGAATACTTCTCGTCCGGCTTGCCATGCAAGTGGAAACCGTTGATGGAGACTGCCACTCAGCAAAGGCGAATCGGAATAGCTCGACCGACAGCACTCCGGGGATTTCGCTGAAACGATCGCGCAATTCGCGAAAAAAATCGCCGAGCCGCTCGCCCTTATATCGAGTCAGGGTGGGATCGACACCGAAATTCAGGACATTGTTTGCGTCAAATCCCGGATCAATGCTTTTCAGATTTTCAAGCGTGTGCACAAGTAAGCCCGCGCCCACCAGCACCACAACCGTCAGCGCCACTTGCGCCACCACCAGGGCATTGCCGGAATTGAGCCAGCCCCGGCCGGCATGGCCGGAACTGGAAGACTTGCCGCCTTCCTTCAAAGCGGGCGTCAGGTCCACGCGCATCGAGCGCAACGCCGGCGCAAGGCCGAACAAAATTCCGGTCAGAATCGAAGCTCCGGCGGTGAAGGCCAGCACACGCAGGTCAATCTCGGCGGAAAATCCCGTGGGACGCGAAGACGTGCTGGTAAGAAAGCCAGCAACGCGCGCGCGCTCCAGAACGCCATCGCAATGCCCAGCAACCCGCCGGCGACCGAGATCGTGAGGCTCTCCGTGAGCAATTGGCGAACGATCCGGCCACGGCTGGCGCCGATCGCGAGCCGGACAGCGATTTCCTTTTGTCGCGCCTTGGCGCGCGCGAGCATCAGTCCCGCAACATTGGCGCACGCAATCAGTAGCACAATTCCCACGGCCAGCATCAGCACATACAGCGGCTTGGAAAGCCGCCGCCGCGATCCGGTCAATCCCGTCTGCGCCGGCAGGAGCTTGATGACTGGCGCATCTTCCGCCTTCGAAAGCGGCTTTTCACCATGTATCAAATCATTGAAGAAGAGCAAGCTCACGGCGCTTTCCGCCTGTGCGCGAGGAACGCCGGGTCTTAGCCGCGCGACCACCACCATCCACCAGGAGCCCGCGTCATCCGACCGCGGCTTCCACCTCTGCTCGCAGACGCGGCCGTTGCGCGAGGGGGATCCAGAGATCGAAAGTATTTCCCGGCGTCAGATTTACGAACCTAGGTTCGGCAACGCCGACGATCGTGAAAGGAAGATTCTGCAGATGGATCGTCTTGCCCATCGCGCTGGGATCGCCACCAAATTCGCTCTTCCAGTAGCCGTAGTTGAGCACAGCCACGGCAGGAGAAGACGGCGTATCGTCCGACGGCTTGAAACACCCGGCCGGCAGCGGCGCGCACACCAAGCGTTTCGAAATAGTCGCCGGAAACATATTGCGCATCGCTTGGCTCGCGGGTCCATTGCCACTGAGATTCAGCCGGCCCGGCGCGCAAATGCCGCAATCCCGAAAACACACCTGTTTTCGAACGCACATCCTCGATAGAAGGGCTTGGACAACGAACAACCGCTCGACTCGCCCTCGCCGAAATTCGTTAGGCAATCTCCGTAGGAACTCGAGCTATGCGTTTTCGGTCCGTGATGCGCATTCCATTGCAACACCACGAGCTGCTGGGGTCGCGCACCGGCAGCGAGTGCAGCATCACCGCGTCAATCAGGCTGAAAATCGCCGTGTTTGCGCCGATACCCAAGGCCAGCGTCAGAACCGCGATCGCCGTGAAGCCGGGGCTTTTCGCAAGCACGCGGAAGGCATAGCGGACATCCTGGCGGAAGTCCGTGAGAAGCGAGAATCGGCCACGCCTGGCGGCGTCGCGATCCTCGGCTTGATGCTGCAGAATCGTCATGGCGGATTCCCTCCCACGCTGCGAACGCACTAATTCATTCGCAAGGCCTGCCCAATCGGCAACGTGCTGCATGGCGGCAGCTTCGGCTTGTTGGCTCGTGAAGCCGCGCTGCAGCGCCTCGGCATAGGCCTCGTCCAATTGCACGGCCAAATCCTCGACAATCTCCGCTTCGCGCTCCGGCCGCAGATGCGAGAGCCGCAAGTTCTGCCGGACATATTGCGCCCAATCAGGCATGGCCAGGCCTCGCGATGTGATTGATGGTCAGCACAAACTCATCCCACGCGCTGCGCTGCGCCGTCAGGAACTTTCGGCCCGCGGCGGTCAGCCGGTAGTATCTGCGCCTCCGCTGGCCCGCTTTTTCCACCCAGCGGCCGGAGATCAGAGCTCTGTCTTCCAACCGGCAAAGGACGGGATAGAGCGAGCCGATGCGGAACTGGATGCGTCCCTTGGAGCGCGCTTCGATCAGTTTGCCGATCTCGTAGCCGTGCCGCGGGCGGGCTTCGAGTAACGACAATACGAGAAGCTCCACACTGCCCTTTTTCAATTCACGGTTGAACATACTTCACAACGATATACTTTACGAAGGCTATGGTCAAGAGGAATGGCTTGGCGCGTGTGGCGCTTCAGAATGACAAAGACACCGCGAGACTTCAGATGCGCAGGCAAGTCAAACAGCAGGTTTTGTGCCGTGGATCAGCAGGGCGCCTTCGCGGCGGAAGGCCGCGAGTTGTGCGGCGTCCCGGAACCACTTACCCGTGTATACCTCCGGGTTAGGCGTGGGTCCGGGATGCGCTCGTGGGCCACGTCCGCGAAACCGGCATCGCGGAAAAGCGCCGCCCACTCGTCGCCGGAAAGCAGCTTGGCGGGAATCGCGAGAGTGAGCCCCACTGGTGGCAATGCGGATTATCGCGGTAATAGTTGATCAGAATCCAGGCGGAGCCGCCTTCGCGCAGCACGCGAAAGATTTCGCGCACGCCTTTCGCCGGATCGGGCCAGTAATAGGAAGACTCCACCGGAAACGACGCGCGAGAAAAAATGCGGCTGCCAGGGGATTTCCTCCGCCGTGCCGCCGACAAACATCGTATTGGGCAGATCGGCGCAAGCGCGACGCGCCAGACGCACCATTTCATCGGAGATGTCCGCACCGACGACGCGTCCTTCGGTGACGCGTTGCGCGAGAAGTTTGCAAAGCCAGCCGCGAGCCGCAGCCAACATCGAGAATGTTTTCGTCCGCGCAGATGCCCATCTTTGCGAGCATCGGGAGGACGATGGGCAGGTGGTCGCGTTCCATCCCTTCGCCGCGTCCCGCTTCGGCCCAGCGGTTAAATTCTTCGCGGAGCTGATCGTTGTGGGTGATTTCGGGCATGCTCTGCCGTGCCGGAATAATTCGTTTGCTTATCGAATTCGGTTCCGCTCGCCAGGCAGGGTGGAAAAGCCCCAAGTCCATTTCGCTTTGCTCAGTGCAAGCAAGGACCCGCGCTACAGAGCGAGAACCTAAAAAGTTTGTTCGTCCGCCGACGGCCCGTAGATTGAGGGCACGGGAACGTCATTGAGCCGGAGATAGACTCCCAATTGCGCGCGTGGTGAATCATGTGATTCATCACAAAACCGCGAACCACCGATCTTCGGCATGCTGAAGATTGGCTGGCCATTGTCTGAGTAACGCCCAGGGCTTGAAAAACTCCTCATCCTTCCACGCCTGCGTGGCGCGTCCAGCGGCAACGTTCTTATCGAACTCGGCCGAATTTCCTGCCGCGTCTCTGAGCTGAGGATCCTCGGGATGCTTTCCGCCGGGAGCGATATCGAGCGAAAATCCTGTGTGGAGCCATTCCTTGAGCCACCCCGTGCCCGCCAGATGCTGGGCCAGATGCCCGAGCTTCATCGATTTGGAATGCGCGGGGCCCGAGTCTAACCATATTTTCGGGAATGCGTCCAGAGTCTTTCGAGTGCCCACCATTTCGTGGTCGAACTCAGCCAGTAAACCACTCGATTGATGGGCATCGACAGCTCCTCTCGTGAGATGGCGTATATTCGCTATTTTAGGACTTGACTCTAGGCGAAACAAAAGCGAATATACGCCATCTCAAGCGAGGAGCTAATCCATGCCGATCAATCAGGGTTTACTGGCTGAGTTCGACCACGAAATGGTGGGCACCCGCAAAACTCTCGAGCGCATCCCCGAAAATAAGTTTGACTGGGCCCCGCATTCGAAATCTATGAAGCTCGGGAATCTGGCCCAGCATCTGGCGAACGTGCCAGGGTGGCTCAAGGAATCGCTCACGCAGGATTCGCTCGATATCGCCCCCGGCGGAAAGAGTCCCGAGGATCCTCAGCTCAAGACGCGGCAGGAAATTCTGGCCCGGTTCGATAAGAACGCTGCCGCTGGCCGCGCCGCGCTCGCTGCCGCCAAGGATGAAGAGTTCTTCAAGCCCTGGGCGCTACTCAACAATGGCCAGACGATTTTCAGCATGCCGAAGATCGTGGTGGTTCGCAGTTTTGTGATGAATCACATGATTCACCACCGCGCGCAATTGGGAGTCTATCTCCGGCTCAATGACGTTCCCGTGCCCTCAATCTATGGGCCGTCGGCGGACGAACAAACTTTTTAGGTTCTCGCTCTGTAGCGCGGGTCCTTGCTTGCACTGAGCAAAGCGAAATGGACTTGGGGCTTTTCCACCCTGCCTGGCGAGCGGAACCGAATTCGATAAGCAAACGAATTATTCCGGCACGGCAGAGCATGCCCGAAATCACCCACAACGATCAGCTCCGCGAAGAATTTAACCGCTGGGCCGAAGCGGGACGCGGCGAAGGGATGGAACGCGACCACCTGCCCATCGTCCTCCCGATGCTCGCAAAGATGGGCATCTGCGCGGACGAAAACATTCTCGATGTTGGCTGCGGCTCCGGCTGGCTTTGCAAACTTCTCGCGCAACGCGTCACCGAAGGACGCGTCGTCGGTGCGGACATCTCCGATGAAATGGTGCGTCTGGCGTGTCGCGCTTGCGCCGATCTGCCCAATACGATGTTTGTCGGCGGCACGGCGGAGGAAATCCCCTGGCAGCCGCATTTTTTCTCGCGCGTCGTTTCCGTGGAGTCTTCCTATTACTGGCCCGATCCGGCGAAAGGCGTGCGCGAAATCTTTCGCGTGCTGCGCGAAGGCGGCTCCGCCTGGATTCTGATCAACTATTACCGCGATAATCCGCATTGCCACCAGTGGGGCTCACTTCTCGCGATTCCCGCCAAGCTGCTTTCCGGCGACGAGTGGGCGGCGCTTTTCCGCGATGCCGGTTTCGCGGACGTGGCCCACGAGCGCATCCCGGACCCCACGCCTAACCCGGAGGTATACACGGGTAAGTGGTTCCGCGACGCCGCACAACTCGCGGCCTTCCGCCGCGAAGGCGCCCTGCTGATCCACGGCACAAAACCTGCTGTTTGACTGCCTGCGCATCTGAAGTCTCGCGGTGCCTTTGTCGTTCCGAAGCGGCACACTCGCCAAGCCATTCCTCTTGACCATAGCCTTCCGTAAAGTATATCGTTGTGAAGTATGTTCAACCGTGAATTGAAAAAGGGCAGTGTGGAGCTTCTCGTATTGTCGTTCTCGAAGCCCGCCCGCGGCACGGCTACGAGATCGGCAAACTGATCGAAGCGCGCTCCAAGGGACGCATCCAGTTCCGCATCGGCTCGCTCTATCCCGTCCTGTGCCGGTTAGAAGACAGAGCTCTGATCTCCGGCCGCTGGGTGGAAAAAGCGGGCCAGCGGAGGCGCAGATACTACCGGCTGACCGCCGCGGGCCGAAAGTTCCTGACGGCGCAGCGCAGCGCGTGGGATGAGTTTGTGCTGACCATCAATCACATCGGAGGCCTGGTCATGCCTGATTGGGCGCAATATGTCCGGCAGAACTTGCGGCTCTCGCATTTGCGGCCGGAGCGCGAAGCGGAGATTGTCGAGGATTTGGCCGTGCAATTGGACGAGGCCTATACCGAGGCGTTGCAGCGCGGCCTCACGAGCCAACAAGCCGAAGCTGCCGCCATGCAGCACGTTGCCGATTGGGCAGGCCTTGCGAATGAATTAGTGCGTTCGCAGCGTGGGAGGGAATCCACCATGACGATTCTGCAGCATCAAGCCGAGGATCGCGACGCCGCCAGACGTGGCCGATTCTCGCTTCTCACGGACTTCCGCCAGGATGTCCGCTATGCCTTCCGCGTGCTTGCGAAAAGCCCCGGCTTCACGGCGATCGCGGTTCTGACGTTGGGCTTGGGCATCGGCGCGAATACCGCGATTTTCAGCTTGATTGACGCGGTGATGCTGCGATCGCTGCCGGTGCGCAACCCGCAAGAACTTGTTCTCTTGCAGTGGGATGCACGTCATGAACCGAAGACCCACGGTAATGGTTCCTATGGAGATTGCCTAACGAATTTCGGCGAGGGCGAGTCGACCGGTTGTTTGTTGTCCAAGCCCTTTGTCGAGGATGTGCGTTCGAAAACCGATGTGTTTTCGGGCTTGGCCACATTTGCCGTGGCAGGAGATCTCAATCTGAGCGGCAATGGACCTGCGAGCCAGGCATCTGCTCAATATGTTTCCGGCGACTATTTCGAAACGCTGGGTGTTCGGGCGGCTGCCGGGCGGATGATTCAAGCCGCGGACGACACGGCGACGGCTCCTGCCGTGGCTGTACTCAACTACGGATACTGGCAAAGCGCGTTTGGCGGCGATCCCTCCGCGGTGGGGAAGACGATCCACTTGCAGAATCTGCCCTTCACGATCATCGGCGTTGCCGAACCCAGGTTCGTGAACCTGACGCCAGGCAATACCTTCGATCTTTGGGTTCCCCTCGCGCAGCGGGCACGTCTGCGGGAGAGGTGGACGCCGCGCGCGGACGACGCAGATTCCTGGTGGATGGTGGTGGTAGCGCGCTTGAAACCCGGTGTCTTTCGAGCGCAAGCGGAAAGCGCGGTGAGCCTGCTGTTCTTCAATGACCTGGTGCATGGCGAGAAGGCGCTTTCGAAAGCGGAGGATGCGCCGGCCATCAAGCTGTTACCCGCGCAGACGGGGCTGACCGGATTGCGGCGGGAGCTTTCCAAGCCACTCTACGCGCTGATGCTGGCGGTGGGAATTGTGCTGCTGATTGCGTGCGCCAACGTGGCGGGACTGTTGCTTGCGCGCGCCACGGGTCGGCAAAGGGAAATAGCGGTGCGCCTCGCCATCGGCGCAAGCCGAGGCCGGATCGCTCGCCAACTACTGACGGAAAGCCTCACGATCTCGGTCGCAGGCGGGTTGTTGGGCATTGCGATGGCATTCTGGAGCGCCCGCGCTCTGCTCGCTTTTCTTACCAGCACCGATTCGCGTCCCACGGGATTCTCAGCGGATATTGATCTGCGCGTGCTCGCTTTCACGGCCGCGGCCTCGATTCTGACCGGGGTTTTGTTTGGCCTGATGCCGGCGTTGCGCTCGATGCGAGTGGACCTGACGCCAGCTTTGAAGGAAGGCGGCAAGTTCTCGAGTTCGGGCGACGCGGGCCGGGGCTGGCTCAATGCCGGCAACGCGCTGGTGGTGGCGCAAGTGGCCCTCACCGTTGTGGTGCTGGTCGGTGCAGGTCTGTTGGTGCACACTCTGCAGAATCTGAGAAGCGTTGACCCTGGATTTGACACCGATAATGTGCTGAATTTCAGCGTCGATCCCACGCTTACCGAATACAAGGGCGAGCGACTCGGAGTGTTTTTTCGCGAACTGCGTGACCGCTTTAGCGAAATGCCAGGTGTCTTGTCAGTCGGCTATTCCGATATGCCTTTGTTACGAGGGTGGCTGTGGAGCACGAGTTTCCACTTGCACGGCAAATCCGATGAAAAGGATTCGGACGCCGATACGATGTCTGTCGGCCCGAGCTTTTTTCAGACGCTGAAGATGCCGCTCATCGAGGGCCGGGACTTTGCACCACCGGAGTATGTCGCCACGGCCTCCGAGCCGGGCTCGCGGTGCTCGAACGCGTCCATCTCGCAAACGCCCGTTGCGGCCGTTGTTAACGAATCTTTCGTGCGAGCCTACTTTCCCAAAGAGAATCCCATCGGCCAGCGTTTCGGGGGCGGCGACAACCCGGAAGACGACAACCCGAATAAGTGCAAGGACCCCGGCTGGCAAATCGTCGGCGTTGTTCATGACGCAAAATACAACAGCCTGCGCAGGAAAATTCATCCGACAATTTACGAGCCTGGCGAGAGTGGTGTATTCGAATTGCGCACGGCCGGTGATCCCAGGGCGGCGATCTCGGCGGTTCGCAACGTCTTGCAACATTCCGGATTCGACCTTCCGCTTTTCGACATCAAGACCGAATCGCAGCAAATTGACGAACTGCTGTTTCAGGAGCGGCTACTCGCGCGGCTTTCGAGCCTTTTCGGGTTGCTCGCGCTGCTGCTGGCGTGCATCGGTCTCTATGGGCTGCTGTCGTATGAAGTAGCACGACGCACGCGCGAGATCGGGATTCGCATGGCGTTGGGCGCGCAGCCGGGCGGCGTGCTTCGCAGCGTGGTGGGCCATGGCATTGCGCTGGCCGCAATCGGAGCAGCCATTGGCACAGCCGCATCGTTTGGAGTGACACGCTTGCTGGGCAGCATGCTCTATGACGTGAAGCCCAGCGATCCGCTCACACTCGCCGGCGCGACCGTGCTCTTGCTTTTGGTCGCCTTGGCCGCCTGCTACATCCCAGCGAGGCGCGCCACACACGTCGATCCGCTTGTGGCGCTACGGTATGAATAGGGAAGCATCCCAAGAGCTTTGACTGCCACGCGCGCCGCGGATATACTCCCCGAGTTCCAGCGGGAGGACCCTACGGCCTATGGGCGTAATTGACCAGCGTTTTGAAAAGAATTTCCTGATTACCTCCGTAGACTACGTTTTCAATTGGGCGCGCAAGAGCGCGATCTGGCCCCTCACGTTTGGCCTGGCCTGCTGCGCCATTGAGATGATCGCCTCGACGACCTCGCGCTTTGACATGGCCCGTTTTGGAGCCGAGGTTTTCCGCCCCTCGCCACGCCAGGCGGACCTGATGATCGTCGCCGGGACGGTGACGCTGAAGATGGCCCCGGTCCTAAAGCGCGTATGGGACCAGATGCCCGACCCTAAATGGTGTATCTCGATGGGGGCGTGTTCGAGCGTAGGAGGGCCATTTAACGCGTATTCCGTGCTCCAGGGAGTGGACAAGATCGTGCCCGTGGATGTTTACGTGGTGGGCTGCCCGCCGCGCCCGGAAGGGCTTTTCTTTGCCCTCCTGAAGCTCCAGGACAAGATTGACCAGATGTCGCTAGCGAAGCGCCCGACCGAGGTCCGCCTTCATTCCGGCATGGTCGACGATTTCAAGCAAGGCGTGATGGTGGCGCAGACGCCTTCGCCGCGGTGAAGCGCGGGCAGCCTTCTGCATTCAAGTGGCTGATAATAAAGGAGTATTGGATGTCTTTTCTGCGAGCGGCTCGGAAGGACGAGATTCCGATTGGCACCATCCGCGAGTTCTCGCTCGAAGGCAAAGCGGTAGCGTTGGCCAATGTTGGCGGTAAGTTCTTTGCTATCAATAACACCTGCCTGCATCGCGGCGGGCCGCTCGGCGAGGGCACACTCGATGGCAAGGTGGTGACGTGTCCCTGGCACGGCTGGCAGTATGACGTGACGACTGGAAAGCTGACGATGAATCCTGCCGTTGCGGTTCCGTGCTATCCGATTGACGTTCGGGGGGAAGACATCTTTGTGGATTGCTTGTGATCAAATTGGCCGTCTGCAACACTCCAATCGAATCAACAACTTATTCGCTCTAATTCTTCGACAAGCTGTCAGTACTTGTGTATAGTCTGCGGCCTGAATGTGGCTGCGAATAGTACCTGCGGCCCTGATCGGTTCGCTTACAACTGAACATGACCGCAACACCACCACCGACCAAACGAAACCACTGGCTCTTTAGCGCCGATCCCCACCATTATCATTGGGATACGCTGTTTGTAAAAGGCAAAGAAATGTGGCGTGGCGCGCGCACCAAAGCCGATGCACAGCGCCAACTAAAGCAGGTTCGCAAAGGTGACAGGGTCGTTTGCTATCATGCGGCGCCGGAGCGCTCCATCTATGCGTTAGCGGAAGTGACACGCGATCCCTACCCCGATCCCGATGACGCCACCGGTAAGACGCTTGTCGCCGATCTCCGTGCCCTGGAGCGCCTTCCGCGCCAGATCTCGCTCGTCGAACTGCGCGCCAACCCGGCGTTGCGCAAAGTGAAGTTCTTTAAGAACGTGCGGCTGCTGATCTCACCCCTGCCCGAGGAAGAATATCAGGAGATGTTGCGTATGGCAGGCATCGTGGCCGCACCGGGTTTGCCGCTACCCTAGGCTCGAAGCTTCGAAACAAGAACCGTCGGACTGTTTTCTGGCAATATACTGTCTTCGAGACCGTTCCTCACCGCAATTCTATGGGTCACGATTCTTCCGGGTCACTGGCGAATGCCTTCGCGCGTTTTCCCGCGGGCGATCTCCGCGTGATTGACCTTTCGCACGCCATTAACGATCAACTACCGCCATGGCCGGGTGATGCAAAGTCTTTCGAGGCGCGTCCCAACGGCATCCTCGAGCGCGATGGCTATTTCACCCGCAGCTTCTGGATGCTGGAGCACTACGGCACGCATCTGGATGCTCCCGCGCACTTTGCTGCGGGCGGCGCCACGGTGGACCAGATTCCAGCGGAGAGATTATTCGGCCCCGCTGTTGTGATTGACGTCAGACAAGACGCCAAACGCGATCCGGACTATCTCTTGCCGGAAGCTCGCATTGCGGATTGGGAGCGCTCGCATGGCCCGATTCCCGCGGGAGCGATTGTGTTGCTTCGAACAGGTTGCGCATCGCGCTGGCCCGATCCGACGGCCTACCGAAACATGGATTCGGCGGGCTCGATGCACTTTCCAGGTTTTTCCGTCGAGGCTGTGCGCTTTCTGATTCGGCGTGGGGTCAGCGGCCTTGGAGCGGACGCCATGAGCGTAGACTGCGGCGCTTCGAAAACGTTTGACGTTCACCATCTGGCGCTTGGCGCGGGGCTTTATCAGCTCGAAAACCTTGCGGATTTGGGAACTCTGCCGGAAGCGGGCGCGTTCCTAGTTGTCGCTCCCATCAAACTCGAGGGCGGCTCGGGCGGGCCTTGCCGCGTTTTTGCCATACTGCCGTAGAGGGCCACGGCGTTTTCGTTGGTCCTCGCAGCTACAATGTTCTCGACATGAACACACATCTGCTGAAAAACGGAATGAAGGTGCTGGTAGAAGAAGACCATTCGATTCCCAATGTTGCGCTTTATATTTTCTATCGGATCGGCTCGCGCAATGAGCGCCCGGGCACCACGGGGATCTCCCATTTTTTTGAGCATATGATGTTCAACGGCGCGAAAAAATACGGCCCCGGAGCATTTGATCGCACGATGGAAAACGCGGGCGGTGCCAACAACGCGTACACTTCGAATGACGTCACTGTGTATCACCATCGCTTTCCGCCCGCGGCGCTCGAAACGGTTCTCGATCTCGAAGCCGACCGCATCGAGCACCTCGCGTTTGATCCGGAGAAAATCGAATCCGAGCGCGGTGTGGTCGCCTCCGAGCGGCGCATGTCGGTTGATTCGAATAATGCAGGTATCCTCGACGAACAGCTCTGGGCCGCCGCCTACACGGCACATCCTTACCAATGGCCCGTGATCGGCTGGATGGTGGATATCCAAAATTGGACGGTGGAGGACCTGAAGTGCCACTTCGAAATGGGCTATTCGCCGAGCAATGCGACGATGGTGGTTGTGGGCGATGTCAGGGCGGATGAAGTGTTCCATTTGGCCACAAAGTACATCGAGCCGATTCCCGCGCACGCCCCTCCGCCGAAGGTGACGACGCGGGAGCCCGCTCAGATCGGCGAGCGGCGCCTGACCGTGAAGAAGTTCGCCCAGCTTCCGATCCTGATGGTCGCGTATCACGTCCCCGAAGCCGCTCATCCCGATTACTACGCGCTTCGCGTGCTGCAAACCATCCTTTTTGCCGGACAAAGCTCGCGCATGTACCAGCGTCTTGTGGACAAAGATCAGTTAGCGCTTTCCGTGCGCGGTAGCATGCAATTTGCGCTTGACCCCACGCTCTTTATCGTCAGTTCGCAGCCGAAGAGTGGTGTCGTACCTCAGATCGTAGAGAATGCAATCTACGAAGAGTTCGAAAAAGCGAAAAGCGGCGTCACCGAGCAGGAGCTTGAAAAGGCCAAGAATATTCTTCTCGCCCAATTCTACCGGCAGATGAAAACCGACAATGGCCGGGCCAACGCGATCGGAACCTACGAAGTTTTCTTCGGCGACTATCGCAAGCTCTATGCAGCGGCCAGCGAATACCAGCGCGTAACGGTTGAAGATGTTCGCCTCGTGGCCGCCGCCTATTTCGAAGAGAAGAATCGAACTGTCGCGACGCTCGTGCCCGAACCACCCGCTCCCCTCGACACGGTTACCGTATGAAATCTCCGGAGAAACTTCAGCTTCCGGAATATCGAAAGGCGCGCCTGCCCAATGGCATGACGCTGCTCTTGATGGAGCAGCACAAGCTGCCGCTTGTCAGCTTCGACTTGATCCTCAGGAGCGGTTCCGTCGCCGATCCGGCCGGCGCCGAAGGGACGGCGTCCGTCACGGCGTCGCTTTTGCGGCACGGAACGCAAAGGCGCATAGCCACCGAGTACTCGCGCGATCTCGATTTTATCGGCGGCGCATTCCACGCCGGCGCCACAGCCGATTACACTTCAGTTTCGGCAGAGTTCATGACGAAGGACCTCGCCGCAGGCTTGGACTTATTGGCCGAGCCCTTGCTTGAGCCTGCATTTCCCGACGCGGAGGTCGGGAAACATCTTCGACAGCGCATGGACGGAATCCTCGCCGCCAAGGATCAGGCGCAGCACGTGCTCGGCGCTTATTTCAACGCTTATCTATTTGGCGGCCATCCCTATGGCCGGCCAGCAGGCGGCGATGAACCATCGTTGGCGCGGATCAACCGCGACTCGGTGGCCAATTTCTATCGGTCGCACTACACGCCGGAAGACGCCATCCTCGCGGCGGTTGGCGATTTTGATTCCGCCGAGATGGAACAACTTCTTTCGGCTCGGTTTGCGCCTTGGACCGCGGGCGGCGCTCAACTGATTGAGAACATCGGTTCGCTCGCGCCGCAAAAACGCCGCTTGCTGCTGGTAGACAAGCCCGACTCGACGCAGACTTACTTTCGCATCGGGAATGTAGGTATCTCGCGCACAAATCCTGATTACGTGCCGTTGCTTCTCGTCAACACGCTTTTCGGCGGGCGCTTCACGTCCCTGATCAATTCGGCGCTGCGAATCGAGTCCGGACTCACCTACGGTGCGAGTTCGGCCTTCGATACACGCCTGGCGACCGGGGCGTTTTTTATTTCGAGTTACACGCCCAATGCCAGCACAGTCCGCGCTCTCGACATCACGCTCGATGTGTTAAAACGATTCCACGAGAACGGCATTTCCGAGCAACAGCTCGCCTCGGCAAAGAGCTACGTGAAGGGCCAGTTCCCGCTTCGCGTCGAAACCTCAGACCAAGTGGCCTCGCTGATTGCACAACTCGAATTTCACGGCCTCGACCGGCGCGAAATTGACGATCTCTACGCGAAAATTGACGCGATCACGATTGGGGACGCCCGCCGCGTGATCGAGCAATACTATCCACAGGGTGATCTCGTATTCGTTCTCATCGGCAAGGCCAGCGAAATCGGCGAAGTTGCGGGCAAGTATGCCTCGCACGTGGACCTGTGTTCGATCACCGAGCCTGGCTTTTATCCGCCTACCACCTCGCCCGATGCGTTCCGCGCCGGGTTGAAGCCGACCTGAACCCCGCATGCCTGAACTCCCCGAAGTCGAAACGATCGTACGCGGGTTGCGCGCAGCTGTATCGGGGCGGCGCATTCTCGGCGTTCGCTTTGGCAAGACTGACTTTGTCGCGGACCCAGCCGCAATCGCCGAACGTTTGCCCGGTGGCCGCATCGCAAGCGTCGAACGCTACGGGAAATTTATTTCCCTAGCGCTGGAGCCTGCTGCAAGCGAAGGTGCTCGCTGCTATTTCTTCATTCATCTCGGCATGACCGGCCAGATCATACCGCGCTCCTCGGGCTCGCCCATCGCGCCGCACACGCATGCCTTTTTCGAACTCGATGATGGTCGCGAGTTGCGCTATACGGATATTCGCCGCTTCGGGCAGATGATGCTCGTTCCGGAATCGGCGATCGAGGCGTTTCGAGCAAAGCTCGGGCCGGACCCGCTCGAGATCACGGAAACAGAGTTTGTCGCGCTCTTTCGAGCCCGGATTGCACGCGTCAAGGCCCTGCTACTCGATCAAAGCGTTTTGCGTGGCATGGGCAATATCTATGCGGACGAGAGCCTCTGGCGCGCGCGCCTCCACCCGGCGCGAATTGCGGCAAGTCTGAAACCCGCGCAACTGATAGCGCTCCGCCGCGCCGTTCGCAAGGTGCTGGAGGATGCGATCCGGCTGCGAGGATCATCCATTTCCGATTTTCTCGATGCGGAAGGCCAACCCGGCGAATATCAACTCCACCATCGCGTGTACGGTCGCGCCGGCAAGCCCTGTCCACGCTGTAAGACCACGATTCGCCGCATTGTCGTCGCCGGGCGCGGCAGCTATTTCTGTCCACGGTGCCAGGTCTCTCCACGCAAAACATCGCGCCGGAACCGCAAACGCCGAAGCCGAAACGCCCCTAGGTAGGCATAGCTGGCTTTGCTCGCCGCTCTCCGCACGATCCGCAACAATTTCCACGCAACGTGAAGTATCATTCGGCCCGCGCCGGGAACCATTGAGCACTTCCTCCCGGTCGGCCAGGGAGGATCGTAATGAGGATTCGCAGGTTTGCGTTCGGCCTTGTGGTCTTGCTTTGTGCGCTGGTGGCGTGCCCATTGCGCGCGCAGCAGGCTCCGCCGGCCGAAGACTTGAAAAAGGAAGCCATTGCCGATGTGGAAAGCCGGCAAATCTTCACGCAGCAAATGGTGGATCGAGATTTTCAGCTTCAGCGAGCTCGGCTTTCAGGAATACGAAACCTTTCGCTACCTGACAGGCGTTCTCGAGAAAAATGGCTTTCACGTCGAGCGCGGCGTCGCCGGCATTCCGACGGCCTGGGTTGCTACCTGGGGCTCCGGCAAGCCTGTGATTGGATTCATCACGGACATTGACTGCATCCCGCAAGCCTCGCAAAAACCCGGCGTGGCCTACCACGATCCAATCGTCGCCGGCGCGCCTGGCCACGGGGAAGGGCACAACTCTGGGCAGGCTGTGAATATTACCGCGGCGCTCGCGCTGAAAAAGCTGATGGAGAAATACCACATGCCGGGCACGCTGAAGCTTTATCCCGGCGTCGCGGAGGAATTGCTCGGCAGCGAAGGCGTATTACGTCCGCGCCGGATTATTTCGCGACGTGGATGTGATGCTTGGCGTGCATGTGGCATCCGAATTTGCCACCAGCTATGGACAAGGCTCGTTCAGCGGGCTTGTCTCGATTCAGTATTCTTTCCATGGCAAGGCGGCTCACGCAGCGGGGGATCCGTGGGATGGCCACAGCGCGCTCGCGGCAGTGGAATTGATGGATGTTGGCTGGGATTTCCGCCGCGAATATCTGCGGCTACAGCAGCGGTCGCATCACGTGATTTTCAATGGCGGCGACCAGCCAAACGTTGTTCCGCCCGAGGCCGGCGATTGGTATTACTTCCGCGAAATGGACTATCCGCACATCAAGGAGCTCTACGATCTCGGCAATACGATGGCGGATGCGGCAGCGATGATGACTTCAACGACCGTCACGCGCCGCCTGGTCGGTTCCGCATGGCCTCCGCACTTCAACAAAGTGATCGCGGAAGATCAGATCAAGAACATTCAGGCGGTCGGCATGCCCGAATGGTCGGACGCGGATCAGACACTGGCGAAGGCGCTGCAGAAGGAAGTCGGAAAGGAAGTCACGGGTCTGAAAGACAAAGATCACCGAACTCAAGGCTCCCGAACCAAGCACGGGCGGCGGGTCGGACGACGTTGGCGATATCTCTTGGAACCTTCCGATGGTGTATATGCGCTACCCGGCAAACATTCCCGAGGTCGCCGGACATAGTTGGGAAAGCGGCGTCGCCATGGCTACCCCTATCGCGCACAAAGGATCCACGGCCGGAGCGAAAGTGCAGGCCATGACCGCGATTGATATCCTGACCGATCCGGCGCTGGTGCAGCAGGCATGGGATTATTTTCGAACGGTTCAGACGAAAGACATCAAGTATGAATCGTTCCTAGGTCCCGATGACAAGCCGGCTATCGAATTGAATAAGGACAAAATGGCGCAGTATCTGCCGGAACTGCGCAAATATTATTACGATCCTTCGAAATACAAGACGTATCTCGATCAGCTCGGAATCAAGTATCCGACGGTGAAGTAGGGCCCAATCGAATCATGCGAGCCGTGATACAACGCGTCAGCCGCGCCCGCGTCACCGTCGAGGGACGCGTCACCGGTGAAATAGCAGCGGGCGTAGCCGTGCTTCTCGGCGTCGGCAGGGGAGACACCGCCGAAGCCGCCGCATACTTGTCCGACAAGACCGCGAATCTGCGAATCTTTCCCGATGCCGAGGGAAAGATGAATCGCTCGCTGATTGATATGGGAGGCGCGGCTCTCGTTGTTTCGCAATTCACGCTCTATGGGGACACGCGCGGCGGACGGCGTCCCGGTTTTTCGCGGGCCGCGCCGCCTGAGGAAGCCAGCCAACTCTATGAAGAATACGTGCGGGCCCTGCGCGCGCTTGGCGTCCGTGTGGAGACCGGGATTTTTCAGACGCACATGGACGTCGAGCTTGTGAATGACGGGCCGGTGACCATTCTGCTCGATTCGGAAAAGCTGTTTTGAGGACGCAGAAATGACGCAGTCTGCCGATTCACCGAGGGTGAAGGTGCGCGCAGCGCGCGTTGAGGACGCACCGGCACTCGCCCGGCTTTCCGGCCAACTCGGCTATCCAGCGACCATCGAGCAAATCCTGGCCCGCATGGCGGTCATTCAAAACGATCCGTCGTCTGGCCTCTTCGTCGCGGAAGAGTCGGGAGCGGTCGTGGGCTGGATGCATCTTCTCAATCAGCACCTTATCGAGTATGGCTCGCGCATAGAAGTCGCCGGTTTGGTTGTGGATGAAGCCGCGCGCGGACGCGGCGTCGGCCGCTGCCTGATGGACCGCGCCGAAGAATGGACCCGAGAGCAGCGCTCCCATACCATTCATCTTCGCTCGAACGTAACGCGCGCCGGCGCACACGCCTTCTACGAGCGGCTGGGTTTCAAGCACATCAAGACCTCCAAAACTTTCCGCAAGCTGGTCTGAACACAACCTGCCCCGATACCTTCGCGTGCTTACGGCAGCGGCCTTTGCAGCGCCTGCATCTTGGCAGCCTCTTAGCTCTGTACGCGGGCGCATCCCTCGCATTGCTCAAGTATATCGTTTAACGATATAATGAGGTATGACCTCCGATTCGCATCTTGCGGGATACATAGCGCTCGCGGAATTCCGCTATCGCATTCGCCGCTTTCTGAACGCCACCGATCAGGCCGTTCGCTCCGCGGGTTTGGAACCAGAGCAATATCAGCTTCTGCTTGCCGTGCGTGGCATGCCGGCGAACCAGGCCGCGACGATACGGGCGTTGGCTGAGCGCTTGCAGGTCCGCCACAACACCGTGGTCGAGCGCGTGGACCGGTTAGCCAAGCTTGGGCTGGTGCAGCGCGTTCGTAGCCGCTCCGATCGCCGTGTAGTGATTGTGCGGTTGACCGCCCGCGGCAACCGCGTGTTCGAAAGGCTTGCGCGAATGCGCTTGACAGAGTTGCGCCAGGTCGGTCCGGAGCTGGTGGCTGCTCTTGGTGATGTGGTGGAGGCTACCCGCCGCTTAGGCTCAGCCCGCCGCAAGAATTGATGGCGTCGGGCGGAACGAAATTCCAGGAGGAAGGTGTGTCTGAGTCTTCTGCTTCCGGCGGTATAGCCAGCGTCCAAACGAGCGTTTTCGGCGACTACCGTCTTGGCTTGATCTCCATTCTTGCCGCGGTGGTTGGCTTGCTGGCCGGCCTGGTCGCGTATGTTCTTTACAAGCTCATCGGTTTCATTACGAACCTGGTCTTCTATCACGAGGTCTCTGCCCGCTTTCGAAGTCCGGAAGCGAATCACCTGGGCGGGTGGGTCATCCTGGTTCCGGTAATCGGCGGGCTGATCGTGGGCCTGATGGCGAAGTACGGCTCACCAAAAATCAAAGGGCACGGAATCCCAGAAGCGATGGAGGCGGTGCTTACCTCCCGCAGCCGTATCGAGGCGAAGGTCGCTATCCTGAAGCCGCTCTCGGCGGCCATTGCCATCGGCACCGGAGGACCCTTCGGCGCGGAAGGCCCGATCATTCAAACCGGCGGCGCCTTTGGCTCCCTGGTCGGGCAGTTACTCTCGACGACCGCCGCGGAGCGCAAAGTCTTGCTTGCCTGTGGCGCGGGCGCGGGAATGGCGGCGACGTTCAATACGCCCATCGCCGGAGTCATCCTGGCGATCGAGCTGCTCCTGTTCGAATTCCGCTCGCGGTCCTTCATCCCACTCGTGATTTCGACGACCCTGGCGACCAGTGTCCATTTGCTGCTGCTTGGTACAGGGGCGATGTTCCACTTCAATGGTGTGGACTTCGGAATCCCCCGTGGCTTGCCGTACTACCTGATTCTTGGCGTAATCTGCGGCTTCGCGGCGGTCGGCTTCACCAAGGTGCTTTACTGGTTCGAAGATTTGTTCGAACACATTCCCGTGAACGAGCTTTGGTATCCGGCAATCGGCGCGCTCGGGTTGGGCATAATCGGTTTCTTTGTTCCGCGCGTTCTGGGCGTGGGCTACGACACGATCTCGGACATCCTGAACAACCAGCTTGCTTTGCATCTATTGATCTTGATTGCGGTTTTTAAATCCTTGGCGCTCGTCATTTCGCTGGGTTCCGGCACCTCGGGGGGCTTGCTCGCTCCGATGTTCATGTCCAGCGCCGCATTGGGCGGCGTCTATGCGATGGCGGTTAATCACATCTACCCCGGGGCACATCTTTCACCCGGAGCCTATGCGCTCGTGGCCATGGGCGCGGTGTTCGGCGCGGCGGCTCGCTCCACGTTTGCATTCATTGTTTTCGCGTTCGAAATCACGCGTGACTACAATTCAGTGCTTCCGCTAATGCTGGTCTGCGTGATCGCCGATTTTATTGCCATCTATTATTTGCCGAACTCGATCATGACGGAGAAACTCGCCCGCCGAGGCCTCGACACCCACCAGGATTTCGAAGCGAACGTCATGCGGCAGGTACGAGTCAGCGAGGTGATGTTCAAGGATGTAGCCACGGTCCCACCCCAAATGACCGTCGGCGAAGCCTCCGAGCGCATTGCTGCCCACGATCCGCAGGTGTCGCAGCACCACGGCATGGCCATCCTGGATGGGCAGGGGAAATTGGCCGGGATCGTCACGCAGAGTGACCTCTTGCGCCTGCTGAGCCAAGATGGCGGCAGCGCACGGCCGGTTATCGAAGCGGGTAGCCGCGCGGTGGTTGTTTGCTACCCGGAGGAAGGGGTTTTCGAAGCGTTGACGAAGATGCTCCGCAATCGCGTGGGGCGGCTGCTGGTCGTCAGCCGCGGCGACCCGCACAAGGTAATTGGCTACGTCAGCCGCGCGAGTATCATGTCCGCCTGGGACCGGCATTTCGATGACGAGTCTTTGCGAGAGCACGGCTGGCTCAAGACCTGGTTCGCGCGTGGAGGCTCGGGCCTTCCGCCAGCACCCAAACCCAGATAAGCTACCAAACAACCCTCATGGCGGCCGGGGGCATCTGATGCCCGTGACACGTTCGAATAGGGTAACCACATGAAATCACGCCTCTCCGTCTTTGCGGTTTCCACCGTTGTGCTGGTTTCCGCTGCTTTCTTTCTAGTGAGAATTGTTCGCGCGCAGAACACCAACACCGGCGCCGACCCCGAGCAGACCCTTTCTGTCGACGGCGTGAACCGCACCTTCTACGTCCACTTGCCCAAGGGCTATGACGCCAAGCAGAAGTATCCGGTGGTCATGGTGCTACATACCATGGACGAAGAGGGCGACGACATCGCGCGGATTTCGCACTTTGACGAAGTGGCCGATCGCTATGGCGTTATCGCCATTTACCCAAATGCCGTACAGCACCAATGGAACGTTGGCGTGGCTGCCAAGCCGCAAAGTAGCGGCTACAACAGCAGCCCCCGGGGTTTTGGTGGCATGGGCGGCGGTGGGCACCGAGGCATGGGACGCCCCCCCGCACAAACCAGCAGCCCGTCTCGAGGCCCGCAGGCGAACGACCTCGAATTCTTCGACCACATGCTCGATAAGCTTGCCGCAGAGTATTCCGTGGATTCCGCCCGAATCTATGCCACCGGGCTTTCCGACGGCGGCTTCATGGATTTCCGGCTCGCCTGCGGGATGAGCGACCGCATCGCCGCCATCGCACCGGTGGGCGCGACGCTACCAAAGGAACTCTCTGAACATTGCTTGCCGACCCGGCCCGTACCCCTGCTGATGATAGACGGCACCTCCGATCCCCTCGTTCCCTATAAGGGTGGAACGGCCGGCACCGAGAAATTCTCCACGATGAGCGCAGAAGATAGCGTCAAGTCCTGGTCCAAGCTCGACAACTGCGCACAGAAGCCGAAGAAGTCGGCCGTGCCTCCAGTAACGAGCGGCGGGAAGGAAACGCGCGTAGACGCCTACGATGATTGCCAGCAGGGAGCTGCCGTGGAGCTCTATAGCGTCGAAGGCGGAGGCGCCACGTGGCCCGGCAGCGTCGAGTACATGCCGGAGAGCCGCTTTGGCAAGACCAGTTCGGATCTAAACGCAAACGACGTGATCTGGAAGTTCTTCGCCGCGCACACGTTGCCGGCACGCCAAGCAGCGGCGCAATGACGCATTCTTGACGCGAATCCCGTTGCCTACGTTGCCAGTCGCTTAGAACCCGCCGCCGCCACCGCCGCCGAATCCTCCGCCGGAAAAGCCGCCGCCGCTGAATCCTGATCCGCTGGCGCTGCGCGGCGCCGATGACATCACTGACGCCGCTTGCATGGACATAGCGTTCAGGCCGTTGACGAATCCGAGCGCATAAAAACTCGGCCCATACACTCCGCCCTGGTACCAGGAGGGCGGCTGCGTGAAGATACCCTGAAACGCCCCTACCCACTTCTTCTCCACGCCCAGCGCCATTGCGTAAGGCAAAAACTTTTCGAATAGCGCGGGAGTCTTTTCGATGCGCTGGATTCGATCCGATTCCACATGCTGCAGGAAGTCTTCGAAACCGAGGGCGCCCTCGAGCGCGCGCATACCTTCGTTCGTATGTGCCGGCATAAACCAGCCCCAGCCAATGATCACGATCCCGGTGGCGATGCCGGCAAGCACGAACGGCAGCGGCTGCATACCACGATTCGAAGAGACCCATACGCCCCCGGCGATCATCAGCACGGCGATCACAACACCTGCAGCGATCCATCCGCCACGGACGATGTCCGGCCGGTGCAGGTAATAACCGTGTTCGACCAAGGAATTGAGCAGGCTATCCTTGATGCCCTGCAGGTTCGTATAGAATTTGTTGTGCAGCTCGGAAAGCGTCACTACGTCTTCAGTACCTCCCGTGAACATTCCGGAGAGCAGCTTTTCCTCGTGTTGCTTCAGACCAGTCCACTCCGGCGCTTTCTTGAGCAAGTGGAAGCTGTAGTCCTTGTTCGAATACAGCCCCATCAGGTGTTTTTCTTCTTTTTCCTCGATCAGGATGTAGCCGCGCACGGCCAGATCCACCAGAGTAGCGGTGATGTCGCGCATGTTGGCCGACGCATCCACGAGCGTCCCAAGCTCGCCGGGTGTGAGACCTCCGGGAGGCTCATATTGCACCGCGATGGGATTTCGCCGGGGATCGCGGCCACGCGTCCACCACACCCAAGCCATAACAACAAACGCCAAAATGGGAATGCCCAGCGGCCAATTGCTCTGCAGGAAGCGCTCGATGCTCTGCGTGGCTGTCGGTTCATGCACGAAACCTTTGTCCCAGCCGACGACAGCAGTGAGGCCTTCGTGAAACGCGAGCGGCCTCTGCATCGCGACGCTGACGAGGCTTCCGGCGACCTCCGTGCGAGCATCCTGCGATTTCGAACCGTAAGTGCCGGTGAAGGCCAGCACGTGCAATCCGGTTGTACGCCTGGGGCAGTGAAATCTGCGCTTCCGCGGACTGGATGGGCACATCCCATTCGTCGCCGGTCACGTTCCAATAGAGCTCGTCGTGGTCTTCGAAGAATCGAACTGCGTTGAGCACGCGGTAATGGACGATGATCGTGCGCGTGACGTCGTTCGCGCCCGGAACGTAGATTTTCAGTTGCAGATAGCTGTGCTGGCGGCTCGTTTCGCAGCGCAGTGCCGCGCCGGAATCATCCGTGACGCCCAGGAGGTCCAGATCGAGCGTGTAATTCAGGCCATGGTAATCGTATTCCACCGGGATCGTGCGGTAGATGCCGTTCCACTGCCCGGCAAAATGAGCCTGGATGGTTTCGGTAACGTCCGTGGTGCCGTCCGGCAACACGACGATAGCGCTCTTGAAATCCTGGATAGTGAGGGTACGCGCGAGGAGCGGAGCCGCAGCCAAAGCAAGCGCACAGCGCACGCGGCGGCGACGCGCAGCGTCTTCCACTGAGAATGCCGCCTCGCACGCGGGCCGGCATGCTATTGCGCCGTGGGCGCGCCGAAACTGACCTTGGGAACCTCGCGCTCGGCTGGCGCGCTCACCTCGAAGAACTCTCGCGGCTTGAAATTGAACATTCCGGCCACGATATTGGAAGGAAACGTCTGGATTTTCGTGTTGAAGTCGCGGACCACCGCGTTGTAGTAGCGTCGCGCGTTCTGGATCGTGTCTTCCAGTTGCGTGAGCGTGGCTTGGAGCGCGGTGAAGCTTTCGACGGCGCGAAGCTGTGGGTAAGCCTCGGAAAGAGCGAAGAGCTGCCGCAGCGCGCCGCTCAGCATATTTTCGGCTTCGGCCTTTTGCGGCCGGACCCTGCGCCGCCATCGCGGAATTGCGCGCCTGCACCACGGCTTCGAGCGTGCCGCTCTCGTGCGCTGCATAGCCCTTCACCGTTTCCACGAGATTCGGCACCAGGTCGTAGCGGCGCTTGAGCTGCACATCAATATCTGCCCAGGCGTTGTCCGCCTGCACGCGCAGACGCACCAGCCCGTTGTAGATCGCAATGAAAGACAGCAGCGAGGACTACCAGGACAATCAAGACAATCAGCATCGGTTCATCTCTTTCGGCGCGGAGGTTCGGTGAGTGTTGCCAACTACCTTCACTTTATAACGGGTCTTCGGCGGTGTAAAGACGAACGCATTTCGCTGTCTGCTGGAAACGTGAAGGGTCAGAACGATTTGCGCTGAAGCAGGCAGAAGGTAAGGCCAAGCATGGCTGCCGCAAAAATGCCTGTGGACCAGAAGGGCCACCAGGTCGCTATCTTGCCGTCATGGATGTACGCAAAGCACATACTCTCAAGCTCGGAACACTTGGGCAAAATACGGTAAATCCACTCCAGGGTTCCGCGCGAGGAGTGCGACGTGAAAAACGAATAGTAGGATTGCTGGCGCCGCGCCAGGGAAGGAGAGAAAAACCAGACAGCCACGGCGGCCATCACCGGCAAGGCCATGCCCTTTTGCGGCAGCGTCGCGAGCGCCACGACGGAAAGCAGCGCTGCAAAACTAAGAGTCTGAATCAATAGAGCGATCGCCAGCGGCCCCGGCCCGACGCCGGTCTTCCACCACAGGCGCAGCGCTACGGGAAAGGTGGCCAGCAGAAACGTCACAAAATAGAGCGTCACGCCGCCAAGAAAACGCCCAAGAAAGATCCCCCAGCGCGACGTACCCTTCGAAAGCGTCAGCTCGATCCAGCCCTTTTCCAGCGCCGATGTCAGCAGCGGCGCCGCCGCAAAGATGGCCAACAGAAGCCATAGAACACCCGTTTGCTGGATCTCCGCGCCAAAGACGGAAGGTACCGCCAGTGTGGCCGGTCCCAGAAAATTGGTTCCGAGAAAAATCATGCTCGTGCCATCGGGCAATGGTTTGAGCTGAACGATCCAACAGAAGGTTCCCGCCACAAGCACTGCAACGCCTGCCAACACCAGCGCCATGCGACGGTTGACAGCTTCGTGGAACGAATTGAAATAGGCAGCAAGCATGTCTGCTATTCCTGGGATCCCACAACCTGAAGAAAGAATTGTTCGAGGGAAAGCCGGACGGGCTCGACCGAATCAATTTCGGCCTGCGCGCTGCGCAAGCGGTCAATCAAGGCGTTGAGTTGCTCCCTGTCGCGCGGGGCAAAGCGCAGCGTATTCTCCGTCCAACGTGGCTTCGTCGTGTTCGAAGCGTTGCCGTGAACGCCGTTTCCATTCGAAGCGCCGAGCACTTCGGCGGCCGCGGCGCGCACTGCGTCCGTCGCCACGGCAACGCGCACCAGGTATTCGCCCGTCCCGCGCGTAAACTCCGCTGGCGTGGCCGCGCACGCTACCTGCCCGCGATTTAAGATCACAATATGGTCGCAGACCAGCTCGATCTCCGACAGCAGATGCGAATTCAGAAAAACCGTCTTGCCCGCCGCCCGCAGGCTCACTAGTAGATCGCGCACGTCCTTGCGTCCCAGAGGATCGAGGCCATCGGTCGGCTCGTCCAGGAAGATCACTTCGGGATCGTTGAGCAGGGCCTGTGCCAGACCCAGCCTTTGCTGCATGCCCTTCGAATACGATTTCACCGGTTTGTTGACGCCTGCCAGCCCTACCTTCTCCAGCAGTTCCGGGATACGCTGTTTCATCGTGTTCGAATTCACTCGGTTCAAACGGCCCATGTAATGCAGAAAGCTCTTAGCCTTCAGGTATTCCGGGATGTGCATCTGCTCCGGCAGGTAACCGATCCTGCGCCGGGCCGCGGAATCTCCGGGTGACCCGCCCAGCAATCGTGCCGAGCCGCTGGTTGGCCGCGAAAGACCGAGCAGAATCTTGACCAGAGTCGTTTTGCCTGCGCCATTCTGGCCGATCAATCCGAAAATCGTGCCAGGCTCGACGCGCAGCGACACACCCTGCAGCGCAGGCACAGGGTTTCGCCGCATTAGCGTGCGGTAAGCCTTCCGCAAGTCCTGTGTTTCAATCGCGGGATTCATTTTCGCTAACGAATTCTGCGGAAGACAATGCTCCGTCTGCCTGCGCATTTTCGTTCCCCCAAATTCTAGCCGAGAGCCTGGCCTGCCGCGCCAACCGTGTGGCAATTTGTTGTCTTTTGAGTTATGTTCCGTCCCCTCACCATGCTTTTTAAGAGTTTCAGCGCCGCCGTCTACGGGATTGACGCCTACCTCGTCGAAGTCGAGGTGGATGTCGGCTCGGGGAAAATGGGCGAATTCAACGTGGTGGGCTTGCCGGACATCGCGGTGAAAGAAAGCCGCGAGCGCATCAAGGCAGCCCTGAAAAATTGCGGCTTCGATTTTCCCGCCCCGCAGAGCGTTACGGTCAATCTCGCCCCGGCGGATATTCGCAAGGAAGGGTCGGCGTTTGACCTGCCCATGGCGCTGGGCATCCTCGGTTGCCAGGGGACGTTTTTCGGCAAGGCCCTCGACGCATTCGTGTTTCTCGGCGAGCTCTCGCTGGATGGCGGCGTTCGCCCCGTGCGCGGCGCTCTCTCGGCCGCCCTGGCGGCGCGCGAGCGGGGTATCCGCTCCGTCGTTGTTCCAGAGACCAACGCGCGCGAGGCGGCGGTCGTCGAAGGCATTGACGTCTTCGCGGTGCGATCCCTGCCGCAAGCAGTAGACCTGGTCAATTCGCCCGAGTCATTTGCCCCGGTCAAATTGGACGCGCGCGCCATGCTCTCGCAATCGGCGCAGTATTCGGTGGACCTGCGCGACGTGCGCGGCCAGCAAGCGGCCAAGCGCGCTCTCGAAATCGCCTGCGCCGGCGGCCACAACATTTTGCTGATTGGACCCCCGGGCGCCGGAAAAACGATGCTCGCCAAACGCATCCCTACGATCATGCCACCGATGTCACTCGACGAGGCCATCGAGACGACTCGCATCCACAGCGTCGCGGGCGTGCTGGAAGACTCGCGCGGCCTGGTAGGCACGCGACCGTACCGCTCCCCGCACCACACCATCAGCGACGCGGGGCTTATCGGCGGCGGTGCCGTTCCGCGTCCCGGCGAAGTGTCGCTGGGCCACAACGGCGTGCTCTTCCTGGACGAGTTGCCGGAATTCGAACGCAACGTGCTCGAGGTGATGCGGCAGCCGCTCGAGGAAGGCAACGTCACCATCGCGCGCGCGGCCATGTCCGTGACCTTTCCCTCGCGCTTCATGCTGGCCGCGGCGATGAATCCTTGCCCGTGCGGTTTCTTCGGCGACCCGACACGCGAATGCCGCTGCACGCCGCCGCAGATTGCGCGCTACGTCTCCAAAATTTCCGGGCCGCTGCTGGACCGCATTGATATCCACATCGAAGTTCCGGCGGTGAAGTACAAGGAGTTGCGCAGCGATTCCGCCGTCGAGGATTCGGCAAGCGTGCGCGAGCGAGTGGTTTGCGCCCGGAAGCGCCAACTCGAACGGTTCGCCGCCGAGAAGGGGCTCTATTCGAACGCGCAGATGCCGCCTCGCTTGATTCGGAAGCATTGCGCGATCTCAGCGGACGGAGAAAAGCTCCTCGAAACCGCGATCAGCCGCTTGGGGCTCTCCGCGCGCGCGCACGACCGCATCCTGAAGGTTGCGCGCACGATTGCCGATCTGGACGCGGCGGCGAACCTCGAGCCCAAGCATCTCGGCGAAGCCATCCAATACCGCACGCTCGATCGCACCTACTGGACTTAGCCAATCGTGCTGAAATTCACCAGGCCGCTCTTTATCGGCTTCATCATCACGGTTTCGTGCCTGACGATCCTCGACCTGCCATTTGATTCGGCAGTGATGGGTGGGTTGAAGCGGGCAAGCTCCCTGGTGTTAGCCCCCGGCAGCTTTTTCGTTGCCGCCATCACGCGAGGCATGCTGGACAGCACCAGCTATTACATCGCAGCCTTCGCCAATGTGGCGTTCTACGCTGCGTTGGCTCTCGCAGTTTCGAAGGTTTGGCGCTGGCTACGGAGCAGATCGGAGGCCTCTTAGACCTGGGCGCAGCCGTACCCTGGCTCGCGCGGTCGCAAGTCTCTGCGGCGATCCACTCTTGTTCGCGCCCATCTAAGGAGGTACTGGCTCTGACGTACCGGGCAGGCTGGATTGACTTGCCAGCCAGCCGTGTGTTACCCATACTGGCGCCTTGAGTGCGAATAATAATGGACGGTCGCTTGCCAATGCTCAGCGGATCGAGCTTACGCTCGAATCGCTGCTCGATAGCGTCAGTCTGGCCGAAGAGATGTGCACCCGCATCGCGGGAGCGGTTGGGTTCGACGACGATGACTGTTTCAAGATTGGCATGTCTGTCCGCGAAGGTGTAATCAACGCCTACAATTACGGCAGCCAGAAGCAGCGCGGCAAGAAGATCTTCGTCACTTTCGAATTGACCGCCGAAAAGTTCATCATTTCCGTTCGCGACCAGGGCAGGGGCTTCAATTTACAAGATGTGCCCGACCCGCTCGCCGACGAAAACCTGCTGAAGAGCTCCGGGCGCGGCGTTTTCCTGATGCGCTCGTTCATGGATGAGTTTTCGGTGCGCTGCCCGGAGCAAGGCGGCGCGGAGCTAATTATGGCGAAGCGCCTGCGCCGCGAGCCAAATTCCGGCGGATTGAGGAGCATTTATGGCCTTTCGGGTTACCCCTAGACTGGTCGGTGAAATCGTGATCGTGGATGCGAGCGGCAAGCTTGCCCTCGGTGACGGCACCGCTCGACTGCGTCAGACGCTTCGCGGGCTTTTTGACGAGGGCCACAATCGAATCATAGTAAACCTCGCGGAAGTAGACTATGTGGATAGCTCGGGCATCGGTGAGTTAGTGACTGCGCTCACAACCGCGCGTCGTGGCGGGGGCGAAGTGAAGCTGCTTCAGGTAGCCCATGGGGTGCGTGACGTCCTGCTCGCCACCAAGCTATACACCGTCTTTGACGTACACTCCGATGAAGCCGCAGCCGTCTCCAGTTTTGGCTAAGCCTTCGCTCGTCTGCGCCAATTTCACTACTGAAATCTTCCCGAAGGGCATAGCGTTGAATTGAAGGTTCGCTCGGGGACCAAAGGGCTTCCAGGCAGACGCTTCGGCGGCGTAACGCTAATCAATACGACCTACGCGCCCTATCCGGACCTTCCAGATGGGGCGTTTTCCTTTATGATAGGATGCCTGATTCGGAGTTCAATAAAGGAGCCAGCCGGTGCCGCAGCGTCATATTTCACGCAAAGATCTGAAGAAGGACGAATTCCGCGAGACGCTCGAACACGGCGCTGAAGCCGTTCGCTCGCACCAGGCGTTGACCGGTGTCGTCGTCGGCGTCGTGATTGTGGTGGCGCTGGCGGTTGCCGGCTGGCGGCTTTATACGCAAAATCAGACCGCGCACGCTTCCTCCGCGCTGGATGATGCCCTGAAGATCTACGATGCTCGCGTTCGCAACGCAAGCGAGCCGGCACAGCCCGCCGAGCTGACCTATACGGACGAGAAGCTAAAATATCAGGACGCCGCAAAGAAATTTAATGACGTCGTCGCCAAATATGGACGCACGCGGCCGGGCCAGCAAGCTGACTATTACGCCGCCACTTGCTACGAACAGCTCGGCCAATACGACCAAGCGGAAAAGGATCTGCAGGATCTGATTGATGGCAATGGCGATTTGACGCCGCTGGCAAAGTTCGAACTCGCTCAGGTCTACTCCAAGACCGGTAAGACCCAGCAAGCCGTGCAGCTTTACCAGCAACTGATGAGTTCGCCGACAGTGCTGGTGCCCAAGCCCTTCGTGATGCTTTCGCTCGCCGATCTCTACAGCCGCACGAATCCGCCCGAAGCCGCCAAGCTGTTGAATCAAATCAGGACCGAATTCCCGAACTCACCGGCGGCCGACGAAGCCCAGAAACGCCTCGATATGTTCCTTACAGCTCCAAAATCCTAGGGTCTCGGTGCTCAGGTAACTTTGCCGGTGTGCCATCGCGTGGACTAGAATCGCCCCATGGCGCTGGCTCCGTATGCGATGGATGTGGCCCGAACGCGCGGGCGCCGCTACCCCGAGCCGCCGCACCCTTACCGCAATGACTACGCGCGCGACCGCGACCGCGTGATCCATGCGCGGGCGTTTCGGCGCCTCGAAGCTAAAACCCAGGTTTTCACCACCCGCTATTCCGATCATTTTCGAAACCGCCTGACGCACACGCTCGAGGTAGCCCAGATCGCGCGTACGGTCGCGGGCGCACTGCGGCTGAATACCGATCTCGCAGAGGCTTTGGCGCTCGTCCATGATATCGGCCACCCGCCCTTCGGCCATGCGGGTGAGCACAAGCTGGACGAATTGATGCGGGCGTACGGCGGTCGTTTTGACCACAATCTTCACGCATTGCGTATTGTCGAGCTATTCGAACAACGCTATCTCGATTTTCCCGGGCTGAACCTGACGTTCGAAGTCCGCGAAGGCATCGTGAAGCATTCGCGCGACTATGAACCAGCTGATTTTCCCGACCTCGCCGAATACTTGCTGGATCAAAGACCGCCGCTTGAAGCGCAACTCATTGATCTTGTGGATGAAATTGCCTACAACACGGCCGATCTCGATGACGGCATGGAAGCCCGCCTGCTGGACGTGGAGGCGATTGCCGGCGATCTGCCGTTTTTCGCCGAATCATATCGGGAAGTTGATGCGAGGCATCCTGAGGGACGAGCGCAACTTAAGTTCAATGAAGCGCTAAAGCGTGTGCTCGATCACCTTGCAAGCGATCTCATCGAGAACACCGCCGAGCGCCTGGCGGCAAGCGGAGCGAATTCTACGGAGGACATTCGCCACGCGCCGGAGAGGCTGGCAGGATTCAGCCCGGGCGTCGCTCGGCTGAATCGTGAGCTAAAGGCATTCCTTTTCAAGCGTCTCTACAATCACCCTGCCATGGTCGAGGAGCGCGAACGGTCTGTGGAGGCGCTGGGGCAACTCTTCCGTTTCTATATGGATCACCCCAACGCCATGCCCTCCTTTTACGCCGCAGAAGCGGAAAGTACTGCGCGGCACCAGGTGGTCTGCGATTACATTGCGGGAATGACGGACCACTATCTCCTTCGCCTGCATCACGAAATGTTGGGGGCCAGCCAGGCCTGATCTAGCGACTGGTTCCTGCCCTTGTGCCTCTCGGAAGCGTGAAGGTGCAACCAAGCACCCTCTGCGGAGCCGCTTTCTTGACTTGCCTCGATGCGCGCCTTATCATTCCAACACCCAATTTTTCGGGCCTTTTTTATGTTTCTCGATGTCAACGAGCTCGCATTACATAAGGTCCGCATCCGCAAGAGCTATGCTCCCGGAGCGCTCGATTACCATACGAACGACTTCCGTCAAGTCGAGCCGCTAGAAGTTCGCGCGACCGCGGAGCTGCTCGAGGGCCAGATTCGCATCTCGGGCACGCTGCATACCCGGCTGGAACTGGTCTGTGCGAGGTGCCTGGAGCCGGTCTCGGAGGACGTCAGCAGGGAATTCGACCTTTTTTACCGGCCGGCGAAGGAAGGGCCGCACGACGAGACCATCCATTTGAAGCTGGATGATACCGACATTGCATTTTTTGAGGGCGACGGCTTGTTTCTCACCGACGTCCTGGCTGAGCAGGTGCTCCTGGCCATCCCGATGAAGGTGATTTGCCGCAGTGATTGCCGCGGGCTGTGTCCGCATTGCGGCGCCAATCTGAACAGTGAGGAGTGCCGCTGCGAGACCCATACATCTGACCCTAGGCTCGCCCCGCTGGCTCGTCTAAAGCAAGACTGGTTCAAAAAGCAGTAGAATACAGACCGCCGGGGCCGAGCCCCTGGATTGCCTCGTCAACACGAGCTCTTCGAGGAGTTGTCATGCCAAATCCGAAACGGCGCCATTCGAAACGGCGCACCAGCACCCGTCGCGCGCACGACCACTTGAGTAAGCCCTCATTTGGCGAGTGCCCGAATTGCCACGAGATGAAACCGCCTCACCATGCGTGCCCAAAGTGCGGCTACTACAAAGGCCGCGAAGTCATTGAGACCAAGGCCTAGCGGTTACGTCCCCTGATAGTCGTCCAGCTCAGCCGGAGCGGAGATGATCACCATCGCCGTGGATGCCATGGGAAGCGACCAGGCGCCGCGCCCGGAGGTCGAGGGTTCGGTGCTGGCGGCGCGCGAGCCGGATGTGCGCATCCTGTTGGCCGGGCAGCCGGCGGCGATTAAGGCGGAGCTCAACCGGTACGCCCGCCGCATTTCGAACATCGAAGTAGTGGCAGCCAGCGAAGTGATCGGTATGAACGATGCGCCGATGCAGGCCTACCGGAAGAAGAAGGATAGCTCGGTGCATGTCATCACGCGGCTCGTGCGCACAGGGCAGGCAGGGGCGCTCGTGAGCGCTGGAAATACCGGGGCGGTGATGGCTGTGGCGCGATTCGGGCTTGGTCTATTACCGTCCGTGGACCGGCCGGCGCTGGCGGCGCCATTTCCGACGGCCCGCGGCGGCGCCTCCGTCCTGATTGATGTCGGCGCGAACGTGGATTCGCGCCCGGCGCATCTGGTGCAGTTCGCGGTGATGGGCGAAATCTATTACCGCGCGATTTTTGGAACGCGCAGGCCGCGCGTGGGGTTGCTAAGCATCGGCGAGGAAGAAACGAAGGGCAACGAGCTCGTGCGTGAAACATTCAATCGCTTGAAGACCTTGCCGATCAATTTTGTGGGCAACGTCGAAGGCCGCGAAATCTTCGCCGGCAACGTAGACGTGATCGTGTGCGACGGCTTCATCGGCAACATCGCGCTGAAGATCAGCGAGGGCTTGGCGCAGCACATTGCTGCCTGGCTGAAGCAAGCGCTGAAGAGCACCCTGGCCGCCCAGCTTGGCGCGGTGCTCTCCCGCAGCGCTTTCCAGCAATTCAAGAAGAAGATTGACTACTCGGAATACGGTGGCGTCCCGCTTCTGGGAGTTCGTGCCCCTACAGTGATCGCCCACGGGCGTTCGAACGCCAATGCTATCAAGAACGCCATCCGCGTTGCTGCGGAGATGGTGCGCACCAAAGTCAACGAAAAGATCGAGCAAGAACTTTCCGTTCCGGCGGCGCGCGCTGCAGTTTGACGGTTCCGATCCGGTTCGGGAGAGACAGGAAATTTGATGAGCAAAGTTGCGTTCCTCTTCCCCGGGCAGGCTTCGCAGTACCCGGGCATGGGCAAAGAATTCAGCGAGAATTTCGCTTCGGCCCGCGCGGTTTTTCAAGAAGCGGATGAGACTCTTCGGTTTCCGATTTCGCGGATGTGTTTCGAAGGGACCGAAGAGGAGCTGAAGCAGACGGCAAACACGCAGCCGTGCATTCTTGCGGTTTCGGTCGCTGTGTTTCGTGTGCTCTCCGAACGCGGATTCGCGCCGGAATTTGTGGCGGGGCATAGCTTGGGAGAATACTCGGCGCTGGTCGCCGCGGGTTCGTTGAGTTTTGCGGATGCGATCCGGCTGGTGCGCATGCGCGGCGCGTTCATGCAGGAAGCGGTGCCCGCGGGTGAAGGCGCAATGGCGGCGATCCTGGGGCTTTCCCCGGCCCAGGTGAGCGAGATTTGCAAGCGTGCCGCGGATGGACAAGTCTGTTCGGCGGCCAATCTGAATTCTCCCGAGCAGACGGTGATTTCCGGCAACGCCGCAGCCGTCAAGCGCGCCGTCGAGCTGGCTTCACAAAATGGAGCCAAGCGCGCTGTCGTGTTGCCTGTTTCCGCGCCCTTTCATTGCGCGCTAATGCAACCGGCGCAGGCAAAAATGGAGCCCGAGCTGCGCAAGACGAACTTCGCCGACCTGCGCGTTCCGCTCGTTACTAACGTGGATGCGGAAGCTACCTCGAGCGGTACCGAGGCCCGCGACGCCCTGATCCGCCAAATTACATCGCCGGTGCGTTGGGAAGACTCTATGCGCGAGCTGATCGAGCAAGGCGTCACGGCCTTCGTCGAGGTCGGGCCGGGCCGCGTGCTCAGCGGGCTGTTGCGGCAAATTGACCGGTCGGTGCATAGCTTTAACGTCGAAGACCTCGCGAGTTTGCAGAGCGCGCAGACGAAGTTCGCGCAGCTCCGCGCCGAAGTTGGCGAAGCCTAAGAATTCGCAATAAGACCTATATTGTGCTGTCATCCCGAGCGAGTTAAGCGTCCGCTGTTTGTGCGGATGCTAGGAACAAAGCGGATTTTTCGCCCTCTTCTCGCTGGAATGGCCGGAGACTTCTCCTTAAGGACGATTGAACGATGTTCAGCTTGAAAGATCGCGTCGCGCTGGTTACGGGAGCCTCGCAGGGCATAGGGCGCGCCACGGCGCTTGCGCTAGCCTCCGCCGGAGCACGCGTGGCGTGCGCGGCCCGCAATGCCGAGAAACTCGAAAGCGTGGTCGCTGAAATCGGTGCGATGGACCGCGAAGCGCGCGCAATTCCCATGGACGTGGCCGATGCCGAGCAGGTGAAAGCCGGGTTCAAACAGATCGCGGAGCGCTTCGGCCGGCTCGATATTCTGGTGAACAACGCGGCGGTCACGCGGGACGGTTTGGCGCTTCGCATGAAGGCCGACGATTGGGAGACCGTGCTCCGCACGAATCTCACGGGGGCGCACCTCTGCATACAGCAGGCTCTCGGCATGATGCTACGGCAGCGCTCGGGACGCATCATCAACATCACGTCGGTAGTCGCGCAGACCGGGAACGCAGGGCAAGCCAACTATGTGGCCGCCAAGGCAGGGCTGATCGGGCTGACGCGCGCCATCGCGGTGGAGGTGGCCTCTCGCAGCATCACCGTGAACGCTGTGGCGCCCGGGTTTATCGCTACGCCGATGACCGATCCTCTGCCGCAGCCGGTGAAGGATGCCATGCTGGGGCGCATTCCGCTGGGACGCATGGGCGCGGATGCGGATGTTGCGGCCGCGATCGTCTTCCTCGCCAGCGATGAGGCGGCCTATATTACCGGGCACGTGCTCAACGTGAACGGCGGGCTCTACATGGGGTAGGGAGCGCCGAAGGGCTGGCTAGGTTGCGGTCATCCCCCGAGGTTGACCTTGCCTGTGGGCCATGCATAGAATGATCGGGTTTAGATCGCACCGGGAGCAGGCGCTGCCCGGCAATTTCCGCGCCGCAAGTGATCCGGCGCAGGGGGAACGCATGCCGAGCGTAGAAGAACGCGTCAAGCAGATTATTGTGGAGCAGCTCGGAGTGGACGAAGCGGAAGTGACGCCTACCGCGTCGTTTGTGGACGATTTGGGTGCGGATTCGCTCGACACCGTCGAGCTCGTCATGGCGTTCGAAGAGGCCTTTGGCATCGAGATTCCCGACGAGGACGCCGAAAAGATCGCCACGGTGAAGGATGCCGTGACCTACATAGACAAACACGCCCAGGCGAAGAAATAGCGGGGCGTCCGCTTCCTTCCATGCAGGAGAATCCGTATTGAGCCGCCGTGTCGTGGTAACGGGTGTCGGGCTGGTCTGCGCTTGCGGCATGGGCACCGACGAGACGTGGTCGAACCTGCTCGCGGGCCGCAGCGGCATTGCGTCCATCACACTTTTTGACGCCACCGCGTTTGACTGCCGCATCGCCGGCGAAGTGAAGAACTTCGACCCGCTGAACTGGCTCGAAAAGAAAGAGATCAAGAAGACCGGCCGCTTTATTCAGCTTGCGCTGGCTGCCACCGATTTCGCCATGCGCATGTCCGAACTCAAGATTTCTCCCGAAGATGCGGAAGTCACGGGCGTTTACGTCGGCAGCGGAATCGGCGGATTCGACGTGATCGAGCGCGAGCACGAAAAGCTGCTCAAGGGCGGTCCTGGCCGTATCTCACCTTTCTTCATTCCTGCCAGCATCGTGAATCTCGCCGCCGGACACATCTCCATCCGTCACGGGGCGAAGGGGCCGAATTCGGCGACGGCGACGGCCTGTTCGGCATCCGCGCATGCCCTGGGCGATTCCTTCAAGATCATTCAGCGCGGCGATGCGGAAGTGATGATCGCCGGCGGCAGCGAGGCGGCGATCACGCCGATGAGTGTCGGCGGTTTTGCCGCGATGAAGGCGCTTTCGACGCGAAACGATGAGCCGGAGCGCGCCAGCCGCCCGTTTGACGCCGATCGCGACGGATTCGTGGTCGGCGAAGGCTCGGGAATGTTGATCCTCGAGTCGCTCGAGCACGCCGAGCGGCGCGGCGCGCGGATTCTCGCGGAGATAGTTGGCTACGGCATGTCGGGCGACGCCTACCACATCACGCAGCCTGCCGAAGGCGGCGACGGCGCTTATCGCGTAATGCGCGCGGCCTTGCGGGACGCGAAGATCGAGCCCGCACAACTCGGATATGTGAACGCGCACGGCACCTCCACGCCGCTCGGGGATGCAGTTGAGACGGAGGCGACGAAGAAGGTGCTGGGTGAGCACGCCAAGCGAGTCGCCGTAAGTTCGACGAAATCCATGACCGGCCACCTGCTCGGCGGCGCCGGCGGACTCGAAGCGGGAATCAGCGTGCTCGCCCTGCGCGACCAGATCCTGCCGCCGACGATCAACTATGAAACGCCCGATCCGGCCTGCGATCTCGACTATGTGCCGAACAAAGCGCGAAAGGCCGAAGTCGAGTACGTGCTTTCGAATTCTTTTGGGTTCGGCGGAACAAACGCGGCGCTGGTTTTTCGCCGCTGGTCAGGGCGCTAGCGCTTGACCGCGGCGGGGATTGCCGGCTGGCGAACTTGCTACGCCGAGGCCGTTCGGCTGGCAGCTCCATCTGGCTGCAAGTTTTGTTATCCCAAGCGTAGCGAGGATCTGCTTTTCGTTTTGCCCTGTCGGAGACGAAGCAATCGTGAACATCATCGTGTGCGTTAAACAGGTTCCCGCCAAGGATGCGCCGCTGGCCATCGCCGCCGACGGGACCTGGATTCGCGAGTCTGACATCGGTTTCGAAATGAACGAGCCGGATAGCTATGCGCTCGAAGAGGCGCTGCGTCTGAAGGAAAAGCATGGCGGGGAAGTGGTCGCGATTTCCATGGGCCCCGAGCGCGTGAAGCAGACGATCAAAGAGGCGCTGGCAAAGGGCGCGATCGCGGCATTCATGTTGTGGACGACAAGTTCTTCGCGCTCGATCCGTTGGGTTCAGCAAAATCGCTCGCCGCTGCGCTGAAAGGCCAGAAATTCGACCTGCTGCTGACGGGATTGCAGAGCGATGACCATGGTTTTGGCCAGACCGGCGTCCTGCTGGCCGAATTGTTGGGATTGCCGCACGCCACGATCATTATGCAGATTGACGTCGCCGGCGAACGCATGAAACTCAAGCGGGAGCTTGAGGCCGGCTGGTTCCAGTGGGTCGAGTTGCCGCTGCCCGCGGTGCTGAGTATCCAATCGGGCATCAACAAAGTGCGTTACGCCACGCTCAAAGGCATCATGGGTGCGAAGAAGAAAGAGATCACTACAATTCCACGGGAATCCCTGGGCGTGAGCGCTGAGCCCACACAGAAGCTTGAGCGCATCTACGTGCCGCAGAAAACCAAAAAGACAGAGTTCATCACCGGTACTCCGAAAGAAGCCGCGGCGAAGCTCATAGAGAAACTTAAGCACGATGCTCGCGTGCTGTAGGGTAAAGGGAAGCGATGAAGATCCTGCTCATCACCGAACAGCGCGACGCCAAGTGGAACAAGACGAGCTTTGAGACGTTGGCCGCCGCGCAGCAAATCGCGAAAGACACGGGCGGCGCTCTTTCTGGCGTCGTGATCGGAAATGGCGTTGCTGCGCTGGCCGATGATCTTGCCGGGAAGGATCTGGCCGAGGTTTTGCTGGTCGAGCACGAACTGCTCGCCGCATACACGCCCGATGGCTACTCACTCGCGCTGGCACAGGTTATCCAGCAATCGAAGCCCGATCTCGTGTTGCTGCCGCATACCTATCAGGTGCGCGATTTTGCGCCGAAGCTTGCTGCATCGCTCGGCAAGGGGATGATTGGCGATTGCACGGGGTATCGCTATGAGAACGGCCGGCTGGTGTTTGTGCGACAGATGTTTCAAGGCAAGACCGCCGCGGATGTGACGTTCCAGGGCGCCGGGCCGTGGTTTGCAACGTTTCAGGCCGGTGCCTTTCGCGGAGACCACGTGACCGCCCATCCCAGCGGCAAAGCTCCCGTGAAGAAGAATCGGCGTCGAGCTATCGGCGGACAAAATTCGCACCAAGCCGCTCGAGATGTTCCGCGAAGCGAAGCAGGCTGTGGATTTGACGCAGGCGCCGATCATCGTCGCGATAGGGCGCGGCATCAAGGCTCCGGAAAACATCGCCCAGGCGGAAAAGCTGGCCAAGCTGCTCGGCGGCGAATTGGCGGCCTCGCGTCCCATTTGCGATGAAGGCTGGCTGCCCATGGAGCGCCAAATCGGCAGCTCCGGCCAGACCGTGGCCCCGAAGCTCTATCTCGCGCTCGGCATCAGCGGGGCGATTCAGCACGTGGTGGGAATGAAAGGCTCACGGACCATTGTTGCAGTCAATAAAGATCAGAACGCGCCGATTTTCGAAATCGCCGACTATGGCATTGTCGGCGATATTTTCGAAATTATGCCCGCGCTCACGGAAGTGCTCGAGAAGTCTTCATCCTAATTGCAATCATGGGCAAGTCCACCCACTTTGCTAGAATGTCGCCGTGACTGCCGAGCGCGAGAAACTGGAAGCGGACGTTCTGATCGTGGGCGCAGGGCCGGCCGGACTGGCTTGCGCGCTGCACCTTTCCAATCTCATCCACAAGCACAACGAATCCGGCGCAAAGCCGGAGCTTTCCAGCGAAAATATCTATGTCCTCGAAAAGGCGCGCGAACTCGGAGCGCACCAGCTTTCCGGCGCGGTGATGGACCCGCGCGGCCTCCGTGAACTTGTGCCCGATTTCGAAAAGGCTCCGCCTTTTGATACGCCCGTCGGCGATGACGCTGCGTATTTCCTCACCGAAAAGAAATCGCTGAAGTTTCCGATTACGCCGCCGCCGCTCGAAAACCATGGCAACTACGTGGTTTCCGTGAGCAAGCTCACAAAATGGCTGGGCGGGCTCGTGGAAAAAACGGGCGTGAATCTTTTCACGCAGTTCGCCGGCGCGCAGCTCATTTTCAACCCCGAAGGCGAGGGCGTCGCCGGTGTGATCACAGAGGATAAGGGCCTCGACAAGAACGGCAAGCCGAAAGACAACTACACGCCCGGTTACGAACTGCGCGCGAAGGTGACGGTGCTGGCCGAGGGGCCGCGCGGATCGCTCACGAAGCAACTTGGCGCGCGGTGCAAGATTCAGGGGCTCAATCCGCAGGTCTACTCGCTCGGCATCAAGGAATTGTGGGAAGTTCCGGCCGGACGCATCTCGCCGGGTTGGGTCGCACACACCCTTGGCTGGCCACTGCCGTCCAGTACATACGGCGGAGGGTGGATTTACGGCCTGCGCGACAATCGCGTTTCGATTGGCATGGCCATCGGGCTCGAGTATCAAGACCCGCTCTTCGATCCACACGAGGCCTTCCAGCGCTACAAAACACATCCTTTCGTCAAGCACATTCTGGAAGGTGGCAAGCTCGTCCGCTACGGTGCGAAGACAATTCCGATGGGCGGATGGTATTCGATGCCGCGTCCCTACGTGGATGGCGGGCTGATCATCGGCGATTCAGCAGGCTTCCTGAACAGCCAGCGCTTGAAGGGCATTCACATCGGCATCAAGAGCGGGATGCTTGCCGCGGAAACGATTTTCGATGCGCTTTGCTCGGGCGATACGTCTGCGCATGCGCTCGCCGCGTTTTCACAGAAAGTGGAGCAGAGCTGGATCAAGAAGGAGCTTTGGGCGGTCCGCAACTTTCATCAGGGCTTCCGCAACGGACTGTGGACGGGACTCGCGAATACCGCCGTGCAGATGATCACCGGCGGCCGTGGCCTCACCGATCCGGCTCGTACGCGCGCGGGCTATGAAGACTACCGAAAGCTGAATCGCGAAAAGGAATTGGTGGACCAGTCCACGCGCTTCAAGGGCGATGGCGTATTGACTTTCGATCGCCTCACGGATGTCTACCATTCGGGCACGCGGCATGAGGAGGACCAGCCCTGCCATCTCGTCGTTCTCGAACCGAGTATTTGCGCTGATCGCTGCGTGCGCGAATACGGCAATCCGTGCCAGTATTTTTGCCCGGCCGCGGTTTACGAGATGGTGCGCGAAAAAGATGCGCCAAGACTGAAGATCAACGCCTCAAACTGCGTGCACTGTAAGACCTGCGACATCGCCGACCCGTACCAGATCATTGATTGGGTGCCGCCCGAGGGAGGCGGCGGGCCGAACTACGAAGGCATGTAACCCCAGACTGGATGTCCGCAGAGCAGCACTACGCGCCAAAATCGCTCACGTCGAACTGCTGTTGAAGACGCGGTGGAAGAATCTGCCGATCTTGCCAAAAAAGCCGCGTGGGGGCGCCGCATCGGCTTTCGCATCAACAGACTCAGCACCGCTTGCGTGTTTTTTCCTCGGCAGCACAACATCCTGGTAGACCGTCTCTCCCTGCACGTGCACGCTGCGCAGGAGCACGATCTGATCCGGAGCCGGATCGGGCGACAATGCAGGCGCGTTTGGATCAAAACTTAGCGGCGGCATCAGCACCTTGTAAATCGGTTCGTCCGTTGCGGGCGGCGTCTGCGCCGGCTGCGCTTGGTCCGGCAGAGGCGTGGGTGCTTGCGCCTGGCTCGAAGTTTTTTCACTCGCCGCGGCCGATGGCTGCGCGGGTTTCGATTCCGCTGCCGCGGAAACGTGTGGCGATCCAAGCGTTCCGAGCGTTTGGTAGAGCCGCGGTAGCTTTGCAGCATGGAGCTTGGACTCGTCCAATTTGCATGTGCACTCAGCCGAGGAAGGGCTCAGCGAGACGATTTGGCCTTCGGATAGCGAGATTTCCCCGGTCTGTGGGATCAGCAATTCCTGTCCCGAAAGCTGCTGCTCGATGCGCACGGCGCCGCTCTTTGCCCGGAGGCACATCTTGCCGTCCTGGCCGAGGCCAACCGATGTATCGGTCGCTTCGCCTCCGATGACCACGGGCGTCGCTACGATCAGCGGGGTGTAAACGGACACGCTACGCGCGGCGTCGAGGCGCAAGTCCAACACGCCGTATTCCAGCACGACCGTCAATGCGGTGCCTGAGCGGATCACTTGAAAGCGGGCGGCGCCGCAAATCGCAATTTCCCCTCCACCCTCGAGCGCGATGCGCGCTTGCCCGCTGCGAACCATCACTCGATTGCCGCTCGCGAGAAGCTTGGCGTTGGAGTCCGCAGAGATCGGCACGTTTACGGGATCGGCCGGACTATCAATCACGAAATCGGGTCCCTCGACGCGCCCGATGATCGGCTGCGCCGCTTGTGCCAAAGTTCGTAGTGGAACGATTAGGAGGATGGCGACGAGCGACAATACTCCAGCGCGCGGCGCTCGCCACTGCCGGGCGCGCGCTAAACTACAAGCGGCTGGATTCATTCTTGGATCATCGCAGACGGCACAAAAGAATCTTCGCCTATACTATACGCCGATGGAAGGGACTTCTAAGATACCTCCAAACGAGTCCTCTGCCAACACTCACTTTGATGTGAGCCTGCCGCAGTATTCGCGCTGGCGCCGGATGCAGATTCCAATGATCGCCGGCGGCGTCTATGGGATGCTCCGCACCGTGAGCCCTACGTTGCGTTTCGAGGTGCTCGGCGGACAGCATCCCGAGCGCATCTGGGCGGCGCGGCGCAGTTGCATTTGGGCGTTTTGGCACTGCGCGATTTTCGGCGTGCTCTGGCGTTTTCGAAATCGCGGCATCGTGGTGATGAACAGCACGAATTTTGACGGCCAGTGGATGCGGCGCGTACTCGAACGCCTGGGATATGGTACGGCACAAGGCAGTTCCACGCGTGGAGGCCTGCGCGGGCTGGCCGTGCTAGCCCAGCGGCTGGAAGAAGGGCTGGACGCGGCGTTCACGATTGACGGCCCGCGCGGGCCGCGCTTCGTTGCCAAGCCCGGCCCCGCCATGCTGGCGCGCCGCACGGGCCGCCCGATTGGCTTGTTTCACATCTCCTACGAACACGCCAAGACGTTCGAAGGCACGTGGGATCACTTCCAACTGCCCCGGCCGTACTCCCGCGTGGTCATGGTGTTTACGCGCTTGATTGAAGTTCCGCCGGATGCGAGCCGGGAAGTCCTGGAAGAAAAGCACAATGAAATGCAACGCGAGCTCGAGCGCGTTCGCGATTTCGCAAATGCGTGGTTCACGCTTTCAGAGGCGGAACAGCAGCGCCAGCGCGAAATCTGGAACGCCTGAGCCTTACTGTCCCTCACCCAAAGTGACCGGCACATCCATCCTGTGCCCGGCACGATAGATGGTCACCTTGATCGTGTCGCCCGGATGTTTGTGGTTCAGCGCCAGGTCGAGGTCCATTCGCGACGCAACCGCCTGGCCTTCCACCGCGACGATCACATCACCGCCCACGATCAGCCTCTGCAGCCCCGCCAGCACCACGCGATCTCCGCCGTGCAGACCAGCATTTGCCGCGGCCCCTTTAGGCGTGACGCGCTCGATCAACACGCCGCGGTCTACCGGAAGCTCGAGCGCTTGAGCCAAGCCGGGCCACAAATCGAGCAGGTTCATTACACCTAAGTCGGCGCGGCGCACCCTCCCCTCGGTCATCAGGTCGTGCGCGATTTCCTTTGCAGTGTTTACTGGAATTGCGAAACCGATGCCGGCCGTTGTTCCTGACGGCGTGTAGATGGCCGTATTGATGCCGATCACTTCGCCGCGCGAATTGAGCAGCGGCCCGCCGGAATTCCCGCGATTGATCGCTGCGTCGGTCTGAATGGCCTCATCAATATACGTGTTGTCGCCGGTTTGCACCGTGCGGCCCAGTGCGCTGATTACGCCAGTGGTCAGCGTGCTCGAAAAACCAAAGGGATTGCCAATGGCCAGCACCTCCTGGCCGACCTGCAAACCATCCGAATCGGCAAGCTGCAAAGAGGTGAGCGCAGTCTTCGGCTCGATCTTGAGCAATGCGACGTCATTGTGCTGGTCGGCTCCGAGATATTTCGCCGGATAGCGCGTGCGGTCGCCGAGCACAACCTCGATGGTGTCCGCGCCCTGCACCACGTGATAATTCGTCAACACATAGCCGCGCGGATCAATGACGAAGCCCGAGCCAGCGCCTTCCACCGGGACCGCGTTCATAAAGAAATCGTATTCCACGGCGCGCGTCATGATGTTGGCGACCGCGGGCGCCACTTGGTGATAAGTCTTCACCGTGCGCGCTTCTTCTTCGGTGAGTCCCGAGATGCTGACCGCCCGCGCTTGTCCGGTTGCGGCTGCCGGAGATGCTGGCACCGCTTCGACCTGGATCGGTTGGCGAGGGCCCCACCGCGCCCCAGCCCAGTAGGCTCCCAGTGCGATGATAGCGCCGGCTACCATCCAGCGAACCGCGTTGCTGGCATTCGTACGATTGCTCATGACCATTTCCTCCAGGTCGCGCCCAGCCGCAAAAAAGACAATTCTTTGTGTTTGCGAGCCGCGCGGCGCTTGCGGTGAATTCCGGTGTTCAGGCGCGGGCGCCCGCCGCCATCTTATGAAATCGCGCGACCAGGTCTACAACTTGCTGCCGGGTCGCTTCAAGCGGGCCTGAATTATCAATCTCGTCCGTAGCCAGGCGTCTCTTCTGATTGAGCGGTATCTGCGCCGCGATGCGGCGTTGCGCGTCTTCGCGAGACATTGCGCGGCCAAGCGGGTCCGTTAGCCGCGCCATTTGTTGCTCGGCCCCGCACCAGACGACGACCAGCCGGTCGAGCTTGGCGTGCGCTCCCGCTTCCACGAGCAGCGCCGCCTCGATCACGGCCACTGCGTGCGGATCAACTTGCGCGATCTCGCCCAGCCATTGTTCCTGACGGGCAACCACGCGCGGATGCACAACTTGATTGAGACTCGCCAGCTTGGACGGATCGCTAAAAACGATGTGAGCGAGGCGCGGTCGGTCAATGTGGCCATCCGCAGCGAGAATTTCCGGCCCAAAAGCGGCAACAATTTCGCCAAACGCTTGCTGGTTCGGTTCCACCAGATCGCGCGCCAGCCGGTCCGCGTCGAGGACCTGGCAGTCGAGCCCGCGCATCATCGCCGCTACGGTACTTTTGCCGCAGCCGATCCCGCCGGTCAGGCCTGCGCGAAGCATCAGGGTTTTACGGCCGATACAGCGGCGCGAGTTTCACTCGCGGAGCGGCAGGTTCCCCGGCGCAGCCGCGCGGCTTTCACGGTATTGCTCATAAGCATCGCGATGGTCAGCGGGCCCACGCCACCGGGCACGGGGGTGATCGCGCCCGCGACTTCCGCTGCGCCTGGGTGGACGTCACCGACGAGCGCGCTGCCTTTTTCGCGGAATCGCGCGAGCCGCTCCGGAAAGTCGGCAAAGAGCCGTGCGGCCTGGTCCGCGTCACTCACGCGATTTGTTCCGACGTCAACGACGGTTGCGCCCGGACGTATCCATTCCGGCGTGACGAACCAAGGGCGTCCCATTGCGGCGATCACGATATCGGCGCCGCGCACAACTTCGGCGAGATCGCGCGTCTTCGAATGGCAGATCGTCACTGTAGCGTTCGCGTGCATCAGCAGCAGGGCCATTGGCTTGCCGACGATATCGCTGCGGCCGATCACCACCGCGTTCGCGCCCTCGACCCTGATCCCGCTGCGGCGCAGAATTTCCATCACACCCGACGGCGTGCATGCCACCAGCCCTGGCCGGCCCGTAACAAGATGGCCGAGGTTCATCGGGTGGAAGCCGTCCACATCTTTCGCCGGATCCACGGTCTCAAGCACGCGCTTCGCATCCACCTGTGGTGGCAAGGGCAATTGGACCAGTATGCCGTCCACGGCGTGATCGCTATTCAGCTCGCCGACGAGCGCGAGTAACGCCTCGGTGGTGACCGTTGACGGCGGCGCGTGACGCCAGCTCGCCAGGCCCAACTCCTCGCAGGCCGCAATTTTGCTGCTCACATACATTTTCGAGGCAGGGTTTTCCCCAGCGAGGACCGTTGCGAGCCCAGGCTGTACGCCCGCGGCGCGCAATGCGGCGATTTCGCCGCGCAGGTCCGCGTAGATTTGATCGCGGATCTGATTCCCGTTCAGGATGCGCGCAGGCATGAGCAGCTCAAATTCGAAGAGGAAGTGAACACCATTACGAATAATAGCACACAGGCACGAGCGCATCCCGGCGCGCCGTTCCGGTCAGTAGGAGAGCGCCCGCGGCGGTACAATCAGATGAGGATCATTCCAGATGAGCCTTTTTGGTGATTTGGGCACGCGCAAAGAATTGCAGGAAAAGATGCGTGAGGCGGGGCGTCTGCCACCCGGGCAATCGCTCACGCTCAAGTGGCCGGTGCTGCACACCGGCGGCGTGCCGCGCTTTGATGCCGCTCGCTGGGACTTTCAGATTACAAGCCTTGTCGAAAAGCCAATCCGCCTGAGTTGGGATGAATTCAATCGGCTGCCCCTGAAGGAAGAACTCGCGGATTTTCATTGCGTCACGCACTGGAGCCGCTTCGACAATCGCTGGCAGGGAGTTCCAGCGGCCGAATTGCTCGCGCTGGCAACGCCAAAGCCCGATGCGCGTTTCGCGCTGGTTCATGCCGAGCACGGCTTTACGGCAAATTTGCCGCTTGAGGATTTGCTGCGCGCCACTTCGATCTTTGCGATGCGCCACGATGGCGAGCCGCTCACCCCCGAGCACGGCTATCCTTTGCGGCTGATCGTGCCGCACCTCTATGCGTGGAAGAGCGTGAAATGGGTGCGCGGCGTGGAGCTTTTGGCTGAAGACCAGCCAGGTTTCTGGGAGCAAAACGGTTACCACATGTACGGCGATCCGTTCCGCGAAGAGCGCTTTTCAGAACGCTGAATGCGGTCTGGATGCAAAAACAAAGCCCCGGAGTTTTTGACCCGGGGCTGGCGTTATCGTCGGAATTCTTGCTCTTCGCGCGCGGCGAATCAGAAAATGTCGTACTGCTCCCAGTGCAGGGTCGGATCCGCCTGGATGATCGTGTTCTTCTTCGTCACGGTCTCGAGCTCTTCGATCAGACCTGACTCGCGCGTTTTCAGCGCCTTGGCGATTTCCGGATTCACCCGCAGCGTGAGGCTTTGCGAATCCAAATCGGCGGCCATCTTCTTTGCTTCCACGTGGATTTCGTAGCAAATCGTCGGAATAGACTTCACCATGCCCGAGCCGGTGCAATAGGGACACGGCTGGCAAAGCACTTTTTCGAGCGCCTGCTTCGTGCGCTTGCGGGTGATGTTGACGAGGCCGAATTCGTTGAAGGGCAGCACTTTCGAGGGCGCCTTGTCCGCGCGGAGCGCGTCGTCGAGAGCGTGCATTACTTTCTCGCGATTGCGCCGTTCCTCCATGTCAATGAGGTCTACCACGATGATGCCGCCGAGATCCCGCAGCCGGATTTGCCGCACGATCTCCTTCACGGCCTCGAGGTTGGTCTTCACGATCGTATCTTCAAGCCGCGTGGATCCACGCCCCACGAACTTGCCGGTGTTCACATCGATCGCCACCAGCGCCTCCGTGTGGTTGATCACGATATAGCCGCCCGATTTGAGCCACACCTTTGGCCGCAGCGCCTTGTCGAGTTCCTGCTGGATGCCGAACTCCTCAAAGATCGGTGCCTCTTTCGTGTAGAGCTTCACGCGCCCCGCGAGCTCCGGTTGGAAGCGGCTGACGAATTCGACGACTTTGCCGAATTCTTCCTCGTTATCAATCCAGATCGAACCATATTCAGGACTCAAGTAGTCGCGCAGAATGCGCTCGACGAGGTTGAGATCGCGATGCAGCAGGGCAGGGGCCTTACGCTGTTCCGAACGCGCGCAGATTTCGTGCCAGGTCTTGCCGAGGAACTCGATGTCCGCGCGAACGTCGTCATCACTCACATGACCGGCGGCCGTGCGCACAATGAACCCGCCAGGGAAACTGCCTTTGTATTCTCCGACGAGACGCCGCAGCCGTGAACGCTCTTCCGCCGAGCTGATCTTCCGCGAAACGCCGATGTGGTCCACCGTCGGCATATACACCAGGAAACGCCCCGGCAGCGCGACGTGGCTGGTGATCCGCGCGCCTTTCTTGCCAAGCGGCTCCTTGGCGATCTGCACGATGATTTCCTGGCCCGCCTTCAACATCTCAGAAATCAGTTGCGGCCGCCGCTGTGGGGCATGGTGTTGCGGGCGTCCGTGCCGCACCGGACGACCACCGCGCCCGCGCCGCAGAGGGCGCTGGAAGCGAGGCTGCCGCCGGTCATCGACTCGCGCGCTGCGTGGTTCTTGTTGCTGTGGCGCCGGTGAAAGCCCCTCATGGTCCCCGGCTGCGGCCACTGCTGTTTCTGCTTCTTCGAGTCCAGCCTCGGCTGCTTCGTGGGCCGCATCGGCTTCGTCCCCAGCGTCCTCCGCGCTTTCGTGCGCTTCTTCTGTTTCGTCTAGCGCGTCCTCTTCGGCGGCCTGGTGGGCCGCCTCGTCTTCGTCAATGGCCGCGTCCTCTCCGACAGCCTCTTCGATGACCCCGTGGATCTCGATCACTTCGCCGCCCGCTTGTTCGCCATTCTCCTCGGGGAACTCCGCTCCGCCGACCGCGCGCGGCTCCTCGTCGCCGGCTTCGTCCGCCGTCTCTTCATGCTTCGCTTCGGTCAGATGCTCGGCGAGCGTATGCGCCTGCTCCGCGGAGAGGTCGTGCCGAAGGGCGGCCGAGGCTCCGGGCTTTTCGCCGTGTTCCGCAGTTGGCGTTGCCGCTTCCGCCGCGATCTCGTCGAGTTCTTCTTCGGCAGGGATGACCGCGGATGCCGCTTCTCCGTGGGAGGCATCCTCATCCCGGTGCTCCTGCATGATCGGCGCTTTGGAGACGGGCTGAGCATAGAGCGATTCAGGAAGCGCGTGCGAGTCGGACCTCAGGGTCATGTCTGCAGCTTCAACCGGACTTCCCGCCGCCAGCCCCGCTTCGACGTGTTCATGCGTGGTTTCCGAGCCTAGTGGCGAAGACGCCGGCGTAACTGGGGCTGAGGGGCGGCGCTCTTTGTACTTTGCGAGGGATTCGCCCGGCAGTAGGATCGGCTCGTAGTTCTCGCCGGCAGGGGCAGGCGACTGCGATTCGCTGTAGCGCGCGGGAGCGCTGCCGTATTGCTGTCCGTGCGGCGACGCGTATTTCGACTGCGGCAAGTCCCGTCCCTGACGGCGGTTGTCCGGACGCCCACCGCGCCGGAAGCGGCCTCCTCGGCCTGCGCCACGGTCACGATTAGGTCCCCCTCCGCCTCGGAAATTACGGTTGCGATCGCGGCCAAAGCCACCTTGCTGGTGCGGTCGCGACTGGGCGGGCGGGTTCAGGCCAGGTGTGCCGTTGTCGAGCGGTTGCGGTTGCTCGGCTTCCTCTTCGCCGGCCTGCATAGCGTCACCCGGAGCATCGCTTGCCGGAGCGCCACCTGCGGCAGGCCCGGCGACGAACTCTCCGAATGACGACAGATCGGGCGCGGCAGCTTCGCTCGCAGGTTCCTGCACGGGCGGCGGAGTTTGCTGTTGCGGCGCGCGGGCAACACTCACCGCAGGCTTCAAGCTCTTGTCTTCAGGCGGAGGCGGAGGCGGAGGTGCGGGCGCGGCGTCGTACTCTTCGAGGTTTTCGAGGAAGTCGCTGACGTAGAGGAACGCGTCTGTATCGCGTCCGATGTCCACGAAGGCCGATTGCATGCCGGGCAGCACGCGCGTGACTCGACCTTTGTAGATGCTTCCGACTAACGCAAATTCCTTTTCCCGCTCGATGTAGATTTCACAAAGGTGCCCATCTTCCAAAATGGCGACGCGCGTTTCGTGCGGCATCGCTGAAATAACCAGTTCTTTTGACATGAAAACTCCTCGGGAGGCGCACCGGTGCAAAGCGGCGCGGAGCGTCCGCGCGCACGGCTGCCGCAGGCGTCTCGGTGAAAGACACGATTAAGCTGCGGCGCATTGATATCTCGTGATAGCGCGCTTCGCGGTGCGACGATCGAATGTGAGCGGCCTTCCGGCTGGATACGGCAATCCCTGCTTCGGGCAGGTTCATCTTGCCGGCCGGGAGATTCTGCAATTTTTCGAATTCCATTTCAGTTGACGAAGCGCCGGATGCGTACGTTCATCACCAGGCCCAACGCCATGAAAACAAACAATGTGGCCGACCCGCCGTAGCTCATCAGCGGCAGCGGGATTCCGGTCACCGGCATATAGCCGATCACCATGGCCGCATTCACCAACACATGAAAACCTAAGATTGCCGCCACGCCCATGACCAAAAACATGCCAGCGCGGTCCATGGCTCGCTGTGCGTTATGCACCAAGCGCAGCAGCAATGCAAGATAAAGTGCCAGGGCTACAAAAACTCCGATGAATCCCAGTTCCTCGGCCAGCGCTGCCAGAATGAAGTCCGAATAACGGACCGGCACGAAACCGCCTTGATTCTGGCTTCCGCGTCCCAGGCCCTTGCCTTTTACTCCGCCGGCACCGACCGCGATCCTCGATTGCAGGATCTGGTAGCCGGAGCCCTTCGGGTCTTCTTCCGGCCGGAGGAATGTTTGAACTCGCTCCTTCTGGTAAGGCTTCAGGAAGTGCCAACCCATCGGCAACATCAATACGCCCAAAGCCACAATTACCAGAGCGTGCTTCCATTGAATCCCCGCCAGAAATGCACCCACCACTGCTACCGGAACCAGCACCAATGCCGTGCCCAGGTCCGGCTGTTTCAAAATCAGCGCCACCGGCACCGCTGTCAGAAGGCCAACCTTGACCAAATCTGACAAGGCCAGCCGATCGGTGCGCACTTCACTAAAAAACCTTGCCAGCACAATAATTATAATCAATTTAACGAATTCGGACACCTGGAAAAAGTCGCCCATCACCGGAATCCACCGCTTGGCGCCCAACCGCGTCTCGCCCACCACCAGAACCGCGACCAGGGCAATCAGGCCCACGAGATAGAGAATCGGCGCCTGCTCCATAATCATGTGGTAGTCGAGCCGGGAGAGGATCAGCATGCAAACCATCCCGAGCGCCAGCCACCAGAGCTGCTTCACTTGCATGGCCGTGCCGCCGGCGTGGCTAAGGTGCGTGGTCGAGTATATCTCGATCAGGCCCAGGGTGCAGATCGCCCCAACGAGTGCCAGGAGCACCCAGTCGTAGTCGCGGATTCCGTGCTTTTCTCTCATGTAGCGGTGGTTCTCGGATTCAGGCCTAGTGCTCCGGATGCTGCTGGTCGCGGATTACGGGCTGCACCGGCGCGCTCGGCGTCCGCTGCGGTTGAGCCGGCGCTGCGGCTCCGGAAGCTCGCGCGCCTGGACGGTTTGCCGCCAACTCCGCCACCGCAGCAGCCATCGCATCGACCGGCGTTTCCGCATCCCTCGTTTGCGCGCTCGCCGTTTGAGCAAGCTGCGCCGCCGGGAAGCGGCCCGCCTTCTTGTCGTAGTAAGCCTTCACTACATCGCGCACGATCGGGGCGACAAAGCTGCCCCACCCCGCCCCTTGCACCAGCGCCGCCACGACAATCTCCGGATCGCGGTGCGGCGCGTAGCCGACGAACCAGCCGTTTTCCTTGATGTGCTTGCCGAGCCGCGCCTGCAGCGCGAAGCTCTCTGTCTGCGCCGTTCCCGTCTTGCCCGCGAAATCCACATCCTGCAGCCGCACTTGCAGCGAAGTTGTACCGTTGGGCTCGTTGACCACCCCCCACATCGCATTGGTGATCTGCACTACGGTATCGTCCGAAATCGGGAATTCCGCGATTTTCAAACCAGTAGCTGTTTTCAGCAGGTGAGGAGGGACCAGTTTGCCGCCGCTGGCCACCGCGGCAATCATGCGCGCCAGCTGCACCGGCGTGGCCGTCACGGGGCCTTGGCCAATTCCCACCGAAATCGTGTCGCCCGGATACCACTTGTGGTGGTAAACGCGTTCGTCCCACGCTTGCGAGGGAATGAGTCCGGGTTCTTCGCCCGGCAAATCGATTCCTGTACGCTTACCCAAGCCAAGACTCGTGGCGTAATAGCCGATGCGGTCAATCCCCAGCAGCTTCGCCACGTTGTAAAAATACACGTCGCACGAGGCCACGATTCCCTTGTGCAAATCCACTTCGCCGTGTGCGTGATCGCAGTGGTAGAGATGCCCGTAAAACGTCGCCGAACCCGGACAGTACACCGCATAATTCGCGGGAATCGCTTTTGACTCCAGCATCGCCACGCCTTCCACAACCTTGAATACCGATCCCGGCGCCAGCTGCGCCTGGATCGCCCGATTGAGTAAAGGCGTTTGCGGGTCTGTGTTCAGCGCCGCCCATCCCTTTGGCGGAACGCGCACCGCAAAATCATTCGGGTCGAACGTGGGCCGGCTTACCATCGCGAGCACTTCGCCCGTGCGCGCATCCATCGCAACTAGGGCGCCCTGTTTACCCACGAAGTCTGCTTCGGCCACGGCTTGCAGGTCTTCGTCGATGGTCAGCTGAATATTTTTTCCGGCGACCGGCTCTGTCTCTTCCAACCGGCCCATTTCCTTGCCGACGCTATTCACGATCACGCGGCGCTGGCCGTCCGTGCCGATCAGGACATCGTTGTACTGGCGCTCGAGGCCGGTTTTGCCGGCCATGTCGCCCGGACGCAGCTTCCCGTCGCTGCTCTCGATTTCCTTCTCGTTCACTTCACCCACGTAGCCGATCGCGCTCGCAAGGAACGAGTTCGGAGGGTATCGCCGGCGGTGCATCATCACCATCTCGATCATGGGCAGATCAGGACGGTGCGATTCGATAAACGCAATGTCCGCCGGGCTGGCTTCCGGCTTGATGACGATTGGCTCGTATTTCGGCAAGAACTTCGAGGCTTCGATCTGCTGCTGAAGATCGTCTACCGATACACCCAATCCCTGAGCGATTTCGGGAAGGGCCTGCTCGGCCTGTCCAATGTCGTCGCGCAGCAGCAGCACGCTGAAGGACGGGTAATTGTCTACGATCACGCGCCCTTCGCGGTCCAGCATCTTGCCGCGTGGCGCGATCAGTGGAATCGTTCGAATGCGGTTTTTTTCAGCGAGCTGTTCATAGTGATTCGAATCAATGACCTGCAGCTTCCAGAACCCCCCCAGCAAGAGCAGGATCATCCCAACGATGAGATAGGAGACGGCGGCGAGACGCCCCTGGGGTAACCGATTGTCACTGCCAAACAAAGACGACAAGGCTTACCGCTCGTTCCGCGCGCTGGCTTCCGGACCGCTTTTCGAAACGCACTTGCGGCGTCCGTTCCGCGCGCACACCAGTCAAGGCATGGCCTGCAAGGATGCCTGAAGCAGGGCAAAAACAGGCCGAACCGGGCCTTCCTCCCGATGGGTGGAAGTGTATTTCACAGTAGCACTTGCGTCAAATTGGCGCAACTGTACCTGAGGCCCGGTTTCTGTATGCGTTAAGCGGTTCTTGGGTACCCGTTGGGCCACGCGTGGCCCGGCCTCCAATGGGTGTAGAGGTGAATCCGGATGGATGCGGCGGCTGTCAAAGTTAGCCCCGACACCTGGCAACAGCGGCAAGGCCATTCGGAGCCGATTGCTTTATGCAACGGCTAACTATATGCGAAGATTAGTGTTCACAAAGAACGCTTCGTGACGAATAAGAGCGCACCACCATCCGACCGGAACCGTCCAGATTCCCACATGTTGCTGGCCAACTTGTGCCTGGCTGCTGCCGGCACTCTTTGGGGCACAGGGTTTCTCTTTGCCAAGATCGCGTTCGCGGAAATGACCGTTTTTGAAAACGTCCTGTTTCGTTTCTTATTCGCGTCGGTAGTACTCGTGCCATTCCTGTTTAGGGGCTGTAGGAAAAGTTCGCGAGAAAGGATTTTTGGCTCTTGCTCCTGGCGAGCGTGGTCGGCGTTCCGGTGCAATTCCTGGTGCAGTTCAAGGGACTCGAACTCACCACGGTATCGCACGCGGCGCTGATGGTCGGCACCCTGCCAATGCTCGTGGCGCTGAGTTCGGTTTTGTTCCTGCAAGAACACTTGAGTTGGCTCGAGTGGGCGGCGCTGGTTCTTTCGGCATTTGGCGTAGTGCTGATCGCAATTTCCAAGGGTTCGGCACGGGGGCCACAAGCAAGTGCGAAGGGAGACGTGCTCGTGCTTGTCTCCATGCTTGCTGCCCTGGTGATGATTCTGATCACCAAGCGTCTGATGAGCGAATACGATCCGCTCCACCTGACTGCTTCCATGCTGATCCTGGGTACAGTGATCTTGGTGGCGTGTTTTTTCGCGACACAGCCGGTGCGGCTCCATTTTTCTCGACGCGTCTGGCTGGCGGTTGCCGCGCAAGGAACCCTGGCGACGGCGATAGCCTACATCTGCTGGAACTGGGGGTTGGCGCGCGTACCGGCATCGCGCGCCGGCGTCTTCCTGAATCTGGAGCCGCTCGTGGGGCCGCTGCTCGGCATCTGGATTCTTCATGAAACGCTCGGCGGTCTCGCGATTCTCGGTGGTGGGATGATCATCGCCGCCGCGGTCTATTTCAGCACGCGAAACTCCGCGTCGGGTGTGTAGCGTTCGTCTAACGCTCTGCGGCGCCTACTGTTGCGACCTGTATTACCTAGAGTATATGCTGGCGGCTCTATGAATAGGGCTTGCGCGATCGGTCGCAACCTGCTGATTGCGGTGCTGTTTGGTACCGGTCTTGTGTCGCTCGCAGCCCCCGATCGGCAGACGAGCAAGAACGACGCCCCGCAAGAACCCGCGACTTTGCGCGTTACTACCCGTCTGGTCACGATCAACGCCGTCGTCAGCGACAAGCAAGGCAACGCGATCACGGACCTGACCAAGGACGACTTCACAATCGTTGACGGTGGCCACGAGCAGAAGATCCAATTCTTTTCGGTGATGACGAACCAACCGCCGCCGGTTCCAGCTCCGATGCCGCCTGACACTTATACAAATGTGCTTGCCGAGCAGGGCGCTACCCCGCCGAGCGTCTCAGTCATTCTCTTCGACACCCTCAACACTTTTTGGGTAGGGCAGGGCTACGCGCTGAATAAAGTCCGTGAATTTTTGCGTCACGTGCAGCCGGAAGATCGCGTAGGGCTCTTCGTTATGGGGAAAGAAAGGCTCATCATTCTGCATGACGTGAATCAGAACACCGGAGACCTTTCCGATGCGATCCACCGGTATGACGCGCGCCATATACCCGACGAGGCTCCGGCAGGTTCAATCCTTGATGCCAAGAGCACTGAACTGGAGCGCTTTCTGGAGGGACGTGACAACACATTTATTGCCGCGAGGGACCGCCCTTCCCGATCGGGATCTCGCTGGGAGTTTAACCGCCTGGCTACACAGATGACACTGGTGTCCATGCAAACGGTGGCGCGGCACCTCTCAACGATCCCCGGCCGCAAGAGCCTGATCTGGATAACTGACAACCCCCGGACCTCGGGCGACTTAATGAGCGACAAGTGGCTGTTCGATCAAAGTGCTTCAGCAAAGCTTTATCCGGGCGAAGCACTGGATATTGAACTGATGGTGCGTTTGATGAATGAAGCAGGAATAGCGATCTACCCTGTGGATGCCGAAGGTCTTCAGGCGACAGATCTCGGCTTCTCCTCATCCGGGGTGGCTGCTGGTTCGGGAAGCATCCCCAAGATGGGGACCACCGAGAATTTCGGCATGGAGGAACTCGCCAATCGCACGGGTGGGCGCGCGTTTTACAATCGAAACGATTTGGACATGGGCATCCGCCGCGCGATCAACGATTCACGCCTCACCTACAGCATCGGCTATTATCCGGACCATAGTCAGTGGAACGGGAGTTTTCGCAAAATCCAAATCAAAGTGGATCGTCCGGGTGCGAACGTCCTTGCGCGCCAGGGCTATTTTGCTCTGGCAGACGCCACGCCGATTCCTACAAAGTACCGGACGGAATACATGCAACAGATCGCGGCCAGCGAACTCGATGCGACGCAATTCCCCTTGAGCGTTCACTTAGGTGTCGCCGGCAAGAAAGGTAATCCCTCATTGCTCGCAACACTTCGCTTCAATTCACAACGCCTGTTGTACTTACAGAGCGACGGCAAATGGCGGAGCGATTTTGAAATTCTATTTATACAGTTGGACGCAAAAAGCAAACTTCTCGACGCCACAAATAAAACGTTCACGGGCAGTTTTGCTCAGCCTGAGTATGAAAAGATGGTTCGCGGGCCGATGAACGTACCCGTCACGCTCAAGTTCGTGCCTCACGCAACCACGCTTTGCGTCATTCTGCGCGATGACAATTCCGAGTCCATCGGTTCTGTGCATATTCCACTGAACAAATACGCGGCCGCCGCCGTACTCTACTGAAAATTTTCCAGGCTTCCGTTCTCCCCAAGTTTACATGGGGGGCTTCGCAAAAAGCTGATATGCTCGCGCGTTCCGGGCGCGGCCCGGCTAATCATTGCCAAAAGTGAGGAGATGACCTCCATGCGTTCACGTGTCGGAAACATGCTGCGTTTGTGCGCGGCATTCGCCGCGATCAGCGCGTTTGTAACGATAGGCGCTCGCGCGCAGGGCGATCAGGACAAGGGCGACAAGCCGGCGGCCGAGAAGCCCCATCCGGTAAGTAAAAGCGGCAAGAAGCTCTTGGGCACAGACGACATATTGCGCATCAAGAATATCTCCGGCGCAAAGCTTTCGCCGGACGGGGCGCACGTCGCGTTCACGGCGAGCACGGTGGAAACCAACCCCGATGAGCCGAGCGAAGAATGGAAATCGAGGACGGAGCTATGGATCGTACCGCTCGCAGGCCCCGACACGGCTGCGCGGCAGTACACACATCCGGAGCAGAACGTAGCTAGTCCCACATGGTCGCCGGACGGCAAGCGCATCGCATTCCTGCGCGGCACCCCCGACAAAGAAGGAGAGCGGCAAGTATGGTTCCAGTGGCTGGACGGCGGCGATCCGGAGCGCGTCACCTCGCACAAGGGCGGCCTCAGCTCCGTGGTGTTCTCGCCCGACGGGCAAAAGCTGCTGCTCACCGCGACCGATCAGCCGAGCAAGGAAGAAGACCAACGAAAGAAAGAAAAGGACGACGCGATCGTCGTAGATCACGACCTGAAAATGTCTCATGTGTGGCTTTATGACATCGCGAGCAAGAAGGAAACGCGTCTGACCGAAGGTGACTTCACGGTGAGCGACGCGCAATGGTCGCCGGACGGCTCGCACATCAGCTTCACGTCAAATCCCACGCCGCGTGCCGATGATGGCGACCTGACCGCAATCTGGGTGCTCGATGTCGCGTCCAAGCAGAAACGCAGGCTGGTTTCGGGAGATGCGCCGAATCACACCGCTCGCTGGTCGGCCGATAGCAAATGGATCGCGTATCTGGGCAACGCGCGCGCGGGCGGGGTGCGAAAGACCGATCTTTACGTTATAGCCGCGGATGGCGGTTCGCCGCGCAAACTGAGCGCCTCGTTCGAACTGGACGCCAACACACCCTTTTGGTCGCAGGACGGTAAGACGATCTATTTCAGTAGCGAGTCTCGTGAAACGGTCCAGATTTTCGCCGCGGGCGTTTCCGCCGGGACTGTCGCGCCGATCACCGATCTGCCCGGCACGTTCCAGCTTGCCGATATTACGCACGATGGCGCGACGGCGGTCGGTATTTATAGCGATTCACAACGGCCAGGGGAAATTTCGCGCATCCCGATCGGTGCAGCCGGGGCAAAGACCGTAACACGCATCACGAACCTCAATCGCTTTCTTGATGATTATGCGATCGCGGATGCCGAAGTCGTGAAATGGCACAGCAAAGACGGCACTCAAATCGAGGGCGTGCTGACGAAGCCGGTGGATTTCGACGCGTCGAGAAAGTATCCCTTTCTGCTGAACCCGCACGGCGGGCCGACGGGTGCGTCACTGGCTAACTTCAGCTCGCAGGCGCAGCTCATGGCTGCAAACGGTTACTTGGTGCTGCAGCCTAACTTCCGCGGCTCGACGGGGCGCGGCGAAGCCTTCGCCGCCGCCAACCGCAACAACTGGGGCAAGGGTGACTACGAAGATTGCATCTCGGGCGTGCAATCTATCGTCGAGCGTGGTTGGGCCGATCCAGACCGGTTGGGCGCGTTCGGCTGGTCGTATGGCGGCTATATGACCTTCTGGATTCTGACGCAGACAAACATGTTCAAAGCGGTCTCGCCCGGCGCTGGGTTAACCGATCTTGCGGCGATGTATTCGCAGAACGACATTCAGCGCTACCTGCGGTGGTTCTTCGACGACAAGTCGCCATGGGACAATTACGAGATGTGGTGGGACCACTCGCCGATGAAATATGTGGAGCAAGTGAAAACGCCCACGCTGATCCTGCAAGGCCAAGTGGACACGCGCGTGCCGATGGCGCAGGCGCAGGAATTCTACCGGGCGCTACTCGAGCGCGGCGTGCCCGTCGAATTTGTTCTCTACCCGCGCGAGAACCACGGCTTCACCGAGCCGCGCCATATCCAGGACCGTTTGCGGCGCTATCTCACTTTTTTCGGAAAGTATCTGAACAATCCGTCGGTGACCGATCCGCCGGGAAAGAGTACCGAGGGCAAAGAGAAGGCCGCTGAGGATCAGGATGGCGAGATGAATTAGAGAGTCCGAGGCCGGAAGCGGGGAGCAACTAGCTCGGTAAGCTGCGGGAATGCGAATCGATCGAGATGAACCTTCAAAAGAATCGTGCCACCCGCAAAGACTGCAAGAAAAATGGGGCGCCTAGCGCGCCGCCAGAAGACGCGGACCAATCCGGGATCGGTTTCGTCATCCGGGCCCTGACAGACCAGGACGCCGAGGCGTTTTGGAAATTGCGGCTCGAATCGCTCGAGCGAGAGCCGTTCGGCTTTATCGAGTCAGCCGCGGAACATTCGGCGACCACGCTTGAGACAGCGGCGAAGCGATTGCGCGCCTCCTCGGACGCGGATCAATTCATTCTCGGTGCGTTTGTCGCGGGCCGTCTGGTTGGGATGGCGGGTTTCTACAGGGCCAAGCAGCGAAAGACCCGCCACAAGGGCCGGGTCTGGGGCGTGTACGTTAGGAAAGAGCACGGGGCGCGCGGAATCGGACGGAGGCTGCTGTTGGAGTTGCTCGCGCGAGCGCGGCGCGCAACGGGCGTGGAAGAGGTGGGTTTATCGGTTGCCGTGACGCAGAAAGCGGCGATGCGGCTGTACGCTTCGCTTGGGTTCAAAGGCTATGGCCGCGAGCGCCGCGCGCTCCGAGTGGGGCGAAGGTACATTGACGAAGAGCTGATGGCGCTGCGGCTCGATCCGTAGCGAATCGGTTCCGCTCACAAGCCCGACCGCCTGTGGGCGGCTCCAATGAGAGCGGTGTCTACACCTATCTGCAGCGCCTACAAAAGTCAGAACCGGCGCAGTGAACGCAATACAGGCGTATTTCCGTCAGCTTGGTTTGCGAAGGTGGTCGAGCAGCGGGAAAATCAGGACGGCGAGAACTCCATTGACGGCGGCGGCGATCCAAAGCTGTGTGCTCAGAATGGGTTCGGGTTGGCCCAAGAGCCAGCGGCGCGTGAGGATATAGACAGCCTGGTGAAAAAGATAGAAGCCGACGGCCAGGCCGAGCCGACTGATCGGGTTTTCCACATCAATCCGCGAGCCGAGTGACGATGCCAGAAAGCCGACCAACGTTTTCGCGATGCCGAAAAGGCCCAGCGGCGAGCGGCCAAGGCTGTCCTGAATCAGGCCGATCGTCGCGCCCATCAAGAGACCCGTAGAAGGATTCCTCCGGCTGAAGCCAAAGTAGATCGTGATGAGCAGCGGCAGATCGAGCATCCGCATGCGAGGAAAATAGACGGGAAGAAACGCCTGGAGAAGCAGCGCCAGCGCCGTTACGCCGACAATGCTTCCGGCGCGGAATTGAAACACTTCGATATTCTGTTCGTTGGTCAGCGGCGCAGGCATGAACGTGCTCATGGGTGTGATTGTCGCGCACCGTTTGGATTTGCCAGCGGTGTGGCTGTTTTTGCCGGAGGCGCCGCGGCCGGCGTCACCGTTGAATTAGAAGCTGGCCTTATTTGCGCTGGAGGTGCTTTTGGGGCAAGCGCCTGCCGGGTGAGAAGGACAAGAACTTCATCGAGACGGTCGAGGTGCGCGGCCGGACGCAACTGAATCTGCTTAAATGGGTTGCCGGACTTTACCTGGGTTACCGTGCCCACCGGAAGATCCTTCGGGAAAATCTGATCCTCGCCGGAAGTGAGAATTTGCTGTCCCGGGATGACGTTCTCGTCGTTGCTCACGTATTTCATCGTCAGCGAGGGATCGCCGGTGCCGCCTACAACGCCTTGCGTGCGCGTTCCCGCGAGAAGCGCGCCGACACCGCTGTCTTTGTCGGTAGCCAACAGTACCTCGGCAGTACTCGCATACACCTCGAACACCTTCCCCACGATTCCGTCGGGCGTGATGACGGCCATATTGCTCCTGATACCGTCGCGCGCGCCCCGATTGAGGAAGACCACGTGGCTCGCGCTGTCCGCGCTGGTGGCGATGACGCGGGCGGCCAGCATGGGCGCTTCGGGATGATCGGTTTGGAAGCCGAGCAAGACGTCAAGTCGCTGGGCTTCGGCGGCTTCACCTTCCAGCGCCGTGTTTCGAATCCGAAGTTGATTCAGCTCGTCATGCAGCGCGAGATTGTCCCGGCGCACGTGGATCAGATCAATGTAGCCCGTGAACACGCCATGTACTTTCCTGACCATCCAAGTGCCCACACGCTCGAAAGGCGTGATTGAGTCCACCGTCCAGACCCGGATCAGGCGCACGTGCGTCTCGCGCTTGATTTGCACGGCGAGCAACAGGAGCTGCGCGACCAGCGTGACGATCAGCAGCGTGAGCGAACGATGGCGGCCTGGGACGGCGAGCATTGTGTTTTCCGGCTGTTTCCTGTCACCGTTCTGCAGCGTTCCATTTGGCGCGCGAGATCAATCAATCGATACAAGCCGCAGCAGGTGGAAGTCGGACAGCATCTTGCCGGTACCGAGCACGACGGAAGCCAGCGGATCGTCGGCAACGGAAACCGGCAGCCCCGTTTCCTCGCGGATGCGCTTATCGAGATTCTTTACCAGCGCGCCCCCGCCCGTCAGCACGATACCGCGGTCGCTGATGTCGGCGGAAAGCTCGGGCGGCGTACGCTCGAGAGCGACGCGAATGGCGTTGAGAATCGTGGAGATACACTCCGAGAGCGCTTCGCGGATCTCGCTGTCGTCAATCGTGACGGTGCGCGGAACGCCTTCAATCAAATTGCGGCCCTTCACTTCCATGGTGAGCGGCTTTTCCAACGGATAGGCCGAGCCGATTTCCATCTTGATCTGTTCGGCGGTGCGCTCGCCGACAAGCAGATTGTACTTGCGCTTCAGATAGTGCATCACGGCTTCGTCCATTACGTTGCCGGCGACGCGCACCGAGCGCGAGTAGACGATGCCGCTCATCGAGATGACGGCGATATCCGTGGTGCCGCCGCCGATGTCTACCACCATGTTGCCACTGGGTTCTTCGATGGGCAGGCCCGCGCCAATGGCCGCGGCCATGGCCTGCTCGACGAGATACACTTCGCTCGCATGCGCGCGATAGGCGGAGTCTTGCACCGCACGTTTTTCTACTGGAGTGATCTCGCTCGGCACCCCGATCACGATGCGCGGGTGCACCAGTACGCGGCGGTTGTGCGCCTTCTGAATGAAGTAGGTGAGCATCTTCTCGGTCACCTTGAAGTCGGCAATTACACCATCCTTCATGGGCTTGATGGCCACGACGTTGCCGGGCGTGCGGCCCAGCATGTCTTTGGCTTCGCGGCCCACCGCGACGACTTCCCCGCTGTTCTTATTGATGGCCACGATCGAAGGCTCGTTGACGACGATGCCTTTGCCTTTGGCGTAGACCAGCGTATTGGCCGTACCCAGATCGATGGCCAGGTCGGAGGAGAAAAGACTGAAGACCGACCGGAGATTGTAACCATTCTTAGCCATGTCCACCCTCAGTGCGGGCGAGCGAGACGCGCCGGCATCTAACCGATAACTTCAGCGTTCAGGGAATTACGATTTGCACGCGCTGCGTGGCCGTGCCGCCGCGGCGGTTTTGGCCCGTAATGGAAATGGTCTGGCTGCCGCGAGCGAGCGGGTCGGTAAAAAATCGAAACTTGCCGTCCGCGGCGATGTCTGCCACGGCTTGGCCGTTGATAATCAAGGCGGCTCCGGGCTCAGTGTGTCCGATCACTTCCACAACGCTGCCGTGGAGGACGGTCTGATCCACTTCGAGCAGCATTTCCTGGGTCTTGCCCTGGGCCACCAGCGTGAACTTGTAAGTGTCACTCGGCTCACTTTCCTTCTTGTTGGCATCCACCGCGGTGATATTCCAGAAATATTCGCCTGCTTCGAGCCCCGTAATATCCACGCTGTTTGCAGTCACATGTCGCTCGGCCGCCAACTTGTTAAAAGTGGAAGCGGCGCTCACGTGCACTGTGTAGCTCGTGGCGTCCGGCACTTGCGACCATTCAAAGTGGACGCTGGCTGCCTTCGGGTCCGGCTCGATCAGCGGAGAGAAATTGAGCGGTGCGAGAAGATCGGGCGGCGCAAGCACGTTGGATTTCGCAATGGGCGCGTCTCTACTTACGGCCGCACGTTCCCATTTTCCGAGTTCAACGGTTTGATTGCCCTGCTTTAACTCGGCCGCGCCGGCCACGACAGTGATGTCGCCCTCATTATGCGCGGCATCGCTTCGCACGTCCGCGCGGCTGTTGCGGAGAATGGATGCGCGGGCGTCCGCGAACGAGATTTCCGCTTTCGAACCGGGAGAATCCCAGGCCGGTGTGGTCAGGTCCACCGCGCCGGTGCTGACCTGCATGCCGACTTCCGTCGAGCGGTCGCGAGCAACGGAATTTTCCACCACGGTAACGAGCGTCTCACCCTTCACCGTATACGTCGTGCCATCGGGGTACGAAAGCCGCGCTGCGCCTTCCGATCCCGTTTGAATAAGGTCGCCGGTATCCAGCGTAGTGCGATAGTCCGCTTGCTGCCACCGCACCGAATTTGCCTTCTTTACTTGCACATCACCATCCAAATTAACGAAGCGAATCTGCCCCGGCTTTAATGGAGCGGAAGTTTCCGCTGGGTTGCCCACCATGTGGTCCAGGCGATCCAATGCTCCGGTGAAAAGCCCCGGCGAAACCGAGTACATCACCGCGAGGACGACCGAAATAAAGAGCAAGATATAAAGAGCCAGCGTGCGGTAGGAGACAGAGTGCCAGTAAACCTCTACCCGCGAGAGCTTAGGCCGCGGCGCACCGGATTGTTGCGCTTCACGCATCGGAATGCATTGATTTTTGTAGCTTTTGCAATCTAGCATGGCGACTAGGGCCCCGCAAGACAGCGCCAGCGCGGCAATTTCGGCACGAGCAACACCCGGTTTTCGTGTCCAATGCGTCATAGGCATTCGGTGCAGTGCAGGATACATGTGGCGATGGATTGGGTTGAGCAAGGCGTCCGAGTCACCTATAATAAAGGTTTCAAAACAGCACCAAAGGACGCGCTGAATGGCGAATGTTGTGAAAGGCAAGCAGCTTGGCGTGCGAATTCTGCTGGGTGTGATCATCGGGGTGATTGGCCTGTCCATGTTGCTCTACCTGGTGCCCAGCCAGGGGCAGACCGACGTCGGGAGCCCGGACGTCGTGGCGCAGGTTGCCGGACAGCCGGTAAGCGTCACTGAGGTGCGCCAGCAACTCGCGCGAATGCAGAGCACAGGGCAACTGCCTGCGGGGATGCTACCGATCTACGCGCAAAATGTGATTGACGGCCTTGTGTTTGAGCGCATGCTCGAGGCCGAAGCCAAAAGACTTGGTATCGCCGTTTCCGAGCAGGAGCGGGTGGACCGCATCAAGCAGCTTCTGCCCACCGCGGTTGAGGGCGACGCCTTTGTCGGGATGGATCGTTACCAAGCCGAGGTGCAGGCCCGGTTTCAGATGAGCGTAGACCAGTTCGAGGAATTGGTCCGGCAAAGCCTGATTCAGGACAAGGTACAGCGGCTGGTGACTGCCGGTGTAACGGTGACGCCGGACGAGGTAAAGGAAGAATTCCAGCGACGCAACGAAAAAATCAAGATTGATTATGTCCTGTTGAATCCGGATACGCTGGCGTCCAAAGTGAAGCTCTCAGACGCCGACCTCGCTGCCTACTACGACAAGAATAAAGCGAAGTACGTGGTGCCCGAAGAGCGCGTGGTGCGTTACCTGCAACTCGATATTGCACAAATCGAACAGAAGACCACGATCCCCGACGCCGAACTCCATAAGTATTATCAGGATCACATTGCCGAATACCGGGTGGAAGATCGCGTCCACGCCGCCCACATTCTCTTCAAGACCACGGGCAAAACCGATGCCGAAATCGCCGAAATCCGCAAGAAGGCGGAGGACGTGCTCAAGCAGGCCAAGAGCGGCGCGAACTTTGCAGATCTTGCCAAGAAATACTCAGAGGATACCAGCAAGGATAATGGCGGCGACCTGGGCTGGCTCACGCACGGCCAGACCGTAGCCGAGTTCGACAAAGCTGCGTTCAGCTTGCCGAAAGGAGCGATTTCCGACCTCGTTCAATCGCAGTTTGGGTTCCATATCATCAAGGTGCTGGACAAAGAAACCGCGCACACCAAGAGCTATGAAGAGATGCTGCCCACGATCATGTCCACCTTGGTGCAGCAGACGGCGCAGCAGCAGCTTGATGACGAAGCGCAGAAGATCGGCGAGAAGATTCGCGAAACGGGAAAGCTGACGATTGACCAGCTGGGCAGCCAGTTCGGCATCACGCCAGCGCAAACCAAGCCCATTTCGCCAACCGACAATGCTCCTGAGCTCGGTGCTGCTCCGGAAATACACGACTCCATCTTCCGGCTCCGGCCCGGCGAAATCAGCGAGCCTATCCGAACGGATCACGGCTACATCGTTCTATCCGTCAGCCAGATTCTGCCCTCGCATCAGGGAACACTCGCCGAAGTTCGCGACCGTGTGATGTCCGATGCGAGCCACGACAAAGCCATCGAGCTTGCGAAGACAGAAGCTGCCGAGTTGGCAAAGCGTGCGCAGGGCGGCGAGAGCCTGGCCGCGGCCGCTAAAGCGCTTGGATTGGAGACAAAATCGAGCGACGCCTTCGCCCGCGACGGTGAGATTAACGGCGTTGGCAGCGCCAAGCAGATTTTCGCGGCGTTCAATCAGCCTGTCGGTAAGATTGCCGACCCGTTGAATCTTGGAACGAACTGGCTTGTCTATCGCGTAACGGACCACCAGCAGCCGAATGCGGATGATTTTGCCAAGCAGCAAAAGGACATCCAGCAGCAGCTTTTGGACGAAAAACGCGATCTGGCATTCAGGAGCTTCCGCGAGGCGCTGGAAGCGCAGATGACCCGTGAGGGCAAGGTTGTCTATAACAAGGAAGTGGTGCAGCAGTTGACCCGCCAGTCGTGAGAAGCAAGGCGTAACGCGCTTGGGCTGCGAAAGCGCCTGAATCCGAGCTTCTTAATTCTCACGCAGCAGGACTTCGCCGGTACCGACGCGCATTTCATTCAGGAAAAGGCTGTATTTATAAGCGCCCGGTTTTGTGCCGGCCCGCGAGGCTCCACTCTGCAGGCGAACGCCAGACGGCGCCTGAAACACGTTGGAGAGAAACGGGCATCGGTTCGGATCGAATTCGATCTTTAAGTTCCCTGCGTCACAGACCCACACAATCTGGTCGTGTGGCCCGATCACGATTGTCTCTGGAACGATTCCAACCAGTACGAATTTTTCAGCCATTTCTTCCAATTTGAGAGGAATCTCAGCGCTGTTGCCGGCTGTCAGCGAGGCCGAACGATAGCACATTCGTGGAACAATTACACCGTGTGCTCCCATGCGTCGGCGGGCGCAGCACGCAAGTCCGCGATCGTTTCCGCCAGGCGAGAAAGCGAAAATGGTTTCAGCAACAGAGGAATGCCTGCGATCTCCGCAGATACCGGATCGGAGGGATCGGGTGCGTCGCCCGTCATCAGCACGAAGCGCGAAGCCAACGCCGGAAATTCACGGCGCAAGTGCCGCAGCACTTCGATTCCGGTCAGTCCGGGCATTTTTAGATCGCACAGCACCAGGTCTATCGTCTTTTCCGACAGGGCCGCATCGAGTGAGGTGGAGTTATTGATCTGGGTCACTTGCCAGTCGCGACCTTCACAATAGTTGGCCAGCAAGTCTGTGATGCCGGGCTCATCATCAATCACAAGCACGTGTGTACGGGCACAATCGCTTTCTCGTTGGGTTTGCGCCGTTGGCTGAAGCCTGCCAGAACTCAAGCGCGACGCGGCCGCAGGCAGAATGGCGCGGAATGTGGCGCCGGCCGAAGAATTCTCACTCAGTGCTATTTGTCCTCCGTGCTGTTGCAGCACGCCATGTGAAATGCTGAGGCCCAGGCCCGAGCCCTTTCCCACTGGTTTGGTCGTGAAGAAAGGCTCGAAAATCTTGTCCCGAACCTCGGCCGGAATTCCTGGGCCATCGTCTCGAACGGTGAACCACGCTTGCCCGCAGTTTTCACCGCAGGCGAGCCAGATGTGGCCCCGGCCGCCACGCGAACCGATCGCCTGCTCGGCATTGAGTACCAAATTGAAAAGAACCTGAAGGAGTTGGTCGCGGTCGCCTTCGATCCACACGGGACGCGAAGGCCGCGGATAGATGACTTCGATTCTGTTTGCGTTGAGCTGGTATCGGCGGAGCTCGACAATTCGATCGAGGCTCTCGCGCAGATCGCACCGTTCCCGCCGATGGGGTGTGCGGCGGGCGAAACTGGAAAGATTGGAAACCACGCCGCGGACCCGGAGGGATTCATTGCGAATGGTCTCGACGTTGCGTCGCAGAACGGGATCGAGTTCCGGCCGCGAAAGAACGAGCTCGCTGAAGCCCAAGATGGATGTGAGGGGATTGTTGATCTCATGAGCTACGCCGGAAATTAGTTGTCCCAGTGCGGCAAACTTAGCGGCCTGCACAAGCTCTTCTTGAGCTTCCGCGAGAGCATGCGTCCGCTGGGCGACCCGCTCTTCGAGTGTGTTGCGCGCTTCCCGGATTTCGGCAGCCATTTCGACGAATCCTTGCGCGAGCGGGCCGAATTCCACGTTTTCCGGTATGCGCGTTTGCACATTCAGGTTTCCGCGGCGCACCTCTGCGACCATGCGGCGAAGCTCTTCGAGCGGCTTCCAGATCTCTTCGCGGTGTCCCCGGCGAAATTGCGCGAGGGTAATCGCCGCAAACGCGGCAAAGACTGCCAGGAGAATCATCAGACTCCGAAACAGCCAATTGAGCTGCAGAGTGGTGCTGGGGTCTTGGACCGGCAGCATGCGAGTTTGAATCGTCAGCGTGAGATAAAGCGCGGCCAAAGTGAAGACGAGCGCCAGCGCAAAGGTCGCTGTTTGGAGCAGGAAGAAACGATGGCGAATCGAAATTGGCTTCAAGGTTCGTCCGGCGATGTTCAGATAGGAACGGCAATCGCCGGAGAGATATCCGCAACTCTGCACCCAAAGCGTAGCGACAGATCAAGCGCCCAAAATGATGCACTTACGAGGTCGTGCGGCTCTGCCGGTCCGGGCCAAAGTGAAACATGGGTGCCGCAGAGAAACACGCGAACAGCGGCATTCGAAAGAAGCAATAGGGGCAAAAGGGCTAGCCTAGTGACTCCACGGCCGCGACAATGTGCTTGGCCGAGATGCCAAACTTCTCGATGAGCTCATCGGCCTTGCCCGAGTGTGGCACGCGCGGCACGGCCAAGCGGCGTACGGCCGAAGGCATGACGCCTGCGTCCGCGAGCGCGGAAAGCGTGCCCTCGCCGATGCCACCTTCCGGATAGTGGTCTTCGACAGTGATGAGGTTGCCCTTGCCCGCGCGGACTTCGGCGCCGAGCTTCGCGCCATCAATGGGTTTTACGCAGTAGAGGTCCACAATGCGAATCGCTACGCCCTTTGCCTTGAGCTGGTCGTACGCTTTGAGCGCTTCATAGAGAGTTATCCCCGCAGCGACAACTGTGGCCTTGTCGGTGTCGCTTTGCCGAAGCACCTTGTAGCCGGGCGCCGTAAACTTCTCAGCATTCGAGTAAAGAATGGCCGTTTTTGGCCGGGACGTGCGGATATAGCAAATCCCCGGTTTGCGCGCGGCCTGCTCGGTGAGGCGTTCGGCCGCAACCGCATCGGCAGGATAGAAGACCGTTGCGCCAGGGATCGCACGAAACATCGCCAGGTCTTCGAGCCCCATCTGCGAGGGGCCGTCCTCGCCGATGCTCACGCCGCAATGCGAACCGCACAAATTGATCGAAGCGCGGCTTACCGCGCTCATGCGCACTTGATCGTAGGCGCGCGAGAGGAAGCATGCAAACGTCGCCGCGAAGGGCACGATGCCTTGCGCCTCGAGGCCCAGCGCCAAGCCAACCATGTTCTGTTCGGCGATGTAGCCCTCGATCAAACGCTTAGGATCGGTCTTCTCAATCGTTTCCGAGAAGGTGGAGTTCTTTACGTCGCCGTCGATCGCCACCACCTTCGGGTTCACCACTGCAAGCTTTTGCAATGCGACCCCGTAGGCCTCTCGGGTTGCGACGGTCTGGCCCGGCTGGTAGTCGGGCGCCGCGGGCTCCGGGAAGGATGGGGGTTCCGGCAGCGACGTACGCGCGTAGGAACGCCCATCGTCGGGAATCACTGGCGGCACAGGTTTCAGCTCCGCGAGCGCCTTCTCCATTTGTTCCGGCGAAAACGGCTTGCCATGCCAGCCTTCCTTATCGACGACGAAGCTTACCCCGTGTCCCTTTTCCGTCCGCGCGATGATCGCCTGTGGCCGGTTGGGGATGGTTCTCGCGCGGTCCAGTGCTGCGATCACCGCGGCGGCATCGTGCCCGTCCACGATTTCTGTGTGCCAGCCCTGCGCCTCGAATTTCTCACGATAGACTTCCATGTCGTGCCGGTACATCGTGGGGCCGCTTTGGCCCAGCGCATTGACGTCGGCTAGCGCCGTCAGATTCTCAATACCCTCGTGAGCAGCAAATGCCGCGGCTTCCCAAACGCTACCCTCCGCCATTTCGCCATCGCCCATCAGCACGTAGACGCGAGCGGGCGAGCCCGCCATCCGCGCTCCGAGAGCCAGTCCTGCGCCAACAGAAAGCGCCTTGTCCGAGAGAGCCGGTGGCGGCATCCACACCGCGGATCAGAGGCGTCGGGTGGCCTTCGAGCTCGCTGTTGAGCTGCCGCAAAGTGAGTAATCTTGACACCGGGAACACGCCGGATTCGGCTAGCGCTGCATAGAGAATCGGCGCCGCGTGACCTTTCGACAGAACAAAGCGATCACCAGAAATCGCGTTGGCATGGGCAGGATCAAAGCGCATCGCATGAAAAAAGGTGGCAGCCACGAGTTCCGCGCAGGATAGACAGGACGTCGGGTGGCCGGAACCTGCCGCCGTCGTCGCACGGATAGAATGGATCCGAAGCAGGCGTGCCTTTTCTCGAACGGTGTCAAGCGTCGTTGGCGTGGTGAGCGGAGCGGTGGTCATCCAGGAACTCCTTCGGCAGATTTATCTCTCAGCGCCATTGTACATCGAAGCAGCGCGATCGCGTTGTCTTGCGAGCAGCGAAGACGGCCATTAGATCAGAAGACGGACAGATTTGCAGGTCATCGACATGCCGGCGAAATGTCAAATCGGTCTTGCCGTGCCGCGATTCTATCTCCCGAGTCCTCGGGCGTTGTTTCTTCTACCCATTCACAAATAGCGTCAATAAAGAAAACCTTCTTGACACACTGCCTCGGTCGGGTGTTGAATGCGCGCCTTACTGACATTTGCGCTGTATATCAGTTGCCGTCGATGTGTTTCGGAGATGTCCGCAATCGTCTAAGGTTGCTGGACAGTCGGAGGGAAAATGGGCTTTCAAAAGGGCGCTAGCCGCACCCTTTTCTGCTTCTACCTTGTCGCCGCTCTCGCGTTGACGTTACTATGGAATCCGGAAGCGCGGGCGCAAATCAGCTCGTCCACGGGCGCGATTCAGGGCGCCGTTACCGACCCACAAAATGCAACCATCGCCGGCGCCACAGTTCTGCTGACGAATACGGACACCGGCGTTCAGGTTGCGCAAGGCACCACGCAATCCGACGGCGGCTATGTATTCCCGTTACTTCCACCCGGCAACTACAAGGTGGAAGTCCAAGCGCAAGGATTCGACTCATTGGTGCTTGACGGCATCAAGGTTGATGTGACGAAAATCACGGTCGCCAATGGCAAGCTGCGGTTAGGAGCGGTATCAACCCAGATCACCGTTAGTGAAGTCGCCGAGGCTGTGGACACACGCACAGCGACAACCGGCGATGTGATCGAGAACAAGCAGATCATCAGTATTCCGCTGCCGACTCGCAGCTTTCTTGACCTGACCACCCTTCAAGCGGGCGTATCAGCGACAATTCAAAGCGCCGCAACCGTAGGCCGCGGCTCTCCCACATTAGACGTCGCCGGCTCTCGCTCCACGTCCAACAATCTCGTGTTGGACGGAGTGGATGCGAACAGCTTTAGCGGAAATAGTCTCTCGGGCGTTCCTGTGCCCAGTCCTGATGCGGTCGGAGAGTTCCGCGTCAGCACGAGCATGTATGACGCGAGCCAGGGCCGGGGCTCCGGTGGAAATATCAACGTAGTGCTACGCTCGGGCACAGACAAGCTTCACGGTGGGATTTTTGAGTTTTATCGCAGCAATGATTTCAACGCGAATGATTTCTTTCTCAATGCCCAAAGCAAACCGACTCCGACGCTGATCCAGAATCAGTTTGGCGGCACGCTGGGAGGGCCAGTCCCAAAGCTGAAAGATACATTTTGGTTTTTTTCTTATGAGGGCACACGGCAGATCAACGGCGTATCCGGCACAATCGCAGGGAATCAGCCCGTTTTGCCCGCACGCACTTCGGGGGAGACCGAAGCCCAATACGCCACGGCATTGCAAACAGCATTCTTCCCGAGCGGGATGCCTGCAGGTACTTTCATTGACCCGGTTGCCGTGAATCTGCTTCTTTTGCCAGGGCAATATAGCTGGTTACGCATTTCCGTCCGGGAGCTGTGCCGGCTTGACCGACTGCAGTGTCGGCACATTGGCCGGCCGTATCGCTCTATCTGTACCGACCGACTACAACGAAGACCAATACGTGGGAACTGTGGACCGCAACCTTTTCCACAACAATCATCTGGCCGCCCAACTCTTTTGGGCTAACATTTCGCAGATTACGCCGACAGGCGGCGGCTCAACTCTCGGCCAGGGAGTCACGACGCTTTCCAAGAACGAACACGCGGCGCTCACCGATACTGAAACCTTCACATCCAACCTCGTGAACGAGGCGCGCGCCGGTTTCACTTATCTCCCCTCGATCCCGAAGGTCGTCGAAAACTATACGGTAAGCGAAATCGGTCAAACGAAATGGGACGCATCCTCGGTACCTGGTATTTCAACGTATTCTCCTGGCGGTGCGCAGGGGTTTGGCGGGGTAGGCTCGAACGCTGACCAAAAGAGCGCCAACACCTCTATCACCCTCGGCGATACGTTGTCGTGGTCACACGGCAAGCACACAGTGCGCGGTGGATTTGAATGGCGGCGTTATCGGTGGAACGATGACGACGAATTCGATACGCGCGGAATCTTTTCTTTTGCCACCTTCGATACATTTCTTGAGGGCGCGCCCAGTAGCGATCAAATTGACGTCGGCCTATTTGCCAGACACTACCGGGCGCAAGACATTGTTTGGTTCGTGCAGGACGACTTCCGGATCACCCGAAGCCTGACCTTAAACCTCGGCCTGCGATACGACTACCTGGGCTTCCCAGACGACACGCAGAATCGTATCGGCAATTTCGATCCAACCTTGATTCCGGCATCATGTATCGCCGCGGGTGGCGGCAACTGCATGCAGGCCGGTTTCGTTTCGCCCTCCAGTGTGCCTGGTTTGGGTACGCCGGGAGTCAGCGACACTACGCTGAACTCCCAAGACAAGAACAATTTTGCGCCGCGCCTCGGTCTTGCGTGGGACGTGCTCGGCAATGGCAAGCTTTCCCTGCGGAGCGGCTATCGGTATGTATTACATCCGAACATCGGGTACGATCGTGCTGCAGCTGATTGCAGCTCCGCCGTGGGACGAAGAATATCGCGGCACCGCGCCGGGTACCGACATCTTGGCCAACCCTTGGCCGGTCGGGCTGCCGCAACCATCGCAGTTTCCAATCTTGCCGCAAATAGGGCAATTCAACGGCAAGTATACTTCCGCCGGCGCTCCGGTTTTCGTTAACGCGAACGGCACGCCTGCGGCGGCGCAAAATCTGGATGGGTTCTCCCGCAATCTGATAACGCCTTACGTCGAGGAATACAATCTCGATCTCCAATATCAGCTCATGGGAGGATGGATTCTGGAGACCGGGTACATCGGCTCTCACGGCGTGAAGCTAACCGTCGAACCGGGTCTCAACCAGGCATTGCTGGTGAATGCTTCCGACGCCATCACGTACAACAATCCACTGATTCAAGCGAATGGTTACCCCACCGGTATCACCGTCGCCGAAAACTCCAACGCGAACGCCCAGCTCCGCGCCAAGCTTCCTGGTTTCACGGCGAGCGGCTTAAGCCTATTGGGCAACTATGGCTATTCGCATTACAACGGGGGCATTCTCGAGTTGCGTCACACTTATGCGAAGGGCTTCCAATTCAAATTCGATTACACCTACTCGCACTCCGATGATACAAACTCGACTGACGCGGCGAGCGCCTTAGCGTTTAACCAGCTCGTGCCACAGTTCGACTACGGCCGTTCCAGCTTCGACCAGCGCCATCGTTTTGTGTTTACGTATGTTTGGGACATCCCGGGCCCGAAAACCGGCTGGATGAACAAGACGGTCGGAGGATGGGAATTAAGCGGCGTGTACACGCTCCAGTCCGGCCTGCCCTTCTCGATTACCAGCAATACCGGCGCGGGACTTGCTGGTGAGTCCGCAGGTACCTCAAACGCATTGGTGAATTCTTGTACGGGAGGTTACACTCTCTCTGGGTCGGTAGTTTCCAACCTCGGCGACTACATCAATAAGTCTTGCTTCTCACCAGTAACCAATCTTGCCAGCGGCACGATCCTGACAGGTCTTACGCCTCAACAAGGGATCGGAAGCGGTTCGTTCCCGGTTGGTGCGATTCCGGGCGATACCACGGACTCGGGTACCGGTTCTCTGTTTGGCACAGCTCAAAAAGACATACTGCGGGGCCCTTTTGTGCAGCGATTCGATCTGGCCCTAATCAAGAACATTCCTCTGCGCATCCTGGGCGAGCAAACCACTCTCCAGTTCAGGGCGGAGGCTTTCAAGCTTTTCAACAATGTCAACTTTTCAAATCCGGCTGCCAACGTGAGCCTTGCAACCTTTGGAGAGATCACTTCCACGATTGACAGCACTGGGCGAATCCTGCAGCTAGGATTGAAATTGAATTTCTAGGGTGCGTCGCGGAACCGGGAAGAGATAGCTTTTTCGAATGAAATGAGTGTAACGCAGGAGCGAATGACGGCGTCTCTTGCGGTACTGGATACGATATCCGTTCTCGGAAGGCCCACGCCTGCTATGGGTTCGTTCCGCCATTTCGGCGGTCACTCCGCTCGAGCTATAAGGGCCTGCAATGCGCCACCCCAAATGGTGCGAGCTCTAAATCCAGTTTGGCAAATCTTTACGTTGAAGGGAGAGTCGGAATGAAAGCTACTGTGCCAAAGTCCTGGCCAAATAGCCGTGTTTCTTGGGTAGTTCTGGGCGTTGTGTTACTGGCATCGAGCGGGCTCGTGGCGAGCCTCCTAGCGCAGAGCGAGTCTTCGTCGCCCGCGCAAGGTGCAATGGCAAGCGCGGCAGCCGCACCCGTGAAGCCGAATTATGATTTGGCAGCTCGGTTCATGCCGGAGAGGGTGAATAAGCTGGTGTTTGACGTTTCCGTGACGCCGCACTGGTTCGAACTCTCCGACCGTTTCTGGTACAGCTACGAAACCCCTGAAGGCACGCACTATTGGATCGTCGATCCGGTGAAGAAAACGAAAACGCCGCTGTGGGACAACGCCAAAGTTGCGGCCAGGCTCTCGGTGCTCACCGACATCCCTTATGACGCGCAACACCTACCGGTGAAGAACCCTAAGCTCGTCAACAAGGACGCGACGATCCGCTTCGAGGTGGAAGTTTCGAAAGAAGACACGATCCCGAATGAGGTGAAGAAGGCCACAACGGACGAAGACCAGGACACAGACCAAGAAAACCACGGCGACCAAAATCAGAATCGCCAGATGGGTGGGCGCGGCGGGCGCGGTGGACGTGGCGCCGGCGCCGAACCGCCTCCAGGATCCCGCACAATCTATTTCGACTACGACCTCGCCAGCGGCAATATCAAGCGGCTGGATGCCTTCGACGCGCCGCCGAAGAAACCGACCTGGGCGTCTGTATCACCGGACGAGAAGATCATCGTGTTCGCGCGTGGCGAAAATCTCTACATGATGGACGCGGACAACTACAAGAAGGCAGAGAAGAAACCTGATGACGCAAGTGTCGTCGAAACTCAACTCACCACAGACGGCATCGCGAAATACAGCTACGCTCGCGTGCTCCTGCCCGAAGACGCAGATCAGCTCAAGAAAGACGACAAGGGTGATGCGAAGAACAAAGCTGGCATGCGCACGCCGGCCATTCAGATTCACTGGTCAAAGGATTCAAAGAAATTCGCGCTGGTTCGCCTGGACGAACGAAAAGTCGGCGAGCTCTGGGTGATTCATACGCTGGCCAGCCCACGCCCGGTTCTCGAAACGTACAGCTACTCCATGCCGGGCGACGAGAACGTGGCGATAAGGGAGATCCAAATTTTTGACGTGGCCACGAAGCAACGCCTGATGGTCCAGCCGAAAAAATTCGTGGACGAAACGCTGGCCATCGAAAATGCTCCGCTGACAGCAAAAGATCGCGAGCAGGGCGGTGGTGGAGGACAGGGCGGGGGCGGCGGCATGTTCGGCGGCGGAACTTCGCGCTGGCTGGCGGACACGTCCGACAAACTCTACTTCACCAGCATGAGCCGCGATTTCAAGCATTGGGACGTCTGCGTCGCGGACACCTCGAATGGCTCGGTAAAGGTGCTCTTCGAAGATAGTTCGAACGTCTGGATGGACACGCGCCCGCTGCGCCTCGTCAACAACGGCCAGGAGCTCATCTGGTGGTCCGAACGCGACGGCTGGGGCCATTACTACCTCTACGACAGTGACGGCAAGGTGAAGAATGCGATCACGTCGGGCGAGTATATGGCCGATCAGATCACGTATGTGGACGACAAAGCGAACGCGATGTATTTCACCGCCAACGGACGCGAAGCGGGCGAGGATCCCTACTACACCCACGTTTATCGTGTGAATCTAGATGGCACCGGCATGAAGTTGATTGCGGGCGGCAATTTCTCTCACGCGGTAACGGCTCCCGATTCCGGCAAGTATTTGCTCGACAACTTTTCACGCGTGGACACCGCGCCAAAGTCCGTTCTTTACGATCAGGCCGGCAATCAGGTGCTGGAACTCGAAACCACGGACATCAAGCGGTTGCTCGAAGCCGGTTACAAGTTGCCGGAAATGTTCCATGTGAAGGCGGCCGACGGAATCACCGATCTCCACGGCGTGATGTTCAAGCCGTTTGATTTCGATCCGTCGCGGAAGTATCCGGTCATCCTGTACGTTTATCCGGGGCCGCAGACCGAAAGCGTCCCGAAGACATTTGCGGTGAAGGCCGGCGCCGACGAAGCAAACGTTGCCCTGGCGCAACTGGGTTTCATTGTGATCGATGTCGGCGCGCGAGGCGGTAGTCCGCAACGCGACAAGTGGTACGACAGCTACGGTTACGGAAATATGCGTGACTATGGCCTCGCCGATAAGAAAGCCGCTACCGAGGAACTGGCCGGCATGCACCCGTACATTGACATCAACCGCGTGGGCATCTGGGGCCATTCGGGCGGAGGCTTTATGACCGCCGCGGCCTTGCTCCAGTACCCGGACTTCTTCAAGGTGGGTTGGTCCGAGTCTGGCAATCACGACAACAACGTTTACAACACGACGTGGAGCGAGAAATACCACGGAGTGAAAGAAGAGGACGAAAAAGACGGCACGACGAAGTTCCTTTACAACATAGACAAGAACTCGGAGATCGCGAAGAACTTGAAGGGCCACCTGATGCTCACGTCCGGCGACATGGACAACAACGTCCACATGGCGAACACCATGCACCTTGCCGATGCGCTCATCAAGGCCAACAAGCGCTTCGAAATGCTGATCTTTCCGGGCATGCGCCATCCCTACACCCCAATCCAAGATTATGTGGTAATGCGGCGTATGGACTTTTTCGCACACTGGCTGCTCGGCTCGCAGGAAACCGGAGCGGATATCGATGAGCTCCAAAACGAGAAGCAGGCCACTCCCAGCACGGGCCACAACCTCGGCGAGGGTGTGGGCGGTGGCGGAGGCGGCGGTGGCCGCCGAGGCGGCAACTAAGAATCGGAGGCTCGATACTCCCTTCGCGAAGAGCACGTAAGTCGTAAGAGTGGGCCGCTCCGAATGGCGCGAAATCGCCGTCCGGGCGGCCCACCCGCACCTCTTGGCTAAGCGCACAAGCCCTTCCACGCTTCTGGCAGAGTCCTTCACGCCATTTTGGCGGTTGACCCGCGGTAGCCGATTTAGCGAAACTGTATGCTTACGCCACGAGCGCCAGCCTGCGCAGGGAGAGGCGCGCTCTGTGCTCCGCATCGAGGATAAATCGCCATGAAGCAACCGCTTGGAGAACTTGTTCCGCCGATTCGTCTGATGCTTACGCCCGGACCAACCGTGGTTGATCCACGCGTTTATCGCGCGATGTCCACACCGCTGGTCGGACACATGGATCCCTGGTTCAACGAGGTGCTGATCCCTGACGTGCAGGAGTTGTTGCGAGACGTTTTCCAGACGCGCAACCGCACTACGTTTCCGATTTCGGCTTCGGGATCGGGCGGAATTGAGGCCTCGGTCGTCAATCCGCTCGAACCGGGGGACGATGCGGTTATTTGCGTGAACGGCTGGTTTTCGCAGCGCATGGCGGAAATCGCAGAGCGGACCGGCGCAAACGTGATTCGAGTCGAATGCCCTTATGGCCGCGCGGTTGATCCCGAAGACGTCCGGCGCGCCGCCAAGCGTCGCAAGGTCAAGATTGTCGGATTGGCTCAGGGGGAAACATCGACCGGGGTTTTTCAGCGGATCGAGGATTATCGGAAAGTTGCCGATGAGTTGGGCGCGCTGCTTGTCGTGGATGCTGTTGCCACGCTCGCGGGTATCCCGCTTGATGCGGACCGGCAACGCATTGATATCTGTTTCAGCGGAACGCAGAAAGCAATCAGCGCACCGCCGGGCATGGCACCCATCACCGTGAGCGCCCGCGCGGAGGAAGTGCTTAGGGCGCGCAAGACGAAAGTGCAGAGCTGGTATTTTGACCTGACCACCACGATGAACATGTGGGGGCACGAGAGGGCCTACCACCACACACCGCCGATCTCGCTGATTTACGCGCTCCGCGAAGCGCTGCGAATTGTATTTGAAGAAGGCCTCGAGGCGCGGTGGGAACGCCACAAGCAGAACCAGCAGGCGCTGATTGCCGGACTGGAAGCGATGGGGCTCGAGATGTTTGTGGCGGACCCGGACGAGCGGTTGGTCACCGTGACGCCGGTCAAAGTTCCGGCCGCCGTTGACGACACCAAAGCACGGAAACAGCTCTTATCCGAATTCAACATCGAGATTTCAGGCGGCTTTGGACCGTTGAAGGGAAAGATGTGGCGGATTGGGCTGATGGGCTATGGCAGCCAGCGCAGCAATGTTCTGCTGTTCCTCGCTGCGCTTGAGAAAGTGTTGCTCGATCAGGGCTACCGCACTTCGCCCGGCGCCGGCGTCGGAGCTGCAGTGCGCTCCTATACTCAGAACGTTGCCGTGGCAGCCGGGCAGCCGAAATAGCGGTAAATTGAGGTCCGCGTGAGCAAGCACGCCGTCATTCCGAACACGGGCGCGATGAGCGAATTTGTCGGCGCGTTCGACGTGCCTTCAAAGCTGACCGATCAGGTGTACCGCTGCCGTTTCTCGCATTTGTGGAACGGCATCGCCACGCGCCACAGCGACACGGTGGATACGAAATTTTTCGTGGATGGCCGATATGTAGTCGTGGGTCTGGCGCACACCGCTTTTGCCGAGTTTGCCACGCGGACCGGGCGCGATCTCACCGACCGCGAGGCAAGCTACGTGGCTGCCGAGTACTTGCGCGATCGCCTGGAAGAAGAAGACGAACACGACCTGTACGATGTGCCCCACGCCGATGTCGCGCGCATCGTCAAACGGCTGGCGATCAGCTAGCTGCGTATTCCTGCATAACCGCTTTCAGTGTTGGGTTAAGCGTCCGAGAGGGATTCGTCCCCGCGCGCTTCGTCGAAGTTTGCCTTCGCGGGCTGCTCTGCGGTGGGCTCGATAATCTCGCCGCAGTCGAGGCATTCCAAATACTCGGTTTCTTCGTCTCGGGCGATGAGCTGTGTGCGAAGGTGCTTGCAGGCGGAAGGGTCAACAAATGTGGGCATGTTCGCGGTTCCTTCTTGCAAATTATAACATCGCGAGCGTGGCGTCAGCCGATTTCGGTCTGCCAGGCCCTGAGTACCGTGTGCCTCATGCCGTCGCGGCGTACAAAGTAGGCGACCAACAGCATACAGAGAGCCCCGGCGACCAGTACGGCGACGGCCACCTTTAGCCCGATCAGCAAGTCCGAATGATCGTCAATTTCCCCCACGACCACGGGGCCGAGCATTCCGCCCAACAACTGCGTGACGAACATGTAGACGCCCACCGAAGTCGCGTGAGCGCGCTGCGGAATCATGTCGTGAATCACCGCGGTTACTGGGCCGTGGTACCAAGACATAAAGAAGCCGGCGATAAAGAACGCGATGATAACGTCACGCTTTTCCTGGGTAGCAATGGCCCACAGAACGGCCGGCGCCGCTACTAGGAAACCAACTACCACCGTATAAATGCGGCCACAGGTGAAATGTTTCTCCAGTCTGTCTGCAATCCAGCCCCCCGCGAGCACGCCGAGCAAGGAAGACGTGAATAATGCGCCGCCGAGCGCCACTCCTGCCTGGCGAAGGCTGAAATCCTTGTAGCGGACAATAAAGTCCGTGCCCCAGGTAGCGAAGGCAACCACCGCGAACGTGATCAGAACGCCGCTGACCAGCATGCAGACGAACGCAGGCACGCGGAATAGCGCCCAGGCGGGCATCACCTCAATGTGCACGTGCCGGGCCGGCTCTTTGATTCGCAAGACCATGAACGCAAGCAGTACGCCCGGTAGGCCTATGTACAAGAAGGCCGCGCGCCAGCCTTGCGATCCTCCGATCAGGCCGCCGAGAGCTTGCGCGCCCGTGCCTCCTAGCAACATGCCGGCGGCGAAAATGGCCTGGGCCACCGCGCGCTTGTGGGCCGGCACCGCGCTCGAGATCATGGACTGCGCGGCAGGCGAATAGGAAGCCTCGCCAATGCCGACGAGCGCACGCATAAAGAGAAGCATGATAAAGCCCTGGGCAAAAATCGTCAGGCACGTGGCCAGGCCGGCGAAGACCATCCCAGCTAGAATGACGAACCGGCGGTCAACCCGGTCGGCGACAATCGCAAATGGGATCGTCGCCACGGCAAGCACAATTTGCAGCAGTGTTTGCAGCGAGCCGAGTTGTAGGCTCGAGAGATGGAAGGCATGTCTCAGCAGGGGAAAGAGCGGCGGCACAATCATCCGCTCGGTGTAACCAATCAAATTGATGAGCGAGAGCACCAGCAGCAGGCGCCATTGCTCCGACGTGAGGGATGGTAGTCTGGGGTTCATAGAGCGGGGCACGATGGCCTGCGTCCCGCTGGCCGGCGAACTCCGACAGTGGTTTGATTATATACTGGCGCACCAGGCTGACGATGCCGCGCACGACACAACATGACCGGTTTGGCAACCTTCTTTTCTACGCAGTTATGATTTTACTCGGGTACCTGGTCTACTGCGTCTTCCTGCCGTTTCTCGTGCCGCTTGCCTGGGCTGCTGTCATCGTGGTGATTTGCCATCCCTGGCACAAGCGACTCGAGCGTCGCTGGGGGAAAACGAAAGGTTCCGCCGCCAGTACATTCGCGGTGATCTGCCTACTGATCCTTCCGGTGATGGGGCTTGCGGTGATGTTTGCGCATGAGGCGGTGCAGGCGGCTGGCCGGATTCAGCAGGCGTATGCGAGCGGCAACATGCAGTGGCTGGACCGCCTGTGGCAATGGATTCTGGCGAACGTCCCTTCCGCCGAGTCCTCGGAATTCCCCTCGTATTTGAGCAAAATGGCGGCGGCCATAGGAGACCACGCTGCCACGATTCTTGGCGTGGTGGTGAGGCATACCGCCGGGCTTGTCTTTGATTTCTTTGTAATGATCTTTGCGGTTTTTTTCTTCTTTCGCGATGCGGACACAATCACAAAGCGTATCCGTGCTCTCCTGCCTTTTGGCCAAGACCAGCGGGACGACATGCTCGTCAATACGAACGAGTTGATCCATGCGACAGTCACGACCAGTCTCGCCGTCGCTGCGCTGCAGGGCTTAGTCGGCGGCACAAGCTTCGCGGCCGTCGGTATCGGGACGCCCGTATTTTGGGGAGTGCTTATCGCGTTCTTTTCGCTGTTGCCGGTGGTTGGGTCGTCCATCATCTGGATACCGGCCGCAGTGTGGTTGATTGCGACCGGACATTGGGGGCGGGCCATTGCACTGGCCTGTTTGTGCGGCGCGTTGATGAGCATCGTCGAGCACGTGTTAAGGCCAATCCTGCTGAGCGGCCGAACACAATTGAGTGGACTATTTGTCTTCATCAGCATCGTGGGGGGGATCGGCGTTTTCGGAATTCTCGGCATCGTGGTCGGTCCGCTGGTCGTTGCCACCGCCGCTGGAATCTTGGAAACATACGCCGAGGAGTGAACGCACGGCAGCCCGGAAACCTGCGCGGGGGCAAAGACTCATTCTCTCTCAGGTTGGGAGCGCTCCGGCGGATGTGCTAAAGTACGCGCCTGACCGGCTTTCCATGGATCACAAACCCGCCCCCACACCCATCGAGCTCCCCCCGGAAAAACTTCGCTGGCGCTGCGACCCAAGGCGGGTCCCGTTTGAAACGACGACGGAGGCCAAGCCGCTCGACGGAGTGATCGGACAAGACCGTGCCTTGCGCGCGCTGAAGATGGGAGTCGAGCTGCAGGCTCCGGGCTACAACGTGTTCGTTTGCGGCCTGGCGGGAACGAGCCGCGGCAGTACGATCACCAATATTCTGAAAGAATTGCGCCCCGACACCAGCGATTCGCCTGACCGCTCCTACGTCAACAACTTCAAGAATCCGGACCGGCCGCGCTTGCTCACGCTGGCTCGCGGCCGCGCCAATGCCTTTAAGAAGGATACACAGTCCGGCATCGAGTTTTTGCGGCGGCGCATACCGCAAGTGTTCGAAGGAGAACCGTTTCAGCGGCAGAAGGCCCGGATTGTGGATCGCTACACGGCGCGCGAGAAAGACTTAATGGACGACTTTACGCGGCGCATCGCGCGCGATCAGTTTGCGTTGGGTCACATGCAAGTGGGCGCCGTGGCGCTGCCGGAAATTTTCCCGGTACTCGAAGGCCAGATGGTTCCGATCGAAGACATACCGAAGATGGTGCATGAAGGGAAAATCGAGTCCCTCGCCGCGGAAGTGCTCGAGCGCAAGTACGAACAATTTCGGCAGGAGTTCACCGTCGTTTATCGGAAGACGCTTACGCTTTCCCGCGAACTCGCCAGCGAGCTCAGCTATCTCGAGCAGGAAGCCGCGTCCGTGCTGGTGGGCGGCGTAATTGAGGAGTTAAAGGAAAAATACCCGAGCCCGCTGGCGGCCGAATATCTGGAAGAGGTCCGGCTCAACATCCTGGATAACCTCGAGCCTTTCCGCGAGCGGGAAGGGGAAGAGGAGGAGCAGCAACCCTCTCCGGCCCCGGAAGCGCCGCCGAAGGGCGTGATGCCGGAGCGTGATCCTTTTCGCGTGTATGGAGTCAACGTAATCCTCGCGCACGGGGATGACGAGACCTCGCCGGTCATCTTTGAGACTACGCCCACGTACGCGAATCTTTTCGGCACGGTCCAGAGAAACTACGACTGGCGCAGCTCTTCTACCTCCGATTTTATGGATCTCCGCGGAGGTTCCGTCCTTCGCGCGGACGGCGGCTTTTTGATCCTTTATGCGCTCGACGCTCTGACGGAGCCGGGCGTCTGGAAAACTCTGAAGCGCACCATGAACCATGGCAAGCTCGACATTCAGCCGCACGAGCTGCTCTTCCCGATTGGCTCCTCGGCGCTCAAGCCCGAGTCCATTGATCTGCAGGTGAAGATCATCCTCATCGGCGACCGCGAGCTCTACGAGATGCTCTATTCGCTCGAAGAGGATTTTCGCAAGATCTTCAAGATCCGCGTGGAATTTGACGATGAAATGCCGATGGCGGACGAAGTGATTCTCGAATTTGGCGGGCGTCTTCGCAAGCTTTGCGACGACGAACGCCTGTGCCCCTTTGACCGGGGCGCTGTGGCGGCCTTGATCGAATATGGCGTGCGGCAGGCGGGCCGGCGCAACAAAGTTACCGCGCGTTTTGTGGACCTGGCCGATCTGGCGCGCGAGGCCTGCTATCTAGCGCGCGAGTGCGGCGAATCGCCGGTCACGGCAAAGCACGTCCGGTGCGCGTTGCATTCCAAGATCGAAAGGCACAACCTGATTGAAACGAAGTTCCGCGAAATGATCGAAGAGGGCACGTTGCTCGTGGATACCACGGGCACGCGCGTCGGGCAGATCAATGGGCTCACCGTCCTCGAAATCGGCGGCTACAGCTTTGGCCGCCCTATTCGCATCACGGCGACCGCCGCGCTCGGGAAGTCCGGACTGATCAACGTTGAGCGCGAGGCGAAGTTGAGCGGCCGGCTCCATGACAAAGGCATGCAGATCATCGAAGGCTACCTCCGCCGCACCTTCGCGCAGGATAAGCCGATGTCGCTTGCGGCGAGCATTTGCTTCGAACAATCCTATTCTGGCGTGGACGGCGATAGCGCCAGCTCGACTGAAGTTTTCGCGCTCCTTTCGGCTCTTTCCGGGTTGCCGATTCGGCAAGACATTGCCGTCACGGGTTCGGTAAATCAGCAGGGAGACATGCAACCGATCGGCGGCGCGAATCAGAAGATCGAAGGGTTCTACGACATCTGCCGGGTGAAAGGAATCACGGGACAGCAAGGTGTGATCGTTCCCATTCGAAACGTCGAGGATTTGATGCTGCGCGAGGATGTCGTTGAGGCTGTGGCAAACGGTAAGTTTCACGTTTTGCCCGTCGCTACCGTCGAGCAGGGAATAGAGATTTTGACCGGTGTCCGCGCTGGAGAGCGTCAAGAAGATGGCAAATTCGAAGCGGGCACCGTTTTTGGCTTGGCGGACACTCGCTTGCGCGAGATGGGGCGCATCCTCAGAGAATCGGAATGGCCGCCGGCCCGCCTAGGGGAATGAACGGCTTGGCGATCCCGTCGGGAAAATAGCGGCAACAACTCTGCGCTCTTTGCCCGCTTGGGGTGCAGCAGTTATTGCCGCTGTTCGCTACTGAGGCTTTGCCGCGGGTGGCGCTGCCGCCACATCCTTCGGCGTCGAAAGATACCCGGACACCTTATCCTTGCCTACTTCGAATACTACGATTTCGTACGGTGCGTGCGCGCCGTGCACATAAAACTGTACGGGTTCGTCCGCCGTCTTGTCCTTCTTTTCGATCTCTTTGTCGTCGGCGTAGACAACCATCGTGTACCTGTAATGCTTCGTGTCTACCTTGGTGAGCTTGATCTGCACGGGGCCGATGCGCTGCGGGGTCTTCGCACGCTGCAGCGAGAAATCGAAGATGTTGCGTTCGCCCAGCCGCTTCAGCTCCTCCACTTCCTGCTGGTTTCGTGCGATCAGGCCGCTTTGCAGGCCTAGGTCACCAACCGTGTGATGTGAGCTTGTTCTTCGTATCTTCCAGGTCCTTTTTGGTTCCGGCGATATCGGTCTTTGCGCCATCCAACGCGGTGGAGACCTCGCCAATCTTGGCCTGATCTTCCTTCTTCACCTGGCCGATCTGCGCTCCGAGTTGCGCGTCGCTTGCCTTCTGGCTTTCCTGAATCTGCTGGGCGAGGCTATGCGCGCGTGCCACCTCGGCTTGCGTCAATCCAAGCTTGTTGCTGGTGACGTCGAGCTGGCCTCGCAAGTCGGCGATGCGCGAGTTCGCTTGATCGAGCCGCGCGGAAAGCTGGTCGGCGCGATCGTTTGATTTTGAAAGATCGCCCTCGAGCTTCGTCCGCTCGTTGTTTCCGCTGTATCCCAGATACGCAATTCCCGCGAAGAGCAAAACCAGCACAACATAGATCCACCGCGGAGTCGAAGCTACCTGATAGGTAGGAGGCGGCGGGGCTCTCGGGCAAATTCGGTGAAGGCGTTATGCTCATTTTTCCCCTCGTCAATCAGGCGGAACTGGGGCCGCCGAAAAGTAGATGCATTATCTATGCCGCTACGTAAATTGTCTATGTCCGAGTCCGGCCGCGCTGCATACCGGCGGAACGCGGCCAGCGTGCCTCGACGGTGGTGGTCAAGCCGCCGCGCGGAGTGAACTCGCCGCGCACAGTGCACCATACCGGCCGCGTCGCGGCAATGATGTCACGCAGCATTCGATTCACTGAGTTCTCGTAAAAGATGCCCAGGTTCCGGTAAGCCAGCAAATATATCTTCAAGGCCTTCAGCTCGAGGCACCACTTCCGCGGCTCGTACTCAATGATGATCGTGCCATAGTCGGGCATCCCCGTCTTGGGGCAGATCGAAGTGTACTCTGGAAAGGTAGTCGTGATGCGGTAACCCGGAAAATGATTTGGCCACACGTCGAGCTTCGGCAGCTTCGCGTTTATGCCCGCGCGGGCATGCTGATCCGTATAAGAAGGCATGGTAATCCTCGCCGCCATTTTACATGGGAGACCGCCTGATGCGCCGGGTTGATCTGGCGACCGCTCGAGTTTTCCAAGGCTGGGGCGCTAACAACAGTCAAGTTTCTCTTGCCGATCTCACCCTGGCGATCTATGCTCGGCGCCGGCAATTCGCGCCGAGTGCGCTCGTTGATCTGCCCTTCCTGCCATCATCCATCGTGTAGCCGGTCAAGGCGCCGCAGCGTTCGCGATCACGCTGCCACGGTCGCTGGTCTTCGTCCATGGAGATGCCCTCAGTGCGGTCTTCGCTTTTATGGCTGGAGCGTTCCGATCCGCTATGTCAGCTATGCGCACTGCAGACGCTGCGGCAATTTCGATTTGGAGCGTGTTTCGCAAGAGTTCGGGCGAGGGCGCCTCAAGCTGCTTTGGAGCGCGCTGGGCCTACCGGTCTATCGCTGCGCGCCCTGCAGGAACCGCTTCTTCTCCTGCCTGCCGAGAGCGCCGAAGCTTATGACGCGGCCTGAGGCTCGAGGAGCGGAGGAATAGGCCGCGTAGGATTGGTCTGAATGTTAATCGGGCGCGATTGACTTTGGATAAAATATACATATACTCTCGAAGCTGTCTTAACTCTTTCTTGGCACAGCCGATTACATCGCTTACGGGGCTGTTTTCGCTTGTTTCGGGGGCCAGTTAGTTTGATAGCGCAATCCTACTTGGAGGCGAGGAAATGCCAGTCGCCAGCCGTTCGTGTCAGAACCTTCTGCTCTTAATTTCGGGCATCTTGTCGTGCACTGCCCCGGCATCTGCGCAGCGCCGCGGCGGGTTTGGACAGCAGGAAGGATTCCGATTTCGCTGGGTCGGACCGATCGTCGGCAATCGCATTTCGGCGATCGCAGGCATACCGGGTGATGCGAGCACCTACTACGCGGGTGCCGCGTCCGGCGGGGTCTGGAAATCCAGCGACGGCGGCAACAATTGGGCGCCCATTTTCGATAACGAGCCGGTGCAAGCGATTGGCGCGCTCGCCGTGTCGGCATCCTCTCCAAATGTTGTTTGGGCGGGCACAGGCGAGGCCTGGGCGATTCGAGATATTGACGTGATGGGCGACGGCGTCTACAAGTCCACCGACTCCGGAAAGACGTGGACGCACATGGGTTTGGATGAGACCGGCCGCATCGGCCGCGTGATCGTGAACCCCACGAATCCGCAAATTGTCTTCGTCTGCGCGCTGGGTCGCGCCACGGGCCCGCAGCAGGAGCGCGGCGTTTACCGCACCACCGATGGCGGGCAGCATTGGGACCGCGTGCTCTTTGCCGACGAGAATACCGGCTGCTCCGGTCTTTCGCTTGATGCGCATGACAGCGAAACTCTGGTCGCGGGGATGTGGCAAGTGGTGATGCATCCTTACGAGGAGCTCAGCGGCGGCCCTGGCAGCGGAATTTATGTCTCGCATGACGGCGGCAACAAATGGACACGCATCGAAGCTCATGGATTGCCGCGCCCACCGGTCGGCAAGATTGACGTCGCCGTGGCGCCGAGCGATTCGAATCGTGTTTACGCCTTGATTCAAACGGCAGACCAGGGCTCGCTGTGGCGCTCGGACGACGGCGGCGAAAATTGGCGCGTAGTGAACTGGGATCGGGCGCTCGTCGGCCGGGCTGGCTACTACATCCGCATCGCCGTTTCGCCGACGGATGAAAACGAGATACTTGTCTCGAATAGCTCATTTCTTCACTCGCTGGATGGAGGCGAGACGTTCTACACGGTTCCCTGGGGTGGAGATAACCATGACATCTGGATTGACCCTACGAATGCCGATCGCTTCGCCATCAGCGATGATGGCGGCATCAACATCACCACCGTCCACGGCCGCGGCTTCCACCGCGTGCAGCTTCCCGTCGCGCAGATATATCACGTCGCGGTAGACAACCAGATTCCTTACTACTTCTACGGAAATATGCAGGATGACGGCAACATGCGTGGCCCCAGCACCAATACCAGCGCCGGCGGTTTCGGTTCCGCGGCTGAGGCGGGTTGGGATCACGCCATGGGCGGCTGCGAATCCGGCTTTACTCTACCGGACGTGACCGATCCCGATATCGTCTGGGCTACTTGCTACGGCAACGAGGTCACCCGCTGGGACGCGAAAACAAGGACCGCGCGATCCGTGAGCCCGTGGATACACACACTCGATTCCCCGCCAACGGACAGCAAATATCGCTGCCATTGGACGCCGCCGATGGCCATTGATCCCTTTGATCACAACACCGTCTATTACGGCTGCCAGGTCATCTTCAAGACCAGCAATGCCGGGCAAAGCTGGTCGGTGATTAGTCCCGATCTTTCCACGCAAGACCCGAAATACATCGTCAATTCGGGAGGCGTCGTCGGAGATAACCTCGGACAATTCTACGGTGAGGTCGTTTTCGCCATTGCGCCCTCACAGATTCAGAAAGGGCTGATTTGGGCGGGAACGAACGATGGGAAAGTCTGGTACACAAAGGACGGTGGCGGCCACTGGAACGACGTCTCGAAAAATATCAGCGGCATGCCTCCGCTGGGAGTCGTCACGAGTATTCAGCCCTCTTTCTTCGATCCCGGCACGGCATACGTCTCCGTTGACTATCATCTGATGGACAATCGCGATCCGTTTATTTACAAGACCTCCGACTTCGGCGCCACTTGGACACAGATCGGCGCTGGTATTCCGAAAGGACCTCTGTCCTACGTTCGCTGCATTGCCGAGGACCCCAACAAGAAAGGGCTGCTCTTCGCCGGCATCGGCAATGGTCTCTATACTTCACCCGACGACGGCGCGCACTGGGATCCTCTGCAGACAGGACTTCCGCACGCGCAGACGACTTGGGTCGTAGTCCAAAAACAATTCCATGATCTTGTCGTCGCCACGTATGGACGAGGCTTTTACATTCTTGACGACATCGCGCCGCTCGAGCAGACGGCGGGCCAGCCGGCTTCGGACGCGGACGTGCAACTCTTCCCGTCGCGTGGCGCGTATCGCTTTATTCATGGCGAGCGGGCCTTCCTGGACTATTCGCTGAAGGCCGCGGCAAAGGGGCCGGTACAGATCCAAATCGTTGACGCCGCCGGAAACGTGGTGCGCGATTTGCAAGGGTCCGGCAGGCCGGGCATGGACCGCGTCTCGTGGGACCTGCGTTACAACGGTCCGCGCACGATCGCATTGCGCACGATCCCTCCGGAGAATCCGCACATCATGGAAGAGCCGAGGTTTCACGGCGCGGAATCGCGCCCCATCACGCACTGGGGCATGTCTCCGAATCAGACGGGACCGATTGTCACGCCTGGCAAGTACACCGCAAAGCTCACCGTGGACGGAAAGACCTACACGCAGGCGCTCGAGGTCCTGAAGGATCCGCATCAAGGCGGGACCGATGCGGAAATCGAGGCCTCCGTCAAAATGCAGCTTCATATCCTCGATGACGTCAGCAAGACCTCCGACATGGTGAACCAGATCGAATGGATGCGGAGACAACTCGCGGATGTCGAGGGAATGCTGCACAGCCAGAAGGGCAAGGACGATCTTCTGAAGACGGTGCAAGCGGAAGACCAGAAGATGCAGGACGTCGAGTACAAACTCATATCGAAGGCGCTGACAACGAGCGACGACAAATACTACATTGCGACGTACAAGGTTTATTTTAATCTGCTGTGGCTGAACGGCGAGGTGGGTCCGGGCGCGGGCGACGTTGCCGGTGGCGATAACTATGGTCCCACCGACACCGAGCGCGAAATTCTCGCCGCGATTGAGAAAGACCTCACGGCCGCCACCGCCGAGTATCACAATTTGATGGAAAAAGACGTGCCCGCCTTTAACCGCTCGTTAGGTGAACACGGGATTACTCCGCTCGCCAGCCTTGTCCCCGCAAGGGCCGCGGATCCGACAGAAGGTCAATCTGAATTGGAACGGTAAAAAGGAAAGGCGGCCAACAGGCGCCGGGAGCGGTGCTGATGCTGCTCCCGGCATCCTCCTGCAATGACGACCCCAGCGCAGCGCATTCGCGTGGTGGATTCACACACGGGTGGTGAACCAACACGTCTTGTGATCAGCGGCGGCCCCGATCTGGGCGCCGGGACCATGGCGGAACGTCTGGCCGTATTTCGCAGCAAACACGACTGGTTGCGCTCGGCGTTGGTGAATGAGCCTCGAGGCTCGGACGTGATTGTCGGGGCGCTCCTTTGCCGAGCCGCAGGATCCCGCGTCCGCGGCAGGCGTGATCTTCTTCAACAACGTGGGCTATCTGGGCATGTGCGGCCATGGCACGATTGGCCTATTGGCTACGCTCGCATATTTGGGCCAGATTAGACCGGGATCGCACCGCATCGAAACGACGGTCGGCGCTGTGCAGGCAACGCTGCACAATTCGAATGAAGTCACCGTTCGAAATGTTGCGTGTTATCGCCACGCCGCGCGCGTTCCCGTGGAAGTTCCTGGCTACGGAAAGCTCTGCGGAGATGTTGCCTGGGGCGGGAACTGGTTTTATCTGATCTACGAAAGCCCGCTTGCGATTTCCACGTCGAATATCGAGCGCCTTACAGAATTTTCCTGGCACGTGCGGCAGGCGCTTATCAAGCAAGGCATCACCGGGGCCGGGGGCGCGGAGATCGACCACATCGAGCTTTATGGCCCGCCGCAGACGGAGGGCGCGCAGAGCAAAAATTTTGTCCTCTGCCCCGGCAAAATCTATGACCGGTCTCCCTGCGGTACCGGCACGTGCGCCAAGCTGGCTTGCCTCTACGCCGACGGCAAGCTGAAGCCGGGCGAATCTTACCGGCAGGAAAGCGTGATCGGCAGCATGTTTGACGGCAGCATCGAAGTGCAGGACGGCCAGGTTTTCCCCAGCGTTCGCGGTTCAGCGTACGTCACCGGCGAAGCGGAGATGATCCTTGATCCAAGCGATCCTTTCCGCTTTGGAATCAGGATGTAGCGCCGGTCATGGCTGCCCCGGACGTGGTCGTGATCGGTGCGGGAATCGTTGGGGCGGCCTGCGCTCTCGCGTGCGCCCGAGAAGGCCTCGGCGTCACGGTGATCGAAGCTGAGCTCGCTGGCGGCGGCGCTACGGCGGCTGGCATGGGCCACCTCGTCGTGATGGACGACTCGGAAGCGCAGTTTGCGCTGACGCGCTATTCGGTGGAATTGTGGCGCGAGCTCTCCGGCGAACTTCCGCAAGACGCGGAGTACACGCCGTATGGGACGATCTGGGTCGCCGCCGATAGGGAAGAGATGGCTCACGTCGCCGGCAAACGCGAATTCTACGCGACACGCGGCGTCGCCACGGAGATTCTCGACCCGCGGGCGCTAGCCGAAGCGGAGCCGCACCTGCGCCCGGGATTGGCCGGCGGGTTGTTGGTGCCCGGCGACGCCGTGGTTTATCCGCCGTGCGCGGCGCGATATTTCGTCGAGTCCGCGGAAAGGCGCGGCGCAAAATTGCAAGTCGGCCGCCGCGTCATCGAAATTCTTCGTGACGGAGTGCAGTTGGATGACTCGACGCGTATCTCGGCCGGAGTCGTCGTCAACGCAGCCGGAAGCTGGGCGCCCAGGCTGACGCCGGGCATTGACGTGCGGCCTCGTAAGGGGCATCTGGTGATCACGGATCGCTATCCTGGTTTTGTGCGGCACCAACTTGTGGAGCTCGGCTACTTGAAGAGCGCGCACTCGGTATCCACGGATTCGGTCGCGTTCAACATACAGCCTCGGCCCACGGGCCAGTTGTTGATTGGCTCTTCGCGCCAATTCGGAGCCGAAGACAGCGGCGTCGAGCATTCCATGCTCGTGCGCATGGTGGCGCGCGCAATTGAATTCATGCCGGAGATTGGCGGCCTTCTCGCCACCCGCGCGTGGACTGGTTTTCGCGCCGCTACGCCGGACAAGTTGCCGCTGATTGGCCCATGGCCCGAAAACGATCGGCTATTTCTCGCCACGGGGCACGAAGGGTTGGGCATTACGACTTCGCTCGCGACGGCCGCACTTTTGGCGGACCAGTTGATGGGGCGCGCATCGCGCATCCCGCAGGCGCCTTATTTGCCGGGAAGGGCTTTTCAGCACGCGGAGCAGAATTGAGATGCGGCAGATGATTGCGCTGCGGATAAACGGCGCACCGGTTACCGTGCCCGCTGGAACCACGGTCGCGGCTGCGGTTCTATCTTCGGGCGTCAAGCGATTTCGGCGCGCCGTGCACGGCGAACCACGCGCTGCTCTCTGCGGCATGGGGATTTGTTTCGAATGCCGCGTCGCAATTGACGGAAAGGCGCACGCGCGTAGCTGCCAAGTCGTTTGCGCAGAGAGAATGGAAGTGCGATGCGATGATTGAGCAGGTCACACCAGTTGGCCAGACGCAGCATTTCGATGTGCTCGTCGCCGGAGCAGGCCCGGCAGGCATGGCCGCAGCCTGCGCAGCGGCCCAGTCGGGAGCACGCGTGGGAGTGGTGGACGATAACCCTGGCCCGGGGGGGCAGATTTGGCGAGGTTTGCCGGCAACGGGTGAAACGCCCGCGCACGCATTGCCAAAGCAGGCTGAGGAATGGAATGCGCGATTTTCGAACGCAAACATTTCGATGATCTTGGGCGCGAAGGTGTTCGCGCATCCGGAGCCTGGGATTCTTGCGGCGGAAACTTGGGAAGGCTCGGTCGTCCTTAGTTTTCGAAAGACTGGTTCTCGCCACCGGCGCGCGCGAACGCTTCTTGCCGTTTCCCGGCTGGACGCTGCCCGGCGTAATGGGCGCGGGCGGCTTGCAGGCGCTGGTGAAATCCGGCATGCCCATTCGCGGCGCGCGGGTGGTGATCGCGGGAACGGGACCGCTCTTGCTGGCCGTGGCGGATTACATGCGCCACGCTGGCGCCAGGATTCTCCTGATCGCCGAGCAGGCGCCGGCAAATCGCGTTCGCCGATTCGCCACGAAGCTTTTGCGGCACCCGGCCAAAGCCTGGCAGGCTGCCAAGCTCCGCGCCAGGCCTCGCCGGTATACCGTATCGAATGGGAACATGGCCTATTGCCGCCGGCGGCGCGGATAAGTTGGAATGGGTCGAAGTCACGGATGGCAGGAAAACACAGCGCATCGCGTGTGACTATCTTGCCTGCGGATTTCATCTCGTCCCGAACACCGAATTGGCCGCGCTGCTCGGTTGCCGGATGGACGCGGCTGCGTGCGCGTGAACGAATTGCAGGAAACGTCCGTGGCAGGAATCTATCTGCGCGGGCGAACCCACCGGGATCGGCGGGCTCGAAAAGGCGCTGGTGGAAGGTGAAATTGCCGGCTACGCCGCCGCGGCGACACCGGCACGCGCGCGACAGCGTTTCACCGCTCGCGCGGTTCGCGCGCGGATTCGCGGCGGCGCTGGAAGAAACATTCGCGCTGCGCGAAGAATTGCGCGCACCTGGCAGCGCCGGAGACTCTGGTTTGCCGTTGCGAAGATGTTCCGCTGAACTCGCTTGAAGATGCACAAGAGCTGGCGCGGCGCGAAATTGCAAACGCGTTGCGGCATGGGGCCGTGCCAGGGCCGAGTTTGCGGACCGGCGGTTGAGTTTATCTTTGGATGGAGGCCGAATCGGTACGGCCGCCGATATTTCCCGCGCGGATTGAGTCTTTCATCGCGGCGGCAAGGATCGCACATGAGCTGTTGCGACGCGGCAATAGAGACGAACATTCCGATGTAGGAGGAGAGAGCATGAATTGGAAAGGCGTAATGCCCGCAATCACTACGCGTTTCGACGCGAATCTCAAGGTTGACGCCGCGTTCATCGCGCAACACAGCCGCTGGATGCTCGAGAGCGGCTGCACCGCGATTATTCCGCTCGGTTCGCTCGGAGAAGGCGCCACGCTCACGCACGACGAGAAATTGCAAGTGATCGAGGCGTGCATGCAAGGCGCTGGCGGAAAAGCGCCAGTCGCGCGCGGCGATTTCCGCGCTGAGCACGCCGGAAGCGGTGAAGCTTGCGAAAGCCGCCGCGGACAAGGGCGTACAGGGGTTGATGGTGTTGCCGCCTTACGTTTATCTGGGCGACTGGCGCGAGATGAAGGCGCACATTTCCGCGGTGATCAAGGCGACCAAGCTTTCCTGCATGCTCTACAACAACCCGATCTCCTACGGGACCGATTTCATGCCCGAGCAAATTGCCGAGCTCGCCGCCGAGCATCCCAATCTGCACGCGGTGAAGGAATCGAGCGCCGATGTGCGCCGCGTCACCGCGATTCGCGCGCTGATCGGTGATCGGCTGGCGATCTCGGTCGGAGTGGACGATTTGATCCTCGAAGGCATCGCCGCCGGCGCGGTAGGCTGGGTGGCGGGGCTCGTAAACGCCATGCCGCGCGAATCCGTGCAGCTTTTCGAATACGGCGATCCGCGGCGAACCGCGAGAAAGCCTTCGAACTCTATCGCTGGTTTCTGCCGCTGCTTCGAATGGATACCGTTCCGAAATTCGTGCAGTTGATCAAGCTCGTGCAGCAAGAGGTCGGCAAGGGCAGCGCCCGCGTCCGGCCGCCGCGCACTGGAAGTGATCGGCAAGGAACTCGAAGAGGCGCAAGCGACCGTCCGGCATGCGCATGCGCGCGCGCCCAGCCATTGCGGCATAGTCCGGCCGGACGCGGTAGCATATAGGCAGCAGAACAAGGAGAACGCCGTGGAATTCGAAGCGAAGGTCGCTGGTCGGTTCTGAATTTGGAGCGGAAGGCGGGGAACCGTTTTCGGCCGATCAATCCCGCCACCGGAGAAGCGCTTGCTCCGAATTTTCCTCTCGGCGTTGCCGGCCGACGTGGATCGCGCCGCACAGCTCGCCGCGCAGGCCTTTTCGTCTTACAGCCGCAAGACCGGCAAGCAGAAAGCGCGCCTTCCTTCGCGAGATCGCCCGTGGGATTGATTCGATTGTGGATCAGCTCGTGATTCGAACGCCTCAGGAAACCGCGCTTACCGAGCCGCGCGTCCGATCAACGAGGCGGGCCGCACCTCGATGCAGTTGCGATTGTTCGCCGATCTCGTGGAAGATGGCTCGTGGGTTTCCGCGCGAATTGATCGCGGCGATGCCAATCGCAAGCCGCAGCCGAAACCGGACATTCGTTCGCTCTGGCGGCCCATCGGCCCGGTCGCCGTGTTCTGTGCGAGCAATTTTCCGCTGGCCTTTTCGGCGGCGGGTGGTGACACCGCTTCCGCCTTTGCGGCTGGCAATCCGGTAATCGTGCGAGCGCATTCCGCGCATCCCGGAACCGCGGAGCTTGTCGGCGAAGTGATTCGACGCGCGGTCCGCACGTGCGAATTGCCGGAGGGGATGTTCTCGCTGCTTTTCGATGCCGGCACACAAATCGGCGCCGCGCTTGTGCAGCACCCAAAGATCAAGGCCGTCAGCTTCACCGGCTCGCTTCGAGGCGGCCGCGCGCTGATGGACCTTGCCGCCGCGCGTCCCGAACCGATCCCGGTTTTCGCCGAGATGGGCAGCACTAATCCCATTTTTATTCTGCCGGGCGCACTGAAACAGCGCGGCGCGGAGATCGCGAAGGGCTTGCACGGTTCCGTAACGATCGCCGCCGGGCAATTGTGCACGAAGCCGGGGCTGATCTTCCTGCCGGCAGGTCCCGACGCTTTAGCCCTCGCGGAGAACCTGGGCGACCGCATCTCGCAGACTCCCGCCGCCGCGCTGCTGACGCCGCAGATTCGTTCGACATACGAAAGCCAGATCAAAGCGCGCAACCAACAAAAAGACGCCGCTCTTGCCGCGCACGGCGAGTCACCAAGCCGGGTGGGGGAACCCAGGTGAGCGCCGCGCTTTTCGAAACGAACGCGAGCGACTACAGAACGCGGCCGCAGCTCGCCGCCGAAGTCTTTCGGGCCTACCACATCGCTCGTGTCGTGTTCGAATCGCGAAGATCTGCTCGCCATCGCCCGCGATCTGCACGGACATCTGACGGCCACGATTCACGGCACCGAAGAGGACTTGCGCGAATATAGCGACCTGGTCGAGATCATCGAGAACAAAGTGGGACGAATCATTTTTAACGGTTACCCGACCGGCCTCGAGGTTTGCCACGCCGTCGTTCATGGCGGACCATACCCGGCGACCTCTGATGGCAGGTCCACGTCCGTGGGCACGCAAGCGATCTATCGCTTTTCGCGGCCTGATTTGCTACCAGGCGTTTCCGAATGCATCGCTGCCCGCGGAATTGCAAGACGCAAATCCGCTCGGAATCTGGCGCTTGGTGGATGGAAACTTCACTCGCGAGGCGGCAGGTGCGGCCCAGGCCGCAGGCTAGCGGAATCTAAATCGCGTGGGGCGGCTGCGGCGCAGCTTCGTTTTTTGCCGCCGAATGTTTGGCAAGCTGCCGCTCGTGCGCAAGAAACTCCTTCAACGATTGTCCGGCGTGGCGGATGTGTTCTGCGAGCAGCTTGCACGCCGCCGCGACGTCCCGATTCCGGCACAGCGCCAGCAACTGGTGATGCTCGTCGCTCGCCCGCTCGAACGCGCGCGTTAGATAGAGTTGCAGCCGCGTGTAGCGGTCCCCGTTGTTATTGATCAACTGGATCAGATTCAGGAAATGCGGGCGGTTCGACCGGCAGTAGAGCGTCGAATGGAATTGCGAGTTCAGCCGGCCCCACACGCGCACGTCCTCTTCATGCTTCAGGGCTTTATCAAACGTGGCGAGAATCGCTCCCGCCTTCTCGAAATCGGATTCCGTCAATCCCGGGATCGAAAAGCGCAGCACCTCGCTTTCCAGCAGCGCGCGAATCTCGAACAACTCTCCGATCTCGTCGGGTGAAAGCGCGGAGACCACCGCGCCGCGATGCGCGACGATCTTGATCAGACCCTCGGCTTCGAGCTGGCGCAGCGCTTCGCGCACGGGAATGCGGCTGACTTCCAGTTCCAGCGCGATGGCGTCCTGGCGAAGCTGTTCACCGGCCTGCAGCTCGCCGCGCACGATCTTGTCGCGCAATCGTTCGGCCACCGCGGAGGAAAGAGACTGTCGCGGAATCGGAGCGGGTTTCGTTTTCATTGCGGCTAGAGAAAAGCTCCCAGGCGGACCGAACGCCGTGCTCGGCAGGTCCGGCGGCCCAGTTGGACGCTTCGAGCGGCTGCGTTTATATCATATCTAGGACAGCGGTGCTACGCCGTCTCAATATGTAAGACGCTGTGGCGCATGGGCTTAGGTGCATCACGGAAAACAGCGGCGGATCCGAAGGACGCGCTCATCCGGGTCAGCGAGTACGCGGAGGCGGCGCAGAGGGCTGGGTAGCTTTTCGTGGTAAAATTTCGCGCACGGTGGCGGTATGGTGCAAAGGTTAGCACACCAGGTTCTCAACCTGAAAATCGGGGTTCGAGTCCCCGTACCGCTACCAAAAAAAAAACAAAAAAGAGCAAGATCACAGGAAAATAGCAAAAAGCATTCTACCGTCATTTTAAAAGACAATCTCAGCCCAAGGGCTAGCACGTCCCGCATACACCGCGACACCGGGAGCTCCAACCAATCATCCAATCTCCAGGCTCTCCATTGAAAGATACTGAGCGGTTGAAATTTTCAGGACAGACCGCGCTTCGTAACGAATCCGGATGATTCACCTCTTTTGCTCTGCATTGCTGTCGAAAGATCGAGTCTTGTCTCGGAGAAAGTCTGTGAAGCGAACGCCCGGACCTCGTGAAAACTCGCGATTGTTAGGCGTTGTCGCCGCAGTTGTGGTGATCGCCACCCTCTATTTCGCACGGGTCGTTTTTATACCCTTGGCGCTGGCTTTGCTTTTTTCACTTCTTTTGACTCCTGCGCTCGTCTTCCTCGAGAGAATAAAGGTCCCTCGAGGATTGGCCATCTTGCTTGTTGTTGTCGCGCTGGTGGGTAGCATGGCCCTGATGGGCTTGAAAACTTCCCAGCAACTCGTCAATTTAACCAGTGAGCTGCCGACATATAGGGCGACCCTCGAAAGTAAAATTCATACGTTAGCGGGTGGACCGAGCAAAAGTTTCAGCGCAGCTTCCGACATCATGAAAGTTCTGGGGAAAGAGATTGCGACGGCGGTTCCCGGCTCAACACAACCAAATGAAACGAGAAGGACACCTGCAGCCCCGGGATCGACAGCCTCGCGGCCACTGGCGGTAGAAGTTGTTCCGCCGAATAACCCTTTCGAATCCATTGAGAACTTGTTTGGTCCACTGGCCGCCGCTGGACTGGTCACCCTATTTACCATCTTCATGCTTTTGGGCCGGGAGGATCTTCGAAACCGATTTATTCGACTTGCAGGCGGCGGCCGTTTGAATGTGATGACGCAAGCGCTGGACGAGGCTACTCACCGCATTAACCGATATTTGCTCCTGCAATTGATCGTCAACTCCGCCTACGGCTTGGTGATAGGCACGGCATTGTATTTCATCGGCATTCCGAATGCGTCGCTCTGGGGCGTGGCCGCTGCGATTCTTCGATTCCTGCCTTACGTTGGCCCGCCGATGGCCGCGGTGGGTCCCCTTGTTTTGTCGCTGGCCGTTTTCCCGGGATGGCAGCACGCTTTCGCGACCGCGGGACTCTACGTCGTTCTAGAATTGGTAGTGGCGAATTTCGTGGAGCCACTTCTCTACGGCGCGCATATTGGCCTTTCGCCGCTGGCTATCCTCGTCGCAGCCGTGTTTTGGACGCTGATTTGGGGGTTCCCCGGGCTCGTATTGTCAACCCCACTGACGGTCTGCTTGGTCGTGATGGGGCGTTACGTTCCAAGCCTAAGTTTCCTCAACGTGCTTTTCGGAGACGAGCCGGTGCTCTCACCCGAGGCCCAGTATTACCAACGCCTCTTGGCCACGGACTATCGCGAAGCCAAACGGGTCTTGGAGGAATACCTTAAAGACAAATCGCTGGAAGAACTCTACAGCTCAGTTTTAATTCCGGCATTGAGTCTAGCCGAACAAGATCGGCATCGAAACGAACTTGATGAAGAGACGCAAAATTTTATCTTCCAAAGTACCCGCGAGATCGTTGAGGAGCTCGCTGATATTTCTTCTGAACAGCAGACAGAAGGAACCGCGGAGGATGCTTCCGAGCTTTCTCGAAACAAGAGCGGCCGTGTCGAGGTTCTGTGCATTCCGGCGAGAGACGATGCAGATGATGTCGTCGCGATGCTGCTTTCGCAGCTCCTCGAGCGGCAGGGCCACCGGGCGCAAAGCATTCGAATTGGTACAACGTCGGAAATGTTGTCGCAGGTGGCGGAGTCAAACCCGGCGCTGGTGTGTATTTCAGCCCTTCCGCCATTCGCCGTGGAACACACGAGAGCTTTGTACGCAAAATTGCGGGCTCACTCGCCGGAATTGAAAATCGTTGTTTGCCTCTGGCATTTCGAAGGAGATCCTCAAAAAACGGCAGTTCGCCTGAAGCTTGCCGGCGACCATGGATTTTTCACAACTCTGCCGCAAGTCCTGAAGCACATTGCTTTGCAAGCCGAGAACAGTATTCCGGGCGGGAACTAACCCAAACCGCTATTACAAGTTCCATTGTCGATTCCTACCTGTTTTTCCGTATGGGCCGTCACGCCCAGGACGTTTCTAATGAGAGGAGCATTCGTCCCGCCGTTCGCAGTTGTTCACGTTCGGGCCCGTGTCGCCTTGGAATAAGAACCGGCCTCGATTGCTGATCCCGTTCAGCGATGAGGCTATGCAGATCAAAAGGAGGAGTAGAAATGATGGGAAGTTCTCTTAAATTATCACGCTTGTTCTTGCCTTTGGGTTCACTGGTGTTTTGCGTGTCGCTATCAGCCGCGCCGAGCCTGCGATACCAAGGTACCCAACAGACGCCGCCCGACAACACCAAGAACAACCAGAATCAGACGAACCCTAGCGCGGATCAACAGAAGATGAATCCTGCGGACCGCGCCATCACACAGAAGATTCGTAAAGCGATCCATGATGATACGAGTCTCTCCACCTACGCCCACAACATCAAGATCATCACTCAAGACGGCAGAGTCACGCTCCGCGGGCCGGTACGGTCTGAAGATGAGAAAAACAACCTGCAGGCCAAAGCGGTAGCGGTAGCAGGAGAAGAAAACGTAACCAATCAACTCGAGATTGCGCCTTCGAAATAAGTGGGCGGACGTTGAGCCTGCGTGTAACTCAAAGGAGAAAAAAATGTCAGGTAAGAAAGTGGGAGTGTTTGGAATCTATTCAACTCGCGTTGGCGTCGAAAACGCCGCCGATGCGCTTGTGAAGGCAGGGTTTCCGACTTCCGATATTTCGGTACTCTTGCCCGAGAGTCTTGGCGGGCCCAAGGACATGGGAACGTCAAAGGCGACGAAGGCTCCGGAGGGCACAGCAGCAGGCGTGACCACCGGAGGCATCATCGGCGGCACGCTCGGCGTTCTAGCGGGTGTTGGCCTCTTGGCGATCCCGGGTCTAGGCCCATTCATAGCTGCAGGTCCGATCATGGCAGGTCTGGCGGGGCTGGGCGTCGGTGGGGCAGTCGGCGGAGTTACCGGAGCGCTGATCGGCATGGGCATTCCTGAATTTGAAGCAAAGCGATACGAAGGCCGGCTGCAGAAGGGCGGAATTCTCCTTTCGGTGCATTGCGACACGTCAGGGGAAATCAAGCGTGCCAAGGAAGTTCTGGAGCGCACTGGTGGAGAAAGTGTTTCCTCCACGGGAGAGTCCTCTACGGATACCGACAAAACAGATCGCAAGGTTGCGCACGGAGCTATGTAATCCGGGTTGGAGGAAGCCTACTCGGGGGCTTCCTCCTTTCCTCTTCCCAAAAACGAGCCAGCGCTTCGCTGGTTCATTTTTCCTTTTCTGCGGAAGCACTCTTGGTGCGAGCTACTGCCCCGGATGGTACGTCCGCTCCGTGTGCCCCTGGAGTTGCGAACGCTAGAAGTAGACGTCGCGCAAGTTGCCGGTGCTGTATCGCTTCGCCTCATCGTCGAAATGGCGCGACGCCGGATTGCCGCTCTCGCCGCCCGCCGTCACTGCCCTCGCCCGCACGCTGTCGCCAAACTCGACCACGGCAACGAAGCTGTTGCCGCTGGTGCCATACCACTTCTTTGTTCCCGGGTATGCGCGCGCACGCGAAGGAAGCCAGCGAGCCCCACCGCGAGGAGGTAAAGCCCACGGGGATGCTCGGCGCCCGCATCGGTGAACGTGGGTACGATGTCGTCGTTGAGGCGCTGGAACCGATTGATGTCGCCCCACGGCGTCTTCCAGGTTCCGAAGTCGGCCGTGAGTCTGTCGGACGCCGCCGATAGTGATTGCAGGAGCTGCTCCGCCGGCGCGTTGCTGCCGATGTAATCGTAAGCGGCAATGCCCGCTTTCCTCGCGTCGGCGCCCATGCGCCGCTCGATGTCCTCGCCCCAGAACACCGCGAGCGACGTGGGAACGGACGTCACGCCACCACCGCAGGTCCCACGTGCGCAGCAGGCCGATCTGCTCGGCGACTTTCGCTTTCAGCGGATCGCTGGCGGGAGCGTCGTCCCAAGCCTTGATCAGCGCGGGAATCGGCTTCTCAAACCACGTGAGATAGCTATCGTACGCCGCGGCAATGAGCGAATCGAGCGTGAAATCTTTCTGTGTTCTGCAAGACGCGGACCGCGTGCAGCCCGCGCGCGGATTCGCCGCCGGTTTCTACATAAGCAGGATAGTCTTCCTTCTTCGGGCTGCTCGGCCCGGCCGCCGACCACGGCCAGTTATTGGAATTGTAGAGCCAGCCGCTCTTGGGATTCAGCAGGTGCGGCGTCTCGTCAACGGAAAGCAAGCCTTGCCACTCCGTCGCCGGATTGCTGCCATCCACCGGCTTGGTCCAGTCGAAGCTGAGTATCGCGTCGGGGAATGAAATTGCCATGGAAGTAGGCGATGTCGCCGTCGGCATCCGCGAAGATTGTGTTGTTCGACGAATTCGCCTTGAGCTCCATGCGTTTGCCGGAACGATTTGTAGTCCCTTGCCTTGGTGCGCGTGTAGGACTGCGTCAGCGCCTTTATTGGCTCCTGCATCAGCCGGATGCTGACCCATTTGCCGTTCGCTTCGCGATGATCGGCCCGTGATGGGTGCGGTAGACGGTGAATTTCTTCTCGGCCATTCCGTGGCCGGTTTTGTACGGCACGGTGATCTCCTGCCGTCACGAGTGGACGCTCTTCGTTGCCGTACTTGTAATAGAAGCGATCGCCTTTTTTCTCCACCGTTTCGAGATATTGGCTCACCGCATTCACGCCGCTCGAGGTGTGCATCCATCCGGCGCGATCGTTGAAACCCTGATAGATGAAGAACTGGCCCCAGGTGACGCGCCGTAGGCGTCAAGCCCTTCGTCGCTCACCATCTGCAGCTCGGACCGGAAATAAAAAGAAGTATGCGGATTGATCAGCAGCAGCGCGTGGTGCCCGGCGGTATTCGAAGGCGCGATGGCCATCCCATTCGATCCGCCGGGCTCTGCTGGCTCCAGATCGTCCCCAGAAGCTCGCCGGGCTCGGACGGCAGCTTTGCCGTAGAACGACTGCAAGTTGATCGAGATTCACGCGCTCGATGTCGCCACCGATGCTGCCTTCCGTGAAAGAAAGCGCCATCCAAGGCTCGAATCGCTGGATGACCCTCGGTTTCACCTCCGGATGCTTGTAGAGATAGAAGTTCAAGCCATCGGCGAACGCGTTCATCAGCGTCTTCAACCATGCCGGGCTCGCTGCGTATTGCTTCTTCATCGTGGCGGGGTCAATGAAGAGCTTCATGCGCAGGTCCTGGTAGATTTTGGATTCGCCTTCGGTCTCCGCCAAACGCCCCATGGCGTTGATGTAGTTTGTCTCGACGCGATTGAAGTCGTCCTCGGCCTGCGCGTACTCCGTGCCGAAGACCGCGTCGGCGTCCGTTTTTCCGTAGATGTGCGCGATGCCCCAATCGTCGCGCATGATGGTGACGTTCCGGGCCTCTTGCTCCCATCGCGCGACCTCGGGACTCGGCACCGGCGCAAACGCCAAAGACGCGGATGCGGCCGCGAAAATGAGGAGAAGTCTTTTCATGAGTCACCCATGAAAACGAAAGGATACCGGCGACGGTCCGGCACTAAACAGCATGAGCGAAAGCGCCAGCGTAACATATTCGGACCAGCGAGGATGACGCCCTCTCACCCAAAGAAAAGGGACACCGATCCTCTCCATTTCTCGCTACACTAATGATTCCATGGCGCAGGTCTACGCAGGCACTTCCGGTTGGGCGTATCCGACTTGGAAGCCGGACTTTTATCCCGCCAAGCTCGCTTCGGCGAAATTCCTGGGCTTCTACGCGACACGGTTGAATACCGTCGAGGTGAATTACACGTTCCGCCGCTTTCCGACGGACAAGTTGCTCGAAGGCTGGATCGCTGCGACGCCGCCGGGCTTTCAGTTTGCCGTGAAGGCGCATCAGAAGATCACACACATCACACGCCTGCGTGACGCGAACGAATTCACGCTCGATTTCATCGGTTCGCTGCGGCCTTTGCAGGAAGCGAAGAAACTCGGGCCGATACTCTTCCAATTGCCTCCGTTCCTGAGGGCTGACGTATCCTTGCTCAAGGATTTCCTCGCGATCCTGCCGCGTGGCACGCGCGCGGCTTTCGAGTTTCGGCACGTTTCCTGGTTCATCGAAGAGGTGTTCGCAGCGCTGCGGGCCGCAAACGCCGCGCTTTGCGAAGCCGAAAGCGAAAAGCTGGAGACGCCGGAGGCCGAAACCGCCGATTTTTCCTACTTCCGTTTGCGGAAGGAAGAGTATTCGGCCAAGGACCGCAAGGCACTGGCAGGCAAGGTCGCCGGCCGCGGGAAGCGCGGCGATGTGTACGTTTTCTTCAAGCATGAGGACACGCCCGAGGGCGCGCTTCACGCCGAGAAGTTGCTCGAAGCGGCGAAAGGCGCATGAGCCGCGCCACCGGCCGGAGAGAACGTGAACCGCAGAATCATCCCGAGGTGATCCGATGAAAGACGCGAAAACTGGAGCACGAGAGCAAATCGAGCAATTGCGCGAGCCGCTCATCGCGCTGAGCCATCGCATTCACGCGCATCCCGAGCTTGGCTTCGAAGAGGAACGCGCCTCGCTTTGGCTCGAAGAGATGCTTTCGGATGCCGGCATGCGCGTGGAGGCAAAGGCTTACGATTTGCCGACGGCCTTCGTCGCGCGAGCTGGCAGCGGCCCGCTGCACATCGCCATCTGCGCGGAATATGACGCGCTGCCGGGCGTCGGCCATGCCTGCGGCCACAATCTAATTGCGGCGATGTCGGTGGGCGCGGGAATTGCTCTCTCGCGCGTGGCCGACGAAGTGGGATTGACGGTGACCGTTATGGGCACGCCCGCGGAGGAAGTCGGCGACGCCAGCGGCAAGATTCTTCTGCTCGAACGGGGAGCGTTTCAGGGAATGCATGCGGCCATGATGGTGCATCCCGCGCCGATGGATATGCCCACCATGAAAATTATCGCGGCGTCCATGTTTGAGGTGCGCTACACCGGCAAGGAATCCCACGCCTCCGCTTTCCCGGAAATCGGAATCAACGCTGCGGACGCGCTTACCGTGGCGCAAGTCTCGCTGGGATTGTTGCGCCAGCACATCCGCCAGACGGATCGCATCCACGGCATCACCACGCACGGCGGCGACGCGCCCAATGTGATCCCTGCGCACACGGCGGCGAAATACATCATTCGCAGCGAAACCGTTGGCGAGCTTGGCGACCTGCGCGCCAAGGTTCACCGCTGTTTCGAAGCGGGCGCGCTCGCCACCGGCTCGAAACTCGAAGTCATTGGCGGCGAAAAGCCCTATACGGAAATGCATCACGACATGGAGATTGCCGCCATTTACGAGCGCAATGCGCGCGCTCTCGGGCGCGACTTCCCGGATTTGGGGCCGATGGCAGCGCGCATGGCGGCTTCAACCGATATGGGCAACGTTTCGCTGGTGTTGCCCTCGATCCATCCCGTGATCGGCATCAACTCCTTCCCGGCCGTCAATCATCAGCCGGAATTCGCCGCGCATTGCGTCACCGAAGCGGCCGACAAGGCGCTCTACGATGGCGCCGTGGCAATGGCCTGGACGGCCATTGACCTGGCCACGACGGATGCCTTGCGGACGCGCCTGCTCTCGCGCCCAGCAGCCCAATAAGCGTCGGGTTGTCTGTCAGGACGAGCCGATTGAGGCCCAGGTTTCCAATTCTGCTTCCGGCGCATCATAGAGATATTATAAGGTAGCGGCATTTCGAAACCCTCCCAGGGGCGCCGAATTCGCTCTGACGCCAAGTTTCTGCCAGTGTTGCACTCAGACCGTAGCTGTTGTTTCGCCAATGTCGCGCTATGTACGCCAGCTCCCAGCGGATGAAACTTCCCGGCCCAAGAAGTGTTTAATAGCGTATGGCATTGATATCGTCTGAGAGCGCGGGGAGCCTTAGGCTCACGCAAAAGGATACGAAAAAAATGATTCTGCAACCCACGCTTGAACGAACACGTGGAGAAAAAACGATGAAAAGGATTCGCACCATTGTTCCAGTGCTGGCCGCGATGTTCATGCTCGCAGGCTTCGCGCAGGGGGCTTTCGGGCAGGCTGATCCGCCAGGTCGCGTGGCGCGTCTGAATTTGATGGAAGGCACCGTGTCCTATCTGCCTTCCGGCGGCGGAGATAATGATTGGGTGGGGGCCATCGTAAACCGCCCGTTGACGACGGGCGACAAGCTCTGGGCGGACACCGATGGCCGTTCGGAACTGCACATCGGCTCGACGGCCATTCGCATGGATCACAACACCGGGCTTTCGTTCCTGAACCTGGATGACACGGCGGTGCAGATTCGTCTCTCTGACGGCGTCATCGCGATGAAGGTGCGCAACCTCGCCGCAGGCGACACCTTTGAGGTGGATACACCCAACCTGGCGTTTTCGATCCAGCGGCCAGGCTACTACAACATTGAAACGCACCCCGATAGCAACGTCACAATCGTCACCGTTCGCGAAGGCGAAGGTGAAGTAACGGGTGGCGGCCGGTCATGGCAAGTGATCTCCGACCAGCAGGCTGTCTTCACGGGTACGGACAGCCTCGACTACGATCTGAAGGACGCCGATGCGCAACCCACAAACGACTTCGACCGCTGGGCTATGACCCGCGACGCGCACGAAGATCACGATATTGCGTCGGACCACAACGTCTCCCCGGAAATGACGGGTCACGAAGATCTGGATGCGAACGGCACCTGGCAACAAGTTCCGGATTACGGTGCGGTCTGGGTTCCTTCCGGTGTGCCAGTGGGTTGGGCGCCTTATCGCTACGGCCACTGGGTTTGGGTTGCGCCGTGGGGATGGACGTGGGTGGAAGATGAGCCGTGGGGTTTCGCTCCATTTCACTATGGGCGCTGGGCGTTCTACGGAGCCGCGTGGGTCTGGGTTCCCGGCCCTGTGGTGGTTAACCCTGTCTATGCCCCCGCGATGGTTGCGTGGGTCGGCGGCGGTTTCGGGCTCTCAGTCGGAATCGGCGGCGGAGTGGGTTGGTTCCCGCTTGGGCCGCACGAAGTGTTCGTGCCCGGCTATCGCGTGAGTGAGCGTTACGTCACAAACATCAACATGACGAACACTGTCGTGAATCGCGCGATCGTGGTCAACGCCTACAACAATCGCGCGACGAACGTTACCTATGTGAACCGCAACGCTACTACAGTCGTTTCTCACGACACGTTCGTGAATGCGCGTCCCGTGGCGCGCAATGTTGTGAATGTTCCAGCGCGGGAACTGGCCGCTGCGCCGGTCACACGCACGGTGGAGGCGACCCCGGAGCGAGCCAGCGTTTATGGAGCGGGTGCGCACAACGCCCCTCACCCGCCAGCGCAGGTAATGAGCCGCGCGGTGGTCGCAAAACAGACGCCCCCCAACCAGCCAAATCATTTTGCACAACAACCATCACAGCCAGAGCACTTTGATCGCCCGCCGCAGAACCGGCCGAACACGTCCCCGAATCCGGCGGTCCAGCAGCAGGACCGCGTCACCCCGAACGGCGCGCGGAATCCGGCGACGGCTCAGCAGCAGACTTACCGCCCCGACGTGAAGCAGGCGCCCGCCGTACATCCGCCCACGCCCAAAGAGCAGCAAGACGTGCAGGCAAAACAAAAGACTTGGCAGAACGCGCACCCGCGTCCCGATCCCAAGAGTAAGGGCCACGGCAATTAGCCTCGGTCTTCGCCTCACGGGGTAAGCAGACCTTCCAGGGGTCCCGACCCAAATGGCATGGGACCCAGCTTCCCCCAACGGGCTTGGCTTGTCCCACTGCGAGAGGGTTCTTCAGGGCGGATTCTTCCGCGGAGCCCCGGAACACGGTGTCCGTTTCCGCAACGGGCATTCCCATAAGCGGCCAAACGCCGCCCGTCTCGTCACCTGATGGCCGAGATAAACACCACATTAAAAATGAGTTAGTGCGTCTCACCAAGGGGCATTCCGCTTGCGCCGATCATTGGTTGCTCTTTTCGAGCATTGACTCGGTTCAGGCGGTCAAGGGAAAGCCGGACATGGACGCCATTTGGCAGGATTTGCGGCACGGATTGCGAATGCTCCTGAGACGGCCGGGTTTTACAGTCACCGCCGTGCTCACGTTGGCCATCGGCATTGGATCCAGCACCGTGGTCTACAGTTGGAGCCAGGCTGTCCTGTTTCATCCTCTCGGCGCTGTCGCCCATCCTGAAGAACTCGCGGTCGCCGAGACGGTTATGCCGGACGGCGACTACAACACCAGCTCCTACCCAGATTACCTCGACTATCGCGCGAGGAATCACGTCTTCACGGACATGATTGGCGTCGAGCTCGTTCCCAGCGAGCTGCGCGCCGGTGCGGAAGCTCAAGGGCAACGCACCTATGGCCAGATCGTGACCGGAAATTTCTTTGATGTGCTCGGCGTGGAGCCCGAGCGCGGGCGAACGTTCACCCCCGAAGAAGATAGCGTCCCCGGCGGACATCCCGTCACCGTCATCAGTGACGGTCTGTGGCGAAGGCGTTTTGGCTCCGACCCGAACGTAATCGGCAAGGTGATTGACTTGGATAGTCACCCATTCACGGTGATCGGAGTCGCCCCCCCGCAATTCGGCGGCGTCATCGTGGGCCTCGCGGTGGACTTCTGGGTGCCGATGATGACGCAGCCTCAGGTGCTCCCTGGAGAGAACTTGCAGCAACGCTCGCCGACGTTCGTTCATATTCTCGGTAGGCTCAAGCCCGGCGTCAGTGTCGCGCAGGCGCAAGCCGATCTCGGCGTGATCGCAAGCCAGCTCGCGCAAACTTACCCCGACAGCAGCAAGGGCATCGGCATATGGGTGGGGCCGCTGCGCAGCGCGCATTATGGCGCGCAAGGTTTTTTGGCGCCCGTGTTGGGGTTTCTGATGGCCGTGGTGCTGATGGTGCTGCTGATCGGCTGCGTAAACATCGCGAATCTGCTCTTGGCGCGCGCAACGTTCCGCGAACGGGAACTCGCCATCCGCACCGCGCTGGGAGCGAGCCGCGTGCGTCTGATGCGCCAGCTGCTCGCCGAGAGTTTGGTTCTTGCGGTGGTGGGCGGCGCGGCGGCCCTCCTTGCCGCTTCGTGGGGAGTCGCCTTGCTCTCGGTTTTTCTGCCGCCGGTGGGCCTGCCGATCGGATTGGCTCCCTTGATTGGCCCGCGCGTGTTCGGTTTTGCCTTGCTGCTGACGCTCGCCTCGGCAATGCTGTTCGGCCTGGTGCCCGCGATCGAGGCGACGCGAAGGCAATCGCCCTCTGTGCTCAAAGAAGGTGGGCGCGGATCGAGCTTGCCGGGTGCGCGGCATCGGATGCGGATGCTGCTGGTCGTCTCGGAGGTTGCGCTGGCGGTCGTGCTGATGATCGGGGCGGGGTTGCTGGTTCGCAGTTTCCGCAATGTTACCGGCGCGGACCCCGGCTTCGATGCGGCAAATGTTCGCCTTTATTCGTTTGACCTGCGCGGCAACGGCTACAGCCCGGAGCAAGCTCCCGAGGTTTTTGATCGCATGCTCGAAAAGATACGCGCGCTGCCCGGTGTGCAATCCGCAAGCTCGGAACGCTACCTGCCGCTGTGGTTCGTTGGCAAAGGCTGGAGCGATATATCCGTGGAAGATTACGTCCCCGCGCGGAACGAATTCATGGGGGTTGGCTACAACGTCGTCGCTCCTGAATACTTCGCCACCATGAAAATTCCCTTGATCTCCGGCCGTGAATTTTCCGAACGGGATCGCGCCGATGCGCCCAGGGTAGCGATCGTCAACGAAACCACGGCGAAACATTTTTGGGCAGGGCGCGACCCGCTCAACCGCAGGTTTCATTTCCTGGGCAAGAATTGGACGGTCGTCGGCATTGCGCGTGACAGCAAGTACCACAGTCTGCAGGAAGAGCCGCTGCCGTTCGTCTACGTTCCACATTTGCAGCTAGGCGGCGCCGAAGCCAATGTCCTGGTGCGTACCACCGTTGCCCCGGCGGTAATGCTGGCCGCGGTCCGCGCACAAGTAAACGCGGTCGACCCGCGCGTGCCGGTGCTAGAAGCCGCCGATGTCGGCCGGATCGTTTATGTGTCGCTCTTTGCCAATCGCATCGGCGCAACGCTGGCGAGCGGCCTCGGCGTGCTTGCGCTGCTGTTGGCTTCGCTGGGAATCTATGGCGTGCTTTCTTCCGCCGTGAGCCAGCGCATCAAGGAGATCGGCATCCGCGTGGCGATGGGCGCGCAGCGCGGACACGTGCTCCAGCTCATCGTCCGGCAGGGGATGCTACCCGTGTTGGCGGGAACCGGAATTGGACTCGCATTGGGGCTGGCAGTTTCACGATTGTTGGCCAATCAACTCTATGGCGTCCGGCCTCGCGATCCCTTCACTTTCATTGGAGTGGCCGTCGTGTTGAGCGTAGTGGCGCTCGCGGCCTGCTGGATCCCTGCGCACCGCGCAACGAAGGTGGATCCTATGGTTGCTTTGCGGTACGAATAAACCGAGGCCCCGCGCTCATCTATTTTCAAGGAGACGGATGCACAAAGTCTGGCAAGAAGCGCGTTACGCGGTTCTGCGCTATGAGCGAGGCTCCGCCCTGAATCGAAAGTTCTGCATTGGACACGGCAAGATTTTCAGAGGTCGGGCTCATTTTCAGTCAGGAGAAAAGAGATGACGAGAATCGAACGAATGCGCACCGCCCTAAAGGGTTCTCTGGATCAAGCGGGGTTCGAGCAAATGGCCGGCACGGGTTGGCGGCCGATTGCAATTGAATGGGAACGCGAAGTGTCCGGTGAAGAGACAGCCGCCGCTTCGCGCAAACTCGAGGAGGTGCCCTTCGGCCTGCGCGTGGCGCACGACTGCCATCATCTCGAAGAAGATCCGGCCGAAATGAACGCGCTGCAAACGATCATGGAGCTGATTGTCCAGGACGCCCCGCTTTCCCGCATCGCGCAGGAACTGAACCGGCGCGGTTTTGCGACACGCGATGGCGCGAAATGGTCCGCGCTGAGCGTCTATCAGATCTTTCCGCGCTTGATTGAAGTGACTCCGCGTATATTCGCCGATGAGGAATGGAAGGGCCGCCGGCCGGATATGATGCGCGTCACCTGGAACTCTTGAGTAGCCTGATCCGTATTCTTTACTGGGAGGACATACCGTGACCACAATTTGGCAGGATGGCAAGCACGCGCTCCGGGCGCTGCGTAAGAATCCCGGCTTCACCGCCATTGCCATTCTCACGCTGGCGCTTGGCGTGGGCGCGAACTCGGCCATCTTCAGCGTGGTCAACTCGCTGCTGCTTCGGCCATTGCCGGTGCAAGACCCTGCGCAGATTACTGTCCTCAATTTTGAGCACGGCCACGGGCATCCTGCCCAAAGTATTTCCTATCTCGAATTCGAACACATGCGCCAGCAGGCCGATAGCCCATTCTCCGATTTGATGGGCTGGGAGCTAGGTTCCGACGGCCTTCGCGTGGACGGCAAAAACTACGCGCTGCTGATCAGCTACGTTCCGCAGGGCTTCTTCCAGGCGCTGGGAATCCAGCCGGCGTATGGGCGGTTGCTATTGCCTTCGGAAGGTAAGACGCCAGGCACCGATCCGGTCATTGTGCTCGGCTATGGCTTTTGGAATGGGAGCCTGGGTGCCGATCCTGGGGTTGTCGGCAAGAAAGCCCTGGTGAATGGGCATCCGTTCACGATCGTAGGAGTCGCTCCAAAGGATTTTCACGGTCTCGCTCCGCTGTTGGATATGCAAGCCTATGTCCCGTACGCCATGTCCGTATCGCTTGGCGGGTCACCCGATCTCTTGACCAACATAAAGAACGACAACCTGCACGTGCTCGGCAGGCTCAAGCCGGGTGTCAGCGTCGCACAAGCTCGCGCCAGCTTGGCGGTGGAAGCCAGCCGCCTCGGACACGAGTTTCCGGACGTGGATAAGAGCCTGGAGATTTTAGTCTATCCCGAACGGATGTCGCGCCCCGATCCCGAATCCGCCCAGAGCCTGATTCTGGCGTCAGGGCTTTTCCTGGCCCTGGCGGTGCTTGTACTCGTGCTCGCATGCGTGAACGTGGCAAATCTGCTTTTGGTTCGCGCCACCGTGCGACGGCGCGAGATGGCCATTCGCGTCGCGCTGGGCAGCACGCGAACCCGGCTCATCCGGCTGCTGTTGACCGAGAGCGTCTTGCTCGCGATTCTCGGCGGTGCGGCGGGCGTTTTTCTCGGCCAGTGGGGGAGTCGCGCGATTGGCTCCATCAATTTGCAGACCACCCTGCCGCTTGCCATCGACTTCAGTTTTGACTGGAGAGTTTTCGCCTACAGTTTCGCCGCTGCCCTGCTCACCGGAGTCTTCGTGGGGATCGTGCCCGCGATTCGGGCCGGCCGCGCGAACTTGATTGACACTTTGCGCGAATCAGGCCGCTCCGTCGCCACAGGCCACCATCGTCTGCGGAATACATTGGTGACCGTGCAAGTTGCCGGCTCGCTCATGTTGCTGGTGATCGCGATGCTCTTCACACGGAGCATGGCCAAAGCCCAGCACATAGATCTCGGGTTCAAGGCCGAGGGTCTCGCCAACTTGACGATGGACCCGAGCGGAATCGGCTACAACCACGAGCAAGCGGCTGCCTTCTACAATCAGGTGTTGGCTCGCGTGCGTGCGCTGCCCGGCGTGCAGTCGGCCAGCTTGGCCTTTGCGGTTCCCATGGGGTACTACAATTCGATCACGACTCTGGATATCGAAGGCTTCGAGCCTCCCGCCGGTCAGGGAGCGCCCACGATGATCGACAACTATGTGTCGCCCGGCTATCTTCAGAACATGGGCATCCCGCTTCTGCGGGGACGTGAATTCACCGATGCCGACAAATCGGATACGCAGTACGTCGCGGTGATCAACGAGGCGGCGGCGCAGAAATTCTGGCCGAATCAGGATCCCATCGGACGTCACTTCAAAATGCATGACGACAAGCAGCAACGCACCGTGGAGGTGGTAGGCATCGCGCAGAACAGCCGTTATGACGGTCTGAGCGGAGCGATAGATCCGTTTATTTACGTGCCGTTCGCGCAACATCAGGATTCTTTATCCATCATGACGCTGCAAGTTCGCAGTACGGGCAGGCCGGAGACCATCATTCCCACCGTGCAAAAGACTATTGCCGGCATGGCGCCCACGCTTCCTGTCTTTGATGTGCAGACCATGTCGCAAGGGCTCCAAACGCTCAATGGCTTCCTCATGTTCAAAATTGGAGCGGGTCTTGCGGCCTGTATGGGTTTGCTCGGTCTGACGCTCGCGATTGTCGGCGTCTATGGCGTTGTTTCTTACGCATCGAACCAGCGCACGCACGAAATCGGCATTCGCGTCGCGCTCGGAGCGCAACCTTCGCAAATTGTGAAACTGATCTTGCGACAGGGTCTACTGATCGTTGGTATCGGAATTGCCATTGGGCTGCTCTGCGCACTTGCGGCAGGTCGCGTGGTTGGACAATTTCTCGTCGGCGTGGGAGCTGCCGATCCAGTTACGTTCGTTTCCGTCTCTCTGATTCTGGCGTCAGTCGCCTTGTTTGCTTGCTGGATCCCCGCGCGCCGTGCCATGCGAGTGGACCCAGCCGTAGCGCTGCGCCACGAATAAGCATCGGCTTGTAGCTCGGCGTGCGACACGCGCAGTCCGCGTGGCGACACTGAGGTCTTTCTCCGGCGATTCGGGAATGTACGTTCATGGCGGTTTGCACTCACTGCTGCTCGCCCCGACGCGGGAAAGCGCCCTCGATTGCTGCGCTCCATCTTCGTTGCACTGAACCTTTTTGTCCGGCGGGCGTCTAAACACGCGGGCAGTGGTGTGTAAATCAAGCTGGGAAGGGCGCCATGGAAAACCTTTGGAAAGACATTCGCTTCGGCCTGCGCATGCTGGTGCAGAAACCCGCGTTCACGGCCATCGCCGTGCTCACGCTTGCGCTCGGGATCGGCGCCAACACCGCGATTTTCACCCTGTTTGACGCTGTCCTGATCGAGTCCCTGCCGGTCCACGAACCCAGCCGGCTTGTGCTGTTCACCGACACCGCCGGCGAAGGCACCTCCACGAGCGATTCCTTTCCCGCCGGCAAATGGAATTACTTCTCGATGGAAGTGTATGACTCCTTACGCCAGCAGTCTCTTCCGCTCGAATCCCTTGCCGCTTTTCGCAGTGGAGAGAACCCAGTGTCCGTCCGCGTTCCCGGTGCGACGGGAGACGACGCGCAGGTTCAGCGCGCGATCGTCCATCAAGTTTCCGGCAATTATTTCGACGTGTTGGGAGTGCCTGCGGCCATGGGGCGAACGCTCACGCCCGGCGACGACCAGAAAAACGCGCAACCCGTCGCCGTGGTGAGCGACGGCTACTGGAAACAGAAATTTCACAGCGATCCCGGCGCCGTCGGCAAGACGGTGATCCTCAACGGCGCGCCGTTCACCATCGTTGGTGTTATGCCGCCGGAGTTTTTCGGCGAACGCGTCCGTCGCTCGCCCGATTACTGGCTGCCATTGGTTTTTCAGCCTCAGATTGAGATGCGTCCTTCTTTCGTTGACGATCCCCAGGCCTATTGGCTCTTTTTGATCGGGAGACTCAAGCCGGGCGCTACGCGAGCGCAGGCGCAGGCAGCGGCGACCGTCGCATTGCAGCAATTCCTCACAAACAAAGAAGGGACGAAGCTCACCGACGAAGTGCGGCGGAATATCCAGAAGGCGCACGTCGAGCTTTTCGATGGCGGCGCGGGAATTTCCGGGCTGCGCCATGAATACTCAGAGCCGCTGCACATCCTGCTGGTCGTGGTTGGGATGGTTCTGCTGATCGCTTGCGCCAACGTCGGAAACCTGCTGCTCTCACGTGCCTCCGCGCGGCAAACGGAAATCTCCGTCCGATTGGCGCTCGGCGCGACCAAGGGACGCCTGATTCGCCAGCTCCTTACGGAAAGCCTGCTATTGGCTGCGCTGGGCGGCGCCTGCGGAATTCTTTTGGCGCACTGGGCGGTGAACCTTCTTGTAGCAGCTCTGGCGAAAAGCTCTCCGATGAAGCCACACCTCAACGGCGCGGTCTTGGCCTTCACGCTGGGCGTCACATTTCTGGCCGGAATTCTCTTCGGCCTGGCGCCGGCATTGTATGCGCGCCGCACCGATCTCGCGTCGGCTTTGAGGGCGGGAAGCCGCCGTGTGGCCGGCGGGGAGCGCAAGTGGGGCACGACGCAGGTACTGGTCGTCGTCCAGATTGCTGTCTCGCTGGTCTTGCTGGTTGGCTCGAACCTTTTCGCCCGCAGCCTCTTGAATCTCGAGCACCAGAAGCTCGGCTTCGATCAGGACCACGTTCTTCTCGCTCGAATCAACCCGCGGCTGGCCGGATATAAGCCGGAAAATGCCGCCGCGATGTACCGCAGACTCTACGATCAGCTCAACGCCCTCCCAGGCATCCGCAGCGCCACGATTGCTACTTACAGCCCGCTCAGCGGGACCAGGAGCACCCACGACGTAAGCGTGCAAGGCTATGCCGCAACCCAGGGAGAAGATCTGGACGTAGAGGTGGTCTCCGTTGCGCCGCGATACGTCGAGACCATGGGCATTACGTTGCTGCTCGGAAGGTCAATTGGAACCCAGGACGCCGCGGGCGCGCCGCAGGTCGCCATGGTAAACGAAGCCTTCGTCCGCCATTTCTTCCCGAAGGAAAATCCCATCGGGCAGCGTTTTGGGTTCGGAGGTGCTAAGGAGGCAGGCGACATCGAAATTGTCGGGACGGTGAAAGACGTACAATTCAGCAATGATGTCAGAGAGAAGGTGGCTGAGATGGCCTTCCTGCCGATCCTCCAAGATAAGGACCAGTCTGCGCTATCCGCCGAAGTCGCGCTGCGAACCGCCGGCGATCCTGACGCTGCCGCCTCAGAGTTGCGCCAGGCAATCACGCAGGTAGACGCGACCTTGCCGATTTCCAACGTGCAATCGCTTCGCAAACAAGTGGAATCCAATTTCGATGAGGAGCGCATCGCGGCGCAGTTGATCAGCTTCTTCGGCGGACTCGCTTTGTTGCTGGCCTGTGTCGGTCTCTACGGCATCGTGGCGCAGGGTGTCGCGCGCCGCACGAACGAAATTGGTGTGCGCATGGCCTTGGGCGCGCAACCCGGCGCCATCCTTGCCATGGTGTTGCGTGACACGTCCATCCTCGTTCTGGTGGGGCTCGCCGTCGGTCTGCCCGCGGCTTTCGGCGCGACTCGCCTCATCTCCAGCGAACTTTACGGTGTAGGCTCCGCCGATCCGCTGTCGTTTTCGGCCGCCATCGTAATGCTTGCTGCGGTCTCAGCCCTCGCCGGATACCTGCCCGCCCGGCGCGCTGCCCGCGTGGACCCCATCGTCGCGCTCCGGTACGAGTAGTCACGAATAGGTTTCAGAGAAACTGAGAAGAAGGCCTATGACTTCGCTCTGGCAGGACGTTCGATATGCCCTTCGAACGTTTTCGAAACAGCCCGTGTTTACCGCCATCGCTGTACTCACCCTTGCGCTCGGCATCGGCGCGAACAGCGCCGTTTTTGGCGTCGTGGACGCGGTGCTGCTTCGCTCGTTGCCGTATCGCCAGGAAAAGCGGCTGGTCATGGTGTGGGAGCAAAAGTTTCAACAAGGGCAGGATCACAACGTCGTCTCACCTGCCAATTTCCTGAATTGGCATGACCAGAACACAGTGTTCGATCAGATGGCGGGCTTCTACGATGGACGCAAGAGCCTGACCGGCACAGGCGACCCAGAACAAATTCCCGGCCAGGCTGTCACGACGAATCTATTTTCGCCGCTGACGCTCGTGGGCGTTGCAGTGTTCCTTTCCAGCGTTACTTTGCTGGCTTCCGGCGCGCCGCGCGACGAAGGTAGACCCCATGGTGGCGCTGCGATATGAATGAAGGCGAACGTCATCGCTGCACTTGCGGCGCTACGCTTTGTCGAGGAGACGCCGAATCTTCCGCAGTACTTTCTGAAACATCGCGGGCGTGAGCAGGCCGGTCTGCGTATTCTGCTGGCTAGGGTGGTAGGAACCGAAGAGCCGCGGCAATTCTCCCGGTAATTCGTAGCTCGCGCCATGGCCGAATCGGTATTCGGCCGCACTCTCAACCTGTCCGTTGCGGACAAGTAGCCGCAAGTAATGCGTCCACGCAATATGCCCCAGCGCCAGCACCGCTCGCGGACGCAGCACATCGAGCTCTGCCTGGAGAAACGGCAGGCAATTTGCGATTTCGTCTGACGTGGGCTTATTCGCGGGCGGCGCGCAACGCGCCACCGCGCTGATGTAAACATCGCGCAATACGAGACCGTCATCGGCCGCTAGAAACGTCGCCTGATTGGCAAACCCCGCGCGATGCAATCCCTTGTACAAGAATTCCCCGCTGCGATCGCCGGTAAACATCCGCCCCGTGCGATTTGAACCGTGCGCGCCCGGCGCGAGCCCCACAATCATCAATCGTGCGTCTGGATCGCCAAAGCCCGGGACGGGGCGTCCCCAATAGTCGTGCGCGAGATAGGCCCGCCGCTTTGTGCGTGCCACTTCTTCGCGGTAGGTCACCAAACGAGGGCACGCCCGGCAATTCGCAATTCGTTCATTTAAGGCGCGCAGCCTATCGGCAGCGTCGCCTGTAGCATTCCGATTGTTTGCGTGAACGAGTTTCGCAATGGCCATCAGAGAATATCCGCTGTAGGGGCCACCTTCAGGTGGGCCGCCTTTTTGCTTTTGCTACGAGGCCCTCTGCATCTCCACGGGAAGGTATAGTCGCGCGCGGCAACCTCGCGCATCGCGCCGGTTCTCGAGCGTTAAAGTCCCGCCATGAGCTTCCGCGATCTGCCGGCTCAACACGAGCCCGATGCCGGAGCCGCCGGGCTTCGTGGTGAAGAAAGGCACGAAGAGATTGGTCGTATTCGAAAGCCCCGGTCCATCATCATCAATAAATACTTCGATCGAGCCGTTTTCCCGCGTCCAGCCGACGCGCACGCCGCCATGTGTTTCGAGCGCCGCGTCGGTGGCGTTTCGAACAAGATTGATCAGAAGCTGGTCGAGCTGGTCGCCATCGGCGGAAATCTCGATCCGCGGCCCCGGCACAATCTGCACGTTGAGCCGTTGCTCGAGGCTCACGGTGCGTGCGACCCAGCGCGCCACGTCCACCGGCCCCGGCACGGGCTGCGGCAATCGTGCCAGCCGCGCATATGCATTCATAAACCGTCCCAACGATTCGGCGCGCGCGCGAATCACGTTGAGCCCGCTGCACATGTCGGGTGAGGCATCCTCGGGCCATTCCGCGGGGGTGGGCAAGCGGTGCAGCATCGTCTCAATGCTTTCAGCCACGCTCTGAATCGGCGCAAGAGAATTGTTGAGCTCATGGCCGATCACGCGAATCAGCCGCTGCCAGGCTTGGCGTTCCTCTTCGCGCAAAGCGCGACTCAGATCTGAAAGCACCAGCAATTGGTGCTGCAAGCCGCCTTCCCGAAATGTCGTGCGGCGCATATCCCAACGCCCCTTGCCACCGGGAAAATTCACCTCGATGGTGCGCTCGGCTTCGCCTTGCAGACAATCCGCCAAATCCAGTTCAACCGCGGTGCGCCCCATCATGCGTTCGGCGGTGATTCCCAGCAGGCGCTCGCCCGCGCGATTTACGAGACGCAAATGGTGATCGCCATCAAACGTGAATACCGCTACGTCAATTTCTTCCGCGACTTTGCGCAGCAGCGCCGCGGCTTCGACGGCTTCGAGCCGCTGCGACCTCAGCGTTTCGCCCAGCGCGTTTACTTCGCGAATCACGTCGCCCAGCGAATCGGGCGAGCTCGCGCCACGCCCGCGAATCGAGAAATCGCCTTCGCGCATCGCGGCGAGCAAATTCGAAAGGGTTTGCAGGGGAAACGCGACGTTGTTACGGACCGCGGCTGCAAAACCAACCCAGATCCCCACGATCAGCACAGTAAGCGTCCAGCACGTCTGCGCCTGGTAGGGCCCGGTCCACAGCAGGACCAGCCCGGCGGCGGACCCCGGCAGCCCCGCCACCATTGTCAGCAGGACGATGCGGCGCTCGAGATGCACTTCCCTCATAAGCCGTACTTCTGCATCCTGCGATAGAGTCCGCTGCGGCTCAGGCCCAGCGCCATGGCGGCCTGGCTTACGTTCCCGTCAAATCGCGCGAGGGTGCGCTGCACGAGATAACGCTCCACGTCGTCAAGGCTCATCTCCTCGAGCCGTGAAGCCCCGGAGGCCGCGGGCCGCAGCCCAAGATCGGATGCGCGCACCTGATTGCTCTGGGCCAGCAGTACCGCGCGCTCGATGCTGTGATCCAACTCGCGCACGTTGCCCGGCCATGGGTGCTCAAGCATAGCCTGCGTCGCCGCCGTCTCGAAACCGGCGAGCTGTTTGCGATAGCGCTGCGCATAGGTCCGCAAAAAATGATTTGCGAGCAGGGGAATATCCTCGCGGCGCTCGCGCAACGGAGGCAGCATGATCTCGATTGTGTTCAGGCGAAAAAGCAAGTCTTGCCTGAAACGTCCGGAGGCAACTTCCGCATTCACATCGGCGTTTGTCGCGGCGAGGATGCGCACATCCACGCGGCGCGTTTTCGAAGACCCGACGCGCTCCATTTCGCCCGTTTCCAGCACGCGCAGCAGCTTGGCTTGCAGGTTCAATGGCACGTTGGCGATTTCGTCCAGAAAGAGCGTGCCGCCATCGGCCAGTTCGAAACGCCCGACCCGGTCCATCTTCGCATCGGTGAACGCGCCTTTCACATGGCCGAAGAGCTCGCTTTCAAAAATGCCTTCCGAGAGCCCGCCGGCATTCACGGTCACCAGAGGTTTGTTTGCGCGCGGCGAAAGCGCGAAGAGTGTCTTCGCCACGACCTCCTTGCCCGTTCCGTGTTCGCCGGTGACCAGCACGTTGGCGTCGGAGGGACCGATCTTGCCGATCAGATCGAGCACCGGCCTCATCGCCGCCGATTCCGCGATAAACACGGGCAGGGAATCGGCGCGCAGCAGCCGGTTTTCGGCCTCGAGACGCACCTGCCGCCGCAACGCCTGCCGCAACTCGACCTGCGTTTTCAGGATGGCAATCAGCCGCGCATTTTCCCACGGCTTCGGTATGAAGTCCCGCGCACCCCGCCGCATCGCTTCCACGGCAAGCTGCACGCTTCCCCAAGCCGTCATCACCACGACGGGCAGGCCGCTATCCATCGTCTGGATGCGGGTGAGCAAATCGAGACCTTCTTCGCCCGAAGTGGTGTCGCGGGCATAGTTCAGATCCATCAAGACAATATCGAATTCGCGGGTTTCGAGCGCGGCCAGGATTTCGGCAGGTGAGGCCACCGTCTGGGTCTCATAGCCTTCATTCTTCAGCAGGAGCCGCAAGGCTTCGCGCACATCCGGTTGATCGTCGGCGACGAGCACGCGCGCCGCGGCAGGGTTCGTTGTTCTCATTCCTCGGTTGGGTTGCGCCTTAAGGGATTAAGTTCCGGTACCGCGCGAAGGCCCGGCGTCTCGCCAGGCCTCCGCGCACCACACCCTTCTATTCTACGCGAATGGTGCCCGATGACGTGCTCACCGAGATCAGCGGACCGCCGCCGTGCACTTTGCCGTGTATCTCATGGCGGCTAAGTGTGCCGCTCATAAGGATCTCATGCGAGGGCGACGTCTCGATGTTGCCCGAGCCTGCACTTGCGTCGAGTTCGAATCCAGCGTCGGCCGGTAAGCGCAGCGTCACGCCACCCGAGCTCGTGTGCAAGCGCCAATCTCCCGTCGGTGAGCCGTCCACGTGAATGCTGCCGCTGCCCGAACGCGCGGAAACGCGGCCACGCACACCGCGCAAGTCAATTCCGCCCGAGCCGGTCTGCACGTCCACGTCCCCGGGAGCCGTTTGCGCCAATTCAATCTCGCCGCTGCCGGTCTGCGCGACTAGGCCGCCCGCGACGCCATCCGCGCGGATCGAGCCGCTGCCAGTGGTGGCGCGAACGCTGCCTTGAATCGTATCGAGCGTGATGGTGCCGGAGCCTGTGCTGGCGTGCAGTTCCGCGCCAATGTGGCCGATGTGAAGACTGCCCGAGCCCGTAGTGGCCTCGACGGGACCGTGTACTCCATCGAGTTCCTGACTGCCCGAGCCGGTCTCGGACCGCAGCTTTGTGTCCGGAGGCACCACCAACTCGTAGCTGATCGAAACATTCCGCTTCAGGTCTTCGTCCTGAATTTCGCCGATGCGCACGATGCTGCCATTTTGCTCGATCGGCGGGTTGGATTCGATCCGATGAACCCTGGCTTGCGCATCGCGGTCGTCAGTGTGCCAACCGGAGTTGATGCGGATTTTCCCCACGACGTGAATCTCCGATGCGCTTCCCGTGCGCACAGTGATCGAGCCCGAGCCAGTGGATACGGTCAAATCAATCGCGCCGCTCACTTTCAGCGTGCGGTCAAACGAACCTTCGGCAACCGTGTCCCGAGCGAATGCGGCCGCCGATGCGAGCAGTCCGATCGCCAGCGCCACCAGCGCGCTCCTATGGAATCTTGCGAGTATCATCTGCGATTTCTCCTCTTGAGCCGGCCTTGCCGGGCTCCCTCGCGATGCGCTTGACGGTTCAACCCGGACCGCGCCTCGCCATAAGGTAAGACGCCACAACAGCCACAGATGTCAGCAAACAGGTCCCGCCGATTTTCCGTTCAAGTCATCGGTTATTCGTACCGCAGCGCCACAATCGGGTCCACCCGCGTCGCGCGCTGCGCCGGTATGTAAGAGGCAATCAGGGCCACGGCAACCAGCAGCAGCGCAACGCCTGCAAACGTCATCGGGTCTGCAGCACTCACTCCGTAGAGCGTGCTGGCAAGCACCCGCGCGAGCGCGAGCGCCGCTACCAATCCGGCGCCAACCCCGATGGCGGCGAGCCGCAAACCTTGCCCCAAAATCATTCGGAGCACATCCGCGCGTGTGGCTCCCAGCGCCATGCGCACGCCGATTTCCTGCGTGCGTTGCGCGACGCTGTAACGAATCAGGCCAAACAAGCCAATCGCCGCGAGCGAAACCGCCATCGCGGCAAACACGCTCAGCAGCGCCACCGCCGAGCGGCGCGGCCCCATCGAGAGCGCGATCCGCTCGTCCATCGTCTTGAGGTCAGAAACAGGCTGGCTCGGATCCACGGCGCTCACGGCCTCGCGAATGGTATTTCCCATCCCAGAGGGGTCGACGTTTGTGCGCACGATCAAAAACATGTTCGTTTCGCCCGCCTGATAGAGCGGATAGTAGTAGACGCCCTTGCTTGCGCCCTCCGTGCCTTCCGAGGACCCTTCTTCTCCCACAACCTGCGAATGACGCACGTGCGCAACTATGCCGACGATCGTGGACCACGGACTGTGGCTTCCGTTCCGGATTCGTTTCCCTACCGCGTCCTCGCCGGGCCAATACTGATGCGCGAGATTTTCATCTACTACGGCCACGGGCTCCGCGCCCTTGCGGTCCAGATCGTTGAATTCGCGCCCCGTCAGAAGCTGAATGCCCATCGTCGAAAAATATCGTGGACTGACGACGCGAATGTCGCCGTGTGGTCCGGGATCGCCCGGAGGTTCGGCCCGTCCCTCGATACTGAAGGACGCCGATCCTCCATATCCGCTGAAGGGCAGAGGTGACCCGGCCGCTGCCGAAAGAACTCCCGGCGCTGCCGCCAGCCGGTCCAGCGCGCTTTGGAAGAAGGCCACTTGCTTATCCGTTTTGTCGTATTGCCGATCCGGCAATGCGATCGCCGCGGTCATCAAGCCGTGCGGCCGGAAGCCGACTTGGACGTCGCGCAGCCGCGACAAGCTCTTCAGAAAAAGTCCGGCTCCGGCCAAGAGCACGAGCGCGAGCGCCAGTTCGGTGACCACGAGCACGTCGCGGAAAATATGCCGGCCGCGGCCTGCGGCCCCGGCGCCGCGTCCTTCCTTCAAATTCTGCTGCGGATCGAGGCGGGCGATCTGCCAGGCGGGCGCCGCGCCAAAAACCAGCGCGGAAAGAATCGTCATACCGGCCGTGAAAAGCAGCACGTAACCATCCAGAGGAATCGTAAGGCCGCCTGAAAAATTCTCCGGCGCAAGACTGAGCAGCGCACGAATCGCGCCGAACGCGACCACCAACCCAAACAGCATGCCCACAACGGCTACCGCCAAGCTCTCCACCAGCGTTTGCCGAGCCAAGCGCGCCGCCGAGGCTCCGAGTGCCGCGCGCACCGCATACTCCTTCGTGCGGCCCGAAGCGCGCGCCAGCAGCAGCCCCGCAACGTTTGCGCAGGCAATCAGAAGCACGAATCCGACGGCTCCCGCCAGGATGAAAAGCGGTGTTCGAACATCGCCGTAGGTGAACTCGGTGAGCGGAACCGCAAACATCTTCCAACCCGAATCCTTGGCGTATGAGGCGCGCGGATCGTTCGTAACATGCTGGGTCAGCACGCTCATGTACGCTTCGGCCCGCGAGGCGCTCACCCCAGCGCGCGTCCGCGCCACGGCAAAATGGCTTTCGTTGAACGTGTTGTCCACGGCAAAAGCGCCCGGCGCCAGCGCAACCGGCGTCCAAAGATCGGTCTGGCTCGGCCAGTCGAATCCCGCCGGCATCACGCCGATCACTTCGTACGGTTCCTGATTGAGCTCGATTTTGCGGCCTAATATCCCGCGGTCCGCGCCGAACATAGTGTTCCAAGTGTTGTAGCTCAGCACGACTTCGTGATCGGCATGCGGCTGATCTTCTTCCGCCGTGAAGACGCGGCCAAGCAGTGGCCTCGCTTCGAACACGTCAAACCACTGCTGCGAAACTTTTGTGCCGCGCAGGCGTTGCGGCCATCCGCCCGTGGTGTAGCTGAAATTGGCTTGGTCCGCCATCGCGGCGGAGGCGAAGACTTGTGTGCTGTCGCGCACCTGGGCGAAGTCAGGCGCGGAGATCACGATGCTCTTCAAGTCGAGCTTTTCGTAGCTGACGCGGATGGCCAGGACCTGGTCGGGATGGGGCACGCCCGCAGGGTGGAGCAGTAAGCCATTGACAACGCTGAAGATAGCCGTATTTGCGCCGATCCCCAGCGCGAGCGTCAACACCGCAATCACGGTGAAGCCGGGTTTCTTCACCAGCATGCGAACGCCAAACCGAATATCCTGCCAGAGTGCGTCCATCGCGGCCCTCCGAACTGTTATACGCTGGGAGCGAAGCCTTCGTTCCGCCTCCCGCTCACGCGAATTGGCCGTTGAATTGAGCTGTAACCCAAGGTGCGGAGGCCCGCGCATCTTGCGGGACAACCCTGAGGCCTTTCCGCAGCGAACCACGCATTCGAATGAGTCTAGGTTTCGCCGGGGCCTGTCCCGCTCAGAGAAACTTCTGCAACGCTTCGGTCGTCTCCTTGGGGCGTTCCTCCATCACCCAATGTCCGGTATCCTTCAGCACTACGATTCTGACGTCCGACGCGACCAACTTCATCTGCGCGGCCAGCGCGTCTCCCAATGATTTCTCTCCGCCAATCACAAGCACCGGCATGGTCAGCTTGGTTTGAGAGAGTTGAGCGAAATCCTTGGCGGCTTGTTGGAAAGAAACGAAGTAGGCCCAGCCTGCACGCATGCGTCCCGGCCGTGCGTATGCGGCGGCGTAAGCCTTGCGGTCGGCTTCGGGAATCGAACGCGTCTTGTCTGCTGCGAAATCATTCCAGAAGTGCTCGAAGTAGATGCGCTCGCGGCTTTGTACAAGCGCCTCGGGCGTCGGGCCATTGAAGCGGAAATGCCACAAACCCGGGTTGTTGTAGATCGCCTCCCAATCGCCCACGCCCGGCAGGAACGCATCCATCACGACCAGTTTCGTCACTTCGGCGGGGAATTGCGCCGCGTAAGCGTAAGCAACCATGAGGCCGATGTCGTGGCCCACAACCTCCGCCTTCTGGACGCCGAGCGAGCGGGCAAGCGTATGAATCCGGATGGCGGCCGTCTTCATGTCCAGACCGTCGGCTGGGATCGCCGAGTCGCCAATGCCGGGCAGGTCTGGTGCGATCACCGTAAATCGCCCTGCCAGCACCGGAATAATGGGCTTCCACATCAGTGAAGTTTCCGCGTAGCCGTGCAGCAGAATAAGCGGCGTGCCGTGGCCAGCGGTCATGTAATGCAGCTTGACGCCGCCGATCTCCGCATCGCGCGAGATGATGGCGCTCTGTGGCGTGTCAGCACGCGCATTGGCGCAGAAAGTGGAGAGAGCGAGTACGCCAAAACTGGCCACGCCCAGGAAAAGATTCAAAGCACGTTTCATAGAGAAGCTCCCAGTTGAAATAAGCCCTTCGCTTAGGTCTGAGCCTGAAGAAGCGGCCGAATTCGTTCGACCGAACGATAACACAACGGAGGCAAACAACTTCGGATGCCCGCCAATTCGGAAATCGGTCTACCCAGCGCAACCGAACAAGCTACAGGAGACCTGTGCGGCCTACTCGTACCTTAGCGCGATCATCGGATCCACCTTGGTGGCGCGGCGCGCCGGGAGGTAGCAAGCCAGCAGCGCGACCAACAACAGCACAAGAGAAACCGCGGCAAACGTAACCGGGTCGGTGGCACTGACCCCATAGAGGAACCTGGCGAGCAGTTTCGTCAACAAAACCGCTGCCGCCGAGCCGATACCCACGCCCAGAAGTGTCAACAGCATGCCTTGGCCTACAATCATCCACATCACATCGCGCTTCTGCGCGCCCAGCGTCATGCGAATGCCGATCTCGTGCACGCGCTGGCTCACCGAATATGCCATCAAGCCGTACAGTCCGATCACAGAGAGTAGCAGAGCGCTCATCGCAAAAATCCCAAGAAGCACCGTGCGGAACCGCGGCTCCGTCACCGAACTCGAGATATTCTCCTGCATGGTGCGAATCTTTTCGACCGGCTGGTTCGGATCGAGATCGTGGATGGCGCTGCGAAGAGATGAGATTTCCGTTCGCGGGTCGCCCTGCGTGCGCAAAACAATCGAAAGAGAGAAGATCGGCAGCATCGCATCCGCTTGGCGAATGGGAAGGTACATCTCCGCTTGCGGATCGGTGGCTAGGCTCTGCTTCACATCGCCCACGATGCCCACAATCTCCATGAACGGCATCTGGTTCGTGGGAGTCGCGCCAATTTGCACGTGTTTGCCCAGCGCCGATCCGTCTGGAAAATACCTGCGAACCATCGCCTGATTCACCACCACGACAAACGGGCCTCGTTCCGTGTCGGCGTCGGTCAGCAGCCGCCCTTGTACGAGCGGCACGCCCAGGGTCTGCAGGTACCCGGGACTCACCGGCCTGTAGCCGATCACAATAAAGTCGCGTGGACTCTTTGGCGCGCGTCCCTCGATATTGAAATGGAGCACTCCGGCGGTTCCGCTGACCGGCAACGCCACCGCCCCTCCGGCGCTTCGAACGCCGGGCAAAGCGCGGGCCCGTTCGAGCAGCCGGTCAAAAAACGCCATGCGCTCCGGCGATTGCCGATAAGCCTGCGGCGAAAGCGGCACGTCCGCGACGAGAAGGTTCTCCGGTTCGAAGCCGGGCTGAACGTTCTGCAAGCGTTCGAAGCTGCGCAGCAGAAGCCCGGCCCCGATCAGCAGAAGGATGGCCAGCGCGACCTCCGTTACCACCAGCACATTTCGAACGCGCTGGTGCCGCACACCGCCCGTCGAGCCGCGCGTCGCTTCATTCAGCATCGCGCGTAGATCGAGCTTGGCCGTCTGCAGCGCCGGTGCGAGCCCAAAGATAACTCCCGCGAACAGCGCAAGGCCCAACGTGAAAAGCAACACGCGGCCATCCAGGCCAATCGGGCCAACGTTCGGCACGTTTGCGGCGGCAAGACGAAGCAGAGGCGCCATTGTCGCCCACGCGAGAAGCAGACCAAATACCGCGCCGGCGCAAGAGAGGGTGATGCTTTCCGTCAGCAACTGCCGCACGATGCGCATGCGCGCCGCGCCAATTGCCGTGCGTATGGCGATTTCTCTCTGCCGCGAACTAGCCCGCGCGAGCAGCAGGTTTGCCACATTGACGCAGGCGATCAGCAGCACCAATCCCACCGCACCCAGCAGGACGAGCAGCGCCGGACGGACATTTTGCACAAGCTGGTCGTGCATTTCGAAAACGTTGATGCTGACATCCGTGTCGTACACCGGGTATTGCTTCGCCAAGCGCTGTCCGATGATCTCCATGTCCGCGCGCGCTTGCTCCCCGCTGACGCCTGGCTTCAGCCGCCCCACCGCGATGATGCCGGGATGCCAGGAACGGTCGTCCGGCAAGGTCTTCGCCCAAGGTTCGAACGGCACCATCACATCCACCGGGCGCAGGAACTGGAATCCTGGTGGAAGCACGCCGGTGATGGTGTAGGTCTGGTTATCGAGAGTGATGTCCTTTCCAAGGACGTCTCGCGCGCCGGAGAAGCGCCTCTGCCAAAGGCCGTAGCTCAACAAAGCCACGGGCGGACCGCCTGCGCGGTCCTCATCCGAGCAGAAACGTGTGTCCCTGAATCGGCTCCCACGCCCAGCAACGGAAAAAAATTTGCCGAGGCCATCTGCGCCTGCAGGCGTTCGGGTGCGCCCATGCCGGTCATGGTGAAGGTCAAGTTGTGGACGGCGGCGATGTCTTAAACGAGTGTTCTGCGCGCGCCAATCCACAAAGTTCTGATAAGAAGGCGCAAGCATGGGAAACGCAGGCGAGCCGCTCGGTGAGCAGATACAGACGGCTCGAATCGCGGAAGGGTAGCGGACGCAGCAGCACCCCATTGACCACGCTGAAAATGGCGGTATTCGCGCCGATGCCAAGCGCCAGGGTAAGCACCGCGACGGCAGTGAATCCGCCATTCTTGCGCAGCATGCGGAAGGCGTAACGCACGTCCTGCCAGAGCGTTTCCACGGGCCCCTCCGGATTCTATAACGCTCGGGAGACCCTGGCGTTTCGAAACGAGGCCCGCCAAAGGCCATTTCGAATTCTCTGCCTATACCGCTATTCGTGCCGCAACGCCACCATGGGGTCCACCCTGGTTGCGCGGCGGGCGGGGAGGTAGCAGGCCAGCAACGCCACCGCCGCCAAGGCGAGCGCGACCGCGGCAAACGTCAGCGGGTCGGTTGCGGTAACGCCGAAGAGCAGCGACTGCATGGTGCGCGTAAGCATCAGTGAACCCGCGATCCCGATCACCACGCCTATGGCGGCGGTGCGCATCCCCTGGCCGAGCACCATGCGTAGAACGTTCACGGGACTTGCGCCCAGCGCCATGCGCACGCCGATCTCACGCGTGCGGCGAGTCACCGAATAGGCAATCACGCCATAGATTCCGGCCATAGCCAGCAGCAATGCGGTTCCCGGCGAAAACACCCACCAATATCAGGTTGAACCTTCGCGAACCAATCGAAGCCGAATAGATCTGCGAAAATGTGCGGAAACGAGGCGGCACATCCGGCGCAAGTTTGCGCATGATTCCGCGCGCGGCCGAAAAATACCGAGAGGGATCGGTATCCGCGCGCATCACCACCGTGAAGTATCCTTTTGGGCCGTTGCAGGATATTTACGTAGATGGTTGGGCGAGCAGGCTTCTCGAGACTGTCTTCGTGCGTGTCGCCGACGACGCCGACGATTGTCAGCAGACGCAATCGCCATCCATGTTGCCGAATTCCAACGTGTGGCCAATGGGATCTTGGTTCGGCCACCTTTTGCGCGCCAGCGATTCGCTGATCAGCGCTACGTGCGGAGCGCTTTCCGTGTCGCGCTCGTCAAACATCCGGCCGCGAATCAGCGGAATGCCCAGCGCCTGGAAATAGCCGTCACTCGCCGCACAGTAATCTGCCTCGCCAGTGCGCGATGTGTCCTTGAAAGAGTTTCTCGAAATCTTCCATGCTTCTTTGGGATCGTCCGAGGGTTCAATTCGACAAACATTCCGTCCGAAAGCCCGCCGTCCAGCGGCATGGCGTTTGCGGCGCCCACTTCCTCGACTCCAGGAATCGCACGCAGCCGAGCGAACAGTTCGTTTTGAAACTCAATTGGCGTATTTTGCCTGCCGGGTCGTCGCCTTGAGCCCCAAACCGAAGGGCATGGCCAATCCATTGTCAGGACTCGCTCCGTTCGAAAACCGGGATTTACCGAAAGCACACGCAACAGGCTTCGGCCCAGTAGCCCTGCTCCGACGAGCAGCACCAGCGTGATGGCAACCTGGGCCATGACGATCGCGCTGTCCGATCCGCTGGCTGCTCTGTGTGCCCGCTTGATCGCGCCCACCCTCCGCCAGCGCGCCGCGGGGCTCACACGAAGTCGCTCGCAGCGCGGTGAAAAGTCCCAATCCCACCGCGACCGCAAACGAAATCCCCAGGGCGAACAGCAATACCGGCAGTTGATCGAAATCGAGTCCAAACGCGGCAAATCCTTGGGCGCAAGCGCCAGCAGATGTTCACTCCCCACCACGCGGCCAACACGCCCAAGTCCCCCGGCCAGCAAACACAGAAGCATGACCTCCGTGAAAAATTGGCGAACCAACCTGCCGCGATTGGCTCCCAGAGCCGTTCGAATCGCCAGTTCGCGTTCGCGCGCCGAAGCCTGCGAAAGCAACAAGTTTGCGATGTTGGCACAGGCAACGAGGAGCAAGAACCCGACAGCCCCCAGCAGGATCAGCAGCGCGGGCCGGGAGCGGCCCGTCATCGAATCCTGCAGCGGCATCAAGTTGAAACCGCGCATGCTGAAATTCCCGCCTTCGCAATATTGCTGCACAACCCGGACGCCCACTGCCGCGACGTCTGCGCGCGCCTGCGCGAGCGTTACTCCGTCACGCAAGCGCCCGATACCGCGCCAGTTGTGCGCGGTGCGGCTTGTATTGATCTCATCCAGTTCCCGGGGAAACCACACATCCGTATCGGGCGGGTAATGAAACCCGGCCGGCATCACTCCCACGACGGAATAAACGCGATCTTCAATCTTGAGTTTGAATTGAGAAAAGTTTGTTGACCCGCTCAGGTTTTGCCGCCAGTAGTCGTAACTCACCAACGCCACGGGCGCTGCGCCGCGCCGCTGATCTTCCGCCACAAATCCTCGGCCGATCGCAGGCTGAACGCCGATCGCCTTGAAAAAATCAGCGGATACTTCGCCGATGCCCGCGCGCGCCGGTTCCGCGCCGCCGGAAATCGATGTTACATCCATCCTATATTCCGCTGCGGCTTGGAGGCTGCGGTTGAGCGTTCGCAGATCGTTGAAGTTCGGGTCGGCAAGATTCATGTTGCCGCCCTTGTAGTTCACCTCGAAGAGCGCCACGATCCGATCGGGATTGGGATAGGGCAGCGGCCGCAACAACACGCCGTAGACCACGCTGAAAATCGCCGTAGTCGCGCCGATCGCGAGCGCTAGCGTGAACACCATGATGGCGGTCATGCCGGCGTTCTTGGTGAGGACGCGAGCGGCATAGCGGATGTCCTTCAGAAAATTGTCCATCATCTTCGCCTCCATGGCGCGGCCGACGTGGCCGTTGCAATTCGCTTTCTTAGACGCCGGACTGCTTCTATTCGTAACGCAGGGCGCTAATCGGATCCACTCGGGTGGCGCGAGCCGCCGGCACGTAGCAAGCCAGAAATGTAACCGCCAGCAGCGTTGCCGCCGCGCCTAGGTACGTGAACGGATCGGTCGCGCTCGCCCCAAAAACGACTCCTTGCGCGAGATGGGCCATCGCCAGCGCGGACGGAATGCCGATGGCCAGTCCGCACGCCCGCGAGTAATGCGCCTCGCCGCATTACCAGCAGAAAGATGTCGCGGCGTTGCGCTCCCAGCGCCATTCGAATGCCAAACTCGTGCATCCGCTCAGCGACGGCATAGGCCACCACGCCGTAGACGCCCACGATAGCGATAACCAAAGCGAGTATTCCCAGGATGGCCATCATTCCGACGATTTGCGAGCTGCCGGCGAAGGACTCGTGGATGGCATCGCTCAGCGACATCATGCCAAAGGGCGGCAGCAGCGGATCAATCGTTTCGAATTGCGCGCGGACTGTCTGAGCGAAAGCTGCGGGATCGCCGTTTACACGAATTGCGAACTGCGATTCCGCCAGCGACGCCTGGGCCACCGGCCGGTAGATCACCGCTTCCGGTACGCGATTGGTCCAGTCATACAGAACATCGCCGGTGACACCGATGACTACCAGCCACGGCCGGAGTTTGGTGAATCGGGCGGCCCACGCGGATACGTTTTCCGAGCGCGCTCTCGTGCGGGAAATAACGCGATGCCAGTTTTTGGCTGACCAGCGCGACGGGCAAGCCGCCTTCCTGGTCCGACGGTGTTCAAAGCGCGGCCCTCGCGGATCGGAATATGCAGCAACGGGAAAAACTCCGGCGAAACGCTCTGCAGGATGCCGCCTGGAGAATGCTGTTCATCCGGCGCGGGCTTTCCCTCGATCTGAAAATCTGACCACGTCACGCCATTATTGCTCAGCGGTATGGACGAAAATGCCGCGGCCGACTGCACGCCCGGCATCGAGCCCAACCGTTCGAGCGCATCACGGTAGAAACGCGCGCGAGATGGTTCGTCCGCGTATCGCGCGTTCGGCAGATTCACGGAAAGCACCAGAACTCTTTGCGGCTCGAACACATCGCCGGAACTCAGCATGCCACGCAGCCCTTTCACGAAAAGCCCCGCGACCACCAGCAACACGAGCGCGACTGCGATTTGGGCCACCACAAAAACGCTGCGCAGCCGGCGTTGTGAGCGGCCACCGGTCGAGCTGCGTCCGCCTTCCTTGAGAGTTTCGTTCAGATCCGGCCGCGAGCTTCCGAGAGCGGGAGCAAGCCCGGAGAGCACACCGCTCAGAAGAGCAATGCCCAGCGTAAAGGCCAGCGCGCGTCCATCGAGGCCGATCTGATCCCAGCCGGGAATCAGCCGCGCGATATCGCCAGGCATGGAGCTCAAGAGCAACTGTAGACAGAAAGATGCAAAGAGCAGGCTGAGCCCTCCGCTGATCAGCGCCAGAAGCATATTCTCCGAGAGCAGCAGCCGGACCACCCGCCAGCGGCTGGCGCCGAGCGCTGTACGGACGGCGATTTCTCGCTCGCGACCCGTCGCCCGGGCAAGTTGCAGGTTCGCGATATTCGCGCACGCGATCAGCAGCACCACGCCCACGGCGCAGAGCAGCAGAAACATCGCCGCCCGCGTGATCGTGCCTTCCACAAATTCGCCCAACGGCATCACGTTTGCGCGACGATCTTTATTGGTGAGGGGATAGGCTTGCTCGAGCTGCCGTGAGATGATCGCCAGCTCCGCTTGCGCTTCCTGAATCGTCACGCCCGCTTTCAGTCTCCCGATCACGCGAAGATTGCGCATAGCGCGAACAGCGCGCTCTTCAGGAGCCAATGCCAGCGGCGTCCAGATATCCGCCAGGGGAAATTCGAATCCTTTGGGCATCACGCCCACGATGGTGTAGGGCTTCCCGTCGAGGTCCACCACACGCCCGGCGATGTTCGGGTCCGCACCGAAACGGCGCTGCCAAAGCCCGTGGCTCAGGATCGCCACTTGTCCTTGCCCCGGCTCGTCTTCGTTGTTCGAAAAACTGCGGCCCAGGGCAGGCTGGGACTCGAGGGCCGGCGAAGAAGTTCGCGGTGACCTGCGCTCCAAACAGCCGCTCCGGCTGCCCGCTGCCGGTCAGGTTGACGTCGCTTTGACGATACGCGGCAAGCTCGTCGAAAGAGCGATCCTGGCTTTTCCAGTCGTAGTAGTCGGCAGCCGCTACCGGCGCCTTTTGCCCGATGACAACCGCGGCAAGACGTCCGAGATTCGGGAACGGAAGCGGTTTCAGAAGAAAAGCGTCGGCGACGCTGAAGATGGCGGTATTGGCGCCGATGCCCAGCGCCAGTGTCAACGCCGCGACCAGCGTGAAGCCGAGATTGCGGCGCAGAATGCGCAGCCCGTAGCGAAGGTCCTGGGCGAAGCCCATGGCCTACTCCGCCGTCGGGGCGCTGGTTGCGCGCGCACCTGTAAAATCAAATCGCGCATCGCCTGCGCTGCCATTGCCTTTGATCGAATCGCCGTCAATCGTGCCGCTCATGCTCACATCGGTGGGAGTGCCCTCGATGTTGAGCGAGAACTTGAAGGTAAACTGCGTTGCCGGTAAGCGATCCGCTGCTGATGGAGGCACTGCCGTATTGTGAAGCAACGGTGCCGGTGATTGTGCCGTCGTCGGCCACCGTCAGGTCGGCAGAGGCGTTCTGCGGACCATCTTGCGTCGTCACGGTTATATCCCACTTGCCGGTAAGCGCCGGCTTTGCTGCCTGGCCGCCCTCTTGCTGCTTGTTCGTCGAGGCCCGGCTGCCGACGGAGCTGGCAAGAGACCGCACGGGGAGAATACACGCCACGATCAGCAAGGCAAGGACCGGAACCCAAACAGCGCTTGTTCGATTACGCATTTCCATTGTTGCCTCCTGGAGCGGATAGGTTATGGCTCCCGGGATTACGCAATCCGGCACCCGAGTCTGCAGAAGAGTACGCCAGAATCGCCCGAATTGTTCCTTGCCCTGTAAGGGCCATCCACGGTCGGGCCTCACAAAAGCACCGGGGAAACCGCCGCAAGAAAGCGCAGCTGGTCACTTCCAGGCTACTTCGATGAAATAGGGGTCGTGTGGCTGGCTATCGCGCGGCGCTGGGTTCGGCACCGGCCTGCACGGGATGCGTCTCGTCCACGATCCAGCCGTCTTTCAGATTCACGATGCGGTGGCCGTAGGCGGCGTTTCTTTCCGAGTGAGTCACCTGAATGATCGTAGTGCCGCGCGTCATTGAGCCGCTTGAAGAGCTGCATGATTTCGTCGCCCTGGCCGGAATGCAGGTTGCCGGTGGGCTCGTCGGCGAGGATGAGTTTGGGGTTCATCACCACGGCGCGCGCCACGGCGACGAGTTGCTGCTGTCCGCCGGAAAGCTGGTTGGGGTAGAGATCTTTTTTCCCAACGATGGAGAAGCGGTCCAGGATGTCGCACACCAGGCTCAGGCGCTCGTTGCGCGGGACGTTTTTGTACGAAAGCGGAATTTCGAGATTTTCGAACACGGTCAGATTGTCAATCAGGTGGTAGCTCTGAAAGACGAAGCCGATATAGCGCTTGTGCAGTTCGTTGCGCTGCTTGATGCTCAGCTTGTGCACGGGCTGGTCCACGAAGCGATACTCGCCTGTCCACGCGCCATCCAGCATGCCGATGATGGCGAGCAGAGTGGATTTGCCGGCGCCGGAAGGGCCCATGATTGTGACGAATTCGCCGGGGCGTACGTCGAGATTGATACGCGCCGCAGCACGAAGAATTTCCCCGCGGCAATGTCGTAGGATTTTTCAAGGCTGCGCAACTGAATCAATGGTTCGGCGCCAATCATTTTCGTCTCTCCTTAGAAAATGGCTCGTCTTTGAATTCCGGCGATCCGCTCGCGGCCGCTTCCAGCTATTCGTAGCGCAAGGCCGCCATTGGCTCGGTTCGCGTGGCGCGCCGGGCGGGAAACCAGGACGCGGCCAACGCCGCGGACAAAGAGAACCAGCGCAATCTCGATAAAAATCATCGGCGCCCGCCGTGCTGATCCCGGAGATGTAACCGGCCCCGAGCGTACGCGCCGCCAGTAAGCCACGGGAACCCCAGCCAGCAGCCCAAACCCCGCCAGCAGCATACCGCGTCCCACGATTAGACGTAAGACGTCCCCAGGTAGCGCTCCCAAAGCCATCCGAAGCCCGATTTCGTGCGTGGATTGGGTAACCGCAAACGCGAGCACGCCGTAGACACCCAGCGCCGCAAGGATCAGGGCCAGAACGCCCAGCGCCATCATCATCACCGCCACGTAGGTGATGCTGATCGTGGATTCGCGGATCACCTGGCTCATCGATCGCACGTCATAGAGCGGCTGGTCCGGATCAACGGCCGACACAGCGGACCGCACCGCGGGCCCCAGCGACTCCGGATTCATCGTGCTGCGAACGATCATGGACGCGTAGGTGTAGGAGGCCTGCCGGTAGGGCCGATAGAGCGCATAGGGCGGATACGGGTCGCTCCAGTTCATCGTGACGTCTCCGACGACGCCTACAATCGTGGCCCACGGATCGAATGTGGCCCGGCCTGATGCGGTGGCCGATGGGATCCTGATTTGGCCAGTAATGCCTCGCGAGGGTTTGGCTGATAACCACAACGTCGGGCCCTCCGGCGGCATCCTGATCAGTGAATTCGCGGCCCGCGGATCAAAGGGATTCCCATCAAGCGGAAATAGTTTGGACTGATAATTTCTGTGTTTGCGCTGCGCGTCTCGGCCGCGCTGCTCCAGGGACGTCCTTCGATGCTGAAATCCTGATTGGTATTGGCGATAATGTAGGGCAAAAACGTTGCGGTAGCCGCGCCCGTGACCCCGGGCAACGAGGAGAGCCGCGAAAGGCCTGATCGAAGAACTCCACGCGCTGTGCCGGTTGGCCATAGCGCGCGGTGGGAAGTTAAGCACCATCGTCAGAAGACGACTCGGGATGATAATCGCGATTGGCGCGTTGAACTTGCCGGAAGCCGCGGACGCTCAGCCCCGTCACGGTCAGCAACACCACTGCCAAAGCGACTTGCGTGACCACCAGAGAATTGCGGAGCCGGTGCCGTCCGCGCCCGCTTGACCCCGAGCGGCCACCTTCCTTCAGCGTGTCACCGAGTTGCACGCGCGTGTTTCCCACCGCAGGCAGCATTCCGGCGAGCACGCCGGCGAACACCGACACGCCCATGGTGAAGACCAGCGCCCGCAGGTCGACGTGGATGGAATTCCAGCCGGCGATGGTCTTCGAAACATCGGCCGGCATGCTGGCCAGCACGGCGTGGATCGTCCAATAGGCGAATAGAGCCCCTAACAATCCGCCGCAGACCGCGATCATCACGCTTTCCGTCAGCAACTGCCGCACGATGCGCCAGCGGCTGCCGCCCAACGCCGCGCGAATGGCGACTTCTTTTGCGCGGCTGGCCCCGCGAACAAACTGCAGGTTCGCTACGTTCGCGCAGACGATCAACAGGACGAAGCCCGCGGCCGCGAGCAAAAGCAAAGTGTAATCATGCGCATCGTCTCCAATGGCGAAAAGACGAATGGGCGTTAGCAGCACGTGCCAGCCTCGCGCGCTCGCCGGATAAGCTTCGCCGATCCGCGCCTCGATCGTGTTGATTTCGCTGCGCGCGCTGTTGGCCGACACGCCTGGCGCGAGCCTGCCCATCGCAAAAAGCGCGCGCCAATTGCGCTTCTCCCAATACTTCGGCGTGTACGCGAGCGGAATCCACAAGTCCGTCGCCAGCGGAAACTGGAAGGACTTTGGCATGATGCCGATCACGGTGAGCGCGCGCCCGTCCAGATGAATCGAATTTCCGATCACGCCCGGATCGCCGCCAAATCGCCGCTGCCAAAGCTCATAACTGAGCACGACGACCGTTGTCAGCGCCCGGCTGATCTTCCTGCGGCAAGAACGTCCGGCCCAGATAGGGCTCCACGCCGCAGAGGGAAAAGAAATTCTTGTCCACGCGGTAGCCCTGAACCTTTTCCGGCAGACCGATGCCCGTCAGGTTCACGGCATCCCACATCCACGCGGTCATCCCGTTAAACGATTTCGCCTGCTGGATCCAGTCCAGAAAATTCGCGGGCGACACGCCGGCTCCATAGCGTTCGCCGGGAGGCTGTTCGAGCATCACGACGAGATGGCTGGTATCCGGAAGATTGACGGGCTTGAGAAGAAATGCGTCCGCAACGCTAAAAATCGCCGTATTCGCGCCGATGCCGAGCGCAAGCACCATCACTGCGATAGCCGTAAAGCCAGGCGACTTTCGGAGAGTCCGAAATGCGAACCGAACATCCTTCCAAAACGTTTCCATGGCCGACATATTACTCTGCGATACCCGTCATCGCGCAAGAAACTCAAACTTTTCTCAGAGATATGCAAGAAATGAATTGTTCCGCCCCAAGTCCGGCGGATTTACTCATAGCGTAGCGCCACCACAGGGTCGGTGCGCATGGCCCGCCGCGCGGGTATCCAGCATGCCACAAACGCAACCCCGATCAGAATCAGTCCGCAGCCGATAAACGTAACAGGGTCGGTTGCACCAATACCATAAATCAGGCCGGCAAGTAAGTGCGCCAGCGCAAGGCTGAGCGGTAACCCGGCCAGCAGGCCGATGGCGGTGAGGAGCAAGCCTCCTCCGACCACAAGCCGCAACACGTCGCGGCGCTGCGCCCCCAGCGCCATTCGAATACCGATCTCATGCGTGCGTTGCTGAACCGCAAACGCCATCACGCCATACACTCCCACCGCCGCGAGCACCAAAGCCATCACGCCCATTACCCCCATCATCACCGAAACGTAAGCGATGCCCACGATGGATTCCTTCACCGCTTGCGTCATGGGCTTCATTTCGGAAATTGGCTGTTCCTCATCCACCCCGGCTACGGCGGCGCGCACGGCGGAGGCGAGCGCCATCGGATCACCGGCGGTCCGAACCACCAACGAAGTGAAATCGCGGGGCGCCTGACGGTACGGACGATACATCGCATACTCGGGTCCCTGGTCGCCCCAGTCCATTTTTACATCTGCGACAATCCCAACAATCGTAAGCCAGGGATTCTTCGAATCATTTGCGCCTACTTTCAGGCGATGGCCGATGGCGTCCTTGTTCGGCCAATAGGCGCGGGCCATGCTCTGGCTGACGAGCACCACGCCCGGCGCGGCGGGAGCATCCGCATCGGTGAATTCGCGCCCGCGCACGAGAGAGATGTGCATCAACTGAAAGTAGTTTGGACTGATGACTTGGGAGGTCACTGCACGCAGCTCACTGGCGTCGCGCCAAGGCTGATCCTCGCGGGTGAAGTATTGGTTGGACTGGTCATTGGCCAAGGGGATTGACGTTGCCGCGCCTGCCTCGCGCGCGCCCGGCAGCGCCCCCAGGCGTTCGAGCACTTGGTCGTAGAACGCCGCCATCTTTTGCGTGGAGTCATACTTTGCATCGGGCAGATTCAATTGCATCGTCAGCAGTGAGTTGGGCTCATAACCCTGATTGAGATCCGTCAGCGACCGAAAGCCGCGCACGATCAAGCCTGCGCCTACCAGCAGCACGACCGCCGAAGCCACCTGCGTGATCACCAGGACGTCGCGCAGCTTGTGCCGCCCGCGCCCGCTCGAACTCGAGCGGCCCCCTTCTTTCAAAACTGAGTTGACGTCGAGGCGGGTGGTTTCCAAAGCGGGCAGCAATCCGGCAACGATTCCCGCCACGATTGCCGCCAAAATCGTAAACGTCAGAGCGCGCCCGTCGAGACGAATCTCATCCCATCCCGAGATAAACTTGGCGACGTCCGCGGGCATATTGCCGAGAATCAACGAGATGGCCCACTTCGCAAACACCAACCCCAGCGCCGCCCCGCCCATTCCCAGCATCATGCTTTCCGTGACCAATTGCCGCATCACGCGCCACCGGCTGCCGCCGAGCGCCGCGCGGATCGCGATTTCCTTCTGGCGGCTCGCCCCGCGCACAAACTGCAGGTTCGCAACGTTGGCGCACACAATCAGCAGCACGAATCCAACGGCTCCCATCAGCAGGAACGTATAAGCACGCGTGTCGTCACCGACGATGAAGACGGTCAGGGGCATCACACGCGCGCGCCAGTTACGATTCGTAGCCGGATAGGCGTCGCTCAGCCGCCGCGTAACCGCTGCCATTTGCGCATTCGCGCTTTCCAGCGTGGCCCCAGGTTTCAATCTCGCCAGCGCCAGAAGGGTATGCGAGCTTCGGGACTGCCATTGCTGGGGCGTCAAAGCCAGCGGCACCCATAGCTCGGCGGTCATCGGGAAATTGAACGAGCGCGGCATAACGCCGATCACGGTGTAAGGCTTGCTGTCGAGGTGGATTGTCTGGCCGAGCAGCTTCGGATCGGAGCCAAATCTCCGATCCCACAGCCGTTGGCTTAGGACAACGACACCGTCATGGCCCGGCTCGTCTTCACCTGGCAGAAACGCGCGTCCTATGAATGGCTGCACGCCGCAAAGCGTGAAGAAATTCGAGCTCGTCGAAAATCCTTGCACTTTCTCCGGCAGGCCCACACCGGTCAGATTCAGGTCGTCCCATTGCCAAGCGGCCATCGGTTCAAAGGACGTGGCCTGCTGCTTCCAATCGAGAAAATTGGCTGGAGCGATGCTGGTGCTATCGCGCGTTTGGTTAGGGGACTGCTCGAGCACGACCAACAGATGTTGTGCGTCCGGCAGCTTAACCGGCTTCAGCAGGAAGGCGTCGGCGACGCTGAAGATAGCGGTGTTCGCGCCGATGCCGAGGCCCAAAGCAACGACCGCAATTGCCGTGAAGCCGGGAGACTTACGCAGCGTGCGGAAAGCGAAGCGAATGTCCTGCCAGAGCGTTTCCAAGGGAGCCTCCGAAGTGCATGACGTAGAAAGGCCAGCCCAGCCGTTGCTCGAAATTGCAATCCGAATGGGCCCTTAAGCCTCTATACGATATGAGCCCCAAAATGTTCGAACCGGGGCTCCCCTGGCCGCAGACGACGGCCTTATTCCTCACGCAGTGCGATGATCGGATCCACGCGCGTTGCATTCCGCGCCGGCAGATAGCAGGCGGCCAAGACCACCACCCCGAGCAGCAGCGGAATGGCGAGAAACGTGGTGGCGTCGGTGGCCTTCACCTCAAAGAGCAAGGACTGTACGAGCCGCGTCAGGAAAAACGCGCTGGCGAGACCCACTGCGACTCCAATTCCAAGAAGTGACATGCCACTGCCCAACACCAGCCGCAGGACATCTCCCTTCTCAGCTCCGAGCGCAATGCGGATCCCGATTTCACGACTACGTTGCGTCACGACATAGGACATCACGCCGTAGATACCGATCGCCGCCAAAGCCAGCGCAAGCCCGGCAAATACGGTGAGCAGAATCACCGAGAGCCGCCGCGGCGCCACATTTTCACTGACGATTCCGTCGAGAGTGCGTACCGGCCCGATAGGAACGTCCGGATCAAGCGAGTGTGCCGAAGCGCGAATCGAAGACGCCAGGCCCGAAGCGTCGCCCACGAATCGGATCACCAAATCGCCGCCGCTTCCGGGCCATCTGGTCATAGGGAAGATAGGTTTCCACGCGGGATGGCTGGTCCACGCCGTAATTCTTGGTGTGGGACACAACGCCAATCACCGTCATCCACTTCGGTTTGTCGCTCTCATCAAGCGTTATACGCTTGCCGATCGCGTCCTCCCCTGGCCATTCGGTTTGCGCCAGTGTGGTATCCACGACGCAGACGAGCGGCGCCTTCTCATTGTCGTAGGCGGTAAAGTAGCGTCCTAGAATGAGCTGGATGCCCATAGCGCGAAACGCATCGGGCGTCATGCGTGCAACATCGGTGGACAAGCCTTGTCCCGGCGCTGGCATTGGCTTTCCTTCCGCCCGATAACCGTCCTGCCACCCGCCCATCAGCGGATTCTTGAATCCAGCCGCTTGCACGCCGGGAAATGCCGCAAGTTTCGCGACAAGCTGATCCACAAACTGGCGCTTCTTGCTGTCGTCCTTATACGTTGCATCCGGCAGCGAGAAAGCTGTTGCCACGGCGCCCACAGGATCGAAGCCTGGATCGGCGTGCAACACGCGATTGAGGCTCTTGAGCATCAACCCCGCGCCAATCAGCAGAATCACGGAGATCGCGATCTCGGCGACTACCAACACTGACCGCACGCGCTTCCTCCCCGAGCCTGCGCTGGTGCCACGACCTCCTTCCTTGAGCGCTTCATGCACGTCCGCACGGGACACCTGCAGCGCGGGAATGATTCCGAAGAAGAACGCCGTCAGCAGGGAAAGCCCAAGCGTGAAGATCAGCACCCGATGATCTATAGAGACGTTTTCGATTCGTGGCAGAGTTGACGAAGCCGCGCTGGTGAGCAAGCCTACAGAGGCGTAGGCGGCCATCAATCCCAACGTGCCGCCGAGCAGCCCAAGCAGCATGCTTTCCGTGAGCAACTGCCGGATCAGCCGCGAGCGGCTGGCTCCGAGCGCCGTGCGGATGGCCATCTCTTTCTGGCGTTCCGTGGCGCGCGCGAGCATCAAGTTGGCCACGTTGGCGCACGCGATCAGGAGCACAAATCCAACCGCCGCTATCACGACCAATAGGCCGGGCCGTTCATCGCCGACGATCGCATTGAGAAGTGTATCCACGGTGGCGCTTGTGCCCGTATTCGACTTCGGATATTCCTTGGCGAGCCGGGCGGCAATATCACGCATTTGCGCTTGCGCTTGTTGGAGCGTCACGCCGGGCTTCAAGAGCGCGATGGCGTAAATTCCCGGATGGCTGTCGCGGTTCTTCGGTCCGCCCAGCGTATCCTCATGGCGCCAAAGCGAACTGAACACTGAAAACTGGCGCCAGGAAGTATGGAAATGGCTGCTGGGCAGCACACCCACGATGGTATAAACCTCGCCATCGAGCGTGAGGGTTTTGCCGATTACATTCGGATCTCTGGCAAATTTTCGCGACCAGAAAGAATCGCTGATCAGGACCACCGGGGCTGCTCCGACCTTGTCATCATCCGGCGTCAGCGCGCGGCCCAAAATCGGCTGAACGCCCAGGGTCGGGAAGAGACCTGCAGTAATGTTGCGCATCTGGAGCCGCTCAGCGTCTCCCTTACCGGTCAGCACCACGCTGTCGGCTTGATAGGGCGCCATGCTTTCGAACACGGTGTTCATCGCGCGCCAGTCGTCGAAATCCGCCATGGAGATACTCATCCCCGGCACCTGCTGCGAATCCTCGGAGAGAAAGACGAGCCGTTCCGGATGCGCGTAGGGCAAGGGACGCAGAAGCACGGCGTCCACGACGCTGAAGATTGCGGTGTTCGCCCCAATGCCGAGCGCCAGGGTCAAGACAGCGATTGCGGTCACGCTGGGACGCCGCGTCAGCACACGCGCGCCAAACCAGATGTCTTGCCAAAGAGTCTTCATCGTGCCCCCAGTTCTTGAACCGCAAATATCGAGGAAGGACTAATTACAAGGAGGGCGCAACCACGGCGGCATTGCACTTTTATCGGCAAATCGAAGTCCTGTTCTGCAAGAACCAGCGCGCAAAAAAGACGAACACCCACCAGGGCCAGCCGCTTCGACAAAGTGGCGAGCCCGGCGCTTCTTTTCGAACTTTAGGCTGGAAGCTTGCCAGCTTCGAACCTAGTGAGCCGCAGCTTCGCTCTCTTCGAAGTTCTCTTCAACAATGCGGCCGTCAAAGAGGTGGATGCTGCGATCCGCGAACCGCGCGTAGCGAGGATCGTGCGTGACCATGCAGAGCGTCGCGCCGCCCCGATGAAGTTCGGTCATCAAGTCCATCACCGCTTCGCCGTTTTTCGAATCGAGGTTTCCGGTCGGCTCGTCCGCCAGCAGGATCGAAGGATCACCCACCAGAGCTCGGGCCACGGCCACGCGCTGCTGCTGACCTCCGGAAAGCTGCGAGGGGTAGTGCTTGATGCGGTGCGCCATACCGACTTTTTCGAGCGCTTGCTGTACGCGCTGCTTGCGTTCCGACGCGCCCATGCCGCGGTACGTCAAGGGCAGCTCGACGTTTTCGTACACGTTGAGGTCGCCGATCAGGTTGAACGCCTGAAAGATGAAGCCGATCTCGCGGTTGCGGATGCGTGTGCGCTCGGAAAGGGAAAGATTCGCCACCGACTTTCCGTTCAGCACGTATTCGCCGTCGGACGGCGAATCGAGCAGTCCGAGAATCGAGAGCAGCGTGGACTTGCCGCAGCCCGACGGTCCGTTGATCGCCACATATTCGCCGCGCTTGATTTGCAGGTGGATGTTGGCGAGCGCGTGCGTCTCCACCTCATCGGTGAGGAACACTTTCTTCACGTTCTCCATCGAAATCAAAATATCGTTCATGTTGGCCATTTTGGCGTTGCTCTCCTTGAATTGCTCGGTTCCTTCTATATCTACGAATCTCGGCCGAAAATGTTCTCAGGACATCAGACGTCCCACAGGTAATACAGTCATCTTTCTCGCCGGAAAAAGGCCATGCTAGCCGTGGTTCTACTTACCGATCCATTTAAGCACAAGATACTAAGCAACTTACCGAAACTTAGGCCCCTATTCATATCGTAAGGCCTCCATCGGGTCCACCCGCATGGCCCGGCGCGCGGGGATCCAACATGCGATAAGGGCCACGGCAATCAGCAAAGCGGCGGTGCCGAAGAAGCTGAGTACGTCAAATCCGCCGATACCAAAAAGCAGCGTTCCCAAGCTCCGCGCCGCCATCATCGCTGCCAGCAATCCCGCGCCGACGCCCGCCAAAACCATGGCCATCGCGCCCGAAAGGATCAAGCGCAGGATGTCCGTGCGCTGCGCTCCCAGCGCCATGCGCAACCCGATCTCCTGCGTGCGTTGCGAGACGGAGTAAGCCATCACGCCATACGTGCCCATCGCCGCAAGCAGCAACGCCAGGATGCCGAAAGCGCCCAGCAGCCCTGCGCACATGCGGGGAGCCCAAAGCGAATCGCCCATCACCTGCTCCATCGTGCGCACATTGAGCAGAGGAAGGGAAGAATCAAGCGACTGTACCGTGCCGCGGATGCTCCCTAGCGCCGCCGAAGGATTCCCATTGGTGCGCACAAGCAACGTCAAAAAAGGGCTGTACTGTTGCTTGAGGGAGAAATACACGATCGGCTGCGGCGATTCGCCCAGCGTCGCGTACTTCGCGTTCTTTGCGATGCCCACGACCACAACATCCCAATTCTCGCCGAAAAAGCGCATGTGCTTGCCAATTGCTTCTTGCCCGGGCCACACCGCGTTGGCCATCGTCTGATTCACCACCGCGACGAGCTGAGAATTTGGCCCGTCCTGCTCCGTGAAGTCGCGGCCGCGCTCGAGAGACACGCCCGAGGCCGCAAAGTAGCCGGGCGTGACGGCGATCACCGGCGTGAGCTTCCCGCTCCGCCTGTCGCTGGTATCCATGCCCTCCGGGAACACCGTGCGCTGTAGCCCGCCGGCGAAAGGCGCCGAATCCGCGGCGCTCACCGCGGCAACCATCGGCAGCGTGCTCAGGCGGTCGCGGACGTTCCGTATGAATTGCTCGCCTTGCGGCTGCGTGTAGCGGGCCGAGCCAAAATCGAAAGACATTATCATCAAGCGCTTCGTTTCATAGCCCGAATCCACGTTTTGCGCGTTTTGCAGGCTGCGTACAAAAAGGCCTGCCCCCACCAGCGCGATCAGAGATAACGCCACCTGTAACATCACGAGCATGCCCCGAACGCCATACCAACGCACCGAGCCGGAGGGAACGTTGGTGCGGTCGCGCAACGAGCTCATTTGCGCGGGCTTCGAGGCACGCCACGCGGGAATCAAGCCGAAAAGCACGGTCGCAAAAAGCGCCAGCCCAAAAGTGAAAAGAAGCACGCGCGAATCGAGCGAAAGGTCCAGGGACCCTTCTTCCAGAAAGCTCGGACGCAGCGACCAGAGCAGGTTTCGCGACCAGAATGCAAGCAAAATGCCGATCACTCCCGCTACAGCGGCCAGCAGCAGGCTCTCCGTGAGCAACTGGCGAACCAGCCGCTCGCGTGACGCTCCGAGCGACAACCGGATCGCAATTTCTCGCTGCCTTTGTGTCGCGCGCGAGAGTAAAAGATTCGCCACGTTGGCGCAGGCGATCAGCAGAACCAATCCGACCACGACCATCAACAGAAGTCCCGCCTGCACAAAGTAACTGCGCAAATTGGGATTAATCAAAGCCTGAGTTAGCGGGAACAACGTCACCCCGCGCTCGGCGTTGTCGGTGGGATACTCCTCGCGCAGATGGGCGGACAAAGAGTCCATCGAAGCTTGTGCTTGCCCGACGGTAACGCCCGGTTTGAGCCTGCCGACCATATCCACCATCAACGGCCGGCGCTGGTCAAACCACTCTTTTTGAATTCCGGCGATAAGCTCGTCGTGCATCATCATCGGAACCCAGAGGTCAGGCCCTGCAAGCGCATTGGCGCCACGGAATCCTCTTGGCGCCACGCCAATGACGGTGAAGGGCTGGCGGTCGAGCGCGATGGTGCGATTCACAACGGTCGCATCGCCGCCGAAGCGGCGCTGCCAAAGCGCATAGCTGAGCACAACGACTGGGCTTGCGCCCGGCTTCAGGTCTTCTTCCGGCAAAAATCCGCGGCCATGGTTGAATTGCACCCCTAAAACGTCGAAATAATTTCCAGTAACGAGTTCGGCGTTGATCAGTTCCGGCGTGCCGGAGGCGTCCAGATTCGCCCCGGTGTGCAACATTAGGGCGGAAGATTGGAAGACGTCATTCTTTTCGCGATAGTCCCTCGCGTTTGGATAAGAACTCTGCATGAACTGCGTGAAAGGTCCCCTGTTCCGCTCATCCGTGGTGTAGACGCTCACGACACGCGACGGATCCTTTACCGGGATCGGATGCAACAACACAGCATTCACCAGGGTAAAGATCGTGGTATTGGCGCCGATGCCCAGGGCTAGCGAAAGCACGGCCACCGTTGTGAAAGCCGGCTTCTTTGCCAGCGTGCGAATCGCATATCGCAGATCTTTGAGGAACGTTTCCACGGAGCCTCTCCCCTACTCGTACCGCAGCGCAATCATAGGATCAACGGTCATTGCGCGCCGCGCGGGCAGCCAGCACGCCACCAGCGCCACAAGCAGCAGCAACGCCGAAGTACCCGTAAACGTCACCAGATCAAAATTTCCAACGTTAAAGAGCAAACTATTCAGGCTGCGTGTCAACGCGGTCGAAATCGCGAGTCCGATGAACACGCCCGCCAGCACCATGGCCATCCCCCCGCCAAGCATCAGCCGCATCACATTGCCGGGCTGCGCGCCCAGCGCCATTCGCACGCCGATCTCGTGCGTGCGCTGGTTCACCGAATAGGACATCACGCCGTATGTTCCGACGGCCGCGAGCAGCAGCGCTAGCAGGCCGAAGCAGGCGAGCAACTCGGCCCCCATGCGCGGCGCCTGAAGAACAACCAGATCCAGCCAAGCGGACACCGCCAGTACGCGCCGGATTGGGAGCGTCTTGTCAACAGATTGCACCGTGGAGCGGATGCTGGCGAGAGCGGCGTTCGGATCGCTTTTGGTGCGGACATAGAGAGTCACGAAAGGCGAGTAATGTTGCTTCAAGGCGAAGTAGACAATCGGCCGGGGCGGCTCGCCCAGAGACTGGTACTTCACGGTGCGTACGACACCGACGACTTCGACGTTCCATGTCTCCCCGAGGAAATGCAGGTGCTTGCCCAGCGGGTCCTGTCCCGGCCAGACGTTGTCTGCCAGCGCCTGATTCACGACCGCCACCTGACGCGGCGTTGGCATCATCATGGTCGTTAAAGTCGCGGCCCTCCACGCAGCGCGATTCCCGATGCGGAGAAATAGCCGGGAGCGACAGCGACAATTGGCGTGAGTTTGCCGTTTCGCGGATCGTTGGTGTCTACGCCGTCTGGAAACGTTGTGCGTTGGAGCCCGCCGCCGAAGGGTGGCGTATCGGAAATGCTCGCTTCCGCCACCATGGGAAGCGCACGCACACGTTCCAGAACTTCGTGGTGGAATTGCTCGGCTTGGGGCTGTGTGTAGTGCTCCGCGCCCAGGTTCAAAAACATGCACCAGTTCGTGCTTGGTTTCGAATCCAGGGTCGACCTGCTGCGCGTTCCGCAGGCTGTGGATAAAAAGGCCGGCTCCTACCAGCGCAATCAGCGAAAATGCCACCTGCAGCATCACCAGTGCGCCGCGCAAGCCCGTACCATCGTGTGCTTCCGGTCGGCGCGTCGGTGCGGTCCCGCAGCGCGGTAAGTTGGCTGGGTTTGGAAGCTTGCAACGCCGGCGCGAGCCCGAAAAGCATGCGTGGCCGCAACCGCGAGCCCCAAAGTAAAGATCAGGACCCGCGCGTCAATCGAAATATCCAGATTCGGCCGATTGTTCAGCAGCAACGAGAACAATACAGGCCGCACCCAGTAAGCACAGAGCACGCCAAAGCCGGCGGCCAGCAAGTCCGAGAAGCAAGCTTTCGGTGAGCAATTGCCGGATCAGGCGCGAACGCGAAGCGCCCATCGCCTGGCGGATGGCGATCTCGCGCTGCCTTTGCGTGGCGCGCGCGAGCAATAGGTTCGCCACGTTGGCGCAGGCGATCAACAGCACCAGGCCTACGACGACCATCATCAGCGTGCCGGCAAGCCTGAAAACTCCGCGCTGGTTGCGGCGGAATGTTCGTCTGATCTATCGGCAGCAACTGCACGCTGCGGCCCGACGTTGTCCTTCGGATATTCCCGTTGCAGATCAGTGGCGCAGCGCGTGCATGGAAGCTTCCGCGCGCGCGAAGGTCACCCCCGGTTTGAGCCGCCCGACCATCCATACGAGCCGCGCCCCTCGGTCGGTGTACCACTCCTTTTCGGATCCCAGTGAGCAGTTGGTCGTGCATCATCATCGGAACCCATGCATCGGGGCTCCCCAGCACGCCGATGTCATGGAAATCGGCGGGCGCAACCCCCACCACGGTGTAATCCTGGCTGTTCAGGCGAATATTCTGGCCGAGAATCTTGGGATCGGCGCCGAACTGGTGTTCCATAGCGCGGTGCTCAACACGACCACGGGCCGCACGCCAGGCGTTTGGTCCTCCTCCGGTAGAAAATAACGGCCCAGGCGAGGCTGGACTCCCAGCACGTCAAAAAAATTGCCGTTTACGAGCTCAGCAAAAACCTGGACTTGCTTGCCGGAGACATCTAGATCGGCGCCAGTTGGAATAACGATAGCCGATCCAGAGAAGACGTCATTCTTTTCTCGGAAGTCCTCGGCGTTCAGGTTGGCCAATTGCAGGTATTGAATCTGCGTGCCGTCTTTGCTTTCCTGCGTGGAATAAAGGGAAATGACGCGGCTAGCGTCTTTGATAGGGACGCTTTGCAGAAAGACGGCCTTCACGAGTGTGAAAATTGTGGTGTTCGCGCCGATGCCCAGAGTGAGGGAAAGCACCGCAACGACCGTAAATCCAGGCCGCTTCAGGAGCATTCGAACGGCGTAGCGAAAATCCTGCCAGAGGGTTTCCACGGCTACCTCTTCGGACCACGAGCCCCGGTTTTCCCCGTATAAGAACCCCGCTGCATGCTTTGACGCAACACCTGGCAACTGGGCAGCGGCAGGCTTGCACTTACCCTAAGCATCGCTACTTGTACCCATTCCTCAAGACGCCGCGGCACTACCGGCACGTTCGAACGTCCCATCCGGCTAGTGGCCCTGGATGGCGCGGCGAAAGTTCGATGCGATCGAAAGCGTCCCAGTTGGACATGTCGGACAGAATCACCATATCGCCTTCTTTCAGTCCGTTCAGCACTTCCATCGTATTCACAGAGGCTCTTCCCAGTTTCACCTGTACGCGTGTAGCCCGCTGTCCGTCCGCATTCACCTTGAACAACCCGACGTGCTATTCGGCTCGCCATGCACCGGACGGCCAACGTAGAGCACATTTGACCAAATTTTCGATGGTGATGGTGCCATCCACGCTCAGGTCAGGCCGGGCGCTCGGCGGAGCCGGCTCGTCGAAGGAGATGTCCACGTCTACGGTGCCGTTGACCACCGCGCCGGCTATGCGTGTCACATGGCCCTTCACGATACCGTTGCGCGTATCCACTTCGGCTTTCTGGTTGAGCAGAACGTCTTTCGCCTGTGTTTCGGGAATCTGCACGGTCGCTTTCAGGCGCGTAGGATCGGCCACGCGCGCCAGGTTTGTGCCCAGAACGACCTGCTGGCCCACCTGGACGTCCGTATAGGTTGTGCCCGTAGCGCTGCAAACGCATTGCAGGATGCCGTTCATTCCTGCGCGCACGTGCAGCGCTTCGAGTTGGCTCTTCTTCAGTTCATACAGGCCCTGCGCGGAGTCTACTTTCTCCGCCAGCGAAGCGAATTGCGCTTTGTCGCGGACTCCGCCGCGATCGCCCAGTCCTTGCTGCGCGAGCTTTTCCTGGATGCCAAGTTGCTCGACGGACACTTTGTCGAGGTCAACTTTGTTTTGCGCTCCAGTCCCGCTTCGAACATTTGCTGGTCGTACTTCAAGGTCGTGACGGCCGTTGATACAGGCTTTCGACTTGCGCGGCGGCGCTCTTTTGCGTCATGAGGTCGCTATCGAGTTTAGCCTTCCGCGCGTCATAATCCGCTTGCGCTTGTTTGATAGAGTAGCTTCGTCGGTGAATGCGTCGTTTTGGAGCGTCGGATCGCTCAGTTCCATGATGATCGAATCCGGATGCACCTGGCGCCGGAGCGCAACAGAATCTTGTCCACCTTGGCGGCAGATTGCGCCGGAATCCAGCGAATGTCCTCGGGCACCAAGGTGCCCAGCCCGCGCACCAGGCGCAGCATGTGCCGCGCTTGACGGGTTCCGCCCACACCACCGAGCCGTCCACAGTGGGAGCCGCGGGCTTGAGCCGCGACAGCCCCAAAGTCACGCCCACAACGACGATGGCAGCGACGACTCCGTAGATAATGCGCCTAATCTTGCGTTGACGTGCCGCAGATGGTCTAGCAATGTCCATAGATAGGTCCTTCCAGGATGAGTCCTATTCCCAATAAGAAGTCGCAACTCCCGGGCCGCCCTCTTGCCTTTGTATCATATTGACGGGCCAAGTGTTAAGTTTGATCCGCGGTGCTGTATATAGGATGCAGTTGGCCGCTTGTGGGATTGTCCGTCGCGAAAGCGAACACGGTCCGGAGTCGCCGCTGGCTTGGCATGGCTGCCTAATGTCCATTCTCTTTAGCCCGGGCCTGTGCTCTGAGAAAGGCCGAACCTTCCAGAAAGAGCAAGAATGCGGCAGCCGGGTAGGTTCGCAGGGGCAAATTGACATAGTTCACACCGCCGAATAGCATGGAAGCTTCCCTTTGTCCCGTGAGGCGAAGTGTAGCCGTCGTGGCCTTAGACACCAAATCCGGCACGATTCTCGACCGCATCCTCGAGGCGCGCCGCGCCGCGATCTCGCACCGCAAGCGCGTGCTGCCGGAAACCGTGCTGCGCATGGCGGTGAACGCAGGCCGGCCCTGTCCGTGACTTTGCCGGCGCGCTCGCGCGTTCCGGAATCAATGTTATCTCGGAACTCAAGAAAGCCTCGCCCTCGCGCGGCGTGATTCGCGAAGATTTTCGTCCCGTGGATCTCGCGGTGGCGCTCGAGCGCGCCGGGGCCGCCGCACTTTCCGTCCTCACCGAGGAGGAGTTTTTTCAAGGCTCGCTGAAAGATTTGCGCGAAGCGCGCAAAGCCGTGAACATCCCGGTGCTGCGCAAGGACTTTATTCTTGATCCATGGCAAGTGTGGGAATCGCGCGCGGCGGATGCAGATTCGTTTCTCTTGATTGTTGCGGCGCTTTCGGATTCGCTGCTCGCCGAGTTGCTGGCCCTCGGCCGCGAGCTTGGCATGGAGCCGCTGGTTGAAGTCCACACGCGGCCGGAGCTCGATCGCGCGCTGGCCGCGGGCGCGCACATTCTGGGCGTGAACAATCGCGACCTGCGCACGCTCGAAGTGCGTTTGGAGACGTCGCTCGAGTTGGCCGCGGCCATCCCGGACGAGTGCATCGCCATCAGCGAATCCGGCTTCCGCACGGCTGCGGAGATCAAACAACTCCGGGCTGCGGGCTTCGATGCGTTTTTGATCGGCGAGCACCTGATGTCGCAGCCCGATCCGGCCGCTGCATTGGCCGCACTTCTGGCAGGCGGCGTCTGATGGTGCGCGTGAAAATCTGCGGCATCACCTCCTGGGAAGATGCGAAGCTTGCCGTCGACGAGGGCGCGCACGCGCTCGGCTTTAATTTTTATCCGCCGAGCCCGCGGGTCGTGAGCCCACACACGGTATGGGACATCCTTCGCCGCCTGCCGCCCTATGTGGACAGGATCGGCGTGTATGTGGATTGGCAGCCCAAGGTGATCGCCGCGCTCACGCGCGCTTTGCGGCTTACGGGAATACAACTTCACGGAAACGAGAGCCCGCGCGAGGTGAAGGAGCTTTCGCTCAAGGCTCCGGTCGTAAAGGCGTTTCCGGTGACGCGCGATTTTAAGCCCGAGAGCCTGCGCGATTACTCCGCCGCCAGCGCCATTTTGCTCGAGCGATTCGATCCCATTTTGCGCGGAGGCACTGGCCAGCCGTGGGATTGGAGCCTGGCGCAAGAAGCGAACCGCTATGCGCGGATCGTTCTTGCCGGAGGATTGACGCCGGAGAACGTCGGCGGAGCGATTCGCGTCGCGCGGCCCTATGCGGTGGATGTGGCGACAGGTGTCGAAGTCAACGTCGGCAAGAAAGATCGCGGGCTTGTGCGGGCATTCATGCGCGCGGTGGAAGATGCGAACGGGAAGCTCGCGGCGGAAACGGAACCAGAACGTATTCCGCAAGCGGCACATGGAAAGCGATGACCATGAGCACAACTTCACATCCCGTGCCGCACCAGCAGACTTGGCCCGATGCGCACGGGCGTTTCGGCCCCTACGGCGGACGCTATGTTCCAGAAACGCTGATGGCGCCGGTCGCCGAGCTGGAAGCTGCCTATATTTCCGCGCAGAAAGATCCGAAATTCGCGTCCGATCTTGGCGTGCTGCTGCGCGATTTCGCAGGGCGTCCCACGCCGCTGCAATTTGCCGAGCGCCTGACCGCTCATCTCGGCGGCCCGCGGATTTATTTGAAGCGCGAGGACCTTCTTCACACCGGCGCGCACAAGATCAATAACTGCATTGGCCAGGGCTTGCTCGTCGCGCGCATGCGCAAACCGCGCGTCGTTGCGGAAACCGGCGCGGGCCAGCACGGCGTCGCCACCGCAACGGTTGCAGCGCGGCTCGGCCTCGAGTGCACCGTTTATATGGGCACCGAAGACATGGAGCGCCAGCGGCTGAATGTTTCGCGCATGCGCCTGCTCGGCGCGGAAGTGATCGGCGTGGACTCGGGCAGCCGCACGCTTAAAGACGCGATCAACGAAGCGATGCGCGATTGGGTCACCAACGTTCGCACCACGCATTATCTGCTAGGCTCGGTACTGGGTCCGCATCCCTATCCGCAAATGGTGCGCGATTTTCATTCCGTGATTGGGCGCGAAGCCCGCGAACAAATTCTCCAGGCCGAGGGCCGCGTTCCCGATGTGCTCTTCGCCTGCGTGGGTGGCGGCTCAAATTCCATCGGGCTCTTCCACGCGTTTATGGGCGACGTATCCGTGAAAATGATCGGCGTCGAGGCCGGCGGCCGGGGGCATGCTGCCGGCGAACACGCCGCGCGCCTTGCTGCCGCTGATGGTTTCATGGGAGCGAAGCCGGGCGTGCTGCATGGCACCTACACGTATGTGCTGCAAAATTCTGACGGCCAGATCTCAACGACGCATTCGATTTCCGCAGGCCTCGATTATCCGGCCGTCGGACCTGAGCATGCCTGGCTCGCCGAGCAGGGCCGCGCCGAATACACTGCCGTGAGCGATGAAGCCGCGCTCGATGCGGCGCGCACTCTGGCTCGGCAGGAGGGCATTATCCCGGCGCTCGAAAGCGCACACGCGGTGGCCTGTCTAATGGAGCGCGCTCCGAAGATGCCGCGCGAATCCATCGTGATCCTAAACGTCTCCGGCCGCGGCGATAAAGACATGGAGACGCTGGCGAGATTCGCTGTATAGCGGGCTGGCCGGAGTCGCTGACAATGAAAACGCACGGTGCCTATTACATTATTCCCTGGATGCTTTGCGTTGTGCCCTTTGCGTATTCCTCGTCGCAGCATAAGCCTGCCTGGACCTACAAGGATCGAGAGGGCTACGCCGTAATGTCGGCTGCCTTGGGTGACGTCACAAAAGACTGGAAGGATTTGATCCTTCGCATCGAAGACGACACAGTTTCCAAGGCGGATGTCGGACCGAAGTTAGATGCGTGCCCGAAAGTACCGGAGGAGTTCGCTTCTGCCGAACGAGATTTCCGCTGGCACCTAACCCGGAAAAGTGCCCTTCAGAACGGGCTTCTGCTTCGGTTGCCATATCTCTTGACGGGCCCTGGTGGCTCGGGGGACGTCGTCTATCCGCGGGGCGGAAAGATACGTGATCGGTTGCCCGTGAGTGAAGGATCGGTCTACTTGTCTGGTGTGGGTTTTGATTCCTCCGGAATGCGCGCCGCTGTATATGTCGGCTATGAGTGCGGTGGCTTGTGTGGTTCCCGCCGCCTTCATCTGCTGCGCAAGGAAAGCGGTCTGTGGGTGGAGGCCAAGGACATCAAACCGTGCGAGTCAGTTTCGTGAGAGTGGAATGACTGAAGTTGCGCAAATTCGGGCAACGCGAATTGGTAGGTGCTTTGCCGAACTCTCGCGCGCGGGCGAGATGGGCCTGATCGCCTACATCACGGCAGGCGATCCGTCGCTCGATGCCACGCGGCAGATTGTGTTCGCCGCCGCGGAAGCTGGAGCCGACATAGTTGAGCTTGGCGTGCCCTTCAGCGATCCGCTCGCCGACGGTCCGACGATCCAGCGCGCCAGTGAGCGAGCCTTGCGCGCCGGCGCGACGCTTGCCGGTGTGCTTGATTTGGTCGCCGCGATCCGGCGTGAAAGCCAGGTCCCGCTGCTGCTTTTCGGCTATTACAATCCCATCCTCCAAATGGGCCTGGAAAACTTCGCCGCGCGCGCAGCCGCTGCAGGCGCCGACGGCGCGCTAATCACCGATCTCACCCCCGAAGAAGCAGGGGACTATCGAGCGGCGCTCCACGCGCGCGGCCTCGACACCGTCTTTCTTGCCGCGCCCACCACGAATGAAGAGCGATTCGCGAGTATCGCCGCGGCATCGACCGGCTTTCTGTATCTCGTCTCGCGCACGGGAGTCACCGGCGCCCGCGAAAGCCTGCCCGAGGATTTGCCGGCGCTTGTGCGGCGCGCGCGCCGTTCAACTTCGTTGCCGCTCGCGATCGGTTTCGGTATCTCGTTGCCAGGACACATTTCAGTGCTGGGTGGCCTAGCCGATGCCGCCGTCGTCGGTTCCGCGTTGGTCGAGGAAATCGAGCGCGCCAAGACCGCCGCTGATGCGGCTGCTGCCGTCGCCTCGCGCATCCGCTTACTCAAACGCGCCGCAGGCGAAGGTATGAGCCGCCGGGAGCCTCGCGCATGAGAGAATTGCCGATGAGAGCAAAGTCCCATGAAAATTGACGAGTGGCGGCTCCGCATAGACGAGATTGACCGGCAGTTGGTCACATTGCTGAACGAACGTTCGCGCTGTGCGATGGAAATCGGCCGGCTCAAGCAGGAGATGAACGCTCCGCTCTATCAGCCAGATCGCGAACGGGAAGTCCTGGCGAACGTCGAGCGCAGCAACAGCGGGCCGCTTTCAGACACGGCCATCCGCCGTCTTTTCGAACGTATCCTCGACGAGGCGCGCTCGGTCGAACGCCACGTAATGAAATCGGAAGGCAAGTCAGAGCGCGGTTAGCCACGCTGCATCGCCGGCCATCGGACGCGATGCTATAAATACAGCTCAGGGAGAAGCGAATGGTTGTAGTGATGCAAGCAGGCGCAAGCGAAGAGCAGATCCAGCACGTGATTGACCGGTTGGGCGCTCTTGGTTTCGACGTGCACCGCTCCACCGGGGAATCGCAGACGGTGCTCGGCGCGGTGGGCGTCCGCGCGGATTTCGATCCGCGGGCCATCGAATTGATCGAGGGCGTGCGCGAGGTCGTGCGCATTACGCAGCCGTATAAGCTCGCAAGCCGCGCGTTTCGCCCGGAGGGTACGATTGTCGAGCTGCCGCGCGGCGTGCGCATTGGCGGCTCCGAAGTGATCGTGGCCGCGGGCCCATGCTCGGTGGAATCGCGCGAACAGATCAACCTTATCGCCGAAGGCGTGGCGCGCAACGGCGCAAAAATCCTGCGAGGTGGCGCGTTCAAGCCCCGCTCATCGCCGTATAGTTTTCAAGGCATGGGCGAGCCAGCGCTCGCGCTCCTGCGCGACGCCGCCGACAAGCACGGTTTGCTGGTCTGCAGCGAAGTCATGGACGCGTCGCAAATTTCCATGATCGTGCCGATGGTTGACATTTTGCAGGTCGGCGCGCGCAACATGCAGAACTACCACTTGCTGCGCGCCCTGGGCGAAGTCCAGAAGCCGGTGCTGCTCAAGCGCGGCATGTCCGCCACCATTGAAGAGTTGCTCCTCTCTGCCGAGTACATCATGGCGGGCGGCAACTACAACGTGATCCTGTGCGAGCGGGGCATCCGCACCTTCGAAACCTACACGCGCAACACCCTCGATATCGCCGCCATTCCCGTCATTAAGAAGCTCTCACACCTGCCGATCATTGCTGACCCTTCGCACGGCACGGGACGCCGCGACAAGGTTGCCCCCATGGCGCGCGCCTCGGTGGCCGCCGGCGCGGACGGCTTGCTCATCGAAGTTCATCACGATCCCGATAAAGCCCTCTCGGATGGCGCGCAATCGCTCTACATCGAGCAGTTCGCACAGCTCATGGCGGAGCTTCGCATCATCGCGCCGGCGGTCGGACGCCGCGTCGCCTAGATCATGCCCAAAGCGCCTGCCGAACCGTTCCGCCGGGTGGCCATTCTTGGCACGGGCTTGATCGGCGGATCGTTCGCGCTCGCGCTGCGCAAACATCTTCCGCAAGCACGCATAACCGGGTTTGACCGCGAAGCCGTCGTTTTGCAGGCGCGCGAGCGGGACATCATTCATGAAGCGGCCACCGATCTGCGCCAGGCGGTGAGCGAAGCCGATCTCATCTATGTCGCGCTGCCGATTTCCACCACTATCGAACTGCTTCCGCAAATCGCGCGGCACGCGCCCGCGCCTGCCCTGGTCACCGACGCGGGCAGCACCAAGCGCGCGATCTGCCGCGCCGCGGAGAAACATTTCCCGGAGGGCGGCGCAACATTTCTGGGCGGCCATCCGATGGCTGGCAAGGAAACGCGCGGAGCGGCCGAGGCGGACGCGAACCTGTTTCGCGGCGCCAAGTACGCCTTGATCGGTGAAGACGTCGCGGGTGCGGAATTTGCCCCGAGCGAAACGAGGGTCGCGGCATTCGTCGCGCTTCTCGAATCCATGGGCGCGCGCACGGTTTGGCTTGACGCCGAAACGCACGACTGGGCCGCGGCCGTCATTTCGCACCTGCCGCAAATGGTAGCCATCGCATTGGCCGGCGTGATCGCGGAGGAAACAGACGAATCCGGCCTTCCCGAATCGCTCGCTGGGCCCGGCGTCCGGGATGCGCTGCGCATGGCTGGCAGTCCCTACGCGATGTGGCGCGACATTGCCTTCACCAATTCGGACAACCTCAAGCGGGCGCTCGATCGCCTCGCGCAGGCGATTGACCAGCTTCGCACCCAGCTCACCTCCCGTGACCTCGAGCGATCCTTCGCAGCAGCGAACCGTCTCTACAAATCCCTCCGCGAAATGCAGTAAACTGCCGGTAGCAGCTCGCAATTTGCTCACGGGGGCAATCCGTGGATAAGCGCGTACCCAATGCCGACGCCGCCATCGCAAACCTCCGCGACGGCGCCACCATCTTGATGGGAGGCTTCGGCCTCTGCGGCATTCCCGAGAACCTCATCGCCGCGGTGCAACGTGCAGGCACGCGTAACCTCACCATCGCCAGTAACAACGCCGGCGTGGACGGTTTCGGCATCGGCCTGCTACTGCAAACTCATCAGGTGAAGAAAATGATCTCGACCTATGTCGGCGAGAACAAGCTTTTCGAAAAGCTCGTGCTTTCGGGCGAGCTCGAAGTCGAGCTGAATCCACAAGGCACGCTTGCCGAGAGAATTCGCGCGGGCGGTGCGGGCATCGCGGCATTTTTCACGCCCACGGGTTATGGCACGCTGGTCGCGGAAGGGAAGGAAGTCCGCGAATTCAACGGCCGCCCGCACGTGATGGAGCGGGGCCTGCGCGGCGATTTCGCGTTCATCAAAGCTTGGAAGGGCGACCGCTGGGGCAATCTCGTTTATCGCAAGACCGCGCGAAATTTCAACGCAGTCATGGCGACCGCGGCCGATTGCGTCATCGCGGAAGTCGAGCAACTCGTTGAGATCGGCGAGATTCCTCCGGATCAGGTTCACACGCCCGGCGTTTTTGTGAACGCCATTTTCCAGGGCGCGAACTACCAGAAACGCATCGAAAAGCATACCGTCCGCAAACGGCGCGACGCGGGAATGCAAGACTCCGCGGCCGCGTCTGCCACCAAGCAGGAATTCATCGCCAGACGCGTCGCGCAAGAACTGCGCGACGGCTACTACGTCAATCTCGGCATCGGCGTTCCGACGCTCGTGGCGAATTACATTCCCGCAGGAATGGAAGTCATTTGCAATCCGAAAACGGAATGCTCGGCGTGGGAGCGTTTCCCTGGGAGGGCGAAGAAGATCCCGACCTGGTCAATGCCGGCAAGGAGACCGTCACGGAGATTCCCGGCACGGCTTATTTCTCCAGCGCCGATTCCTTCGGCATGATTCGCGGCCGGCACATCAACCTCACCGTGCTCGGCGCGCTCCAGGTGGACGAGCGCGGCAACCTTGCGAACTGGGCCATTCCCGGCAAGATGCTCAAGGGCATGGGCGGCGCGATGGACCTGGTCGCCGGCGCGCAGCGCGTGATCATCGCCATGGAGCACGCTACCAAAGACGGCCAGCCGAAAATCCTCAAACAATGTTCGCTGCCGCTGACCGGCGTGGGCGTGGTCAATAAAATCGTTACCGAGCTCGCTGTGATGGACGTAACGTCCGAGGGCTTGTCCTGCGCGAGATCGCTCCCGGCATCACGCTGGAACAGGTGCAAGAGGTCACCGAGCCGGAGTTGCGCATCGCGAGCGACGTGAAAACAATCTCGGTGTGACGCGGCTGTTTCACTCAGAAACTGGCCCACATCGCACTGTGTCTTCCTTCATAGCGTTTCAGAAAAATTATCTACTCGCTCTCGTCCCTCGGTGTATAGTCGCGCCAACCCTAACGCAATTTTTGATTGTAAACAAAAACCGGCGTGCGCATGGGTCCGAGCCTTCAGGAAAGAGGCGGAAGCGCATGCAAACGACTCTGACGACAAGAGCCCAGAAAATTCTTCATGTCTCTGCGCGATATTTCCTTCTGGATTCGCAGCGCGCAAACAGACGCCCACCCTGAAAAACTTCGCGGCGAACACGGATCACTCAAGGCCTTCGATTTGCTCTACGCGAACAAGCAAGATCCTTTCGGTTCCACGCGCCGCCATTGGCGCTATCAAAATCTCAAATATGAACGTCTGATCTCGTTTCTTGCCCAATCGCCGCTATCGCCAGCGCGCTGGATATTGGCTGTGGGCTCGGGTCCCTTCACCCGCCATTTGGCGCCGCATGTGGACCGGGTGATTGGGAGTGGACATTTCCCGGAAGAAGCGGTCCGTGGCGCCCGGGCGCTTTCGGCCGGCCATGCCAACCTACGTCTTCGAGCAGCAAGACGTTCTCTCGATTGCGGGGATGGACCGCCAATTTGATCTGATCGCGCTGCTCGATGTGCTGTACTACCTTTCGCCGCTTTCCGATTCCGTTGCTGCAAGCGGTCGCCCTGCAGGTGGAAGCGCTGCTTGCGCCCGGCGGCATTCTGTTGCTTGCCAATCATTTCTTCTTTGGGTTTGATTCGGCATCGCATCAGACGCGCAGAATTCACGACGAGTTTTGCGAGTAGCACGTCACTTGCTATCGCCGCGGAATACCGGCGGCCTTTCTTCCTGGCAACGCTTTTCCAGCATTGCCCGCCATCCTTCACATGCGGCCTAAATCCGCCGAAACCGGGGCGTGCGTCCTGGCCGCAGATCAGTTAGCATTGCACCAGCAACGTGCGGAGCGCCCGGACGCGAGGGCGCCCGCCGACCCAGCGGAGAATTCAGCGTGGAGCCGCATTCCATCGTCATCGTCAGCTTGCACACCCCAAAGGAAAAGCTTTGGGGCGAACTGCTGCAATTGCAGGCGGCGGGTGTAACGCTCCGGGGCATTGATCTGAATTCTTTCGATGACTTTGTGCATCAGGTGTTCGAGCCGGATGGCGCGCGCGTCGGGCTGCCCACCGTTTTTCTGCCCATGCAAAGGATCGAGCGCATTTCGCTGGATGAGCCTACCGGCGCGCTGCCTTCACTCAACGAGCTGTTCACGAAAAAAGTCGGCAGTTCGCTCAAGGAATATCTGGCGCTGTTTGCCTGATGGGCGCGGCGATTCCCGGATATGGCGACCCCGCATCTTCAACGTCCCCAACCAACTGACCCTGCTCCGGCTCGGTTTTCTGCCGCTCTTCCTGATCTTGATTATTTACGATCGCTATGCCTGGGCCCTGGCAGTGCTGCTGATCGCCGGATTAACGGATGGCCTGGATGGCCTTCTCGCGCGCAGCGCTGAACCAACGCACGGCGTTGGGCGCCTATCTCGACCCGATCGCGGACAAGATGCTGCTTTCTTCGTCTTTTCTGGTGCTAGCGCTGAAGGGAAAAATTCACTGGTGGGTCACTGTGGTGGTGCTCGCGCGGGACGCGATGCTGCTCACCACAGCGGTCGTGATTATTTTGGTAGCAGGCTACCGCCGGTTTCCGCCGAGCATCTACGGCAAACTCACTACTTTGCTGCAGATCCTGCTGGTGTTTGTGGTGGTCACCCAGGCGGCTTTTCCGGCTGCCGGCCTCGATCCGTTGCAGAGCGTGCTGCGCTACTGCGTGGTTTTCTTTACCTGTTTCTCAGGAATGCACTACAGCGTCACGGTTGCCCGCCGCCTCAGTGGTTCGTAGAGGCCCGGGTTGTAGAGGTTCATGGAGCGCGCACCGGAGTTCGATCCGCGCGCCGCGTGAGTGCGCTACATTGGGCTGAGCGGCCGGATGATTGCCGCGGTAAAAGTCAAAAAACATGAACGCAAAGCAAGCCACGATCACCAACGCCGTGATCCAGCCCAGGGCATAAGCCCTTTTGTGTTCGGCCGCATCCATCGGTTTGCGGTCGGCGACAACTCTTCCGAGCAAATATCCCGCACGCCAGACCACCGAAGTGCGCGGCATTGTCGGTGCCGGACATCAAGATACCGAGAATGAAAATATAGATCACCCACTTGATGAGCTGGCTGCGCAGTGCCTGAGCCGCGGCATTGCCGCGTTTGGTGGTCGCGGCGAGCAACAGGCCAATCAAGCCCAGCAGCGCGCCCGATGCGCCGATGCTGGGAATCGGAGGGACAAAACCGCCCACGCCCGAATATCTCCACCACATGTACGTGGCGCTCACGACGTACCCGCCGATGCCCGTCACCATGTATAAAAAAAATAACGCGCCGAGCCGTACAGCTCTTCGACGATCGGGCCGATGTCCATCAACACCCACATGTTGAAAATGATGTGCAGCAGGCTGCCGTGGAGAAAGCAAGCCGTCACCAACCGCCACGGCTGGAAGAATCACATAAGGCAACGGCAGGGAAGAGCCCATGCGGACCAGGACCTGCACATCAATTCCGCCAATGCCGAAAAGGGAGCCGACGCGCCGCTCCCACCCGGAGCCGTCGCCATTGTGCAGGGTCAGCAGCAAGCTGATACCGTAAAACAGGCAGCAAATGCTCAGCACCGCATAAGTCATCGGCGACTGCGTCGGCACCATGCGGCTGAGCGAGCGGCTCACCGCGGCGACCGAAAAGCGCAGGCTCGCGCCGCAGTTGTAACATTTCGTTGCCGTGGTGCCTGCCAGCGATCCGCACGCCGGGCACATCTTCGGGCGCGCGTTGTTTTTTCGGACGAGCCGAACATCTGCTTCAGGCTGTCGCGCCAGCGATCGAGCTTCCATCGCCAGCGGGCGGGAATCGGCACCGCATCTCCTTGCGAGTCAAAATCGGCGTGCTTATAATAGCCGAAATCTTCGCGCACCGGCGAAGCTCGCGCGCGGGAGAAATCTCAACATGATCGAAGACTTCGAGGATTTTGGACGCTGGCTCGATCAGGAACTCGCTCACGTTCGCCATGTGGTCGAAACCGAAATCCGCCCCACCGCGGAAAAGAAATTCGCCGCGGCACTGCGTGCCGCCTCGCAGAAACTCTCCGAACTCGCGCAGGAAATCGAATCGCGCGCCCAGCGGCCAGGCGCCTGACTCTGTGAGTGCCCGCGTATCGAGTTCCGCAGCCGTCGCTGCGGAGTCCTGTTGTCTTCTGCCGTTCTTTTCTGGCTCTCGACTGTTTGCCGCCGGCTGCAGCCAGCAACACATCAGCGCCAGTGTGCCGGCGTCTTCCGCAGCTTCTGCTTCGGCGCATCCTGCCCAGCCGAGAACAACCCGGCAGCCGCGCTCCGCAGGAGAGCCGCCTGCGCTTCCGGGAGGCTCGAACGATTCTTCTCTTTCCGCCTCGGAGCCGACAACGCCGCCGGCGCCAGGCCAACCCGTGGTCGCCGGGTGCGTATGTCGAGCAGGGCGTCGCGTCCTGGTACGGCGTGCCATTTCACGGGCGCCGTGCAGCCGATGGCGAAGTCTATGACATGAACAAGTTCACGGCCGCGCACCGCACGCTGCCGTTTGATTCCGTGGTACGCGTCACGAACCTGAGCAATGGATTGCAGACCGAAGTGCGCATCATTGATCGCGGACCTTTTGTCGGCGATCGTGTGATCGATCTTTCCGCCGCGGCGGCCCGCGCACTGGCAATGATTGGACCGGGCACCGCAATGGTGCGGATCGAAATGGTCTCCGGCTCGATTTCCCTGGCAGGCTCCTTTACCGTGCAGGTGGGCGCGTTTTCCGATCGGCGAACGCAGAGAGACTGAAATTGCAGCTTGAACGCGCTATCAACCGGTGTTCATCCAGGATTATGACGGGCCAAGCGGGCATTTCTTCCGCGTGCGCGTGGGCAGCCTGCCAAGTGAAGACGGCCGCCGAACAATTCGCCCGCAAGCTTTCGACGAGGATGGCTTTCACACTTTTGTGATCCGGCTCGACGACGCGCCATCGAAGATTCCGGCGAGAGGGAATGCGCAGCCATGAGCGGCGACTGCATCTTCTGCAAAATTGGGCGAAAGGAAATTCCCGGCGCGGATCGTTTATGAAGATCCCGAAATTTTTGCCTTCGAGGATATTCACCCGCAGGCGCCGATGCATTTGCTCGTGTGCCCGCGCAGGCATGTAGCTTCGCTCTGGTGACGCCAGGCTGAAACGATGCGGCATTACTCGGACACATCGTCCTGGTCAGGCGCCAAACTTGCCGCCGACCGCGGCTATGGATCGGGGCATCGCACCGTTTTCAATACCGGCGAGGAGGGCCGGCCAGACGGTTTTCACTTGCACTCTGCACGTGCTGGGCGGACGTCCCATGCGCTGGCCGCCAGGTTAAAATTCCCGCCTCGCCCAAACGGATACGGGTCCGTCGACGAAGACTCCGCTTATTCTTTCCCTCTCAAAATGGAGATCTCGGAAGCGCGTGGAGCGTTCTTGCAGTTTTGCAGGCTGCGGGTTTTTCCGCGATGCGGGCTTGACGCGAAAGTGCGCGCGCGCCTGCGCGGAAACCTGGGCATGATCGGGCTCTCTACTCGGTGTCGTCGGCGTGGTCGGGCTTTTTCTCGCCGGTACCGGTCCAGCGCTTGAGTTTGTCGAGCAGGCCATCGTTCTCAGGAGCTAGGCGCACCACGATCACCGTGATGTTGTCCGTGCCTCCATTTTCATTGGCGAGTTCGACGAGGCGGTCGGCGGCATCCTGCGGGGCCGGATGAGTGGCGACCACGCTGGCGAGTTCCTCGTCGCTCACCATGCGCGTAAACCGTCCGTGCAAAGCACGATGGCGTCGCCGGGTTGAAGGGGATGCTCGGCGGCGTCAATTAGCACCTCGGCATGCGGGCCGAGGGCGCGCGTGAGCACGTTTTGCAACTCGCTCACTTCCGCCTGCTGCTTTGAGATCAGCCCGCTGCGCACTTGCTCGGCCACGAGCGAGTGATCCGCCGTGAGTTGCTGGAGCGCGCCGCCGCGAAGCAGATAAATGCGGCTGTCTCCCACGTGGGCAATAGAAAGCAGCGGGCCATCCGTCCAGGCTGCGATGATTGTCGCTCCCATGCCGCGTTGTTCGGGATGCTGCAGCGCGGATTCGTAGATGCGGCGGTTCGCCAGATTCAGCGCGCTAGCCAGACGATTGGTGCGCGCGGAAAGCCCGGGGTCGCGTTTCTGCAGCGAGCGGCGCTTGGGGATCGTCGAGCGAGGCCTGGCAATAGTCGACGACGGTTTCGACGGCCAACGCGCTGGCGACTTCACCGTTTGCCTCGCCGCCCATGCCGTCCGAAACAATGAAAAGCTGGAGCGGCTCGACGACACGATAAGAATCTTCGTTATTTTCTCGGACGCGCCCCACATCGGTGCGCGATCCCACGTCCAGTCGCAAGAGATACCCTCGGGCTGGTCCGGGGGAATTTGCTCGCCGGGCAAAACACTTGGCGAGCTACTTACTGTCGCGAGGGCTCGCGCCAGGAGCAGCCGGAGAGGGAGGCTAACAGAGCGCTGGCAAACACGCAAGAGAGCGCAAGGCACTGGAAACAGCATCGAACTGTGCGACGGCGCGGCGCCTGGTTCGCAACCACTGGCTAACTGTGGCGGGAGGTTTCTGATTCGGCAATCGCCAGGGAAGAGAAACGGGTGAGACCGGCTGGATTGGCTATACTGGCTATGGTCCAGGTTTCCCTCTGAATATGCGCTCGCGCCTGCAAGTGTGGGTTTCACCGAAGTGTCCCCGGATGCCGTGGTTCTCCTGGCTGCGGAGACACTATTCGGTGCGCACGCTGCCACTGAAAATTAAGGAATTCCAAGCCGCCCGCCACAAGGAAAGTCTCCGAATTCTCTGTCTTGCCGATCCCGCGAAAGACGACCCGGCTATGCTGCACGCCGTTTCCGAGTTGAGGATGGCGCGCCTGATTGGATTCAGCGCCACGCGGCCCGCGGTGAGAGGCGACCGGCTTCGCTGGTTCATGTGCTTGCCGGCCAAGGCTCCGCGCCAAGTGGTGGAGAGCGTGCTGGCCGCGGCGTTCCAGAATATTGAGTTGGCGGCGCGAGAAGCCGCTTCGCAGGCGACGCTAGCCCGGACCGAGCGTGAGATGGAGCAGCTCCACGAAATTGGCATCGCGCTTCCCGTGGCGCGCGATGTGCAATCCGTGCTGGCGCTGATTCTCCGGAAGGCCCGGGAAATCACGGGCGCCGACGCCGGTTCGGTCTATGTGGTGGAGGAAAGGCGCCCGGAGGGAAACTCGAACGGCGAGATCGAGCGAACGCTGCGATTCAAGCTCGCGGAAAACGACAGCGTGGATTTTCCTGCGCGCGAGATCACGCTTCCGATTTCGGAGGAATCCATCGCCGGCTTCGTGGCGCTACATGGAGCGCCACTGCACATTCACGACGCATACCGCATCCCGCCCGAAGCGCCCTACCGCTTCAACGATCACTTGGACCGAGAGCTTGGCTACCGCACGCGCTCGATCCTTACACTTCCGATGCGCAACGGCAAAGGGGAAGTGCTGGGCGTGCTGCAGCTCATCAATTGCAAGCGCGACCCACGCGTGAGGCTGACGAATCCGCGCCTGGTTGCGAAAAACGTGCAGCCATTTCCGCCGCGCGTGTTGCGGATGGCGCAGTCGCTCGCCTCGCAAGCGGCGGTCAGCTATGAGAACAGCAAGCTCTACCACGACATCGAGCAGCTTTTTGAAGGCTTTGTGCGCGCTTCCATCACCGCCATCGAGCAGCGCGATCCCACGACCTCCGGACATTCGCTGCGCGTATCCGACATGACCTGCGGACTGGCGGAGACCGTGAATCGGACCGAAACCGGGTCGTATGCCTTGGTGCGCTTTACTCCCGAGCAGATGAAGGAAATCCGCTACGCTGCGCTCTTGCACGACTTCGGAAAGGTCGCGGTGCGCGAGGAAGTGTTGGTGAAGGCAAAGAAGCTTTACCCTTCGCAGCTTGCGATCGTGCAGAACCGCTTCGATTACGTTCGAAAGGAAGTCGAGGCCTGCTACGTGCGGCAGAAACTCGATCTGCTCGTCCGGCTGGGAGCGAATGGCGAGCGAAAAGAGCTCGAACGGCTCGAACGCGAGATGCGGGAGAAATTCGCCGAGCTCGACGAGGCCTATTCCTTCGTGCTTCGCGTGAACGAGCCAACGGTGATGCCTGAAGGCAATTTCGATCGGCTCCACGAGATCGCGAGGCGCACCTTCCACGACCCACGCGGGCGGGAACATTCACTGCTCACCTCTGAAGAGGTCCGCTTCCTTTCCATTTCGAAAGGCAGCCTCGATCAGGGCGAGCGAGAACTAATTGAGTCGCATGTGGTGCACACTTTCAATTTCCTGATGCAGATTCCATGGACGCGTGAAATCCGAGAGATTCCGTTTATCGCCCGGGCGCACCACGAAAAGCTCAACGGCACGGGCTACCCCAACCACATCAAGGCGAGCGAGATTCCCGTGCAAGCGAAGATTATGACCATCTGCGATATCTTCGACGCGCTTTCGGCTTCCGACCGCCCTTACAAGAAGGCTGTGTCACCGGAGCGCGCGCTGGATATCCTCCAGATGTCCGTCCGCGACAACGAGCTCGACCCGGCGCTTTACCGGCTGTTCGTAGATGCCAAAGTATACGAACTGATGCATCGCCCCTCCTGAGTCCTGCCTTAGCCGCTCTTTGCCGGGACGCCGCGCCCATTCGAAACCAGGCCAGATGAGCGCACGTCTTTACGTTAGCGAGCGGTTCCTTCGGAATCCATGTTGTGTCAGACTGCGCCGCGGAGGTTGCCCATGACGTATCGGAGGTTCGCGCGGTTCGTGTTTCTTGCGTTTTTCCCTTCAGCCATCTTGTTCGTGCTGACTCCATCGCCGGCGGCAGGGCAGCAAGGTTATCAAAAGCCACCGAAGGCGGTGTTGGACGTGTTGAATGCGCCGCTCACTCCGAGCGCAAGCGTCAGCCCGGCCTTAGATTTTGTGGTGATGTACCGGCAGGTACCGTATCCGACCATCGCCGACATGGCCCAGCCAATGCTGCGGCTCGCGGGCCTGCGAATCAACCCGTTGCAGAGCGGCACGCACAATCCGCCGCACTTCACTGATTTCGTGGTGAAGCATGTACCGGACGGCGCGGAGCACAAGGTAGCGCTGCCCCCCGGTGGGCATTTCGGTGCGCCGATGTGGGCGCCGGACGGGAAACACTTCATCGTCACCGAGGCGACTCCGAACGCAACGCTGCTATGGGTTGCCGACACGGCCGGCGCGGCGCATGTGATCGAAGGCGTAAAGCTGAATGCCATCCTGGCCGGGGGTTTTGGAGGCTTCGGCGGTTTTGGCGGAGGCGGTGGTCCCTGCGAATGGATGGGCAATAGCCACACGCTGCTGTGCCGCACTGTGCCAGGCGATCGTGGAATGGCTCCCGCCGAATCCAAAGTGCCCCGCGGTCCTCATATTGAGGAGAGCATGGGCCGTGCCACGCCCGCGCCGACGTTCGAAGACCTCCTGCAAAGTGCGCACGACGAAGACTTGTTTGATTTCTACGCGCGTTCGCAGCTTGAGATTGTTGATTTGGCGACGGGCCACACGACGCCGATCGGGAAACCGGCCCTGTTTGCAACCGCGAATCCCGCGCCTGACGGCACGCACATTCTGATCGAGCGATTGCACCGGCAGAATGGACATTATTCGTTCTTGCTGCCGGATAGCGAATTTCCCCGCAACATCGAGGTGTGGGATCGAACGGGCCGTGTGGTTTACAAAATTGCCGACGAGCCGCTCGAAGACACCGTTCCGATTGGCGGTGTGCAGACCGGCCCGCGGAACATCAATTGGCGTCCCACCGATCCGGCTACGCTAGTGTGGGTTGAGGCGCTCGATGGCGGCAATACGCGAAAGAAGGGAATCAGCCCGCGCGACAAAGTGATGTGGCTGAAAGCTCCCTTCACTGGGCAGCCGGCGGAAATCGCGCGCACCGAGCAGCGATTCGCCGGGCTCGCATGGGGCGAGCTCGGAAACTTCGCGATCTTGCGCGACACCAGCCGCGCCACGCATCACAGCCGCGCGTGGTTCATCAATCCCAGCGATCCTGGCCAGGCCCCTCAGCTTGTGTGGGATTTGGACACCGATGAACGCTACAAGAATCCCGGCACGCCGATGACGCGGCTGCTTGCGACCGGACATCCTGGAGTTCGCCAGGATGGCGATTCCATTTTCCTGGAAGGTGCGGGTGCGTCTCCGGAAGGCGACCGCCCGTTTGTGGATCGCTTCAACATCCACACGCTCAAGGCCGAGCGCATTTTCGAGTGTCCGGAGAAAGCCTACGAGAGCGCCGTGGCGCTGATCAAGCCGGATGGATCGGAGATCTTGACGCGCCACGAAACTCCCGACGACGCGCCAAATTACTTTATTCGCACGGCGGGATCGAGCGAGGCCAGACAATTCACGCACTACCCCGACCCGACGCCGCAACTGCGCAGCATTCATAAGGAATTGGTGAAATACAAGCGGCCGGACGGCGTGGATCTTTCGATGGAAATCTACCTGCCACTGGGCTACAAGCAAGGCGAGCGGTATCCGGCGGCTTTTTGGGCCTATCCGCGCGAAGTCTCGAGCGCGAGCGCCGCGGGTGAAGTGACCGGCTCGCCCTATCGCTTCACCACCATTCGCGGATATTCGGAATTGTTTTTCCTGCTCGACGGATATGTGGTGATGGAAGACGTGTCGGCGATGCCGGTCGTGGGCGATCCGGAGACGGTAAACAACACCTACGTTGAGCAGATTGTTGCGGATGCCAAGGCCGCGATTGATAAGGCTGCGGACATGGGCGTTGTTGATCCGAATCGCGTAGGGGTCGGTGGACACAGCTACGGCGCGTTTATGACGGCGAACCTGCTGGCGCACTCGGATTTGTTCAAAGCGGGCATCGCGGAAAGCGGCGCGTATAACCGCACGCTTACGCCTTTCGGCTTCCAAAACGAGGAGCGGACGTTCTGGCAGGCGCAGCAGATTTACCTGAGCATGTCGCCCTTTCTCTATGCGGACAAAATCAAGGTTCCGATCCTGCTGATTCACGGCGAGGCGGACAACAATTCGGGCACCTTCCCGATCCAAAGCGAGCGGATGTACCGCGCGATCAAAGGCAACGGCGGAATCGTGCGGTACGTGACGCTGCCGCTCGAAGCGCACGGCTATGCCGCGCGTGAGACCATCGAGCACGTCGTGTGGGAAAAGCTGCGCTGGTTCGATCTTTACGTAAAGAATCCTGGGGCGCCATCTACCAATGCGGCGACCTCTTCGCAGCAACGCGAGTGATGCATCTGTAGGGCCGGGGCGATCCGCCATTGTGGCGTGGCTTGGCGTCGGATTCGCTTACCGCGTTACAATCGTTGCGTGCCAGGCATTCGGAGAACCGGAAGCGCGCGGCTCGCGGCAATCCTCGCGCTTGCGGTCGCCGGTATATTTTCTCCTCGGGCTTCTTGCACCCAACAAGACCGTGCCCAAGCGATCAAGCCCGGCAACGCGCCGCATTCCACAGTCGCGGAGATCGTGCTGCCGGCCAAGCTTGCCACCGACAAGCCGGCCACGCTCGCCGTCCTTGATTCAGATGGGCGGCTTGCGCCCGGTGTCACCGTCGAGCTTTCCAGCGGCAGAAAGGTCGTCACCAATTCCGCGGGCCAGGCGCGATTTGTGGCCGATTCGGCGCCCGGGATTCTGAGCGCCACGGTGCCAGGCACGCCCGTGCGGGCTTCCGCAACCGTCATTGCCTCTACGGGTGACTCTCCTTCCGCGGTTGCGATTGCCAGGTGTCCGCGCGTCATCACGCAGAACGAACACTTCCCAGTGACGGGCTTCAATTTTCGCGGCGATGTGGATTTGAATCGTGCAACGATCAATGGCGAGGCGGCGATTGTCCTGGCCGCGTCGCCTTTCGCGCTTGAAATCTCCGCCGGACGGGACATCGCTCTCGGAGCCGCGAATCTACAAATTAAAGTGAACGGGGTGGCTCCCGCTCCCGTACCGCTCGACGTCGTGGCGCTGCGGGTCGAGCGCCGCGGCGCGAGCCTCGCTCCGGGCAGAAAAGACGATCTGGTGATCCGCGTGGATGGCAGCGCGCAGCAATTGGCCCTCGCGGTGTGGAATATTTCTTCCAGCCTGATTGCGCTCAATGGCGGTAATTTCCAGAGAGTGATCTCCAGGGGCGGCGAGAGAAACGAAGCTGTGCTCAAGGTGCAAGGCATTCGAGAAGGCGCGGTTTCCGTCAGCGTGCGGCTCGTGCCCACGTCCGCCGGGAGCGCCGATTTGAGCCAGGCGCGGGCGGAGTTGCAGAGCGCCTATCAGCTTGCTTCGGGCGATTGGGGGCCGCGCGTCGCGGCTGCGATCGAGCGCTTGAGCCGCGATTCGCAAGACACCGAAGCGGTGCGGATAGACATCGAGAAAATGCTCGGCGAAAGCCCGCCAGCCGGCATGGGGCGCTTCCTGGAAAACGCCTGGATTGACCTGCAGCGATGACACAAGCCATAGGAGTCGTCCCGAGCCCGTTCTTGAGTGAGGGATCTGCTCTTTATGAGCTGTGGCGGCCAGGCCGTGCACACCTGTGCAAAGCACCCCTGGAGTAACTCGTAGGAAGCGGCCGCGCGGCGGCTGCCACGCCGTATGCTAAAATCACATTTTCCGGCCAAGTACTCCTCGCGAGGCGGGTATGAACCAGTTGATGCAGACCGATCCACTTGAATTTGGAGCCATCGCCGCAGCTATCGGCGCGCTAATCTTCGCCGCTGCCTTTGGGTTGGCGTGGGTCTGGGGTCGCTCCCGCTTACGCGAACAGGCCGCCGCGCACATTCGCGAGCTGGAAGTTGCGGCGGGCGGACATCAAGATATCGAAGCCGAGTTGCGGCGACAGTCAGCCGAGTTGCGCAGCGAACGCGACGTCCTGCAAGAAAAGCTCAGCGAAGAGCAGCAGCGCCGGGTAAGCGCGGAGACCATAGCGCTAAAGGCGCGCGAAAATTTGGACGAGCAGAAGAAACTGTTCGAGCAGGCGCGCGCACAGTTGACCGAGGCTTTCCAATCCATCGCGTCCGATGCGCTTGGGCAAGAGTCACGCAACAATTTCTGGAGCTTGCAAATTCGAAGTTTGAAACACTCCGCGGCGACACGGTCGGCGATCTCGAATTGCGCAAATTGGCGATTGAGGGACTCGTCGCGCCGCTCGAAGACACGCTGGGCAAACTCAATGAAAGGCTCACACAAGTCGAGTCTTCACGCAGCGAAACCTACGGCGAGCTTCGCGCGCAATTGCAGATGCTCGCACAAACCAGCAAGGAGCTGCGGGTCGAAACCGGCACACTGTCGAACTCTTTGCGCCAGCCGCAGGTCCGCGGCCGTTGGGGTGAACTCACCCTCCGCCGCGCGGTCGAATTGGCGGGCTTGACTCTGCACTGCGACTTCGCGAGCAGGTTTCCATGGAAAGCGAAAATGGCCGGCTGCGGCCGGACATGATCGTGCATCTGCCGGGAGGCACGCGCATCGTCGTGGATGCCAAGGTGCCGCTACATCAGTTCATTGCGGCGGCTGTCCGCGGAGAACGAGGCAGCGCGGGAATCTCCATGAACGAGCATGCACGACTCGTTCGCAACCACGTGCAGCAGCTTTCCTCGCGTGAATACTGGAAGCAATTCGACCACTCTCCGGAATTTGTCGTCCTGTTCGTTCCCGGCGAATCATTTTTCAGCGCCGCGTTGCAGAACTTCCCACGCTGATCGAAGACGCCATCAATAAACACGTGGTGCTGGCCAGCCCGACCACGTTGATCGCGTTGCTTCGCGCGATTGCCTATGGTTGGCGGCAGGAACAGCTTGCCGAGAACGCTGCGCATATCAGCGAGCTTGGGCGGGACCTTTACGAGCGGTTGGCAGTTTTCGCGGATCATCTGGCTGAGGTCGGACGCGGACTTGAAAAAGCCAACGACACGTATACAAGAGCGGTTCGGTCGTTTAATACCCGGCTGTGGCCGGCAGCGTCGAAATTCCATGAGCTGGGTGTGGCCACCTCGAAGGAAATCGAGCCGCTCGATCCGGTGGAAAGCCTGCCCGAACCAATCATTGCCTCGCCGCCCGAAAGCCACTCCTGAACAAGCAGTACTCCCTTCGGCTTCACCTCGCACGAGCTCCCTTAGAAGTTAAGCTTCAGCGCGAATTGGAATTGGCGCGCGTCAGAGGAAGCCGTCGGTTGGCCGGCCAGGCATGTGCTGGGCGAACCCGGATCGCAGACCGTGTTTACGCTCGCAACGTTGTTTTTGTTGAGTAGGTTGAACATGTCGGCGATCACATCCAGGTTCACTCGTTCGCTCAGGCAGACTCTCCGCGAAAGCCGCATATCCCAACTGAAGAAGTAGGGCAGGCGGAACGTGTTGCGGCCGAGATCGCCGGTGCAGCCGTTGGGCGGTACCTCGATCGCCGCGTTGTAAGGAGTCGCGCAGATTGTGGGCAATCCGAAATACACGCCGGGAAGATACGGAGAAGACACCGCCCCTGCTGTGTTGGCGGAGACGATGGAGGGGCGGTCCGTGTAGGGGCTGAAGTCGAGATTGTAATCCGTGCCGGTAAGCACGGTGAAGGGCAAGCCGGACGAAACCTCGATGATGGGCGAAACGGTGAAATCCGCGAGCAGCTTGTGTGTGAAGCCCGCATCGCGCCAGTGATAGCCGCTTTCGAAAACGCCGCTGGTAACCCAGCGATGCCGCTGGTCGAAATCGGAATTGCCACGTTCGAGCTGCGGGTTGCTGTTGTCCTGCGGATCGAGCAGAGACTGCAGGTCGGTGGAATTATCAATCGCGTGCGAGTAGGTGTAGTTCGAAAGAAACTGGACGTGATTCGAAAAGCGCTTCGAAAACGAAATTGTCACGCCATTGTAGACGGAAGTCCCGGTTGATTCCTGCTGCTCCACGTCGCTGAAGGGGACCACCACGCCCGCCTGCCCGGTGGGAAAGCCGGCAAGGCCAGCCAGTTGTTGCAGCGTCCCGAAGGGCAAACCCAGCTCGCCGAAAGTGGGATTGGGTCCGGTGGGCCGGAAATCGTTGAAGATGGCCGGGGTGCCAATGAAGCCGATGCCGTTGCCGCTACAATTCGGTCCGCTGAAAGCATAGGCTAGCGCGATGGGCGCGATCAGCGCCAGCGTGCCGCCGCTGGGCGAACTGACGAATTGCGTACCCGCGGGGAACGCGGCGGCGGCCTGCGCAGGGCACGCGGTTGGGGTGCCGCTTTGCGGAACGGCAACGCCGAGTGGACTGCTGGTGCCGGTGGCAAGCCCGGCCTGCACGGCATTCGAAAAATTGTTCATGATCGTGGCGGGATTGGCCGTATTGATGTTGCGCGGCCGGTTCAAGTGCGCCGCGTGAAGGTAAGTGTAAGTGACGCCGAGTTTGTAGCTCTTGCCAAGCTGCCGCTCGATCGAAAGAGTTCCCTGTTGCGCCATCGCGAACTGGAAATTTGCGGAGACGGGAAACGTGAAGGGCAAAACCGTGAGCGGCAGTGCCGTGCTGGGCGAGAGATAGTTCTGATTGACAAAGAATGAGTTGGGGAAGAATGGATCGAAACGCTGCTGGTTGCCATTGGCCTGGTAGCCAAGATTATAGCTCGCGGGCGCGTTCAGCACACCCATGAAGAGCGAAGAGGCGTTCAAAGCGCTCAACGCGGTGACTGGATTGATTGAGGCGTTGCTCGCCAGCCCCGGACCGAAGGTCAGTTGCACGGACTGCGCGCCATCTGCCGTGGCGGCCAGAAACGCGCTGGCGAGCGGCGGATGGTCATAGAAGATTCCGTAGCCGGTGCGAATCACCGTCTTGCCGTCACCCCACGGGTCCCAAGCGAGCGAGAATCGCGGAGCGACGTTGTTGTAGTCGCGCGGAATTCCTTCGACAACATTAAGTTCTTTTTCCGCCGCGGCATTGTATGAGCCTTCGGGCGTGAATAGCGGCGTCAGTTCCACATCGTAACGCACCCCGTAGTTGAGCGTCAGGCGCGAAGTGATCTTCCAGCTATCCTGTAAGAAGCCGGCAAAGACTTTGTTGTCAAACGTCCGCCCGGAACTCCCGATCCCCTGCAGAAAATAGCTTGGGAACCCCAGGCCGTAGGCCTGGACTGGCGACAGCTCGGTAGGCAGAATTTCTCCGGCGGGAATCGTGCTGAAGCGGTAGTCGCCGCCGAAATCCAGTTCGAAAATCTGGTTGCTCGGCGGAACGAAGCTGAATCAGGTTGGCATCCACGCCGAACTTGAATGTGTGCCGGCCCTTCACCCAGCTCAGGTTATCCGTCCATTGGAAACGCCGCTCAATGCGGTTCTCGGTCGAGTAGGGCTCGCGGCCGAAGGAAGCGTAGCCGAGGATATCCACACCCGTATCGCTGCCGCCCGGTCCATTCGAATAGCCGTAGTAAAGGCCGCGCCGCGCATATTGAAAGCGCAGCTCGTTGAAAAGTGTGTTCGAAATGGCGGTCGAGTGCTGCGCGACCACGGCGAGATCGCGTGAATTCTGCAACGAGGTGCGCGAATATGCGATCGGTCCCGGCCACTTGGTTTTGCGCGCTGCCCTGCAGGCCGGTTACGCTCGAGGGGGAAACGTTCACGCGCAGGAATGTGCTGTTGCGCGGGCTCCAGATCTGGTCAATCCGGCCCGACCAGAGGCTGGTGCCCTCCGATATCGGATAGTTGCCGCGCAACGAGTTCAGACCGACAAACGACGGTGTGGGCAGTGGCGCGAGCGGGTATCCGGCAACCGGCAGCACCGGAAAGAATTTCGAACCGAGACGACGAGGGGATGCCGAGCGTCGTCGAAATCGGCACCGTTGTGCCGTTGGCATTCACGTTCATATCGGCGTTGAGCGCGACGTTCGAACTGGCCGACGTGAGGAGCGCAGCCCCAACTGCCTGCTGCGCGCCCGCCGAGCCGCAGGCCCCGCCCTGGGCTGCGGGACCTAGCGTGGCGTTATAGAAGGCGAATTGGTCGCTCGTCATGGTGATCGGGAAGGGAAGACATGGGATCGAGGCGGTCTCGAGGCCGAAGTCGTTTTGTCCGATACTGTTGAAACCGGTCTCCTGGCGCCGGGTGACCTCGTAAGACAGGAAGTAAAACGTCTTGTCCTTTTTGATGGCGCCGCCAAGCGTCGCCCCAGCCTGCACCCGCGTGTAATCCTGCTTCACCGGGTCGAGGGCGTTGGTCGTGGGATCCACCTGGAAGGAAAAGGGGTTCCGCGCTTGAATGGCCTTGTCGCGCAGATAGCCGAAAACGTCACCGTGCGTTTCGTTCGAGCCGCTCTTGGTGACGATATTGATCACGCCGCCGATGGCGCGGCCAAACTCCGGCATGTAGTTGCTCTGGATGATCTGGAACTCTTGTACGTCTTCCTGCGACACGGTGGCGCGGATGCCGTTGACGGAATTGTCTACGGCGTCGGCGCCGTCTATGGAGACCTCATTCGAACGCGCGCGCTGGCCATTGAAATTCAGCCCGCTGGTGGGCGCGGCGCCGATGGTGGGGGCGCTGTCGCGGTGCGTATCGGAAAGTGTGAGCGTGAAATTGATGTAATTGCGGCCGTTGATCGGCAGATTGTTGATGCTGGTCTGGTTGATGGTGTTTGCGGTTTGCGTCCGCGCCGTTTCGATCAGATCGGGCGCGGCATTGACGGTAACGCTGGTTGCCGCCGCTTGCAATTGTAAGTGCGCGTCAAATTCCCCGGCCTCGCCGATGGTGAGCACGAACTCAGGATTCACCAATTTAGCCAATCCCGCAACTCCCTTCGACCGTTAGCTCGTACCTCCCTGGCGGCAGGCCAACGAACTGGTAGTAGCCGGAGCTATCGGCAGTCAAGGAACGGGTCGCGCCGGTGGCCAGGCTTCGAACGGTCACTTTCGCTCCGGCGACGGCTAAGCCCTGCGGGTCCAATACGTGCCCGCCAAGCTGAGCTGTATTGATCTGGGCGGATATGGGCAAACTGCCCGCAAGGGACAAAAACTGTCGCAAGCATGAAGCAGCCGAGAAGCAATATGCGGCGCATGGACTCCTCCACTGTTTATCGCTGGCTGAATTGTGTTTTGAAAAAATTTCGAACAGGAGCGCGGACAAAGACCCTGGCTTGCGTCCGCTTACCCCGGTTCAGTGAACCTTCCTTACTCCAGTGCCGCGGGGATTTCAACTGGAAACGCTCTAAAGGACGCAAAACGAAGAAGCGGCGGCCTAACGGATGAGGCGCGCCACCAAGCGCCGCAGGCGTTCGCGGTCCTGGTGGGCTCATGTGAAGGAACTCAATTCCGGCGCCCGCGGGAGTAACGTTTCGAACGATGGCCGAGGAACGAATCTGGCGGAGCCCGGCGTGCATATTGACGCGAATCTGGTCGCCGATCGTGAACCGCGTGCTGGACTCGATGAAGGCGCCGCCGAGGGCGATGTTGCATACTTGCGCCTTGGACGTCACGGATCGCTCGACGCGCGCGGCATAGGGTTTTTCCAGCGCGATCCGGCGGTACCTCCGCGGCCGCGGAAACGCGTGGCCGGATTCAGCACGCGCTTCGTCCTCGGCGCGCAGGCGTTTCGAAGAAGGGTGATTCTCCATGAGCGCCAAGGCCTCTTCGGCCGCGGCGCGCAAGCCCGCCGGTTCGGTGTGCACAAGCCCCTGGTGGTGCCGCGACGATGACGCGGAGTGTATCCGCGGCTTCCACGGCGCGCATTCGGCCGAGTGCTTCGACGGCCTTGATGCGAATGAAAATGTCGCGGAGAGTTTCCACCTCGCCTGTGGCGATGCGCGTCAAGAGCGGAATCGCGGATGTCTCATTGGCGAGGCCGATTTCATCGAGCATCATCGGCGCGACCATGGAATGCGCTTCCTGGACGACGGCCGCGAACGCCCGCGCAATTCCCTGCGGACGCACCGAGCCCTCCACGGCGGCTGAGCTCGGCGACGGCAAGGTCCTGCAGGTTCCAATCCCAGCCGGGAAGAACGCGTGGAAGCACGTCCACCAGCCGCTGCGGTTCGGCGGCGGCCAGCAATTTCACCGCGGTACCCACGCGCTGGCTGCGCGCGTCGTAGAGATGCGTTTCGAGCGCTCCGAGCACCGGCTCACCGGCGCCGCGAACGAGGCGCGCAATCGCGGGCAGCGCGTGGATTCCATCGGGCGATGCGAGCAGCGTCCGAGGCGTTCGGTGAGATGTGCCGGGTCTCGGCGCAAAAGTCGCGGCAGGGCCGGGTCCAGCGGACGGGGCTCGAGTGCGGCATCCACAAGCTGCAGCCAGCCGTCGCCGGTGGTCAGGCGAGAGATCAGAGCCGCGACGTGCGCGTGTTCGGCGTCATGCGGAATGGCTTCCAGCGCTTCGAGGATGCGTTCGAACTCGGCGAAATTCCCCAGTTGGCGGGCAATGCGAGCGAGATTCTCAACCAGTGCGGTCAGCAAGCCGGCGATGCCCGGTGAGCTTTCCGCAGCGAGCGCGCGAAGAGCGATACGATCCAATTCGCTGGGCGCGTCGCGCCGCCAAAGGCGCTCGACAAAAGGCGTCAGTTCGACCAGTGCGCCGGCGACCATGCGCCGCGGGCGGGGCTCTTCAGCGTCCAAGGCTCGCGCGTAATTCAGCAACACGATTCGGCATTCCCGCAGAGGGGCATCGCCCTGCTTCCCGCGTTCGGGACCCAGAACCTGTTCGAGGTATTGGCGAAGGGCGGAAACGGGCATGCACCAAGCATCCGCGCCGCGCAGAATGGTGGCCTTCACGCGGGCAGGCATTTCCTCGCCAGAATCTGCCGTGAAGGCGCTGGACGTAAGAATCGGTTGCGCTGAGAGCGTCTTCCGAGCGTTCCAGGGAGCCATCCGGCCTGGGCCACGGCAATGTTGGGCGCCAAGGCGCGCGCAGCCCGGGCAAGCGCCGGCGGAAGCGGAACAACGCGCGATTCTCGCTTGCGTCGGTTCCGGCGACAGTGGAAAGTGCCTGTCCCGACGGATATGGCGCGAGCAACGGATTTGGCCTGGCGCATCGCTTCACCCAGCGCGGTAAATAGCGGCCTCACTTCGCCAATCGGGCAGACGGTTGGAGGAATTGGCCTGCCAGCGTCTCGAGAAGCAGCTCCTCCGCCACCCGCGCCAGATAACACTCGACCGATTCGTCTTCCCGGAGAAGCTGGCGAGACATCGTGCGGACCAACAGCGAGAGCGTTCGTTGCTCAGCGTTGCCCAGGGCTATGTGGAGGGAGTCGGCCGTATCTTGCGGAGTTTCTTGCGGCGCGCGGCGCATGACCGGCTCAAGTTGCGCAAGCAAGTTCAGCGCTGCGGCAAGATCGTCCAGCGTTGCCGGAGCGGGTCGCGAATCGTTCGCGCCCGTCCCGGCAGGAGTGCCACCGCGCGCCACGAACGCGGCAACCAGAGTCGCCAGCATCGTGTCCCGGACTTTTCTCGATCGGAACATTGACGCGAATTCCAAAATGTGTTCTGCCTCCGCCAGGCGCGTGCGGCATCCACGCCATCCGGCGAGCGCGTCGCGTTTAACCAGCGGGCGAACGCGTCGAGTTCTCGGGCGTTGGTCTGCGGAAGAAAAATCACGGAGCGCAGGCCGCGGCGGCGTCCAATCCTCAGCGATTCCCGCCCAGGGATCCTTACGGTCCGCGCTTTCCAGGCGATTGGGCCCGCGCCGCTCGTTCGGTGGAAAATCAACGCGTCACCATCCACGCTTGATCGCGACTTGCGCAAGGTGCTGCAGCGCAAACCGGAGTTGCGCGTTGGCGGATTCAACCGCGGCGGTCGCTAGTGGATGGTCCCTTTGATAGAGACGCGCAGTAATGAGAAGCGCCTGAAAAGTGCGAAGAAACCGCGCCACCGCGATTTCGGTCGCGTCGGAACTGCAGGCTTTGCCCTTACGCGCGGTGGGGGACGAAGCTGGATTTGGCCTGAATCCGGTCGTGCGGGGGGCTTGCGCGGCGCTCCCCGAGAGCATCTTTTCTAGCTCGCGATGAATTCGCCATGGCGTCCCAAGCGGAGAACATTTTGGCTCGCAAGGCGCTTCAAAAAACAGCCTTGCTCGCCAGACTGCTGCAGACCTATTCGCAAGAGTGCCTGCTTATTCGATTCATTTACAGGGAATTGCGAAGACTACGGCATCTTATAGCGTAATCCATATGTGCCGAAGATGACAACATCATCAATGCGCCCATCGAGAAATGTTGTGGCGGCATTCCGGACCGGCAGACTGGAAAGACGCCGGTCCACCCGAACAATAGCCCGCTACTGGATTTGTACCAATTCGCGGGGTGGAGGAGGTGCGGCCTCGCGGCTTGAGCGTTTGCGTCGCCGCGCCAGTTGTCAATCACGGCGATTTGTTGGACGCATGAGACCGTACATCGCGGAGCGCAGGGCTTGCGGGTGAAGTATTCCCGGCGGATGTCTTCCTTCGTGTACGTCGCGAGCGGAACACCCGGTTTGCCGCGTTGCTGCGAGCACCAATGCACCAAGCCATCTTCGCAGATGTAGAGGTAGCGCGAGCCGGAGCGGCAACGCCATTCGTTGGGTTTGCCCTCCGCGATGTTGTGCTGGAATGCATTGAATCGCGAAAAGGATCGCTTCCCCAGGGACATGATTTGTTCGAAAAGCTCGTGCTCGCGAGTGCCCAGCGGGCGGAGTTGTCCGTGACCGTCGTGAATGATTCCCACCGTGCTGGTGAAGCCGAGACCCAACGCGCGGTTCGCGACAGCCAGCGCATCCTCCGAATTGGCCACGCCACTGCCCAAAACGGAATTGATGTTCACCTGGAAAATCGCGTGATCGGCGAGCAATTTGAGCTTTTGATCGAGAACCTTGAGGCTTTTCTTCGAGACTTCGTCCGGCTGCGCATTGTCAATGCTGATCTGCAGATGCTCGAGCCCGGCGTCGTTCAGGCGCATGGATTCGCTCGGCCGTAAGCAGATAGCCGTTTGTGATGAGTCCCGGCGATCATCCCGCGGCGCCGAATGTGGGCGATCACGTCGTCCAGTTCGGGATGCAGCAGCGGCTCGCCGCCGCTGATCGTGATCACGGCGGTGCCCAGATCGGCCAGATGGTCCAGGCGGTGCTTCATTTCATCGAGCGGGACGGGGCTCGAGAAATCGTCGAATTCGTTGCAATACGTGCAGGCGAGATTGCACCGCCGGATGGGAATGATGTGGACGAGCAGCGGATGCCGTCGTCGAGAGCAGCCCCCAGACGATCATGCGCAGCTCGCGCGCACGAGTGCGCACGAAGCGCAATTTGCGGCGCAGCGGGAGATAGGGAGGCTGTGGCGTCGGTTTCACTCGGATACGGGACGGAGGCCCGCAGACCAATTGTATCAGAGCATGTTGCGCGACACATGGAAAGTCCGAGTGGTTTACCAGCGGGCACTGCGCTGTACTGTTTGCAGTTTGAGAAGCCTTCCATATTTGCCGATAGACAGACAATCGGCGCAGGGCGAAATTAAAGAGGAGCGGCTCGAGGCGGCCGCGCCACTTCTCATCTCCCTATGGACTTCGTGCGGCAGCAGATACACATAGTGCTTGTATTTTACTGGGACTGGATCGCTCTGCCATTCCTGCTGATCCTCGCCTGGCGGTTCCCACTTTTGGGAGACCGCTGGATGGGTCCCATCGAGCGATTCGGCGCCCGCTTTGCGGCGCATAAGCGCGCGGCCATTCTGGCGATCATCTTGACTACGATTGTCTTGCGAGTCAGCCTTCTCGGGATCTTCCCGCCTCCGGTCCCAACCATACATGACGAATTCAGCTACCTGCTCGCGGGTGACACTTTTGCTCACGGCCGCCTGGCGAATCCACCACACCCCATGGCCGTTTACCTGGACACATTTCATGTGCTGCAAAGGCCGACCTACGCCTCCATGTACCCGCCGGCGCAAGGGGCCGTCTTGGCGCTGGGAGAGCGGCTCGGCCATCCTTGGATTGGAGTGGTGCTGAGCACGGCGGCCATGTTTGGCGCCGTCTTATGGATGTTGCAGGGCTGGTTTCCGGCAGAGTGGGCGCTACTGGGCGCATCGCTGCTCTTGATGCGCCTAGGGACGTTCACCTACTGGATGAATAGCTACTGGGGCGGCGCGGCGGCGGCTTTGGGAGGCGCGCTAGTGATGGGTGCGTTACCTCGGCTACTGCACGGACGAGGCTGGTGGAATGCCATCTTGCTGGGCCTCGGAACTGGAATTCTGGCGCACAGCCGTCCATTCGAGGGCGCTGTCGTGTGTGTTCCGGTCTACATCGTGTTGGCCGTGTGGCTGTTGCGGAGGCACGACCCGCCGTGGCGCGCGAAGACAAGCAACGTCATCGTGCCGCTGGCTGCAACACTCGTGTGCGTGGCGGCGTTCACGCTTTATTACAACTGGCGCATCACCGGGGACGCTTTGCTCCTTCCGCACGCGCTGGACGACCGAATACACCTAACCGTCTCGAACTTCATCTTCGCGCAGCCTACAGCGCCCGCGCAGTACTTGAACCACGAGTTCGAAATCTATTACAACCATTGGCAACGGAATCAATACAACCATACGTGGGACGCTTTTCGGAATATCAGCTTGAGAAAGGAAACGCTTTTTCAGCACTTCTTTTTGGGCGCCGGGCTCACGTTGCCCTTCGTTACGCTCCCATGGGTGCTGCTCGACCGGCGGACACGGCTGCTGGTTGTGCAGTTCGTCTTGTCTGCAATGGGAACGCTGACGGTGGTGATTTACTTTCCACACTATTCCGCGCCGATAGTGGCGACTTTCATCGCGCTCGAAGTGCAAATGCTGCGCCACTTGCGGCGGTGGGAGTGGCACGGGCGGCCGATCGGGGTGGGTCTAACGCGCGTTGTTGCTCTTCTGGCAATCGCCGCTTTCCCGATCAACGTGGTGCACGTCGCGCGCCAGCCCTACACAGTTCTGACCTTGGTTTACGGGTTGCCTCCCAATATGCCACGCGCGGAGATTGCACAGGAGCTGGCGAAAACTCCCGGGCAGCACTTGGTCATCGTGCGGTACTCGCAAAAACATCACGCGATTGACATGGAGTGGGTCTACAACGGTGCGGATATAGACGGCGAGAAGGTGGTGTGGGCTCGCGAACTTTACGGGACCGACATGCAGCCTTTGCTGGATTACTTCAAAGGCCGGCGAGTGTGGGTGGTGGACGCAGATGGCGAGCCGCCACGGCTCCAGCCGTACTTTCATGAAGCGCGGCAGCCTTAGTCAGAGGTAATTTCGGCGCAGACGCTCGGCTCATGAAACCAAACGACATTCCGACATTTGTCTTGGTTGGCCTCACCTTGGTTCTGGCGTGGAAAGTGCCATTGCTCGGAGACCGATGGCTAGGTGCGATCGAAAACGTCGGCGCGCGACTTGCCACACGCAAGCGGCTTGCCGTCGTGATCGCGGGCTTGCTTGTCATCGCCGTTCGCGTGGCACTCCTCTGGACTCTGCCGGCGCCCGTGCCCGCGGTCCATGACGAATTTTCCTATCTGCTGGCCGCCGACACGTTTGTGCACGGCCGTTTAACGAACCCGCCGCATCCCATGTGGATTTATCTGGATACGTTCCACGTGCTGCAGGACCCAACGTATGCCTCGATGTATCCGCCGGCGCAGGGAGCCGTCCTGGCGATGGGGCAATTCCTCGGCAACCCGTGGATCGGAGTTTTGCTCAGTATGGGACTGCTTTTCGCCGCGCTTCTCTGGATGCTGCAAGGGTGGTTGCCGCCGCAGTGGGCTCTTTTGGGCGCGGGTCTGGCATTTTTTCAATTTGGAGTTTTTAGCTACTGGATGAACAGCTACTGGGGCGGAGCGGTCGCTGCAATTGGCGGCGCGCTGGTCACGGGAGCATTGCCGCGCATTCTGCACAAGCAGAGGCTGGGAGATGTCTTGCTCCTTGGTTTGGGGGCCGCAATTCTGGCAAACACGCGGCCCTTTGAGGGGGCACTCGTTTGCCTTCCAGTCGGCATCGTGTTGATTTCATGGCTCTGCGGGCGGCGAAGCCCCTCGTGGCGAGCCACTTTTCCTCGCATCGTCATTCCGATTGGCGGAATTCTGATCGCCACGGCAGCTTTTGCCCTGTACTACAACTGGCGGGTCACCGGGAACCCGTTCTTGTTTCCACACGTACTGGATGATCGTCTGCACGCAGTTGTTCCGAATTTTGTGGGCGGACGCATCCGGCGGATGTGCTATTTAAATCATCAATTTGAGGTATTTTACAACCACTGGAGCGTGAACAAGTCTTTATACAAATGGGCGGATTTCAAAACGTTTTCTCTCAAAAAGTTGGCCACCTTCCAGGAGCTTTTCTTGCAGTGGCCGCTGCCAATATCGTTTGCAGCGCTGCCGTGGGTCCTGCTCGACCGGCGAACTCGGTTTCTCGTTGCGCAGTTTGCACTTTACAGCGTGGGCGCGCTGATGGTTGCATGGTTCCAGCCTCACTACGCGGCGCCTGCCATGGCAACGTTCGTCGCGCTTGTTATACAGATGTTGCGTCATCTGCGGCAGTGGAAGTACCGCGGGCGGCCGGTGGGCGTGGGGCTCACGCGGGCTCTATTCTTGCTCACCGCGCTCAGCTTCCCTGTTTGCATGATGCACGTTGTGAAAAATCCTTACACAGATACTTGCTTGGGTGCTGGCCCAACTGGAAATTGGGATAGGGCGGCTATAATGGCCCGGCTCGGTGCGCTCCCGGGAAAATATCTCGTAATCGTTCGTTATTCACAACAACAACATAACATCAACCAAGAGTGGGTTTACAACGGCGCGGACGTGGACCAGTCCAAGATTGTGTGGGCGAGGTATATTCCCGAGATTAGCATGCAACCCCTGCTTGACTACTTCCACGACCGAAGCGTTTGGGTCGTGGATGCCGACAGTTCGCCCCCTCGCCTCGCACCCTATTCCTCGGTCTCTCCGGGATCCGGCGCAGCGCAGCACTGAGATTCGGCATCGGAACGACCCGAATTCATTGCGACGTGTGCCGCAGCCTTTGATTGCGGTCAGTTATTCTCGCTTCCGCAGCAGCGAGATCATGTGCAGGCTTCTTCCGAAAACCAGAGAGAATGGCGCGGAGTACAAAGGTACGCGGCGATCCACATAGACGGGGTCGAGATCTAGAGAGCGTTCCAGCTCGTTCCACTGCGAGGAGGAAAGATAGGCATAGGGCAGCACCACTCCGTGCGGCCGATTTCCGACCCAATCCATGAGCCCTAGCGTCCAGCGATCGAGGGGCGTTTCCGCGACGTGATCCTTGATCAGTATGAATTCCCGACTGACGCGGCAGGCGTCTAGCAGGATGGCTGCAGGATCAACAGTGTGGTGCAGAACGTCTACAAAGAGACAACCGTCAAAAGAACCGTCAGGAAAGGGCAGGTGCGAGCCATCAAACGCATGGCATTCAATCGCACAGTCCGGCCGCGGCAGGACTTCAACTCCTTGGATGTGTAGACCTTCCACATGGGAGCGAAGAAGCAAATCCAACTGGCCGTCTCCACACCCGACGTCGAGAAGGCGGCAGCCCGGCGAGAGTTGCCTTGCGAGAAGCTCCGCCAATACGGTAACCCGGCGTTGATGTACGAAACGTCCGTGAAGTCTTCCCAGCGATTTGACACCGGGGAAATCACCCATGCGGCCGCTCATAATCGCCGATATAGTTGCCGCGGCTGATGCCGAGCATACTTAGAAAAAAAGACGAAAAAATCACCTGAATTCCCAGAAACAGCCACATGGACCAGAAGAGCACTTCACGTACACGAAACAGAGGCCCGAAGCCGCTCTTGGCCCAGTCCCACGCGATATTTGCATCACCCAAGAAACCGGCCAATAGCATGACTGCCCCAATCGCGAGCCCGTCTTCGAGGGATACGCGCCGCAGCGCGCGCTTCAGCGAAATCGGGTTGCGGTCGAACCGCTCGGAATAGCTGAATACCTTTGCGAACAAACCCACCGAGATAATCTGCGCTCCCATGAGCGTGAAGATCATGCCGAAGATCATCGAGTGCACGTCAACAATGACGTGGGGTGTGAGGTGGCGCTCGCCCGGCAGGAGCCAAAAGACAAGCGCGAGGCCGAAGGCCATCAGCAGCATTCCGGGCAGCAGGAATAGCCAGTTGGGCGCATAGAGCAGCATAAAACGCACACTGCGCCAGCCATCGCGAAAGCTTCTAAGATGTGGCGGACGGCCGCGCTTATCAGGCCATAGAGTAATGGGGATTTCGGTGATGCAGCGCACGAAGTTGCGCGGCCTTGATCACGAATTCCAGCGCGAATTCCATGCCTGTGCACCGCAAATCCATCTGTTCGTAAATTGCCTTCGAAAAGCCTCGAAGCCCGCAATAGCTATCACCCATGCCCGTTCTAAAAAACAGGTTAAGCAGTGCGGTGAGGCCAGGGTTGCCGATGTACTTATGGTGCCAGGGCATCGCGCCGGGCTGCACTCCGCCGGCGAAGCGGTTTCCCATCACCACGTTGTAACCCTCGCGCCACTTCGCCACGAACTGCGGTACGGCCGAGAAATCGTAGCTGTCGTCAGCGTCGCCCATCACGATGAATTCACCGCGAGCGCGGCGATGCCCGCGCGCAAGGCGGCGCCATAGCCGCGCTGTGGGACGTTCACCACGCGCGCGCCATGCTCTTCGGAGATTCGAACGGAACCGTCGGTCGAGCCATTGTCGGCGACCACGACCTCGCCGCGCAGCCCGGAGGATTCGAACGCGCGCCGAGCCTTATCGATGCAAAGGCTGACGGAGTTCGCCTCATTCAGGCAGGGAATGACGACGGACACATCCACCGTTGCAGTCTTCGAATTCGCGGGCGTTGTGGACGCGGAAGCTTCGCTTAGGGTTGTGGAATTCACGTGTCGCAGGATGCCTTTGGACATTTCATCACGGCTGCGCCGCTGTGGAAACACCCGCGCCGGACGTATGTGTCCAGCCAGTGAATCGGGCAGCCATTCGACAAAGCGGCACGGCGCGTGCGCACTGCGCCGCATGGCCATCCGTTCGAGAACGAACCGCACATCGGCTGGTCGCAGCACGCGCCGCGACGCCGCAAGCGCGCATCGCCATGCTATGATTCCGCCACTCGCATGGCGAATTCCAAAGACAAACGCGCAAAGAAGCGCCTTGAGATTCTGCGAAGCGCGGCGAGCGCCTTTCGGCGCCACGGTTATCACGGCGCCAGCGTGGACCTGATCGCGCGCACGCTGCGCATGACCAAAGGCAATCTCTACTATTATTTTGAGAACAAGGAAGAGATTCTCTATTTCTGCCACGATTATTCGCTTGGTCTCCTGCTGGACCTGCTGAAAGAGGCGGAAACGAGCGGCGCGTCGCCGGAAGAGAATCTGCGGACGCTCATCGTCGCTTTCGTGCACATGATCATTGACGAACTGAATGGCATCGCGCTGACCATGGACCTGCAGCCGCTCGCGCCCTTCGCGATTGCGCAAGATCATCGCCAAGCGCGACGAGTTCGATCAGCGGCATCCGCCAGATCCTGAAGAGCGGCATGGAGAGCGGAGTTTTCCGTCCCGGTGACGCGAAGCTGTTCGAGTTTCGCCATCCTCGGCGCGGTGAACTGGATCTCGCGGTGGTTCAATCCGCGCGGCCCGGCGCATTCGGCCGAGATTTCCCAGGCTTTCGCAGATTACCTGATCGCTGGATTGCGGGAAGGCGATCTTAAAGCGCAGCCACGCCCCGCGGGCGGTGCTCGAGGAACTCGCCACGTAGCCCTGCGCTACTCGAAGACTTCACGCAACTTGCGCCGCAAGATCTTGCCCGAAGGATTGCGCGGAATTGCGTCCACAAAATGAACTTCGCGCGGCTGTTTGTAGGTCGTCAGCCGTTCGGAGACGTAGCCGCGAATCTCCGTCTCGATATGAGGATTGGCGATGAATCCTTCCCGCAGCACAATAAACGCGCAAGGGATTTCCCCGCGTCCGAATCGGCGCGGCCCACCACGCCGCAATCGCGCACCGCGGGATGCTCGAGCAGGACGGACTCCACTTCCGGCGGGCGCCACCGAAAACGACTTGTACTTGATCATCTCCTTGCGGCGATCAACGATGTAGTAGAGGCCGCGCTCATCGCGGCGAGCGACGTCGCCTGACCAATACCACGTGTTGTCGCTCCGCACTGCTGGCCTTGAGGCCGCAGCGCCGCCCGGCAACGGCCGCAGCACTTCCGCAGAGGCTTCCGGCGCGCGCCAATAGCCGCGCATAAACTGCGGTCCGCGCATGACCAGTTCGCCCGGCTCACCATCGGAACATTCGGCGCCATTTTCGGCGATGAGGCGGCATTCGGTTTGTGCCACGGGAAGCCGATCGAGCCGACCACCTCCATGACATTTTCCAGCAGACCCAATGTGCGTTACCGGAGACGCTTCCGTCATGCCGTAACCCTGCACAACGGGAACTCCGGTGAGCGAAATAAAGCGGCGGCCCAACTCCGCAGCCAGCGGCGCCGCGCCGCATTTCATCCAGCGCAGCCGATGATCGCGGGGGAAGAGTCCCTGCTCCGCCGCCTGGCAGAAAGCATTGAGCACCGGCGGAACCGCCGGAATGAAAGTAACGCCGTATTCGCGCGTGAGTTGCATTGCACGGCTGGCGTCAAATCGCGGCATCAGCACCAGGGTTGCGCCCAGTGTGAAGGATGGATTCAGAACGACGTTGAGTCCATAGATGTGGTAGAGCGGCAGGAAGCAAAGTGTGACGTCTCCATCCGCCAGGAACGGCACCAGCCGGGACCGAGCAGTTGGTAGATGTTCGCGACGAGATTGTGATGCGTGAGCATCACGCCTTTGGGCAGTCCGGTAGTGCCGCTCGAGTAAGGAAGCACGGCCATGGCTTCATCGCTCGATTGATCCGTGTTGGGAAGCGCCACTTCGTGGAGGCGCAGCAAATCTGCGAACGGCTCGGCTCCGGTGGCAGCTTGGTCCCGGGTCGTATAGATGCGGCGCAAATCCGGCAGTCCAGCCAGATTCATGCCAGCGATCAGCGGACCATCCGTGATCAGGATCACCGCGCCGGAATTATCAAGTTGGTAGCGGACCTCGCGCTCGCGATAGCTGGGGTTGAGCGGCGTAGGGATGCCGCCTGCGAGCGTCGCGGCGTGATAAGAAACGCAGTACTCCCAGGAATTCGAAAGGTAAATCGCCACGCGTTCGCCGGGGTGAAGTCCGGCGGCGACGAGTCCCCGCGCGGCGCGTTCCACGAGCGCCCCATATTCGCCATAGCTTATGCGCCGTGGCTCGGCGTAAGACGTATCCACTAGCAGCGTGCGGTCCGCAAACCGGGTGCACGCCTGCAACACAAGATCGTGGACAAACACTCCAGCCGGATCGGCGCGAAGTTCACTGCGGATTGGCATGGGCGGGATTCTATAACGGCTACGGCACCGCCGCTGTCGGCGTTTCCGGAGCCGTCTTCGGGAAGTATTTCTCGTACCACGCGATCGAGCGCTTGATGCTATCCACCGTGTGCGCCGATTCGCGGATGCCGTGTCCTTCGCGTGGATAGCGCACGAAGATCGTGTCCACGCCCACGTCTTTGAGCGCGACGTAGTACTGCTCGGCTTCGGCGATCGGCACGTCGGCGTCATTTTCGCCGTGCATGAACATCGTCGGCGTGGCCACGGCGGCCACGTGCTTTAGCGCGGACCGCTCCCACATGATGTTCATCATGTCGTCCTGGTGCGGAAGCTGGCCGAACTCCATCTGCTCATACTGGTTGTAGTAGGTCATGTAGTTGTAGCTGATCAGATTCGAAATCCCAGCGGTGGGAATCGCGGCGCGGAACATGCGCGTCTGCGTGATCAGCCAATCGGTCAGCTGGCCGCCGTAGCTGACGCCTTCGATGCCCATGCGCTCGCGATCGAGCCACAAGTAGCGCCGCAGCGCCGCGCTCACTCCATACAGCACGTCCTGCGCTTCGTTGCCGTCCTGATCGCCAAAAACGGCGTCGGCAAACGCCTGCCCGTAGCCCGTCGAGCCGCGATAGTTCACGTGCAGCACGGCCCAGCCGCGCGCCGCGTAGACCTGGTCCTTGAAATTGAATGCCGGACCATTTTGTCCGTGCGGGCCGCCGTGAATGTTGACGATCAGCGGATGTTTCGAAGTCGGCCGTCATGACCGAGCGGCTTCACCAGGAACGCTTCGACGTCATATTTATTGTCGTTGCTGACGAACGTGAACGATTCCACGTCGGCGATCTGCTTGCCGCCGAGCAAATCGGTATTCAGGTCGGTAGTTGTTTCGAATTCGCGCCATTGCGAAGATAGAGCTCCGCCATGTCGCGCGGACTCGGCGAATGTGTAAGCAATCGCGCCCGACTTCGCCACCGAGAATGCTCCCACCGAGCCGCGATCGCCGATCACCAGTTCCGGCTTGCCGCCCGCGACCGGCTGGCGATAGAGCCGCACATTGCCGCGCTCCTGCGCGGTGAAATATATTGCGCGGCCGTCGGGCGCCCACGCGGCCTGGCCTTGCCGGTCGTCAATCGTGGCGAGTTCGCGGCGATTCGAACCGTCCGCGTTCATCACCCACACGTGCGTGTCTTCCATGGTGGTTTCGCGGTCGGTGAGCCCGCGCTTGGTCGCTTCGAAAACGATCATCTTTCCATCGGGCGACCATCGCGGGTGGTATTCGGCGGTTTCCGTGGCAGTGATGCGGCGAATCGAGCCGTCGCTCACCTTCACCGCGAAAACGTCGTAGTTGAAGAATTGGTCCGCGGCGGGTGAAGGATCGGAGAGAAATACGAATCTCATCGCCGTTTGGCGACCAATCAATCGAGTGCTCGTAAGCGGTGCCGTTGGTGAGTTGGCGCACCTGCTTGCTGGCGAGGTCCACGACGAAAATGTGCAGGCGGCGATTGTCGTTGAAATGCGTTAGGCCCTCGCCCGCATCAGGCTTATAGAGATAGCGCGTGATCACGATCGGGTCGCCCGATGCGTCGGCGGTTTCGGGGCCGGGCGTTGCGGAGACAAAGGCGATCTGCTTGCCGTCGGGCGACCAGGTGACGGTGTTGCCCGTGGAAGGGAGGGGCGCGTTCGTGCCGGTGACTTCCGCGAGGAATGCTGCGTTCGAGCCGTCCGGATGTGCGATCACCAGACCATGCTTGCCCTCGGCCGCGCCCATGTAGGCGATCCAGCGGCCATCGGGCGACCACACCGCGCCGCCGGAGCCTTCGTTTTCGGCGCCGAGGCGCGTGGATTTGTTGGAGGTGAGGTCCATCACCCAGAGCTGTCCCCAGGGGCGGCCGGGGCGGTCGTAGCGCGTTATCGAATAGACGAGGAGCTGGCCGTCCGGCGAAAGCTCGGCTTGCCCGGCAGAGCGCAGGCGCTGGTAGTCGTCCGGCTGCAAGCCGGTCGCGTTTTGCGCGGACGCGCGCGGCACGGTGGCCAGAAAGGCGGCCGCGAAAAAGCAAACAAAGAGACAAAAGCGTATCCGCATGAGCGTTACACCTCGTTGGGTAAAATGGTTCAGCCGTGGAGCAAGGGTAGAGTGGTGACGGCGATGAGCAGTGAAGATTCGGACCATTTCGGAATGGCGGCATTCTATCGAAGAAGCGCGGCAAACGCATCTGGCTTGGTGCCCGTGCTCTGTGGTTAGCGGGATTGCGCGTAGACGACGAATTGCGGGGTGAAGTTGCCGGCGTTGGGTGCAAGCGCAGTCTGCCACTGAATTTGACTATATCTTTAGAATCAACTTGAGTTTGTCAAGAGTTGCGGCTTGGACATCATCCCGGGATTGCTCCCAGAGTTCCGCGAGGCCGCGAACTGTAGCCTTCACGGCCGTTGGAGTAGCGGGTCCCGCTCCCTTATGTACGAAAGGTCCGTCTGTTTCTGTCAGCACTCGCTCTCTCGGCATTTGGAGAATAAGGGCCCGCACAGTCTCTGAATGCAGCATGGCACTATTAACGGAAAATAAGAATCCGCTCCCGATTGCGCCCTGTTTACGCATGGCTCCCGAGAAACCCTGCCGTAGGGATCGCGAAGGGACAGACTGTACGCCGTACAGAGCATTCGGCGCGGGACACGCGCTCTCGAATTATTGCGCCCCGTGCCGGTTGTAGTTTGGATACTCCGGCTTATGCGGTTCCGGCACAGGGTGCTTCGCCAATTCGTCCAGCGCCAGGCTTACGGCTTTTTCAAGCTGCGGATCGTGACCCTCGCTGACTGCCTTCGGTTCCATGTCCACTTCGTAATCCGGCTGCACGCCGTGGTTCTCCACATCCCATTGTCCCTGCGGATTGAAGAATCCAAAGCTCGGTGAGGTGACTTGGCCGCCGTCCATCAGCACCGGGATGCCGCCGATTCCAACGAGTCCACCCCACGTGCGCTTCCCGACCAATGGGCCCAGTTGCGCTTCGCGGAAGTACCACGGCATCGCGTCGCCGCCTGAGCCGGAGAATTCATTGGTGATCATGACCTTTGGTCCCAGGATCGAGGCCTGCGGAGTGCGGTAGATCGCTCCGTAGCGCGGAGCCCACCAGCTCATCAGCGTGCGCTGCATCGCGTGGATGATATAGTCCGCCGCCTGCCCACCGCTATTGAAGCGCTCGTCAATCACGGCCCCGTGCTTGTCGAGCTGCGCGAAGTAGTAGCGGTTGAAGTTCGTCAGGCCGCCCAGCGCCGTGTCCGGCAGATACACGTAGGCCAGCTTTCCGCCGCTCAGTTCCTGCACTTTGCGCCGGTTCGCCTCCATCCACGCCAGGTTGCGCAGACTGAGATCATCGCCGATCGGCGTCACCGTAACATCATGGACATCTTTGCCGTTCCCGTCTGTAGCGATCTTTAGCACCACCTGCGTTCCCGCCGTGCCCTCCAGCAACCGCTGAATGTCATCGGAGCCGCTCAGGTCCTGACCATCGACGGCAAGGATGAAATCTCCTTCTGCGACTTTCACTCCTGGCTCCGCTAGCGGCGCATGCGCCTGCGGATTCCAGTGCTCGCCCGTGTAGATCCGTTTTATCCGGTACCTCCCGTTGACGATCTCGTAGTCGGCGCCCAGCAGGCCGCCCCGCACGCGATTCGGGTGGGGAATCGTTCCTCCAGAGCCGCGCAGATGGCCGATTGAGAAGTCGCCGAGCATCTCCTGAAAGAGATAATTCAGATCGCTGCGCGAGCCAACCTCGTCCAGATATGGCTTGTATTTCGCTTCTTCCGCAACCGTGTCCACGCCGTGATAGTGCGGATCGTAGAAGAAGCTGCGCTCGATCTGCCATATCTCGTGAAACATCTGCCGCCACTCGGCGCGCGGATCCACGCGGAGTTCCATTCCGGACAGATCGAGTTTGCCCTCGCCGGGTTTGACGGGCGCATCGGCGGAAACGATGACAAACGTTGGTGCGGTCCCCCCGGCCGCCTGCGGGCCTCCAGATTCGCCGCGTGCCATCTCCAGCAGCATCTTGTTCCCGTCGAATGAAAGATCAAATCCCGCGATGTGATCGGCCAGCTTCTCGGATTTCTTCGTTTTCAGCTCGAAGCGTGTCAGCGTCTGGCCGCCTGCCCCATCCCTCAAGCAGATAAAGCGTGCCTTCCTTGCCCGCCGCCAGATCTGTATAACCGGTTGCAGGAAGCGGAAGCGCGACAGCGCGATCCTCCAGATCGTTCGAGATCGATCTTCACCGGCTTCGGCTTCTCAGCCTTTTCCGTTTTCTCCTGCTTGCCTGCCTCATCCGATTTCTTTGCTGCATCGGACTTGTCCTGATCGGCGTGCTCTCCGCCGGAGTCCTTCTTGTCTTTTGCGTCGGGCGTCTTCTCGTCTTCACTTTGCGGCGCAACGGGGGACGCCGTATCCACCGCCAGCGCGAGCCCGTATACGCTGCGCGTCACGTCAAAGGCGTCGCTGCTCATGTCCAGCCCGCTCGTGGACGTGCCGTAATTCGTGCTTTCCGTGAAGTAGAGATACTGTCCACCGCGGTCAAACGCGGGGAAGCGAACATCGCTCATCCCATCGCTGATCTGCGTGCTCTTGCCCGACGCGACGGAGTGCAGGAACAGCGCATGGAACCGGTTCGAAACCGACTGAGTGTACGCGAGCCACTTTGAGTCCGGCGACCAGGATGCGTCGTAATCTCCGTCGTTGACAACGGCCTTGTCGATGACCGTGGCCTTGCCCGTCACCGTGTCCAGTAGCCAGATCTCCATCTTGTTGTCATGGAAGGCGATCAGCTTTGAGTCCGGCGACCACGCCGGCCGGAAATAATATGTCGCCTCGTTCGCCAGCGGAAACTTCTTCACTTCGCCCGCGCCGGCCTGGTTGCTGATGTGCAGCGCATACTGGCCCGACTCGTCGGAGAAATACGCAATGCTCTGTCCGTCCGGCGACCACGCCGGCTCGCGCTCCATCACGCCCGGAGTGCTGGTGATATCGCGTGTCGTGCTTTGTTTTGCGGGGACGGTGAGGATGTCGCCATGCGCTTCAAAGACCGCGCGGACCCCGGTGGGCGATATGCCATAGTTCTGGATATCGTGATCTGCCGGCGAAATGCGTGAGCGTACCTCGGGCAGGTCCGCGCTCACGTCCACGCTGATCTGGCGTGCCTGGCCGCTCGCCGTGTCATATAGAAAAAGCTCGCCGAACCGATCGTAGACGATGCCGCCCGGCCCTGCGCTCGCCGAACGAATATCTGTACCGTTATTTTTCACCGCTTCTGTTACAGATTTTGTCGCCGGGTCAAAGCGAAACAGCGACACCGGCCCATTGCGGTCGGAAAGAAAATAGACCTGCTTGTCTACCCAGACAGGATTGAAGTCATTCGACCGTTCACGCGGGACCTTTACCACGTCCAGTGTCGCCATGTCCGCAATCCATACTGAGCTTGCCAGTCCGCCGCGGTAGTTTCTCCACGCAACATAAGCGGAATAATTGAAGGTCGATGCGCCGCCCACGGGCGAGTACGCAAAATATTTTCCGTCCGCCGAAAACTTGCCGGAGAAGGCCATCGGCAGCGGCAATGCAATCGCCAGCCCTCCGTTCACCGAGACCTTGAACAGCTTCGTATAGCGCGGGCTGCCGCTTTCGCGGTTTGACCGGAAGATCACGTACTTTCCGTCCGGTGTCCACCCCACGGCATAATCCGGTGCCGGATGATAGGTGAGGCGCTTCGGAACTCCGCCGATTGCCGGGACGACAAAGACATCCGTATTGCCGTCATATTCGCCTGTGAAAGCGATCATGCTGCCATCGGGCGAGAAGACCGGGTCGGTCTCAATGCCGGTCCCTGTTGTCAGGCGAGAGGCGTGGCCGCCATTGCGCTCGACGGTCCACAAATCGCCGGCATAAGAGAAGACAATCAGATTGCCGTTGAACGCCGGCCGCTGCAGCAGGGGATGCGAAGCCTGAGCGGCGATGGCGAGCGGGCAAAGCGCGGCGAAAATCACGGCCAAAACTGGACGAGTTACGCTCATGTCTTTTGCTCCGTAACTTATACCCGGGCAATAATATGCTACTGTTCAGCGATGATATACTAATCCGCGCAACTTGACAGGTTGCCCAAAAAGATTTTCCCATCCCACCTCGCAAATGCGTGATTGCACGCGCATGAAATTCGCAAAGTGTCTTGCCCACAAGACGGGTTGCATTATGCTGCATCTGACGCGAGGGGTTTCCAGCGTGGATTTGATTGGAATGTAGCCTTGATATCGGCAATTTGTTTCCTGCGCCCCGTAAGGCCTATGTTGAGCGATTGCACGCGTCGAGGCGCTGGCATAAGATGCATGGACCGTGCCTGATACTTCCTCTATCGTCGGCCGCACCATCTCCCACTATAGCGTAATGGAAAAACTGGGCGGCGGAGGAATGGGCGTGGTCTACAAAGCCAAAGACACGCGCCTCGGCCGAAGTGTCGCGCTGAAATTCCTTCCCGACGATATTTCCCAGGACACTCTGACGGTCGAGCGATTCCGCCGCGAAGCGCGCGCAGCATCCTCTCTCAATCATCCGAACATCTGCACAATTCACGATGTTGGAGAATTTGAAGGCCGGCCGTTTATCGCCATGGAGTTGCTCGAGGGCCTGACTCTCAAGCACCGCATTGCCGAGAAACCCATCGAAATATCTGAGCTGTTGGAGATCGGTATTCAGATAGCCAACGGTCTCGATGCGGCGCACTCGAAGGGAATCGTGCACCGCGACATCAAGCCCGCGAATATTTTTCTCGTGGAACGCGGTCAGGCGAAAATTCTGGATTTTGGTCTGGCGAAGCTAACGCCTGCCGTGCGACACGCTGCCGAACCGGTTGGCGCCGCTTCCGAGCGCACGCAAACGCACGTGCTCAATGATGAGCAACTGACGAGCCCGGGCAGCTCGATGGGCACGGTCGCGTACATGTCTCCGGAACAAGCGCGAGGCGAAGAGCTGGACGCACGCTCGGATCTGTTTTCGCTCGGTGTGGTGCTCTACGAGATGGCGACCGGGTCGGTTCCGTTTGCCGGCGCAACCTCGGCAGTGATTTTCGATGGAATCCTGCATTCTGCACCCGCACCTACGAGGGAGCTAAACCCCCGTCTGCCCGCGGCGATCGAAAGCATTCTCGGCAAGGCGCTGGAGAAGGACCGTGAGATGCGCTGTCAGAGTGCTGCCGAATTCCGCGCCGACCTGAAGCGCCTCAAGCGGGACATCGAATCCAGCCGCTGGCCCGTTGCCGAGAAGAGCGTTTCGGGTTCTGGAGCGCAGGCGGTTGCGGTCCAGCAAAAATCGGTCGCGGTGCTGTACTTCGAAAACCAGAGTGGGGCGAAAGAGGACGAATACTTCCGCGACGGGATTACGGAAGACATTGTCACGGAGCTCTCGAAGATCAAGCAACTTGAAATCTTTCCCCGATCGGAGATGCTCGCATTTCGCGACAAGCCAGTAACGGCGCAACAGGTGGGCCAACAGCTTGGCGCGGCCTACGTGCTCGAAGGTTCCATCCGCCGCGCGGGAAACCGTGTGCGGATCACGGCACAGCTTGTGGAAGCCTCGACGAGGCATTCCGTCTGGGCCGAGCGCTACGACCGGCAACTGGAGGACGTGTTCGCCATCCAGGAGGAAATCGCGCGGAGCATCGCCCAGGCTCTGCGCATCACGCTTACCCCGCAGGAAGAAAAAACCATCGCGCGCAAGCCTACGGAAAACCCGCAGGCGTACGATTTTTACCTGCGCGGAAGGAGCTACACCCGCCGCGAAAATATGGACTACGGCCTGCAGATGTTTGAACAGGCCATCCAGCTTGACCCGAATTTCGCTCTGGCGCACGCTGGGATTGCGACACCTGTGCGGGCTCATCTACGAGATTCGCGAGCAGAACCCGAAATGGATTGAACGGGGACTGGCTGCCTGCGACCGGGCCACTGCCCTTGCACCCGACCTACCGGAAGTGCTGGTAGCGCACGCCCGCATCTTTTATGCGCAGAAGAAATACGAAGAAGCCGCGCTGCTGGCCCAGCGCGCCATCGAGCGCAAGCCCGACTGTGAAGGATCCTGGAACATCCTCGGCCGCGCGTATTTCGCCTCTGGCCGTCACGAAGAGGCCGCGGCGCTGACGGAGCGGGCCATCGAAGCCAACGGCGACGACTATAATACTTATATCCCCTATTACCAGGCCCTGGAACGGCTGGGGCGGAAAAAGGAAGCGGAGCACGTCCGGGAGCGCATGAGCAAGGTCCTCCGCCAACAACTGGAACTGGTGCCGGAAGACGTGCGGGCCCGTATCTTGCTGGCTGCCAACCTCGCCTACTTCAAACAAGATGCGGACGAGAGCATCCGGCACCTGCAGACCGCCGTCGCCCTTCGTCCCGGCGATCCCAACACCCTCTACAATGCCGCTTGCACGTACGGCGTCCTTGGGAAGAAGGCAGAGGCGCTCGAGACGCTCAAGAAGGCATTTGCGGCCGGATACAGCAACCGGAATTGGGCGGCCAAAGATCCCGATCTCGATTGCCTGCACGACGACCCTGAATTCCAGAAACTCGTCGGCCGCAGCGAAGGCGCCGCGCTATAGCATGTAGTCTTCACTTGCCGTTGACCTGCGGTGCTCCAACGTGACAATTTAATCTCTCACAGGAGACGACGACTGTCTTGGTGTGAAAGAGAGCAAGATGTCGCGCCCTAGGTCTATCGAGCTTAGCGGAGGTGTTTCGAGTGCTTTCCCTTATGGCGTTCTCATTGCACATGTGCAGAACGTGCACCAGAAAAATCGGGTATGATTGGAGCCCGTGTGGGGCCGTAGCTCAGTTGGATAGAGCGAGCGATTCCTAATCGCTAGGTCGTGGGTTCGACTCCCTCCGGTCCCACCATTTCAAGGGAAGAGATGCAGACGACCCCTGGCTCAGAGAACGACCGGAAACCTGCCGGGCAGTTCTTTGGGGGACGGCAATTAGGCCGGGTATTGGGTGCGGAACCTGGCGTCACGCGAAACGCCAGAACTGGCTACGTGCTCCACCTCAGATCTGGGAGTTCTGCGCATTCTTGCGCACGCAGAGCCTTACGGTGTTGAGAAGATTGCTATTTCGAATGGGCGCTGATTTTATCGAATCAAGTAGCCCGTGACGGTACTCACCACTCCCGCCAAGCCCAGCGCCATGCCGGCCCACCAGAATGGACGGCGGCGGGTGATCAGGGCGATGGACGTGACGACCAGCGCCATTTCCAGCAGCGCTTCACCGAGATCGTAGCGGTCGGCGCGGCGTTCCTCCGTTTGCACTTCCTCTTCGAATTTGCGCGCCTGCTCGCCCAGGGTTCCCTTGCTCTTGGCGTAGGTGGCAGACTGGCTTTCGAAGGCCGCGCGGATGGTCTCGGCTTTGGGCGCGTCCTTGAAATCGAGCACGGACATCACTTGCGCGAAACTCTCGTAGGTGTGCTGGCGAATGCTCTGCGCCTGATATTCGGCCCAGGTGTCGCTGGCCTTGTTTTGCATCAGCAGTTCGTGGGTGTGCGCGCGGTGTCCCAGCAGCGTGACCAGCGCCACGAAGACGGCCAGCACCGCCAGGGTGAACGTGATCGGGAGCAGTTCGCGATTTTCGCGCGCGTGTTCGGCTTGCTCGTGAATCTCGTTCAGCTCATCGGCCATATGATCGCTCCTGCCAGCGCGGATTGGCGCATCGCCCGCGTGCGTGGAAAATTGCGTACGACAGTGTACACTCAACGGCGTTGAAGCCCTGCCTGTAACTACTCCTGAAGTGATGCCAGAGGTGGCAGATGAGTTCGAACGAACCCACCAGCTCGAATGAGCTTTTGATCCGTAACATTTCCGACACCGCTCGCTGGGTCGCCGCCTATCGCGCGACGGAGACCGAGCGGCCCGACGCGCTGTTTCACGACCCGTACGCGCGGCGGCTGGCCGGTGAGAAAGGCGCGGAGATTGCCGAAGCCATGCCGTTCAAGGGCAAGAACATGTGGCCCTTCACGATGCGCACGTATTTGATGGATGAGCTGATTGACCGCGCCGATCCGGCAGGGCGCCGACATGGTGATCAATCTTGCCGCCGGGCTGGACACCAGGCCTTACCGGATGAATTTGCCTGCGTCGCTCAAATGGGTGGAGATTGATCTGCCGGAAATCCTGGCCTACAAAGAGGAAGTGCTGGCGAATGAGAAGCCCAGGTGCGCGCTCGAACGCGTGCGCCTCGATTTGTCCGACGAGAACGCGCGGCGCGCTATCTTTCAGGATCTGGGCCGCAATTCGAAATCCGCGTTGATTCTCTCGGAAGGGCTGCTCGCCTATTTGACGCCAGAAAGTGTCGGCTTGCTGGCCTCCGACCTTGCCGCGCCGCCGAGTTTTCGAAAATGGATTCTCGATCTGGCCTCGCCGGGCCTGCTGAAGATGCTCGCAAAGCAAAAGATGGGGACGGAGTTCAAAAAATCTGGCATCCCCTTCAAGTTTGCACCGGCGGAAGGTCCGGAGTATTTCGAAAAGTATGGGTGGAAGCCGGTGGAAGTGCACTCGGTCTTCAAGAAAGCCGCGGCGCTCAAGCGCCTGCCGTTTTGGATGCGGTTCTTTGCGCTGCTGCCGGATTCAAAAGAAACCCGGATAAAGCGCCCCTGGACGGGCATCTGCCTCTTCGAAAAGCAATTAGTCTGAAGCCGATGGGGAAGTGGCCGGCTGGCGCGCGCGCGCCGGCTTGAGCCAGGTTTGCAGGCGATCGAGATAGAGATAGACGACCGGCGTGGTGAAGAGCGTCAGCGCCTGGCTGACGATTAACCCGCCGACGATCGTGATGCCCAGTGGGCGCCGCAGTTCCGCGCCTGTGCCGCCGCCAAGAGCCAACGGCAGCGCGCCGAACATGGCCGCCATGGTCGTCATCATGATGGGACGGAAGCGCAGCAAACACGCCTGATAGATAGCTTCGAGCGGCGGTTTGCCGTCCACGCGCTCCGCTTGAATCGCAAAATCAATCATCAAGATCGCGTTCTTCTTCACGATTCCGATCAGCAGGATGATGCCAATGAGCGCGATCACGCTCAGGTCGGTATTGAAGTAATAGAGGGCGAGCACCGCGCCAACCCCCGCGGAGGGCAACGTGGAGAGAATCGTGATCGGGTGGATGTAACTTTCGTAGAGAATCCCGAGAACGATATAAACCGCGGCCAGCGCGGCCAGGATGAGGTACGGCTCGGAGGAAAGCGACTGTTGAAAAGCCTGCGCGGTGCCTTGAAAGGTGCCACGTACCGTGTCCGGCATGTTGAGTTCGCGCTCGGCAGCGAGCACGTCATCCACCGCGGTGCCCAGCGACGCCCCCGGCGCGAGATTGAACGACAGCGTGATGCTGGGAAAAATTCCCGTGTGGTTCACGGTGATCGGGGTGTTCGAAGGCTGATAGTGCGAAACGGCGCTCAACGGCACCATTTTGCCGGCGTTCGAATTCACATAGATGGATTTCAGCGCTTGCGGATTCTGCAAGAACTTGGGGTCCACCTCCAGCACCACATGGTACTGGTTGATGCCCATGTAGATGTTCGAAACTTGCCGTTGGCCGAAGGCATCATTGAGCGTGTTATCAATCGCGGACATGGAAACACCCAGGCGCGAGGCTGAGTCGCGGTCCACAACGAGCTTGGCTTCAAGACCGTGGCTCTGTGCGTCGCTGTTCGGGTCCTGGAGCTCGGGAATCTTGCTCAGGCGATTGAGCAGGATTTCGGACCAGTGATTGAGCTCGTTGAGGTCATCATCCTGCAGGGTGAATTGGAACTGGGAATTGCTGCCGCGGCCTCCGACGTTGACGTCCTGTGGAACCTGGAGGTAGACGGATGCCCCCGGAATGGTCGCGAGCTTACCCCGCAACCGGTCAATCAATTCATCGGCGCTGACGTTGCGTTCGCTCAGGGGCTTAAGTTGCGCGAACATACCCGCGCGGGTGATGTTGCTGCCGCCTGAAAAGGCCATCACGGTCTCTATGGCCGGATCGTCCTGCACGATCTTGCAAAGCTGGAACATCTTGGCATTGGTGGAGATCCAGGAACTGGACTGGTCGCCGATTATCGCGCCACCGATACGGCCGCTATCTTGCTGCGGGAAAAAGCCCTTGGGGACGATCACGAAGAGATAGATGTTCAGACAGATGGTGAGGATCAGGATGGTCAGTACGGTCGCCTGGTGGCGCAGAACCCAGCGAAGGCAATCGTCATACGAGTGGTACAGCCAGTTGAAGAACTTTTCCGTGACACGATAAGCGGCGCCGTGGCTATGGTTGTCGTGGCGCAGAAAGCGCGCGCACATCATCGGCGTGGTAGTCAGTGAGACGAGCAGCGACACGCCGATGGCGATGCTTAGCGTGATGGCGAATTCCCGGAATAATCGCCCGACGATACCCGCCATCATGAGAATCGGTATGAAGACCGCGACCAGCGACGTACTCATCGAGATCACGGTGAAGCCGATCTCGCGCGAGCCTTGCAGCGCGGCCTGCAAGGGCTTCATACCCGCTTCCAGGTGACGCGTGATGTTTTCGATCACCACAATCGCGTCGTCCACTACGAATCCCGTCGAGATCGTGAGGGCCATCAACGATAGGTTGTCCAGCGAATAGCCCAGCAAGTACATCACTCCAAAGGTGCCGACGAGCGAAAGCGGCACGGAGATGCTGGGGATTGCGGTCGCCCAGGCATTTCTCAGAAATACGAAGACCACCAGCACAACCAGAACGATCGAAACCAGCAGCGTGATCTCAACATCATGAATCGAGGCGCGGATCGTGGTGGTGCGGTCGTTTACGACCTTGATGTGGATCGAAGGCGAGATCGAAGCTTGCAGCTCCGGCAGAATCGCCCGGATGCGGTCCACGGTGTCCACGATGTTTGCGCCGGGCTGGCGATTGATGAACATCAGCGTGGCAGGAACGCCGTTCGAAACACCAGCATTTCGAAAATTCTCGACGGAATCGGTGACGTTGGCGACATCGGAAAGGCGAACCGCCGCGCCATTGCGCCAAGCGACAACCAGAGGGCGATACTCCTTCGCGGTGAAAAGCTGGTCCGTCGTATTGATCTGCCAGGAATGCAACCCGTCGCTGATCAGTCCCTTTGGGCGGTTGGCATTCGCGTTGGCGAGCGCCGTGCGTACCTGCTCGAGACTGATGCCATAGCTATTGAGCTCGTCGGGCTTGGCGTCCACGCGAACGGCAGGCCGCGCGCCGCCGCTGACGTTCACCTGGCCGACGCCTGGGACCTGGGCAATTTTCTGCGCGAGGATGGAGTCCGCCGCGTCGTAGATGTCGCGCCGCGCGATGTTATCCGAGACGAGCGCCAGAATCATGATCGAGAAGTCCGCCGGGTTGATCTTCCAGTAGCTCGGCTCGCCGGGAAGATCGGCGGGGAGTTGGCCGCGCGCCGCGTTGATACCGGCTTGGACGTCGCGGGCGGCGGCGTTGATGTCGCGGTTGAGATCGAACTGGAGCGTAATGCTCGTCGAGCCGAGGCTGCTCGAGGAGGTCATCTGCGTGACCGAGGCGATGCGTCCGAATTGACGCTCGAGTGGCGTGGCTACCGCCGATGCCATCGTTTCGGCACTGGCGCCAGGCAGGCTAGCGCTGACCTGGATGGTGGGAAAGTCCACCTGAGGCAGCGGGGCAACCGGCAGAAAACGGAAGCCGATAGCGCCCGCCAACAGGATCGCGATAGTCATCAGAGACGTCGCGACAGGCCGCCGGATAAACGGAGCGGAGATATTCGAGGTGATGTTCAAAGCCTGGTCCCGGCTTGCGCCGAGACTCTAATTCTATTGGAAAAATCGCGTGCGAGCCAATCCTTCGGGTTTCTGTGTCAAACCGCGAACTCCTAGGAGATGACGACGAGGTCCTGCTCGTGCGCCGGGCACAAAAGCCGGAAATCGCAGCTCTTGCACACGAAACCAAGGTTCGGCCGAGGCTGGAAATTCAGCGCGCGGATATCGGAGGCAGTCTCGGCGATCATCTCGCGCACTTTCTTGAAGTGCTTCTCTTCGCGCACGGCTGCGACGCGCGAGTTGTCTTGCAGGTTATGCAACACGAGCCGCACCGGGTTCAAGTCGAGCACTTCGCGGGCCGCGAGAGCGTAGATGGTCAACTGAGTGTCTTTCCTGGCATGTTCTTCGGTCTTGGGCTTGCCTGTCTTGTAGTCCACGATTTCGTGTTTGCCGCGCCCGATGCGATTGATCTGGTCCATGCGTCCGGTGAGCAAGACTCCGCCGTCCATGGGTAATTCGAAGGGCTTTTCCTGTTCCTGTACGTTCTGCGGCTCTGCGAGCATCGTGGAGTGGAACTCGCGCAATTGGCCGAGGCCGTCTTTCTTGTACTCCTCCTGCTGGTAGTCGTCTTCGTAGCCCGACGCAACCCACTCGCGTTCGAAAATGGCCGCGACCTCTTCGAATGGCAGCCGCCGCCCGGCGCGTAACTCCCCGATAAAATGTTTGATCGTGGTGTGCATCGTATTGCCGAAGCTCATGGCGGCGCGCGGGCTTTCGCGCAAGCCCCAGAGCGAACGGAACAAGAATCGCTGCGGGCACGTCCGGTAGCTATCAATTGCCGAAGAGCTCAGCTTGAGTGGTTCCGGGAGTGGAGGGCGATAAGTTTCCGCCCATCCTGCAATCGTCGAGAAGATCAATGCCGCGGAGGCTTCGGCTTCGAACAGCTCCGCTTGCGATTTGTCACTGGACGCGGCATCGCGCGCTTGCGTCGTGCCCGCCGGCGTGGAGTCGGTGGGCGAAAGGCGCTCGACATCGCGCCTCACCAGCGCCAGGTTCTCGAGAATATCGTCGAGGAACACCGAGGGCTTGTTGCGCTTGTTGTCGACTACGGCGGTGATCGTAAGCCGGTCACGTGCCCTTGTGAGGGCTACGTAAAACAGGCGCCGCTCTTCCTGGATGTGGAAGGCGCCGCGCGGCCTTTCCTCTTTCATCAGCTCATCCGGAAATTCGAGGACGGGAGTGTGCTGGCCCTTGGGGAAGTTGCCTTGGGTGATGCGCAGCAGGAAAACGTGGTCGAATTCAAGGCCCTTGGCCGCGTGTACGGTCATCAACTGCACCGCGTCCTGGCCCAATTCCTCTTCCAGATTGATTTGTCCGCCGGCCTGCTGGTAGAGGTCCAAGTATTCCACGAACTCGGCGAGGCGCTGGGTCTCGCTCTTTGGCTCCCATTCACGAACGAAATGCGTAAGCCGGTCCACGTATGGCCGATAGTCGGCGCCAGCTTGCCCGCTTATATTCAGCTCGGCGCACAGATCGGCGAAGAATTCGGCGGCAGTGAGGCGGCGCGCGCGCTGCTGCATCTTCTTTACGAATTCCACGAGTTCGGCGCCACGATTGCCCGGCGTCAACTTCCCGCAGCTCTGTGGATCGCCGAGCATCGTGACCAAGGCGTCCCAAAGCGGCGCGCGGTGCATTTTTGCGGCGGACTCCGCGAGCCGCGCCAGATCTTTCGGCTGGAAGCTCCACCCTGGCGCGGCCATCACGCGCGCCAAAGCAATGCTGTCTCGCGGCGACGCGATCAGGCGGAGGTAGGCGATCAGGTCTCGCACCAGAGGATTGCTGAAAATGGAAAGGTTGCGGATCACAAAGGGAATGCTTCGCTTGGAGAGTTCTTGAACAAGCTTGTCGCGATTGCGGTGCGCGCGATAGAGGACCGCGAAACTTCGCCAGCGCGCGCCGGCCTTGTGCAGCCGTGCGATTTCGTCCGCCACCCAACGCGCTTCGTGGGTTGCGCTGCGCCATCTCAGCGATCCGAATCTTCGCGCCCGCCCTTTTTCGCCGCCGTCAATTCCTTCGAGGGAAACATCTCGGACCGCTCGTTGAGCGAAATCAACTGGTTGGAGACGCGCAGAATGCGCTCTGTCGAACGGTAATTCTGCGTCAGCGGCTGCACCGGAACGGCATCTGGCGTCCGCTTCGCGGCCGCAAAGCGTTCGACGAATAATTTAAAGCTGCCGAACGATGCGCCGCGGAAGCGGTAGATGGCTTGATCGTCATCGCCCACCGCGAAAATATTGCGATGTTCGCCGGCCAGCCGCCAGAGCAGCTCGAGCTGCGCGATGTTCGTATCCTGAAATTCGTCCACCAGCACGTAGCGATAACGCGAGCGCAATGTCGCCGCAAGCTCGGGATCGGCGTCAATGCGGCGCACCGTTTCAAGCAGCATGGAACCAAACGTCAGCATGCGGCCTTCGCGCAGCAATGCATCGCTGGCGCGATAGGCGCGCGCGATTTCCTGCTGGCGAGCGGCCTCTTCGCTTCGGAGCAAGGCTTCGTCGGGCTCAAGAGTGCCTTGCGCGGCGAGCGGCGCGCGCTGTGAGCGAATCGGCGTATCGCTGGTAATCGTCCGGCGTGACCAGTTCATCCTGGCAGCGCGAGAAAAACTTCACGAAGTCGCCGAGGAATTGGCCCGGCTCGGCGAGCCTGCGATAGCGCTCGAGCCTGAGCAGCCGCAGATTGCGCCGCAGACAGAATCCAATGATCGGTTCGTCCAGCGCGCGGAGACCGGGCTCGAACTCTTCCAGAAGCGTCTTGCAATAGGCGTGAAAGGTGCTGAGCTGCACGTCTTTGCCGCGCTCGCCGCTCGCGGCAGCGACGCGGGACTTCATCTCGCCCGGCGGCTTTTTCGGTGAACGTGAGCCCGAGGATTTGATCGCCGCGCAAATCGGGCTGCGTTTCGAGCAGCGTCCGGATGCGTTCGGTGATCACGCGCGTCTTGCCGGTGCCGGCCCCGGCCACCACCAGCATGGGGCCCTCGCCGTGAAGCACCGCGGCGCGCTGCTGCGGATTGAGCAGTTCTGTGGGGGGCTCGCCACTTCCGTGCAGATCAAAAAGCGTGGACATCCGATTCATCCTAGCGGATTTTGGCGATCCTGGGAAAGAAAGCCGCGACTAAATATCATATCGTGGTTGCGGCTTCTCGGAAGGCGCGGTGCGCGGCGCAGGCGTGCGGGAGTTGTAGAGCCGAAGATCGCACCACGTACACTTCATCTCGGGAAACGGCCGCCCTGAAATAGGGCAGTGGCATTTGGAACGCGAAATCAGCCACTCCTCGCAGCCGGCTCGATCTCTCGCCTGCGCATCTTTACAAAAAAATCACAAAGGGCCAGAACAATTCCGCGTTGCCTTCGTCTAAGGGGGTAGGGCGGGTAAGGGGTGGCCGCAGAAATACATGCGGTTCATTCGAGGCCTGCTCGGGGCTCAGTCTCTCCGCGACCGCAGAATAGCGCTCGCGGGAAGGGCCGGAGCTTTGCTGTCCCGATTCCCGTGACCGCGAAGCAGCCGGCACACGGGTTGTGCGAATCGAATTCCGGTGAAAAAAAGCCTCGCGGCGGTAACCGCGAGGCGGCGACACAAAGACTTCACCGGTTGTGTGCAGCGAGGTTCCTGTGTCAAGGGCAGCCTACTCGTGGCCGCCTTGCGCTGTCAACCTCTCCTTCGTCTCGCCACCCGCGGCACGTTTCAAATTAACGAAATGGGAGGTTGCGATGTATAGAAAATCGTTTGTTGCTACATTGGCATTGCTGGCGGCCGCGGCGCTTTCCGGGCCGGCGTTCGCCAAACCGTTCACAAAGGTTGTTAGCCTCAGCCTTCCCACCGTTATCGGCGGCGCGCATCTGGACGCCGGCGACTACTGGATTACGGTTGACGGCAATAAGGTGACGATCGTGCAGGATCACAAAGTCGTCGCCCAAGCCGAAGGGCGCCTGCAGCAAGGGATCCGCGACAACGGAGTGACCATCATTGTCTCCGAGGCCGACGGCCAACTCAAAGAAATCCATTTTGACGGAGGCAACCAGGTCCTCGTCATGAAATCGGAGTCGTAACCCACGTCTTTCGCGGGCGTATAGCTCAGGGCCTTCGGCGCTGCCGCGCCGAGGACCCTGAGCGTCTCCTCGCGTTCCATACCTGCATCGGCCAGGCCACCAGCGACAACCAGCGGGAGAAAAAGCCCCGGAGCGGCCGTGCAAACGCCGTGCGTCGCACCCTAAGCTACATTGACCTTATTTAGCCACTTCGTATCGAAATCCCAGCAGGCAATACGCATCTTCATCTATAATCGCGCCGCTCTTTAGCGAGGAAACTCATGCCCATCACCCGCAGGGAAGCTCTTTTGAGCGCAACGATGCTCGCCGCCGCAGGATTGCCCGCCATGGCCAGCGCGGCCCCAGGCGAGAAGAAGTCACGCGAGGATGCGCATAACCCTGAGCCGCAAACCGCGGCAAATCTTGGCCCCGAACTTTCCTGCCTCACCGACTTTGAAGCTGCCGCCAAAAGCCGCGTCTCGCACATGGCCTGGGAATTCTTCAACGGCGCCGCGGCCGACGAAATCACCATGCGGTGGAATCTCGAGGCCTACCAGCGCATCCGCTTGAAGCCTCGCGTTCTCGTGGACGTCTCCAAGCTCGACACGCGCGTCAACCTGTTCGGGCAGGAGCTCGCGTTCCCGATCATTCTCGCGCCCACTGCGTATCACAAGCTCGCGCACCCCGAGGGTGAACTCGCCACCGCGCGCGGCGCGGGCGCGGCGCACGCCACCATGGTGGTCAGCACCGTCGCCACCACGAGCATCGAAGATATCGCCAAAGTCGCCACGCAGCCGCTCTGGTTTCAGCTTTACGTTCAGCGCGACCGCGGCTTCACCCGCGAACTCGTCCAGCGCGCCGAAGCCGCCGGGCGTTCGCGCTCTGTGCCTCACCGTGGACACGCCCATCACCGGCGCGCGCAACCGCGAATTGCGCGCGCGGTTCGAGCTGCCGCCCGAGCTCGACCGTCCCAACCTCCGCGGCCTCAAGGTCAATGGCGTCAGCGTTGCCAACGACCCCTCGGCGCATCTCGCCACCGGCGAATCCATCTACACGAGCGCCACCGACCCTTCGATGACCTGGAAAGATTTGGATTGGCTCCTTTCTTTCGCCAAGGTTCCCGCTGCTCACCAAGGGCGTGCTCAATCCGGACGATGCGGATCGCGCCGTGAAAGCGGGAGTTGCGGGAATCATGGTTTCGAATCATGGCGCGCGAAATTTGGACACCGTTCCCGCCACGATTGAGGCTCTGCCGCTGGTCGCTGAAAAAGTTGCGGGCCGCGTGCCCGTGATTGTGGATGGAGGCGTGCGCCGCGGCACTGACGTCCTGAAAGCTCTCGCCAACGGCGCAAACGCCGCGATGATCGGCCGTCCTTATCTTTACGGTCTAAGCGTGGCGGGCGATGCGGGCGTGACGCGCGTGTGTGGACATTTTGCGCCGCGAATTCGAAATGGCGATGGCCCTTACCGGCCGGCCGACCATCGCCAGCATAGACCGCAGCGTGCTCTGGACCTGATCGCTTCGGCGACCACCCGGATCAGCCGGAAGGACTTCGGGTTGCTATGGAATCGCGCGATTGAGGGCGCGGCCGTCGGCGACGACGTGGACATCGAACTGGACGTCGAGTTGGTGCAGCGCTCGGTGCATTGAAGCGACCTGCTGTCGCTGCAGCCGCGCGAGACTGCCGCCGCTTCCACGCGCACAGAATTGTTCTCAACTACAAGCGTGCTCTGACTCTCGGGATATTCTTGAAACCACGACCTTTCCCGCCCCGGGCCGCTGCTACCGCTTGATATCCCCGCCGGTTGGCGGAGGTGGCGTTGGTTCGGACGCCGGTTCCACACTCTGAGTCTCTTTTTGCTGTTTCGCTTCATCCAAACTCTTTAGGGAGCTGATCGTGTCATGAAAATGTGAAACATCATGTGCAATCGAGAGGCCGGGAAGAGTAGTGCCGGTAGCCCTGTTGGACATATATGCGGAGATGGTGCCCACGATTTGAACTCCCTCGGTTGCTGTGGAGTAGACGACCGGACCGCCACTAACGCCGTTGATGGCCACACCATCAATTAAGTAACGGTGGAAGTACTCCTGTCTTGCGCTGATAGTGCCAGAGAAGAAGCACAGAGTGGATTCAGCGAGCGCCGGAAAACCAAGCCATCCGACCTCGGCTCCGATGGCAAGCGGGATGCTGATTGGAAGTAAGGGTATCGGGTCTTCCGGGAGTTGGGAAAGGTCACCTTTTCGAATAAGGATTATCGCTGAATCGGTTTCAGGGTCCGGATATATGACACGGTCAGACTCCTTGAGGAACACGGCGCCGGAAGACGCGTAATGGTGGAGTCGCATTGGCTGTTGCCATTCATCCGCGTAGCTTACGACATGGCGGGCCGTCGCTATCCCACAGAAGTTCTTATTTTCGCTGTAAAGGCACAAGAACCCTGTCCCGTGCCCCGTAGGCGTTTCTATCTTTACGATATAAGGGGATACTTTTGTGACGATTTCGTTCCAATTCATTTGAAGTTCTCATTGTGCTGGATGTGCTGCGCGCCGCGAACGAGCTCAAATCTAACGTTGTGCCCGCAATGGTTGCACGGGGGGAACTTTTTCCCAAATACACAAGTGACTTCGTGTTCGGCGTGGTGGTACGGGTCGTGAATTACCCTGTAAATTCCTGACCGGGTCACAGGTTGGCCGGGACGAAAGATATCTCCAACGCTTACTCCTGGCATGTACGTCCTCTAGATAACCTATTTGAGAGTATTAAGATTCGTACAACATGCGTAACGGGATTCTAGCACAGCGGACCTACACAAAGAACGAGTGACCTCGGCTAAGGTATTGCAGGGCCAGGAGGTATCGCAGCGGCAGCGGGCTTGGGCACACGATTTGGGAACTCGTAGATGAACTTCAAGAGCATCTCGATGAAAGAGATTAGTTCCTCAGAATCATTTTTCTGCATAAGCACAATTTCGTGATTTGCTTCATTGCCCTTTGCGCGAATGTGATCAACCCAGGCTCGTCCGTTAGGCGGCACATATCCTTGCGCGGCCAAATACTCCACATATTGAAGAAAACTCAGATTTGGCGCTGCCTTCAAATCAACGGCAATGTGCATCAGAATCTTTCGACACCCCAAAACAGCGGGCGTGTGAGCGTTTGCAGCCGTACAATCGCGAGCTTGTTGATACAGGGCTTCAATATCGGGCGGAAGGTGCTTGACCGGATCACCGCTAGCTGGAGTGGGGAATTGAGCGTCGGGTCTAAGTATGTTGGTTGCTTGCAATAAGGGCATATGCGAACTGCGTATTGGGGATGCTCTGACCATGAGCATTCGGTTGAAATGCCCAGCCCACCGCCGACGCGACGATCGAACCGCAGTGTCCGCATTCGTATCTGTGCTCCTGAATACCCTGTTGACCTGTCCAATTTCCATTCAGCTTTAGAGGCATCCGTCGATCCATTCCTGCAACATTCAGTCTAGCAAATGGTTCGGCGCAGCGCGAAGACCATTTGCAGAGACACAGGAGTGCAATTCCAGATCGCCCTATCTCCTCTCCCGCCTCCAAATTGACCCTGCCTGCCTCTGCTCCTATAATTCTCTTGTAGTGAGTTTTACTCGCCGCAACAAATCGCCATTTGTGAAGTGAGGCCACCATGGAAAAGCCTGTCATCCTGAGCGCTGTGCGCACTCCCGTTGGGAAATTTCAGGGAGGGCTGGCGTCACTTTCCGCTACCGAGCTTGGCGCCAAGGTTGTGGCGGAAGCGGTGCGCCGCGCCGGCATTGAGCCGAAGCAGGTGGACGAAATCATCATGGGCAACGTGGTCTCGGCGGGACTCGGCCAGAATCCGGCGCGCCAGGCGGGCCTCAACGGCGGACTCGATCCGCGCGTGGCCGCGATGACCATCAACAAGGTTTGCGGCTCGGGATTGAAAGCGGTCTCGCTGATTGCCAATGGAGTGATCCTCGAGGAAATCGAGATTGGCATCGGCGGCGGGATGGAAAGCATGTCCAACTGTCCTTATCTGCTTCCCGGCGCGCGGAACGGATACCGGCTGGGCAATGGCGAGCTGGTGGACTCCATGATTAAGGACGGCTTGTGGGATGCCTTCAACGATTTTCATATGGGGCAGACGGCGGAGCTGGTCGCTGAAAAATACAAGATCACGCGCGAGGAGCAGGACCGCTTCGCGCTGGAAAGCCACCAGAAAGCCGTTCACGCCATGCAGTCCTGCTATTTCCAATCGCAGATCGTGCCCGTCGAGGTGCCGCAGAAAAAGGGCGCGCCCATTGTGATCAGCAAGGACGAATCGCCGCGCCCCGATAGTTCGATGGAGACGCTCGGGAAGCTCAAGCCGGCGTTCAAGAAAGACGGCACCGTAACGGCAGGCAATGCGCCCGGCACGAATGACGGCGCTGCCGCCGCAGTGGTGACCAGCGAACGCAACGCGGCGCGGCTCGGCAAGGCACCGATGGCGCGCATCGTGGCGCAGGCCGTGAGCGGTGTCGAACCCAAGTGGGTGATGATGGCGCCGGTGCAGGCCGTGGAAACGCTGCTGAAGAAAACCGGATGGGATCGCGACCGCGACGTGGATTTGATCGAACTCAACGAAGCCTTTGCCGTGCAGGCTCTGGCGGTGATGCGCGACTTGCGGCTCGATCCGGCAAAGGTCAACGTGAATGGCGGCGCGGTGGCACTCGGGCACCCGATTGGCGCTTCGGGCGCGCGCGTGCTGGTGACGTTGCTTTATGAGATGCAGCGGCGCAACGTGCATCGCGGCATCGCCGCGCTGTGCCTTGGCGGCGGCAACGCGGTCGCGCTGGCCGTCGAGCGCTGACATTTTGACTTTGCTGATCGCTTTGAAGGCTGGCACGCGGAGAAAAGACAATGTACTGCCCCGCCTGTGGCGTTGAATACCGCGATGGATTTTCGCGTTGCAATGACTGCGACGTGGCGCTCGTCGCGGGCGCTCCGCCGTCACCGGTCCGCGTGGATGAGCGTCCGGACGCATTGCTTTGGCAAGGTGTTGATCCTCAGGCGATCGCCAACATTCGCAAAATCTTGAGTGATGCAAACATCCGCTATTCCGCACACGAACCGGACACACCGATCTTCTTTACCTCGACGCCGCGTGCCTGGGAGATTCGGGTTTTCGTGGATGACTTGGATCGCGCGGCGAAGCTGATCGCCGATCAAGTAGAATCAGACGACGATCTCGATGCGTCGGTGGCCGATGCCTTGGAAAATGAGACCGAAGAAACAGATGAATCAATGGCGGACGATGATGCCGAGGACTCGAGCGCGTCGAATCGGGATTACGTGCCTGCCGATTGGGACCCCGAGCACGCGACCTGTGAAGTCTGGTCCGGCGACGACCGCGCGATGGCGAAGAATCTGTGCGACTGCCTGCGGGAGAATGGGCTTGGCTCGCGCGTCGCGCAGGAAGTGATGTCTGCGCGAATTTTTGTGCTCCCGGGCGACGAGGCCCGTGCGCGAGAGATCGTCAGAGAGGTCATCGAGCAAGCGCCTCCCGCTTGACCGGCTTGACGGCCTCGAATTGCCGTGTTTTGCTCGGAGCCGTACCAACGATTTTGGCGTTGCAAGCCTCTAATAAAGACATGTTTTGTCCCGTCTGCAACTCGGAATACCAGGAAGGCTATGCGCACTGCGCGGAGTGCGGGGTCGCGCTCGTCAGCGGGCCTGCAGCAGCCGAGAAAGCCCAGGTGCCAACGGAAGGGAAGCGCGAGCCGCTAACCATGCTCTGGCGGGGGCAAGATCCCGTGGCGTTCTCGGCGATTCTCAGCGCGCTGGCCGACGCCGCAATTCCGTATCGTGAAGCGCAAAGCCGCGACTACGCGGCTTGTCTCTCGCAGCCTCTCGCGCTCAGCTTTTATGGGCTGCCGCACTGGCAGATTCTCGTGCATCCCTCTGACCTGAGCGCAGCGCGAGCGATCGTCGAGGACGCGCTGAGTCCCATTCCCGCCGGGCCGGTGGAGCTCGATAGCGAGGAAATGGGGACTGACGGGGATCCGCGTAGCGCCGATGCATCGCCGTTACGTGGGGAAACGCAGACGCCGCTTTGCATCTGGTCGGCCAAGGACGCTTCGCAGGGACATTATCTCCGCGATACTCTGCTGGAAAATGATGTCCCGTGCTGGACGATTTCCGGTTCCTCAGGCGAGATTCGCTTGCTGGTGCAGCGGGAAGATGAAGCGCGTGCGCGAGATATCCTCGGCGGCGCGTTACGAAGTGAAGGCGCTGCTTAGGACAACCCTGAACCCGCCAGCCGCGAATTACCCCACGACTTCGTCGATCACGCACTCTTTCTAGGATCCACGACTTGATTTCTCCCCGCCCGGTGTGGTTCGCTTGCTTCGTTCGAATGTATGCGCGTCCTGCGAGGACGGGGTGAGCATGAGCATTGAAACGATCCGGACGGTTGCCATACTTGGAGCGGGGACGATGGGCAACGGTATCGCGCACGTCTTTGCGCGTCCGGCTATGAAGTGATCCTGAGAGACGTGGAGCAGCGATACCTGGACCGCGCGCTCGAGACGATTTCGAAAAACCTCGACCGCGAGATCAAGAAGGGCAAGCTTGCAGAAGCCGAAAAACCAGGTGTGCTGCAAAGGGTGCGTCCGACAACGGACATGGCGGCGCTGGCGCGCGCGGATTTTGCCGTCGAGGCCGTGCCCGAGCGCCTGGATTTGAAGCTGGCGGTGCTGCGTGAAGCCGATGCGATTCTGCGGCCCGAAGTGATTCTGGCGAGCAATACGTCATCGATTTCGGTGACCACGCTGGCCGCCGCGACGAAGCGTCCCGAGTGTTTCATCGGCATGCACTTCATGAATCCCGTTCCCATGATGGCGCTGGTGGAGGTGATCCGAGCCCTGCAGACGAGCGACGAAACGTTCGCCACCACAATTGCGCTCTGCGAAAAGCTCGGCAAAAAGCCGGTGGCCGCGAACGACGCGCCGGGGTTTGTGAGCAATCGCGTGCTGATGCCCATGATCAATGAAGCGGCGTTTTGCGTGATGGAGGGTGTCGCCACGGCCGAAGCGGTGGACGCGATCATGAAGATGGGAATGAACCACCCGATGGGTCCGCTGGAGCTGGCCGATTTCATCGGCCTGGACGTGTGCGTGAATATTCTTGACGTGTTATACCAGGGCTTTGGCGATCCGAAGTATCGCGCGTGCTCGCTCTTGCGGAAGCTGGTCGCCGCGGGATGGCTGGGGCGCAAGTCGGGCCGCGGGTTTTACACCTACAGCCAAGTTTAGAGTTCAATGAGGAGGAACCGTGATTACCACCATTTTTGTAGCTGACATGGACCGGGCGGTAAAATTCTACAACGAAGTTCTCGGCTGCAAAGTCGAGATGCGCTTTGGCAATGAGTGGGCGCAGCTAAAGTCCGACGATGGCGGAACCATGCTTGGATTGCACCCGGCTTCGAAGGAAAACCCGGCGGGGGTCAAGGGTTCGATCCAGTTGGGTATCGAGGTGAGGGACTCAATCCACAAGCGTGTGGAAGAAATGACGGCAAAGGGAACGAAGTTTTCCGGGCCAGTGCGCGACGACCAGCAGCTTTGGTTCGCCAATTTCGAGGATCCGGACGGCAATCTCCTCTATCTGGCGCAGGCCAAACAGAAATGGGCGTAAGGTGGGCGCGGCCGGGCGTGGCACGCCGTATTTCAGGCAAAATACCATTTGCTTTTTCTTCGCCCCTAGGATAGGCTGCGGTTTCTAGGGTGCGCTAGTTGGGGCTATGCAGATAGTGAACTCTTTGGTAAACTCCGCGCTTCCCGGATACCTGGTAGGGCATTCGAAATCGAGTGTTCGAAATCTTCGCTGAGGTGGCTCATGGCCGACGAAAAGGCAACGAATCTAGCAAACGCAATTAGCCAAATCGAGAAGCAGTATGGCAAGGGCTCCATCATGCGCCTGGGCAGCCGCGACGTGCTGGTGCCGGTAAGCGTGATCCCCACCGGCTCGATCTCGCTGGATGCGGCGCTGGGCGTGGGCGGATTTCCGCGCGGCCGCGTGATCGAGATTTTCGGACCCGAATCGGGCGGCAAGACCACGCTCGCGCTGCACGCCATCGCCGAAGCGCAGAAGATGGGCGGTCAGGCGGCGTTCATCGACGCCGAGCACGCGCTGGACCCGATCTACGCGCGAAAACTTGGCGTGGACGTGGATAATCTGCTGGTGTCGCAGCCCGATAACGGCGAGCAGGCGCTGGAAATCGCCGAAGCCCTGATCCGTTCGAGCGCGGTGGATATCGTGGTGGTGGACTCTGTGGCGGCGCTGGTGCCCAAAGCCGAGCTCGAAGGCGATATGGGCGATCCGCAAATGGGCTTGCAGGCGCGGCTGATGTCGCAAGCGCTGCGAAAGCTCACCGCCATCGTTTCGAAATCCCGCACCTGCCTGATTTTCATCAACCAGATCCGCGAAAAGATCGGCGTGATGTTCGGCAATCCGGAAACCACCACCGGCGGCCGCGCGCTGAAGTTCTATGCGTCCATGCGCATTGATATCCGCCGCATCCAGGCGATCAAGGAAGGCGATCGCGTGGTGGGCTCGCGGACGCGAGGCAAAGTGGTGAAGAACAAGGTTGCGGCGCCGTTCCGCGAGGCCGAATTCGACATTCTGTATGGCGAAGGCGTTTCGCGCGAAGGCGATTTGATTGACGTGGGCGTGGAGCGGGGGCTGATCGAAAAGTCCGGCACGTGGCTCAGCTATGGCGGCGAGCGCATCGGCCAGGGCCGCGAAAATACGCGCGTGTTCCTAAAGGAAAACATCGCGATTCGCGACAAGATCGAAGCCGCACTGCGCAAGCAATTGGGCTTGGTGCCTCAGGCCCAGGCGGGGACGAACGGGGCTGCGCCAGCCGAAAAGCCTGTCGCCGAAAAGCCGGTCGGCTTCGGCATCCGCGGCTGCAGCCGGCGCTGCCAACGCCAATCGGCCGAGACCGCGCTAAGCGATTCTTGCGTCGCCAGAGCTAGCCAGCCGGTGCTGATGGGCGCGTTCCGCCCTGCGAAGCACAGCCTAATAAACGGATTTTTCATCTATTTTGTGGGCGCTTTCAGGGCCTGGCGGTGGGGTCAATTGCGCCGAAATGGCACGTTTTGGCCGTATTAGGACAGTCGAGTGACTTTCGTCCAGCGGGGCGCCCAAGGAGTACCACGGGTTTTTCTTGTCGTACCTGCCACTAAACAATACCGCTTTCCTATTGATCTAAATCGGGAAAATCCCGTACACTGCGAGCCTCCATGGGTACGTGGAGTGCATGTGTCCCGGTGGGTTCAACCGGGTTACTGGACGGGACTGGGTGTAAATGAATGGCGAGACAGGGCTATGGGGTTCGGTTTCTGGCGTTTGTGGCTTCTTTCCTAATGGTGTGGCAGCCGACCCTGGCCAAGAAGGTCCCGGCCCGCACGCGTACAACGACAGCGCGGCTTAGCCCGGCGCGTCGCAGAGTTTTGGCGCATCACTTGTACGGTGTGCCGACCTTTGCTGATTCCGCGAAAGACGATGTGACGCAGTTCGATGATCCGGTTGTCCGCGCAGCGGCGGTGACCGCATTGGGGCGCTACAACGGCGCCGTCGTCGCCATTGATCCCTCGAACGGGCGCGTCCTCGCCGTGGTAAATCAGAAGCTGGCATTTTCCTCCGGCTTTATTCCTTGCTCGACAATCAAGCCGACCATTGCGCTGGCCGCTCTCCAGGAAGGTGTTGTAACGCGCGACACCATGATCAAGGTGGCGCCGCGCCGCTACATGAACCTGACCGAGGCGATGGCGCATTCGAACAATGCATTTTTTGAGGAACTTGGCCGCCGCATGGGATTCGACACGGTGCGGAGTTACGCGCACAACCTGGGCGTGGGAGAACTCGCCGGGTATGACATTCCCGAAGAACAGGCCGGCAGTTTGCCGAGCGCGCCGCCGGTAAATGGCGGCGTGGCGCGGATGTCCAGTTTTGGCGAAGGCATTCACATGACGCCGCTCGAGCTGGGCTCGCTGGTGGCCACGGTCGCGAATGGCGGCACGATGTATTACCTGCAGTATCCGCGCAGCGAAGAGTCCCTGCATGGTTTTGAGCCGCGCATCAAGCGCCAGCTCGATATCAGTTCCTTTGTCTCCGAGGTTCGCGATGGAATGGAAGCTGCGGTTCTTTACGGAACCGCGCGGCTGAGCTACGACCACGAAGGCGAACAGCCGCTGGGCAAAACCGGCACCTGCTCGGATTCGGCTTCGCGGCTGGGCTGGTTCGCTTCCTACGCGGACCAGGAAAATCCCCGCATCGTGCTGGTGATTCTGATGCGCGGACAGTCGTCTACGCGTCAAAGGTCCTTTCGCGGCGGAAATCGCCGGGCGGATCTATCACACGCTGAATCTGGACAATTATTTTGGCGCGCACCGCTCGGTCGCCGCTGTCAACACTCCTTCCTCTCGCTGAAACGAATGCGTCTGGCTTTCCGAGTTGCTTCGGCCTTACTCATATTGGCAGCCGGGTGTGTTCTGTTCGTATCTCTGCGTCAGAAATCGCAAGCGGCCGATGGTTTTGCGCGTGAGGTACAGGCGGCGGCTGACGAGGCGCAAAAGATAGCGCGCGAAGTTGTGCTCTACACGAGTGCGCGCGTGTCCGCCGGAGCGAATTTCGCGACCTCGCTGCAACGTATGGGGCTCGATTCGATCACTGCGGCCGATATCACGCGATCGGCGGGCTCCGTTTTTGATTTTCGCCGCTTCCACGCTGGGAATCTCCTTGCGGTTGGGCGTTCGGTGACGGGGGCCTTGCGCGCCGTCAAGTACCAGATTGATGCCGACCGGATGCTCTTCATCGAGCGGCGCGATCAGGGTTATCACGCGGAGATTCAGTCCATTCCGTCGCACGTGCAGACGGTAACGGTGACCGGCACCGTGAGAGACTCATTGTTTGGCGCGGTGACCGACGCAGGAGAATCGCCCGAGTTGGCGATGCGCATGGCCGAGATCTTCGGCTGGGACCTGGATTTTTACACTGACCCGCGGCGCGGTGACACGTTCCACGTGCTGGTCGAAAAGAAATCCTATCTTGATGGCAAGACCGCCGGCTACGGGCGCATCCTCGCGGCAGAATACAAGAATGCCGGGCATCCCTATCAAGCGGTGCTTTTCCACGACTCGAACGGCGCTCCGGCCTACTACGCTCCCGATGGCGGGGCGCTGCAGAAGGCGTTCCTGCGGTCGCCGCTGAAATTTGCCGCGCCCATTACCTCGCACTTCAGCATGTCGCGATTCCATCCGATTCTGAAGATGTACCGGCCGCACTTGGGCATTGACTACGGCGCGCCTACGGGTACTCCCGTGCAGACCATTGGCAGCGGACGCGTGGTCTTCGCGGCGTTTTCGGGTGGCTCGGGCAATTTGGTGCGGATTCAGCACTCGAACGGCTTCGAGACGATGTACATGCACCTGTCACGCATCCTGGTGCACGCGGGCGGGCGAGTCGAGCAGGGACAAACGATCGGGCTTGTGGGTATGACGGGCCTCGCGACGGGTCCGCATCTGGATTTTCGCATCGTGCAGAATGGGACCTATCGAAATTTTGAGACGTTGCACCTTCCCCCGGCCGAACCCGTTGCACGGCGGAATATGGGCGACTTTGCAGCCGTGCGCGACCAGTGGATGCTGTTGCTGAACACTCCCGCTACGCTGCAAGCCAGTACCCGCTAAGCCGCCCTCCATTCTCCGTTCCGAAATTTGACTGGTTCCTGTTGAATTTCGGTGCCAGCGAATCCTATGATGTCGGCGCATTCTTCGCGCCGGAGCCGCAATGAAGAAATTTGGCAAAGTATTGGGATGGCTGATTGCCGCTATTGTGGTGCTGGGCGCCGTCGGGATTACCTTCACGGTTGGGTGGCGTCCGTTCATCGGGCCGCGAGCGCGTCCACTGACGAACCGCAGGTTCGAGCGCACGCCGGAGCGGGTCGCTCGCGGCAAGTACCTGGTGGAAAACGTCACCGGCTGCCTCGAATGCCACACGCCGCATGACTGGTCCTCGATGGTTTCGGCTACCGCTCAGGAGTCGGCCGGCGCGGGCGAACAGATGCCGTTCAGCGATTTGCCTGGACGCATCATTGCGCCCAACATTACACCCGATCCGGAAACCGGCGCCGGCAATTGGACCGATGATCAGCTCGCGCGAGCGATCCGCGAAGGCATCAGCCACGACGGGCGAGCACTTTTTCCGCTGATGCCCTATCAGCATTTCCATTCGATGTCGGATGAGGATTTGGCGTCCGTCATCGTGTATCTGCGATCGCTGCCGCCGGTGCGCAATGCGCTTCCCCAGACGGAGATCATCTTCCCGGTGAAATACCTGATTCGCAGCGTGCCGGAACCAATCATCGAGCCGGTACCCGCTCCCGATCAGTCCACGCCCGAAAAGCGAGGCGCATATCTCGTGAATGAAGGAGGTTGCGCGGATTGCCACACGCCCGTGGATTCGCACAACATGCCGATCGCGGGCCTGGATTTTGGCGGAGGATTCATTTTGCAGGGGGCGTTTGGCGCCATAGCTGGGGCAAACATCACGCCGGATCCTTCGGGCATTCCCTACTACGACCTGAATCTCTTCATGGAGGCCATCCGCACAGGCTCTGTGCGCGCGCGGAAGCTCAGCCCCTTGATGCCATGGCCTGTGTATCGAGGGATGACGGACAAAGACCTCTCTGACATTTTTGCTTTCCTGCGTACCGTGAAGCCGGTGCGGCACCATGTGGACAATACCGAACCGCCGACGTTCTGCAGAATCTGCAAGCATATGCACGGCGGCGGCAATCAGAACTGACGAAGTCCTACCGTATGTAGTACATTGCGCAACGGCACGCGCGTTTCGCACGTCTGCTTACTTATCCGTTTTGCCATCTTAGCGAGCCGGGAGTTCCGTCTATGAAAACCATGCAGTTCTCCGCGAAGAAAATCGCGCGAAGTTTGTTGATTGTGTCGTGTGCCATCGTCTTGGCCGCTCTTTTTGCGCCCGGCCCGGCTACGGCACAGGAAGTTGATCCGAGTCTCTATTCCGGATTGAAGTGGCGCATGATCGGTCCGTTTCGCGGCGGGCGCGCGGTAGCGGTGACCGGCGTGCCGGGCCAGCCGAGCCATTTCTATTTTGGCTCGGTGGGCGGCGGCGTGTGGGAAAGCTTCAATGCCGGCGAGACGTGGACGCCGATCTTCGATTCCGAGGACGTGCAGTCCATCGGCGCGATTGCTGTGGCGCCCTCCAATCCGAGCGTGATCTACGTGGGCACCGGCGAAGCGGACATGCGTTCGCAGATTTCTTACGGCAAGGGGATGTACAAGTCTACCGATGGCGGCAAGACGTGGACCCACATTGGACTCGAGGATACGCGGCAGATCGGCCGCGTGCTCGTTGATCCGCAGAATCCGGACACCGTTTTTGTGGCGGCGCTTGGGCCATGCTTACGGACCGAATGCCGAGCGCGGCGTTTTTCGCTCCACCGATGGCGGGCGCAACTGGCAGAAGGTGCTCTTCAAGGATGAAAATGTAGGCGCGATTGATCTGGCGTTCGATCCGCAGAATTCGAAAACGATCTACGCGACGCTTATGGGCGGCGCGGCGTCCGCCGTGGTCCATTTACCCGCCCGCGAATGGCCCGGGCGGCGGAATCTTCAAATCTACTGACGGCGGCAGCAACTGGCAGCAACTCACCGGCGGATTGCCCACCGAAGGTGTAGGACGCATTGGCGTGGCCGTGGCGCCGAGCAATCCGCAGCGCGTCTACGCGATCGTGGACGCGAAGAAGGGCGGCCTATACCGCTCCGACGATGCCGGCGCGACCTGGACGCTGATGAACGAAGAGCAGCGCATCTGGGGACGCGGCTGGTATTTCGAAAACGTGGTCGTGGATCCGAAGGATCCGGACAAGGTCTATGTTTCGAACACGTCGGTGTACCGCTCCGACGACGGCGGCAAAACGGTCGCCGCGGTAAAGGGCGCGCCCGGCGGCGACGACTACCACCAGCTCTGGATCGATCCCGACGACGGCTCGCGGATGATTCTGGCGAGCGATCAGGGCGTGGAAGTAAGCGTGGACGGCGCAAAGAGCTGGAGCTCCTGGTACAACCAGCCCACCGCGCAGATCTATCACATCGTGGCCGACGATCGCGACCCTTACTGGGTGTATGGCGCGCAGCAGGATAGCGGCGCGGTGAGCGTGGAAACGCGGAGCACGCAAGGCTCGATCACGTATCTGCGCGGATGGGATAGCCGATTTGCGCGGGCGGCGAAAGCGGATACGTGGCCGTGGATCCTGCGGATTCGGACATGCTCTATGGCGGCACGGTGTCGAAGTGCCGCCAGTCCACAAACGTCGGCGAACAGATTTCGCCGATGCTGGGCTATGCCGAGCTTGGTCCCTTCCGGCATACGTGGACTTTGCCGCTGGTCTTTTCGCAGGCCGGGCGCGCACGCGCTGTATTTCAGCAATCAATACGTCTGGAAAACGACCAATGGCGGCGGGAGCTGGCAGCGCATCAGTGAGGATCTGACGCGTGAAAATCCCGGCGTTCCGCCGAATCTGGATGCGGCAACCGCGGCGGATACGTTTGCCGGGTCGCGGCAAGGAGTCGTTTACACGATCGCTCCTTCGCCGCTTGAAGCCGCGCACGATTTGGGTGGGCACGGACGACGGCCTGATTCACGTGACGCATAATGACGGCAAGACCTGGAAAAATGTGACGCCGCCGGAGTTGACGGGATGGAGCAAAGTCGCGCTGATCGATGCGTCGCACTTCAACGCGGAGGATGCTTACGCCGCCGTGGACCGGCACCGGCTCGAGGACTACAAGCCTTACATCTACCGCACGCGCGATGGCGGGAAGACCTGGAAACTCATCACCGCGGGCATCCCGGAAGGCAGCTACGTGAATGCCGTGAAGGAAGACCCGGGACGCAAAGGGCTGTTCTTCGCCGGAACGGAGTTGGGCGTCTACGTTTCCTTTGATGATGGCGATCACTGGCAGTCGTTGCAGCTCAACCTGCCGCGCAGCTCAGCGCGCGACTTCGCGATCCACAACGACGACTTGATTGTGGCCACGCATGGCCGGGGATTCTGGGTGCTCGACGATATTTCCGCGCTGCGGCAGACAAAGGCGGAAATGTCGGATGCTCCGGCGACGCTCTTCAAGCCGAAGACGGCATTGCGCATGCGCGCGGGCGGTGGCGGCGGTACGCCGCTACCCTACGGATCGCCCGAAGCGGAGAATCCTCCGAACGGCGCGATCATTGACTACTACCTGAAAGCAAGCGCCTCGGGGCCGGTGACGCTCGAGATTCTGGATAGCGCCGGCAAATCTGTGCGCAAATATTCGAGCGACGACCGCGCGCCGCGCGTGAATCCGCAGACGCTGAATATTCCGGCGTACTGGGTGCATCCGGCAGAGACGCTTTCCGCCGAGGCGGGCATGCATCGCTGGGTATGGGATGTGCGATACGCCAGCGTTGGCGGAGGCGGAGGCGGGCGCGGAGGCGGCGGGTGCTTCGGCGGGGGTGGTGGATTGTGGGCCCTTCCCGGCGCGTATACGGTGAAGCTAACGGTGAACGGGCAGACTTACGCGCAACCGCTTGAAGTGAAGATGGATCCGCACGTGAAAACGACGACCCTGGCCCTGCAGCGACAATTTGAACTCGCGCAAGAGGTGCAGGAGAAACAGGCCGCCGTGAGCCGCGCGCGCCAGGAAGTGGCGCACGTGCGCGATCAAATCGGCGCACTCAAGAAACAGGCTGGAAGCAACGCGCAGCTCGTTTCCGCGCTCGACGCGTTGGACAAGAAGACTGCGGAAGTTGGCGGAGCGCAGGCCGTAGCGAGTCCTGATTCGAGCGGCGTCGGTGAGCCGTCGTCAGATTTTTCGAGCTTGCTATTCTTGAATGGCGAACTCGGGCAGATTTCCGGCGCTATCGAGGGCGCGGATGCCGCTCCGGGTGAACAGGTGCTGCACGCCTGGTCAAGAGACGCAGAAAAAAGCGGATACGGCGCTCGGAAAATGGAATGCGGTGAAGAGCGGCGATCTCGCGGCAGTAAACACGCAACTCAAGCAGGCGAACCTGCCGGAAATCTCAACGGAAGCGCCGGCGGGAGGACGTGGCGGCCGGGGCGGGCGGAGCGGAGAGTAGCGCTGCTCCGCCCGGAGTCCTAAGAAAGTACATCGGCGGTCGAAAGATAATAAAAACGGCGAGACTGTTGAGTCTCGCCGTTTCTAATTGCGGATGCGAGGAATTCGTTACGCCTTTACTTCCCAGGTATCGCCTGCGCGCAGAAGCTTTGCCAAATCGCCTTTGCCGCGCTGAGCAATCACTTCGTCAATCTGGCCCCTCACAACATCTTCGTACCGTGGGACGTCATTCCAATTGCGCAGAACGCCGATCGGCGTGGGGAACCCTGGTCGCTGCTCCATGTGCGCGAGCAGGAAAGCATAAGACGGGCGCGGGTGCGCTTCGTCATGAACGAGCAGATCGCTTTCGTTGACGCCGTTGCCGAGCTGCACCACTTCCAGATCGAGCCCATTCAGGCGGATGCCCTTGTCACGCTTTTTGCCGAAGATGAGCGGCTTGCCGTGTTCGAGCTGCACCACATGCTCGCTGCGCGCGTCTTTTTCCGTGACGTCCAGCCAGGCGCCGTCGTTGAAAATATTGCAATTCTGCAGAATCTCAATAAATGCCGAACCCTTGTGGGCTGAGGCGCTCTTCAGTACATCCTTCAGGTGCTGTTGGAAGACGTCCACGGAACGCGCGACGAAAGTCGCCTCCGAGCCAATCGCCAGGGAGATGGGATTGAATGGACGATCCGTAGTGCCATAGGGCGTGGATTTCGTCTTCTTACCGAATTCCGAGGTCGGTGAATACTGGCCCTTCGTCAAGCCATAGATCTTGTTATTGAACAGCAGTACCTTCAGGCCCACGTTGCGGCGCAGCATGTGAATTGTGTGATTGCCGCCGATGCTCAGCGCGTCACCATCGCCGGTCGCGACCCACACCTCGAGGTCCGGGCGCATCAACTTCACGCCGGTTGCGACCGCGGGTGCGCGGCCGTGGATCGTGTGGAAGCCGTAGGTGTTCATGTAATACGGGAAACGGCTCGAGCACCCGATTCCCGAAATCACCACAAACTTTTCGCGTGGAATGCCCAGCTCCGGAAAAACAGCCTGCACGGCGTTGAGGATCGCGTAGTCGCCGCAGCCCGGACACCAGCGGACTTCCTGGTCTGTCTGAAAGTCCTTTTTCGTGAGCGGCGCCTGTGGCGGCGGTGGCAGTGTCGTAGCCATTTTGAATCCCCTCCTGGGCCCGGAGCCCCAATGCTATTCCAATATCTCTTCGATCTTGCCCTCGATTTCGGATTGCTTGAAAGGGCGGCCTTGAATCTTGTTGAATCCCTGCGCGTCCACCAGATATTTCGCGCGCAGCAGCCAGACGAGCTGGCCCATGTTCATCTCCGGTACGAGGACATGGCGGTAGCGCTCCATCACTTCGCCGAGATTTCGCGGCAAGGGATTCAGGTGGCGCAGATGAACGTGTCCGATGCGATGTCCCTTGGCCCGCTCGGGACCCAGAGCCGCCGTAATAGCGCCGTAAGTCGAGCCCCAGGCGACAATCAAGAGTTCGCCCTCGGGATCGCCCGCCGGAACCACGTCGGGGACGTCTTGCCCGATCGCTTCCACCTTTGCCGCGCGCAGGCGGACCATGGTTTCGTGATTGAGCGGCTCGTAGTTCACGTTGCCGGTGACTTCCTGCTTCTCGAGACCGCCGAGGCGATGCTCGAGTCCCGGCGTTCCTGGAACGGCCCAGGGACGCGACAACGTCTCCGGATTGCGCTTATACGGTTGGAAGCCCTCCGGATTCGTTTCGAATTTCACCGGGAAGGCCGGGATGTCCTCCAAATTCGGAATGCGCCAGGGCTCCGCGCCGTTGGCAAGGTAACCGTCGGACAAAATGATCACCGGGATCATGTACTTCACCGCGATGCGGCTGGCCTCAATGGCGACCCAGAAACAATCGCCCGGCGTCGAAGCGGCAAGGATGGGAATTGGCGCTTCTGAATTGCGGCCGAAGAGCGCCTGCAAGAGATCGGCTTGTTCGGTTTTCGTCGGCAAACCAGTCGAAGGGCCACCGCGCTGGATATTGCAAATGACCAGCGGCAGCTCCGTCATGACCGCCAAGCCGAGAGCTTCGGTCTTGAGCGCCATGCCCGGGCCGGAAGTTGTGGTGATCGCCAGAGCACCGGCATAGGACGCGCCGATCGCCGAAGTGATCGCGGCGATTTCATCTTCGGCCTGAAAAGTCGTTACGCCGAAACTCTTGTAACCGGAAAGTTCGTGCAGAATGTCCGAAGCCGGCGTGATCGGATAAGAGCCTTGAAAGAGAGGCAGGCCGGACTTTTGCGAAGCCGTGATGAATCCGAGCGCGAGCGCCTGGTTGCCGCTCATATTGCGGTAGACGCCGGGAGAAAGCTTCGCCGGCGGGATCTCGTAGGTGACCTGAAACGCTTCCGTCGCTTCGCAGTAGGAATAGCCGGCCTTCATCGCCAGCTTGTTTGCTTCCGCCAGCAACGGCTTCTTCGCAAACTTGCCGTCGAGCCAGCGATAGGTGGATTCCATCGGCCGGTTGTAGAGCCAGTAGCACATGCCCAGAGCGAAGAAATTCTTGCAGCGGTCCATGCTCTTGGCGTCGAGGCCGAGGTCCTGCAGGGCAGCACGGGTCAAGCGAGTCAGGTCAATCGCGAACAGGCGGTAGCCATCGAGCGAATGATCTTCCAGCGGATTCGTGGTCGCCTGCGCCTTGCGCAGATCGGTCTCGCCGAAATCGTCCTTATTGACGATCAGGATGCCGTTTGGCCTCAGGTCGGCGATATTCATCTTCAGCGCGGCGGGGTTCATCGCCACGAGCGCATCCACGGCATCGCCCGGCGTGAACACGTCAGAGGAAGAAAATTGGACCTGAAAGCCGCTGACGCCTGGGAGTGTGCCGGCAGGGGCGCGGATTTCCGCCGGATAGTCCGGGAACGTCGCCAAGTCGTTTCCGTAGAGCGCCACAGTATTCGTGAACTGGCTGCCGGTGATCTGCATGCCGTCGCCGGAATCGCCGCAGAAGCGAATCACGGCCCGGTCAATCACTTCATGTTTGCGCTTGGGAAGTTCAATTATGGTCGCCATAAATCCTCTGCTGCTCCTGCCTGCGTCCGGATACCTTCAAAAGACCTTGGAACCATGCCTTAACGGGGAAGCGGCCGAATCTCCTCCGATACCCTGAGTGCTTTGCTCCCCCAATTCAGGACGTGGTTGAGGAAGGGCGGACTTCCACGCGGCTCAACAGCTCACGCAGAAGGAAATGATATCACACTATGGGTGACGTCTTAAGCCCTCTGGAAGTTCCACAAATCCATTTTATCACTCTTGCAGGGCGGCAGGGCGCCGGTTGGTTCCTAGTGGTTACGCGCCTATAATGCGCGCGCTGGGCTAAATTGAGGAGGCCCGAAGTGCGCGCCGCAAACCTGCATGAATTCGGCAAGCCGCTGGTGGTGGAAGATGCGTCTCGTCCCTCGCCTGGCCCCGGCGAAGTGCTGATCGAAATCGAGGCCTGCGGAGTGTGCCATTCTGACCTGCACCTTGCCAGTGGCGATTGGCCTGGATTTGCGAAGCTGATCCATTGGCCGCTTGTGCTCGGCCATGAGGTTGTGGGCCAAGTGGCGGAGGTCGGCACGGCGGTGGATGCTGGATTGCAAGGCACGCGCGTGGGCGTAGGTTGGGTGTACTGGAGCTGCGGGGCCTGCGCGAACTGCGTGGGCGGGCGCGAAAATATCTGCCAGAACCGCGCCATTACCAGCGTCACGGTCAACGGCGGATTTGCCGAATTTATGGTGGCGAAGGCCAGCCACTCCATTTCTGTTCCACCGGAGCTCTCGCCGAACGAGGCAGCGCCGCTTTTCTGTGCCGGAGTGACGGTCTATCGCGCGCTGCGGAATGCCGAGGTAAAGCCGGGCCAGCGGGTCGCGGTGTTTGGCATCGGCGGGCTTGGGCATCTGGCTGTGCAGGTCGCGCGCGTGATGGATGCGGAAGTTGTGGCTGTGGATGTGGATGACGCGAAACTCGAACTGGCGCGACAGTCCGGGCGCAAGCATGTGGTCAATTCCGCGAAGCAAGATGCGGCACAGGAGCTTCAGAGCATGGGCGGCATGCACCTCGCACTCGTTGCAACGCCGGCCGGGGCGGCGTATCAGGCGGCATTTGCGGGACTGCGAGCGGGAGGGGCGGTCGCGATCGTGGGTTTACCCAATGAGCCGATTGCCTTGGACGCCGCGAAGCTCGCCCGGAATGAGGCGCGTATCCTGAGCACCGTGGTCGGCACGCGCCAGGATTTACGCGACACATTGGCGCTGGCGGCTCAGGGTAAGATCCATTGTCATACCGAGTCGCGCCCGCTCGAACAGGTGAACGAAGTGCTCGATGCAATGCGGCGGGGAACGTTGCTCGGACGCGTGGTGCTGGTGCCGTAGCCGGCCAGAAGGCCGCCCCAGCACGGGCGCCGCTGGCGAAGCTAGCGGAAGCGAGCGGACCACGAAATTGGCCCGGTTTGTTTCGGTATGAACGAGATCGTCGCGATTTCCGCCGTTCGCGCGATGCTCGCAGCATTGCCATCCATCGCGGCACTTTGAAGAGTGAAGCCGCTGGGCACGCGCAGAGTGATGGTGTAAGGATCTCCCGCAATTACATTACTCTTGCCGCTTAGTTGGCGGTCGGCTGCCGACCACTGCACGTCTTCCAAATCCACTCCACCCTGCGTGATGTGACGGCTCGTGGAAACGATCTGCGGGCGATCTTCCTTTTCCCGAATCGCGTAGACGCGAGTTTCTTTCGGCTGCTGCGCCGGAACCGGGAACGCGCCGCGAAACACGCCGAGAAATTTCTTCGACCAGAACTCGTAGACAAGGTATTCACGATCGGTGCGCAGACCCAGGTCCGCGAAATGCACGGTTGTAGCCGGAAGGCTAGCCCAGCCCAGATGCGCGAGCACCGACCATGAACCGAACGGCCGATCGATGTCCATCAGCCACCACTGGCATTCGACCCCGCGTTGGTCCGCATCGAGCGGACCGCTATAGGTGCCGCCGCTCGCATTTCGCAGGCCGGCAACGAGATTATTTGTCTTGGTAGGATCGAAATCGTAGAGCTGGCCCGGAAGCGAAAACAGAATCGGTGCGGAGCGGCGGGCGCCTTCGAGCCGCGAGCCGTCCCGATAGAATTCGAGTTTGTCCGTCAGGAGCATTTGCGCGCCCGCCATACTGACAAGCACCGGACGGATGATGTCTTCGCCTTGGCCAGCGATATCCACATGGTCGGGATCGTTGCGCCACACCACGTTGTTCCACGAGTTGTATTGCGTCAGCGTCGAGGGCCCGAACCCGTCGGTGCCGAGCCGCGTGCCGTCCGCGATCCCGGCGGTTTCGGGAAGCACGCCCCAGCACGCCAGCAGATAAATTTCACGCCCGAGTTCTTGCCGGATCGCGCCCAACACGTTGCGAAAGGCTGCCTCCGGACTCGATCCTTTGCCTTCCAAGTAGTTCCGTGCGGGGTAGCTGGCGTCGTAGAGCAAGTGACGCAATGTATCTACCTTGATGTACTCCCAACCCATTGGCCGAAGTTCGCCATACGCCGGCCGGATCAGCGCATCAATCATCGCGGGATTGCTGCCATCGAGACCGTAGCCGACCCACGGCGCTTTAAAGGGCGCATTGTCTTTTTGCAGGAACCACTCGGGATGCTCGCGTGCCAATTCGTCGTCTTCGACCTCAACGTTTAGCCAAAGCCCCGGCTTAAGGCCTTTGCCGTGAATGTAGCCGGCGAGATTCTGCAAGCCGCCGGGAAATTTGCTGTTCGTTTTCAGCCAATCGCGTGGATAACCGGCGTGCAATTCGTAGCCCTCGTCAATCTGGATGTAGTTGTAGCCATAGTCGCGAAGCTTTGTAGAGAAAACGTCTGCGATTCGATGGATGAGATTCTCGTCAATCTTGTCCTCGTAAGCCCACCAGGAACACCAGCCGGCGATGGAATCGGGCCAAACTTGATACGTCCACGGCTCGAAGAAGGAAATGTTGCGATGCTTCTGGTAATAGCGCGGCTTAAAGGTCAGAACGAAGGACTGCCCGGTGACCGTCATTTGAAACGATGAGTCGGCCAGCGATTGTGCTCCGCCCAAGGTTTGCGGTGAGGGATCAATGCGCGTTACCCCGTCCGCCGGACCATAAAGCACCCAGTCAAAGCGCCGGTCGTAGATCGCATTGTTGCGAAGATTGTGGCTTGGCCCCACGCTTGTGCGGATCAGCGGAAAGCGAAGCTGCGCGGTTGAGAGTGTTTCCGCCGCAAACGCTTCGCTGCTGGCTGAGACAACGCCGATCAGCTCCAGCTCCGCACCCGGAACTGGCGAGATAAGCCGAAAACGAAAATCCTGCTCATAGGCGTCATGATTCCCGTGCGCTTCCATCACGCCAAAACTGAAGACCGGCTTCGCCATAGCGTCGGGAGATGGCTTTCCGGCCTGTTGGCCCGCAGTAGCCGCAAAATCGTTGACCTGCCAATTCCTTTGCGCCGTATGAATCCACAATTGGCCGGCGAAGATCGCACGCCCGTCGTATCGCAATGTGACTTTCCCGGTTGAGTTGTCTACTTGTGCTTCGGCCGGTCCGTTCGGCGGCGGCGCCTCCACGGCGGCTGACTTCATCTGCGCGTGCGCCGAAAGCGGCCAGAGCAAAGCAAAGAGAAGCGCAGCCGAAAAGCTGCGCGGCAAGATTCGCGGCGGGACCATCCGCGGATGCTATTTGCTGATCCAGAGGAAAGTCAAATCCCGCGATTCTTACTCATCTCAGGGCTGCACCTGGAAACCGCTCTTACGCATTTCGCAACATACATGCGTGACCGAAAATGCCGCCTCTCAAATCTCATTTCGACTGAAATAAATGCGCCCTTCGGCGGTCTGCGACTGGACAGGGTAGTGGGCCAGTTTCCGGTTAGCCCGTCACTCGGGCGTGTCAAGAGAGACATCAATCCGGATCGAGATTATTCATCAGCATGCGCAGCGCCGCTTCCTGCTGCCAGCCTTTACAGGTATGCGTGCCGCTGGGCGCGGCGCGTATTGTTTCGTGAGCGATGTCGGTGGGTGTCGTTGTAATTTTCCTGGCAGCGATTTAGCGCAGGTTGAGACGCAATCTGCAACCTCGAAAAAATGAAAGAAAAACGGCGGGAAGCAACAAGGTGCGCTCTTATTTCTTCATGAGCGCCTGCCAATTCAGCAGCAACCCAATCGAACTCGATTCCTCCCGCGCTGGCGTCACCGCCAGCACTCGCTGCCCGTCCGAGGACACGTCGAAAAGTGGCGCCGCCATGTCCAGCAGATCTACCTGAAAAAGCGGCCGCAAAGATTTCACCTCAAGAGATTGCGCCGAAAGATTCAACTCAGCTTTCATCAGTTGATTCCCCGGACTCAAAAAGTAGAAGTTGCCTTTCTTGTCCCATCGAATCAGCCATCCGCCACCGTGAGAAATCTGGTACTTTCCGCCCGGCCCGGGAAAGGGAACCACAAATACTTCGGGCTGGCCAGTTTCGTACGAAAAATAGGCCAGCCAGTGGCCGTCCGGCGAGAAATTCCCATCGTACTGGTTCGCGTCCACCTGAGCTACGCGAAACGGTTTCTTGTCACCGAATAGCGGAACAACCCAATTTGCGTAGAGTCCCGTACTTTTGTCCTGAGTATCAATTGAGAGGTATCGTCCGTCCGGGGACCAATCGACCGCAGCCACATCGCCAATCTCCGGTCCCAGCGTTAACAGAGTTTCTTCCGCCCCGGATCCGTCCGATGGCTTTCGCACGAGGATGGCTTTTCCGTCGGCACTTTGACGGCCGTATGCGATATACCGTCCATCGGGTGACCACACGCACCACCCCTTGAACCCTGGGCCGAAGGTCATTCGTGTGCTCACTCCGCCATCCACGGGGAGGGTCCACAAATCAGGATTCGCATCACTCCGCGAATCCGTCACTAACGCCAAAACCCGCCTGCCATCTGGAGAAATCTCCAGCGATCGATACGCCGCGACTTGGCCGATCACACCCGTTGGATTTCCGCTCAGGTCGAACCATTTCAGGCGCGATTCAGACGTCGGCGCCTGAAACGCCAGAACAGATTGGCCGCCGGCGGAATAACGAGCAGCATCCAGAATCGGAGTTGCCGTTCCGGAAAGCGCACCGGACTTCGAATCAAACGATTGACCGAGAATCTTTCCATTCTTGCTGTACAACAAGAACCCGTCTGAATAATCGGGCAAATCGGCGTCCTCGATCACTACCTTGGCGCTCGACGAGTTTAGCGATCTGAATTCAATTCGCTGATCTTGCTTTTGATTGGTGACGACAACGAGATAGTGCTCCCCATCGGGCAGCGCTGCAGGTGCGGATTCGGTGTAATCGCTTGCCGCCAGCGCGCGCACCGGGGCTGCCCGTCCGCCCGACGCAGGTACTCGAAACAGCGGAGACCTATCGGCCGGCCTGAACAAAATCGTACCGCCCGAGGACCACGCAGCACGGTCTTGAATGGAATGTTCACTCAAGACCTCCACGTTGCCGTTGTTCAAATCGATCGTCTCCAGCTTGTCTCCGCTGAAAAAACCGAGCGAACGGCTGTCCGGTGACCAAAACGGATATGCCGCACCTTCGGTTCCCGGCAAAGCCGCTGCGTCGTTTGCCTTGAGAGATCGTGTCCACAACTTGATCGTGCCGCTCTTATCGATCGCCGAAAATGCCAGCTTGCTGCCATCGGGAGAAACCACAACCGGACCAGCGCCGAAACCGAACGCGAGGTAATGAGTATCGGGAGCGGGCGGAATGTACGAGAGCACCGGCTGCGCGTCAGCGGCGCGCGGACGAAGATAACTCAGCGTCGCGATCGCTAGTGCTATAAGCGCGAACGCGGCCGCAAGCGCCCATCCTAGTCTTTCGCGGTTCTTGCGTCTCGCTGCCACCGGCGCGGGCACGCCGGCTCGCGAACCGCCCTCCGCGATCCATTTCAATTGAAGCATTACATCGTGCGCATTCTGAAATCGCTGGTCGGGATCCTTCGCCAGACAAGTTTTCACCACGCGGTCCAGCGATGGCGGCGACATCGGCTGCACCGCCGAGATCGGCTGCGGATCACGCTCCAGCAAAGCCGCGATCACGCTCGCTGTAGTCTTCCCCTGGAATGCGAGGCGCCCAGTCGCCATTTCATACAGCACCGCGCCCAGCGAAAAAATATCGCTGCGCGCATCCGCCTCTTTTCCTTCCGCCTGTTCAGGCGACATGTAATGAAACGTGCCCATGATGCTGCCTTGCGCGGTGAGAGGTCGACCCGCAGCCGGAGTGGATACCGTCATCGTCAAGCCCGTGACTGGGGCCACTGCTGGCGCTGCCGCTTTCGCGAGGCCGAAATCCATCAGCTTGGCGCCGGATTTCGTGAGCATGATGTTGCCGGGTTTCAAGTCGCGATGAACAACACCTGTGCGGTGCGCGCGCTCCAATCCCTCGCAAATTTCAATCCCAATTTTCAAGACCTGCTCGGTTGGTAGCGCACCCTTTGCGAGACGATCCGCGAGCGTTTCGCCTTCCAGATATTCCATCACCAGGTAGTCAGTCCCATCCTGATGTCCGACGTCGTACAACGCGCAAATATTGGGATGATTCAACGAAGAAATCGCCCGCGCTTCGCGATCAAATCGCTGCTTCGCTTCCGGATTTTCGGATAAATGGGAGGGAAGTACTTTCACCGCAACCGTGCGATCCAGCCGCGTATCGCGCGCGCGATACACTTCGCCCATTCCGCCTGCCCCCAACGGCGATTGGATCTCGTAAGGACCTAGTCTTGTACCGGAGCGGAGTGCCATGCGTGCGCGTAATTATAGCCCACGCAGCACGTTCCACACGGAAGCGCAGATTCTGGAAGGTTTGTCGGCCAACCGGAAACTGACCTACTGCCTCGAACAGAAACAGCTTGACGTTCGCTTTTGCTTCGCCTAAAATGCGCTTCACGTTGTCCAAAGCGAGGCTGCCCATGACCCTGACGAAGCGACAGAAGGAAGTGCTCGATTTCCTCGTGGTGTTCATGAACAAGCACGGCTATTCGCCCAGCTTTGAAGAGATCGCGCGCTCGATGCGGCTGCATTCTTTGGCAACGGTCCACAAGCACATCACCACGCTTGAAAAGAAGGGCTTCATCCGGCGCGGGTACAACCAGAGCCGCTCGATTGAGATTCACCAATTGCCCAAGCCTGTCCGCGAGCAGGTCGCCGACCGCCAAGCGGCCGAGTTGCCGCTGGTCGGGCGCATCGCCGCCGGCCGTCCGATGGAGGCTGTGGAGGACCGCGAAACCCTTTCTCTGGGTGATTTCGCCAACGGCGGTAACAGCTATGTGCTTCAAGTCAAAGGGAGTTCCATGGTCGAAGACCACATCCTCGATGGCGACTATATTGTGGTGGAGCAGACGCAGGTGGCGAATCCCGGCGAAATCGTCGTTGCGCTGGTGGGCGGTACCGATGCAACCCTGAAGCGCTTTTACCGCGAGGCGGGTGGGAAGATTCGCCTCCAGCCGGCCAATAGTGAGATGCACCCCATCATCGTTCCCGCCGGGGACGTAAAGATACAAGGCCGGGTGATCGGTGTCCTCCGCAAATATTGATCGCCAACGCGTTCTTGCCCCCGCCGTACAGTATTTAACCGGACACTTTCTTTAGCTTTCCCCTTGCCCCGTTTTGGCGCACGGGTCTACAGTGCTTTGCACCCCGGTCCAAAAACGCCAGCGTGCTGTAACGCGTTTGTGGTCCAGGGAGGGCCCATGTGGGGTAAGAAACCAGGACAGCCGACTCCGCCTGAGGTCACTGAACCAAAGGCTGCGAATCAGCCGAAGCCAGCTCCGGCATTCGTGGAGGAAAAAACGATGAGTAGCGATGCCATGCGTCCGCTGGCCAACTCTTCCGCGACCGCGCGGTTGGGCGCCAGCCTGCATGTAAAGGGTGAGATTAACGGGCACGAAGACCTGTTGGTGGATGGCAGCGTCGAAGGCCTGATTCAATTGGAAGATCGCAAGTTGACCGTTGGCGCCTCGGCCAAGGTTAGTGCGGATGTGGTTGCGCGTGAAGTGGTGGTTTATGGCACGGTAAAGGGCAATCTACGCGCACGCGACCGCATCGAAATCAAGAAGGACGGCTCCGTCGTGGGCGATCTGACCACCGCCCGCATCATGATCGAAGACGGTGCGTACTTCAAAGGCTCCATCGAGATTGATAAGGCTGGCGAGGTGGGCGATTCCGACCTGGAAAAGCCAGCTTTCACGCGCACGGTCGGCGCCGGCGCTCCGAAGACTAGCTAACGCCGGATTTCAATATCACCTTCCGCGGACCCCACGGGCGCCCGGTTAGCACCGGGCACCCGTCCGCCATTCCTGCCCTCCGCACATCAACGTTACTGCGCTCAATTGACTAGTGTACGGGGCGCGTTCTAAGATCGCGCGCACATGCCCAGTGAACAGTCGCTTTCCGGCAGGAATATTGCGCATTTCCACGTGCTCGAAAAACTTGGCGGCGGAGGCATGGGTGTCGTCTATAAAGCGGAAGACACAAAACTCCACCGCGCCGTAGCGCTGAAATTTCTGCCGCCCGAATTTGAAAATGATCCCCAGGCTCTCGAGCGCTTCCAGCGCGAAGCACAAGCCGCTTCCGCGCTAAATCATCCAAATATCTGTACGATCCACGACATCGGCGAGGACCATGGCCAGGCCTTTATCGCCATGGAATTTCTGAAGGGGCGCACGCTCAAGCACGTCCTCGAGCAGGGACCGCTCGACCTCGATCTGCTGCTGGAGCAGAGCATCGGGATTGCCGACGCGCTCGACGCCGCCCACACACAAGGGATCGTGCATCGCGACATCAAGCCCGCCAATATTTTTGTCACCGAGCGTGGCCAGGCGAAGATTCTCGACTTCGGGCTCGCCAAGCTCGTTCCCGCCTCCGGCGCCAAACCGGCGACCACGGCGGCGGGAGCGACATTGGTGGATGACGCGCACTTGACGAGCCCCGGTACCACCGTCGGCACGGTGGCCTACATGTCCCCGGAGCAGGCGCTGGGCAAGGAACTTGACGCGCGCACCGATATTTTCTCGTTTGGCGTGGTGCTCTACGAAATGGCTACGGGGCACATGGCTTTTTCCGGAAGCACGTCCGTGGCGATTTTTGACAGCATTCTGCACGGCGCACCGACGGCGCCGGTACGGTTGAATCCTTCGGTGCCGGCCGAACTCGAACGCATCATCAACAAAGCCGTCGAAAAGGACCGCGAACTGCGCTACCAGCACGCCTCGGAAATGCGTGCCGATCTGAAGCGCCTGCGGCGTGAGACGGATTCCTCGCGCGTCCTGCGCGCCGCGGAGCCAAGGGCGTCTGGGCCAGCGAGCGCATCCGTAGGGTCCGCGCCGCAGAGCAAACTTGCAGCGCACTGGAAGACGCTAGCCGCGACGGCCGCAATCGTCATCGTCGTGATCGCCGGCGGGCTCTACTATTTCTCACATCGCACGCTAGCTGCGGTGAGCAAAGGCTCCATCGTGGTGGCGGACTTTGCCAATACGACGGGCGATGCGGTATTCGACGATACATTGCGCCAAGGGTTGACCGTGCAGCTCGAGCAGTCGCCCTTTCTCAGTATTGTTTCCGACCAGCAGATCGCGGAGACGCTGCGGCTGATGAGTCTGGCACCCAACGCGCGGCTCACGAGCGACGTCGCGCCGCAAGTGTGCGCGCGCATCAACGCCGCCGTGGCGATGGAAGGTTCGATCGCGCAGGTAGGATCGCAGTACAACCTGATTCTCAAAGCGGTGGACTGCGCGAATGGTGCGACGCTCGCCAGCTCCGAAGCGCAAGCCGCGGACAAGAACCACGTGCTCGGCAGTGTGACGCAGCTTGCCAGCGAAATGCGCCGGAAACTGGGCGAATCCATGGCCAGCGTGCAAAAATTCGATTCGCCGCTCGAACAAGCCACCACGCCTTCGCTCGAAGCGCTGAAGGATTACACGCTAGGAAGACGATCGATGCTGGGTGATGACCCCAGCGGCGCCCCCGCGCTCTTCAATCGCGCGATCGCGCTCGATCCCAATTTTGCGATGGCTTATGCGAGCCTCGGCACCTGGTATACAAACTTTCAAGAGCGCGCGCCCTCCGCGGAAAATGAGAAGAAGGCTTTCGATCTTCGCGACCGCGTGAGCGAGCGCGAGCGGTTTTACATCGAAAGCCATTATTACCAGTTCGCGCTCGGTGATCTGGAAAAATCCACGGATTCCTACCGCTTGTGGGAGACCACCTATCCTCGCGATGTCGCGACGATCGCGGTGAACGTATCCATCATTTACGACGAACTCGGCCAATTGGATCATTCCTTGGATGAAATCCAAAAGGCCATCCATGCAGGAGGAAACACCAGCCTGGATTATCTCGATCTCGCATCGAGTTACCTGGTTTTGAACCGTTTTGACGAAGCCAAATCGGTGATCGAGGATCGCCGCGCGCACGGAATGGAGAACGCGATCTTTGACCAGATCATGTTTGTTGAGGCGTTTTTGCGGCGCGACCACGGTTCCGAGGATCAAGAGATGGAAAGGCTGAAGTCTCATCCGGGGGGAGAGATCTTCGTCGCAGGCGACCGCTTTGGCGAAAAGCAATACTTCGGCCAATTTCAGCAGTCGCACGAGCCGGCGCGGCGCAACATGGAATTGGCAGGCAAGGGCGGCGACAAAGAGGCGCAAGCGAGCCAGGAGTCGCTCATTGCGCTGACTGCGGCGGAATCCGGCGATCTCACGCTCGCGCGGTCGAGCGCCGAGGAAGCGGCGCGGATCTCAACGGGACCAGACACGCAGGCCAACTGTGCGCTCGGCTTTGCGCTCGCCGGGGAAAATGATCGCGCCCAGGCCATTGGCAAGGACCTGGACAAACGCTTTCCTTCCGATACGCTGTTGCAGAATTTTTGGCTGCCCGCCATTCAGGCGCAGATCGACCTGAATCGAGGCAATGCGGCGCATGCAGTAGACCTGCTGCAACGAGTGTCCCCTTACGACTTGAGCGCACAGTTTGGGGGCGACGGCGCTTTGGCGCCTGTCTACATCCGGGGACAATCGCTTTTGGCGTTAAAAAAGGCCGACGAGGCGAGCGCGGAATTTCAGAAAGTGATTGACCATTCCGGGCTCGTCGGTATGTCGCCCATCGGCGCGCTGGCGCATCTAGGGCTAGGCCGCGCTCGAGCAATGGCCGGCGATACCGCCAGAGCGCGCAAGGCCTACCAGGATTTCCTGGCGTTGTGGAAAGACGCTGATCCCGAGATCCCTCTCCTGAAGCAAGCCAAAGCGGAATACGCGAAGCTGCAGTAGGCTCGGCGATCGGCCTTCTCGAATAGACCGGCGGTTTTTTTCCATCTGCCCCTGCGCAAAACACGATCGCCCGTAAAGATAGAAAGCGTCGAACAGATCCGGGTTCAGCCGGATGGCCGTTTCAAATTCCATTTCGGCCGCTTGATAATTCTTGCTCAAGGATTCGGCAAGCCCGCGCGAAGCATGCGCTTCGGCGGATTCGGGGTCCAGCTCGACGGCGCGCTGCGCCTGTGATTTGCAGGTACTTTCCGCGATTTCTCGATTTCGATCCTTGTGGGAAACGATTCGCGTGGATATTCTTCCTGAAATTAAACGGTTCTGAGTACACGCTACGCCCGCAACCGAGGAGAATACGAATGGCTTACGAACATTGTCCGGACGGCGCGATGACCCGCTTCACGGGAATGTTGCGACGGGATTTTCTCGCCACCTTCGCGGCGGCGGTCGCCGGCACGGCATCCTGGGGCGCACAGGATGGACAAGAGATGTACGGGCAAATCGGCAAACTGATCGCGGTTCCAGGCAAAAGAGATGAGCTGATCGCGAATATTTTGGGCGGTGTCGGAAGTATGCCCGGCTGCCTTAGCTACGTCGTCGCCAAAGACGCGAGCAACGCCGACGCCATATGGGTTTCGGAAGTTTGGGACAGCAAGGCCAGCCATGATGCGTCGCTGTCGCTTCCGTCCGTTAGAGCCGCCATCACGAAAAGTCTGCCGATCATTGCCGGATCGGGTGACCGCATCGTCACCGTGCCGGTGGGCGGGCAAGGACTCGGCGAGGCGAAGCATAGCTGAGTCCGGCCCAAGAGCTGGCATAGTTCTCACGGTACGTGACCTCTTGGGGGGCCGGAAGGTAGATATTCCAGCTTGGCACGAGCAGCGGACCCTGAAAGACCGCACCCAAAGCAAAGGGTAAACCTACGCCTCAGTCTCACATGCTCAAGCCCGACGAGTGATTTGAAACACTGTGCTGGCGCCGTTTTCGTTGACAAAAATCAGAGGCTCCTCTATTGTTAGGGTTTGTCTCTTAGGGAAAGGTGTGACTGAGCACATGGGGACGTATGTACCCAAGGGGCGGGAAGCCGACGACCTGCAGGCGGGGCCGAACTGGTTTGTGGTGGATGCCAGCAACCAGGTGTTGGGCCGCTTGGCCACGCAAGTGGCGCGGATGCTGATCGGCAAGGACAAGCCCAAATACACGCCGTACCTGGATTGCGGCGACCACGTGGTGGTGATCAACGCGGACAAGATTCGCCTGACAGGCAACAAGCTCGAGCAGAAGATGTATCGCCGCCACAGCGGTTATCCGGGCGGCCTCAAGGAAATTCCGGCCAAGCGGCTTCGCCAGAATCGAGCTGATTTCATGGTGCGTGAGGCGGTGCTGGGCATGTTGCCGAAGAATAAGCTGCGCGCGCGCCGGGCGCGCAAACTGCGCATTTATCTGGACGATAAGGGCCTCGCGCGTCACGCCGGGCAGAAGCCCCAGCCGCTTGCTCAGTAGCCGCTGGGTTTTTAACGGAAGAGCGCCAATCGAATGGGCCGTAGTGTCCGATTCTGGTTACGCGAGCTGCGCTGGAAGTTACGCTCCTGGAATGTTTGGATTGGAATCCTAGCGTGAGAGGAGGAAAGTTGAGTTCGAGCACACAGCCCATCGAGGGCGCGAAGCCAGAAGTTTTAACGGCACGGGCCGCCGCAAGGAATCCGTCGCGCGGGTGTTTCTGCGCCCCGGTTCCGGCAAGTTCACGATCAACGGCCGCTCGGTGGACGAATATTTCAAGAACGTTGCCTGGCGGAACGCGCATTCGAGCCGCTGAAATTCACCAACACCGCGGATCAAGTGGATGTGCTCGCGACGGTGAAGGGCGGCGGCGTGGGCGGGCAATCCGGCGCGCTGCGCATGGGGCTTTCGCGCGCGCTTTCGCTGTTGAATCCGGACCTGCGCTCCCCTGCGCAACAACGGTTTTTTGACGCGCGATTCGCGCATGAAGGAGCGCAAGAAGTACGGGCAGAAGGGCGCCCGCAAGCGCTTCCAGTTCAGCAAGCGCTAAACAGCAGTTTTTCTCAGGTTTATGGCGCGCCAGATGAAAGTCTGGCGGGCCAAATTCACGGCCGGCAAGGAACCGGCAAAACGGATGCTCTCGCCGCTGCCAGCGATGGCGTGGCCCGCAAGCTTCCGATTCCACAAGGAGGCAAGTTGGCAGTTGAAATCACGATGAAGGAGTTGCTGGAGGCCGGCGTTCATTTCGGCCACCAGACCCGCCGCTGGAACCCGAAAATGAAGGAATACATTTTCGGGGAGCGCAATGGCATTCACATCATCGATCTGCAGAAGACTTTGAAGATGTTCCGCGAGGCCGCGCGCTTTATTGTCGGAGGTCGCTGCGCAGGGCCGCACGGTGCTGTTTGTGGGCACCAAGCGCCAGGCGCAGGAAGCGGTTGCCGAAGAAGCGACAGCGCTGCGGAATGTTCTACGTGAATCACCGCTGGCTGGGCGGCACGCTCACCAACTGGGCCACGCTGCAGAAATCCATCAAGCGGCTGAAACTTCTGAAGGCCATGACGGAAGATGGCCGCATGGCGCAACTTTCCAAGAAAGAAGCGGCGCGCCTGGACCGCGAGATGAAGCACCTGCTGCAGAACCTGGCTGGGCTCGAGAACATGGGCACGCTGCCCGACGTCATGTTTGTGATTGATTCGAACGCCGAGGATATCGCGGTGCGCGAGGCGCGGCGCATGGGCATTCCGGTGGTTGCCATCGTGGACACGAATTGCGACCCGAGCAGGTGGACTGGGTGATCCCCGGCAACGACGACGCGTTGCGGGCCATTCGCTTGTTCGCGTCGAAGATCTCCGACGCCGTGCTCGAAGGCCGGCAGCATTCGAGCAATCGCAGATGGCCGAAGCAAAAGCCGCGCGAAGGCGCGGAACTGGGCAGGAAGTTTCGGAATACGTGGACACCAGCGCCTACGAGTCTTACGAAAAGCAGGAAGGCGATTTCGTCGAACCGGGCGCCGAGCCCACGATGGAGCAGGTGTTAGACACCGGTACTCGAGCCGGAAAAGGCGCAGTAGGTGTCGGGCGCTTTTTCGCATCGAAGTTCGTGCGCGGACGTTTGCTGTGGACCACAGCGCCGGCGGCTGATCCTGCGATACCGCATTTGTTCTAATCCAAGACCCGAGATGGAAAGGTTGTTTTCGCAACCATGAGCGCGAACATGAATACGAATCCAGAGGCAAGCGCACGCACCGGCGCACATTGGTGAAGAAGCTGCGCGAGCGACGGGCGCGGGCTTCAGCGATTGCCGCCAGGCGCTGGTGGAATCCAGCGGCGACATGGAGAAAGCCGTCGAGTTCCTGCGCAAGAAGGGGCAGGCCGCCGCGCAAGAAAAAGGCGCGAGCGCGAGGCCACCGATGGCCTGGTGGGCACCTACATCCATGCGGGCGGAAAGATCGGCGTGCTGATCGAAGTGAATTGCGAGTCGGATTTCGTGGCGCGCACCGAGGAATTTCAGAAGCTGTGCCACGACATCGCCATGCACGTCGCGGCGCTCGATCCGCGCTATCGTGCGGCGCGAAGATGTGCCGCCGGAGATTGTCGCAGCGCGAGCTCGAAATCAACCGCGAGCAGGCCCGGCAACCGGAAAGCCGGAAGCGGTGATCGAGAAGATCGTCACCGGGCAAGATGGAAAAGTTCTACGAAGACAATTGCCTCTACGAGCAGCACTTCATCAAGGACGAATCGCTTACGATCAAGGAACTGGTCGACCAGACGATTGCGAAGCTGGGCGAGAAGATCTCCGTGCGGCGTTTCGTGCGCATGAAGGTTGGTGACGTCACCGCGACCTACGCTGCCGGGACGCCGGCACCCGAAGAGCGGCGACGATGATGCCGCCGCCGAGCTCTCCGGCTCCAGCGGTGTCTTGAGCCGCAAATCTCTGTTAGAATGCCCGCCGATCCGCCCAGGTGAATTCGGCGGGCGCCACTGAATGGCCACCAAACCAACGCAGAACAGCGCGGCATCCGACAAGCCCGTTTATCAACGCATCGTCCTGAAGCTTTCCGGCGAATCGCTGGCCGGGACGCAGGGCTACGGCATTCACGCCGAAACCGTCGCCGCCATCGCCCGTGAAATCAAGGAAGTACACGACCTGGGCGTGCAGGTGGCGATTGTGGTTGGCGGCGGAAATATCTTTCGCGGCACGCGGCAAAAGGCGCTGGCCATCGAGCGCGCCACGGCCGACTACATGGGCATGCTGGCCACGGTGATGAACGGCCTGGCGCTGCTGGACGCGCTGGAGAAGCAGGGCTGCTTCACGCGCCTGCTGAGCGCGATCGAAATGCACCAGATCGCCGAGCCGTTTATCCGGCGGCGCGCCACGCGCCATCTTGGAAAAAGAGCGCGTGGTGATTTTTGCCGCAGGCACCGGGAACCCTTATTTTTCAACCGACACGGCTGCGGCTCTGCGCGCCATGGAGATCAAGGCACAAGTGATTCTGAAAGCCACGCGCGTGGATGGCGTTTATGACGCCGATCCCGAAAAAGTGCCAAACGCCAAGATGTTTGACCGCATCACTTATCTGGACGTGATTCAGCAGGGGCTGACGGTGATGGACACCACGGCCATTTCGCTCTGCATGGAAAACAAGATGCCGATCATCGTGTTCAATCTGAACGTGCCGGGAAACATCAAGCGGGCTGTGATGGGAGAGAAAGTCGGCTCGCTGGTGAGTCCGGCGTAGGCGCGGGCTTGCAAAATTTTCGCCGAGAAGACGATTTCTAGTGGAGCGGCGCGAACATGAGCACGATCGAAAACACAAAGGATGCGTTGGCGCAGGCCAGGACGCGCATGGAGAAAGCGGTGGAAGATTTTCGTAAGGAGCTTTCCACGCTGCGGACCGGACGCGCAAACGTCACGGTCCTCGATCATATCCGCGTGGATTATCATGGCACGCCCATGCCCGTGAACCAGCTCGGAACGCTTTCGGTGCCCGAGCCAACCATGATTGTGATTTCGCCCTGGGATCCGGCCGCGGTCCCGCTCTTCGATAAGGCGATTCGAACCTCCGATCTGGGACTGAATCCGACGAACGACGGCAAGGTTGTCCGCGTGCCGATTCCGCCGCTGACCGAAGAGCGCCGCAAGGAAATTGTGAAACACATGCACAAAGTCCTGGAAAATCACCGGACCGCGGTGCGAAATGTGCGGCGCGATGTGAAGGAAGCAATTGAGAAGCTAGAGAAGGAAAAGAAGGTCAGCGAAGACGACCGCAAGCGCTCGGTGGATGAATTGGAAAAGGTCACGCACAGCGAGACCAAAAAAATTGAAGATCTGGCCGCGATAAAGGAGAGAGAGATATTAGAGGTTAAATAGCCGATGTCCAGCTAAGTTTATCATTCTATGGATATTGCCATCTCCGGTTGTTACTACAGATCATCGATGCGGGGCAGAAGACGAGGCAGAATCCCAGCACCGAGATTTCCACCGTACCAATAGTTTTTTGATTTGACATAAAGGCGTGTGGTCTCTATACTTACATGTTTGTCAGGGATTTTGTGCCCTGTTGTGGAAGGGATCTCCTCTCCCGGAACAATGAAGGATGGAACGGGATAAGGAGAGCGGCCGAAATGGGGCGCCAGCCCCGCAAAGCCGAGTAAGCCTCTCCGCTTAATCCAGCTCGGGTTCTCGTTTTTTTAAGAGTCTCGCTGTGCGGAGTTTCTATAGGCACCTTTAGGGTCGCTTTTGGCCCTCTTGATAAAGAATTGTCGCCTTTTTGTGTGGCGGATCAGCTCCCGCTTCGCGCAGAAAGCAAATAGAGAGTCGAGATTCGAGGGAGATCCGTGCCCACGTTTTCGCAATTGGTGCGTTACGGCCGCAAGCTGATTCGTAACAAGACGAAGTCGCCGGCGTTGCAAGGCTGCCCGGAAAAGCGCGGCGTCTGCATTCGCGTTTACACGCAGACGCCAAAGAAGCCGAACTCGGCGTTGCGCAAGGTGGCGCGCGCGCGCCTGACCAATAGCATTGAAGTGACGACGTATATCCCCGGGATTGGCCACAACCTGCAGGAGCACTCGATCGTGCTCGTGCGCGGCGGCCGCGTGAAGGATTTGCCGGGCGTTCGCTATCACGTTATCCGCGGCACGCTTGGATGCCGCCGGCGTGGACAATCGCAAGCAGGGCCGGTCGAAATACGGCGCCAAGCGGCCAAAGGCCGCGCAGAAGTAAGGAGAATCAGGAATGCCGCGCAAGGGAGCCGTTATACGCCGCACGCCGGATGTGGATTCGGTCTACGGCAGCGATCTGGCACAAAAGTTTATTTGCTCGATGATGTGGGACGGCAAGCGCTCGACGGCGCAGCGCATTTTTTATGGCGCCCTCGAGCAGATGGCCGCGAAAGCCAATGACGACGCGATAAAGCTCTTCAAGAAGGCGGTCGAAAACGTCAAGCCGGTGCTAGAAGTGAAGTCGCGGCGCGTCGGCGGCGCGAACTACCAGGTGCCGGTGGAAGTGAACCAATACCGGAGGCAGGCGCTGGCGATTCGCTGGCTGATTTCCAATGCGCGTACGCGCGGCGGCAAGACGATGAAGGACCGGCTGGCGGAGGAGTTGCTCGACGCGGCAAACGGCCGTGGCGGGGCGATCAAGAAGAAGGAAGATGTTCACCGCATGGCGGAAGCGAACAAGGCCTTCGCGCATTATCGCTGGTAGCGAAATCTCAACCATTATTGAGGCGAATCAGCAGGGTTCAGGGGAGAAATGGAAGCTGTAGAAATGCCCAGACCGAACAAACTCGAGGATACGCGCAACATCGGAATCATGGCGCACATTGACGCCGGCAAGACCACTACGACCGAACGCGTCCTGTTTTATACCGGCGTGACGTACAAAATCGGCGAGGTGCACGAAGGCACGGCGACGATGGACTGGATGGAGCAGGAGCGCGAGCGGGGAATCACTATTACCTCCGCAGCGACCACTGCTTTCTGGAAGCGCTCTGGAAAGAGTATCCGAATCAATATTATTGACACGCCAGGCCACGTGGACTTCACCGTGGAAGTCGAGCGGTCGCTGCGCGTGCTCGATGGCGCGATTGCGGTGTTTGACGCCGTCGCCGGCGTGCAGCCGCAATCGGAAGCCGTGTGGCGCCAGGCCGACAAGTATCGTGTCCCGCGTATAGCCTTCATCAATAAGATGGACCGCGTCGGCGCGGATTTCGACCATTCCATCCGCTCGATGCGCCAGCGGCTGGGCGCGCATCCGGTTCCTCTGCAGTTTCCTCTCGGCAAGGAAGACAGTTTTATCGGCATTATTGATTTCATCGAAGAGAAAGCCGTGGTGTGGCTCGAGGAAACGCTGGGCGCGAAATTTGAGGAATTTCCGGTGGCGAAGCTCTGGGACGCGGAGTTCGTGAAGTCGCGTCCGGACATCGCGGCGGCGCTGAAGGCTTCGGCGATTGATGAGGCGTTTTATCAAGAGCACCGCAACAAGGTGGTCGAATACGTCGCCGAGCACGATGACGCGATCCTTGAGAAATATCTGCAAGAGCACAAGTTGACGCCGGAAGAGCTGCGTGCCTCCATTCGCCGCTCGACCATCGCGTTGAAGCTGGTGCCGGTGGTGGCCGGCTCCGCGTTCAAGAATAAGGGCATTCAGCCCATGTTGGATGCCGTGGTGGATTACCTGCCGTCGCCGCTTGACGTGCCTCCGGTGGAAGGGATTTCGCCGGACGATGAGGAGCCGGAATTGCGCCGAGCCTCGGACGATCAGCCGTTTGCCGCTCTGGCGTTCAAGATCATGTCCGACCCGTTTGTCGGGCAGGTCACCTACGTGCGCGTTTACTCGGGCGTGCTCGAGGCGGGCAGCTACATCTACAACTCGAGCAAGAAGACGCGCGAGCGTGTTGGCCGGCTGCTGCGGATGCACGCCAACAAGCGCGAAGAAATTGACGCGATCTACGCGGGCGATATCGCCGCGTGTGTCGGTTTGAAGAGCGTCACCACCGGCGACACTCTGTGCGACGAAGAGAAGCAGATCGTGCTCGAGTCCATCGAGTTCCCCACACCGGTGATTTCGGTGGCGATCGAGCCGAAGACCAAGGCCGATCAGGACAAGATGTCCACGGCGTTGACCAGGCTCGCACAGGAAGATCCGACGTTCCGCGTGCATACCGATCCGGATACCGGTCAGACGCTGATTTCGGGTATGGGCGAGTTGCACCTGGAAATCATTGTGGATCGCATGATGCGTGAATTCAGCGTGCAAGCCACGGTCGGCCGGCCGCAAGTCGCGTATCGCGAAACGATTCGCAAGCACGCCGCTGCCGAGGGCAAGTACATCCGCCAGACGGGTGGCCGCGGCCAGTACGGCCACTGCAAGCTCGAAGTGAAGCCGCTGCCCTCGTCGGGGCGCGAGGACATGAAGGAGATGTCCACCGACGAATTGGACGCGCTCGCGAAGGAAGTGGCGGGCTCGGGCGGCCGCTGGAAATTCGACAAAGAACACCGGCTGCTTTTCATTGACAAGATTATTGGTGGCTCCATTCCCAGGGAGTATATCGGTCCAATCGAGGCGGGGATTCGTGAAGCGATGGAGACCGGAGTTCTGGCCGGCTACGAAATGGTGGATGTCGCGGTGATTCTGGTGGATGGCAGCTATCACGAAGTGGATAGCTCGGAGATGGCGTTCAAGATCGCAGGCTCGATCGGGTTCAAGGAAGCCTGCCACAGGGCTGGCCCTACGTTACTCGAGCCGATCATGCGCATCGAAGTGGTCGTCCCGGATGAATATCAGGCGGCGGTGTTTGGCAACCTGAACGCGCGCCGTGCCCAGATTCAGGGCAGCGAGTCGCGCGCGGGCAGCCAGGTGATCCGTTCGCTGGTGCCGCTGGCGGAGATGTTTGGCTACGCCACGGATTTGCGCAGCCGCTCGCAGGGGCGCGCCAGCTTTACGATGCATTTTTCGCATTACGAGCCGGCGCCGGCTTCCATTGCCGAGGAAGTCGTCTCGAAAGCCACGGGCCGGGCCACACGCTAAAACGGTTTTTGACGCACGGAAATAGCGGGTCGAGGAGCGAAGAGAGAAATGGCGAAGGAAAAATTTGAGCGAACAAAGCCGCACGTCAATATCGGGACGATCGGCCACATTGACCATGGCAAGACGACGCTGACGGCGGCGATCACGAAGGTATTGTCGAAGAACAACCCGAAGGTGACGTTTCGTGCGTTTGATTCGATTGACAACGCACCGGAAGAGCGCGAGCGGGGGATTACGATCGCGGTAGCGCACGTCGAGTACGAGACGGCGAACCGGCACTACGCGCACATTGATTGCCCGGGGCATGCGGACTACGTAAAGAACATGATCACCGGGGCGGCGCAGATGGATGGCGCGATTCTGGTGGTGGCGGCGACCGATGGGCCGATGCCGCAGACGCGCGAACACATTCTGCTGGCGCGGCAGGTGGGTGTGCCGTACATCGTGGTGTTTCTGAACAAGTGCGATGCGGTGGAAGACCCGGAACTGCTCGAGCTGGTGGAGTTGGAAGTACGCGAGTTGCTGAAGAGCTATAAGTTTCCTGGCGATGAGATTCCGGTGGTGCGCGGGTCGGCGCTGGGGGCGCTGAACGGCGAAGAGAAGTGGGAGAAGTCGATCCTGGAGCTGATGGCCAAGGTGGATGATTACATTCCTCTACCGACACGGGATATTGATAAGCCGTTTGCGATGCCGATTGAAGATATTTTCTCGATTTCGGGCCGCGGTACGGTGGTGACGGGCCGGGTGGAGCGCGGCAAGGTGAAGGTGGGCGAAGAAGTCGAGATTGTGGGATTTCGTCCGACGATGAAGCGGGTGGTGACCGGGATCGAGATGTTCCGCAAGCTGCTGGACGAGGGTTTGGCGGGAGACAACATCGGGTTGCTGCTGCGGGGGACGGAGAAGGAAGAGGTCGAGCGGGGGCAGGTGATTGCGAAGATCGGCTCGATCACGCCACACACGAAGTTCAAGGCGGAAGCCTACATCTTGAAGAAGGAAGAAGGCGGGCGGCACACGCCGTTTTTCACGGGGTATCGTCCGCAGTTTTATTTTCGGACGACGGATGTGACCGGGGACATGAAGCTGCCGGCAGGGGTGGAGATGGTGATGCCGGGAGACAATGTGTCGGTGGAAGTGAGCCTGATCACGCCGGTGGCGCTGGAGAAGGGGCTGCGTTTCGCGATTCGCGAAGGCGGCCACACGGTTGGAGCCGGCGCCGTAGCCGAGATTATCGAGTAA
>CAWDNN010000007.1:0-297723 GCA_963803675.1 uncultured Acidobacteriota bacterium | reverse complement strand
CAGCCTCGCGCCGCATCCCCGAGCTGGACGGCCTTCGGGGTCTGGCAATCGCGCTGGTCCTTGCCACCCATTGGTTCAACTCTCCCCTCCGGGTGAACCCGCACAATCCCCTGGCATTCTTACGAGCCGCCACAAATCTGAGTTGGTCCGGAGTCGAACTGTTTTTTGTCCTTTCTGGGTTCCTGATCGGCGGCATCCTGATGGATGCCCGAGGTTCAGAAAATTACTTCCGCGTCTTCTATGTTCGCCGGCTCTGCCGCATTGTGCCGGTCTACTTCATATTCCTCGCGCTCTGGGCGCTGTGCTACCGCTTTTTCTTTCCTCTGCACGCGCCAATCCTGGGAGGCTACTTCGCCAATCCAATGCCGTGGTATTCCTATGTGACGTTCACGTCCAACTTCTGGATGGCGCGGGCCAATGTATTTGGCGCGGGGGCGCTTGGAATTACATGGTCGCTGTGCGTCGAAGAGCAGTTCTATCTCACTTTGCCGTTTGTTGTCAGATTTGTACGGCCCCGACACCTGTTGCATGTCCTGGGCATCGCCGCGGTGGCGGCGCCGGTATTTCGAATCGCAGGGTTGATCCTCTATCCCCATTCTCGTTTGGCGCTTTACGTATTGCTGCCCGCGCGGATGGACGCTCTCCTTTTGGGCGTGTCGATTGCGTATTTGTTGCGGCGGCAAGATGCCTCGAGGTTTTTTCGAGATCATCGGCGATGGCTTTGGGGCCTTTTGGCTGTACTCACGCTGGGCCTGGGAGTGCTCACGATCAAACCATTCATCACGGGCATCCCCATGGTCACCGCCGGCTATGATTGGATCAGCTTATTCTATGCCACGATGCTCGCGCTGGTCCTGGTAGACCCGCGGAGTTGGCTCGGCCGTGCGATGCGCTGCTCGTGGCTGATGAGCCTGGGGACGATCGCCTACGCGGTCTATCTGATCCATGAAACGGTCTACGCACTGTGCATGGCATTTCTGCGCGGGCACGGGGCGGAACTTTCGAACCTTGCGGATCTGGCGGTCACCTTGCTGGCTCTGGCCCTGGTAATCGGTGTGGCCCGGCTATCTTGGCGCTTTTTCGAAAGGCCTTTGGTGGGCCTAGGCCACCGCTTCCAATATCGCAATGCCGATGGGAAGGGCGTGGAGGCTGCAACGGTAACGGCCGCCGCAGCGCCTGTATCCAGCGGTCAGACAGCGATCGCGCTGCTCGGCGCGAGGGATAATCCGGTGGACGGCGTGGAGGACTATTGCGGTTGTCTTCAGCAAGGCCTTGGCCAGTTCCGGCCTGCACATGAGGGTTCTGCGCGTACCGTGGGATCAGATAGGCTGGCTGGGTGGTGTGATGTGGCTCTGGCGCGAAGCGCGAAACTGGCGCGGACGGTGGGTCTTTGTTCAATACACTGCGCTGAATTGGTCGCGGCACGGTTTCTCGCTGCCGGTGCTGGTGATTTTGGCCATTCTTAAGGTTCGCGGCGCGCGCTGCGCCGTGGTGTTCCACGATGCGTCGCCTTACGGGGGCAAGCGTCTGGTGGACCACGTTCGCACACTTTGCCAGACATTTGTGATGCGCTCGTTGTACCGGAACGCGGAACTTGCCGTCGCCACGATTGCTCCAGGGAACATGGCGTGGCTTTCGGGGCGTCACAAAAAGATCGTGTGCATTCCCGTGGGAGCAAACCTACCCGACCGGAACCTGCACTCGATCGGCGCGCTGCCGAATGACAATCGCAAGAAAACGGTGGCCGTGTTTAGCGTGACGGGAGGCAGACTAGGAGCTCAAGAATTGGACTACGTCGCCTATGCTGTCGGACGAGCGGCCGAGCATGTCCCAACCTGCGGCTGATCGCTTTGGGCCGCAATTCAGCGGAGGCCGGCGAGCCGCTTCGGCGCTCATTGAGTGGATTGGGCGTCGAAATCGAAGCGTTGGACTCCTATCGCCCGAGGCAATCATTCAAACGCTTGCTGCGGCCGATGTGCTCCTATTTGTGCGTGCCGGTGGCTTATCCAGCCGCCGAGGCAGCGCTATCGCTGGGATCGTTTGCGGTGTTCCAGTGGTCGGCTTTTCAAGCTACGAGACTGGCCCACCGATCACCGAAGCGGGCGTCTTGCTGGCGCCCGAAGGCGACCGCGACGCCCTCGCCAAAGCGCTCACGCGCGCTCTTTGCGACGACGCTCTGCGCGCCGATTTGCGCAAGAGAAATATAGAAGTGCGAGACCGCTATTTTTCATGGGATGCGATCTCCCAAACCTATCTGCGGGCCATGAACCCTTCCTGAGCAATCTGCATAATTTAATATACATATATAGTAATATAGTATGGTAGTATCCCACCCCAACGCTTCTATTCCGAGCGCGTAGCACCGCGAGATGGATAATGCGCGTCCTTTTCCGCGTGTCGTCCAGGACGGACGCTCTGTGCATCGGCCGCCGAGTTGCTCGCAGCCCGGCGCTGGGGAGGTGCAGGATCATGGCTGCCCGCCGATACCGTGTACTGATCGTCGCCCCGCACACCGCGCGATACAGCACTTCGATCGATCTTCAAATCACCAGCCACTCTGGAATTCGCGTCGCTGTCGGAGGTGTGGCATGAGGATCTTGATCTACTCACACGCTTTTGCACCGATGATCGGAGGCGTCGAAACGTACAGTATGCTTCTCGCGCAGGGGCTTGCCGCCGGCACTGAAGGCATGCCCGCCGAAGTCTGTTGTGTGACGCCGGCGGCGAGGGGTAATTTCGATGACGCCGCATTGCCGTTTGCGGTCGTGCGGCGGCCCGGAATTCGGCGGCTCTTCGGGTTGATTCGCGAGGCGGACATCGTGCATCTCGCCGGACCCGCGATGCTGCCTCTATTTTTGGCGATTCTTCTGCGCAAACCCGTCGTGGTTGAGCATCATGCTTACCAGGCAATCTGCCCCAACGGACTTCTGCTGTATGCGCCGACACGGACGGCCTGTCCGGACTGCTTCATGCGGCGGCGTTACCTGCAATGCCTGCGCTGCAATGCGGAAGACGAAGGATGGCTCGGAAGCGCGCGGATGCTGGTTCTCTCCTGGCCGAGGCGCTGGCTCTGCAGGCTGGCGAGCGCTCATCTGTGCATTACCCGCCACGTCGCAAGACGCGTACGCCTGCCGCGCTCGACTGTGATCCACTATGGCGTGCCCGAGGTGGAGGCCGTCGAAAGCGCGCCGCTGAGGCAAGATCCTCCGGCAAAACCTTCCACTCTGACCGTGGGATACGTCGGGCGGCTTGTGCAAGAAAAAGACGTGCCGACCCTGATAGAGGCCGTGCGGCAGGTAAAAGTGCGGGGGGACGAAATTGCTCTTACGATCATTGGAGATGGACCTGAGCGGAAGCGCCTTGAGGATCTCGCCACGCGCGCGGGGTTCAAAACGAACGCGGTCTTTACGGGCGCTCTGTGCGGGCCTCAGTTGCATAGCGCAGCCCAGAATGTAGACGTATTGGTGCTGCCATCTCGCTGGGAAGAGCCAGCCGGCTTGGTGGTCATGGAGCAGATGATGCGCGGGCGCCCCGTGGTCGTCACCGACAACGGCGGCGCAGCGGAACTCGCCGGCGACGCGGGCCTCAGCTTTCCGCCTGGAGACACTGCGGCGCTGGCTCAGTGCATGCGTCGCTTCACGGACGAACCCGATTTGCTGGCTACCCTGGGGGAGCGCGCCCGCAACAAAGCTCTCGATCTGTTTTCGCAGCAGTGCATGGTCGAGAATCACTACAACCTTTTCCAGGTTCTTCTTGAAGCGCATCAGGCAAAACAAACGGGCGGCAGTATTGCCGGTCACGAACAAGTCTGCGTATCTTTTCGAAGGCACCATACTGAGAAGGCGGCGTAATCTGCCGTGATCTGCCTGCCCCAGACCCGGAACCGCCGATACCGCGTGTTGATCGTCGCCACGCATGCGGTGCAATACAGCGCTCCGATCTATCACCAAATGGCCCGCCACCCTGAGCTTGACATCGAAGTCGCCTACTGCAGCATGCGGGGAGCCGAAAGCGGCCTTGATCCGGATTTTGGCAAAGAGGTGAAATGGGATGTACCCCTGCTCGACGGGTATTCCTGGACGCTACTGCGAAACCGCGCCATCCATCCTGGACCGGGGCGTTTCTTCGGGTTTCTGAATACCGGCCTCTGGCGCAAACTGCGCCGCGGCCGTTACGACGCCCTGGTGCTTTGCACGGGATACCGCTACGCAACGTTCTGGATCGGGCTGCTGGCGGCGAAGCTAAGGCGGGTCCCCGTTCTCTTTGGCACAGACGCTATCAGCCTGGCTGCGCGCGATGGCGCAGCTTGGAAGGCTTTGCTGAAGCGATATTTCTGGCCGGTACTCTTCCGTATGGCGGATCAAGTGACCGTGCCTTCGACCGGTACGCGCGAAATGATGCGTGCCCTGCGAATTCCGGAGCGTCGCATAACGCTCACGCCTTACGTGGTGGATAACGAGTGGTGGAAAGCTCAGTCGTCCTGCGTGGACCGCGCGCTCGTGCGCGCGAGTTGGGACGTGCCGGCGGGCGCAATCGTGCTTCTCTTCTGTGCGAAGCTCCAGCCATGGAAACGTCCACTCGATTTGTTGCGTGCGTTTGCGAAGGCGGCTGCTCCCAACTTGTTTCTCGTCTTCGCGGGTGATGGCCCTCTCCACGAGGAAATCGCGCGGGAAGCGATGGAATTGGGTGTCGGCGGACGCGTCCGTCTCCTAGGATTCGTCAACCAGTCAGAGCTGCCCGCAGTGTATCGCGCTTCGGATGTTCTAGTTTTGCCTTCGGAGTACGAGCCTTTCGGCGTGGTTGTGAACGAAGCGATTCTGTGCGGCTGCGTTGCGGCGGTGAGCGACCGACGTAGGCGCCGGCCGGGACTTGATACACGCAGAGAATGGCTTCGTCTTTCCGTGCGGGAATGTCAGCGCGCTCGCCGGAATCCTTCAGCATATCGCGGGAAACGCTCAGCGGCTCAAGGAGATGAGCAAGTCCTCGAAAACCATCCTCGAGAAATGGTCTCCCGTGCAGCATATCGAGGCCTATGTCGAAGCGCTCAATCGCGTCGCTGTCGCGAAAGGCGCAGGGTAAATTACTTCCGCAAGGAGACAGTCATTCTGAAAATCCGGTGAAATCACGAGTAATCAAAACAGAAATTGTGACCAAGTGCGTGGGTAAGAGCAGCGCGCTCGCAAAGCGAGCGAGCAGCAGCGTTACTGGCCAAGAGCCGGTCTGCATGTCTTTCGAAGGCACTATACTGAGAAGGCGGTGCAGCCTGCCGTGACCCGCATGGCTCGGGCCGGAACCAATGGAACTGCCAGGAACATGATCGGCATAGGGTGGGCGGGGCTTGGCACCGTCCAGGAAATCTAAGTTTTGCGGTCCGCTGGCAGCGTCTTGTTCGTGAGAAGATTCATCAAATCGGCGTAGCACCAAGAGCGGATTCGAACACTCTCAACGTGCGCTCCCTTGGAGACAGTACGCACAGCATGTGGAATGCCCAGTCAGACTTTGCCCACTCCAGAACTGCCAAGGCGGCCGCGCTGGCGATCGCCTGCATGGGGCTGGCGTGGGTACTGTCGCGGTGGATCGTAGCCGAAGATTCGCGCGATCTGATTTTTATGGGCATCGCGGCGATCGGAATTCCGCTGATCATTGCTGTCTTGAACGACTGGAGACGCGGTCTTTACGCTTTTCTCGTCTGGCTCGTCTTCGAGGATCTGATTCGTAAGTTCCTGGGCAACAACCTGGCCATGTTTTTCGCCAAGGACGTGATCATCGCCGTCACTTACCTCGGAATGATCGCCGCGCTGCGCCGCCACAAGCTCCTGACTTTTCGGCCGCCCTTTCTGCTTTGGCTCAGCATCTTTGTGTGGGTGGGCGTCTTGCAGGTTTTTAACCCAAACTCGCCCAGCATTCTTTACGGGCTACTCGGGTTGAAGCTTTATTTCTACTACATACCCCTCATGTTCGCCGGATACGCACTGCTCCAAACCGAGGACGACCTGTATAAATTTCTGACGGTCAATCTTTGGATCGGTTTGGTTGTATCCGCGCTGGGCGTGGCGCAGTCCATCTTGGGGCTGGAATTTCTCAGCCCCTCCCTGGCGGACCTGGCGCCGGAACTTCGGGATCTAGGACACGAAATCCGCGAGTCTCCCATCACGCACCTACGGGTGGAACGGATCACTTCTGTCTTTGTCAGTGACGGCCGCTTCGGTGAATTCCTGACGCTCTTTTTTCTGTTGGGGTTTGGTACGGCGGCTTACTTTTTACTGCGAGGCAAGCGCGGCCGCATGCTCGTTTTCCCCGCAATAGGCGTCATCGTTCTGGCAACCGTAATGACTGGGCAACGCGGACCCTTTGTTTATCTAATCGCGAACACAGTGGTTCTTTTTGTGGCATTGTTTTGGGGTGCACCCCGGAAAAAGCGTCAGATCTTCCGCATCGGAAAAGTAGTTCGGAAAGCGGTAATCTTTGCCGCTGTGGCCATCCTGTTGATGGTGGCGTTTTATCCGGACGTCATTCGCGCCCGCTGGGCCATGTATACAGAAACCCTTTCGCCCGGAAGCTCGGCTTCAGACCTTGGCTTCCGCGTCTGGGATTATCCCGAAAAGAACCTGGAGTCGGTCTTTTCACAAGCAAACTGGGAACTTGGAAACGGCATCGGGACGGCGTCGTTAGGCGTCCAGTATGTAAGCAAAGTCCTAGGAAAGCCGCGGCCGTCAATCGGATCGGAGAGCGGGTTCGGAACGCTTATCCTGGAATTTGGAATCGTCGGGCCGTTCCTATGGATGGCGTGGTCAATCAGCTTGCTGCTGGCCTCCTGGAAAGTTGTGCGCCGGTTAAAGGGGACGCCTCTGTTTCCGATTGGTTTTGTATTTTTTTGGTACCAGGTATACCTTATATTAATATGTACTTTCTATGCCTTAATCTCTTACGAGAACTATCTGATGAATGCGTACTTGTGGCTGACGGTGGGCATGATGTTCCGGTTGCCGCGCTTGTTAGCGGAAAAGCAGAGAGATGAGAGCCAATCCCTTCCAGCCATCGGCCACTAAGCCGCGCCTGATGGTCGTGTCTCCGTTCATAGACAAGAGCCACGGGACTGAGCGCGTGGTGGCGGAGCAAATTGAGCGGCTTTCGAGCGAGTACGAAATCCATCTTTATAGCGAACGAGTGGAGGATCTCGACCTCCGCACAATCGTTTGGCATCGCGTCTATATTCCCCCAGGGCCGCATCTCTTCCGATATATCTGGTGGTTTGTCGCAAACCATGTTTATCGCCGGTGGAGGACCGAACGGGACGGCTCGAGGCCCGAAACCGTCTACTCGCCGGGGATCAACTGCCTGGATGCCGACGTCATTTGCGCTCACATCGTTTTTGGAGAATTCCGGCAACAGATGCGCGGAGAATTGCGCCTGGGCTGCAATCCAATGAAGACCTGGCCCCTGCTCTTGCACCGCCGGCTGTATTACCGGCTGATCGAGTTCCTCGAGAATCGGGTTTATAGGAATGAAAAGCTCGAATTGGCGGCCGTCTCCGAGAAAACGGCCGGCGCGATAGCCCGATTTTGTGGGCGGAAACGCAGTGTGGACGTTGTATACAACGGCATAGACACCGGCCAGTTCAGCGAGAATAAGCTTAGAGCATTGCGCCCGGCGGCGCGCGCCGAACTTGGATTAGCCGAAGGCGACGTCGCCGTTCTACTGGTCGGAAATGACTGGAAGAAAAAAGGCTTGCAGTATCTGTTGGCCGCGGTGAGCAGCTTGCGCAATCCGCGGCTGCGGATTCTCGTGGTCGGGAGCGACACTGCCACACCCTACCAGGGCATGATTCAGGAGTCCGGGCTTGGCGGGCAGATATCCTTTCTGCCTTTGCGTTCCGAGGTCGAGTATTACTATGCCGCGGCGGATATCTACGCGGGGCCTTCGCTGGATGACTCTTTTGCGTTGCCACCGGCGGAAGCAATGGCTTGCGGCCTACCCGTGATCACGACACGCAACAACGGAGGATGTGCGATCATGCATCATGGCGAGGATGGCCTGATCCTGGAGGATCCTGCCGACGTGCAAACTTTGTCACAGTGGCTCGCGCAGCTCGTGGAAAACCCCGCATACCGGCGGCAATTGGGAGCGGCGGCTGCCCGGACTGCTTCGCAGTACACCTGGGAGCGAAACGTCGAGCAAATGCGGACTCTGTTCGAACGCGTACAAAAATCGCGTAAGCTTGCTGTAGGGAAATGGCGGACCATGCCACCGCGTTTAGAAAAGTCTTAGCCGTGACGCAATCCGCCGCGCCGCCCGCAACGGTTTGAGTAGGCGCCAGGTGCCGGGCGAGGTCTCTTGTGGCGGCGGAGGACATCGGTGAAAGTGCTTATATTGGCGCCAACTTTGAAGTCTTTGGGTGGTATTCAGCGGTACGTCCTCACGCTCATCTGCGCCTTGGAGGATCTTTTTGGCAAGGAGCACATCCGCCTAATCACTCTGGATTTATCGGATGACGCAAGGGATGCGGCGTCTAGCGGCGGGGTGCCGGCCACAGCAAAGTTGCGGTTCGTCGTCGCGTCGCTGCGCGAGGCCGCAGTGTGGCGGCCCGATCTGGTAATTTGTGCGCACGTGGGAATTGCACCCCTCGGAAAGCTGTTACGAGTCCTGGGGATTGCGCCTTACTGGGTGATGGCCTACGGCATCGATGTTTGGGCCCAGTTGCGCGCACGGGACCATCGAGGCTTGGTTAGCGCCGACCGCGTCGTGGCCATCAGCGAGTTCACGCGTACACAGGTAGTGCGTCTGCAAGGAGTACGCCCTGAGCGGACCTGCTTGCTTCCGCCGTGTCTCGATGCGGAATGGATGGCCAAAGCATCATCGTATTCGATCATACCTAGGCAACAGCGGCGGCCCACTCTGCTGACCGTGAGTCGCCTTTCAAGTGCGGAGCGCTATAAGGGTCACGACGTAGTTCTGCAAGCGTTGGTTCAGGTTTGCAGGGAAATACCAGGAGCTCTTTACGTAATCGTCGGCGATGGAGACGATAGGCCGCGACTGGAGACGCTATCGCGCCAACTGGGTCTTACGGACGCAGTCCGCTTCGAAGGGGCTGCGCCGATGGAGACCCTAAAGGCTTGCTACCGTGATTGCGACATTTTCGTGATGCCCGCGCGAACCGTGCTCGACCAGTCCGCGCCTAAGGGAGAAGGGTTTGGCATCGTCTTCCTTGAAGCAATGGCTTATGGGAAGCCCGTGATCGGTCCGGCCTCCGGCGCGCCGAGCGAATTTATCCATCACGGGGAACATGGGATCTTGGTCAATCCGGAAGACGAGCAGGAAGTGGCAAGCGCGCTGATCGAGTTGCTCGCTTCGCCTCAACGTGCTTGTGAAATGGGTGCGGCTGCCCGGAACTGGGTTCAGCGGGAATATTCCTATGCGCGGTTTGGCGAACGGCTGCGCAGATTGTTTGAGGGCGCCGGTCCAAAGGATTCGAGGAAACCGCAATGCGCATCCTGATAACCGGAGGCACCGGATTTATCGGCTGCCACTTGCTCGCCGCGCTGGGGAATCATGAGCACAAACTGTTTTCGTTGAGCCGCCAGCGTTCTGAGGGGCGCCTGCCGAACATCGAAGAACAGGTGCAGCAGGTGTTCTGCGATCTTCGCGACCCTGCCGCCGTCCGGCAGGTCCTGAAGCAAGTGCAGCCTGAGTCGGTAATCCACCTGGCCTCCATCAGTCCCGTTGCGTACAGCTACGATCATCCCAATGAAGTCTTCGAGGCAAACCTGGTCGGCACAGTCAATCTGGCCGAGGGATGCCGGATTGAGGTTCCTGGCCTTCGGCAGTTCCTGTTCGCTTCGACCTCCGAAACCTATGGATTGGGGCCTCTGCCAAAAAAGGAAGAAACGCCCCAGAATCCAGGCAGCCCCTATTCGGTGAGTAAGCTCGCCGCAGAGAGATATTTGCTTTATTTACGTGATGCTTACGAATTCCCGCTGACGATCCTGCGTCCGTTCAACACCTATGGCCGCAAGGAGACGACGTCGTTTGTTGTGGAGCGCATCGTCTGGCAGATGTTGACCCAGGACGTCGTTCGGTTGGGTGATCCGTCGATAGTTCGTGACTGGGTGCACATCGACGATCATGTGAGAGCTTACAGGGTCTGCCTGGGGAACCAGAGAGCGATCGGGCAAGTCATTAACTTCTGCACCGGGCGGGGAGTGAGCGTGGCCGATTTGGTGAACTTGGTGAGCTGTATGACCCGGTTCCAGGGAAGGATAGAATGGCACACGCTTCCGAAACGGCCGCTGGACGTTCCTGTGATTGTGGGAGACGCCGGCAAAGCCGAAGCTTTGCTCGGATGGCGCCCCATCGTCGGATTGGAGGAGGGTTTGCAAATCGCGGTTGATCATTGGCGCCAGAAGGGAGAAATTTCCGCCTCGTTACTTCCGCCTTCCCTTACTCATCATGCCGAGTGAGCGAGTTTCGAGATCAATCCGGCTGAGTCAATCACTGCTCATGGGTGCGCCGTTCACAGATCAAGACGCGGCGATGCCGGCCTCAAGATAATTGCCGTATTACGGAACGCGGGCGACGTACCAACACGGAATGCTGGCCGATCCGATCCCCATCGCCCCGCCGTGCTCACCGTTCGGCGTGTTGCGGCGTCTGAACGGTACAAGGGCCCTGATGTGATCCTGGACGCATGACCGGCGGTCGTGCGCCGGGTTCCAAACGTGACCAACTGGAACCTGGGCAAGGGCGATGACCGGGCACGCCTTGAATCAGGGCACGGGAGCTGGGGATCTCGGAAGCCGTCCGTTCCCTGGGGGCGCTTTCCGGTCCGGAGCTTGATGCCTGCTATGATGGCTGTCGCCGAATTCGTAGAGATTCGTCGAGGATGATTCGGTTTGTCATCAAGCCCGGCGCCGCCGCGCCGGGCGCCCAGCAACTGCTGAAAAATGCGCATCCTCCATGTAACCCAGACATATCACCCGTTCCTTGAGCGGGGCGGACCGACGGTGAAAGTTCGCGCGATCGCCGAGGGCTTGGTGCAACGCGGCCACCACAGCACCGTGCTCACGTCCTGGTATGGGCGGCCTTACGCCGCGCGCCGGACGGTGATGAATGATGTAGACGTCATCTACCTCCGGCCGTTGAAGACCTACCGGGCGATGACGCTCAACGCAGGGTTGCTCAATTTCTGCCGAAAAGATCTGCGCGAATACGACCTCGTTCACATCTACGGATTGTATGACCTTCTCGGCCCCGCTGTGGGGCATTACGCGTTTCGCGCAGCAATCCCTTACGTACTTGAGCCCCTTGGAATGGTGCGGCCAATTGACCGCAGCTTCCGACTGAAGCGCTTATGGCATCAAATCTTCGGCAAGCCCCTGATCCGCCATGCTGCCCGCGTGATCGCGACGTCGCAGCAGGAAGAGCAGGAGCTCTTGGAAGATGGGTTGCCGCGCAAGCAAGTAGCGCTGCGCTATAACGGTGTGGACTTGAATGAATTTGCCGCTTTGCCCGCGCGCGGCTCCTTTCGGGCGGAATGGACGATTCCGCCGGGCGAGCCCGTCGTGCTGTTTCTGGGCCGGGTGATCCCGCGAAAGGGAGTGGATCTGCTCATTTCCGCTTTTGCGGAGGCATGTCCTCAGCACGGCCGCCTGGTCGTGGCCGGACCCGAGGGCGAAGTGGGCTACGTAGGCCAATTGCGCGAATTGGCTCGAGCGGAGGGCGTCGAGGCGCGCACGATCTTTACCGGCCCGCTCTATGGTGACCAGAAGAAATCTGCGCTCGCGGATTGCGACGTGTTTGCGCTGCCCTCGCGCTATGAGAATTTTTCGAACAGCGTCGCCGAGGCTATCGCCTGCTGCAAGCCCGTGATCATCAGCGACCGTTGTGGCATCAGCGAATTCGTGGTGGACCAGGTAGGCCTGGTGATCCCGCGAGAAGTCCCCGCCATCGTGGATGCTTTGCGCCGCCTGCTGGGCGATCCCGCGCTCTACGCCCGCTTTCAGGCGGCATGTCCTGCCGTTGCAGGGCAATTGAGCTGGCGGGAGTTGTTGGCGGTGCAAGAAAGGCTTTACGAGCAGGTGCTCAGTAAGCGCGATGAGCCTCACTAAACAAGCGACGTTCTACGACGAGCACCCGTTCGACTGGGTCGAAAGCTACCCCGGTGAAGAGCGCAGGCGCGTGATCTCGCCGCTTCTGCTGAAAGTGATTGATGCTCTGCCACGGGACGCCTTGGTGCTCGACGTTGGCTGCGGTCCTGGCCGGGTACTGTCTTATCTTGGGCATCGCGGATTGCGATGCGTTGGGCTGGACTGCAGCGCGCAAGCGATTGCGATGGTCACACAGCGTCATCGGCTGCCCGGAATTGTGGGAGATAACCGGAGCTTGCCATTGCTCGGGGACATCGCCGACCTGGTGATCTCTGATGGCGTGCTGCACCACACCGGCGACCCGCCGAAGGCATTTGCCGAGAATTGCCGCGTAGTCAGGCAAGGCGGGCTCTTTTATCTTGCGGTTTACCGCCCTGGTGGACGATACGAATTTCTTTACAGGTATCCGGGACGGATCGTGCGCCTGAGCGTACGATCCGCTACGACGCGATGGCTCGTGCATTCCACCGCGTTGCCCTTGTACTACCTTGCTCACCGCCTGAAGTCCGGTGGAAAAGTGACTTGGGACGGAGCGAAGAATCTCTTTTACGATTATTTCGCGTCGCCTGAAGTAGCCTTCCTTCCGCGGCAGACCATTGAGAAGTATGCAGTCGCGGAAGGCATGCAAGTTGTTTCCTACGACGCAAATCCTAAGCAAAACGTGCACTGCTTCTTGCTGCGCAAAGAGCGCACAAACGTCGCGCGCTAGCGTGCCGTCCGGCGCAAAGGCTCTCGAAGTGCATCGAATTAGGGTCACTCGCTGAAATTCGGGCTCGGTCAAAACCCTCGGCAGCAGGCGGTGTTCGTTCTGGGAGAAGCCTCGGTCTCAATATGTGTGGAATCTGCGGCAGCATTGGACTCGAAGACGCAACGCAGGCAGGTCGCGCGATACGGCGAATGAACGCCGCTATGCACCACCGTGGTCCGGACGAGCAGGGCGAACTTATCGCTCCGCCGGCAGCTCCACAGGCCGCGATTGGTATGCGCCGCCTCAGCATTATTGATCTGGCCGGCGGCCAGCAGCCTGTCTTTAACGAAACTCAGGATATCGCGGTTGTTTTCAACGGGGAGATCTACAACTTTCCCGAATTGCGCGAGCAACTCGAACGCAGCGGCCACTCCTTTCGCTCGCGCTCGGATACGGAAGTCATCGTCCACGCTTATGAAGAATGGGGCCTTGAATTTCTTCAACGCCTCCGCGGCATGTTTGCAATCGCGCTGCTCGACATGCGAGACGACCACAGTGGAGGCACGAAGCTGCTGCTGGCGCGCGACCGCCTGGGCATCAAGCCGCTTTACTACACCGTCGCGGACGGCTTGCTTCTCTTCGCCTCCGAGGTTCGCGCCCTTCTCGCATCGGGATTCGTGCCGCGCCGTCTTTCACCTCAGGCGCTCGATTCCTATTTGCTGCTCGGCTCCGTCAGCGAACCAATGACGCTGGTAGAAGGCGTCTATTCTCTTCCTCCCGGCCATTACGCCCTCTGTCCCGCCGCGGCTCCAGTGCAGGACATCAAGCCGCGTGCGTATTGGACTTTTGGCGAAGCGGCGCGAGAAAACGCCAGCTCATCCAAGATGACGCTTCAAACCGCTGCCCCGGTAGTAAGGACGCTTCTGGAAGAAGCGGTGAGCTGCCATCTTCTCTCGGATGTTCCGCTCGGCGTTTTCCTGAGCAGCGGGCTTGATTCGACGGCCATCGTCGCCCTCGCCAGCCGCGCGCAGCGGGGTCTGCACACGTTTACGGTGGTTTTCAGCGAACAGGACTTCAGCGAAGCGGAGCTTGCCCGCGAGATCGCGCGGCGCTTCGGAACCGAGCACCAGGAGCTGCTCCTACGCGGAGAAGAAATGATCGAGCAACTCGATGACGCGGTAGGTGCTCTCGATCAGCCCACGATGGACGGCATCAACACGTATTTCGTGTCCTTGGCGGCGAAACGTGTGGGTCTCAAAGTAGCGCTTTCTGGGTTAGGCGGTGACGAGATTTTTGGCGGGTACGCAACGTTCGCATCCGTGCCGCGTGCGGTTCGGCTCGCCTATGCCGCGCGATCTCTCCCGCGAGCGCTGCGCTCCAGGACGGCCGGCGCCGTCGCACGCGCGGGCGCGCGGGAAGGCGATGCGCAGCGGAAGATTGCCGCGCTCTGGCGCGACGCCGGCTCGTTGCCGCATCCCTACTTCTTTACACGCGCGCTTTTCACGCCTGGACAAACCAGCCACTTGCGCGGGGGGCTGTGCGATCTGCAGTCCGCCACGCCCTGGCGGCAATGGCTTGACGATTCGGCGCGGCAGGCGATGGAATTGGACTCATTCGCCGGCGTCTCTTGCCTCGAAGCGCGGTCGTACATGGCACAGACGCTGCTTCGCGACACGGATGCGGTCAGCATGGCACATTCGCTCGAAGTTCGCGTGCCGTTGCTCGATCATTTGCTCGTGGAATGCGTTTCACGGCTTCCGGCCAAAGCCAAGCAGAGGCGCGGCGTGAACAAGGCGCTTCTTGTGGAAGCGTTGCACGATCTGTTGCCGCCAGAGGTGATTGGCCAGCGCAAGCGCACCTTCACGTTTCCCTGGGAGCATTGGCTGCGCGGGCCTTTGGCGCCGCGCGTAGGCGCGGGGATCTCTGAGCTGTCACCGGCCCTGGATGCGCACCTGGACGGGGAAACGGTACGCGCCGTCTGGGCGGCGTTTGAATCTAATCAAACGAACTGGTCACGCCCCTGGAGCCTCTACGTCCTGAATGAGTGGTGCCGGCGCCACCTGGACGGCGAGATGGGAGCACAGACTTTCAATACGGAGTCAATTCCGCTCCGCCGGGCCTAGCAACTCGGCATCGCGATGCGCATCGTTTCGGAAGCAAACACGCAATGAACATCCTGGGAATCAACGCGTATCACGGAAACTCTTCCGCGGCCATTGTCTGTGACGGCCAACTCGTCGCCGCAGTGGAGGAGGAACGCTTCAACCGCGTGAAATATGCGGCGGGATTTCCAGCGGCCGCGATCCGCTATTGCCTCGATTCGGCAGGCCTCAAACTCTCGGAAGTAGATCACATCGCGATCCCGCGGAACCCCTGGGCCAGATTGGGTACAAAGCTGTTTTACGCGGTGCGCATGCCCAGCTTCGTCCGCGAGCGCGCGAAAGTGTTGGCGCGCTTTGTAGGCATTCCGGAAGCGCTGGGCGAGACGTTCGAGATTGATCCGAAGAGCATTGTCGCCAAATTCCATCGCGTGGAGCACCACCAGGCGCACCTCGCCAGCACATTCTTTGTGTCGCCTTATGAAAATGCGGCTGCGCTTTCGGCCGACGGGTTGGGCGATTTCGCCAGCACCATGTGGGCCAGCGGCGAAGGAACACGGCTCCGTGTGCTCGGCTCGATTGCGTTCCCGCATTCGCTCGGCATGTATTACACCGCGCTAACGCAATACCTCGGCTTCTGGAAATTTGGCGACGAATACAAAGTCATGGGCTTGGCTGCCTACGGCCAGCCGGAATTTCTCGATGAGTTCCGCCGCATCGTGACGACCAACGGAGGCCCCGGCTTCCGGCTTGGTCTGGATTACTTTAGGCACCATCGCACGGGACCCGAGATGAGCTGGCCGGAAGCGGACAAGACGCCCGTGCTCGGTCGGATGTTCTCCGAGTACCTCGAGCAGCGCATGGGTCCCACGCGGCCGGCCGCCGAGACGCTCTCCCCGCGCCATCACAACATCGCCGCAACGATGCAGGCTCGCCTTGAAGAGGTGTTTTTCGAAATGTTGCGGAAGCTGCATGCCCGCACCAAACAGAAATCCGTCTGCCTTGCGGGCGGCGTGGCTTTCAACTGCGTCGCCAACGGCAAGATTTTCAGCGAGACGCCATTCGAAAGCGTCTTTGTTCAGCCGGCCGCGGGTGATGCCGGGCTGGCGGTGGGCGCTGCATTCCACGTAGAGCATCAGATTCTCGGACGGCCGCGCAAATTCGTGATGGAGCACGCTTACTGGGGCCCCGGCTATTCCGAGGAACAAATGCGAGGGGCGCTGAACGGCTCTGGCGCGTCCGCATCTGATTACGATGTTCGATCGCTCGATGAAGAGCAGGTGGCGAAGGAAACCGCGCGCCTGATTTCCGAAGGCAACATCGTGGGCTGGTATCAGGGACGCGCCGAGTGGGGACCTCGCGCCCTGGGCAACCGCAGCATCGTCGTGGATCCACGCCGCGCCGAAATGAAAGATATTCTGAACAGCCGCATCAAGCACCGCGAGATGTTTCGCCCCTTTGCTCCTTCCATTCTCGAGGAAGCCACCGGCGACTTCTTCACGTGCAGCAAGCCTTCGCCATTCATGACGTTTGCATATTCCGTTCGCCCCGAGAAGCGCGAAGCCATCCCCGCGCCAACCCACGTGGACGGGACGGGACGCTTGCAAACAGTGAGCCGCGCGGCAAATCCACGTTACTGGAGACTGATTCGCGAATTCGGCGACTTGACGGGCGTGCCGGTGCTTCTCAATACGTCATTCAATGACAACGAGCCAATCGTTTGCCGGCCCGAAGAAGCCATTGATTGTTTTCGCCGGACGAGAATGGACGTGCTCGTCTTGGGCAATACAATTGTGAAAAAGAAGGAAACGATTTCTCCGGTATAGCGCGTGGCGTAGCTTCCCGGTGCACGCTTGCTCACGTAACAGCTCGTTGGCCACGGAACCAATTCGAACGTGCACATCCTGCTGCTGAACGAATACTATCCGCCGGACACTTCCGCCACCGCGAAAATGGCGGCTGTAGTCGTCTCCGCGCTCTCGGCGCGCCACCGCGTAACCGTCATCGCGGGCCGGCCTTGCTATGACCCCACGGAGGTTTACCCCTGGCGCCCCCTGCGGCGGGAACGGCACAACAATCTCTCGATCGAGCGTGTCGGCTCGACGGCTTACCCACGGTTTCAGATGCGGCGCCGTGTGAGCAACTATTTGAGCTATTCCGTGCTGGCAGCCCTGCGAGCGCTGACGATCCGTGCCGATCTCGTGCTTTGCATGACCGATCCGCCGTTTTGCGGCATTGTCGGCGCGGCGGTTTCGAAACTGACGGGCCGCCCCTGCGTCTACAACATCCGCGACATGTATCCCGATATGGCCGTCGGCGGCGACATCGTGCGGCCGAGCTTCGCCGTTCGCCGCTGGGAGCAAATGCACCGCTGGGCGTTGCGCCAAGCGGCGAGGGTGATCGTACTCGGGGACGACATGCGGGACCGGATTGTCGCAAAAGGCGTTGATCCTGCTCGGGTTATCGTGGTTCGCGATGGCGTCCGCAGGCCATCCCAAACACCTGCTGCCAACAATCCGATCAGCCGGGAAATTCGAAATGGCTTTCGCTTCGTCGCATTGCATGCCGGAAACCTCGGTTTCTACGGCGCCTGGGACACGCTGCTGGCTGCTGCGAAGAGACTCGAAAACACGGCTTCCGGCATCATATTCGTGGGTGACGGCGCCCAGAAAGAGCGGTTGATGGCAGCCGCTCGCGGGACGCAGGCAGTGCGTTTCCTGCCGTTTCGGCCGGCAAGTGAAATCCCGTACGTGCTTTCAGCAGGGGATATTCATATCGTGACCGTTAAACAGGGGCTCGAAGGCGTGATTGTCCCCAGCAAATTGTACGGAATTCTGGCGGCGGGGAAGCCCGTGCTGGCGGTAGCGCCGAGTACCACCGACGTGGCAAGGATTATCACGGAAGCCGGATGCGGTGTCGTGGCGGATCCTAGCGATCCAGATGGCGTGGCTGAGGCAATCCAGGAGCTGGCGGCCCAGCCTGAGCGGATCGCGGAAATGGGCCGCCGGGCGCTTGCAGTTGCCCCCAATTATGATATAGATATACAACTTACCCACTTCGTAAATACAGTTGAAGAGGTCATGAGCGAATGAATCAGAACGGCGGCGGATATTGGCATGGGCGTCCGGTACTGATCACCGGCGGCGCGTCGTTTATCGGATCAAGCATCGCGGACCGGCTCGTCAAGCGCGGCGCCCGCGTACGAATCGTGGACGACTTGACTAGCGGAAGGCTCGATAACATCCGCGGCCACTTGGCCAACGGTACCGTGGATTTTCTGCAGGCCGACCTGCGCGAACCGGGTGTGACCCGCTTGGCGGTTCAAGGCGTGGACACCATCTTCCATCTCGCCGCGGACCACGGCGGACGCGGCTATGTGGACTTGCATCAGGCTGGACCGGCTTCCAATTTCTTTCTCGATGGCCTGGTATTTGCGGAGGCGCTGAAGGCAAAGGTCCGCAAGGTCGTTTTCGCGTCGTCGGGCTGCGTCTATCCGAATTTCCTTCAAGCCGACCCCAACGAAGAGGTTTACCTCTCGGAGGACCTGACCAAGGGCCCGAACGATGCCGACAACATGTACGGCTGGGCGAAGCTGATGGCCGAGTTTACGCTCAAAGCCTATGTCCGCGAGCACGGATTGCAGGCGGCGTCATGCCGCTATTTCACGGTTTACGGACCACGGGGCGTTGAGAACCACGCCGTGATCGCCATGATTGCGCGCGCCTTTCTGCGCCAGGATCCTTTCGAGGTTTGGGGAGACGGCACGCAGATTCGCAATTGGACTTACATTGACGACATCGCCGACGGCACGGTGCTCGCCGGCGAAAAAATAGACGATGGCACCGCTGTAAATCTTGGCACGATGGAACGCGTGCGCGTCTCGGATGCGGTGCAAATGGTGTGCGAGTTCACCGGCCACAAGCCTCAGATCAAGTTGCGTCCAGATATGCCCACCGGCCCGCTGAATCGCGTGGCCGATAACGCGCTGGCCAAGAAGCTCCTCGGCTGGGAGCCGAAGGTGCCCTTTCGCGAAGGTTTGAAGCGAACCATTGACTGGTATTTCTCCACAAAAGACCGCGATCAGGTCGCAAAGATCTTCGACTATCAGCTTACCGAACGGTAGACGCTCAGGCGGGAAGGACGCTCCAATGACTTCGGGCTTCATGGCTTTCGCCATCGCGCTGGCAGCTTCTTCGTTTCTCACAATGCCGGTAAGGGAGTTGGCCCTGCGTGTCGGGTTGGTGGATCATCCAGGCCCGCGCAAGGTTCATGCGGCGCCGATGCCGCTATTGGGAGGTCTGGCGATTTACTGCGGTGTGGTGCTCGCTGTTCTGGTTGCGATGGAACCTTCCGCGCGCTCGCAGATGGTGGGTATTTTTCTCGGCGCGACCCTCATCTGTGTCGTGGGCGTGCTGGATGATAGCGGGATGCTCCACCATCAAGTGAAGCTTTTTGTCGGCATGCCTGCGGCGGCGCTGATTTTGCTCGCCTCGGGCGTCCGGTCTGAATTCTTTGAGACCTTCCGCCCAGGCCCCTACTCGTTGATGGCGGATTCCGCGCTCACGATCTTCTGGGTTGTCGCAATCACTGCGTCCTTCAGCATCTTCGATCATATGGATGGTCTGTGCGCAGGTGTCGCCGCTATCGCCGCATTCGTTTTTGCCATTTATGCCTATAGAAGCGGACAGTCACTGGTGACCACGCTCGGTGCGGCGGTGATGGGAGCGGCGCTCGGTTTCTTGTTGTGGAATTTCAAGCCGGCCAAGATTTTTATGGGCGACGCGGGGGCGATGCTGTTGGGTTTTCTGATGGCGACGCTGAGCGTGAAGCTGCGTCCGGCCGCTATACACCATCGCATCAGTTGGATGCTGCCCCTGTTGATCCTGGCCGTGCCCATATTTGACACGACGCTCGTGATCCTATCTCGCTCCCGCCGCGGCTTGGTGCCTTTCGCCACACCCGGCAAGGATCACACGGCGCACCGGCTCTCGAATTGTGGCTTGGGGCAACGCGGCGCAGTGTTGTGCCTCTACGCTGTGGGAGGTTTTTTTGGCCTGATCGCGCTGCTGATTGGCAGATGGTCCCTGGCAAGCGTTTATATCGTCACCGTAATCGTATCCCTGGCTTCGCTTGTGGCGATCGCTTTGCTCGAGCGGGTGCCTTACGAGCGGCAGCAGAAAAAGGCGTTGGAACACTAGCGATGCGTTGCGCGTGTTCAAGACACACGTCAGTTGACCCTTGCCCGCCCTCTTGCACGCAGCGTCCTGTCGTTTAGCTCATTTCCCAAGGTTTCGATATACTGTGGCAGTCCCTCTTAGAACCATCGCGCCACGAGCGTGTTTGGCATCAATGCTGGCGATGGGTCATCAAACAGTCGCCAGCGGGTCGCAAGGACGGTAGGTCTACCGTCGCCTTGCACGGTTGCGTGAAGCTGACCTAGACCGCAGCTACAGATGCCGAGAAGGGGAACCTCTGCCACACGCCACGCCAAAGCGGGTCACGGTCGTCGGGGGCTCGGCCGCCGGTCTGTACACGGCTGGCCTCCTGGCCCGGGCTGGCGCGCGTGTAGACGTTCTCGAGCGCGCGGAAGAACTGAATCCGCTGGCCCGAACGTTGATTGTAACGAGCCGCATGCGAGATCTTTTGGGCGCTGCCGGCGAGCCTGCCATCGTCAATCAGATCTCGCGTTTTGAGCTATTCACCGACGGTCGCGCCGCAAATATCGAACTCACAAAGCCTGATCTCATTATCGAGCGTTCCGCTTTGATCCGCAGTTTGGCGAAGCAGGCACAGCGGGCAGGCGCGCGATTCCACTTCGGGCGTCGCTTCATCAAGCTGGAGCCAGCGAGAAACGGTATTCGCGTGTTCGCCGAACGCTGTGCAGGGGGCGCCATCGAAGAGCACGAAACCGGCTCCGTCGTGGGAGCGGACGGAGCGGCAAGCAAGGTGGCTGAATCGGCAGGCTGGCCCAGGCAGCCGACCGTGCCGTTGGTGCAAGCGATCGTGCGTTTACCGCCGGATTATCCCGCGGGCACCGTGCGCGTGTGGTTTATTCCGGACGACACCCCCTATTTCTATTGGCTGATCCCCGAATCGGCGACGCACGGTGCACTTGGTCTAATTGGTGAAGATGGAGTGGCAACTCGGCTGGCGCTTGAGCGATTCCTCGAGAAGAAACAGTTTGAGCCGATCCGCTATCAGGGTGCGCGCATTCCGGTCTACAAACATTGGATACCCGTCGAGCGGCCCGTCGGACAAGGCAACGTGTATCTCGTGGGCGACGCCGCCGGCCAGGTGAAGGTGACCACCGTGGGAGGCATCGTCACCGGCTTGCGCGGAGCTGCGGGCGTAGCGGAATCCATCCTCAATGGCGGGCGTAGCCGGATTTTGAAGCAACTGCGCCGTGAGCTGAACCTGCATTTGCTCATCCGGCGCGGCTTGCATCACTTCCAGCAAGCCGACTACAGCCGCTTGGTGGATTTGCTGAACGAGCGAGCGCGCCGGTCCTTGAGCGCTCATACCCGCGACGAAGCCGGGCGCGTGCTCTGGAGCATCTGCCGCACGCAGCCTCGCCTTCTCCTCGCCGGTTTGCGCGGTCTGCTGATGGGCGGCCCGTTGACGCGGCGAAACACAGGTGAGGCGCAGCGCGGCAATACCCTTTAATACGCAGGCACCTTGACGAGTTCTTGATGGCATGATGAACGCCCCTATAATTGCGAGCAGTGGGAGGCGGTAGAACGTGCGGATATCCGTAATTGGCTGCGGTTATGTGGGGCTTGTCTCCGGCGCCTGTTTGTCGGCAATTGGGCATCACGTCCTCTGTACCGACAATGACGCGTCGAAGATTGACGCGCTAAACGCCGGCCACATCCCCATTTATGAAGAGGGTCTGGATAAGGTCATCCGCGCCGCGCGTGAAGCCGGGCGCCTTGCCTTCACCACCGACGTCGCGGAAGCCGTTCGCGCCGGCGATGCCATTTTCATTTGCGTCGGTACCCCGCCGCTCGAGGATGGCGACGCCGATCTGAGCGCCATTGAAAATGTTGCGCGCATCATCGCCCTGGAGGCGCGTTCGCCGAAGCTGGTGATCGAAAAGAGCACGGTGCCGGTGCAAACGGGCAAACAGGTGAAGCGGGCGCTCGAAGTCTATGGCCGCACGCACGGAGTGAAATTCAGCGTCGCGTCAAATCCCGAGTTTCTGCGCGAAGGCACGGCCGTGGAAGATTTCCTGCACCCGGACCGGATCGTGCTCGGCGTAGAGGACGCTGATGCCGAGCAGCAGCTCCGCGAGATATACCGGCCCATTCTGGATGGCAGTGTGAATTGCCCGGTGCATGACGGAGCGTGCCCGCCTCGTCCCGCTCCCAAGCTCGTGGTCACCACGATCAATAGCGCGGAACTGATCAAGCATGCATCGAACTCGTTTCTGGCGATGAAGATCTCTTACGCGAATCTGATCGCCGATTTGTGTGAGCGCCTGGGCGCCAACGTCGAGGAAGTAACACACGCCATGGGCATGGACCCGCGGATCGGCCCGCAGTTCCTCCGCGCGGGGCTGGGCTTCGGCGGATTCTGCCTGCCCAAGGACGTGCAGGCCTTCATCCGGCTGGCCGAGCGCGCAAATGTGGACTTCTCACTGCTTCGCGAAGTCGAGCTTGTGAACAAGCGCCGCATTGATGCCTTTGTCGAAAGGGTTCGCCGCGCGCTGTGGATCGTCAAGGACAAGCAGATTGGTGTTCTGGGATTGGCGTTCAAAGCGAATACCGATGACATCCGCTTTTCGCCCGCCATGGAAGTGATCGGCAAGCTCAGCAAGGAAGGCGCGCGGCTTCGCGCTTGCGATCCGCAAGCCATGGAGCGCGCGCGGGCACGATTTCCGAATATTCAGTACTCCCGCGATCCCTACGAAGTGGTGAAGGAGGCTGAGGCGGTGCTGATTCTCACCGAATGGCCGGAGTTCCGCGAGCCTCGATTGGAAGCGTGTACGCCAATTGATGCTGCGCCCGCTGGTCCTGGACGGCCGCAACCTGCTTGACCCCGCGACGATGGGCGAACTGGGCTTCGAATACCATTCGTTCGGACGCCCGGAAGTCACCGCAGAAGTTGCACACCGCTGAAGTTTTCTTGCTAAGATCCAGCTCGTTCGAAATCTCGAGCGGCTACGAGACCGCCGCGACCTGCTCGCGGAAATGCGCCAGCGTCAATCGCAGCCCTTCTTCCAAACCTACCTTGGGTTCCCATTTCAGCACGCGCTTCGCTTTCGAAATGTCCGGGCAGCGCTGCTTGGGATCGTCCTGCGGCAGCGGATTGAAGACGATCGGCACGCTCACGCCGGTAAGTGTTCGAATACGCTCCGCAAATTCCAGGATCGTGATTTCCTGCGGATTGCCGATGTTCGTGGGCAAGTGCTCTTCCGATTCCAGCAATCGGCAGATTCCTTCGATCAGATCGGAGACGTAACAAAAGCTGCGCGTCTGTTTGCCTTCGCCATAAACCGTGATGGGCTGCCCCGTCAGCGCTTGATAGACAAAATTCGGCAGCGCGCGGCCATCGTTTAAGCGCATGCGCGGACCATAGGTATTAAAGATGCGCACGATGCGAGTATCCAAACCATGCGAACGGTGGTACGCCATGGTCATCGCCTCGGCGAAACGCTTGGCTTCGTCATAGACCCCGCGCGGACCGATCGGATTCACGTGGCCCCAATAGGTTTCCGGCTGCGGGCTGACTTCGGGGTCGCCGTAGCATTCGGACGTCGAGGCCAGAAGGAATTTCGCTTTCTTGGCGAGGGCCAGGCCGAGGGCGTTGTGCGTACCCAGCGCTCCCACCTTCAGAGTGGGAATCGGAAATTTCAAATAGTCCACCGGACTGGCGGGTGACGCGAAGTGGAGCACTGCTTCCACAGGGCCCGGCACATCAATGTAACGCGACACGTCATGCCGCAAGATCGCGGAAGTCGGGCCGGCTCATCAGGTGCGCGATATTCGTTTCCTGCCCGGTGATAAGGTTATCCACGCACAGGACTTCCCACCCCCGCGCGAGCATCGCCTCACACAGATGGGAGCCCAGAAAACCCGCACCGCCAGTGATCACCGCACGCATCAGACTCGCCTCCGCGCAGCCGCCGCGCTCCGCCCCCTGGTAGCCGGACGAACATCAAAATTCGGCCAAAGGCTTCGTCCGGCTGCGCGCTCGCTATTCTAGCCTGCTTGCCGTGCGCCGCAAAGAACCCTCGTTCTGGACGAATCACAGAAGCAATTGACCCTTTCCATACGCAAAGATACGATTCTGGCCGCCGTGAACGATCAACGACATTCTTCGCGACGCACGGTGTGCGTGTGATCCAAGAACCTGTAGACTCGACGCCCCAACGCCGCCGCAGCGGCCAGACGCTCGAGGTGTTTGTTCTGATGGCGCTGGGCGCGATGCTCGTCATGTCCAACGCGCGCGTCACCTTCATTGATGATGAAGTGAACGTGATCAACGGCGCGGTTACCCCCATCCGCCAGATCCTGAACGCTTTCTGGAGTGGGCCGGCGCCTTTCGATCATCCCCCACTCTGCGATTTCTTATTGCATCTCTGGCTGCAAGCGACCGGCGGCGCCTTTGATTGGCTCCGCCTTCCCTCCATCCTTTTCTACCTGACCGGCCTTTTTCTGCTCTCGCGCGCGGCGAAACGCCTGGGGAGCGAAGATGCTGCGCGAATCGTCGTTTGGCTCGGCGCGCTTTGGCCCTATGGATTTCACTACGGACGCATGGCAACGGACTCGCCGCTTTGCTTCCTGCTGATTGCCGGATTGACGTTGGTGTACCTTTGGTTTGTCGAGCAGCCCGGAATAGGCCGTTGGTGCTTGGCTCTTCTGGTGGCCATCGCGCTCGTCTGGACGAGTTATTTTGGCTGGGCTGTGGTCGCCTGCCTCTCCTTCGATTACGCGCGGCGTGAACGAGGCAATCTGCGGCGCGTCGCTGGCCCATTCTCCGCTACAGCTCTCATTCTTGCCGCCGCTTATGTTCCTCTGTGGCGAGCGTTTCTCGGCGCGATCAAAGAAATCCCTCACTTCGGACATTCGCCACTCGCCACGGTATTGAATGGGGTATTCGATTTTTACACGGCGTTCGTCAGCGAATCCGTCGCGCCATGGTTCTGGAAACTGGGCATCCCCGCCGCGCTGTGCGTCGCGTGCTGCGTCGCGATCGTGTCACGCCACGCACCGCGGCTTACGCGACAATTCTGGTTTTATGCGCTCGTATTGTTCGCGCTGCTGGCGGCTGCCGGCATCATCAACGCGCGGCGCCTGCTCGGTGTTTCCGCCTGGCTGCTATTGGCGGTGGGCGTCACGCTGGCGGCAATGCGTCGTGGAATTCCGCGCAGGCTGCTGATGGCATCGCTTGCGGGAATCTTGTTCGTCGGCTGGCTGGGTATCATTGAACGGACCTATTACGCCGCACCGCGCCTGATCGAGCCGTGGAGGCAGGTTGCCGATGAGGCAGCCACACGCGCGCGCTTTGGACAGCTCGTCATTGGCAATAATCCATCCTTCTTCTTCTACCTTACCTATGCGCTGCATGTTCCGGAGCTGCCCGGCGATTGGCGTTTCGCCGGCGTACTGCCGGATACCGTCACCTACCCGGGAGTTTTCGAAGCGGGCGAGTGGATCGAAAAAGGGCACCCGCTCGAGCCGTACGTCTATTTCGTGCGCGGCGCACCCGGACCTCAGCACGCAGGCCCGGCATGGGATGCCGAGCAATGGCTGCGGGCGCATTGCGAGCGTGAAAACGAGCAACTGATCCTTCCCGACCCCGCGGCGCAACTGAAAGCGCGTTTCTTTCCCGAATTCGGCGACTTGCCGTGGCGTATCCGCGTTCTTCGAATTCCACTGTCCGCCAGCAGCCACTGTCGCTCACTAGATGGTGCGGGTATACCGCTGATAGACATTTTGTAAGCACGGTGCTGATCAGCAGGAGCCTTGTCTTCTAAAACGAATGCTGGTAGTAGTGGTGCCGCCATTGGGATAGTTGCGATTTTCGGCGGCTTCCGCCAGACAGCAGATTCACAAATTGCGGCTTATTTTGGAAAGGAATCTGTGATGAAGAGGATTTCTCTCGTTCAGCGGCTGACGTCGCTCGCGCTATTGGCGCTTTTCTCGATCGTGGCGGCTCCCGGCTGCGTGCAAGGCCAGCAGAATGCAGATGCAAGTGTCACCATCATTCACGCGGGTCGCCTTTTTGATGCGAAGGCCGGTAAAATGCTGCCAAGTCAGGACATCCTCATCCGCGGCAACAGGATCGCACAGGTCGGCCAGAATCTGCAGGTGCCTGCCGGCGCGCAGGAAATTGATCTGCGTAAAGCGACGGTGCTCCCTGGCTTCATTGATTCCCACACACACTTGGCGTCGTCGTCCGGGCATGGAGCCGGGGCCATTGTGCCCGTACCGCGGCAAGCCCTGGCCGGTGCGAAAAACGCGCGCCTCACCTTGATGGCGGGTTTCACGACGGTCCGCAACCTGGGCGCGGAAGGTTTTGCCGACGTTGCGTTGCGTGACGCCATTGACGATGGCGACGTCATCGGGCCGCGCATGCAGGTTTCGGGTCCGATCATTAGCATCACCGGCGGCCACGGTGACGATAACTTGTTTCCCTTTTCCTTTCACATTTCGGCCGATGGCGTGGCGGACGGCGTTCCGGCCGTCATGGCAATGGTCCGCCAAAACGTGAAATATGGCGCGGACGTGATCAAGTTTGCGGCGAGCGGCGGCGTTTTTTCGAAGGGCGATAATCCGATGAACGAAGCGTACAGCCCGGAGGAGATGCAGGCCATCGTCGCTGAATCGCATCGTCTTGGCCGTAAGGTTGCAGTCCACGCCCACGCGGCGATTTCCATCAAGGATGCGGTCCGCGCTGGCGTGGATTCCATCGAGCACGGGATTTTTCTCGACGAGGAAGGCATCCAGTTGATGAAGCAGCACGGCACCTATCTCGTGCCGACCACTTTCCCGCTCTACTGGTTCGCGGATAACGTAAAGAGTCTGAATATGCCGCCGTATGTGGTGGAGAAGGCCGCGATCATCATCCCGGCCGCCAAGCAAAACATGGCCAGGGCATTTCGCGAGGGCGTAAAGGTAGCGCTCGGTACCGACGCGGGCGTCTATCCGCACGGATTGAACGGAGGCGAGTTCTGGTCCATGGTGGAGCTCGGCTTGACGCCCGTGCAGGCGCTACAGGCAGGCACTGTCAACGCCGCCGACTTGCTGGGCTGGAGCGACCGCATCGGCTCCATCGAATCCGGCAAGTTTGCCGACATCGTGGCCGTCAGCGGCGACCCCCTCGCCGACGTAAAGATCCTTCAGCACATCAATTTCGTAATGAAGGACGGCGTAATCTACAAAAACGAATTCTAAATCCGTCTTGTCTCGGCCCTTGTAGCTTGCCCGGCTTCGTTAAGGAGGGGCTTTTTACTCACGGCCTAGCCTTCGTGCAGCTACGTGCTGGCGCGCCTACCGCTTCTGCAGTTCCGCAATGGTCGGTTCGTTCGGCTCTACGGAGTGATTGACGTACACGGTCTTCCCGCCGCTCTGCGCGAAAACATAGGTCGAATTGGGCGGCAAACGTTCGAGAGCCTCTTCCTGATGATTCTCCGGGACAACCAGAAAAACGCGTTCGGGCACCTGCCAGAACGCCGGGAACTGCTGGTCGTCCAGGAAAATCTGGGGTGCGTCGGGATAATTCGATCCGAACGCGAGACCGTAGTAGCGGCCATTCCAGATCCAAAGTTTCTGGCGCGTGTAGAAGCTTACGGTGCAGCCGCCGTAGAAATCTCCGTAAAGCAGGATGCGATCGCCGGGCTGCAGGTACGCGCCAATTTGCTCGGCCAGCACACGCGAAGAAAGCTTCGGCTCGAAGACAATCATCGCGCTGTGCGCCGCGAAAATCAGTCCCGTGGCCGCCAGAGCCGTCACGAGCGTCGCCGCCAGCGCGCGCTGCCGCCGGCGCAGGAGCCACGCCGCACCAAATCCCAAAACAAACACAACCATCGTCGCGATCGCTTCGCCTCGCAGCGCCGCAAACGCCTGCGTCGTAAGGTCGGCGGCGCGCGAAAATTCGTACCGGTAATATTCCTGCGGCTTCGATCCGAGCAGTCCGGCGATGTCACCTTTCACTTGCACGTTGCGCGACATCCACAGCAGCGCGCCCAACATCGCGCTCACGGCCAAGCCGATCAGCGCGAGAACGCCCTGCAGTCGCGACACCAATGGCTTTTTCCGCATCCTCCGCGCGGGCCAGGCCAACTCCCAACAGGATCGCAATCGCCGGCCACCCGCCGAAGCTGTAGTACTCCAGCCGGCTTGAGATCGTGAAAAAGAGCATGATAAATCCCGCCCAGCAAAACAGCAGCAGACGCGGCTCGACCGGATATCGCTGCTCGCCAGTGTTGCCAACCAGCGGCGCGGCTGCAGGACGGTCCAGCGCGGCCGCCCGCGTGCGCCACAGCCGCATGGCCGGCAATTCACGCAACGCAAAGTAAATGAAAATGCTCCACGGAAAAAACCAGATCAAGTGCTCGGACCACCACAGCAAGCGGGGCACCGGCTGATAATCCATGGACGTTCGCTTGTTTACTGCCCGCAGAAAATGTTCGTTGATGAAGTAGAACCAGTAAAACCCCTTCACGCGGCTGCCCGCGATCACATGCCAGGGCACTGCCACCGCCAGAAAGATCAGCGTACTCGAAAGCCAGGGAAGCTCGCGCCAGCGCCGCCATCCACCCGTCGCCGATAAAAACAGCACGATTGCCGCGACTGGAAAGATGACGCCGATCAATCCGCGGGCGAGCACTGCGAGCGCCGTGACGACGGCGGCGGTCCAGCACGCCGGCCGCATCGGTAACGATCCCTCCCATGCGCGAAGAAATAAATAGAAGACAATTGTGAAAGCGAGTGTGTACAGCGCCTCCGCGATCATTTCTCGGGTATTCAGGAACACCCCGAAGCTGGTCGCCATGATCAGCCCGGAATAAAAGCCCGCGCGCTCGCCAAACCACCGGCGCCCGAATTCGTAAAGCAACAATACGAGCAGCATCATCACAATCGCGATGGGAAGGCGGGTGGAAAAGGCGCTCTGGCCCAGCACGCGATAGCTCGCCGCCACCATCCAGAAAAGCAGCGGCGGCTTTTCCAGCCAGCGGATGCCATTAATGTGCAGGACGGCCCAATCACCCGTTTGCAGCAATTCCCGCGAGGCGATCGCGTGACCGCAGTCGGCCTCGTCAATTAGCGCAGGGGTCGCAGCGCAGCCAACGTAGATTCCCGCGGTCAGCAGGAGCAAGAGGAGCGGAGCCAGACCGCGCTTCATATATGGTGAGAAGGCATTCGATTTAAATTTCTCGGTGAACCACGCCGCGTCCCCGCGGTTCAGTGCGAAGGGGTGTCAACCACGTCCGTGTGGTCATGAATAATGCGCCAACCCTCGGGAAAGCGCCTCGCTACCAAGGTGAAAACTCCGCCAATGGGCTTGTCCGCGCGATCGAGATGCCAGTGACCCAGGATCAGCGCCGCATCCTGGCAAAGCGGCGTGATTTCGAGTTGGCCGAACTCGAGATGGCCCATCGCCGCGCGGTCAGGATAGTTCCGGTGGTAGCGGGCCAGCACGGCATCCCACCCGCGCGTCACGCCCGATGGGCCTGAAAATGTGGTCTGCTCGGAACGCCAGTAGCCCTGCATAAAGGCGTCAACATCGCCGCGGTTCCATGCCGATTGCTGTTCCTCCAATAACCGGCGCAACTGTGCTTCCGCCGAGGCCGTTGGAGAGCGCTGCGGCTGCGCAGGAGCGCCGCCGGCCATTGCGAGCGGCGGCCGCACGATGAAACAGGCATAAGCCAGCGCGCCAAGTAAGGTGGCGGCGAGAAGCGCCTTCAACGCCCGACCGGTAAGCATCGCCAGACTCCTTGAAAACAAAACACTAAGCGTCACAATGCGGTTCGCAGCTTATGGCAAATAAAGGCTCGGCACAAGGCCTGCCCCCAGTTGGTACACCGTTTCGAATTGCAGCCTCCGTGGTACCACCCGTCTATTGCCCGCCCATTTCGGACGCGGATAATAGAAGGCGGTACAGTGAGCAAGCATTCCAATGCGACGGTCGACTCCGCCAGAGAGCGCAATCGCTGTCAGATCGCCCCTCTTCCGGAGCTGCCAAACGATCTAAGTACTGCAGATAGAGCCATTTGGCGACAAAGTGCAGCCTCGCTAGTACCGTGGCTCTATTGTCGCGCGCAATTGGAAATTGCAAACTGTGAGTAGAGGACGGTGACATGTTCAGCTTCTTACTACTGATCGTCTCCGTGATTGCCATGACGCAGTTCGGCGTCTACTACTGGCGTTCGCTGATTGCCGGTATAGCCGCCCAGCCTGTCCCCAGCCGAGTTTGTATGGCGGCAGGCTTAGAAAACGATACTCCTGCTGCCGAAGACTTCGGGGCCTTAGTCAGCCTGCATCGGTTGACACCCGGCCTGGACGGCCACTCGGATCGCCTTAGCGCTCTTCAGCTTTATTTCTCGCTGATGGGCGGGATCCGCCGGCTGACTCAGGTACACGTTCCGGCCGTAGAGCGGTGGGCGAGTTCCGAAATGTCCACTTGCTCGCGGTACGTCGCGGTTCTTCTGGGACAAAGGCTCGAACAGAACTTGGCCTGCGCAGCGGAAATTCGTTCCTGCTAATCGCAATCGCTTCGGAGATTTGACGCACCGCCGCGGATCCCATGTCCGCGGTTTGGGGCAAGAAAGCCAGACGCCCGTAGTCCGTGCCCGTAATTCGCCTTCCGCTCGTTTCCTTCCCCGATCCTTTCAGGCTGATCAAGAAATGGCCTTTGCTGCCGCGGTGTAAGCAGCGTCAGTAAGCCCAGCGAAGCAAAATACCGCCCGTGGTGTAGCCGGCGCCAACGGCGACGAGAAGCGCCAGGTCGTTTTTCTTCAGGCGGCCCTGCTCGACGGCGTCGCGCAGGCCGAGTGGAATCGTACCCGCGGTTGTATTTCCGAAGCGATCAATGTTGACCATGACCTTGGAGTCGGCAAGGCCGAGCCGCTCCTGCATGGCCCGAATGATTCGCAGGTTGGCTTGGTGCGGCACAACTGCCGCGACGTCATTGCTGGTGAATCCATTGCGCTCGATGAGCTGGCAAGCAACATCAGCCATCCTCCGCACGGCATACTTGAAGACCTGCTGCCCCTCCTGGTGGACGTAGTGCATTTTCTTCTCGACGGTTTCGTGCGTCGAAGGGTGCAGCGATCCGCCGCCCGGCATGTAGAGATGGCAGCCGCCGGAGCCGTCAATATCGTGATGAAAGTCGAGGATCCCTTCGCCTTCAGCGGCGGGCTCGACCAGGACAGCGCCCGCGCCGTCCCCGAAAAGGACACACGTGGCGCGATCTTCGTAATTCAGGATGGAAGTCATCGTGTCGCTGCCGATCACCAGCGCCTTCTTGTGCGTGCCGGCGCCTACGAACTGCGCCCCCACCGTCAGAGCATAAAGAAATCCAGAACAAGCCGCGGAAAGATCAAAGCCCCAGGCGTTGGTCGCGCCGATGCGGTCCTGCACCAGGCACGCAGTAGCCGGGAAAAACATGTCCGGCGTTACGCTGGCGAGCACGATCAGATCAATTTCTTTGGGATCGAGTTGCTTCTCGGCGATCAATTGCCGCGCTGCTTCGGTGGCCATGTGCGAGGTGGCCATACCCGGATCGACTACGTGCCTCTCGCGAATTCCTGTGCGGGAGCGGATCCATTCGTCGGAGGTCTCCACGATTTTCGCTAGGTCGTCGTTGGTCACCACACGTGGAGGCACGTAGCAAGCCAGTCCGGTGATCTTGGCCGCTATCCTGCGGGGCATCGGAAGTACCGCCTTTCCGTTGGGCGAAAACAAATCTGCGCGAAGGGTGATTCTATTGAATCCGCGGAAAGCAAACAAGACCGCGTGAGACAAAGGGAACATCTCTCTACGCGCGGCCCGAACCGGTCTCCACGCTGTGCTACACTCCGTTTAAGCGCAAGGTTCGCGGAGTCCACGCCCTTGCGAGGTTTGCCATGTACTTCCAATCCTTCTATCTAAGCTGTCTCGCCCACGCTTCTTACATGGTTGGCTCGGACGGGCTCGCCGCCGTGATTGACCCGCAGCGCGACGTCGAGACCTACCTGGAAGAGGCACGCCGCAACGGCTTGCGGATCGCTTACGTAATAGAGACGCACCTTCACGCCGACTTCGTCTCCGGCCATCGCGAATTGGCCGAGCGCACCGGCGCCACAATTTGCATCAGCGAAGCCGCCCACGCCAAATTTCCCCACCGCGCCATGCGCGATCGGGAGGAAATCCAGCTGGGGCATTGCGCGCTCAATTTTCTCGCCACACCCGGCCACACGCCGGAGGGCATGTGCATCGTGGCGACCGATTCGGAAAAGAGCGATCGCCCATGGGGAGTCTTCACCGGCGACACTCTTTTCATCGGCGACGTCGGCAGGCCCGATCTTTCTCCTGAGTTTACGCCGCAGCAACTCGCCGGCATGTTTTACGACAGTCTGCACAGTAAGCTGCTTCGTCTGCCGGACGATGTGCAGGTGTTTCCCGCGCACGGCGCCGGTTCGCTGTGCGGGCGCAACATTAGCAGCGAGCGCAGCTCCACAATTGGCAAGGAGCGGCAATTCAACTACGCATTGCAGCCCATGAGCCGTGAGGCGTTCGTGCACATGCTTACCGCCGATTTGCCCGAGCGCCCGGGCTATTTCAGCCGCGATGCTGAAATCAATCGGGCGGGTGCGGAAGCCATCGAGGATTTGCCTCCACTCGAGGCGCTAACCCCGGAACAAGCCGAAAGCTTTGCTTGCGCCCCGAACGCGCCGGCTGTGCTGCTCGACACCCGGCCATGGACGGACTTCGCCGCGGCTCACGTTCCTGGCTCGCTGCACATTGCTCTGAGCGGGGAGTATGCCTCGTGGGCGGGCACGCTGATCGGGCTCGACCGGCCGATTGTGCTGCTGGCTGAAGACGCCGAGCGGCTCGACGAGTCGCGGCTGCGCCTCGCACGAGTAGGCATCGAGCGTGTCCAAGGCTATCTCAAGGGCGGCATCGAGGCATGGCAGCGCAGCGGACGCCTTATCCAGCAAGTGGCGCAGATCAGCGCCGGTGAACTCCAGGCGGAGCTGAAGCGAGGCGAGCACATTCAGGTACTGGATGTGCGCCGCCAAGCCGAATGGGACGCCGGCCACATCGCACAGGCGCAACTCTTGCCGCTCACGCAACTCGCCGCGCTCATGGTGCGAGATGGCAAAGCAGCTCAGAATTTGTTCCGTGATTTCGATCCCGCGCAACCCCTGGCGGTGCACTGCAAGAGCGGCTACCGCAGCGGCATCGCCGCCAGCCTGCTCCAGCGCGCCGGCTTCGAAAAAGTGGTGAATGTCCTCGGAGGGTTCGACGCCTGGCGGGCGCAAAAGCTTCCGGCCGTCACATCTGAAGCCGCCGTCACTTCCACGATTGGCAATCAGGCGGGCTGAATCTCATACCGGAAGGTCACCGGCGCAGCCTTCCTCAGCATTGCGGCCACCGAGCAGTATTTCTCCTGGCTCAGAGTGATCGCGTCGCGCACGGCTTTGTCGTCAAGCTGTCCTCGCAGCCGATAAATCAGTTCGAGCTTGGTCCACACCGTCGGCGGCTCTTTCGCTCGCTCGCCGCTCACTTCAATATCGAGTGAGTCGAGCTTCTGCCGTTTCTTCTTCAGGATGGAGACCACGTCCACCGCCGTGCAGGTGCCCAGTGCGACGAGGAGCAGTTCCATGGGACCCGGCGCGCTATTGGACTGGCGGTCGCAATCGAGAGGTATGGCGTGGCCCGAAGGAGCCAGCGCGAGAAATTGCTCCGCTCCCACCCAACGCACGCGCGCCACTTGCATAGCTTCCTCCTGTGCAGACACAACTCAGCCTAGCAAACCTATCCATATTCAGGGAAGGGATGTGGATGCAAGGCGCGTCAGGATGCTGTGGTCGCGACGGGAACAGCAGCCGGGGTAACGTCTATCAGGGGTTGGGAACGCCGCCGCAGAGCCTCTACAAAGAGCTCCACCAATCGCGGGTCGAACTGCGCGCCGCTGCAGCGCTCGAGTACCGTGAAGGCTTCCTCCGGCGAGCGTGCGCGTTGGTAGCTCCGTTCCGAGGTGATCGTGTCATAAGCGTCGGCGAGCGCGATGATTCGCGCGCCGAGCGGAATGGCCTCTCCGGCGAGGCCGTCTGGGTAGCCCGAACCGTCGAAGAACTCGTGATGGTGCTCCACCATCTCGCGGATCGCGGCAATTTCGGGAAACGGCTGCAAGAGTCGCGCGCCGTGCCGCACGTGCTGCTGCATCAGGTCCCATTCCGTGGGGTCGAGCGGACCGCTCTTCAGAATCACGGCCTCTGGAATTCCCACCTTGCCGATGTCGTGCAGCAAGCCCGCGAGACGAACTTCTTCGATTTCCGCTTCGCTCATTCCCGCGGCTTCCGCAAGGATCGCGGCGTAGGATGAGACTTTCTGGGAATGCCCCTCGGTGCAAGGATCTTTCGAATCGAGCGCGGTTACCACCGACGTGAGCGTTTCGCTCACCGCCGGCGGCGGCATCCGCGCGCCCTCCGCGCCGGTTTGCGGCGAAGCGGTCTCCGTGTCCGCAACCGAGCGCGTGAACTGCTCCAGGCGCTGGCAGATATCCTCGAGCGTATCCGGCCCCGTGTTCAGCGGCTGCTTGAGCGTGACGTTCAGATAGCCTTCGAGTACATCGCGTTTCCAGCGCTTTGACTCCGTGGGATCGAGATGCTCGGCCGACGAAACCGCATTGCCGCCTTGATGTTTTGAGACGTACATCGAAGCGTCCGCAACCTGAATCAGTTCTTGCGGCGTCGAGCCGTGCACCGGGAAGCTGGCGATGCCGAAGCTGCCGGTGATGTTCTTGTCGTGCAGCAAGGGGTCGGAACAGATGCACGAGCGCAACTTGCTCGCCAGTTGCCGGGCCTGCTCGACGTTCGTCTCCGGCATCAGGATCACGAATTCATCGCCGCCGTAGCGCGCCACCACATCCGAGCGTCGGCAGGTCTGCTCCAGAATCTGGCTGATGCGCTGGAGCACCAGATCGCCCTCGAGGTGGCCGTAAAAGTCGTTGACGAACTTGAAGCGGTCAAGATCAATCAGCACCACGGAGAACGGCCGCCCCGCGCGCGTCGCGCGCTTCCATTCCGAGGAGAGTGTCTCCATGAAGAAGCGGTGCGTCTTCACGCCCGTCAGCCCGTCAGTGATCGCCTGTTCCTGAGCGCGCTGGAAAGTCAGTGCATTATGCAGCGCGCCGGAAATCAGGTCGGCCAGCGTAGAAAGAATCTGCAACTCCTCGTTGGGAAACGTGTGCGGCTGCGAAGTCTCCACATACAGTACGCCGTGAAGATGGTCGGAGTAGTAGATCGGCAACGCCGCGCCCGAAGCCGAATCCTCCAGCACCGGAGCGCCCGCACCGGCATTCGAAACAAAGTTGGGGACAACCATCATCTCGCCGGCGCGCGCGACACGTCCAACCAGACCGTCTCCCAGCGGGATTCGCCGGTTCAGCGCCTGGCGCCGCGTGCCAGCCTCGGCCTGGATCACGATCTCCTTGTCCGCGTAGTCCAGCACGCCGATGCCGATGTGGTCGTAGGTGAGGCCACGCTCCAGCTCGGCGGCAATTCGCGCGAGCATTTCATCCGGGTTGAGCGTCGCAATCGCGTTGCGCGAAACGTTATTCAGCAAGGTCAGATGGCGTGACTTCGTCTGTTCGTCGCGGAAGAGCCGGGCGTTTTCGAGCGCGATAGTTGCTTCGCTGGCAAGCACGCGCATCAGCTCGAGGTGGCCGGCGTCATAGACGCGTTCCCGTTTACTGTGCACCGCAATCAGGCCGATGGCGCGATCGTGGCGCACCAACGGCACACCGCAGAAACAACCGCGCTGCTGCACCGGCTCGATGCCCAGCCGCTGCATGGACTCGGCGAAATTTTCGCGGATCAAAAGCGCCTGCCGCGTACGGATCACGTACTCGGAAAGATGATCGCCCGCCGCCCGCTCCCGCTTGGGCACGCGCTCGCCATCTTGAACCTCAATCTCAAACCGCAGAACATTGCGTTCGGGATCGTAGAAGGCAATGTAGAGATTGTTGACGTCAAACAACCGCTGCATTTCGGCATAGATTTTGTCGAAGACGGTATCCGTATCGAGCGTCGAGCTCAGCGCCCGGCCGATCTCATTCAAAATGTGGAGTTCGTCGGTGCGCCGCGAAGTTTGCTGGACCAGGTAGCTGTTCTCGACCGCCATTCCGATCTGGTGCCCGAGGGCGAGCAGCAGCCGCAATTCTCCTGAGCTGAAGCGGCGGCTATCGGTTGTGCCCAGCAGCAGCACGCCGAACGCATTTTCCTTCGCCTGCAGGCTGATGGCGGCAACGCTATGCAATCCCTGCGCGATTGCCAGTTGCCGAAAACGCCGGAAAGCGTCGTCGCGGTCCAGCGCCTCCCAGTCGGCGTCGTGGTGCAGATCGTTGAAGACGGCCAAGCCGCCGAGCCGTACAACGAGGTTCACCAGGTGATCGTCCAAACCCTCTTGTTGAGATACGGTGCAGAACGAATCGCCAAGCCCTTGCGCTACCACGCACGTCGGTCCTTGTGGATCGCCATGGTGCAGGAAGAGCGCGCCGCGCGGAACGCGCACAACGCTCAAGATGCGCTCGAGCGCTTGCGCCAGCATTTTCTGCACATCGTTGCCCACAAGCCCTGACGTTGCCAGGTTAAGGTTGGAAAGCGCCAGCATGTTGGTTTCAACACGCCGCTTCTCATCGCCGTAAAGCGACATGGACATGAGGATCGCAATGCACAGCAGCGGCACAACCACCATCGCGGACACCACTTCGCGTGTTGCGGGGTCGAACCGAGCCCCAGCCGCCGCCAGCGCGCCCAAAGCGCCCCAGAAGATCAGGGCGACGCTCAAGCCTCGATCCGCCAGCGCTTCTTGCTTGCGGCTTTCCTTCCAGAAGATCCACGCGGTCGCGAAGGTGATCGCTGAAATGCCAAACGTGGGCGAGATCGAAGTCTGCCCGCTGCGGAACGCAACGGACCAGATCGCCAGGACGATGGCTGTGGTGACAATCGCATAGACCTTTGGCTCGGCGTGAGCGTAAAGCTTCGCGCTCAGAAAAAGCATCAAGACGGATGCAGCCACCAGCCAAATCTCGATCGAGCCAAGCCACGGCGTATCCTGCAGCCAGATGCGGGCAATGGGCGAGGCATAGTGCAGCGCGAGCAGACCCCAGGCAAGCGACCAGAAAAACTGATAGAGCTGGCGCTGCGCCGAATACGAGTAGGCGAACAACACCGCCATCAGCGTAGACGTCGCCATCAAAGTAAGCGCGATGGTGCTTTCGTGTGTTAGCAAAGGCGAGACATCCTGGGCCACACCCGGCCCTGAACCATAGCGTGAACGGCGTAGTTTTTCAGTCTCAATTCTTGTTGCGCCCGACCATCAACTCCTCCGGCCTGGCTCCGATTGCGGAAGCTCCCGGTGACCCCTAATTGCAATCGTTCCAACGCATTCTGCTCCGTGACCCAATATAGGAAGCACGTCTTCAGGGGGTCAAGGGTACTCGGGTACCGATGTCCCTGGAGGTAAACAGGTTGTTGCTGCGCTGGAAACCGAAATGCCGCGTGACTCCCGCCGCATGCATCCGCTAAACTGACGGTTTCGAATATCGTTTCCGAAGCGAGAGTGTCTCTACGATGAGGCCAATTCTGTGAATTCTACCGGCCCGCGCGTACGTTTCGCGCCTTCCCCGACCGGCTATCTGCATGTGGGCGGAGCGCGCACGGCGCTGTTCAACTGGCTTTTCGCGCGCCACGAAAAGGGCACGTTCATCCTGCGCGTGGAAGACACCGACGTCGAGCGTAACCGCCCCGAATTGGTGGATGGAATCATTGATTCGCTGCGCTGGCTTGGATTGAATTGGGACGAAGGCCCGTACTTTCAATCGCAGCGGTTACCGCTTTACACGGCGGCCGCGGAGAAGCTGCTGGCCGGCGGTGCGGCCTATCTTTGCTATTGCCCCCCGGAGCGCTACGCCGGAGGCGACGCCGCCGAAACCGATGAGCCTGCCGAACCCGTGTCGCGGCGTATCACGCGATGCAGTTGCCGCGACGGCCGCCCGGCGTCTCCCGATCAGAAACCCGCGGTTCGGTTTCGCGTGAGGCTGGGAGAAACCACGGCCTTCGAAGACGTCGTGTTTGGCCATCGCGAGGTGGTGAACGAAGAAATCGAGGATTTCGTCCTCTTGCGTTCGCCAAGGGATTCGAATCAGGAGCGGGGCCTGCCGACCTACCAACTCGGCGCGGTGGTGGACGATATCGAGATGCGTATCACTCACGTGATTCGCGGCGCCGATCATCTTTCGAACACGCCGAAGCAGGTGCTCATTTACAAGGCGCTCGGCGCGCAGGTTCCTTTGTTCGCGCACGTTCCGCTGATCCTCGGGCCCGACCGCACCCGGCTTTCGAAGCGCCACGGCGCCACGAGCGTCTCTTCTTATCGCGATGAGGGATTCTTGGCAGAGGCGTTTCGAAATTTTCTCTCCCTGCTCGGATGGTCCACCGGAGACGATTCTGAGTTTATGCGCACAGCCGAATTGCTCGAGCGGTTTTCTCTCGAGGGAGTCAGCCGCACCAATGCTGTCTTCGATCGCCCCAAGCTTGAATGGTACAACCAGCAATACCTCCAGCGTTTGCCGATCGAGGAGCTATTGCCCGACATACAGCACGAGCTCGAACGCGCCGGGATCTGGCGCCCCGAATGGGCGGGCGCGGAAAGGGAGTGGTTCTCGCGCACAGTTGACTTGTTACGCCCGCGCACACGTCTGCTGCCGGATTTTTCGCACTGGGCGCGCGCGTTCTTCAGCGATTCGTTTGAGTATGACCAGCAGGCAAAGGATAAATTCTGGAAGGATGAACGGCTCGGCGCGCTGCTCGCCCAACTTGCGGACGCGCTTGCCGCGCTGCCGGAATGGAATCACGACGCCTGCGAACATGCCCTACGCGGGATCGCCGAGGCCGCCGGCGTGAAAGCGGGGCTGCTGATCAATGCCACGCGCGTCGCCATCGTCGGCCAGGCCGTTGCGCCGCCGCTTTTCGAAACGATGCTCACGCTCGGCCGCGACAGCGTCGTCACGCGGCTCCGCCGCGCGTTACCCGCTCTCCCCCCGCAAGCTAAGCCGTGATGCTGCCGTCGGTTGTAGCCCAGGGCTCATCTTAAGAGATATGTATGGATGTAGTGCTGTGTGGGGTAAGGCAGTCGTGCGGCGCTGAGCGTTTACAGTTGCGCTTCGATCGCCTTTGCAATCTCGTCGTAGCTCACGAGGCCAACCGTTGTTTTTATTTTTCGGCCATCGCGCGAGATCAGGAATCCGGTGGGCAATCCAAATAGACCGCCAAACTTATCTTCAATTTCATCCGTGCTCAAAACGACCGGATAGTTGATTGGCTCCTGCTGCCCGTTCACATCAAAGCGCTGCTTCTGCAGGAACGGATCCACGACTTTCTTGCCCCCATCGTCCGTCGCCACGCCCAGCACGGTGAAGCCGCGCGATCCGTATTTCTGTTGCAATTCGATCAGCCAGGGAATCTCGATCTTGCAGGGCTCGCACCACGTCGCCCAGAAATCCACCCACACCACTTTGCCCTTCAAGTCCGCGAGCTTCACGTCGTTGCCTTGCAGATCCTTGAATACCACGTCCGGCTCAGCGCTGGCCAAAGCGGCGGGCTTTGCTGAATTGGTTGCGGCTACGGATGTCGTTACGGGTGCCAAATGCCTGTCCGTGTAGAAGACCACGAAGACGAGAGCGGCAATTCCAAGAAGCACAAAAAGCGTCTTTTTCATGACCATCCCTTTGCAATTCGGTCGGCGAGGCGCGCGCGCTGGTTACATCCAGCGAGAGAAGCCGTTCAGAAAGGATAGTTTACCCGAAAGCCATGTCAGGCGATTGGTGAAAATCAAGTAGCCTACGAAGAGCAGCAGAACGCCGCTGGCGACCTCCACGGCATGTAGGTACCGGCGAAATTTCTGATAGAAACGCAGGAAACGGCTGATTCCCAGAGCGGTCAACAGGAACGGGATGGCCAAACCCGCTGAATACATCGCCAGCAAGAAAACGCCCCGCGCAACGTTTTCGGTGGTAGCGGCCATGGCCAGCACGGCCGCCAGAATCGGGCCGATGCAGGGAGTCCAGCCGAAGGCAAACGCAAAACCTAGGAGGAAACCGCTGGTCACGCCCGCGAGCGGTCCTGTTTTCTCCTCGCCGCCTCCTCCAAGATTACGGAAGTGAACGTCGCGATTCAGCCATCGTGCCACCCACGGTCCCAGCAGCGGAATAATCGCGAGCGAGAAGAGGTGAATGGGCCGCAGAGAATCGCCCAGCAGACCCGGCCGAGCCTGCACGGCAAATCCCAGCGCGATCAGCAACACGCCGAGCGCCAGGCCGATCTTCCACGGCAATTTCACCAGCAAACCGATCAGGTGCAGCCCAAAAAGCAAAACAATCGCGCCCGCGATCGGCGCCAGAAGCGACCGGTTGTGCCGCAAAAATTCTCCCACCGCGCTTGCCGACGCTCCGAACGCCACGAACACAACAGAGAAGCCGAGCACAAATGCGATTGCCGAAGCCATCAGGCTGTTGCGCGGAGTCTGCCCCTGGCGAAGCTGCTCCACGCCGATTCCCGAAAGCATTGAGATGTAGCCCGGCACAAGCGGCAACACGCACGGCGAAAGGAACGACACCAGACCCGCCAGCAGCGCGGCAAAGACTGAAACTTCCATATAGTTAGGCTCCCGAGAAAAGGTTACCGCGAATTTCAGGCCTCGGGCTGACCTGACCTTAGATGCCTAGGTGCGACACCCTGTTATAGCCGTGCCGTTCACTCTACAAGCGATTGCCGCCGCGTTTCAACCCGGACTAAACCTTCGGCCGGCGGCGAAGCTCCGGATGCGCCTCTTCAAAAAGCCGCGCGATGCCAAGCAGTCGCTCTTCTTGCCACGGGAGACCGAGCAGTTGAAGGCCGATGGGCAAGCCCCCGCGCGTCCAGCCACACGGAATGGAGATCGCGGGCAACCCCGTGAAGTTGCCGGGACGGTTCAGGCGAATCAGCGCGCTGCGAACGGTTTCTTCCGCGCCGCCAATCTCGATTTTTGCCTCTCCCAAGCGCGGCGCGGTGACCGGCACCGTGGGGGCGATGATCGCGTCCACCTTTTCCAGCGCCGTTTCGAAATCCGCGCGAACCCGCCTGCGAACCTCAACCGCGGCCAGATAGGCCGCGGCGCGTATGTCGTCGCCCATCTTAAGCCGCGTTCGAACGTCCTCGCCGTAATCGGCCTCATGTTGCGGGAACCAGCCTGCCGCGCGGTGCACGTGCGTTGCTTCGGCTAGGGCCATCGTCGTGGAGGGTTCATCTCCGTCAAAGGCGTGCGGCAAGAACACTTCTTCGACGATGGCGCCCATCTCTTCGAAGGAGCGCGCCGCGGCCTCGACCGAGCGGCGCACATCGTCTGCCACGCGGTCGAAGAAATACTCGCGAGGCCACCCCAAGCGAAGCGGATGCCGTTTCGTAAAACGCAGCCGCAACCGCGAAGACAACTCGCGAATGTTTCCGAACGGCCGCAGGCGAGGCTGCGCCAAAGTAGCAGTGTCCGCTGCGTCGCGTCCTGCCATCACGCCCAGCAACAGCGCTGCGTCGCCCACGGTGCGGGCAATGGGGCCGACGTGATCGAAGCTGGGCGCCAGCGGCACCGTACCGCTGCAACTGACGCGGCCGAATGTGGGCTTGAGGCCCACGACGCCGCACAGCGCGGCGGGAATGCGCACCGACCCGCCCGTATCCGTGCCGAGAGCGGCGGCGCACAAGCCTGCCGCAACCGCAACTGCCGACCCGCCGCTGGAACCTCCGGCGATACGCGACGTATCCCACGGATTTCGCACGGTCCCATAGTGCGGATTCTCGCTGGTGACTCCATACGCGAACTCGTGGAGATTGGTTTTGCCGAGGATAATCGCGCCCGCGCGGCGCAGGCGCTCGACGACCCTGGCGTCGGTCCGTGGAATGAAGTCCGCGAGAAACTTCGAGCCTGCTGTTGTCCGCACGCCCTGCGTCCAGATATTGTCCTTGATCGCGATCGGAATGCCGTCGAGTGGCCCGCGCCCGGCCCCGCGCTGGAAGCGATGTTCGGAACTGCGCGCGGCGGAAATCGCCTGCTCGCGGGTGACGGTCAGATAGGCATTTAGTTGAACGTTCAACAGCGAAATCCGTTCGAAAAACCTCGTCACCTGTTCGACGGGGGAAAGTTCTTTGCGAGAATAGAGCCCGGACAGTGCCTCGATCGAGAAAAACTCAGCCTGCGTTCTCGAATCCCCGGCGCTTCGCTGGTCCACGAGCATTTTCTCCGTCAATAGATCTTTTCCTGCCGTCGAACGTTGCCGAAGGTGCCGATATTTGCGATCACCAGCGAGACGCGGAACTGATTTTCCGCTGGAACCGTACCGAGGTCGAGCCGGCGGTATTCGAACGTGATGCCGCAGCACGAACCGTTATAGCTGATTTGCGCGATCTCATTTTCCGTGACGCGCTGCACGAAGTCATAGCTGATTCCGCCGTTGAAGCTCCACCCGGGACTGTTCAGATTCCCATAGCCGAAAAGCGTTCGAATCTGGTTCGAGAGCGGCTGCAGGATGGGGTCGTTGCGCAGTTCGAAATCCGCCACCGTGACGCTGAACTTGTTGTGGTAGGGATGCATCTTCACCAGCGTGCCGGCTGCAGTCAGCTTGTGCCGCTGCGTGTCGTAGTCGTCGCGGAACTCGATGTCATAGGTCCCGCCGGGGTTGTAGGTCAGGTCGCTGACGATCGGCGACATCCGGCGCTGCGTGTCCGCAAAAGGAAAGGGCGTGATGTCATCCAGCGCTTCGAAAACATTCCGCTGGCCGGGAACAAGCGCGCCGCCGAAGGTGGGATCGAAATAGTATTTCTGCGCGACACGCCAGGTCAGCAGCTCCTGCGTGGTGCCATCGGCTTTTTTTCGAAACAACCGGTTGGTGATGCCGTATTCGAACTCGTTGGTGTCGGTCAGCGTGTCGTCCTGGTCGAAGCGGATGAAGCGGCCAAAGTCGTTCATGCCGGTGACGTCCCGGTACACGATATCCGGCTCGATCGCGTGCTTCCATTTCGAATTGCGCGTCTGCCAGACGCCCACGAACGAAGGCGGGCGGATATCCACGGTCAGCTCACCCGCAGTGCGCGCGACGGGCTCGTTTATGGCTAGGCCGCCCTGCAATTCGGCGCTATAGCGCGCCAGGTCCACCGCGTAGGTAGTCGTAAGCCCCAGCCAGGGTCCCCAATGCAGAGGCAGGGTGACTCGCGGCGCAATCTCGTAGCGCTGGACGAAGGCCGAGGTTGAAATGTCGGGGTCGTTGCGGCTTTCCACACTGGCGGATGAGTCGAAGCCAAAATAGAAGGGCAGGCGCTTCCAGGGTGCTAGGTCCGCGGATCCGAAGCGCGCCTCGGGAGCGCTGCGGATCGTCACGGTCGTCTGCGGCTGGGCATTGAGAAAATCGCGATCGTTGATAAGCGCAAAATTCAAGCTGAAGCCATTGAAATTGTTGGTCAAGAACGCGGAAGAATTCGCTTCGGCATTGACGGCCTCGCCGAAGGTTTCGGCGAATGCCAGGCGGAACGTGAGCGAGCTCAATTCATTTACGTCGGCGACGGCGCGCCAACCCTGGGGGAGTAGCGCATCGAATCGCAGGGTGACCTGATGGCCGCCTTCCGGCATCAGGACGCCATTCGGTCCGGGCAGACCGCGATCAATCACGCCGAAATAGTTGACGGTCAGATTCACGTTTTCCCAAGGCCTCGCGCGGATCTCCGCCGTCTGGCTGCCGCCGCGAAGGCTCATGTATTGTCCGCCGAGCATTGCGTCCAGCCAATCCTTGGGCGCCCAGTAATACGAATCACCAAAAACAAAACCCTTGATCGAAGACTGTCCGATGGAGGGAATCAGGAAACCAGACTGGCGCAACTTCGAGCCCGCGGGAGCCGTGGCATACGGCAGCCAGATCAGAGGGATGCGCAGCAAGCGAAAGTTGGCGCTCACCATTGCGACGGTGCGATTCACGTGCAGGGTCGCGTGCGTAGCATAAAACTTCCAGGTGGGCCGATCGGGGCTGCACACGGTGAGCTCGGCGCGAATGATCTTGTAGGTGGTTTGGTCGAGCCGGTCCACTTCGGCAGCTTCGAAGGAGAGCGGGTTCTGCGTAACGAGCACCGTCGGGTTCGGCCGCCGCTCGATCTTGACTTCGCCATGTGCGTGGTGGAAGACGCCGCGCCCGGTTTCGATGTTGTACTTGGCATCGTCCGACTCGATGTGCTGGTTGTTGTAGTCAAATTGGACGTGCCCGGTCGCGACCGCCTCGTGTGTTTGCAGATCGTATTCGACATGATCGGCGCGCAGCTTTTGGTCCTGATAGTCCACTTCCACTTCACCGTCCGCAATCACGATGCTACCCTGCTTGCTCTGCTCGCAGGCAATGACGGTTGCAGTGCCATCCGGTGCGACGAGGTGGGATTGCGTGCGCGCGGTGCATCGGGCTGAAGCTCGTCCGGCAACGCAAGCGAGAGCGGCCACGACGCCGATTGCACGCACACCGTGCCGAAGCCAAGCCCTTTTGGATGATTGCATCGCCCCGCGTGGCCTCAGTTTTTTAGAAGGGCAAAACAGTGCGTTAGCCTAACACCGCGTTACTGCTCCCGCAATTGCCGCACATTCCAGACGTTTTGGTTTTTGTAGCCCAAGGCGTAGTCGCAACTCTTTGGAATTTTTCGCCTTGGCCGCATTGTTCGATTGGCGACATCCGCGGAAAGGTTGCCATTTCCACTGAGCTTCGTTGATAGAATGCGTTCGGCCCTTTTACAGGGAACCGTCCGCAGCGCAAAACGGCACGGTGATCCAAACCTGTAAGCAGTGTGGCGCGATCAATCAAGGCAGCACGGAATTGTGCTGCTTCTGTGAAGCGCGCTTGAATCTTGATGAACCGCCGGGAGTAGTGTCTGCGGCGTCCGTCGCGGTTGTTTCTCCCCTGAAGAACCCTACTCGCGCGGGTGCGCCCACGTGGCGCCAGGAAGTGAGCAAGCGCCTCCGCTTATATCACGCCCGGCAGCTTGGCGTCCCTGAAGATGCCGAGGAACCGCAAGCGGATCTACCTTTCGAAGCGCAGCAGGAATTACAGGAAGCAGAGGCCGTGGCGGACGAAATGGAAGATCCCATGCAGGCGACGCTGGCCTCCGCATCGGCGCATTTCGAAAACGTGCATTCCGAAAATCTGGCGCCTCTGGTATTGGCGGCAGAACCTTCAACACACAGCTTCGAACACATGCTCATTGACGTGTCCCGTCCGCCCGAGATGGATTCGGCAACCCGCGAGGGCCGACGGATCGGCGCACGCAGTTCCGAATCGCCGCAACCGAAGTTCTTCGGTAAGGCATCCTCAGCGGTTCCCGTTGCCGAACTGAGCTTGCGGCGGCGCTCCGCCCTGGTGGATGCAGCATGTATCGCCTTGGCGTTTACCGGGATCCTGGGGCTCTTTGCGGCCTTTGGCGGGCGCATCGTGCCCGGCAAGACCGACGCGCTGATTTGTGCCGCCACGCTGGGATTGCTCTATGTTCAATATTTCATGCTGTTTAGCATGATGGGCGGGGCGACACCGGGCATGATGTTCGCCGGTTTGCGCGTAGTGAGCTATGAGGGGACCACACCCGACCCGGGGCGGCTGATGTGGCGCAGCTTCGGATACGCCGTCTCCGGCGCCACGGCCATGCTGGGATACCTTTGGGCGCTGTGGGACCAGGATCACCTCACTTGGCACGACCGAATTTCGCAGACGTATGTGACCCGCGCGGAGTCGCTTTTCGAAACCCGGTCAGCGCAGGATGCCGGAGGACTGTTGCCGCACCCGCATATCTAATCCCCTGCGACAAATTGGAACAACCGCCTTGCCGGGGCTAGCATCGGACGAAGTGTAAAAGCAGTGCATGGGCACCTGGGGCTGCACTTCCTGGTTGGTCCGGATGCGACGCCCGGCGCTGGCTGATAGGCACCTGAGGCGCTGCCTGGTGGTTTGACCGTCGCGAGAATGTTATAATAGGCCTTCGCAGTACTGCGAGCTTGCTACCTATGAACCGCCTGACAAAATTGACCGTTGTCGCGTTGTCCCTGGTTGTATTTTCCTATGCGTCGCTCGGATATGTGCTTCGCAAGACGGACGATGAGAAGTCTTATCGTTCGCTAACGGTCTATGGCGAAGTGCTCCAGAGAATCCAGGAAGAGTACGTGGAAGAGCCTAACATGGCGAAGGTCACCGCGGGCGCGCTCCACGGCTTGCTGGAATCGCTCGATTCGATGTCGAGCTATCTGAGCCCGCAGGAATACACGGAATACAAGAAGCAGGTTACGGCGCGCACCCAGGGACAGACGGGCATTGCGCTTTCGAAGCGCGGCGGATACGTCCGAGTGGTTTCCACGCTGCCGGATAGCCCCGCGGAAAAGGCCGGACTGCTAACCGGCGACATCCTGGAGTCCATCGGTGGATTTGCCACGCGCGAAATGTCCGTCGGCCAGGCGATGAATCTGATTGACGGGCCACCGGACTCGACCGTGAAAGTTTCGGTGATCCGGCCCTCGAGGGGGCTGACACCTGAGGAAGTAACGATTACGCGTTTGGGCATCACGCAGCCTCATGTGACGATGACGAAGATCGCCCCGGACACGGCTTACCTGCGCATCCCGGCGCTGGAAAAGGGAGTGGCCGAGGAAATTCGCACAAAGCTTGTGGATGCCGATCATCAGGGATTGCGCAAGGCTCGTGCTCGATTTTCGCGGCTGCGCCATGGGCGACGATGCGGAGGGGATTGCCGTCGCGCGGCTGTTCCTCGAACTTCCGGCACGATCGCGACCCTGAAAGGCCAGACGGTCACCAAGCAGGATTTCGCGGCCGATCCCAGCAAAGTCGTTTGGAAGAACCCCGTGTCTCTCTCTGGTCTCCAATGCGACTTCCGGCGCGGCGGAGATTGTTGCGGCAGGGTCATGCTCGGCAACCATCGCGGCGACGTGGTCGGCGAGCGCACCTACGGCACGGCCAGCGAACAGAAGCTGATCGAATTTGACGACGGCTCGGCGGTATTTTTGACCGACGCGTTTTATTACACGCCAGATGGCAAGGCCATCCCGGAAGACGGCGTGACGCCGACGACACCGGTGCCGCTTACGTCCGATGATGCGGTCTCGTTCAGCCGCGCGGAAAATCCGCCGGTCGATTCCCGCGGCTCCTGCCGACGATGCTGTTCTGAGCAAGGCGCTGGACTTGCTGAACAACGCGCACAAAGTTGCAGAGCGCCACGCGCCCAGTATTCCCCGGCGCGTGCACGCGCAATGGCCGATCCAGGCGTAATGCGGAAGTGGGCCTCTTTTCGCCGCTCGTTTCTTCTTCACAACTGAACGCTTCTCCGAATTTGCGCTGCTCTCCGCTCTTCGACAGCGGGAGCCTGTTCGCTTTCTGGCCGGCCTCGCTTGCTATCGGCGGGCTGCGCGAACGAAGCCTGCGCCGCTGACCGGGCGCGCAGATTCGCGGGATCACGCGTGAGCTCGTGTTCGCGGCAAAAAACGCCTCCGATGGGGCAGCTTCGACCGGGCATGATGCCGGAGCGCCTCAGCGGCACACCAATCCCGTCGCAGCGCGCTGCGCAGGGCGCCGCGAGCCGAATACGCGGACCGCTCCGTCCGCCGACATGATCTTTATCTCGTTGCCGCGCGCTACGCCGGCGGCAAGACCAACCAAGCGGTCCTCGACGCCATTGACAACGAGCTTGCGCCGCATCGCACGCGAGCACCATCTTGACGCGCGTGGCCAGGCCAGGCGCGCGCGGCGTGATCCGCTTCGATTATTTCTATGCGGGTGCGCGCACGCATTCGGTCCACATCATTACACCGCTTCTGCCCAAGCACAAGCATGCGGCCGTGTCGAGCATCAGGCCAGAGCCGCGCCAAGCTCGCGATCATCCTGGATGACCTGGGCTACGACCGCGGGCGCCGCCGACGCGATTCTGCAGATGCCCTTTCCGCTGACCATCTCCGTGCTGCCGCACCTGCCGCATTCCTCGGATATCGCCGAAGACGCATTTCGCCGCGGCTATCAGGTGATGCTGCACCTGCCGATGGAATCGGACAGCGGGCAAAACGCGGAAACGGTGGAGTTGCGGCCGGGGATGCCGCCCGAGTTTGTGGCGCACGATGTGGAAGACATGCTTGAGACGGTGCCGCACGCGGTGGGCGTGAACAACCACCAAGGATCGCTGGGGACCTCGGATGCGTCATTGATGGATGAGGTCATGCCGGCGCTGCGGGATCGCGATCTATTTTTTGTGGATAGCCGCACGATCCGCGCACAGCGTCGCTTTCGATGCGGCACGGCGCGCACATGTGCCGACGGCGTCGCGCGATATTTTTCTGGATGATGCGCAGGATGCCACCGCAATCGGTCGCGAATGCTCGAGCAAGCGGTGCGCGACGCTCGAATGCGCGGGATCGGCCGTGGCCATCGGGCATCCGCACCCGGCGACGCTCGAAGTGCTGGATGAAGAACTGCCGCAACTCCAGCGTGAAGGCGTGGGATTGGTGTTTGTTTCGCAGCTTGTGCGTTGAGGCTACGACGTGCATTGACGACGATCCGCGGCGATGCTAGGAAAGCGTCTCCGCAGCCATCGGCGCCACGTATCGTGCGATCGCGAGCGCCGAGGTGAGGCCCGGCGATTCGATGCCGATCAAATGGATCGCCGCGCTGACTTGCGGATCGCGCGTAATCACAAAATCGGCCGGGCCGCCTGCTGGCTCGCTCCAGACGCATCGCGCGGCGGCACGAGCTTAGCGCGCAAGCCGGAATATGCCAGGCGCAGATCTTCCACGCGCATCTCCGGCAAAAGAGCCTGCGCCATGCGTGCAAATTCCTCGATGGGCAGCCGGTCCTTCTCGTAATCATCTTTTTCGTTGCACGTATCGCGCCGTAGGGCCGACCAGCACTGTGTCCCACAGCGTTTTCGTGAGGTGCACTCCGAGGCTCATGCCTTCCGGATGCGGCAGACGGATAGACGAGGCCGCGCACCGAGATCGGCACGCGCGCGAACCAATTCGCAATATTCGCCGCGCACGGGATAAATGCGGTATTGCGAAAAGCCGAGCATCGCGGCGACTTCATCGGCGTAAAGTCCCGCGCAATTAATTACGCAGCGCGCTTCGATGGTTTCGAGCGTGCCGGGCTTGCCGTCCCCCGCGCCGATCTCGACGGTGACGCGGACACATTCGCCATCAGGCTCGAGCGCGATGACTGCGCGACTCGTCACAATGTGCGCGCCGCGATCGCGCGCGAGGCGCGCATAGGTCTTCACCAACTCTTCGGCGGAGACGATTCCGGTAGAGGGCAGCCAGAGTGCCGCGACGCCCGCGGATGTGCGGCTCGCGTTCGCGGATCGCGGCCCGGTCCACGATCTTCATGCCGGTGACGCCGTTTGTGCGGCCGCGCGCGGCGAGTTCTTCAAGCACGTGCTCGTTCGCCCGGCTTGGTGGCAACGACCAGCTTCCCGGTGGCGCGATGAGGCACGCCGTAGGCTTCGCAAAATTCATAGGCCAGCCGATTGCCCTCGACGCAGAGCCGCGCTTTGAGCGAGCCAGGCGTGTAGTAAATGCCGGAATGCAGCACGCCGCTGTTGCGCGTGCTCGAGGCCATGCCAACGCGCGGCATGCGCTCGAGGAGAAAAACGTCCTGCCAACGCGCGAAGAAAGCTCCATGGCGGCCGCGCAGCCCACCACCCCGCCTCCGATAATGACGATGTTGGCTCGATCCATGAGGAAAGGATAGACGAGGTTACGAGAAAGTCTAGCGCTCGCGCGTTATTCACACGCTCCGTCTGCCGTGCTTAGCTTCGCTGCAAGGCGGCCTCGCAAACAGCAAGCTTTGCGCTTCTGTGCCGTCATGCACCGCGTAATGATCGTTGTGCTCCGGCGTGGCAGCGGCCCAGAGCGTCGCCGCGCCATGCGCGCCATCTTTATTGAGCGCGTAATACTGCAGGCCGATCTTGGCGAGCCGCTCCTTTTCGTTGCCGTAACCGCGAGTGTAGTTGCGAATCACGCGATGCATCGCCTCCATGCAAGCATCCTGCGGCGACATGCCGTGGCGCATCAACTCGACGATCGTGTGGCCGCCGGAGATTTTGATATTTTCCTCGCCGCGGCCCGTGGAGCCTGCCGCGCCGACGTCGCCATCGCAAAACATTCCCGCGCCCAAGACGCCGGAATCTCCCACGCGGCCGGGGATTTTCCACGCTAGGCCGGAAGTGGTGACGACGCCGGAGATTTCACCTTTCTCGTTCGCGGCCATGCACGGCATCGTGCCTGTGGGCGGATTGGCGATGACTTCATTGATCCAGGAAGCCCATTCCTTCTTTTCCGGCGTATCGAGCAGCGCGTCCAGGCGTTCTTTCCATTCCGGGCTGTCCAGACCCGGCGCCCAATTTTCGCTTGTGTGCGCTTTCCAAGCGAGCCAGGCCATGCGAGATTTTTCCGTGAGCAGGCTCTGCGACTCGAAGCCTTCGTCCACGGCAAATTTGTAAGCGCCTTCGCCGACGAGGAATATGTGGTTGGTGCGCTCCATAATGATCTTTGCCAACCTGCGCGGCATTTTTCACGCGGCGCAGGCCGCCGACGGCGCCGGCGCGGCGCGTGGGACCGTGCATCAGGCAAGAATCGAGTTCGGGCTCGCCTTCTTCGTTGGGAAGCCGCCGAAGCCGACGGAATTGTCATTTGGATCGTCTTCCACAACTGTGACGGCGGCGATGGTGGCATCGAGCGTGTCTCCACCGCTCTTGAGGAGGTCCATGCCTTTCTGCAGCGCGTGAAGGCCATTGAGCTGGAAATTATCACGGGGCGCGTGCCTTTCCGCCGCGGCTTGCATCGCCGAGGCGCCAAAGCGCATTCGCGCACAGATCGGTCACCGTTGCTGGCGCGCGGCTCGGCAGCGCTGCACCGAGAAGGCGCTGCGCGCCGGTGGCAAGGCCGCCGGCTAATAGTTGTCAGGAAAAATTTACGCCGAGTCCAGTTGTTCATCGTTTGCCTCGCGAAAAGCGCTTCCGCTGCCCGATTGGGTCAAATGCAACGCCCGCGCGGATGGGTCATTTCAAACGAGCGCAGCATATTCCGGGAACGCTGTGCGGGGCAAGAGCTGAATCGGTGCGCATGCGCAAATTGCGAGGCCGAGGCTTACTCAGGGCGCGAGCGGCAAGAAAGTATTGCGTGCCCTTGACGGGCTCCTGGAGGCGGCGCAGCAGTTGCTGCAGATCGGCATTGCGTTCGACGAAGTCAATTTCCGAGGTATTGACGACGAGCAAGTCGGACGCCGTGTAGTGAAAAAAGAAATGCTCATAGGCTCGCGCGACGGCGTTCGAGTATTCGAAGGAGATGCGCGATTCGGTGGCGGCGCCTTTTTTCGCGATGCGCGCGCGCAGTACTTCCGGCGACGCCTGCAGGTAAATCACCAGGTCGGGCTTGGGGAGTTCCTGCGCGAAGGCTTCGTAAAACTGCTCGTAGAGCTTCAGCTCTTCGTTGTCCAGCGCGAGGTAGGCGAAGAGCTTGTCCTTTTCAAAGATGAAGTCGGCCACGAACGCGCCGCGCGTGTTTTCGATATCGGCTTCGCGCAAGCGCTTCTGGCGATTCCAGAGGAAATGCATCTGCGCGGCGAAGGCAGCGCCTGTTTTTTCCTTGTAGAAATCATCGAGAAAGGGATTGTCTTCGCTGTCGGTGATGCGGCGCGCGTGCATCTTGTCGGCCAGAATCTGGGCGAGAGTGCTCTTGCCGACGCGGATCGGTCCTTCGACGGCGATGTAGCGGGGCGGCTTGAAAGCCGGAACGGTCTTTAGCTTTTTGCGGGCTGGGGCGGGCACGGCGCGGGATTATAGCAAAACGCGGAGTCACGGCAGGAACGCCGCGCAACGGATTCACGCCGGCTCGCTTGCCGGAGCAGCTCTTGTGTGCAGTGAGCCCGCGGCGCAGAAGCCACAGCGTGACGCCCAGCATGCCGAGCCAGCCGAATATGCTTGACCGTGCCGGCGATTTGTACATCGTGATTCGAGCAGGCCGAGCTTGCCGAAGAGATAATTCCAATCGTGGATCACGTATTCGCTATCGCCAACGGTGAGCAGGGAAGTTGCTGGGCGCGCGCGTCGGCCATGTAGACCGCGATCGGGAGGAATTGCTGGAAGAAAAAGAACATGCAGAACGACACGCCCAGGGCGTTCGCTGAAAAGCAAAATAGACAGCCAATGAAAAGGGAGCGGCCAATTGGAGAAAAGTGCCGCCTGCGACGGCGATAAATTCGCCAAACCAACGAAAAAGCAAATGGCCGCCTTCGTGAACGGGAACGAAAACGAGATCGAGCAAGCCGCTGCCGGTTCTTGCTTCCTCGATCATGATCGCCGCGTAGAAGGCCACCGCAATCACCAACGCAGCGCGGGAAACAGGCTGCCAATCCTCCTCGAAGGCTTCGAGAAAAGGCAGCCGCTCCGTTAAAGATCCGGGTAGGTCCATGGTGTGCCGGCGGAACGACAGCGTGCCCGCCTGTGCCTTATAGTCTCGCGCCAGTTCGGGCAAGAATGCGCGCCAGCGCGGCAAGGTCGTGCGTATCTATCAACTCGATTGAGCAAGACTCTCCTCGCCGCGCGACTCGATCGCGCAGCGCCGCCGGGAACCGGATAGGGTCAACCATTGCGAACGCGCGAGACACATCTTCGCGAGGGCTCTGGATCATGCGTTAGAATCCGGTCGCAGGGAAAATACGAGGGGGGACTTTGCGTCACTTTGCGAGAATGGGAAGTCTGCTGCTGGCTGTCCTCTTTAGCTCGACATCGATCTTTGCGCAGACACGGCCGCGCGCCCGGGAGCTTGGCATTCATCCGGGTACTTACGATCCAGGCACGCTCGATGCGATCACGGACGTCGCCGGCGTGCGCGTCGGCCAGATCACCATCAACGAAGCCGATACGGTTCGCACAGGCGTGACCGCGATCCTGCCCCACGCTGGAAATTCGTTCCGCGAAAAAGTTCCGGCCGCGATTTACGTTTACAACGCGTTTGGCAAGCTGGTGGGCGCGACCCAGGTGCAGGAGCTCGGCCAGATTGAGACGCCCATCGTGCTGACGAATACTCTGAGCGTATGGGATGCCGCCGCTGCGCTCGCGAGTTGGGAACTGACGCAGCCGGGCAACGAAGACGTGCGCTCGATCAATCCTGTGGTAGGTGAAACGAATGATGGCTGGCTGAATGATATCCGCGGGAGGCACGTGACGGCCGAGCACGTCCTGCGGGCGCTCGAAAGCGCAACCGGCGGGCCTGTCGAGGAAGGCAGCGTAGGAGCGGGTGCGGGAACAATGGCGCTGGGATGGAAAGGCGGGATTGGAACCAGTTCGCGGCGCCTTTCCGTTCAGTTCGGTGGCTATACGGTTGGCGTGTTGGTGCAGACAAATTTCGGCGGACATTTGACTCTGGATGGGGTTCCTGTCTGGCGTGAGCTTACGCCTCCGGGAGAGCGATCCAGCGCGGCAGGCTCGTGCATGATTGTGGTCGCCACCGACGCGCCGCTCGACGCGCGGCAGCTTCGGCGTCTGGCCGCGAGAGCTGTGTTTGGAATGGCGCGCGCTGGATCGGCAGCCGAAAACGGCAGCGGAGACTTCGTGATTGCTTTCTCCACGGCGAATCGGATCGTGGCGGCGAGGAACGCAACGGAACAGATAGCAGTTTTGCGCGATGACGCGATCTCACCGCTGTTTGCGGCGGTGATTGAGGCAACCGAGGAGGCAATTGACAACTCGTTGCTGAAGGCGACGACGGTTCACGGCCGCGATGGACACGTGGCCGAGGCGATTCCGATTGAACGGCTAAAGGAAGTGTTGCGGCATTATGGCCATTGAGGCCGCGTGCAACGAGATAGCCGGAAAGGCGCCTCCAAGTGGAAGATGTGCTCTATCTCATGGGGCAGCCCTAAATTGGTCGCGGTAGTTTCATCAGCGCACGAGTTGCTGAATCAACGTCTCGCGCTGCTTGATGGCGAGTTGCGAGGTCTCCTCGAGCAGCGTGCGGTAAAGGGAAAGCGCCGCGACGCCTAGGGCGAGAAATGCTACCGGGACGGTCCACAGCCCCGCCAGCCAGCGCACCAACGCGGCCACGGTCCCCAGCACCGCAAGCGTGGCGAAATAGATCAAATGAAACGACAAATAAGCCAGCATCGTATAGCCCGCCATTCGCTGGCGCCGCACGCCGAATTCCAGGCGGCGGGGAAGTTTGAGCGAGAACAAATTTCCGGCCGCCATGCTCAACAAAGCGATAACGATCAGGCCTGTCCAAGTGGTGAGCAGGATGCTGAGCGGCGGCGGCGCCACCGAGACCGCAATGACGATCCACGCAAGCATCGCTTCCGCGGCGAGCACCGCGCCCTGATACAGATTCTTGCCCAGCATGACGTCACGGAATTTCACGGGAGCCAGGAAAAACACTTGCACGCCGCTCGAGTCGTAGGCAAAGCAATTCATGAAAAGCTGGACAACCAAGAGCATCGTATAAGCGACACCGGCAGGATAGGCGAAATTGGACGCCCCGTGAAAACTTCCAAAGGGATTGCCGCGTGGTCCGGAGGTGTGCCACGTAAAGCCGAAGAACCCGACAAGGAGCAGGGGTAGGAGAAGGCTCAAGAGCTGCATCGAGTTCCGCGAGAGATAGCGAGTCTCTTTCATGAAAACCGCGGCTACTGGTCCGCTGATGATGCCTGCGAACCGCTTGGCGCGAAGGGCTTCATCTGGCGGTATAGGCAAAACCGCCGAGGGATTTGCGGCTGCCGTGAAAATCTTACGGGGACGCGCGGCGGGGGCTACGGTCTCACCGAAATATTCTCCTCGAAATTGGCCGTGCAGGCGGTAGCCCAGAAGCGTTCCGAACGCCAGCGTGAACAGCGCGAGCACTCCACACGCTTCAAGGCCCAAACGAGCGCTACCGGTCGAAAGCGCGGTGAGGGCCACGCCGGCTTGCCCCGGGGGTAGCGCCTTCCACAAGACGGTGGTTTGCTCAAAGAATCGCGCGAGAGGCTCCGCCCAACGCCGCACAATCAGTCCGGAAAACTGTAGACACAAAAACGCCAGCATCATCACAACGAAAAGAATTTCCCGGGTGCGCCGCTGCGCCAGCAAGCGCTCGAGCCACGTGAATAGCATGCGGCTGAAGAGCAGGTTCATTAGCGCGGAAAGTGCCACGATGAGCGCAAACTGCGCCCACAGGTTCGGTCTGCCAAGCACCAGCCCCGCGAACATGCAGAAGTGCCAGAAAATTCCAGTGAGCGAGACGGGATCGGCCAGGCCATAGGCCAGGTGCAGAGCAAAAAATGAAGAGAATCGCAGCGGGAACCGAAGCAACCCGGTGGAATCAAAACCCGCCGCAAATTGCGAAGTCAAGATAGGGACCACCTGCCAAAAAATAAACAGCCCCCAGAAAATATAACCGAGCGCGTCGAATTGCTCCCGCTGCAACAACAAATAGGTTCCAACCGCGACGCCGATTCCCAAACCGAATGCCACGCAACCCCACACGAAGGCCGCGAGGATCGAGCCCGCCAGACTCAGCTTGGCCGAGACTCCGCGCAGGCCATTGCGAAAGATCTTCCAGCGGAGATCCATCACGAGCCAAACCTGTTCGCGGATTCCCGAGCGCATCACCTCAGCCATGAGAGTTCTTCTTCGGATTTGCGCACGGCGCCCTCCTGGCCCACAACGGCAAGAAAGATCTGTTCGAGAGTGAGACGCGCGCCCGGCGCGAGCGAGGCATTCGGGTCTGCGGACGCGGAAACGCCGGCACGAAGCTCATCGAGCGAGCCTTGCGCGACGAGGCGGCCCTTGTTGATGATGGCGATGTGCGTGCAGAGGCGTTCGACGATTTCGAGTACGTGCGACGTGAGAAAGATTGTGACGCCGCGCACGATCATATGTTGCAGCATGGCCTTGAGCGCGCCGGCGGCGATCGCGTCCACGCCCTCAAACGGCTCATCGAGAAAAAGGATCTTGGGCCCGTGAATCACGGCTGCGGCGAGCGCAAGTTTCTTCTTCATACCGTGGGAGTAGTCGGTGATGAGCGTCTTGGTGCGGTCGGCGAGATCCATGAACTCGAGGAGTTCCGTGGTGCGCTGGCGGGCCGTCGCCCGATCGAGACCGTACATTCTGCCCGACAAAATTCAGATACTCGCTGCCCGTTAAGCGGTCAAAGAGCGCCAAGCCCTCCGGCACGACGCCGATCTGCCGCTTGGCCTCGACTGAATCGCGTTCAATATCCAATCCCGAGAAGCGCGATGCGCCCAGCGGTGGGCGCCAGCAAACCCGTGAGCATCCGAATGGTAGTGGACTTGCCCGCGCCATTCGGCCCCAGAAAACCAAAAAATTGGCCGCCATCCACACGCAGATTGACGCCATCTACGGCCACGAGATCGCCGAAGCGCCTGGTAAGATTTTCTGTAACGACTGCCGGATCGGGCATGCTGCCTCACAAAAAAGCATCATCCACAGATGCCAGATCGCCAGCGTAAAAGCAACTCTTGCTTCGGCGACGAAATTTGCCCTTTTGTATCTGGAGAGAATCAGGGATGGGCGCGGCGCTTCACGACAGCCGCAGCGAAATCCCCGCGGGCGTTTCATTTGCCTCGCGCGCGGGGAAGAGCGCTAGGACCGCAGGCAGTTCGATGCGGAAGGTGGCTCCGCCTTGCGGCCGGTTGAAGCACGTGATCTGTCCCTTGTGCTCGACGATCACCCCGTAACAAATCGAAAGCCCCAGGCCGGTGCCCTTGCCGGTAGGCTTGGTGGTGTAAAAGGGATCGAACACCAGACTCGGGTCCTTGATGCCCGGCCCGGTATCGGCAAAATCGATGATGACGTTCATGGCGTCACGCGAGGTGCGCACGGTGAGAACTCCCCCGCCGACCTCTTCCATCGCATCCACGGCGTTGCTGATGATGTTGAAAAACACTTGCAGGAGCTGGTTGGCATCGCCGCGCACGCCGGGAAGGTTCGCGCGCGTTTCGAGTTCGATGCGCATGCTACGGTCCATCAGATCGAGCCGGCGCAACTCGAGGGCGCTCGAGAGGATGGAATTGATGTCAAGAAGCGTACGTTCGGCGGGCAGCGGCTGCGCGAAGCTCAAAAGTTTGCCGACAAGCCCCTTGGTGCGCCGCGCCTGTTCGCGAATCTTTTGGGCGATGGATTTTGCATTCGCGGGCATGTTGGGGTCGCTCAGCAGCACGTCGGAGAAGCCCAGGATCACGGTCAGAGGATTATTGATTTCGTGCGCAGCGCCTGCCGCCAGCTTTCCAAGTGAGGCAAGTTTTTCCGACTGCACGAATTGGTTTTGGATGCGCTTCAAGTTCTGAATGGACTCCTGCGAATCGCGCAATAGCAGCAGCCGGTCTTCATCCACGAGCCGCTGCCGGAGAAACACCAGCGAGGTGAATACAACCATCGTCACCAGCGTGACCATAAGCCGAAAACGATGTACCGCCTCGGCGCTCCCGGCGCCGAATTCGCACCACATCGCCAGAATCGGGAGCGACAATGCTGCCGCCATCGTCAGCCGCGTGGGCCACAGATTTTCGCTCGTCGTGTTTTCGATCGGAATCTTTTCCAGGCACGCCTCCGCCGGCGGGCAGACGCGGCGCGCTACGATGCCCGCGACTCCGTACCACACGAAGGAGGCGATCAGCCCGAGGTCATACAGGCTTCCCGTGTGGTACGTGCCGGCTTCGATCGCGTCGCTGATTGTCGTCGAAGCCAGCAGGTAGCAGGCTGACGCCCCGAACAGGTGCAAATAAATCCGCCTCCACGAACCTTGTGTGCGCAGCGCAAGATAGAGAAAACCGGTAATCAGGATCAGGTTCTCTACGCTATAAAGACGGTCTACGTTGCGGTTGTAGACATCCATGTCCGGCGCAACGTATTGCCACGGGATTACCACGAAGAGATACAGGTATACCCACCAACACAGGAGCAGCAGAAGGTCTACATAACCGGTGCGATGACTGCGTTCGGTGCGGGGGGCGTGCGGGCGCAACCCGAGCGCACCCAGTAGAGGGACGGTGTGCAGAAAGAAGATGACGCCGGTGATGAACGGGTTGGGCACCGGACGCTGCTGCACGAGCTCGACGTACGTCCACAACAACTGGCCGGCGAGCCAGAGGCCGCAGCCCAGCGCAAGCAGCATCCAAAACGTATTGCGCCGCCAATCCGGCGAGCCTGCGTTCAACAGCAACCCTGCGTTGGTGAAAAGCAGGACCAGACACTGCGCCACGTCACCAAACGCTGTGAGCGGCCGGCCATAAGGCAGCGACAGAGACGCGATGGCATAGCCACCCACAAAGAACAGCCAGATGAGCAAGATCGTCTTGTTGTGGCGGATCCAGGACATGAGGCGAGGCCTGTAACATTCTACGGGGAAGAATGTTTGCGCCGAGGATGGCGGCAATCGCGAGTGGCGAAAGCATTATGAAACTTCGGTACTAGTGGGCTAGTACCCGCTTAATTTTATTAACAGGTATATAGGGGAGTGCGGGGCGCATTGCGCGAGAGCCTGCAGCTCTCAAGGCCCCCGGAACTCTTTGAATCTACGGCGTCGCGTGGATGTGGGAGTGCTCGAAAGATGGCGGAGAGGGGGGGATTCGAACCCCCGAGACCCTTCCGGGCCTAACGGTTTTCAAGACCGCCGCCTTCAACCACTCGGCCACCTCTCCATTGGGCTTTACGCGTTTCTGTTGCACAATCATTGCACTCTTCCGGCCTTATGGAATCATTTTGCCGCGCGGAAAAGGTCACATCTTTCCGCTTGGCATCTACACGACAGGGTCAACGGAAAGCAAGTCTGCGAAAAACTGACAGACGACAATGACGAATATCGCACACTCCAGTCGGTGCGTCCACTTGCCGATGATACGCGCGCCGCGCATGGTAGTGTGTACAGCGGTGTCCGACGTGTCTGAATGACAAACCATACCCCGTCCGCGACCGCATGAAAACAGGTTAGCTTTGAAGTTCACTTCCTGGAAGCCCCATCGCTATTTTCCGCGGGTATAATTTTCGCGCTTGGGAGAAGACGGCATTCCAGAGTCGCATTGTCGGTTACAGACCTTCGTGATCGCGCGAGTATTTCCATTTCGAGAGACCTCCTGATCGGCCGCTGATCCCAAAGCGCTGCGGACTCCCTTGACGGCCACACGAATGCTGCAAACAATCTGACTGGCGGGTCAAATTATTGTTGACCGCGCCCAGGCTGTATGGCACAACAGCAGACATCGCGTGCGGCAGGGATTATCTTCCCGGAAAGAGGACCCGTTCGATGGAAGTCGGAGTCATCATTCCCAACGCCGGCCCCAAGGCCAGCCCGGAAAATATCGTAAGCGTTGCCAGATTGGCCCAGGATCTGGGCTTCCATTCGGTTTGGGTGACGGACCATGTGGCGCTGCCCGAGCAGGTCAACTCGTGGTACCCCTATCGAACCCACGGCAGGTGGGACTATCGCTCGGATACATATTGGCTCGATCCGCTTCTTTCGCTGCAATGGGCGGCCGCGGCTGCCCCAAAACTAAAGATCGGGACTTCGATTATTGTCGTGCCACTGCGCAATCCCTTGCTCCTGGCAAAACAGATTTCGTCGCTGGACTTCCTGACGGGCGGCCGCTTCATCCTCGGCGCCGGAGCCGGTTGGATGGAAGAAGAATTCAACCTCATCGGGCAATCGTATTCAAACCGAGGTAAGCGTCTGCTCGAGATGGTGGCGCTGATGCGGCAATGCTGGAGCGGCGAAACGGTGGACTTCAAGGGCGAGTTCTATCAGGTCAGCGGGTTTCGCATGTATCCGAAGCCGGTGCGCGGCAACATTCCGATTATTTGGGGCGGCCACAGCGATGCCGCTATCAAGCGCTGCGCGCGCACGGGCGACGGTTGGCATCCAACGCAAATTACGCTGGATCAGCTCAGCGAGGGTCTGACGAAGCTGCGAACGTATTGCCAGGAATTTGGCCGCGATTTCGCCACCATCCCCATCGTCGCGCGGCCCGGTAACATCTATTCGGTGACAGCGGAATCTCACGCACGTCATCTGGAACTCGGCGTAACGCATCTGGTGGCCGACACGCGCATCCAACAGGAAGATCCGAAGCTGGAGATTTTGGCAGCCGAGATGGAACGTATTGCCCGCGTCTGCGGTCTCCAAGTCGCGAACGTAACCCTGGCAACCCCGGCTTCTGAGTTCTGGATCGATTGAGCCGCAACAGTAGACGCGATTCCTCCTTCCAGTCGAAAGAGGTGCGGCCCCCTTATGGCCAGACTCGAAGCAAGCTCAGTGTTTCGCTCGCGGGAACGCGGTTCGGCAAGCCGATCCATCCTGAATAGGTCGCGGGCTCTCGCGGAATGCGAGGCTCTTTCCCGGTCAAATCGATGTGACCCTCTAGTAGAATTTCTGTTGAGAACGAGTTTCGCTGACAGTCCAGCGGACCATCAGGCCGCGACGCCTAAGGTTTACGCAGCGTTCGTCGAACCGGCGTGCGAGGACATTGCTCGAAGGCCACGTAGGGCCTCGCGTTCGTCGATACGGTTCGACCTCGTGGCGCAAGAGTGTCAAACTCTTCTGACGACCTCCTGAGCGAACTGTCGGATGAAGGCGATGTGCTGCGGCTGCGTGTCGTGCTCGAACTGACAGATGAAGTCGGTGGCGTGCATCGCCTTGTACTGTCCGACGAACGCGCGCATACCGTCGAAGGACCCTTTCATGCCGACCTGCTTGTCGTCGCCCTTGTAGTAGCCGGTTAGTGCCGCCTGGGCGCGTGTCTGACCGGTGGCGTGGAAGAGATCGACGGTGAATCGCACGGACCCGGTGACCGCGCGCCCCGCGGCGACGGCCAAAGTCTGAAGAGTGCGCGTGGCGGCGGCAAAATCGTCCGGCATGACCTCGTCGCCGTGCCAGCTGTCGCCGAAGCGCGCGGCCCGCTTGAGCGCGGCCGGCGACCCGCCGCCGACCAGATCGGCGGGCCGCCGGGCTGCGCCGGTTTCGGGAAGAACAACGTGTTTTCGTATTGATAGAAGTCGCCCGCGAAGGTCGGGCGTTCCGAGGTCCACAGGTTGCGGATCACTTGCAGCGATTCATCCATGATCTGCGCGCGCCGTTTCCAGTCGGCGCCTAGAAAGTGAAATTCCCCTTCGTTCCAGCCGAGCCCCACGCCGAGGACGAAGCGGCCGCCGGTGAGGTTGTCGATTGTGGCCACCTGTTTGGCAGTCAGGATCGCGTTACGGAGCGGCGCGATGAGGATCGAGGTGCCGACGCGGATGTGCTCGGTCTTCGCTGCGAGCCATGCCAGCGTCGTCAGGCATTCGAAAATCGTTCCGTAGCGGGGGAAATCGGCACCGACAAGGATGTGGTCGCTCGTCCACATCGACGTGTAACCGCACTCTTCGGCGACCTGAGCCACGTCGAGCAGATGCTCGCGCGTCGCCGGCGCGCCATACTGGAAATTGGGCAGGGTCAGTCCAAACTGCACCACGCCTCCGATCGAGGGCGCGGCGTCCGACGACCGTGCGACCGCGCCGCCTATCCTTACCGTGACGGGTTCCGTATTGTCAACCCCAATTTCAACCAAAGAGTCAAATCGACAGTTCGCAGCAGACGGCGGACGGCTTCGGGGGAGAGTGAGATGAAGCCTTCCTGCTCGCAGAGCTTTTCGCAGAGATGGTGGTCGTTGAAACCGGCGTAGCGCGTGCTGCGCTGCCTTGCCGATAACGCGCTTTGAGGCGTTGGACATGCCTAGGCGTGAGTTCGAGCTGCTCCGCCGCTGCGGCACACGCCACTTCTTCCTTCACGCACGCCGCAATCAGGCTCACAGGCTGTAATTCCATTGCACCCAATGAAAATGTCTCTCGTCTCAAAGGTGACATTTTCACCTTGCTGTTCAGGGTGACAGAATTATGGAGCTAAAACACAGCGGCAATCAAACGTTGACAGTGCCGGACCGGTAGGCTATTGTTTGACCCGCCGGTTGAATCTTCTGCGCGGCCTCCTCGATCCTGGGCGTCGGCGGCGCTTGGGCGGCGGTCGATTTTTCCGGAGAAGGCATCTTGTAATGGAGAGTATTCGAATTGATGGTGCATCCCATCCTGCCGCCGTCGTTGACCTTCGACCACCGTGCCATCGACGGCGACTCGGCGCTGTCGTTCATCGGGGAGCTGCGCGCCCCGAGCGAGCCATTCCGAAAGCCCGCTGTTCGCGCTTGCTGAACACGTGCGACCTTCCAAGGAGCCCTTCATGTCTAGCGTCGATTCGACCTGCCTTCTCTTCGTGCAGATGACCGTGAAGAAAGATCAAGAATCGGTGTTCAACGCGTGGTACGAGCGCGAATACATCCCCGCGTTCGTTCGCGAAGTGCCAGGCATCACACGTTGCCGGCGGTTCGTGACGCTCGCACCGGACGCGAACGGCGTCAACACCTATCTGACGATCTACGAGTTCACCAACGAGAGCGCGATTCAGCGCGGCATGGAGGTGATGAAGTCGCGCGAGACTTGGCGCAAGGCGTGGAAGGACTGGGAGGACAAAGCGGTCGTCAGCATTTCCGACAGCTTGTTTCGCACTACAACGAACATCCAAGGTCAGGCGCCCGCATGAGGTTCGGTGTCTGGTGCCACCTAGGGAACCCCCACCGATGGAGGCACCCGCCTGCGGAACTTATGCCAAGACCCCGTGGACCTTTATCAAATCGTTTCCGCGATTCCGCGCCTTCGTCGTTGCTGTTCTTGGCGGCCGCTGTCCGCACGACGTGCCTGCGCTTGGCACGCTGATCTTCCTGCTGCCGCTTCGTCGCTCGCTGTCTGCATCCGAATCACGTTGCCCTTCCCTCTTCTGTCGGACCTGCCGCCGTGGGGTTGCCTCCTCAGGCCTTGCTCCCTACGCAGAATCGCTGCGGCGCTCCCGCCACAAGAGCCAGCCCAGCAGCCCGTACCAGAAAAGCGCCCATGGCGCAGACCGAAGAAAAGACCAGCCCAGCCACTTCCCAGCATCCCATTGCCCGACGGTTCGCAAATTGGAAAGTATCGCCAAAGCAATTGCGCCAATGGCCCCACCGGCAATCAGGCCGGAACTGTAGAGAACCCATGGCTGCGACAGTTCCCGGGCCCGATCCGCTTCTCCCCTAATCCGAGAACGAACAATCAGAGCGCCGACCGTCATTGCCGCCGTCACCGAGGGGGGCAGGTACATTCCTACCGCGAACATAAGAGATGAGATCCCGCACAGTTCTACCACCAAGGCCACCGCTATCCCCGCGAACAGGAGCCGCCATTGCATCCGGCGGTTGAGTATCCCGTCCACTAAAATGGCCATCACCTGCGCCTGGGGGGCTGGTAAGTCTCTGGTCCCGATTCGCTGTGGCTCGCGAAAATGAATTTTGCCGTCTTCCGGCGATACCAAATACCGTCCTGGGGGCAACTCCGAACCGATTGGAACTGCATACATCTCGTAGAGATGGCCCTGGAACGCCACCCTTGAGTCCACGAGAGTGCTGGAGGCCGGTAGCGAGGTGAGAGTCGTGCGATTCGGCAGGCCTCCTTGCTGGTTCAGCCATGTTAGCGTGAATCCAATTACGAGAACCGACGTCAGAACTCCGACTAGCAGTCCAATTTGCTGCCGATACGGTGACGCTCCTATAAGGTATCCAGTCTTCAAATCCTGTGCAGTCGTTCCCGCGTTGGAGACGGCAACGCAAACTATTGTCCCCAAGCTCACGGCAACGATTTCATTGGAGGCCCCGGCCCATCCGGCAAACCTAAAAATCAGGCAGATTATGACCAAGACGGCGATGGTCAGCCCGGAAATTGGATTAGCTGAAGACCCCATAAGCCCGGTGATGCGTGCGGAGACAACCACAAAGATGAATCCTAAGACTGCAACCATCAATACTGATAATAGATTGGCCGGTCCGCGTGGGTTAATTTTCCAGGCTAGCAAAACATAAAGCCCAACCAAGGTGATCAGACACGCCAAGCCCACCCAGCGCAGCGAGAGATCCCGCTTGCGAGGTTCCATCGCTTCACTCGCTCGGGTCCTTGTCCTACGGGACCGCGAGCGAAGCGAACTAAAGGCGGCTGGCACGGCTTGGAAACACAAAATCACGCCTCCGGCAATTACTGCACCGGCGGCTACGTACCGGAGGTAATCCGACGAGATCTGGTCGGGCGTCATCTGGCCGATGGGGATTGCGGAAGGAAATAGCGCCGCGGGCGTGGATCCCCCGAAGAAATAAATGAGCGGCACGAGGACTAACGATGCAAACAGTGATCCGGCAAAAAGTTCTCGCGATACTTTCAAACCAGCCAGTGCGCCGATCCCCATCAATTCCGGGGAAAGCTCAAGGCTCAGTCCTGCGCCTTGCCAGTGCGCAAAGCTCCACACCAAGGTGCTCTGCCACAATCGAAGACCACTCATCAACCACTTCGCCAGCAGGCCCGCCGCCAAGCCTCTGAAAACACGGCCTGCACTTTTCCCCCCTTTTTCTCCTGCCACAAGGACCCCAGCGCATGCCGTGCCCTCCGGATAGACAAGCGTGCCATGCTCTTCCACCACCAGATAATGACGCAGGGGGATCATGAAAAATATTCCGAGCAACCCCCCTATCATTGCTAGCCCCGTTATCCGCCAGATCTCTAGTGGATAACCCAAGGAAAGCAGCGCTGGAATTGTGAAGACCACGCCCGCTGCAATTGATTCACCGGCAGATCCGACCGTTTGCACGATGTTGTTTTCCAGCAAACTGGACCGCCCGAAATATTTCAAAACGCTGATTGATAGGACGGCGATGGGTATGGAGGCACTGAAATTCATCCCCACTTCGAGCGCAACGTAAACCGTTACTACTCCAAACAAAATACCAAGAATCGAACCCAGCAGAACCGCCCGAGCGCTAAATTCACGATCAGGAGGCATCGTGGACAAGGATGACATGCTTGTTGAGCTCCTGCCAGTCCGCTTCGGGATAAGTCGTGCAGAACAGTGGCCTAAAGCATTTGATTCGATATTCGTTCGGATCTCGGGCCGCACGCGCGCAGCGCTTCGTGATAGGTCGACAACAGGTCGAAATCGGTCATCGATGAAGGCAGGAGATAACCGAAGCGAGCGGCGCGCTTGATGGCGGCGCGCGATTGGCCGCCTATCCAGAGTAGCGGCCCCGGCCATTGCCGCGGTTTAGAGGTGACATTCACCTCGCGATAACTGAAACCGTGCCCATCGAATGAGGACCCCTCCACCGCTCCCGGGCGCCTTCCAAGATCGCGAGGGCCGTGTCCATGCGTGTTCCTCGACCACGATGCGCTAAGCTAAACACATCGAACTCGCCGACGCGGTAGCCTGCCGCAATACCGAGGTCGAGGCGGGCCTCCACGCGCGGTCACGGATCGCTGATCGCGCCGAGGTTACGGCTGAATCTGGATCGCAAGATGATTTTGTGTGAGCAAGCTGTTGAACGCCAAGATATCCTTGCTACGTAGTTCTTGGAATTCGGCTTGCAACTCGGCTATCTGCTTCTTGTACATATCGTTGACAGCCATTTGCTGCGTCGTCGGGCCGAGATCTGCGGCGTCGCCCCCACTGCCGACGCGCCCATCGAAGCTGTCGTAGAACTTGACGAGCTCGTCGTAGAGTTCGACTGGGTGACGAATGGAATCCTCGCGCGCCCCGGTCAGATGGATGTCAACCAGCTTAGCTTCGACTGCGAGGAGTTTCTCGTTTAAGTCCTTGGCACGTTGGATCGGCGAGGCGTCTTTCGCCCCCTCTGAATCAAGCATGTCTTGGAGATCCGCGAGCTGCTTCTTGTCCCATTCGATGAGGTTGATCATTCGGGCGACTTCGGTTAGCTCCCCTTGTACTTCCACGGTGAGTGCGGCCTGCTCCCGCAGCGTCGCCGCTGTCCCCAGGGAGTGAGGATCCGGTAGGATCTCCAGCGGGGCGGTGTATTGCTGTTCTCCCACTTGCAAACGGACACTATAGGTTCCAGGGGCCACGATCGGACCGGGCTCGGGATCGCGGGCGTCTGCCAGGTAAATGACAACAACAGGTCGCCATCCTTCGGGACCATTCTTTACCCAAGGGGCATCAGGTGGGGGAGTGCGCAGTCGGACCGTCTCCGCAGGCTCATACCGCAGGTCCCACCAAACACGATTCAAGCCCGCGTGACCTTGGACTTTAAGCGTGCGAATCGTTTTGTTATCCGCACTGAGAACCGACATCACGACGTCTTTTTGCGGGGATTTGAGCCAGAAGTTGATGTCTGCTCCGTATGGAGGATTCTCACCGCCAAGGTTGCCGCCCCCTTCGGAACCGCGAACGGCGCTGATCCTGCGGAAGCGATATGCAGGCCGCGGCTTGAACAGATAGGCGTCACCCTGCCGCGCAGTATCGTATTCTCGCAGCGGGGCGACATCGTCCAGGATCCAGATCCCGCGACCATAGGTCGCAACAACCAGATCGTTAAACCGGGGCTGAATTGTCAGCCAGTGGACGGGTGCCGGCGGCATGCCGTTCCGGAGCTGTGTCCAGTGGGTGCCGTCGTCCCAACTTACATAAACCGAGTTGTCTGTGCCCAGATACAGCATGCCCTTGCGCTTTGGGTCCTCAATGACGCAGTGAGCCGAGCTGTTCACGCTTTTAGGCACTGATCCGCTGATAAAGGTCCAGGTGTGGCCGTAATCAATCGTCTTGTACACGTACGCGTCGTAGTTGCCCACCAACTCCAAGTTCGCGGTGATATAGGCGGTGCCGGCGTCGAAGTGTGACGCCTCGATGTTGGTGATGGTACCCCACGGCGGCAGGTTGGGGATGTTCGGAGTCACGTTTTTCCAGTGCTGTCCTCCATCCTCTGTGACGTTCACCTGGCCGTCGTCTGAGCCGGTCCAGATCAATCCTTCTTTGAGTGGGGAAGGGGCGATGGCGAAGAGCGTGGCTCCATCGAACGACAGAGTGTCGTAGGTCACCCCACCGGAGCTCTGTTCATGACTCTTGTCATTCAGGGTAAGATCCGGACTGATCACTTTCCACGACTGGCCGCCGTCGACTGTCATGTGGACGTACTGACTGCCGGCATACACGCGGTTATGGTCTAGGCTATCGATGGCGATCGGAAAGGTCCAGTTAAAGCGATACTTCCTGTCAGCCGGGGAGGTCCCGTAGGTCGACACCGGCCACACCGATACATCGCGGGCCTGACCGGTGCGGTAATCCATTCGGGTGAGCATGTTGTCATAGTTACCCGACCAGACAATGTTCGAATCCGTTGGATCCGGCATCGAGAACCCGCTTTCGCCCCCGCCCGTATCGGTCCACTCGCTCGCACTGATGCTGCCGGAGCCCGAAACGCCATACAGAGTGCGGCTGGGTCCTCGGTAGGCATTGCCGTCTTGGCGATTTCCCATGATATGGTAGGGAATCTCGTCGTCAGTAAACACGTGATAGATTTGCGCAATCGGGAGGACAACACGTTGGAAAGTATGGCCGTGATTTAAACTGATCGTGACGCCACCATCATTGGCAACCATGATGCGGCTTGCATTCGTCGGATCGATCCAGATGTCGTGGTTGTCGCCGCCTCCCGAGGCTTGGCCCAGCACGCTGCCACCGGTCGGCTCGGGTCGTCCCGCCGCAGAGCGGGGCCAGACGAGGGTCTCGCCGGCATCGGCAGACAAGCTGTAGAAAACGGAAACAAAATAGAGTAGGTTTTCATTGTCGGGTGAAACAGTGAAGCGCGTGTAGTAGGTCTCGCGCTCGTCCATCTCGTCCATCCGGTTCACAAGTGTCCAAGTCCGGCCGGCATTGGAGGAGCGATAGAGGGCCGGCGACGGCTTCTCTTGAATAAGTGCGTAGACCCGGCTCGGGTCATTCGGCGCGATCTGCACCGCAGTCTTGCCGACTGGTTCGTCAGCGGGAGGCAGGCCGTTTCCGGAGAGCTTCGTCCAATGGTCGCCGCCATCGTGGGTGACATAAACACCGCCCCCTGTGCCGCCGCTGTGCAGATCCCAGGTCCTTATTTGCGCCTGCCACATACCGGCAAACAACGTATTGGGATCCCGCGGATCCATGGTGAGTTCTGAGCATCCAGTCTGGTCGTTGACGAAGAGAACCTGCTGCCAGGTCTTGCCGCCGTCGAGAGTGCGGAAAATGCCCTGTTGCTGCCCTGGCTTGTACAATTGGCCAGGCGCGCATGCAAAGACGCGATCCGCGTCGTGCTGGTCGACCAGAATCCTAGCGATTCGACCTGTACCTTCGAGGCCCATGTGCTGCCAAGTACCGCCCGCGTCTGTTGATTTATATACCCCGTTCCCCATCGGATAGTCCACGCGGATAATCCATGGCTCTCCGGTGCCTGCCCATACGATGTTGTGTTCCGAAGGCGCAACCGCCAATGCGCCGATGGCGGCCACGTCAGTGCGATCAAAAATCGGCCGCCACGTCACTCCTGCGTCTTCGGTCTTCCAAATCCCACCCGAAGCTGCTCCCTCATAAACCACCATGGGATTGCCGGGTTCGCCGACAACTGCTGAGGCCCGGTTACCCATCGGGGGTCCCACAAAGCGGAAGCTCAATGCGGCCAACGCACTTGTCTCAGCCGCGTTCTGCTCCGATTGTCCCCAGCCAGTTACGCTCAGCGTCAAACAGACCCCCAGTAGTCCTGCCGACAGAGCGCATCTTCCCAGGAGCTGCCTAGTGTAAGCCTTCATCGAAACCTCCTGAAAGAATCTCTAGAAAAAGAAAATTCCCAGCGGGACGACCGCGTGAAAGCCGCCCCACTGCTTGCGGTAGCGCCATCCGCCGTGACTTGATGCCAGAAACCATCGGAAATTCCAGTCGGGGCAGCATCTCGGCTCACTCTGTTGTGCAGAACTCCATGTTTGTGACAAACCATTTCAGAACACCACTCGCAACCCAAGCTGGATCTGCCTAGGCAGATTGCTCTGCGCGCTGAAAACGCCGAACGTTGAAGGGCTGTTCAGGTCGAGGCTTGGGGCAGTGAATTCTGCGTGGTTGAATAGGTTGAAGAAATCCGTGGAAAAGAGGACTTTCACCCGCTCGGTGGACACTATATTTTTGCTGATGCTAAAGTCCACATTCCAGATCCACGGATTGCGTAGCTCATCGTATGGGACGGACCCATTCACACTGAGGAGGGGCCGGCTTAACGAATCGTATACAACCGCCGGATTGGCAAATAAGTTTTGCCCAGTAGTCGATGTTCCGATTCCCTGCGACCCCAAGACGCCACTGTTCACCGAGCCGCCAAGGCCACTCAGAGACGTACCGGTGATTGGTATCGCACAAGTACCGCCTCCCAGACTCGCTCCGTAGTTTCCGTCCGCGGAAACGCAGATCGGGGTTCCGGTGGCGAAAGTAAATATCCCCGAAACGACCCAGCCCCCTACGATGCGATCAACTACAGCTCGGTGCGCCAAGAACCTTCCTCCGGTACCGAACGGCAACTGATAACGCCACCAGGTATTGATTACGTGCCTCCGGTCGAATATCTCCGAGGAATAACCGAGCGACGGGTTAAAAGGGCTAGTCGAGGCGCCACTAGTGCCCAAATCCTGGTTATTGCCATGGTCTCCAATCGCGTGGCTCCAGGTCCAATTGAATCCAAGTTGGAGACTGGTGGCGAGGGACTTGTTCAGGCTGATATAGCCGGCATTGTAATTCGACCAACCTCGGTCGGTTAACCCGGCAAGCTCGAAGAACTGAAGATTATCGACTGGCGTTGGCGTCTCCAGATCGAATTCGTCTTGCGAAAAACTATACAGATTGCCATTGATCAGGTCGGTGGGATCCTGCTTGGCTACCATGGCGCTACAGCTTGAAAAGCCCTTGGCCGTGCACGTTGCCGTCCCAATCTGATTTTCAAAGAACGGCTCAACAGGGACTGTCGCGTGGGTTCGCAATGCTTGGGCCACCGCATCAAATGCCTGGGCGTAAGTCTGCCCACTCGCCGCATCCTTCATGAGGTAATCGGCGGCATTTAGCTGCTCTCCTTGAGAGATATTGCGGCTGAAGCGTCCGATATAGCCGATCTCGATCAGCATTTTGCCGGGCAGCTCTCGCTGCACGTTCAGGTCCACGGCATGCGAATGCCCAGGAGTCCTCCACGGATCGAGCGGATTCGAGAAATATATCCCGTAGGGTGCAGCCGCGCTCCCGCTGGGCACATCGGGAATCGGCACCGCGGTCGGAGCCGGCACGGGCACGCTGTTGCCGTCCACGCCGATTCGAAACGCATTACTCGGATTCGTCGCCGCTTTCGTGCAGGTCACTCCGCCCGAGCCGTTGGAAATCGGGCCGGCGCACGAATCGACATCCGCCACTCCGCCTGTGATGAGCGGTGATTGCACCTGGTCAGCGGCATTCTCCCGATCATATAGAATCGCATAGCCGGCGCGAATCACTGTCTGGTGGTGGCCAAACACCCGGTTTTCATAGGGAACGTTCCAGGCCACCGAAGCGCGTGGTGCAAAGTCGCCCCACGCGGTGGTTCGCAGCTTCCCTTGCAGAGGATCTGGAAGGGAGTTCACCGGGCTCAATGCGAAGAGCGGATTGTAGGCTTGCCCGGGCAATACTCCCGCGTTGAGCGAGGCCGCCCGGTTCTGCAGGTAACCCCAAAAATCTATAGGTGAGTTGCTACCAGCATAGGTCAGCACGACAAACTTTCCTTCGGCTTCCGAGGGAGTCAACTGCGCGCCCCAGTTCAGGCCGAAGGTGAAAGTCACCGACGGCGAAACCTGGTACACATCCTGGAAGTACGTATAAAAGGATGGAAGCGTGGCATTGTCTTGCAGGTACGTACCTAGGGGGTTTGGCTGGAACATTCCGTTGCGTGTCTCGATCTGCGCGCTACGATCCACGATACCCAGCAGCGACGCGTAGAGCTCATTCCAGCGCAACAGGTCACTCGATGGGATACAGCCCGTCTGGAGGCTCCCCCCGCAGGTCGGCGGCGCGTCACTACTTGGCACAGTTGCATACGCTCCGCTACCGTTCCCAACTGCTTCGATGTAGTCAATGGGAAAGTTGGCCAACCCTCCTTCGATATCGTCGCCGCGAACATGACGGTCATCCCAGATGAAGCCGGAAGCTCCAAATTGGAACAGATGATGCCCCTTGATCCAGCTCCAATCCTGGGCAACGTACCAGTCATGCCCATTCCACTCCTGAAAGCGGGCGTCTTGGGTGTCGATGTTGATTGGATCGGCCAGAAGCTTGGTTGTGGCGTTGCTGCTTCCAACCCCTTCCCCGGCCAGTTCAAGCGCTTGGCCGAGCCCGGAAACTAAAGGCGTGCCCGGCACGCGGTCCAAAGACCACCAGTTTCGGAGAAAACTCCCGTGGGTCACTACTGTCAAATGCGGAGTCACCTCACCGGTTACCTGCAGAGTGAAGTAATTGGACTGGATAGGATTCGAACTCAGCGTCTCTGGCACGCTGGAGACAATATCCACCTGATTCGTGCTGACGATGTTCTCTTGCCCCGTGTGATAGGTGGCGAAAACGCTCCAGCGGTCGTTGATCTTGCCGTCAAGCCGAAGGACGCCAATCTTTGCGGAGACCGGCGTCGGGGTGTTGAACGTGAAGCCAGTTGTATTAAAGCCGTCTCCGATGGAAGGGTTATTCCCGGCGGGGTAGAGCGCAAGTTGCTTCTGTATTGCCGGGCTCATGCCGATGTTTCTTGGGTCGCACGGTCCCCCGCTGCACGCCGTGGAAATATTCCCGGGCTGTAGGGGATATGATTCCACCTGCCCCTGGCCGTCCGGAAATTCTATGATGCCGCTCTTAAGTGTGCTGGTTGGCACCAGCCGAGTCAACGTTGCGTTGTCGTTGAACTGATGCCCCTCGAAACTCCCGAAGAACCACAAGCGCTTCCTCCACGCCGGACCACCCAGTGTGCTTCCGAATCGGTTGTCCACGCTGTGCGGCTTGTGAATCCGACTGAAATTGTTCGTCCAAGAGTTGGCGTCGAGCGCGTCGTCGTCGTGATATTCATAGGCGGAGCCGTGGAAATCGTTCGTACCGCTTTTCGTGATAATGGCCACGTCCCCACCCGAAGAGTGGCTGAAAAGCGCATTGGGGTTGGAGGTTGCAACACGAAACTCTTGGGTGCTTTCGATGGGAATCGGCACTACTGGCTCCGGCTGGGGCTCGCGCGGCGGCGAAATGAGGCCCATTGTGCCTTCCAAGTCGCTGGTGACGTCCCCTCCATCGAGGTTGAAAGTGATCTGGTCAGCGCGCGCCCCAGAAACCTGCCCGCCGCGGGTGTCGTCTACTCCGTTGTTCGTTTGCGAGATGGGCGTCACTGCCGGTTGCAGAAACATCAACGAGCTCGCGGTACGTGTATAAGTTGGGAGATCTTCGAGCCCGGTGGTTTCGAGCGTCTGCCCAACAGTGGCACTTGTCGTCTGCAGTTCAGCGCCGGGGTTCGCTGCGACTTGTACCGTCTCGGTCATTTGCCCAACCTCCAGCTTGACATCCGCCGTGTTGGACTTCAGCACCTCGACGTGCACCTGGCCGATCCTGGTGGTACGGAACCCGGTCATCGAGATTTCCAACTGGTAATCACCCGGATCGACAGAGGGAAAAACAAACTGGCCCGCCGTGTCTGCTTTGGTGGTTTGCGAGACGTTGGTGGCTTTATTGATGAGCTTGATGGAGGCTCCAGGCACCACCGCGCCGCTTGGATCCCTGACCGTTCCGTTCACTAGCCCGCTGCTCGAACTCTGGCCTCGCGCCCCGGTCGCGAAAAGAAGAAGAAGAAGCGCCGGCGTTGCCAAACCTAGCAACGCTGTCTTCCAGCAGTGCAAGCTCGTAGCAAAGCTTTTTCGTACCGAGAACTCTCCAGACATATCACCCTCCTGCAAGAGGCATTTTCCGTTTCCGAGCGCGAACACGAAGTGAGACGTTACATGACGGATGGCCACCGATACGACGACCGTTCAACTGGCTGGTAAAAACGTGTCAAGGACCTCCCGCACGAAACACCCCGCGTCGCGTCGTGCCGGAGCGCCCCGCACATGAGTCTAAGACTTTGACTCTTCCAAAGGCACGGCCTACAAAACAAACGTAAGTCGATGGAATTCGATACCCCCAGCTAGGCGCGCTTCTTATCCCGTTCGCCGAATCTTGTCAAGCCTTTTTTGACCGAAGGGTAGAATTTAGGACTTACATCCTACCCGCTGGTCGGATTTCACCGCAAACCACAGCAGCGCTCCGACCGCCGCAAGTCCCGCGCGCCGCAAAACGCCCACGGAATCAGCCCCCCGCTCATGCGAACTCAAGTAGATCTTTCTCTGGCTTGTCACTGTCGTTGTCGAAGAAAATAAATGCCCCGCGGACACCCGCACCGCCCAGTTCATCGCGGACCGAGGTGGTTTTCACGGTCGGTTCCCTTCTCGCCGCGCCTGGCTAGCGGGCCTACTCCGGATGCAGATGCTCGCGGAAGAAACGATCCACGCGGTTCCAGGCGTCGTTCAGCACAAACGCCCGGTCGAAATAGTGGTGTTCACCCGGATACATCATCATGGTGACCAGATCCCCCTTGCCGTGCTTCACGAGCTCTTCGACCAAGGTCACCGTCTGGAAGAACGCTACGTTCGTGTCGTCGGTGCTCGCTAAAATCAGCAGGGGCTTCTGTAGTTCCTCGACATGATTGACCGGCGCGGCGCGGGCAAAGGCGGCAGGGTTCTGCTCCGGAGTGCCAATCCGGCTGACGGTCCAGGTGCCATGGTAGGGCTCCAAATAACTCAAGCCGATATCCACCACGCCGGATACATCGACCGCACAGGCAAACAGCGTCGGGTACTCGGTCACGGTCTGCAGCGGCAAGAATCCGCCGTAACTCAGGCCCCAGATCCCCATACGCTGCGGATCGATGTAGGAAAGAGTCTTCAGGAAATCGGCCGCCTTGACGACATCCTCCTCGTCATCGACGCCGACACTGTTGTAGACCCCCGTCCGCCAATCCCGACCGTACCCGATGCTGCCCCGGTAATCCGGGGCGAGAACGACGTATCCCTCCTGCAGCAGGTATTGGTGAATCGCGTCGTAGATCGCATAGTGGTGCTGGACGTGCCAACCATCATAGTTCTGATTTACCCCGTCGCCGTGCACATAAACGATCGCCGGATGCTTCTTCGAACGATCCAGATTCTTCGGCACGAATAGCCACGCCGGCACCATCTCCCCGCGCGCGCCTGGATAATGTACGAGTTCCGGTGCGACAAACTTCGCATGGTCGATCCCCGCCGGCATCGATTCGGTCAGCCGCGTCGGTGCCCCACCGGCAGCGTCGATCGCGAACAGATCGGCCGAGTTCTCCGGATCGGTGTGTTGATAGACGATCGCGCGGTCGTCCGGCGACCATTTCGGAGCAATGTTAGTGCCCAGGCCTTCGGTGATATAGGTAATCCTCGCATGCGCTGGATCACTGCCGATTGTCGCGATCCCCAGTTGCCGGTCACCTGGTTTTCCTGGCGAGTTCGCGTCGAACGCGATTCGCGTGCTGTCGTGCGACCACACCGGCCGCCACACGTCGTCATCCCCGTCGGTGATCTTCGTCGGCGTCCCGCCCGTCGCCGGCATCACGTAGAGATGGTCCCAGCCGTCAGTGTCAGTCAGAAACGCGATCCATTGGCCGTTCGGCGATGGCTGCGGCGCACTTCCGCTGTCACCAGGCATGCTCCAGAATTTCGGCTCGACGTCCTCATGCACCATCTCAGGCGCGCCGCCGGAAATGCTGGCGACATAGATCACCCTCTTCTTCAAGTCGGGACTCGGATTAAGGGCGAAGACCAGATGCGCGCTGTCAATCCAGCGCGCCGCTTGCGCCCCAGCCATCCCCACCACCACCGGCTGGCCACCCGAGGAGGAAACGGCGTAGAGCTTGCCGGGGACACGTTCGGTAATCGCGAAAATGAGCTTGTCGCCGACGTAAGGCAGCACCATGTTGTGCGGAATCGTTTGAGAGCCCCCGGTATATGCAAGGTGTGCGCCATCCGGCGACCAGACGATGCCACCAATGCTATAGGGATCGTGGGCCACGCGGGTTTCGGTTCCGAGGGTGAGCGACTGCAAGATCAGGTCACTTCCCTGCTCCTTTCCGGCGTCGCGGGCAAACGCCACTTGTGTCCCATCGGGCGAGAGCGCGAAGCCGCTTTCCCGACCCGTCGACTTCCACGCCGGATGCGGCTGGCCCCCACTTGCAGCCACCTGCCACAGTTGACGTTCGTGCGGATAATAGAGTGTGCTGCCATCGTGGTTCCAGAAGGCAGGCGGAACGGTGCCCTGGGTCGATACCTCGCTCCACGGGTAGCTCATCAGGTTGAGCGGCTGCCCTTGGCCGGCGGAGCTGGCTACATACAGGCTGTACACCCCGCCTTCATCCCACATGAATGCGATGTGACGGCCGTCGGGCGACCAGACCGGCTCTGAGGGAAACTTGATGTCCACCATCTGTTCGATGGTGAACGCGTAACGCCGGGCCGATGGTCCGCGCCCGTAGCCCACCAGGGCCATCGTCCCAATCAAGGTAAGCGCGCCAAGCCATTTCATGATAGGAGCTCCGACTCGATGCAAAATTCTTCGGCTACCCACAGCTGTCCTCGCGATGAATGCGCAACTGCGCTGCAAACTCGTGGCCGACCACCGCGAGTCTAAAACTTTGACTCTTCCAAAGGACGGCGCACAAAACAAACGTAAGTCGATGGAATTCGATACCCCTGCTAGGCGCGCTTCTTATCCCGTCGCGGAATCTTGTCAAGCCTTTTTTGACCGAAGAGTAGAATATTAGATCACATCCTACCCGCTGGTCGGGTTTCACGGCAAACCACAGCAGCGCTCCGACTGCGGCAAGTCCCGCACAACTGTCCAGTGCCGGCACCCACCCAAATCGCGCAACCAGAATCGGCATGAGCGCCGTAGAAATGACACCCCCTAGATTGTTCGCCGTGTTTACAATTCCGGTAGTCAGGCCCGTAAAACGGCCGCCAATATCCATGGCAGTGGACCAGACCGCGCTCTCGGCCGACATCTGAAAACCGAAACTCAGCGACAGCGCGGCGACGGCGAAGTACTGGTGCGTCGTGTGCGCGCCCGTGAGCAGGAATACGGAGGCGATCAGCGGACCGACGATTGCGGTGATTCGACGGCCCCATCGCGGGCCAAGTCGCGCCGTCAAACGGTCGCACACGACGCCGCTGGCTGGGGACAGGATTCCTGCGGTAATAAACGGAAGGCTGGCGAACACTCCGCTTCCCACGATGCCGAACTTTCGCACATCCACAAGGTACGTATAGAGCCAAAACACAAACGCATACAGTACGTAGCCGGTGAGGAAATAACTGAGACAAAGAACGCGGATGGACGAATTCTGCACGATTTTGACCCAACCGCCTCGCAGGGAAACTTTCGCCTGCTCGGCCCGCTGTTGTGCCCGCTGCAATCAGAGCTCTCTCTGCGGCGCTAACCCCGGGATGCGCTCCGGCGTATCAGCCCCCCATTTCATCCACACTATTGCGATCAGAGCGCTCAGCCCGGCTGCCCAGTAGAAATGACTGCCTCCATCCCAAAACCACCATGAGCCATGCGACTGCGGGAGGCGTAACTGCCGATCCGATACAAATCCCAGCAATGATCAGCGAATAAGAAAATGCGCGCTCCGTCAGGGGCTGCCATGCTTCCATGGCCCGCGCCGCCAAGGGATACACCCCGGCAATGCTGAAACCAAGCAGCAACCGAATAACGAATAGCGTGCCGAACGTCCCAAGCATGGGAATGGCAACGCGGCCCGGCACGAACCCCGTCAAGAGAGTGAGCGCCGCCCAGAACCATGCGATCGCAGCCAGAACGCGAGATGGCCCCCAGCGGTCACCGAACATCCCGAGCGGGATTTGCAACACTGCGTAGCCGATGAGAAACGCGCTGAAGATCTGCTCCCATCTGCACCTGGGACAGCCCGAGCTCGGGCATCATGTATCTCGCCGCGACGGAAATGTTCATGCGCTCGATGTAGCTGACGACACTGAAACCGACGAGCATCGCCGTGATGTGACATCGCACATTGCTCAATGAACACCTTCGATAGTCGCAGATTCCGTTTCGCGCGAAGGCACTCCATGGGACGCGCGAAGAGGAGGAAGGATCACTTGAATTGACCGATCGGTAGAATCTAGAACCACTTGTTGCTGGGAGTCAAGCGCTGATTTGATGGCCGAAGAAGAAGCGTAAGTTTGCCGGCCTATTCGCAATCGCCGTCGGGCCGCCTTGATTCAAGCACAAAGTTCCGTCAACAGGACTGAAGCGAGCCACTCGATTCGCCACAGGTGCGCGTTGCATTTCCACCCTTGCGTCGAGAGGCACCCTACGGATTGACCGCGGGGTCAGACTATGGTACTTGAGACACCTTACTGGGCAGTGCGTTGGCTTTGCGAGGAAAATAACGTCCCGCGGATCGGTGCAATGCTGGACACGGCGAGGCTCGAACAGAATGTTGGCGCCTGCCGCGAGTGGTGCTACTCGACCGGGCGGCATCGATAGGCGGGCACATATCGCATCAGATACTACGGGAAGGTACGAACCGTTTGGCCACAAGGATAGTTCAAAGTCAGCCGGGTACACGTTTTACGCGCAAGCGGATGCTTATCATCCGCGCCGCCGCGCAAGCATTCGGTCGAAAAGGCTTTCATGCGACAAGGCTCGAGGAGATCGCGGCAGACCTGAATCTAACGAAGGCGAGCCTCTACTACTATTTCTCCACCAAAGAAGAGCTTCTGTTCGAGGTTCACCTCCTTTCGCTTCAAGACGTTCTGGATAGGGTCGACCGTATTCTCGCGACCGAAAAGACACCGATCGCGCAACTCGAGGCCATTATCACAGAACATCTCCGTGTTCTCGCAAGCGACTATGAAGGTGCATTTCTGCTGCAACAGGAATACGAACTGCCCGCAAATTACCGGGCGGAAATTGTGGGACTGCGCGACGCTTACGAGCACCGGGTGCTTGAAATTATCCGCGAGGGAGTCCGCCAAAGGCAATTTCGCGTAAAGAACGCCAAGGTCGCAGTTCGAATAATCCTCGGCGCGATCAACTGGTTTCTCCGGTGGTATCGGTCCGACGGATCCTTGAAAGCGGAGGAGATCGTGGAAGCGTACGTTGATTTCTTCTTCTACGGGATCTTGGCGCCAGCGTTGCTATCCAGTTCATCGGTAGACGAGATCGGTGACAAACGGGCAGTTCCCGCGAAGCAGCGCGGAAGAAGTGCATCGTCGAAGGGCGATGGCCGGCGGAGTGGAGACGCATGAATCGCGTTCGAACCCTCGTATCCCGGTTGCCGCGATTAACGTATCGCTGCGCGGCAAGGTGGCCATCGTGACGGGCGCCGCGGGCGGCATCGGACGGGCCATCACAGAGCGGTTTCTTGCTGAAGGCGCTCGCGTGGCTCTGCTTGATCTGGCGAATACCGAGATCGAAACAAGCAGCGAACCAGATGCACGCGAATCATCCGGGCGCATTTGGAATTGGGTGCGATGTCACGCGTAGCGACGACATCGAGTGCGCCATCGCAGCCACGGTGAATCGTTTTGGTTCGATTGACGTTCTCGTGAACAATGCCGGCATCGCGCCGATGCAGCTGTTTCTCGATACCGAATTAGCGCTATACGATCGCGTGATGAGCGTCAACGTGCGCGGGTCCTTCGTGATGGCGTTTGCGTGAGCGCGGCAGATGGCCTCGCAGGGAGGCGGTGCATCGTGCAAATTGCTTGCACTTGTGCATTTTCGTCTGGTGCGTCGAAAAATCTTTGCGCTTACAACATGTCAAAAGCTGCGGTCCGGCAGATGACAGCAAGTCTTGCCTCCGAGCTAGCACCGCTGCAGATTCGGGTCAACGCGGTTGCGCCGGGAAACATTGATACGAAGATGACCCGCGCGTGTCTGCCCGACGAGGCGGCTATCTCAGCGGCGATCGCTGAGATCACCCTCGGCCGCTTCGGGAGCCCCAGCGACATCGGCGGCGCGTGCGCATTCCTATGCTCTGAGGACGCGCGGTACATCACGGGCGCAACTCTCTTGGTTGATGGCGGCTGGCTGGTTCGTTGATTTGCGCAAGCAATCTCTTGGATGGATGGGATGGAATCGCGCGTTTCCAGGACAGAGAGTACAAGCGCATGAACACGATCATCAAGAAGCTAGACGATCTCCCGCTCACAAGAAGTGTGATGCCGACCAATCGCGGCGTTACCTTTTATCAGCGCGCGTTTGAGCGCGGGGCCGACGGCGTCGTTGGAGGACGGGAATGCGTAGACTACATGACCATCCCAGCCGGAACCCAGTTCGGTGTGCACATCCACGACGGGTCAGAGGAACTTTACGTGATTTTGAAAGGACATGGCGTGGCGCTGCTGGATGGCGAGGAACACCCCGTCGGCCCCGGCGATTTCCTGATGCTTCGAAACCTGGGCGCACACGGACTTCGCAACCCCGGCCCTGAGAACATCGAACTCCTCTGTGTGTGCGTCTATCTTGGCCAAACGCATCGCCTCATTCCCGTGTGGGATGCAGCGGGTGATCCACGTGAATGACAGACGATTTCAGGCGGAACGTATGCGCGGCGTTTCCCTTTCGGGAATTCGCGAGGTATACGAGGCGCTGAACGCCTGGGCAGCCCGCACTCCTGGCCGGCGACCCATCCCATTTCATCTCGGCATGCCCGACTTTGATACGCCAGAACATATCAAGCAAGCGCTTTACAAAGCGGTTCGCGAAGGGTTCGTCCGCTACACGAGCAGCCGCGGCACTCCGGATCTGCTGGATGCGCTCGCGCGAAAGCTCAAGCGTGAAAATGGAATCGACGCCGATCCGGCTCGTCATCTGGTCGTCACCTGCGGCGCAAACGAAGCGATATCGGCCGCGATCATCGCGTTGGTTGATCCGGGAGACGAAGTGATCGTTCCGGACCCCGCCTGGCCACACTACGAACATTGCATTCGAATCGCCGGCGCCACGCCCGTTTTCTCCCGTCTGCGGCCCGAAGATGGATTCGTGATGAAAGCCGCCGATGTATCGGCGCTGTTGTCGCCGCGGACGCGCATGATCATCATGAATTCGCCGCACAATCCGACGGGTGCGATGATGCCGGAGGAAGAAATCGCCGCCCTGGCCGAGTTGGCGCGCAACCATGGTGTTTGGCTGATGTCCGATGAAGCCTACGAACGCATCACGTATGACGCGCCGCACGTAAGCCCCGCTTCGCTTCCCCACACGTCGTCCTTTGTCATTACGATCGGGTGCCTTTCGAAAACGTATGCCATGACGGGATGGCGGCTCGGCTATTTTTGCGGCCCGGAAGAAGCTGCTGACGCTGTCAATCGCGTCCATCTCTACACGGTGACGTGTGCCGCGTCCTTCAATCAGCGCGCGGCTGTGGCGGCGTTCGACGGAGGCGATGCCTGCATTCGCATGATGGTGGATGCGTATAGGCGGCGCCGCGACCTCATCGTCGAGCTACTTCGCGCTATTCCCGGCGTCGAAGTGCAATTGCCGGCCGGTGCATTTTACGTGTTCCCGAGCGTGAAGGCGTTCGGCATGTCCTCGCGCGAGATTGCGATGCGGCTTGTGAACGAAGAAGGCGTGGGAGCGGTTCACGGTTCCTCCTTCGGAGACGGCGGCGAAGGGTTTCTGCGCCTCGCCTACGCCTGTTCGGAAGACGACATTCGAGAAGGCATCAAGAGAATGGCGCGTCTGCTCGACAAGATACGACCCGGGAAGAGCTGAACAAATTTATGCCCCCTGACCCGCAGCTCAATAACTGGCACCGTTGGGGTGCGACCGATGAAATTGGCACCGCCAACCTCATTACTCCGGAGGCGATTGTTCACGCAGCACGTCTGGTGCGCCGCGGTGTCGTCTTTAGCTGCGCAGCGCCGCTTGACGACCGCGGGCCTGTCTACCCCGGCCGGCTCCCGCCCAAGCATATGATGAGTGTTTCCGGCTCCGACTACGAAGCGGGTCAGCGCGGCATGGGAAGCGATCCCGAAGGCGGTATCAAATTTGCCGATGATTATCTTTTCGCGGCCCTACAGTGTTCGACTCAATGGGACGCGCTGTCTCACGCCTGGTATGGCACGGAACTCTACAATGGGTTCAGCCAGCGTGAGATTCGCGGCACCACGGGCGCGCGGCGGCTCGGCATCGAAAAAATGTGCAAGCATTTCGTGGGCCGCGGAATTCTGCTTGATGTAGTTCGCGCGCTTGATGCAGGCGAGCGGCTTCAGCCCGGCTACGCGATCACGGCGGAAGATTTGGATCGCGCGACGCAGCAAACTGGCTTGTCGGTCGAAAGCGGCGATATTGTCCTCGTACGAACGGGCCACCTACCGTGGTTTTACAGGCTTAAGGATAAGTCGGAGTTCTGGAAGGGTGCACCGGGGCTGGGGCGCTCAACCACCCAATGGCTACACGACCATGGCGTCTCGGCCGTCGCGCTTGACAACATCGCGGCGGAGGTGCAGCCGGCGGAGTCCGAAGGCGGCATCCTGCCTCTGCATGGCGTGCTGATCCGCGATTTGGGGATGACGATCGGAGAGATGTTCCACCTCGAAGAGCTTGCGGCGGATTGCCAAAAGGACGGCGTCTACGAATTTCTGTTCGTGGGACAACCGTTGCGCATCACGGGTGCCGTCGGATCGCCGATCAACCCGCTGGCAATCAAATAGGAACTGCAGGCGAGCGATTTGTCTACTGCGGCGGGTTGCCGTGCTTTCGCTTCGGCAGGTCCACGGTCTTGTTCTTCAGCGCCTCCAGAGCTCGAATCAGCACGGCGCGCGTGTCACGAGGATCGATGATATCGTCCACAAAGTCGAATCTGTAATTCTCCGCCAATTTAAAGATGTCTATGTATTTCTCCCGGTATTCGTTGCACTTTGCTTCTAGGATCGCCGCACGATCGGGCGATTCCTTCGATTCTTTCAGCTCGTTAGCCCAAATGACGGCGGCTGCGGACTCCGGCCCCATGATGGAAATCTCCGCCGTGGGCCACGCAAAAGAAAAATCCGCACCCATGGTCTTCGAGCCCATGACGACATTGCCACCGCCGTACGAACGCCGAATGATGACCGAAAGCTTCGGGACCGTCGCGGATGCATACGCATACAAAAGCTTCGCGCCGTGGCGCAGGATGCCCTTGTCTTCCCAGTCGCGGCCGACCACGAATCCCGGCGTATCCACAAGCGTGATGATCGGAATGTTGAAGGAATCACAGAACGTCATCAGGCGCATGTACTTGTCCGAGCAGTCATTTTCCATCACGCCGCCCATTTCGTCGGGATTGTTGGCGATGATGCTGACCACACGTCCGCCCAGCCGCGCAATCCAGTGATTATGTTGGGAGCGAAATCGGGTTTCAACTCCAAGAAGCTTTCGCGATCCACGATCAGCTCGATAATTTCGTGCATGTCGTAAGTCATGCGCGAAGATGCCGGGAGCACTTCCAGCAGTCCCTCTTCGCGGCGGTTGGCGGGATCGTCGCACTCGGCAAGTGGGCCTAGTTCTTCCCAATGCTGAGGCAAGTAAGCCAGGAGCTTTCTGGCGGCGGCTATGGCGGCCTCGTCATCCGGAGCGATCAGGTCGCATTGGCCGGCTCTCATGTTAGAAAGCGCGGAGCCGACCACCGCGTCGTCAATATTCTCGCCGGTCGCAGCCTGCGTCAGACGAGGACCGCCAAGCCACATGTACGCCGTTTTTTCCGCCATGATTAGAAAATCCGAGAGCATGGGTGAATAGCCCTGTCCGGCGGCGCACGGCCCCATCAGCACCTGGATCTGGGGAATCACGCCTGAGTAAATGGACTGCGCAATGAAGATGCGATTGAAGGGACGGCTCAAAGCACTGCCTTCATGGAGGCGCGCGCCGGCCGAGTCCAGCATACCGACAATGGGAACTCGCATGCGGCCGGCTAGCTCGATGATGGAGGCGATCTTGGCCGAGTGGCTTTCGCCCGCGCTTCCGGCAAGAATTGTGAAGTCCGTCGCATAGACACAGACTTCGCGGCCATTCACTTTGCCGTGGCCGGTAACCACTCCGTCTGCCGGAGTGTCCCGCACGTTCATCCCGAAATCCTGTATCTGCGATCGCACGAGCGCACCGAGCTCGACAAATGTGCCGGGGTCGAAGAATATCTCGATCCGTTCCCGCACCGTCAGCTTGCCACGCGCGTGCTGCTTGGCGATTTCCTTTTCCCCGCCCATCCCGGTTACGGCGGATTTTGTCTTCGTCAATTTGGCGAGCAGCCCCTCAATCCAGTGCGCAGTAGCAACAAGAGGATCCATATGGGGTCATTCTCCAGTATTGGGTGTGGGCTCCATCGAGAGTCGACGCGCCGGATTTCGGAGACGCACCATCATCGCAGTCTTTGACTTGCGGGTCAAACATGTACTTTCCATGCCCTCTCACGGTTGCAACACGCGCGTAATTTGACTCTCGGGTTAATTTCGTCTTGACAGGAACGGCGCGCCCATCTAACAATACGCGCCTTGGCCGTGGCGCGGCCGTAAGCGCGCTACGCTAGAAGCCGCAAGACCGCATTGGGGGCCATCTGCGCACTCCGCCATCCGCATCCCGAAACGAATCTTCGACGCCCATTGTGCAGGTCCTCGACCCTGTGGGTGTGCTGGTCTCCAAGTCCGTTCCGATGAGCGGCGCTCGCGTGACGGAGGGCTTGCGGGCGATGCTGCTCGGCCGGCGATTTGACGAACGCTGTGTAAACCTCCAACGCCGTGGGCTGATGGTCACGCTCGCTCCAGGCATCGGCCAAGAAGCATGCAGCGTGGGCAGCGCCATGGCGCTGGATCGGAGCACCGACTGGTTCGTGCCACAATATCGCGAGGCGGCAGGGCAGCTCTTTTACGGGCTGCCACTCGCGCAGGCATTCCTTTGGCATATGGGCAGCCCGCTCGGCTTTTTGATTCCACCTGAATTGCGCATGCTTCCTTTCCAAGCCGCAGTTGCTGGCCAGATTCCGCATGCTGTGGGCCTAGCGTGGGGCCTCTCTTTGCAAAAAAAGCCGGGCGTCGTGTTGGTGCATTTTGGTGAAGGTGCCACGTCGCAGGGCGATTTTCACGAATCCGCCAACCTCGGCGGTGTAATGAAAGCACCCGTGATTTTTTTCTGCCAGAATAATTATTGGGCAATTTCGACCCCGAGCAAACTTCAGACGGCTTCACCAAGTTTTGCAGAGAAAGCTCGCGCTTATGGGTTTCCAGGCGTTCAGGTAGATGGGAACGATCTGCTCGCCGTTTATCAAGTGACGTGCCAGGCGGTGGAGCGAGCGCGATCCGGACAAGGGCCCACGCTTATCGAAGCGATCACGTATCGCCTGGGCATGCACACGACGGCCGACGACGGCTCGCGGTGCGAGCCGCCAGGCATGCGCGACGCGTGGCGCCCGAAAGACCCGCTCCTCCGCGTGCAACTGTATCTGAAACAACAGGGCCTGTGGAGCGAAGAACGAGGTGCGGAAATGGATCAAGAGATCGCTGTGGAACTTGACCGTGCGTGGCAGACCGCACAAGTCGAGCCTCCCCCTTCCCTTGCCGAAAGCCTTTCGCACGTGTTCGCCGAGATGACGCCTCGCCTTCGCGCGCAGGGTGAAGCCAATCGGGAGAATCCCTGATGGGCGAAATGGCCATCGTCGAAGCCGTTCGTGACGCGCTCGAATTCGAAATGGGCCGCGACGAGCGCGTGGTCGTTCTAGGTGAAGACGTTGGTGGCTCGGGCGGCGTCTTTCGCGCTACCGAAAACCTGCAGAAACAGTTCGGCACATCACGAGTATTCGATATGCCGCTGGCGGAGAGCGCGATCATCGGGTCCGCGCTTGGCCTCGCCCTTGCGGGCCTTGTGCCCGTGGTTGAAATCCAATTCATGGGCTTTACGCATAACGCGTTCAACCAAATCACGGAACAGCTCGCGAGGATTCGCTATCGCTCCTACGGCAGCCTCTCAGCTCAGGTGACGATTCGCGCGCCGTTTGGCGGCGGCGTTCGCGCGCCGGAGATGCATTCGGACGGCTTCGAAGCACACTTCACGCATTGCCCTGGGCTGAAAGTTGTCGCTCCGGCCACTCCTGCTGACGCGCGAGGTCTGTTGCTTTCCGCGATTCGCGATCCCGATCCCGTCATGTTCCTCGAACCGCTGCGAGGATACCGGCTGATTCGCGGTACTGTTCCCACAGGCGACGTTACTATACCGATCGGGCGCGCGCGCGTAGCGCGCCCGGGCACCGACTGCACGGTGATCGCATGGAGTGCAGCGGTCGAGGTCGCCACGAAGACCGCCGAGGTTGCGGCGGCTGAGGGAATATCCTTGGAGGTAATCGATCTGCGGACGCTTGTGCCGCTCGACACTGACGCGATTCGCGAATCGGTCGTCAAGACGGGACGAGTCGTCGTCTTGCAGGAGGCATCTTGCACGGGCGGCTACGCGGCGGAAGTCATCGCCACTATCCAGGAGGATGCGGAAATGTTTTTCTCGCTGAAAGGGCCGATGGCCCGCGTCTGCGGCCCCGATACGCCCTATCCGGTGCAACTGCTGGAGCCCGCCTATCTCATCAATCCCGACCGCGTGATGCGGATCATTCGTAGTGTCTTACAAGCCTGATATGAAGGACTTCGAATTTCGTCTCCCAGACATTGGCGAGGGCCTCGCGGAAGCAGAGGTCGTGCAATGGCGCGTCTCCGTCGGCGACAGCGTCCAGGAGAATCAGACCATCGTGGAGATCGAAACCGACAAGGCCATTGTCGAGATTCCTTCGCCAGCAACGGGCGTGGTCAAGCACCTTCCCGTCGCGCCAGGGCAACGCGTAAAGGTAGGCGCCGTGCTCTTGGTGCTGTCCGTGTCCGGAACTCCAACAGCGAAGGTAGAACCTGCTTCCTCAACAGCGGCCGTCAGCGCCGCGATCTCGCAACCTATAACTTCAAGTACTGCCGCGGCTCCGCAAGCGGCGCCGGCAGTTCGAAAACTCGCCGCGGAGCTTGGCATCAGCCTGTCGGACGTCCGGGGCACCGGGCCAAATGGGCGCATCCTGCCTGGAGACGTTCGCGCCCATGCGGTGCCAGGGCAAACCACGAAGACGAAGATCAAGGTATCGAGCGCCGACTCCGAGCGAATTCCGGTAAGTGGACTCCGGCGGCGAATTGCTGAAGCGATGACTCACACCGCCAGAGCCATTCCGCACGTCTGCGGATTCCACGAACTTGACGCGGTGGCCTTGAGTGCTGCCTACACCCGCCTGAAACAGGATGCGGCGCAGGAAATTCGGCTTACATACCTCGCCTTCATCGTCAAGGCGGTTGCGCTGGCGCTTCGTGATCATCCATACCTAAACGCGGAATACGAAGAGGAAGGACCTGCAATCGTCCTGCACAAACGGCGCAATATCGGAATTGCAACAGCGACCGCGGAAGGATTGGTCGTGCCGGTCATTCGTGATGCCGATACGCTGGGCCTCTTCGAGATTGCGCACGCCGCTGCGCGATTGTCCGAAGCGGCACGCAACCGCTCCGTGCGGCCCTCTGACTTGCAACACTCCACCTTTACGATCACCAATGTCGGTGCGGCAGGCGGATGGTTCGGGACATCGCTGGTGCATTATCCCGAAGCGGCCATCCTGGGCTTGGGAAAAATCGAAGAGCGCGCCGTGGTTCGCAACGGAAAAATCGTGGCCCGCGCAATTCTGCCAGTATCGCTAACATTTGATCATCGCGTCGTGGACGGCGATGCGGCCCTCGCGTTTATGCGAACGCTGCGCAGCTTGCTCGAATCGGAAAAATCGCCGGCGCTTTTCGGGAGCTAAATGAAATTCGGTATCTGGTACCACCTCAGGAACCCCGAGAGATGGAAGCAGCCGGCGCAAGGCCTGTACCGGAAAACCCTGGATCAGATTGTCCTCGCCGAAAAGCTCGGCTATGACTCCGTCTGGGTCTCCGAGCATCACTTCACCGACGATGGCTATTTGCCCTCGAGCTTGCTTTTCCTGGCTGCGGTCGCCGCGCGCACCGCGCGGATCCGGCTCGGCACACTGACCCTGCTCCTACCTCTGCACCCGTTCGAAGTCGCTCACAAAGAGCGGGGCCGCCGGATGGACGAGGCCGTCGAAATCCTGCAGCGATCCTGGGGCGCAGCACAATTCTCGGCGACGACTCCGGATTTCTCGTTCTTAAACGTGTCGGTTACACCTAAACCGATTCAACTGGGCGGACCGCCAATTTGGACGGGCGGCCAATCACGCGCTGCGATTCGTCGTGCAGCGCGGTTCGGTTGCCATCTCCTGCCATCTCCATCGAAGGAATTTGATGTGGTCGAAACCTACCACACCGCTCTGCGCGAGTATGGCCGTGACCCTGACAACTTCCGCATCAAGGGCTTTTCCTCCATGTTTTGCACGGAAGATCCCGCTCGTTCGTGGGAAGAACTGAAGGAGCACTTCCTCTACCAGCACAATCTATACCGGCAGTGGTACCGGAGTGCCGGCGATTCGACAGCGCCGGACGTGACGGATGCGGACCAGTTGTCTCGCGACAACTACTTTGTGGGCACGCCTGACGAATGCGAGAAAGAGATTCGCGAGCACCAACGGAATCTGTCTGCTGAAGAGTTCATCTCTTGGGCCCATCCGCCAGGATTTCCCGTCGAGAAATCCACGCCTTCGATAGAGCTGTTCGCGAAGGAAGTAATTTCGCGTTTTCGCTAAACGACGGCGCGTTCGGCGCTGCTGCTTATTGCTTGCCTCCACGTATCTCAGCTCATCAAGCTCGCTCAAAGAGTCCGGCAGCGCCCTGGCCTCCGCCGACGCACATCGTGACCACGCCATAGCGGGCTTTGCGGCGCTCCATTTCATTGGCCAGCGTGCCAACAAGACGCGAGCCTGTCATGCCAAATGGGTGGCCGATCGAGATTGCTCCCCCGTTCACATTCAGCTTTTCGGGATCAATGCCCAAACGATCGCGACAATACACGACCTGCACGGCGAAAGCCTCGTTGAGTTCCCACAAATCAATCTCGTGAATCGCCAATCCGGAGCGCCGCAAAAGTTTGGGAACGGCAACGACAGGTCCGATCCCCATTTCGTCCGGGTCGCACCCCGAGACTTGATAGCCGCGAAAGACGAGTTTGTAAGGGATCCCTAATTGCTCGCAGCGTTCGCGAGACATCAGCAGCGTAGCCGATGCTCCATCGGAAAGCTGCGAAGCGTTGCCGGCGGTCACCGTACCATGGCCGCTGTCCGGGTCGAAATGCGGTTTCAACGCCTGTAAACTTTCGAGCGTCGTGTCCGGGCGGTTGCATTCGTCGCGATCGGCGAACACCTCGCGCACCCCGGCCTTCTCGCCAGTTTTCTTGTCCAACACTGCCATGGTAACGTTGATCGGAGCAATCTCGTCTTTGAAGAAACCCTCGCTCTGGGCCCGCGCCGTTCGCTGCTGGCTAAGCAGCGAATATTCGTCCTGAACCTGTCGGCTGATCCTGTACCGCTTCGCTACGACTTCGGCGGTGTCACCCATCGCCATGTACAGCCCTGGCAATCTTTTTTTCAACTCAGGGTGTGGATCAGCGTCGGGCTTGATCATACTGATGCTTTCGACTCCACCAGCGATGATCGCGTCCACACCCTCGTTCATGATTTGGTGCGCACCGATCGCGACGGCCTGCAAACCCGATGCACAAAACCGATTGACAGTCGTGCCTGCGACAGAGCTCGGCAGGCCGGCCAGCATCGCGGAGATTCGCGCGATGTTCTTGCCCTGCGCCCCGTGTGGAAGCGCGCATCCCAGTATGACGTCTTCGATTTCGTTCCGGTCGAAGCCCCGCACTCTTTCCAGCACGCGTTGGATACAGTGCGCCGCAAGATCGTCCGGCCGGGTGATGTTGAAAGAGCCGCGATAGGATTTCGCAAGCGCCGTCCGAACACTGGCTACGACCACAGCTTCCCTTGTCCGCATGTTCATTGCCTCTCCGAACTGACAGCAGTCGGTAGGGCCGACGCGCTCGCAATGACGGAAGTCCTGTCCGTATTCAGCTTGTCATAATCAGCAAACGTCTCTCCGCGCTCGGCCAGGCGCTTCAACAAAGGAGCGGGCTCCCAAAGCTCACCATGCTGGCGGTGGAGTTCGCAAGTACGCTGGTATACGGTGCCGAGGCCAATGACACTCGCGTACCACATTGGCCCGCCGCGCTGCTCTGGAAATCCATAGCCGTTGACGTAGATGATGTCAATGTCGCTGGCGCGGAGGGCGCAGCCCTCTTCGAGGATCCGAGCGCCCTCGTTGACGAGGGAATAGATGCAGCGCTCGACGATCTCGCTAGGAGAACATTTGCGCTGTCGAATGCCTGCATCGGCGGTCCAGAGGCGCACAAGTCTGGCCACTTCCGCGTCGGGAATGGGTGTGCGGTCGCCAGCGTATTTGTACCAGCCGCCGCCCGTCTTCTGGCCAAACCGCCCCATCTCGCACAGGCGATCCTCGATTATCGGCTGCCGGACCCCGGATCTCTCGAGATGGCGATGCTCCTTTCGAATCCGCCAGCGAATATCGAGGCCGACAAGATCGGCCGTCCTCAGTGGGCCCATGGCCATACCGAAGTTGTAGAGCGCATTGTCTACCTCCTCGATGTCGGCGCCTTCTTCAACAACGAACTGCGCTTCGCGGCGATACAATCCGAACATGCGGTTTCCGACAAACCCGGGGCAATTGCCGACGAGGACACCTGATTTGCCGAGCTTTTTCGCAAGGTGCATGCACGAAGCGATCACTTCTTTGCTGGTCTTCTGGCCGCGGACAACTTCGAGCAAACGCATGACCGGGGCGGGGCTGAAGAAATGCATGCCGATCACCGCGTTGGGCCGGCTCGTGACAGATGCGATCGCGTCAATGTCCAGCGAGGAGGTATTCGTCGCCAGGATCGCACCGGGTTTGCATATGCGATCCAGTTCTCCGAATGCGACCTTCTTGGCGGCCATATTCTCAAAAATGGCTTCGACCACAATGTCAGTCTCCGAAAAATCCTCGTAGCGAAGCGTCGGCCGGATGAGTTCCAGCCGCTCGTCCACGAACGTCTGCGTTAGCCGTCCGCGTTCCACCGATGCCGCGTAGTTCCTGCGGACCAGATCCATGCCGCGGTGGAGCGCCACCTCGTCGGCATCCTTGAGCACCACGGGAATCCCGGCATTCGCAAAGACCATGGCGATGCCGCCACCCATGAACCCTGCACCCAACACTGCCGCGGTATTGACGGGAACCGGCGGCGTATCCTTCGACGTATCTCTTGGTATGTCGGGAATCTTCGCAATCTCACGGCCCGCAAAAAATAAGTGAATCATCGCCTTCGATGTTTCGGAAAACAGACATTCGGTGAACAACCTCTGTTCTACCTCGCAGCCTTTGTCAAATAGCAGCTTGGTGGCGGCTTCGACAGCGTCGATCGCCGCAAGCGGCGCAGCAAAACCGCGGTGCTTCTTCGCTGAGGCCTCGCGTGCCGCAGCGAAAAGGGCGGCGTTCTGTTCGTGCGTCCCGAGTTTCGCCGCGAGATCTCGAGTTCTGGGCACCGGCTTTCCAACCATGCTCCGCGCGAACGCAACTGCGCCCGTCAGAAGATCACCCTCGATCAGTTGATCCAAAATGCCGAGTCGCAAAGCTTCCTGCGCCGCGACGGGTTTTCCCTCCGTGCACATCTCCACCGCTTTCGCTACGCCCGCGAGCCGGGGCAAGCGTTGCGTACCCGCTGCGCCCGGTATAATTCCGAGTTTCACTTCCGGCTGGCCTACTTGTGCGCTCGGAACCGCAAGGCGATAGTGTGCGGCCATGGCGAGTTCAAGCCCTCCACCCAACGCATTCCCGTGGATCGCGACGACCATCGGCTTGTTGCAGTTTTCAATCCGGAGCAGCACTTGAAGAAGGATCGAGCCGTCGCGCTGTTTCTTCCCCGAGGTGAACTTCACAAATTCGTTGATGTCTCCTCCGGAGACGAAGGTGCGGCCACTGCCGACCAACACGACAGCCCGGACACTCTCGTCAGCGCAGACCTGCTCCACTGCTTTCGAAAGGCCCTCGACCACTGCGGGGCTGAGCGCATTCACGGGCGGGTTGTTAATCGTGATGATCGCGACATCGTGATCGCTGCCAAGCTCAACCAGGGCGCCCATGTGATCGACTCTCCTCGCCGAAAAACCGTTCCTCATCCACGACTAGACACGGTTCGTTCCGCGCTGAATTCATATTCAGACTGCGATTTGTCCATTTCTTGTTTCGGTGAAGAGGAAGCGCAATCGGCCATCCTTCATGGCGATCGGTCCATCCACTTTGCTTCGGCGTCAGGTGGAACCAGTTTGCTTCAAGAGCATCCCGGCGATGACAAGATGCTGGATCTCGGAGGTACCCTCATACACACGCATCGGCCGAATCTCGCGATAGAGTCTTTCCATGACAGACCCTTTCAGCACTCCGTAACCACCATGGATTTGAAGAGCCTGGTCTATAACGCGCTGGGCCGCCTCGGTGGCGTAGAGCTTCGCCATGGAAGATTCCATCGTGATCCGTTGTTGGCCGTGGTCTTTCAAATATGCGGCGCGATACACGAGCAAGCGCGATGCATCAAGTTCCGTCGCCATCGCGGCCAGCTTTAATTGGATGGCCTGAAACTCCGCGATAGGCTTGCCGAATTGCACGCGCTTCTTCGCATAGCTGATCGCTTCATCGAGCGCTGTCTGCGCCATCCCCATGGCGCCCGCTCCAACCGTCGAGCGAAAGAAATCGAGCGTCTGCAAAGCGATTTTTAGACCGGCGTCCTGTTGTCCAAGCAGATTAGACTTGGGAACCTTGCAATTCCTGAACTCCGGGGCCCCGATCGGATGCGCGGCCAGCAGATCCAGCCGCTTACCCGGATCGAAACCCGGAAAGCCCTTTTCGATGACCAAAACAGAAATGCCCTTCGCCCCCTTCTCCTTGTCCGTTTTCACCAATACGCTATAGACGTCTGCATCCGGCGCTAGGGAAATGAACATCTTCTGGCCGTTCACGATGTATTCGTCACCGCTGGCGATGGCTGAGGTCTCGAGCGCTGCGGCGTCTGACCCTGCATTCGGCTCCGTCAGCGCAAACGTAAACAACTTTTCGCCGTTGGCGACGAGCGGGCAATACTTCGCCTTCTGCTCTTTGGTCCCGGCTGCAACGATCGGATAGCTTCCGAGGCCTTGCATCACAAAAATCAGCTCAGCATTCGGACAGCGCCGCGCGAGTTGCTCGCGCACCAGGCACACCGACGTGAGAGAAGGCATATCCGTTGTGTTGCCGAATTCTCCCGGGACGAGGAGGCGAAAAAGACCCACGCGCGCCAGCTCACCGGCGATTTCGCGTGACACAATATTTGTTTCGCCGATCCTTTCTTCCAAGGGGCTCAGCGTCTCCTCGCACAGCCGGATCACTTGTTCCTTCAATCGTTTTTGATCGTCATTCAACAAGAAATCCATAATCTCAGCGTCCTTTCCAGCATGGTTTTCTCTTGGCGAGAAAGGCGTCCAGCCCTTCCTTGGCATCCTCCGTCAGCAGAACCAGCGTGGCCATCTCTTTCATGTAATCCAACGCTTCGGGTGCGCTCATATCGGAAGAGCTGCAAAACGCTTCCTTCCCGAGCCGAAGCGTCGAGGGACTGTATTGCAGAAGATTCGACGCCAGCCGGCTCACTTCCGCATGCAACTGTTCGTGTGGCACGGCACGGTTGATCAAACCGATTCGCTCTGCTTCCTGGGCGCTGATGATTTCGCCGGTCATGACCAATTCCACGGCTTTTCGTCTTCCGATCACGCGAAATAGATTGGCCATTACCATCATGGGGAAGATGCCCACTTTGATTTCCGGAAATCCAAAGCGCGCTCTTTCCGAAGATAGAACAAAATCAAACAGCAGCGTGAGGCCGGCGCCACCTGCCAATGCCAGGCCGTTAATAGCGCCGATCACCGGCTTTCCAATTTCCATAAAGGCTTTGCACAATTGGCGGTAGGCCTCGTTCTGCTCTCTCTTGGCAAGCGCGTCCTTGTTGAGGAAATCATTCATGTCGGCGCCTGCGCAAAAGGCTTCGTCGCCGGCCCCAGTAACCACGACGAGATAAACTTGCGCATCATCCCGAATGGCCGCAAGGGCGTGGACCAACTCAATCATCGCGGTGCGGCTGAGGGCGTTCCGCTTCTCGGGCCGATTGAGCGTAATCCGCCCGATGTGGTCGGTCAGTTCGTAAAGGATGTGCGTGTAAAGCATGTTCTTACGGAGTCTCAATAATACAGAGCTATGCTATAGCCGCCATCGATGCAAAACGTTTGCCCGGTAACGTAATCCGAGCTGCGCGACGCCAGGTAGACCGCGAGCGGTTTCAATTCCTCCGGACGGCCCGCTCGGCGAATCGGCAGGCGCTCAAAGATCCGCTTGCTCGTCTTCGGATCGGACAAAATCCCTGCCGACATATCCGTCTCAAAATGGCCGGGAAGAATGGCGTTCACACAAATCGCGTATCGCGCCCACTCCACGGCCAAGCTTCTTGTCATCTCGTCAATCGCTGCCTTCGAGCAGGAGTAGGCAAGGCAGTGCGTCGTGCCCATGGATCCGAAAATAGAACCTACATTAATGATCTTCCCGCTGCCTCGCTCGATCATGTGTGCCGCGACTGCCTGTGAGCAAAGGAAAGTTCCGGTTAGATTGGTGCGGATTACGCTGTTCCATTCCTCCTCTGTCGTACTTAGCGACGAAACTCCCTGCATAACGCCGGCGCTGTTGACGAGAATGTGGACTCCTTCCCTGCCACGCCGCAGCCTTCGCAACTGAATCTTTGACCTGCTTCGATGAACCGACGTCCGTTTCGATCGCCAGTGCACGCCTGCCCGTCCTTTCGATTAAATTGCAAGTCTCGTCGAGATTCTGCGGGCGTCTGCCGCAACAGACGATGTCCGCGCCGGCTTCGGCAAGACCCAGCGCAATGGCACGCCCCAAACCACTGCCTGCGCCCGTGACAACAGCCACCTGGCCATCAAGCGAAAACCATTTCTCAAATGTGCTCAATCGTCCTCATCTTGCTCTACTTCGAGGTAGCGGCTTACAAAATCGGTATCGTAACGCCCCTCGATGAAATCAGCATCGCGTAATGCTTTCTTATGGAAAGAAATGGTCGTGCTCGTCGGCGAAATCATGAACTCATCCAGGCAGCGCGACATCTTCGCGACTGCCTCGTGACGGGTTTTGGCGTGCACGATTAGCTTGGCCAGCAGCGTGTCGTAATAAATGGGAATCTCGTACCCGGCATGAATGTGCGTATCCACTCGCACGCCAGGCCCGTCTGGAAGAAAAAGGGTTTCGATAACTCCGGGGCATGGAAGAAAATTCATGTCCGGATCTTCTGCATTGATGCGGCATTCGATCGCCCAACCCTTGCCGTGGATTGCATCTTGCGGGACGAGCGGCTCTCCCATCGCGATCTTGAATTGTTCCTTGATCAGATCCACCCCGGTTACCATCTCGGTGACGGGATGTTCTACCTGGATACGGGCATTGATCTCCATAAAGTAAAAGTTGCCCGACTGGTCGAGCAGAAATTCCATCGTTCCCGCATTCAAATAACCGATGTGCTTCACTCCCTGCAGAGCTGCGGCACAGATATTCTCTCTCAAGGCAGCGTCGATTCCGGGGCTGGGCGACTCCTCAATTAGCTTCTGATGCCGTCTTTGGACGCTGCAATTCCGCTCGCCAAGGTGCACGGCACCTCCCTTTCCATCGCCGAGCACCTGGACCTCGACGTGGCGTCCTCTGGGGATGAATTTTTCCATGTAGATCTTGCCGTCGCCAAACGCAGCTCTTGCTTCTGCCTGGGCGACAGGGAATTCTTCGTTGATGGTGGCCTCGTCGTTGCACACCCTCATCCCGCGACCGCCGCCTCCCGCCGCCGCTTTTAGGATAACGGGATAGCCGTATTCGCGCGCTAGCGCCGATGCGTCGGCGAGCTTCGCGATGGCGACGTCGCTGCCGGGAATGACCGACAAGCCGGCTGATCTCATACTCTTTTTTGCGTCGAGCTTGTCTCCGGCCAGTTGCAGGTTTTCAACGGTTGGGCCGATGAATTTGAGTTTTGCCTCAGCACAGCTGAGGGCGAACCGGGTATCTTCGGAGAGAAAACCGTAGCCTGGGTGAACGCAGGCCGCACCGCTGCGCTTTGCTGCGTCGATCAATTTTGGAATATTCAGGTAATTTTCGCTGCTCTGCCGTCCACCCAGCGCGACTCTTTCGTCCGCCCACTGAACGTGCATGGAATCCTCGTCCGCGTCCGAATAAACCGCAACCGTCTGGATTCCAAGCTCCCTCGCGGCACGAATCACGCGGAGCGCGATTTCCCCGCGATTCGCGACTAGTACTTTGGAAAACAGAGGCCTAGCTCCTGATTAAATCTGTTCGATTCGAAAGAGGGCTTGGCCCTTCGCGACCGCTTCCCCGTTGGCCGAGCCGATCTCAACAATTCTCCCCTGCACCGTGGACCGCACCTTGCTGAAGACCTTCATCGTTTCGAGCAGACACAAAACCTGTCTGGGAGACACCTTACTCCCCAGTTCGACGTAGGGAGGATCCTGCTGAGAAGGTGCCCGGTAAAAGACGCCAGCGATCGGCGCTATTATTGCAACGATTCGATTCCCGTCGGCTGGCACTCGGATCCTCTGGTATGCGTGCGATCAGGTTCGAAACCCCGCGGCTCCTTTACACGCACAGGATACGTCATTCCTAACTCGCTCCGTTTGAAAACGGCGCGACCCGCGTTATTCGTCTACTTCCAGAACCATCCGAAGCAAATTGCACCCAAATGCTTTCCCCGTTTGGTCCATCGCTAACGTCCGGGTCGCGCCCCCGCCCAGAGCGTTGAACATGACGAATTCGAGAGAATCCAAGTTGTCCATCTCATAGCGGACTACGTCGCCCTTGACGATTCCCTTGAAGTGTTCTTTCACGCGCTCCGCCGTCAAATATTTCTTCAGAATCTCGTAAGCTCTCTTGTCCTTCGCCATCACGCCGATGTCGGAGACGTCCCCCTTGTCGCCGGATCGCGCGTAAGCAATGTCAATCAGAGGAATCTGCTTTTTCACGTCGTCAAACCTCCCTCATGATCAGCCGCGTGGGAACCTCTTCTCGCGGAATGAGCGTCGGCCACAAAGAGATGACCTGCCGAGGCGGCGGAGGGCTGATCACGGCCGTCGAGCCCACCGGGCCATGCGTCCAAAGGTGCGTGACCTCTCGACGGACCAGATTCGCAACTTCCTTGGAGCTGGTCCTTACCGCGACCCGCACGCGCACTTCATTCAATTCACTGGGATGCGGCACAGTTGCCAATGGCCCGTGCAACGAATTGACCCCGATATAATCAACCCGAATTTCTTGGATCTCCAGATTCTTCTCTTTGAATCGGCCTCTCAGGAACGACTCACAGAACTTCGCCTTCTCGAGCGCGTCCGGCCAAGACACGCTGATCTCGCTTTCGCCGATCCAGCCGTCTTCATATCCAATGCAAAGCTTCAACATCTTGGGTTTTGGCTTGCCTTTGAACCCAGTGACTCTCACCTCGTCCTTGGCCACTTCCTTGATAGAAAGATGGGTGAGGTCGGCAATGCCGTCAGCCATTAGATAATTCCTTGGATCGTGGACTTCGTAAACGAGATGTTCCTTCACCGTCCATTCCGTTATGAACCGGCCGGTTTCCTTAGGCTTGGTAATGATGGCATCGCCGTTTTCGTAGACCTCGGCAATCGGAAACGCCGCTCGCCAAGGTTCCTTGATGTCTTTCCAGAAATTCGACATACCGCCCGTGCACCCCGTAGTACATTCGATGATGTGACCAATCGTAATACCTGCGGCAATTTTGTCCCAATCATCCATGGCCCACCCGAACTCGTGAACCATCGGCGCAATGTAGAGAGCGTTGTCCGTGCATCGGCCCGTAACCACCACGTCGGCGCCCTTTCCAAGCGCCTCCACTAGGCGCTCGGAGCCGATGTAGACATTCGCGGCTACAATGCGGTCCATGATTCGGTCAATGTCTTCTTCGCCCGTGTCCATGTTCGCCAGCTTGATGCCTCGTTTGTGGATGTCCTGAATTCGGTTGAAGATGTCGTCCCCGACGACAACGCCGACCTTGAGCCCCGGAAGGTTTGCGGCTTTCGCAATCTTCAGAACTTCTTCACCCCCTTGCTCAGGATTCGCACCTCCGGCATTCGTGAGCATCTTGATGCCCTTCGCGTGGCACAGGGGCAGAAGGGCCTGCGTCCAAGGAATCAGATCCGGGATATATCCTCGTTTCGGATCCTTGGCCTTCATCCTTTGAAGAATTGAAAGCGTGAGTTCGGCAAGGTGGTCGAAACCGATGTAGTCGAGATTGCCATACTTGACCAGATCAACGGCTGGATCCAGCATGTCTCCCCAGGAGGCGGAACCTGCCCCCAACCGGATTTTCTTCATGCCTTGTTGCGCATTGGGTTGTCTAGGAATCGATCCCAAGAGGCCTCCGTCCAGCAAGATCACCGGTACTCGTGCCCTGATCCACTCCTGGGAGCTCAGGACAGAATGCAGACTGTACTGTGCACAAAGCGCATCGTCAACAGAAACTTCTACCCGCGGGTAAAATACGCAGTGGCTAGGGAAAAGGCATCCATCCCCGTCTATATTCCGGATGGGTGCTGCTCCGCGCAGTAAGATCTTGAATACACGTTAGATATCGACGCAAGGATGGCGAGACATTCGCGTCAAGATAAGGGTCGCTTCAAATCCACAGTTTCACCTTGCTATACTTACGCGTTTCTGTGGGTCGGCCACCCGCGGAAGTTCAACCATCGGGTCGAATGAAAAGCCAGGTCGCGATGTCAGCATCCAAGAAATTCACAACGGCTGTCTCTTCGATTCGAATCATTCCCCTGCACGGCTTGCCGGAGGTTGTTCCCGGCGACAAGCTGGTTCGGCTCCTTGTTGCAGCGACAAGGCGGCAGCGCGTGCGCGTCGGCCAGGGAGACATCTTCATCGTCACGCACAAGATTGTTTCGAAGGCGGAGGGCCGCATAGTTCCTCTCGACTCGATCAAACCCTCTAAGCAAGCAGCTCGATGGGCCGGCAAATACAACAAAGACCCGCGGCTGATCGAGTTGGTGCTTCGCGAGGCCAGCGGCATTGTACTTATGAAACGCGGTGTGATCGTGGCGGAAACCCATCATGGATTCGTTTGCGCTAATGCGGGCGCGGATGTATCGAACAGCCCCGATGGGACGGCTGTGTTGCTGCCCAAGGATCCGGATCGCTCCGCGCGGAAATTGCACGACGGGCTCACAAGAGCATTTGGAGTTCGCGTTGGCATTGTGATTTCGGATACCTTTGGGCGCCCGTGGCGGGAGGGCCTCGTCAACGTGGCGCTGGGCGTAGCTGGAATAGCGTCGCTGCTTGACTATCGCGGCAAAACCGATGCGAGCGGCAAAACGTTAAACGCTACGCTGATCGCTGTCGCGGATGAACTGGCATCCGCCGCCGAGCTCGTGATGGGCAAATTTGAACGCGTACCCGCAGCCATCGTTCGGGGCTACGCAGCCGATGGCGCCTTCCAAAGCGGAGCTGATTTGATTCGGCCTCGGGAGAAGGATCTTTTCCGCTAGCAGCGGCTTCAGTTTACAAATTAAGTCAGGAGGCTATGATGCAGTGTCCAGAACCGAACACAGACCGGATGATTCGCAGACGGCAGGAGTGGGCCGCATGAGCCACACTATTGCAATCATTGGCGGGACAGGACCGGAAGGCATGGGTCTGGCGCTTCGCTGGGCGCGGGCAGGCGAAAGGATCCTGATCGGATCGCGCAACGCGCAACGCGCCCGCGATGCCGCAGCGAGTATCACATTGCGCGCGGGAGGGACGTCATGGGTTCACGGCATGGAGAATGCGGAAGCGGTTGAGGCCTCGCAAATCGTCGTTCTGACCGTTCCTTTCGCCGGCCAAGCCGCCTTGCTAAAGAACCTGAAGCTATCCTTCAAATCGGGAACGGTCCTGATTGACGCAACCGTGCCTTTGGCGGCGGCCGTCGGCGGTGCGCCGTCCAGGACACTGACAGTATGGCAAGGCTCCGCGGCACAGCAGGCGGCTGAATTGGTGCCGAAGGATGTTGCCGTTGTCGGCGCGTTCCACAATATCCCGGCTGGGGCGTTAAGCGGCGAGAACCCTGTCGATTGCGACGCCATCATCTGCACAGACGACGAAGATGCGCGCAAGGTCGCATCGGCATTGGCCGAAAGGATCCCCGGCGTGCGTGCCATCAACGGCGGGCGCCTGGAAAATTCTCGAATCGTGGAACAGATCACCGCGCTGCTCATCACGATCAATCAACGGTATAAAGTGCATGGCGTGGGATTGCGCCTCACGGGTCTGCCGATAGCCGAGCCGCAGAGCTGACCTGGGCGCGCAGAGGTTCACTACCTGCCGCCATCTCTTCCGTCGCTCGCACAAACCCGTGCGCTTGTAACCAGGCATGCGTCGCGTTCGCCCGCACGTCGTGGGCGCTCAGGACTCGCAAATCCTCCATGTCGTCGATATCCACTTCAAGCCGCGGATTCCGGATCACTCTTATTTGCGCACCACATCGAGATGCCTCAGCCAGCGTGCTTGGCGAAGCTGCCCGGACCAAATCGAGACGGAAACAATGTCGGAGGCTTACGGAGAAGGGCATTTGTTCCGTCGCCATCGCGCGACGGGACGATCACAGTGGCCGGCCGAGACGGCAGTCCACTAAACAGCGCCTCGATGTCACAGGGCTGGATGAGCGGAAGGTCCACGGGCAGCCGCAGTAAGGCATCAACGCCACGCTCGACGCACCACCTCGACGCGAAGTCCACCGAGTCGCTTTCCGAAATCTGCTGCGACTCGGGAATCACCTCCCATCCAAAGCTGCGCGCTCGCTCGAGCACTCGCGACTCAGCGCTGACGACAAACACCTTGTCAACGTTTCGCGCGGCTGCGGCTACATCGAAAAAGTCCTGCCACAGCGCGTCCGCCAATGCAATCCGCTCGACAGGCGAGAAGTGCGCCGTCAGACGCTGCTTCGCTTTCGAAACCTCCTTCACGGGAATTAAGAGGGCGTTCATTTTCTCCCCCGTGCATTTTGAATAGGAGACATATTCCCGCGGCCCGGCCGAGTGTGCGCGACGCGATTCGAAATAGATTCCAGCACCAAGCGCGCCACTCGCACTTTATCATGAAGGGTTCGCATGACCGTTGGGCCGCAGACCGCGCGCATCCCCAATGCTTCGATTGCGGGCGCTTGCGCCGAATCCGTGCGGTCAATCAAGAGCGTTCCGCAAATATCCTGGTAGAGCCTTGCAACGCCGGACGCCGAGGCCTCTAGACCCATTTGCGTCATCATCCGGTCCGAGGGACCCTTCAAAGACTTGCCGCCCACGAGCGGACAAACGGCAATCACCCGGTCGCGCCGCTTTCGCAGCGCTTCGCGAATCCCCGGGACAGCAAGGATGGGCCCGATGCTGATGAGCGGGTTGCTAGGGCAAATCACGATGCCGTCCGCTGTCCTCAAAGCCTCCAAGACTCCAGGCGCCGGCTTTGCGTCGCGGCTTCCTTCGAAGCGAATCCGCCGAACGGCCGGTTTCGCGCGCAGCTTGACAAGATATTCCTGAAAATGGAGGGAACCGTTTTGCGTGCCGATCATCGTTCGAACGGGCTGATTGCTCATGGGCATGATTCTAGCCTGCACGCCGAGCGCGCAGCGGATCGAATCCGCAACTTGGGCAAGCGTGGCGCCCTTCCTAAGTTCATCCGTGCGATAGACGTGCGTTGCAAGATCGCGATCGCCCAAGTGGAACCATTTCGGACATCCATAAACTGCGAGGCGTTCCAGAAACAAAAATGTTTCCTTGTCGAACCCCCAACCAGTGGCGGGATTCACGACGCCGCCCAACGTGTACGTTACGATGTCGAGATCCGGCGAAATCTCCAGTCCGTGCAGCGCGAGGTCATCGCCCGTGTTTACGATCACGGTCAGCTGCCGTGAATCCATCACTCGCGCGAGACCAAGTAGCAGCTTTGACGCTCCGACGCCTCCGGCCAGCGCGGCGATGCGCATCATTCCGCCGCAATCGCTCGCATCGTGGGAACCCCGCGACCCTTATCATCATGTTCGCGATCACCGTCCAGCGTCCGCAGGATCTTGTAAGTCGTCGAACGTTCCGCTGGAATGCGGCCGGTGGATCGGATCAGCGATTGAAGCTGCCCGGGAGAAACATACTCCCCGTGTATGGCGCCGGCTGCCTTGGAAATGCTCTCTTCCATGAGTGTTCCGCCGAAATCGTTCGCGCCCGCATTCAAGCACGCCAGCGAGCCTTCGAACCCAAGCTTCACCCACGAGACCTGGATGTTGCGGATGTAACCATTGAGCAGCACGCGGGCGAGGGCATGAACGATCAGGCTTTCGTCCTCCGCGTATCCTGGCCGCGACTTCCCGATTCGATAAAGACGCGTCTTTGGATGGATGAAGCCCAGTGGCACAAACTCGGTGAATCCGTGCGTCTCCATTTGAATTTCGCGCAACAGAAGGATGTGCCGCACCCAGTGTTCGCTCCGCTCCACGTGGCCGTACATCATCGTCGAGGTTGTCGGAATGCCCAACATGTGAGCGGTGCGTATGATTTCGACCCACATGGCCACTTTCAGTTTGTTCGGACTTAGCAGGCTTCGCACGTCGTCGTCCAGGATTTCCGCCGCGGTGCCCGGGATGCTTCCCAATCCCTCTTGTTTCAGCATCAAGAGATATTCCTTCAGGGGCAGGCCCGTTTTCTCGACGCCATAGGCGATTTCCATCGGCGAAAAGGCGTGGACATGTATTCGCGGCAGTGCCCTCTTGATGTCGCGCAAAAGGTCCCGATAGTAAAACCCATTGAGATCTTTCGGCAGGCCGCCCTGGATACACACCTCCGTTGCGCCGCATTCGGCAGCCTCGCGAGCCTTCGCAATCAGCTTTTCGTTAGAATGAAAATAGGAATCCGCAGCATGGGGTCCGCGACTGAAGCCGCAAAACTCGCAGCCGACAAAACATACATTGGTGAAATTCAAGTTTCGGTTCACCACGTAGGTAATCACGTCGCCGACGGCCCGCCGTCTCAATTCGTCAGCCGCTTTGACGAGGGCATCCAGGTTCGCTGCGTCTACGGAGGCCAACTGCATGCCGTCTTCGAACGTGAGGCAAGCGCCGGAGAGCGCCTTCTCCAGAATGCTCACCACAGCGGGACTCGCACGCCGCGCGGCATCCTCCCATGACGTTTCTTTGGCGTAGCGAAGCGTCTCGCCTCGACGTTCAGTTGGCACAAGACTGGGCATAACCCTCCGTATCCAGCCACCGCTCAAGATAAGACCGCAATTTCGGATCAACGAATTCCGCTTGCCGGGCGAATTCCGGATAGATCGACAGGCGCTCGCGCAGTTCGTATCCGGCGGCCTCCGTCTTCTTTTTGAGTAAGGTGAGGGCAGGCCACGGCGCTTCCGGGTTGATAAAGTCCTGGGTCACTGGTGAGATTCCGCCCCAGTCATTAATGCCTCCCTCCAGGAGACGCGGAAAATCCGCGTAACTCAAATTGGGCGGCGCCTGCAAATTCATTTTGCCGCCCAAAATCAGGCGCGCGATGGCGAGTGTGCGCAACATATCTTCGAGAGATGGCTCGGGCATGAATTCCCACCGGGTGCCTGGCTTGGCGCGAAAATTCTGGACGATCACTTCCTGAATATGTCCGTGGCGCGCATGCAATTCGCGAATGGCGAAGAGGGACTCGACACGCTCCTCCAGCGTTTCGCCGATCCCGATCAGAATTCCCGTGGTGAATGCAATCCGGAGTCTTCCCGCCTCCTCGATGGTCCGCAAGCGCAGCGCGGGAACCTTGTCCGGCGCATTCCAATGAACTTCTTCCTTGCGCATCAGCCGCGTGCTAATGCTTTCGAGCATCAAACCCAAACTTACGTTCGAACGCCGCAACCGCTCCAGGTCGCCAGTTCCCATTAGCCCTGGGTTCGCATGCGGAAGCAAGTCGGTGCGTTCAAGCGTCAGCTCGCACATTGCGGCAAGATAGTCGAGGGTCCGTGCAAAACCTAATTGTCGAAGCTGCTCGGCGGCTTCCGGAAAAACCCGTTCGGGCTGGTCCCCCAAACTGAAAAGAGCTTCCTTGCATCCGGCGCGACGCCCGCGTTCCGCTAGGTCCAACACTTCGTCCGGCGTCAAAAAACGCCCGCCCGGCTCGGCGGGATCGCGCCGGAAAGTGCAGTAGCCGCAATAATCGCGGCAAAGAGGCGTCAGCGGAATGAAAACTTTCTTGGAGAAGCTGATGTTGCGCCCGTGGAATCGATCGCGAAGCGACGCAGCCGCCGACAGAAGGGCTGGCAATTCGGCACGATACAGGAAGACCGCTTCCTCGCGCGAAAGCTCATCCTGTTGCGCTGCTCGTGCCAGGACCTCCTCCGCGTTCCTGTCATCCGCCACGGTTGCCACGCGTTCGCCTCGTGCGATCTGGCTGGACTTACTTTCTACCCGTGAGTCAATTGTCCAGCGCTATTCTACAACGCAGAGTGGTAAAGTCTAGAACCTAACGAACCGATCCTCATGACTGTCTAGGCCACCGTCCCACCCACCTCAAGCGTTAAAGCCTGAAATTCTACCGACCTTTCGGCACCGCTTCAGCCGTGCCTTACGCTTCTTGCCACGAACGCTGTCCCCGATTCTGATAGAATCCCGCCTTCCGCTAGAGTGCAAAGGAAAACGCTTGCACTTAGGTGGACGAGGTGGCATCAAGTATGCCCCCCCCCAGATATCGGAGGTTTTGCCGGTTTGTACTCGCGTTTTCTCTCAGATCGGGAGATATACATAGCGGAACCTATGCAGTACTTCGCGGACGGTCTCACGGTGGAGGAAGCTCAGAAACAACCCTTCTTGATGATGCCTGTCTTTCTCCCTTTGTCGGTCAGGTCCGGGTCGCTTCACAAATGAATATACCGCTGACCCCCATTCGCTTCTTACGTTACGCCCAACAGCAATTTCCGAAGCGAACTGCGGTTGTCTGTGGCGATCAGCGGTTCACGTATTCCCAATTTGCGGACCGCGTATCTCGGCTGGCCGGCGCGTTGAGGCAGTTGGGGATTGAAAACGGCGAGCGAGTCGCCGTTCTTAGTGCGAACTGCCACCGCTTTCTGGAAGCGTATTTCGCGGTCCCCGAAGCCGACGGCGTGCTGCTGCCGCTGAACACCCGGCTCGCTCCGCCCGAACTATCGTTTATCCTGAACGACGCGAAGCCAGCCATTCTGTTTTTCGAGGAGGCTTTTTCCCGAGCCGTTGAGGCGATTCGCGATGAGATACCCAGTGTGCGTCGTTTCATTCTGCTGGATGAGCTCTCGTCTCAAAGCAAATTGCCGTGGGCCAAGAATTACGAGGGACTCCTTCTGGCCGCGATGCCGTTCCGGCGTGACGTCATGGATGTGAATGAGAACTCCGTCGCCGAGATTTTCTACACTAGTGGCACGACATCATCTCCAAGAGGAGTGATGTTAAGTCACCGCAATGTATACCTGCACGCGATCAATCATAGTATGACGTTTGACGCTACCCGCCTCACGACGCACCTGCACGTGATTCCCCTGTTCCATGTGAACGGCTGGGGTGCGGTCCACTACATCGGTGCGAAACATGTAATGATCAGGCGTTTTAGTCCTACCGAAGTCTTTCAATTAATTGAACGCGAAGGCGTGACTTCCATTGCGCTTGTGCCCGCGATGGCCACGGCGCTGATCGAATCCCCGGAGTGCACCAAACACAACCTGAAGAGTATCGAACGTGTCCGCGTCGGTGGTTCGGCCCCTTCACCAACTCTCGTCCGCGAGATACAAGAAAAGCTGGGCGGCGTTTGCTTTTCGGCATACGGGCTCACGGAGGCTTCCCCTTCTCTGACAAGCTCAATGGTTAAACCCGGCCTCGGCCTGGACCCAGAACGTAGCCTTGAAATACAGGCCTTGTCCGGTTACGCCATCCCTGGCGCTGAGGTTCGCGTCGTCGACACAGCCGGTAATGACGTCCCTTGCGATGGAAACAGCGTGGGCGAAGTTATTGCGCGAAGTGACGGCGTTATGACCGGTTACTGGGGACAACCTGAAGCCACTGACGATGCGCTGAATTCCGGATGGCTTTGCACCGGCGACTTGGCGACGATCAACGAGGATGGGTACCTGTTAATTGTCGACCGTAAGAAAGACATTATCATCAGCGGCGGCGAGAATATTTCTTCGCTTGAGCTCGAGAAGCTGATAGTCACGCATCCCGCGGTGAGCGAAGTTGCAGTGGTTGCCGTCCCGGATTCCAAATGGGGGGAGGCACCCAAAGCTTTTGTCGTGCTGAAACCCGGAGCACGCATCGACGAGAATGAGCTGGTCCAGTTCTGCCGCTCACGCATCGCTCATTACAAAGCACCCAGGATTGTAGAGTTCGTCGAGAATTTGCCGAAGACAGGCACTGGCAAAGTACTGAAGCGAAAGTTGCGCGATAACGTCCTGATCTAGCGCTGGCGTTCGGGAAACATAACTCCCAGTGGATTCCGCGCGTGCCTGAGAGTTGGCTTTCGAATTGCCGAATAGAGTGAGAAGCTACGAACATGCATGGCCGATTCCGTCCTCGCCCTAAAAAGCCGTGCGGTGGTCAGTAAGGTACATCAAGTACTGTCCGACTTGGACAGCCGGATGCAGCATCACGAATATTGTCGCCGACGAAGGTGGCCACCTCGTTTTTCCTAACGCTCCTCGGCAACTGTTCCACTGCTTTAGTTCGATAATGACTGCATTAGCCTTCTTCTTACTATCATGCCCAGTTACAAGATATCCGAGCCGCTAGGAGATAAGCAGGAGTTGAGGCTCCAGTAAAATCCCACGATCGAGCAAGCATGCTGCCTGAAAAACCTGCGAAACGTCCCGGAGAGAATTGTTCTGCTGAGAAATCACTGCGCCCGATCGGGGTTGCATCTCCTAACCAGATTACGATATCCACAAAGCTATTTAGCCTTTCGAGAGTAGACGTTGTTACGCGGCCGATGTGTTTCTTGCTGGCGTGATGATAGACGCCATGTAGTCCGCGCCGCATGACCGCGAACAGGCTTTCAATACCGTTAGTCGTGACGCCGTTGAGCCGGGACAGAAGAGCTTGCAGCTGTTGCACAACTTCCCAAGTGTTGCACCTTCTGTTGCACATTTGGCTCCCGAAGCCGCCCAAATCACGCCAAATGGTGGTGCTGGACTGTGCCGTAAATTATTGATTTGTGACGAAGCGTAGGGCTCCCTATCGCTTTTCAAGACCGCCGGTTTCAACCGCTCACCCACCTCTCCGTTTTTAATTGTAACCTGCTACAGCACTTAGGTGGGTGTTTCGTGACAGTTTTGGTTTCGATTGCTGCAAGTTAGTGCGTACTGTCAATCCCAATACAAGCCTTTGACTCAAGGCCGTTTTTAGCTCTCCCAACGGCAAAGTTGCCGATGAATTGAAACGAATTCAGCTTTTCGCGCGTTATATACCAAGACGGCCTACATATGAAGACTCCCGAGGTATAGAAATGGCTGCCAACAAAGCAGATGTGCTGCAAGGAACGCTAGACATGCTGATCTTGAAAATCGCGGCGCTTGGACCTATCCACGGTTACGCGATGGTGCAACGGATCCAGCAAATTTCGAAGGATGTCTTGCAAGTGCAGCAAGGTTCGCTCTATCCCGCGCTGCACCGGCTAGAGGATCGCGGGCTGCTTCATGCGATCTGGCGTGAGACAGAAACCGGCCGCGAAGCGAAATTTTACAGCCTGACGAGAGCGGGCCGCCGCAGGTTGGAACTAGAATCATCGGAATGGGACCGCGTTTCGAATGCAGTGCGGCTGATCATGCGCACTGCGGAGTAAGGAGCGATTATGCCTGCCATTCGGAACCTCTTTTGGCGCAAGAAACTTGACGCGCAAGCCGAAAAGGAGCTGCGTTTTCATCTCGACGAGCAAGTTGCCCAGAATATCGCAGCGGGGCTGACGCCGGCTGAGGCGGAACGCTTGGCCCGCCTTGCCCTGGGAGCACCGGAGTCCATTAAGGAAGAGATGCGCGCGGCACGTTCAGGACAAAGACTTTCCAGCATTTTGCAGGACGCCGGCTTTGGCTTCCGAATGTTGCGGCGCAACCCAGGGTTTTCCATTCTGGCGATTCTGTGCCTCACGCTTGGGATCGGAGCGAATGCCGCGGTTTTCAGTTGGATCGAAGGAATTCTGTTTCGCCCATACCCGGCCGTCACTCACCAGGAGAATCTGTTCGCGCTTACCGGTACCAGCCGGATTGATTCCGGCCCCAGCGACATTTCTTGGCCCGATTTTCTCGATCTCCAGAAAAACTGCAGGCTCGTTGACGCTCTTGTGGCCGACAAGATCACGGGAACGACCCTAAGTATCGGCGCTCGGGCTGAGCGGGCGGCCGGGAGCATAGTTTCTGCGAATTATTTTCAGGCGCTCGGCGTTCGTCCAATTTTGGGCCGCGGATTCCTGCCGGGTGAGGATGTGGGACGCAACTCGCACCCCCTGGTCGTGATTAGCTATTCGCTTTGGCAGGGGCGCTTTGGGGGCGACCGGGAAATTATTGGCAAGACGCAACGCCTCAATGGAGTGTTGCACACGATTATCGGCGTCGCTCCAGAGGGGTTTAACGGAACGTTCGTTGGCTGGCCCATGCAGTTCTGGGTGCCCGCTTCGATGGAAGAGCTTTTCGAGGCCGGCGGCTACAAACTAGAAGACCGCGGTGCGCGATGGGTTGAGCCCTACGCACTGTTGAAGCCGGGCGTTACGCGAGACCAGGCGCAGCAAGAAATTTCGGCCCTGGCCACGCGATTGGAAACTGATTATCCGGCGACCAATCGTGGGCGCGGCATTCAGTTGTGGCCGCTGTGGCAAACGCCGTTTAACAACGCCGGCACATTGCTACCGACCCTCGGCATCATGTTGATGGTCGTGGTTTTTGTCCTGCTGATCGCGTGCGCCAATGTTGGCAACCTGCTGGTGGTCAGATCCTTCGCGCGGCGGCATGAGATGACGGTGCGGGCCGCAATCGGCGCCGGGCGCGGCCGATTGTTGCAACAACTTCTCACAGAGGGCCTCGTGCTTTCGCTATTTGGCGCAACGGGCGGGCTATTGGTTGCGCACTGGTGCCGTCACGCGCTGGTGCTGTTATTTCCGAAGCGTGGCGGAATGATCATGAACCTGCCCGGCGAAATTGATTGGAGAGTTCTTGCGTTGAGCTGCGGCGTCTGTCTCGTATCGACTTTGCTTTTTGGTCTGATCCCTGCTGTTCAGGCCAGCAAGATTGATCTTGCTGCCGCGCTAAAGGCGGAAATGGCGGGCGTGGTCGGGGGCCACCGAAAATCCTGGCTCCGTTCGAGCCTGGTTCTTGTCCAAGTGTCGCTGAGCTTCATTTTACTGGTAGGTGCGGGGCTGCTGGTGCGGAGCTTGGAGCAAATTCGAAGCGCGAGTCCGGGCTTTTCGACGAAAGGCGTGTTGGTGACATCGGTGGACCTGTTGGGCGCGGGATATGAGCCGCAGCGCGCCAAGAATTTTGAAGACGAGTTGATTGAGCGCGTTCAGGCCATGCCCGGTGTCGAATCGGCCGCCTTCTCAAGACTCGCTCCCTTGGGCTATCGCAGCTATTCTTCAACGCCGATCGCCGTGGATGGATATCAGCCGCCACCGGAGGAGCAACCAATCGTCGAATACAACGAAGTAGGACCTGGGTATTTCGCGACTATGGGAATCCCGGTGCTTTCCGGGCGGGAATTCACGCGAAGCGACAACGAAACGGCGGCGCCGGTAGCAGTCGTGAACGAAGTGATGGCAACAAAGTACTGGCCCGGCAGAAATCCGTTGGGCGAACGCTTGCAGGTCAAAGGCCGGTGGATGACGGTCGTGGGTGTTGCGAAACTTTCGAAATATGAAAACGTCAGGGAGACGCCGAAAGCATTTTTCTACGTGCCGCTGCGGCAAAATTTCTCGCTGATGGCGGCATTGATCATTCGAACGCCACTGACGGCAGAGGCGATCGCACCTGCGCTGACGCGGGAGATCCACTCGCTGGACGGTGATCTGGCGCCATACGAAGTCATCACGCTACAGGAACAGCTTGATCGCGCTACAGCGGCGCAGCAGGTGGCAGTTACGCTGCTTGCAATTCTGGGAGGTTTGGCACTTCTTCTCGCGGCGATTGGGCTGTACGGCGTAATGTCGTATGCGGTTTCGCAGAGGTCTCGCGAAATGGGGCTGCGGATGGCGCTAGGAGCCGGCGGATCCGATTTGTTGCGACTGGTGATGGCGCAAGGGCTAGCTTTGACTGCTGGCGGCATCGCCCTGGGTGCAGTGGTCGCCTTTGGATTGACAAGGCTGCTTGGAGATTTACTGTATAAAGTAAGCCCGCGCGATCCGGTGGCTTTCGGATTGGCATTGGCGGTGATGGTGGTAGCGGCAACGGCGGCGTGTTTGTTGCCGGCGTGGCGTGCAGCGCGAACCGACCCGATCAGGGCGCTGCGAGACTGAACGCCCAAGGTTTTTAATAACCTGTGCAGAGGCCCCGGCGAGCTGTGTTTGCACGGCACGAAAACCCGCAATACGCAACTGCCGGCTAGACCTGGGTGTTACTGAAGCGCGCCTTATCCGAGTCCGGTTTGGTGATAGACGAAGCGTAACGCACAAACAGAGTTTAAACGACAGACTCAAGCTGGCACACCCGAGATCATATTCTGTATGAGAGTGTGGTCAATAATCCGAAGTGCGATCTCCGCGCGGCCTGTCTCGTACGATACGAAAGAGGGCATTGAGTCGCTAGCAGACTGAATCTCATCGAGCGGAAACGTGTTGCAGGTCGCAGAACACGTCAACGAACATCTACTGCACTACAAGGCTCAAATTCACCTTATGTGTTAATGAAGTCGAAGCTGAAGTGAACGTACCTGCCACCACCAGGGTGTAGGTGCCTTGCGGCGTCCCCTGATTCCCGCCGCTTCCACCGCTCGCGCCGCCTCCACTATTACATGCGGACATCGTCACTCCAGCGCAAAGCAGCAGAAGCATCACAAGTCCATACGCCAAACGCGGGTGACGACCTCTACGCCAATGAAGCAATGCGATCAGCAGTGAGAGCGCCAGCAACTCGGTGATTAGATACAAGGTTCGGTAACGGTCTCTAGCGGACGGGGTTGTCGGTGAAAGTGAAGCGGCCGTAGTCGTCACGCTCACCGCGACCGTGGCAGCGGCCGACCCATTAAGCGCAACTGAACTGGGTGTTACCGCGCATGTGGATAGTGACGGCGCTCCGGTGCAGGCCAGCGCTACCGACTGGTTGAAACCACCAGCGGGCGAAACAGCGACAGAGAAATTTGCCGTTTGTCCCGCAGAAATACTCATCGACGCCGAAGAGGTAGCGGCCAGTGAGAAATCTTGTCCTGTTCCACTGAGCGCAACTGTTTGTGGACTACCCGGCGCGTTGTCGTTCATCCTCAATGTTCCGAGCCTTGTGCCGGCTGCGGTCGGGTCGAAGGAAACACTGACGGCACAGCTCGCGCCGGCGGCAAGAGTACTTCCGCAAGCGCTAAGCATCGCGAAATCCGCCGGGCTGGCCGTAACGCTTGTAATGCTGAGGGGAGCATTGCCATTATTCGTTAAGTTCACGCTTTGAGGCAGACCGGAACTACCTACATATTGGCTAGGGAAGGAAACACTGGAAGGAGTCACCGTTACCAACGGAGTTGGTGTGGTCGTGCCGCCCAGGACAATCGTCTCCGGACTATCCACAGCGTTGTCGGTAATGCCCACCGCGGCACTGCGAGTTCCCAGCCCTGTTGGCGTGAATGTGAGTTGAATCACGCAAGAGCTGTTTGGCGCAACGGTGGCGCCGTTCGTACACGTAGAACCGCTTGCGATGGCGAAGTCGCCGGCGTTGGCGCCGCCGAGAGCAACTGTCTGAATGTTCAAGATAGCAGTTCCCGCATTTTGCAACGTCACCGTCTGCGCTGCGCTCGTAGTGCCGAGGGACTGGGTCGCAAAAGCAACATTCGTTGAAGATAGGCTCACAATCGGCGCTGACGGGATGCCCGTGCCAGTCAGTGCCACCGTCTGCGGGTTGGCTGCGTTGTCTGTAATATTCAGTGCCCCAGTCAGGGTACCTGTTGCCGTAGGTGAAAAGGTCACATTGATGGAACAGCTTGCTTCCGCTGCCACGCTTCCAAGGCAATTGTCAGTCTCTGAGTAGTTGGAGGCGTTCGTGCCGCTGAACGCGATGCTCGTGATGCTCAGCGCTGTGGATAGATTATTTGTCACTGTGACGGTCTGGGAAGCGCTGCTCGTGCCAACGGCCTGGTCCGAGAACAACAGGCCCGTGGGGGAAGCAACGATGAGTAGGCCGTAAACGTCCACTTCGCTGGAAGTGCCGACATAGACCTTGCCGTTGGAAATCGTCGGGGTCGAAAACTTCACAGCATTGCCCGCTGCGTCGCGGTTATTTGCACTTTGGGCGCTGCTCCACAACTGATCCGATATGTTGGTTGCGTCAAAAGCGTGGAGCACGGCGGGCCCAGGACCGGGACCGGGCGAGCCATACTGCGTAGCATCGATTGCCCAGAGAATCGCGGTTCCTGTCGCGGTTCCGTTGGAGGAGACCGAGAGCGAGGCTCCAGGAAATCCAAGTTGAGAAGTGGGGTTGCTCGAAATGTTCGTGAAATCGGGAAGCCCGTTCGCGATCGGAATGGATTTCAACACATCCCCGACGCCCCAGAAATAGATATTATTATTCCAATATGCCGGCCCGCTAAACATACCCCCGATCGCGCCGGAACTAGACTCCTCGATGATCTCTGTATCGTTCGAACAGCCCGAGCAGTAGTGGGAATTGTCCGTCGTGAGCTGATCACGATTCACGACGTAAATCCGTCCTTCCTTACCTGCTTGAACCATGATGTGCGGAAACGAACCCGGCTGATCGGGCAGCAACAGCACTCCGCCCGAACCGAGGTCTCTGTCATCGGTTTCCAAAGTCCCCTGATCTTGTGGAGTGAAGTAGTCGAGCAGCGTCAGGATTTGATTTGTGGTTCCCAATTTCAGCAGGGTGTCGCTCGTTTCAGTTGCGGGAACGTTTATGGTATCGAAATCACCGTTGCCGCTGGCAATGTAGATGTTCCCCCCGGAATCCGCTGACATGCCCGCTCCAGACATCCAGAATCCGCCGAGTCCTCCGTTCGGGGTCGTGACGTATACGCTCGTCTGCGTAAATGTTGCCGCGTCGTAAGCAAAGAGCCAGCCATGAAAGGGACTGAAGTCGCAATGCGAAGCAAAGGAGATATAAATTGTCCCGTTCATCAGCAGAAGACCGGGTCTCGCGAGTTGATGGGAAGACATGGTCGCGGAGTCAAAAATGAGCTGGCCATTCGTGCTGCCATCACCGGTTCCGCTTACAGTTGCGGCAATTTGAATCGGACCGGGCACTTTTTCATTGCCCGTCAACAGATCGAGCGCATGCAGCCGGTGGAAGTAGTTCGTGCCATTGGTCGATTTCGCCTCCACATAAATCGTGTTCGATACGGGATCAATTACCGGCGTGCTGGTGATGCCAATCTGCGGCTGAAGGTCAGTACAGTCGGTCGTGGAGCTATTCACAGGCGTTTCGCCGGTGCTCGCTCCGTGCGCCGCGTCGACAAGGCTCGCTCGCCAGAGCGGTGCGGCGTTCACGCCTGTGTTCGAGTCCGCATCGAAGGCGTATACGCTATCATTTTCGGTTGCAACGACTAGGACGTTGTGAGTCGCGCCATTGATCGTCACCCCCGGCACGTAGAGGGGCTGCGCGTAAATCTGTCCGTCGGTGGGTTGGGCGAAGAGCTTGCCGAATTGAGTCACATTCACGTTAGTCGTGTTGAGAATTGTCTCGGCGTTGTTTTGTCCGGTTCTCGATACGTCATTGTGCTGCGTCAGAACGCTTTGCCCAGCCACAGAAGACGTAATCGTGAAAAAAAGGAATGCCGTAGCGATACTGCGAGAAAGGGCGCGAACGAAATCGATGCGGACGTTACGCAAGGCGCTACCCCAGACCATCTGTGAATTCTTTGGCGGCATTTTCAGCATTCAACGTCTTAGTCTGTTAGAGTTACTCTACAATATACATAGATATGTCGGGATACGATATCACTTGAGGTGGAGGTAAGGCGAACAAAACGCAAGCTTCGGTAAGATCGAACTATGCGTCATGGTTCCCAACCTGCAGCTCGCCAATGCCAACGCTTAACAGCGGCTTGGCCTGACGGGCGGTCGATTTGTGTCTGCCGGCAGTCACGATGAATTCCGCGATCCGGTTCAGGCCCGCTGTCGGATCCGGCACGCCTTTTGAGCTAAGCAGAAAATTATGTGTCGGATCGAACTTCAATGACGGATCCGTCGAGGGAATCCAGATCGAGATAATATAGGAACCGCGAGAAAATGCCGGCGCCAGCAGCGTCTCCTGAAATTTCGTACGCCTACCGGGTTCGAGCTTCGTGAGGTCCACATGGGGCAACGATCTGCGCATGTGGTTTGCGCCCTTCTCGTCATCGATCGCCAAATAGACGGTGCGCTGCTCGGTGATCTTGCGTCCGCTGTCGTTTGTGAAGGTCAGCTCAACGCGCATATGGCTTTCATCCGACAGCGTGAATGAAATTAAAGTGCGATTCAAGATCACGCGCGGCAGGGTCCTGGTGTCGCTCTCGGGGGATGAACTGGCTGAGTATGCGCAAGTGATCGTCAGTTCGCTTGTTCCAATTGTCTTGCAGTGCGGAGCGGATGCAGAAATGGTGGCTTTTGGCTTGATCGGCGCCTGTGCCAACCCACGATCATGAGGGGCGACCCAGGCAGAAAGAATTTGAGCCACCATTAGAATCGAGATGGTCGTTTGCATTTTCACGGCGGCTTCTAGACTATAACCTACAAGTGAACATCGATTGGGGTTTTTATCGGCGATCCGTGTACCGCGTCATCGTTTCAAAGGGCAGGCAGCTAGCGGCGGTTCGCCATGCGCAATCCGCAACGAACGCAAACTAGTTTGTCTGCGCAGGGGAACTTGCCGGTGGTGGGGCTTGCGGAATCCAGTCCGGCGCGGCAAACTCCACACCCCAGAAGTGCGGGGCAGGCGACAAGAACTCCAGGCCGACGCGCTGGCCGCGGTCGTTGGTCTCGCCGAGATAGACGATGCGACACTCAAGCTCTTCCTGCGTGTCGGGGTTCGTGATGGACAACATGGCGCCGTCTTGGAGTTCTTCATTCAAATAGACGAGCCCGCCGTGCGCATTGATCACGATCGTCTGGCACGTCTCGGTGAATCGCCGGCCGATGGCGTTCTTGCCGGCCACCTTCACCCGAATTCGCATGAATACGCGTGAACTGCGGCGCGGATATACGTAGGCAACGTCTGTCATGGTGCATCCATCCTCCAGCAGGACGGCGGCGCGGTCAACGGGCGCCCTTCTCCGTGTGCCCATTCGCAAAAGGTACGAAGGAACAGGTGCCGCTCCTGCATTCTTGTTGCGGCGGCGTTTGCGATGTTCGTAGCGTAGAATGGTGCGGCCGACCGCTTTTCATCCAATCACCCGCGCGCTTTCGCGAAACGTTGCGCGCGGCGAGGAGACGAACATGGACCTGACCCAGCACATCGAAAGCCGGCGCGACGCCTATCTTCAGGAGCTGTGCGAGTTTCTGAAGATTCCCAGCGTAAGCACGCAGAGCGCCCACAAGGGGGATGTGGAGCGAGCGGCGAAATGGGTCGCCGACAAATTGCGAGCGATCGGAATGGATTCGGTCGAAATGATTCCCACCAAGATGCACCCGCTGGTTTACGCCGAATCGCTGCGCGCGCCAGGCAAACCCACGGTCCTTCTTTACGGCCACTATGACGTGCAGCCGCCCGAGCCGCTCGATTTGTGGACTTCGCCTGCGTTTGAGCCCATGGTGCGTGACGGCCAACTCTTCGGCCGCGGCACGGCCGACGACAAAGGCCAGGTACACATTCACTTGAGCGCGCTCGATGCGCTTGTAAAAACCTCGGGCAAGCTGCCGATCAACATCAAAATCCTCATCGAAGGCGAGGAAGAAGTCGGCAGCGTCAACCTGTGGGATTACGTGCAGGGGAACAAGAAGAAGCTGCAGGCCGATGCGCTCATCGTCTCAGATACATCCATGCTCGGGGCAGGCGTGCCTTCGATCACCTACGGTCTGCGTGGGCTGAACTACTATCAGATCGAAATCACCGGGCCCGCGCAGGATTTGCATTCGGGAGTGTTCGGTGGCGCCGTCCCCAATCCGCTGACGATTCTTTGCGAGCTCTTCGCGCAGCTCCACGACAAAAATTTTCACGTCACCGTACCCGGCTTCTATAACGATGTCGCGAAACCTTCCAGCGCGGAACGAAAGGCGCTGCTCAAGCTGCCCTTCAAGGAAAAGGAGTTTAAGAAGACGGTTGGCGCGCCGGGATTGTCCGGCGAAAGAGGCTTCTCGCTGCCTGAGCAGCTTTGGTACCGGCCGACGCTCGAGCTCAACGGCATCTGGGGCGGCTACACGGCGCAGGGATCGAAGACAGTGATCCCGTCGAAAGCCTACGCGAAATTCTCGTGCAGGCTGGTGCCGAATCAGAATCCCGACAAGATTACGCGCGCCGTGGAAAAGCACATCCGCAAGCTGCTGCCGAAAACCGTAACGTGCAAGTTTGATGTGCACAGCCAGGGCAAGCCGTGGGTCGCGCCGTACACACACCCGTTTTTTGAAGTGGCGCACAAAGCGCTGGAAAAGGGCTTTGGCAAACGGGCGGTGTTTATCCGCGAGGGTGGCTCGATCCCTTTCGTGACGCAGATGCATGACACATTCAAGGTACCGTGCGTCCTGCTGGGCTTTGGGTTGCCGGACGAGAATGCGCACGCGCCGGACGAGCATTTGTCGCTCGAGAATTACTACGGCGGGATCAAAGCCGTGGCGAATTTCTATCAGGGCCTCGGCAACTTGGAGAGCGCAGGTACTTGATACCACAACCTAGCGCCGCACTGATCCGCGTACTTATGCCGTGGCAAGCTCTTTGCGGCGTCCGCGCGCATAGTCTTCCAAGACGTGATTCGCGGCGATGATGGTCTCGAGCTCGCTTGCCACTTTCTCCAAGTCCACGCCCGGCACGATCACATACATTTCGTCTTCACCCAGGCCGGTGTAGACGCGATTGCCGATGCAACCCAGGCTGATCTGCGTGCCGCCCGTAAGCGCCAGCGGCAGGCCCATGCAGGTCGGACGTCCGAGCGCAGGCGCCACGCCGCCACCGCCCGCGCGAATCGCCGCTTCGTGCAGCAGCATGGCGCTCGCAGGCTTGCACGCAAAGAGAACGGCGCTCGGCTCGACAGGGCTCGCCGCGAGCGGCGCATAGACAATCGCCGCAGGCGTCTTCGCCAGCCTCGGAATTCCCGCCACTTCTTCGGGCCGGATATAACCGGCTTGGAACATCAGCCCCAACGTTTGCTCGGTTTCTTTCTCGCGCTCCGACGAAAGCGGGATGTTGTGGGTATAACTGCCCACCGCGCAATTGAAATGATCCGACGGCAAGGTATAGAAGACGCGGCCCTCGGCGGCGAGCCTCCAGTAACTGCAGCCGGAGGGCTCCGTGCCGGAAAATGCCGCGACGCCCTTAGGCGGCGAGTCCAAAAATGTGACAGCTACGGGCCGCCGCTGCATCGGAAGCTTTCCGGTGAATCGCCGTTCCATTTCGTGCCAATCGGACATGGTTTCTCTCCCGTCTTGCCAAGAAAAATGAACGGCAAGAATATCACAGGGCGAGTCTCCGGAGCGGCGGCGATGCGGAAGCCGCATTTTTTGCGGGTTTTCTGCGCTTTTTGCTTGCCTTGCTGCGATTGTGCGGCTATAGTTCGTGCGGCTCCAATAACCCCATCCGGGAGCTGCAAACAAATCTAACGCATGTCACAGAGAAGGAGATTCGATTTAGATGGCAAAGCCAATGAGTAAGTCCAAGATTGTGGCCACCCTGGCAGAGAAGATCGGCACGAAAGACAAGCCGGTCTCCAAGAAACAGGTGGCGACATTTTTTGAAGAGCTCTTCAATCTTGCTGTAAAGGAATGCAAGGGCGCGGCGGGCAAATTCGTGATTCCGAATATCGGCCGCGCTGTGAAGGCGCACCGCAAGGCGCGCATGGGCCGAAATCCTCAAACGGGTGAAGCGATCAAGATCAAGGCCAAGACCGTGGTGCGTTTGCGCGCGGCGAAGTCGTTCAAGGACTCGGTTCTCGGCAGCTAATTGAAAGCGGCAGGCCGCGCGTCCGTGAAGGCCGCGTAGCCCGCTGCGCCGTGGCGCGTGTTTCGCCGCAGGGCGCAGCGCCGCATTTCATAGAAATGCAAAGCCCTCGGGCGCGCCGTGGAGGCGCCTCTCTCGCTTCGGCGAAGAGCCTCCTCCGCGGCGTTTTCTGAGGGCTTTTTCCTTGCTCCACACGCTATTGGCGGCCCGATTCCTCGAAGGAGCCCCTCTTGCCCTCGCCGTTCATGGATCCTGAAGCAATTCAACGCTGGCGGCGCTTTCACTTCGATTTCCCCGAATTGACGCTGGCCGGCCGCGTGGTCGCTGTGGCCGGAGGTACGGGAGGATTGGGCGCGGCGCTGGTCGCACTGCTTGCTGGCGAGGGCGCACGCGTAATCGTGGGCTATCGCGCCAATCGCGAACGCGCGGAAGCGCTCGGCCGCGCGATGCAGGAACAGTTCGGCGCGCAGCTCACCTTCGTCGAAGGCGATATCGCAGACGAGAGCGTGCGGCGCAAATATCTGGATGCGGCGGCAGCGCTCAACGCGCCGCTCGCGGGTGCGGCGATCTTTCCCGGCAACCCGGCACGCATGAAATGGGCGGAGCTCGACATAACGGCGCTCGAAGAATCGCTCCGCGTCAACTTCATCGGGCCGCTGCTGCTCGCGCGTGAGTTGGGCGAGGCCATGGAAACCGCCGGGGAGGGCTCGCTCGTTTTTCTCGGAACGATGCAAGCCGTCGCGCCGTTTGACTCCAGCATGAACTATGCCGCCCCGAAGGCGGCGTTGCTGCACGCCACTCGAATCCTTGCGAAGCAGTGGCGCCACGTGCGCGTGAATTGCGTCGCACCGGGAGCAACACAGGCGGGCATGGCGGAAACGAGCATCGCAAGCGGCAAGTACGATTCCTACGTTTCGAGCGGAGCGATTCCACGCTTTGGCAGGCCCGAAGATGTGGCGCGCGCCGTGCGCTTTTTCCTTGAGCCCCACGGTTACGCTACCGGCCAGGCATTGCTCGTGGATGGCGGGCTTACGCTGCGGCGCGATCGCGGCTGACGTTCGCCCGGAGCGAGTGCCGCCCGTTTGCGTATCCAGCTTGCTTCGCGCATTCCTCGCGGCGATGGCATAATCTCAATCCATGACGGTCGAGCCTTATCGCTTCGGGTCGGGCCTTCTGACGGATCTCTACGAGCTTGCCATGGCGGCGGCTTACGTCGAGACCGGATTCCAGGCCAGCGCGACCTTCGAGCTGATCGTTCGTTCGCTGCCCGCGCGGCGCAACTTTCTGATTGCCGCGGGGCTCGATCAAGCGCTCGATTTTCTCGAAAGTCTTAGCTTCACTGGCGAGGAGATCGAATATCTCCGCGGCGTTCCGGTCTTCCACCACATCGGCAATCGCTTTTTTGAGTATCTCGCCGGCTTTCGATTCCGCGGGGAAGTCTGGGCCATGCCCGAAGGCACGGCGTTCTTCCCCGGCGAGCCGATCCTTCGCGTCACTGCTCCGATCGGCGAGGCCCAGATCGCCGAAACGGCGCTGCTGGCGCTGATAAATTTTCAGACGATGATTGCCAGTAAGGCCGCGCGCGTGGTGACTGCGGCTGCGGGCCGGCGCGTCGTTGAGTTCGGCTCTCGCCGCGCGCATGGCATCGAGTCCGGCATTCTCGCCGCGCGCGCCTCATACCTGGCGGGCTGCAACGGCAGTTCCAATTCGTACGCGGGCTTTCGCTTTGGTATTCCCATCTTCGGCACGCAGGCGCATTCCTGGATCATGGCGCACGAACGCGAGGACGAAGCATTTCAGAAATTCGTGGAGATTTTTCATGGCGAGACGACCCTGCTGGTGGACACCTACGACGTCCGTGCCGCGATCGAGCGGTTGATTGCAATCGGCTGCAAGCCGCGCGGCGTGCGGCTCGATAGCGGCGATTTGATCGCGGACAGCATCTGGGCGCGCCAAAAGCTCGATGCCGCCGGCTGGAGCGACGTCGGCGTCTTCGCCTCGGGCGATCTTGATGAAGACCGCATCGCTTCGCTGCTGGCTGCTGGCGCAAAAATTGAAGCCTTCGGCGTCGGCACTTCGCTCTCGACTTCTTCCGACGCGCCTGCGCTCGGTGTGGTTTACAAGCTGGTGGAAATCGAGCGCAAAGCCGAGCTTCGCTTCCCTGCGAAATTCAGCGAATCGAAGTTGACGTATCCCGGCCGCAAGCAGGTCTTGCGCTCTACGGACGCAAGCGGAACGCTCAGCGGCGATTTGATCGCGTTGGAAAACGAAGCCGCGGAATGCGCTCCGGCCGCGCGGCCATTGCTGCGTCCCGTGATGCGCGAAGGCAAGCGCCTCGCGATTGTGCCGCGCGGCAAGGAAGGGCTGGCCGAGGCTCGGGAGCGCTGCGCTCGCGAGCTGCGTTCGTTGCCGCCGGCGCTGCTCTCGCTCGGCCCGGCCGAACCTTATCCTGTGCGCTATTCCGCCAAACTCGAAGATCTCCTCATCCAAGCCTCGCAAAGGTTGGGCATCGAACCGCGCGAAGTCTCTCGCGCCCGCGGTCACGTATAATTCGCTCATGGTTTCGCGCAACATTTTCTTCTGGCAAGTGGATACGCAGCGAGACTTTATGCTGCCGGGCGGCAAACTCTACGTGCCCGGCGCCGAGGAGCGCATTCCTAACATGAAGCTGCTTGTGGACGCGGCACGCGGCGGGCGGGTCTTGCTCGTCTCCGACGCTTGCCTCCACGCGCCCGACGATCCGGAGTTCGCGCAGTTTCCGCCGCACTGCGTGCGCGGCACCGAAGGCGCGGAGATTGTGCCGGAGCTGCTTGCCGAGCATTACATCCGCATTGCCAGTTCGCTGGACGCACGCTTGCCGGATGACCTCTTTGCCTGGCAGCAGATCGTCCTCGAAAAACAAATGCTGGATGTCTTCACGAATCCGCACACGGCAAAGCTGGTCGAGCGCTTGGCGCCATTGGATTCGCCAGCAAAGGGACGCGACGCCGAGTTTTTCGTTTTCGGAGTGGTTACCGAGTACTGCGTGCGGCTAGCGGCAAAGGGCCTGCTCGACCGCGGCCGGCGGGTCGCACTGGTCACGGATGCGATCGAGGCGCTCAACCTGGCCGCAGGCATGAGCGCTCTTGATGAACTCGATCAGCTCGGCGCGCGCTTCGTGACCACCAGCGAAGCATTGCGAACTCTCGACGAAGCCACGAACCAGGTTTCGCCGAGGTAGTCCGTGTCCTCGAACCCGATTGCGTTTGACATGTCGCGCGATTCGTCGCGACCCATGTAGCGCTCTAGATGGTGTGCAGGTAAGCGATCACTTCTCGGAGTTCTTCAGGGGTGATGTTGTCCTTAAACGCAGGCATATCCTTGCCGCCGTTCTGAATCCACAGGCGCATCGCTTCGTCGTTGACTGGCTTGCCGGTCGCAAATTTCCCCCGCTTGTAGATGCCCTTGAGTCCCGGCCCGACTTTCTTCGCCGTGCTACTCGCGAAATGGCACGCATCGCACTGTTCGGCAAAAACCTTCTTACCGGCAGGCACATCTGCGGCATTCGCAGCTGCCGGAGCCTTTGCCGTTGGTTTGCTTTGCGCCTGTGTTTGCGTCTGCGCCACACCCAATGCAAGCGAAGTTGCCATCACCGCCAGGCACAGGACGAGAATTCGCCTTGTAAAACGTTCGCGAGCGTTTTTCATGTTCTATATAAGTCTACCTATTGTCGGATGAAAATGCCGCGCAGAAGTTACGCGCTGTTTCACTTTGCCGCTAGCCGGAGCGAGCCGATCTGTTCAATTATTCGCTACGGGCGTTGCTTTTGCTGGCTTCACGATCAGATCGTAAATCCAGAGCAGCGCGGCGGTAGCCACGCCAATTCCGGAGAAGAACCACCAGACCTGCTGCGGCTTGTGCAGAACTTCCGCGTAGTGATGAATGGCATGGCCCGCGATCCATCCTCCTGCGAGCGAGCCGATGCCGATGGGCAGAAACGCGAAGCCCATATAGGTTCCCTGCTGTCCCGGCGGGGCCAGGCGCGAAACGTATTCGTAGTAGCGCGGCGAGAGAATCACTTCGCCGATCGCCAACACGATGAGCGACGCCACCGTCGTCCAAATGGCAGGATGCACCGCTAGAACGAGCCACGAACATGAAGAGATCAGCGTACCGATCGTGATCGCGCGAAACGGCGGAATCTTGCGCGTCAGAAAACTCACCAGCATCTGCAGGCAGATCACCGTTACCGCGTCGGTGACCAGGATTCGCTCCACATCGGCGTTCGGGTCAATGTAGCCGTGAATGTAGAGTGGCAGGGCGATGTACTGCTGCCAATAAACGATCCAGAAGCCGGAAAAAATCAGCAGAAACAACATGAATTTCGGGTTGGTGATCACCGTGAGGAAATTCCGGCAGGTCTCGCCGAAGCTCGGTGCCGGTTTATCTCCGGCTGCGCGCGGCTCGCGAAAGAAAAGCAGCACGGCAAAGAACATCAACAGCACGCTGAGCGCGGCGATGCGGAACACGTTTTCTACGTTCACGTGCTTGTGCACGATGGAGGCGATGAAAGGTCCGGCCGCGCCGCCGACATTGACGAGTGTGTAGTAGATTGAATAGCCGATCGACCGCACATTCTCTTTAGAGGCGCGCGCCGTTGTGCCCACCACGGAGGGTTTCACCAGCGCGATTCCCAAAGCCGGCAGCATCAGGACCAGCAGCACCAGCCACCACAGCGGAATCGCATTGCGCACGGGAGCGAGCCACGGCGCGCCAATCGAGCCCAGCAGGAAATAGGCGGTAGCGAGAATCAGGTAAGCCAGGGACAGCGCGCGCCGAAAGCCAAGCCGGTCGGCGAGCGCCCCGCCAAAAATCGCCAGGAACCAGACTAGCCCGCCGAAGAAGCCTGTGAGGCTGCCCGTTTGCTCCGTAGAGAACGCCAGCTTCTCGTGCAGATACACCGCGAGCGATGAAAACGCCGCGTAATACGACAGCCGCTCGAAGAGCTCGCTGACGTTCGCAACCCAGAACGCAGGCTGGAAGCCGGTGCGGATTTCTTGCCACTGCTCGGAAAAACTCATGAGATGTCCTCAGGGCACAAAGCCCTTTTTGGGCAGGCGCGATTGTAGCGGAAGATGGCAGCCTCGCGCCGAAAAACGAGCGTCGAGCGCCATCTGGCATACAATGGCCGCTTCGTTCCCCAACCGGATTTGCGGAGGCTGCCATGAAGAAGATTGCGATGCTCGCTCTGTGCGCGGTGGTGCTGCCCTGCGCCGCCTTCGCGCAGAAGCCGCCCGATTCCACGGAGGCGCAGAAGCCGCCGCTGCTCTCCAGCGCCATCGTGGGCGCGCTCGATCAGGAACTCTCCGGCGAAGCTGCAAAACGCAATCTCGAAGGCATCACGCGCGAGCATCGCGTGCGCGGCTCGCGCGGCTTCCGCACTGCCGCGGAGCTGGTGCTCGAGCGGGCGAAGGCCTACGGACTGAGCGACGCGCAAATCCTCGAATTTCCCGCAGACGGCAAAACGCTTTACGGAACGCAGAAATCGCGTTTGGCCTGGGACGCCGATTTCGCCGAACTCTGGGAACTTCGCCAGCAAGGCAGCGCGTGGACGCCCGCGGTGCGCATCGCAAGTTGGGAGGCCATGCCGGTATCGCTCGCCGAGGATAGCGAAAGCGGCGACGTAACGGCCGATCTCGTGGACGTGGGCGACGGCACGCGCGAATCCGATTATGCCGGCAAAGACGTTCGCGGCAAGCTCGTTCTCGTTGGCGCGCAGCCTGGCGCGGTGCAGCACCTCGCGATCGGCGTCCACGGCGCGGCGGGGATCGTCAGCTATGCGCAGAATCAGCGCTCCGCGTGGTCGGGCGAAGACGAAAATCTTGTGCGCTGGGGCCATCTGGAATCATTCGGCGGTGATAAGACGTTCGCGTTTATGGTATCGCTGAAGACGGCCCGCGCTTTGCGGGATCGCCTGGCGCGCGGCGAACAGATTCGCATGCACGCGGTTGTGAAAGCGGGCCAGCACCCGGGCGTGCTCAGCGTTGTCACGGCGACGATTCCCGGCGCCGACCCGAAATTGCGTGACGAAGAAATCGCCTACAGTTGCCACCTCGATCATCAGCGCCCCGGCGCGAACGACAACGCCAGCGGCTGCGTCGCGATTCTTGAAGTCGCGCGAACGCTTCAGAAACTGATCAACGAAGGTAAGCTGGCGCGTCCGGCGCGCACGCTCCGATTCATCTGGCCGCCGGAAATCGAAGGCACCACCACGCTCCTGAATGCGAGGCCCGAATTCGCGCGCCGAATCAAGGCCGTCGTTCATATGGACATGGTGGGCGGCGGCCCGGTCACCAAGGCCACGTTTCACGTGACGCGCGGCCCGGCAAGTTTGCCGTCATTTGTCTACGACATCGGCGCCGCGTTCGGTGAGTTCGTAAATAAGGAATCCGAGCAATACGCCGGCACCGGCGAGGCGCTCTATCCGTTCGTTGATCTGGAGGGCGGCAAGGAGCCGCTGCACGCGCAGATGGTCGAGTACAGTATGGGTAGCGATCATGACGTCTACGAAGAGGGATGCGTTCCGCATCCCCGCGATCTATATGAACGACGAGCCCGACCGCTACATCCACACGAATGGCGACGTCGCCGCAAATATCGACCCGACAAAGCTCAAGCGCGCGGCGTTCATCGGCGCCGCCAGCGGATATTTTCTCGCGCAGATGACTACCGCGGATACGCCGGAGGTCGTGCACATCGTCGAGCGCGCCAGCCTCGGCCGCGCGGCAACACTATTGGAACGCGAAGAGACCGTGCATGATTCCCGTAGAGACGGTTTGCCCGATATTGCTCTTCACTATGAAAGCGACGTCTTGGATTCTGTACGGCGCTTTGCACCGGTGGATCGTGCTCTCAGCGGCGACACAGCTCAGTTCATGAACGACCTGCGACAGACATTGTTTTTTGACAAACACACACCCAACGACGTGCCCGCTAGCGACGAGGGCGGCAGCTCCACCGTGTTCAGGCGCAACGACAATCCCAAGGGCCCCATGGCCGTCTTCGGCTACGACTATCTAACCGGCCACTACGGCGCCGACCGCACTGCCAAACTCGCGCTGCTGAGCTATCAAGGATTACGCGGATCGGGCAGCGAATATGCCTATGAGGTGCTGAACTTCGTCGATGGCAAGCGCAGCATCGTCCAAATTCGCGATGCCGTTGCGGCGGAATATGGACCCGTGCCGCTCAAGATCGTCGGAGAATATCTCCATGCCCTCGAAGAGATCGGCGTGATTCGCGGCACGCCGTAGGTCATCGTCCATGCGCAGAGCTCTCATCCAAATTGGCTTGCGACTCGTCACTGGCTGGTTTGGGCAGCGCTCCGCCCATGTGCTAGCATGGCCAGTTTGCGGCCATGTTGCCGCAATGTGCTGATGGCAACCTCCACCATGCAGGCCCTTCGCAAGATGCGTCCCGAACGCGGAGCGGCCATCGAGAAAATATCCGTTCCCAACATCGGCCCTACCGACGTGCTGGTGCGCGTGCGCGCCGCGTCCATCTGCGGCACGGACCTGCATATTTACGGCTGGGACCCGTGGTCGGCCTCGCGCATTCATCCCCGACTCACCTTTGGACACGAATTTTGCGGCGTGATCGAGCGCGTGGGCGACGAAGTCCGCCGCCTCAAGCCCGGCGAATTCGTCAGCGCTGAAATGCACGTGAACTGCGGCCACTGCCGCCAGTGCCGCATGGGACAGCCGCACGTCTGCCAGAATCTGAAAATCATCGGGATTGACCAAAACGGCTGCTTCGCCGAGTTCGTCTGCATTCCTGCTTCCAACATCTGGAAGATTGATCCCGCAATTCCCGAGCATTACGCCGCGGTTCTCGACCCGCTCGGCAACGCGGTCCACACGGTGCTGTCGGGAGAGATCGCCGGGCAAACGGTCGCGGTCACCGGTTGCGGGCCGATTGGGCTGATGGCCATCGCGGTCGCAAAGGCCTGCGGGTGCGATACGATTTTTGCCACGGAGGTCAATCCACACCGACGCGCGATGGCGCTCCAAATGGGCGCGGACGAAGTCGCTCGATCCCTCTTCGGCCGATTTGATAGATCGTGTGCGCGCGGGCACCGGCGGCGCACGGCGTGGACGTGTTGCTTGAAATGAGCGGCCATCCCGCGGCCATCCGTCAGGGTTTTCAGATGCTGCGCGCCGGCGGACGCGCCTCGCTACTGGGCATTCCGTCGCAACCGGTAACGCTCGATCTGTTGAACGACGTCATCTTCAAGGGCGCCACGGTCCACGGAATTTTCGGCCGCCGCATGTTCGAAACCTGGGTGCAGATGACGGCCCTGCTCAAAGCGCACAAACTCAATCTCGAGCCGCTTTTCGGCGAACGCATGCCGCTCGATCGTTTTGAAGACGCATTCCGGCTTCTCGAAGGCGGCCTGGCAGGCAAAATTCTCTTCATTCCCGGCAACGGTTCGCGCTAGCCGTATTCGCGCGCGCCCCGCAAAGCGAAATCTGCAGTACCTGGGGGACTCATGAGCACGACCACACACAATCCGCTGGCGTTCCTTCACGATCAGATCGAGGAGATGAAGACCAAGGGCCTGCACTTCCACCTGCGCGTGCTGGAAGGCGAGCAGAAGCCCGAAGCGAATTTTGACGGCAAGCAGGTGATCAATCTCAGCTCGAACAACTATCTCGGGCTTTACAACGCACAAGGCCTTGAAGCGCGCGGCGATTGACGCGGTGCGCAAATACGGAGCGGGCGCCGGCGCGGTGCGCACCATTTCCGGCACCATGGCGCTGCACGTGCAGCTCGAAGAACAAATCGCGAAGTTCAAAGGCACGGAAGCCTGCGTCGTATTCCAGTCCGGCTTCACCGCAAACGCGGGCACCGTCTCCGCCATTCTCGGCAAAGACGACCTCATTATTTCCGACGAGCTGAACCATGCCTCGATCATTGACGGCTGCCGCCTCTCGCGCGCCACGATCAAGGTCTTCAAACACCGCGACGTCGCGGATTGCGAGCGCATCTGCAAAGAAACCGAAAGCTGGCCGGGACACAAGTTGCTCATCACCGACGGCGTCTTCTCCATGGATGGCGACATCGCTCCGCTCCCCAAGCTCTGCGATCTCGCCGAAAAATACAATTGCATCATGATGATTGACGATGCGCATTCCTCCGGCGTGCTCGGGCGCGGCGGGCGCGGCACCGTGGATCATTTGGGCTGCCACGGACGCGTGGATATTCAGGTGGGCACGCTCAGCAAGGCGATCGGAGTGATGGGCGGCTATGTTTGCGGTTCGCGTGAGCTGATTGACTTTCTCTATCATCGCGCCCGCCCGTTCCTCTTTTCAACATCGCATCCGCCGGCCAGCGCGGCAGCCTGCCAGGCGGCATTCACGCTGCTTGATTCACCGGAAGGCGAACGGCTCGTAAAGAAATTGTGGGCCAACACAAAATTCTTCAAGCGCACGCTGAAAAAACACGGCTTCAAGTTCGGCACGAGCGAAACGCCGATCGTGCCGATTCACGTCGGCGAAGGGGCAAAGGCCTTCGAGTTTTCGCGGAAACTGTTTGATGCGGGCGTCTATGCCCCGGCGGTCGGCTTCCCAACGGTCGCGGAGGGCAAGGCCCGGCTACGCGCGATTGTAACCGCAACGCACAAGCGCGATGAGCTTACCCGCGCCTGCCAGATCATGGAAGAGGTGGCTCGGCCGCTCGGCATCGTCTGAGGCGATCTGCGCTTGCCGGCCCGCGCTCACTGACCGCGGTGGATCATTCCTGCCCGCGCAGCCTTTTTTCCATCCGCACAATCGGCAGCGACTCTCCATTCTTCAGCGGCACCGCCAACCGCTCGAGCTCTGCGTAGCCGCGCACCCGATAGAGTGGCACGCCGGTCAGCGTCGCCCCCATTTCGAACCGCGTGAAGCCCGCCGCTGTGGCTGCGCTTTCGCACGCATCGAGGATCATGCTGCCGATTCCGCGCCGCGCCCACGCCGGGTGCACATAGAACGCGCGAATCTTGGCCGCATCCTGCGCGGGATCGAGTAGCGAATCCTCGCGCCCGGTCCAGTGGTCGCCTCCATAGAGCGTCTTGCGTTTACTCCATCCGCCGCAACCGGCGATCACAGGCGCCGCAATTCGCCTATCGCCGGTTTCCCCAGCCTCGGCAATCGCTTCCACAATGAAATATGTCCCGTCTGCAATCAATTGGCTGTCCACGCCGCATACTTCGGCGAGCGCGCCCTCGATCTGCGCCGCGGTGTAGTCCTGCGCCTGCAATCCACGCACGGAAGCATCAATCAACTCGCGCAGCACGGGAGTGTCTTTGTCAACGGCTTCGCGGATGGTGAATTTCATTGGTTGCAAGTAAGCGCTATTGCAGGCCGGGCATCACGCGGCAAGATGTCTTCTTGTCACGGATCGCATCGCCCCAATTGGTCCCGAAGCATACAGCAAATCCTGTAATCGAGTAATTCCCAATCGGCGTAGATTTTTCGTAGTACCCGGCGTATTTCCCACGCACCTGCCATCTACTAAACTGCTGCGCACCAAACACTTAGCTCACTGGCCCACAATTTGCGATGGAAGAACACCACTGAGGGAAATCTCTTTTAAAGGACCTGCGTTCTCGCCGGTCCCAAGTAAACCGGAGGACCAAATCATGAAACGCATCAGTGTCGTTTTTGCGGTTGCAGCGTTCACAACCTGCGGCGTGTGGGCGCAAGGTGGTTCGGGCGCACAAACCGGAGCGCAAGCCAACGCCAGCGCAGCCGCCACGGCGGAAACCAATTCGCAAGCGGCGCAGCTTGCCGAGGGAACAACTTTTCAAACAGAGCTTTCGCACCCGCTTGACGCGCACAAGAACAAAGTGGGCGACGCCGTAACTGCGAAAACGACGCAGGATGTGAAGTCCAACGGAAAGGTCGTTCTGCCGAAGGGCACGAAGGTCATGGGCCACGTAACGGAAGTAAAGGCGAAGTCCGGCAGCGACGCCAATTCCACGATGGGCATCGCGTTTGACCGCGCGGAGCTCAAGGGCGGCCAGGAGATGCCGCTGCATGTGGGCATTCAGGCAATCGCCGCGGCGCAGAATTCCGCGATGGCCGATACGGGCGCGGGCGACGCCATGGCCATGGGCTCCGCGACCGGCATGGGCGGAGGCGCTGTGGGTGGCGGGGGTGGTATGGCGCGCTCGGGCGGCGGACTCGTTGGCGGCGTCGGCTCCACGGCCGGCGGCGCGATTGGCTCAACGGCCAGCACCGCAGGCAGCGCGATTGGTTCCACGGGACGTGTCGCGGCGGGCGCGAACGGCGCAGTGGGCGGCGTCACCTCTAGCGCGCGGCTCAATTCGTCTACGCAAGGCGTGATCGGCCTGCAGGGTCTATCCCTCAATGCCACAAGTTCCAACACCACCGAAGGCTCGTTGATCACCGGCACCGGCCGCAACGTCCATCTCGATAGCGGCACGCAAATGATGCTGCGCGCCGGCGCGCAGGACCAGTAGAGCGTCTGGCTTGCCTTTCGGCTCAGAAAGTATGATTCGCGGCATGCCGCAGCGCGGCCTCCGAAACTGGAGGCCGCGTTTTCTTCTTGCACCACCGCGATCCGCATCCCTGTACTAAAGTACAGTAACCCGATTGAGCACGCCTTCCATACAGGATCATCTCCCTGGCAACAAGACTGCGCTAGAGTTACCCTTGTTGCGCTCAAGGGGGTCCATTTACCATGACGCTACTCCGTAGGACCGTCCGTAAAGCGGTCCAATGCCTCCGCGGCATGCCGATGATCGTTCTCTCGGCGGGCGTGATGTGCTCCCTTGCGGCATTGGGTTGCGCCCCCATAAATAATTCTGGCAGCGGTTCGAATCCAACCAACCCTACGAACGGCTCGGCGCAAATGACGATCGTGGTCGCCGATACGCCCCCCACGGGCTTGACCGTGTTGGGCTTTGAAGCGACCGTGACGGGAGTCACGCTCACGCCGGCCTCAGGGAGCGCGGTAACGCTCATTTCCAGTTCGAACCCGGTCACGCTTGAGCTGGCCAGCCTGCAGGGCGACGAAACGATGCTCGGCACGCTGAGCATACCCGCCGGCACTTATAACAGCATGACGATCAGCGTGGCGAATCCTGCTGTCACCTTCCTGAATAACACCGGAGCGACCGTCACCGTGGGCACGGTGATCTGCCCCAACGCGACCGTGTGCCAAATCGAGCCCTCCACCGCTGCCAACGTGATGCTTACCACGGCGCCCTTTCCGCTGACGGTCACGGCGAATACGCCGGTGGCATTGCTGGTGGATTTCAATATGAACAATATCCTCTCGCCGGCCTTGGTTCTGAACTTCAGCAGCGGTTTGACGGTTTCGTCACTTACGATTCCCTCTTCCGGGATCGTCTCGCCGATGGAAGATATTCTCGGCCAAGTCACGTCTATTGACGTGGCTCAAAATAATTTCACTGTGGTCACCAGCCAGGCGACCTATCAGATAAACGTGAACTCGACCACCTCGTTCGTGGACTTTCTGGCCGGCGGCTGCTCTTCGCACAACATCGGCTGTCTGGCGGTGAATCAAGCGGTGGCCATGAATCTGAGTATCAATAGCGCCGGCACGTTGCTGGCTCAGACCGTCACGTTCGAAAACAGCAATCTCGACGAGCCGTTGGTGGAAGGCGTGATTACCTCGGTGGATTCTTCGACCCAATTCCATATGGTTGTCCTCAACACTTTGCCCACCGTGCAAGGGTTGAATCTGGGCAGCCTGGCCACCGTCACGACCAGCGGCGTCACCACCTTTTCCATTGATAATGACGGGCCGGACACCACTCCCTTCACGGCGTACTTTCTCTCCTCCGCCAATTTGACCGTGGGACAGGAAGTGCAGGTCGAGGATTTGTCCACTTCCCAGGGAACGTCCCTTCAGGCCGATCGCGTGCGGCTCCGCGATTCTCGCTTCACGGCGACGATCTCTACCCTGACCTCGCCCAACTTCAACGTGAATGGGCTGCCGGCGCTCTTTACCAGCGCGGGGATCACTCAGATTCAGGCGCAGACTTCGAGCCCAACGGAATTCGCAGGTTCAGCATCGGCGTTCAGCAGTTTGACGAGCGGCGAGAGCGTGACCTTGCGCGGCCAGATCTTCAACACGGGGACAGGAGGTATCGTCATGCCGGTCTCAAAGGTGACGGGCCACTAACAACCGGCGCGCATGCCAGAGGACGCGCTGCCTATGCGCAATGTGGGTGGAATATAAGTTACAGGCTCGCGAGAAGGCAGGCTACGCCGCAACGGCGGCCGAGGCAGGCTGAATCCTCAGAAGCCTCTGATAAAGGGCCAGCGCCAACGCGCCCAGGCCCCAGATCGCCACCAGAACCGCTACCCACGTCCCGATCGTGTAGGGTATCTGGCGCAAGGCATAGATGACCACCAGCCCTGCCGCAAGCCGGCCGATCAAGCCGCCGGTGCTGAGCGTCATGCCAAACATCTTCTGCCCCAGCCAAACGGCAATAAAGGTCTTCGCCGCATAGACCGCAATCACATACAGCATAAGGGTGCTGATGGATACCGCCAGCCCCACGATCGTAAAGCATACAAGTGCCGCCACGATAGGGGTTCCAAACATCAGCAGCGCGCCAAAACCGGCGGCCGCGAAACGCTCCGCATTGCGCACCGCATCCATGAACAAGCTTGGAATGATCAGGATCAGTACCAATCCAAAAACGAAGGCCGCTCCCCAGGACAGGGCTAGGTGCCAGTAGTAACGCGCGGAATTGTAAACCGGCTTGCGAGTTTCCAGCGTGAACTGCACCGGGCTCGCAAGCTTGGCGCCCGAATCGATCTCAGCTTCGTGATGCCCTTTGTAAACCGTGGCGCCTTGAATCTGCGCACTTGAACCAATTGTCATCATGTCGCAGGTCGCCCGAATATCTCCCCCGACCGGGCCGTTGACGACCAGATGATTCGCAAACGTCTGGATATCACGGCCTACACTGCCCTCCGTGGTGATGATGTTTGCGAACGCGAGCACGCTGTGGCCGACCTCGGACCCTGGATCGGTGTCCAGCGCATTCGTCCACACGCTGACGTTCTTCGCGACCTTTCCGCGCAGCGTCACCTGCTGAACAAGCGCGCGAATGTTCCCGTCCACCGTGCCATTCACGGTGAGTGTTTGGCCGAACACGATCACATCGCCGGTGACGTGTCCCGTTACGTTGACGCTCTGCCCCAGCAGTGAAATCACGTCGCCATCTACCGTGCCATCAATGTGCACGGACATGGAGCCAATCAAGATCAGGTCGGTTTTCACCTCGGAACCCGCCGGCAGCGTGTAGGTGGACTGGCCTCGGTGGATTTCCGCGGCGCTTGCACCGGTGGGCAGGAACATCACGCTCATCAATGCCACCAGCACCACTGCGATGGTGTGCCATCTTCGCGCCCCGCGCCGCAGCAGAAAGAACCCCAGCATGCCAAAGCAAATCACGGCCAGCGCTTGAACCATCGTCCACATAGTTTGCCATCCATTCCAAAGAGAACCGCGAAATAGCATCATCGTCAGCAGGTCCGTTTCACCAAAGCCCGCCTGGCTCAGTTGCGCCCGCCAGGGATCGATAATCGTGTCCCACAGCCAGTAAAGCCCCGCCGCCGCCATTCCGAACGATACGATCCAGGCCCACGGCGTTTTCTCGCGGAACACGGGGGAAAGTAAGCGCGCCGGCACGGATTCTTCCTGTTCGCGCAGCGCCGAAGCTAAGCAGCTTGGATTCCCCTTCGAGCGCGCGCAGCAGTGTCCGGCATTCGGCGCAGCCCTCGGCGTGCGCGGAAAGTTCGAGCGCGCGCGGGCGTTCAAGAAGCCCTTCCAGGTACTGCAGGCACGTCATCTCGTCAAGGTGATTCAACGCGTTTCTCCCGCCGCCATGGCCGCCGCTTTGCCGCCCAGCACTTCGCGCAACTGATGCCGCGCGCGCAGTAGCACGACCCCTACGAAGTTGCGCCGCACGCCGATCGAATCCGCGATTTCGTCGTAGCTCATTTCGGAGTAGTAGCGAAGCACCAGCGCCATCCGCGAACGTGCCGGCAGCTTGGCCAACGCCCGCCGTACGTCGTCGCTGGTTCGCTCTTCCAGCATGCGATCGAGTTGGCTCGGATCGGGATGCTCGAGCGGCATTTCTTCCACGCCCTCGGTCTCCAGGTCCTGCCGGATGCGCCGCCGCCGCAGCATGTCCCAGCAATGGTTCGCCGAAACCTTATAGAGCCACGCCTGGAAGGGCCGGCTCGAATCGTATTGCCCAATCTTCTCCCGCAGCTTCATGAAAATTTCCATCGTGGCGTCTTCGGCGTCTTCCCGGGTCGGCAGGGCGCGCCGGCAAAACCGGAAAATCGGCGCCGCGAACTGGCGATAGATCTCGCCCCAGGCCTCCAAATTGCCCGCCCGCGCCCGCCCGATGAGGGCGGCCAGGTCGGGCGGCCCTTGCTCGCCCCAAGACCCAATGCCGCCCGGCTGTTTCGTAGCTCCCATATTGGATACGCAGCGCGGACTCGAAAACTTGCACCCCAGCACAACATCCTGTGCCGCCCCTAACTCTAAAGCGCGGCAAATGCAGGGCACTGGAAGCTCCGACCCGGCCAGTTGCCCGCACTTTATCAGAAGCCCGTCCTGGATGGCGAACGAACCAGCTCAGGAGCGCTTGGAAGCCGGTTCGCGAAGCCGTCCGTCATCCGGTTGTCACTACCCCCGCAGCCCAGAGTAGGCTAAAGTGTGAAATCTCCGCCCCACTGCACCCTGCGGAAACAACGCAAATGGAAACCAAGCTGCCATCTGTCGTCATCGCCGGACGCCCAAACGTCGGCAAGTCCACCCTATTCAATCGCTTGACGGGAACACGCCGCTCCATCGTCACCGACGAGCCCGGCATCACGCGCGACCGCATCTATGGCACCGTCTCCTGGGAAGGCCGCTCATTCGAACTCGTGGACACCGGCGGCCTCGTCCCTGACGACAAAGCGCTCATCCCCCGCGAAATCCTGCGCCAGGCCCACGTGGCTATCGAATCGGCTACGCTTCTCGTGTTGGTCGCCGACGCGCGTTCCGGCCTCACTCCGCACGACGCCGAACTGGCGCGGCTGCTGCGCACCTCGGGAAAGCCCTTGGTCATCGCCGCAAACAAGGTGGACCAGTTCCAGCAGGAATCGCTCACCGCGCCATTTTACGAACTGGGCGTGCCCGTCTTTGGCGTCTCCGCCGAGCACGGCTTTGGCGTGGACGTGCTGCTCGACTACGTCACCGCGCACCTCGGCGCCCGCGCAACGGAAGCCCCCGCCGAAGCATCGGGCGAGGTGCTGGACGAAGTACCGGCCGGCGTTGAAGACCAGCGTGCGAGCAAAGCCGTCCGCATCGCCATCATCGGACGCCCCAACGTCGGCAAGTCCACGCTGCTGAATCAGCTCGCCGGTGAAGAGCGCAGCATCGTTTCGCCCGAGCCTGGCACCACGCGCGACACCGTGGACAGTTCAGTGATCCACGCCGGCAAGGTCTACGAATTCATTGACACGGCCGGCATCCGGCGAAAAGGCAAAACGAATCTCATTGCGGAAAAATTATCTGTGGTCATGGCGCGGAAGAGCCTCGAGCGCGCCGATGTCGCCCTGCTCATCGTGGATTCTTCGCTCGGCATCACCAGCGGCGATGCCACCATCTCTTCCTACGCCGCCGAGTCCGGCTGCTCGATCATCGTGGTGATGAACAAATGGGACCTCGCGATCGAAGCCGCGCGCGAAATGTCCGAGAGGGTAAAGTTGCGCTCCGAAGCCGTCCACAAAATCGCGCCCCCGGCGAAAAGTCAACGCAAGCATCCCGAGAGCGAGCGCGCCCGCAGCCTTCGCGCCCTCACCCATCCTCCGCTCTTGATGGAGGAATACGAGCAGATCGTTCGTGAAAAGCTCAAATCATTGGCCTACGCGCCCGTTGTTTTTCTTTCCGCGCTCACGGCCGAGCGCGTCGCGGAGCTTTTTCCGCTCATAGACCGCGTCGCCGAGGCGCGTCGCCACCGCATCTCCACCGGCGAACTAAACCGCTGGCTTGCGAAGGTGGATCTCGACCGCGGCACCTCGCCCACTTCGCGCAAGGTAAAAATTTACTATGTGACGCAGGCCAGCAGCTCCCCGCCCACGTTCATCCTCTTCACGAACCAAGACAAGCGCCTGCACTTCAGCTACGAACGCTTTCTCGAAAACCGCCTGCGCGAATCCTTTGACTTCACCGGCGCGCCGATCCGCTTCCTCCAACGCGTGAAGGAACGCGACAAAAACCGCCTTCCCCGCAAACCGCGCGACCGCCAAGAAAAGCGCCGCTGAACGCGCCCCTCAGAAAGGGAAGAGCCTCCGGAGATAGTAAGCATCTAATGATTCGGAGCCGGCGGAGCCGTGCCATGCACGCTTTGTCACTTGCTAATTCCAGACGAATACATGTCTTTGACAGTCAACTACGCACGGACTAAAATTTATGCCCCTGGAAGACCAAATGTCTCAGACGCCCATTCCACCCATGCCGTCGTCCGCATCGCACTATCGTGGAACTCAGGCCCACGTATGTCTCGATGATGTCCTCGTAACCGATCAACTTCGTTCGCGAACTCCCCGTCGGCCTGATTACGCCAGCGAGATCGAAGTCCGAAATATGCTCGCCGCGATGATGTCCACAGCACCAAGAGATCTACCTGACGCGCTCCTCGCCGCGGCATTAAGGCTTTGCAATGCCGGCACGGCAGGTCTAAGCCTTCTGGAAAAAACGCCTTCCAACGAATCTGTATTTCGATGGACGAATCTTGCCGGAGTCTTAAAGGAGTACGTGGGCGGCTGCACTCCAAGGGACCTCAGTCCGTGCGGCGTGACGCTGGACCACGGTTCAGCGCAGCTCTTTTATTACCCGGGACGCTACTTTCCCAGTCTGGCTGGCGCTTCGCCGGAAATCGTCGAAGGCCTTGTTGTGCCGCTTTTGAGCGGTGAGCCCGTCGGGACCCTCTGGATTGTATCCCACGACACCGATCGGCAATTCGATGCGGAAGACGCGAGGATAATGACCAGCATCGCGATCCTGGCGGGTTCCGCACTGCGAATGATACGCGCGCTCGAATCCGAGCGGCTGGCCCGGCAGGCAGCAGAGGAGCAAGTGGCTGCCCGCAGAACGGTCGAAGAAACTCTTCGGGCGAGCGAGGAATTTAACCGCAAGATTCTTGCCAGCACCAGCGACTGCATGAAAGTTCTTGATCTGGATTTTCGGCTGAAATTCATGAGCCCAACCGCCATGCAACTCATGGAGGTGGAGGACTTTTCTCGGTGCGAGAATGCGGATTGGATCTCTTTCTGGAACCAGGCGGATCGCCCCTCGGTTCTTGCGGCTCTTGATCGAGCGGCCTCGGGCGGGACCGGCTCTTTCCACGCCTTCTGTCCAACGATGAAAGGAACTCCGAAGTGGTGGGATGTCGACATAACCCCAATAAAAGACTCAGAGGGACGCGTTATCAAACTACTGGCTTCCTCTCGTGATGTGACCGAACGGAGGAAGGCTGAAGAGGCCTTACGGGCTTCGCATGACAGCCTTGAGAAAAAAGTAGGAGAGCGTACTGCCCGATTGGAGACAGAAATCGCGGAGCGGCTCCAGGCAGAAGCAAACCTGCGGGAATTGAGTGGAAGACTTCTGCAAACGCAGGATGATGAACGCAGGCGCATTGCTAGAGAGTTGCACGACAGCGCGGGACAATACCTCGCAGGCATTCAGATGAATCTAAATGCAACGAAGCAGGATCAGTCCATCGCGTCCTCTCCGTCAGCCCCTCGAATTTCCGAGGCGCTGGAAATGGCCCAGCGTTGCACGTCTGAGATCAGGACCATGTCTTATTTGTTACACCCGCCCTTGCTTGATGAGGTCGGATTGAGTTCGGCTCTATCGTGGTATGTCGAGGGCTTTGCGGAGCGCAGTGGGATAGAGACCGAACTGCAAATTTCCACCGAACTGGGCCGCTTGCCGATGGAAACGGAAACCGCTCTGTTCCGAGTCGTGCAACAAGCTCTGGCAAACATCCATCGGCACTCCGGCAGTCTCGTCGCCCGCATCCGCGTGGAATGCGGTCCAGAGAATATAATCGCTGAAATTTGCGATGAAGGTCGCGGAATGCCGCCGGGGAAATTGGCGATTTTTCAGAACCGTACCCAGTTGATTGGCGTCGGACTGGCAGGAATGCGGGAGAGGATTGAGGGCTTGGCGGGGCAGCTCGAGATCAAGTCCGGCAGCAGCGGTACAACCGTGCGCGTCACCCTGCCCTTCACAAACTCCTCTGCGCAACGCGCGAACGCTTAGCCATCCCGCCGTCGGTGATGGAATCGTTCGTACTCTCGCATGCTAAGAGCTGGGATTTTGTCGCTTACTTCCGATGAGATGCTACATCTCGCGCTTTGAGAATAGCCACACGGCGACAAAGCCGTTTGATTGCTCAGTAGGGATTAACCGGGATGATTGTTCTCTGGATGGTGCCTGGCGTCCGCGGCATTTAGGCTGAACGATCTAACGAGGTGAAGGGCGCAGCCTGCGAACTCGGTGAGGCTGGTCATGATTCGAACGTCCTCGAAATCGAATTTTGATTCCTCTTCATGCGAAACGATCCAAACAGTGCCTTCGGTCTTCGCGCCTACGCGAAATGGAATTACTAATCCTTCCACGATGGGCACTTCTACCTGGTTGAAATACTCAAAATAGCGCCCCGGATATGCGAAAAGTTGCGGGGAGTTGCGGTCGAGCGTAACTCCGCACGGACTAAAGTTCCTCGGAGTTGTTCCGCCCACACAGTTTGCGAGTTTTCCGGCTAGGTTCGTCCATCGAAATACCTGCTCTCCTGCGTCATTCGTTTCAAGGAGACTGAGCCCCGTCGTACCCGCGTGACACAATTCAAGAGGCATTTCCAGGAAGGAGTCAATCAGATGTTCCGGGGAAGCGGCCACGGCCTCAGCGAGGTTGCGCATGCAGTTCGCTTCCTCTCCCAACCTGTGTTGCCTGGGGTTACGCGAAACAAGCTGCTCTGTGATCAAGATGCTCTCCAATGTCACAGGAACCTGCTCCGGTTCGGGAGCCGCGGTCAAACCCGGATTGGATAATGTTTTCTTCATCGCCTGGAGGGCGGATCGCAAGCTGCTCTTTGTCTTCTCCAAAGGCGTTTTGGTATGAACGGCGATTTCCTCGCACGTCAATCCGTCAAAGTAGGCCAGGGTGATCGCTTGCTGTTGAGCTTCGGGCAACCCCGCCAATGCGGCGGAGACCAATTTGCGCGCGATTTGCTGCTCCAAAACAGTCGAACCAATGTTCTCGGGCGAAACCACGGCGTCTTCGCGGAGCGGTTCGCAAGATCGCCCCGCCTTCGACCGGATGCGAGAGATAGCACGGTGGCGGGTAATTGTAAGTAACCATCCAACCAGCGAGCCGTGGGCCGTATCGAATTGCGAAGCTTTACGCCACAATTGAAAGAAGGTGTCTTGCAGGATTTCCTCGGCGCTTCGAGAGTCCCCCGTGATTCGAAGCGCGAGAGAATATAGAAGTGTGTGACCCAAAACCGGAAAACTGAACCAAGGATAAGTTGAGGAAGTGGCCTGAACGTGGTCCTCTACACCGACAAGGAGGAGGACACGAAGATGCCGAGGAAAGGTCATACGGAGGAGCAAATTCTGCAGGCGCTGCGACAGGCAGAAGGCGGCGAAAGAGTCACAGAGGTCTGCCGCAAGCTGGGGATCAGCGAGCAGACGTTTTACACGTGGAGGCGAAAGTACGCCGGTGTGGGGCTGGGCGAGCTGCGTGAGCTGCGGCAGTTGCGCGATGAGAATGGCAAGCTGAAGAAGCTGGTGGCAGACCTGTCGCTCGACCGACACATGCTGCAGGAGATCGTCCGAAAAAAGCTCTAAAGCCTCGGCACCGGCGCGTGTTGGCGCGCTGGACGCAAGTCGCCCATCAGGTGAGCGAGCGTCGGGTGTCGAGGCTGCTTCTGGTGCAGCGATCTTCGTTGCGTTATGAGAGTCATCGCGACCCACAAGAACCCCTGCGGATGCGATTGCGGGAGCTGGCGGCCGTTCGAGTGCGATTCGGATACCGGCGGTTGACGGTATTGCTGAAACGAGAGGGATGGCCGGTAAACGCAAAACGGATCTATCGGCTCTACACCGAGGAAGGATTGACCGTGCGGACGAAGCAACGCAAGAAGGCAGCAAGTCGCCCGCGCGTGCCACTGGGCTTAGCGACGAGGCCGAATGAGCGGTGGAGCATGGATTTCGTGAGCGACCGCCTGGTGAATGAGCGGTGGTTTCGTGTGTTGACCGTCGTCGATCAGTTCACTCGGGAGTGCTTGTTGCTTTACGCGGACATTGCATTGAGCGGTGAAAAAGTAGCCGCTGAATTAGAACGTGTCGTCAGAGAACGCGGAGTTCCGACGTCGATCACCGTAGATAACGGGAGCGAGTTCGCCAGTCGAGCCATGGATGCATGGACGTATGGTCACGGAATCTGCCTGGACTTCATCCGACCGGGCAAGCCAGTGGAGAACGGATACATTGAGAGCTTCAACGGCCGGCTGCGGGATGAGTGCTTGAACGTCAGTCTGTTCTTCTCCCTCGAAGACGCCAGAGAGAAGCTGGAGGCCTGGCGACGAGATTACAACCTGGCTCGCCCCCACAGCGCGCTCGGTGATGAAGCTCCGACGGCGTTCGCGACAGCCTGGTCGAAATCCACATCCGCCACGCATGCTCGTTGCTTGAGGTACTCAGTTGAGCTACATTAGGCGCGGAATCGCCGAGAAATCGGCGCAAACGGACCACGCAAGGCAAAATCCTCAGCTTTCCTCTGGCACAGTTTCGCGGGGCGGGTCAGCCGATACACTCGCTTGTGGTTGACCCGCCACCGCAGCGTTCCGTTCTCGGCCTTCTCCCGTCGCAGGAAAATATACAACCGCCGATAGCCGAATCGCGGACGCTCGGCTGCCAACTCGCGCAGCCGAGCCCGCAACGCACCTTCGTTCCGTTCTCTTCGCTGGTACCGCCAGCTCCCGCGGTGCATCCCGATCAGCCCACAGGCGTGTCGCTCGCTGAGCCTGGCTTCTTCTCGCACGACACGCACCGCTTCTCGCTTCGCCCGCGGGCCTACCACTTTTTTGCCAGCACCACCTTGAGCGCGTCGATATCCAGCGCCTGCTGCGCCACGATCTTCTTCAGCCGTCCGTTCTCTTCCTCCACCTGGCGCAGCCGCCGGGTCTCGTTCACTTCCATGCCCCCGTACTTCGCCTTCCAGTGGTACAACGTGGCGTTGCTGATCCCCACCCGGCGGCAGAGCTCCTTCACAGGCATTCCGGCCTCCGCCTCTTTCAACACCCCGACGATCTGCTCTTCACTGAACCGGCTCTTCTTCATGGCGCTTCTCCTCTCGCGGTCTTATACCCGGAGAAGCTAAATTTTGGCTGGACTAAATTTCGGGGGGCAGGTCAGTGTGCTGTAGCGGTCGTAGAGAGATTCGAGGGCAGATTGATCGCCTCGGACTAGATGACGGATTAGCTCTTCGTCGCTAGCCATGGTCATTGTTCGACTCTCTCGTTTGGCTTCACCACTCTATATTATATCTAGCGTAAACTCCACATCAGTCGAATCCGGCGACGGGAAGACGAAGACCTGATTGATCCGGAGCACGCCCTCCCTCTCAATCTTACTGTTCGCCTCGAACTCGGCCGGAATTGCCGCAATATTCCGCCCTCAATTCTCCAAGTTCCTCCCTCTCAGCGTACTAGCGCTAGGGTATGGCGGCGCCTACGCGCCATGGCGCTCTATAGAAAGAAGCCTTCCCTACAAAAGAGGGTTGTAACTCGCGGTCTGGAGGAGCCATGCACGTACGAATATTATTGGCGGACGACCACGAGGCAGCGAGAAAGATGATTCGTAATGTACTCTCCGAACGAACCGATTGGGTGATCATAGCCGAGGCTTGCGATGGGGCCGAAGCCGTGAAGATGGCGCATGAGGATTGTCCAGACGTAGCGATCTTGGACTTTCAAATGCCGGGGTTGAATGGAATCGAGGCAGCAAAGAGAATTCTGGAACGTTGTCCGGCCGCTGTAGTAGTGAGTGAAAGCTTGCACGATCTGGCTGGTCTGATCAGTGTTTTAAGAAAAGCAGGGGTACGCGGATTCGTTCCGAAAACTGAAATCGTAACCGAACTTATCCCCGCGATTGAAACCGTCCTAAAAGGTGGAGAGTGGTTTAAGCAAGCAGATTGTCTCGCGGCGAAGGGCCGCGCCACATGTTCTTGATTGAAAAAGTCCGCCTTGCACGTGTGGAACAGAAATTGAAGAAGTGTGTCCTTTAGGACAGAGTGGCGTCTGCGCGCTGCTATAAAATGGCGCGATATGCCAATCAAAGTGCTTCTGGCCGATGATTCCGACCTCATGCGGCGAACAATTCGCCGCTTCCTGAACGACCATCCCGAAGTTGAACTTGTGGGCGAAGCTGCTGATTTTGCTCAGACCGTCCAGATGACCAACGATTTGAAGCCGCAAGTCATCGTGATGGATTTGCACATGGCGGAAGATAGCTCCCTCGATGTCAAATCTCACCTGGGTTGCGGTGCATCCCGGCTGTTGGCGATTTCCATTTCAAATGATAAGGATGCCTGGACTTTGGCTGAAAGCTTTGGTGCGGCCACATTGCTAGATAAATCGGAGCTTTTTGGCGAACTCATTCCCGCCATAGAGCAGTTGGTCGCGCCAAAACCGCTTGTGGCTGCGACCCCCAAAGCCGCGTTTCCTTTTTGCTCTGAGTGATTCTCTCCCGAACCGCTTCGCCGTCCAGCACGCCGCTGCCTACAGCAGCTCGAACATTGCCTTGCAAAACCACTATGTTGTAGACGGCAATTGTCTCGATTGATGCCGTGACTTCTACAGGTTTGAATCCCAAGGTTGCAGTGGTCCCAACCACCTGACGTGAAAATAGTCTCATCCAATTTGCCAATTCTCACGTACGCGTTGTGGGGGTGTCGGGTCAGTCGAAGAGCCCAGCATTGCGTTACGTTTCGTCATGTTCCTGCCGAAGCGTGATCCTTGTGTCAGTTCGTGACTAGAAACCTCGAAAACCTTGAAGGGGAAGTGTGTCTCGCAGATGGCAAGGAGGCCATATGGGAGAAAAAGAAAAAGACAAGTTAGTTCAGGGCGTTCAGAAACCGGTGGACCGCAGGTCGTTCGTTAAAGGTGTTGGAATTGCGGGCGTGGGAGTGGCGGGGGCCACATTCTTGGGCGGCAAATTGGGTCTGTTGAACGGCGTGCCCGGTGCGAAGGCACTGGGACTGCAATCTTCCGTCGTTCATGCCCAGTCAACCACCGGGCCAAGTGACACGGACATTCTGAATTTCGCTCTCCAGCTCGAATATCTCGAAGCGGAATTCTACACCGTGGCCACCACTGGCCAAACGATTGAAGCGAGCGGCATACCTGTCACCGGCCTGGGCACCCAAGGGCCGACCTACGGTGGGCATCAGGTGAATTTCACGGGCGTCGAGGGCGGCCTTTATTCGTACGACCGTGCCGATCGATCCGGGCTGGAAGTTTCTCATCGCCTGCGGGCCATCGCGGAAGAGTTGGCTTTCGACGAACGTCAGCACGTCCTCGATTTGCGGGCGGCGTTGGGCTCGGCTGCCGTTGCCAAGCCAACCATCGACCTGGACGCTTTGGGATTCGGCTTCGGCAATTTCCGCGAATTCCTCCGGCTTGCGCGCTCGTTTGAAGACGTCGGCGTTTCCGCTTACGGCTATGCGGCCCCGCTGATTACCAGCAAAACCTATTTGGCCGCAGCCGTTCGCATCGCGCTGGCCGAAGGGTTGCACTCCGGAGATATTCGTTTGCTCGTCGCGGAAAACGACATTCAAACGACGCCGGTTGACGGGCAAGATGTGCTGCCACCACCTTCGGGCACGCAATATTTCACGTTGAATGCACAGGCGTTGTCCATCGTTCGCAGTCCCAGCGAGGTGTTGGCCATTCTTTTCGGCAGCGCCACGCCCGGCACCGACAAGGGTGGCTTCTTCCCAGATGGTGTGAACGGAAACATCAATACGGTCTAGTCGGGGCCGCTCCGGCCCAAGGTTTCGGCAGCTTCGGCGGCAACAATTTTTGCGCCCGCGGGGAGCGCCATGTTGCCGCCGAAATTCCGAAACCCGCCCCGCACAGGCCAAAATGAGGGCGAGTACACCGCCCAGGAATTAAAGCGTGCGGTATTAGCAGTCCAGGTTGAGGGCAAACCGATCGCCTGACTCCCGCGGGAAAACCAGCCTCAGGCGCGCGCCTTTTCCCCTACAGCCCACAACACTCGGCCAAATGGCAATCTGAAAAGAGACCACAGAGGTCCTATCGCGTTTGGTCCGAGGCTTTTCTTATGTCGCCAGAGAGCGCGAAGCAGGTTGCCGTCACTCTCGCGTTTGGCAAGCCATAGCGCCGGCCGGAAATCCTCATCAATCACCCGGCATTCAACAACGCGGAATCCGGAGGCCACCAATGCCGATCGCAATTCGGCCCGCACATATTCGCGATGATGGCCCGGATAGGGAGTCATGCGCGATGCAGTGTCAAAGAAATATTCGAACGGGTCCGAAATACTGCTCCCCGTCAGAAGCGTGAATCGATTGTAAATCGACGCTTGGTTCGGCGTCGAAACGATGAGGCAGCCCTTGGGCTTCAGCACGCGGTGGATTTCTTCAAGAACCCGCTTGGGGGAGTGCGGGTGGTGTTCGATCACATCGAGATAACTAGCGTAATTGAAAGATTCGTCGGCAAACGGCAGTGGGTTTGTGGTGACGTCGCACGATCTGTAGTCAACGCCATATTTCAACGACGCTTTTGCGAACTTCTCGGCAAAAGCAGGCAGATCAACAGCCGACGCCTTTATCCCGAAACGCGTCGCGTAAACCCCCAGGGAGCCGACTTGCGCGCCCACGTCGAGAAGGCTCGAAGGAGATTCGGACGAGCCGCGCTTTAGAATGAACTGGAGAGTGCGAAGTTTCACTCCTGCGAAGCTGAGTGAGCTGCGAATCCACGCGTCGCGCGCAGGGTCGTCCTCAGCGTGCAATTCCCGCGCGAGCATCTCCAGGATTTCGTCGAATTGTTCCAGCGTCGGCTTCAGCGGAGCGGGAGCCACAGCGGGCGCAGCATAGCATGCTCGATTCGGCGCCGCAAAAACCTCGCGGTGCGTGTCCTGAGCACTGATTGCACCAACTCGCCAAACGAAAATGGACTATTGCGTTCACATCAGGTCGTCGGCGTAGGTTTCAGCAAGCCTCAGCCCAAAGAACCGTGGGGCAAAACCGGGATCAGCTTGTCCCCGTCAGTGCGATGGACTGCCGGAAAAATCCAAGTGCGCCAAAGTTTCCGCGAGACGCTCGGTGTGAAAACCAAACGGTCCGGGCGCGGACTTATAGGCGATGCGGCCGTCACGATCAACCACGTAGAGACGGTCAGGCCAGGCCGCATATGCGCGCTCGGTGGCGTTATCGAACTTGTCCACAACCGCCGGGAACTTGATCCCAAGCTTCACTAAGCATATTTGACCGATCGCTGACCGTTGCGCGAAATCCTTCGGGCTAGCGAAGATTACGCCGTCACTGAGGTTGTCAGGATCCTGCCAGAGATCGCTAGCGTGCGCTTCCAGGATGTAGACCACGTGAAAATCCACGCGGTCTCTATACTTTTCGTAGAGCTGATTGAGGGCAGGAACCTCCCGCCGGAATGGCGGTCAAGTGTAACTCCCAAACACAAGCACCACAGGTTTCTGGCCACGCAGCGACGATAGCCGAAAATGATCTTGATGGTCCGTGCTTTCAAGATCAAAGTCAGGGGCCATCTCGCCCACTCTCGCTGGGCCGGACCGGGCAACGTTCCAGAGCGGCCGGAACGGCAGGATAACCATCGCGGGCCACGGGACGTGCTTCATGACGCCCGCAAATCTGCCCGGCGGCTGCGCCATCATGGCAAACAGAAAGCAACAAAGCACGGCATATGCCGCAACAACAACCACGATCACTTTCAATGCGATTTTCATCGAATCGGCAAACGCTCTTCCATAACGCACCTAAAGCTAACTCGGGTTTACAGCGCGAAGCATACACTGTAATAGGCCGGATTCGAATCGCGCAATTCGATTAGTTCAGGGAGCCGCTCACCGAGAATCAATGCGCAATGCGCATCTTCCATATCGCCGCCGGCGTGCCTTCATGAAGGACGCCATTCTCATCGGCGCGATCCCACCCGCTGTTGACGATGTAATAGAATTCGTCTCCCACGATCACTCCGTGCGTCGGATCGCCGAATCCGCGCCAGTTCGCCTCAAGTACATGAAAGTCCACGATGCGGTCATAGGCACTCAGACGAAAACACACAATTCTTTCGGGGGACGTGCCGTTCTGCGTCGCAATTAGCCCTCCGCTTGTCCAATAAAGCCCGTCAATACCATCTAACGCCGTTGGATTTGCACTCTTCATCCATTCGATGGAACCGCTCTTCAGATGGATGATGGCAATCCCTTCCACATAGTCCGGCACGTACAGCAGACTCTCATCGCCGTTCAATGCCGGAGTCTGCGGAGAGACGAAAACGCCCGCGGGCACCAGGCTCTTTAAGCCGCCGCCATCATGCCGAATCACATAGAGATCACCTGATGTGCCGTCTGAGATGTAGGCGTCTCCATTCGACGCCACCGTCATGTCTCCCAGGGCATGTTCGCCAGCGTCGTTCGGTTCGTAGCGTTCAATCAGCCGGTGCGAGCGCAAATCAAACTTCAATACGGCCGAGTGTCCCTGGTACTCGGGACGAATATCCGTCTCATTGTTCATCCCTGCCGTCGTGGCCCAAAGCACTCCTCTGGGCGCATCCACATGTATCGCGAGCATTGCGTGCAATGGCATCTCGGGCAAGGAGTGGATCACGTCCTCGCATCTGCCGCCCGAGTCGCACTCCAGGATCTTCTTCTGATGCACGCTGGTCAAAAAGAAACGGCGCGATGCGGGGTCGAAGCCAATATCCTCCGCCAGCAGATTCGAATCGCTCAGCGCGAAGACCAGACTCCCTGTGGTCACCGCTGCTTCGTTGCGTTTGAGTTCCGGCACGCTATCCAGAACGCTCGAGCTTGCCCCCGCGCCTGAGCCCGATCCTGACCCCGCGCCTGACTGCACGCCTGAAAACGCCTTGTAAATTGGGCCACTCGGATCAAGCGTCATTCCCATCTCTGCATAGAGCTGCAGAAAATGGACCGCCTGTTCTCGATTGCCGGCTTTCTGCTCCGCCCACGCAAGATTTCGCAGCGCCCTGGCATTCTCGGGAAAATCCGATTGCAGCTTTAAGATCGCTGGCAACTCGCTGCCGTCTTTTTTCTGGCTGGCTTGTACGGCCGCTTGCGCTTCTTTATTCCACAATTCGCCGCGCTTCATCTCCACCGGCGCATCATTCGCAAAAAGGAGTCCTGCCACCGGCAGCAGCACGCAGAACGTCGCAAGGCGGCGACACCATCGCAATCGCTTTCGAAGTATCACGGGCATCGTAGTTTTTGGACCAGAGGATCTTGCGAGCTCTGAAAACCTAAGCTCAAATGGCTATTGTGGACTAGAATCGCCGCTCGAACCCAACTCTAAGGCCTGGCACACTCACCCCGTATGAACACGGATGCTAGGGATCGCCGGAGGGTTGGAAAAGAGGGTTCAAGTTGAAAATCCGGCCTAAAGCGGGGCTGTTCCTGGCCGTTCTTGCCGCGTTCTCGGTTCTCGCCACATCTGAAATCCGCGGTTCTGCCCAACAAACCCCTGTTCATCTGAATCTGCTTCCCGCGAGCACCATCGAATCGCGTCTCCGCCACTTCTCGCGAAACAACGCCGAAAGAGAAGCCATACTCAAAGCGATGTTCGCGGAAGCCGGTTGCGCGGGAGAAGAACTGATCGAGCAACCCGTAAAGCACGAAAAGATACCCAACGTGATTTGCACATTGCCGGGCGCAAGCAGCTCAGAAATCATCGTGAGCGCGCACCTGGACCACGTCTTCAGGGGCGACGGCGTGGTGGACAACTGGAGCGGAGCAAGCCTTTTGCCCAGTCTGTTTCAAAGTCTGGCCGGCGCCGCTCGAAAACACACTTTCGTTTTCATCGGGTTCACGCAGGAAGAAGAAGGGCTGATCGGCTCGGCATTCTATGTAAAGAGCCTCACTCCCGAGCAGGCCGCCAAAATCCGCGCGGCGATCAATATGGATTCCATCGGCCTCGGCCCCACCAAAGTTTGGCTAAGCCACTCGGACAAGAAGCTCGCGACCATGATTTCCGAAATCGCGAATTCCATGCACCTGCCTTTGGGGTTCGTCAATGCCGATAAAGTCGGTGATGATGACTCGTCCTCATTCCGCGCTCGAAAAATTCCAACGTTAATGATCCACTCCATCACGGAAGCCACCCTGCCTATCCTGCATACGGATCGCGATCAGATGAATGCCATCAAACTTTCCAATGACTACGATACCTACCGCCTGTTGGCAGTCTATCTCGCCTATCTCGACACCAATCTTGACGAAGACAAACCATCGCCTACTCCACCAACGAATTGACCTGAGTCCCGTACTCTTCGCGCCGTCCGCAAGGGTGCGTTCCTCATCTTCGCTTGAAGCCCCGCGAACTTCACTTAGCCTTTCGAGCCACCAGCGCATAGACACAGCAAACCTAGCAAGGAGTAAACCCGGGAACGCGGTCGCCCATCTCGTCAGTGCTTGATTTCCTGACGAGATGCGGACTTCACAAGAGCGCAACCAGAGTTAGTCTCGTGGGACCCTGGAGCCGAGGATCTGTAGCTTACGGTACAATTGCTCGAGCAAGTGCCACCAACTCGCCGTTGCCCCAATCGTCCCGTGGCTCCGCCGCTGCCCGGGCAAACATCCACAGCCGGACGCGTTCGTGATCCACGCCCAGCCGGTCCGCAAAGCTGCGAATCAGTCCGTCCCGGTCCGATCGCAATCTCGCAGAACAATTGAACAGGTGCTGCGTCGCGTCGTAGGCGGGATCTCCGACGAAAGGCTTTGGGTCGATGACGAGCCAGGGCTGGCGTTCCGCCCGGAGGACGTTGCCTGCGTGCAAATCGGTAGCCAACACAACCTCTGCGGGTCCGGTGCGTGGCAACTCCGCAAAAAGGCGCAAACCCTCGCGGACTAGTCCCGTGTCGGGCCACTGCTCGATGTGCGTCAGTGTTTCGTCACTCCAATACTCTGTCAAAGCAGACAAAGGGCGGAAGGGGTGTTGTGCTGATGGGGCGCGCCACAGACGACGCAGCAGACCTGAAATCACCACGTCCTGCTCGAACTCCGGCAGTGCGCGTAGTACCGTTCCCGGCTCGCAACGCTCTAAGAGCATTGCGCCCAGATCATCATCGGCCATGAGTAGCCGCACAGTCGGGTCTCCGTCCCAGAAGCGCAGCCCGTCAATTTCGTGCTCGCCTTCCATGTGCGGCATGCCGAGCTTCAGTACCGCGCGTGTTCCGTCTGCGCGTACGACTGCTGTCACGTACGAGCAACTCACCTCGTCGTCGAACGGGGCATCAAGCGTTAGCGACCATCTGTGCTCCAAGTTTCGCAGCACGTCGGGCAGGCGTTCGAGCCATGCCGCACGCTCCGGGGTCTTGCGGCAGCTAGCTGCGAGCCTACCGGGGATTCTCAGTGCCATGGTTTTTATTGTAGCCGCATCAAAAGCCGCGTCGACGCCGAATCTTAGCAACCTGCATTACGCTCGCTTATCGATAGGTGGAAGGTTTCGGACGGACACCCGAGTAGCTAAACGAGTATGCATCCCCAGACATGAATCAGTGAACCCGTAAGCCATTTCCTTGCCGCGTTCGAGGACATGAAATAAGTATTGCGCGTAGAATAATCATCTCACGCCGCGCGTTAAGATAGGCTTTGTTCTCACACCTCCCTGCGAGAGAGTGCTCAAATGCAACCTGAAACGAGGAACGACGCGAAGGTACGCGCATCTTCTACATATAACGCTGCGGCCGATTGTTTCGATGCGCCGGCCCTTTCGTTCTGGGACCGCATCGGCCAGCGTACAGTGGAGCGAATGTCGCTGAAGGTCGGTGCGTGCGTTCTAGATGCGTGCTGCGGCAGCGGAGCCTCTGCCATTCCGGCGGCGAAAGCCATAGGCCCAAGCGGGCGTTTACTAGGTGTCGATTTAGCGGAGAATCTCCTGCGCTTGGCGCGAGGGAAAGCGTCGCAACTCGGCCTGACGCACGCTGAGTTCCGTTTGAAAGATATCGAGGAGCTGGATCCTTCCACGGAAACGTTCGACGCAGTGATTTGCGTGTTCGGTATCTTCTTTGTGCCGGACATGCCTTCGGGTGTTCGTTCCCTTTGGCGAGTTCTCCGGCCCGGCGGCCAACTTGCAATTACCACGTGGGGACCGCGCGTCTTGGAACCCGGTACCTGCGCTTTCTGGAACGCCGTGCGGAACGAGCGTCCGGACCTCTACAAGAGCTTCAATCCATGGGACCGCATCAACGAACCGCCTGCGCTTGCATCCATGCTGCTCGAAGCGGGTGTACACACAGACGATCTGCTGGCAGAGGCTGGTGCTCAGCCTCTACGTTCGCCGGAGGACTTCTGGACCATCGCAATGGGATCAGGCTACCGCGGCACTATCGAGCAGCTAGATCAGGAAACACGTAAACGCGTATGCCAAGCGACCCTGGACTGCATATCGAAGGATCGCGTGCAAAGCGTCGAAACCAACGCAGTCTATGCAATCGCACGCAAACCATAGCGCCCCGCAATTTCACGTGGCTAACATCCATAGCATCGCAGAACAGTTAGTTTTCTGATGGAATTGCTCCGTTGGGCGGGATTTCCGCCTCGAAAACGGGCTACCTCGTGGATTTGCCGTTCGCGTCTGCTCATTCCGGGTGTATCGTCGGCCAACCGGAAGTGATCCGTTTCATCCGTCACGCGACCCGCTGGCGGCGATTCTTCCGTTGTTCCGTCGCTGCCTCCGATTTCCGATCCCGCTCGGCCTGAATCTCGTGATGATACCCGGCGAGCATGTCCTTCGGCGTGATGTACCCAATGGCGCTGTTCAAACGAACGTTGTTGTAATGCTCCGCGTAGCCCTTAACCAGACGCCGTGCATCTTCCAGCGACTGCGCTCCCCTTTAAGTGATTTGTGCCAACGCTCGATTTTGCCGTTCTCGCATGACTGGGCATAGCCACGTCACGCTATTCCGTTGATAAACACCTTCATACGAGTTATAATTACGCCAATTGGCGAGGCCATTCGAAACCTCGGCCAAACCGAAATTCCGGACGGTCCCCAATCAAATGTACAGCACGACGCACGCATATCACGTCATGTCAGCGTACCAAATGGTCCGCTAAGTGCTTTATTTGCAGCAGCGAGCTCGCGTTTTGCAGAAAGACGCATTTCTTAAGTCTCGTATCTACTGTCACTTGCGCATATCGAACGCCGCAAGTCCTTCTGCTGCCGTATTTACGAGAAAACCGGGGGGAGGGGGTCCTGCCAATTTTCCCGCCGCTCGCGGCGCGGGGGACATTCATATGGGGTTAACAATTCGATTCTAGAATGCGCGCTCATGCCGAATGCACAACTTACGTTAGGAACGCGCGAATCCGCCGCAGCCGGACCGAAGATTGTCACGCTCGCAGGCAGCCTGACGCTCGAAACCGTCGCCAGTTTTAACCAGGCGCTGCGGGAAGAACCCGCTCCGGCGCTGATCTTGGATATGAGCGAGCTCACCTGGCTTGATTCTGCCGGCGTGGGCGCGTTGGTCCAGCTTCTCGTGCGGCGGTCGAAAAGCCAGCATTCGCTAGCGCTGGCCGGGCTCAGTCCACGGAACTATGCCGTGCTCCAGGTCGCACAGGTACTCAAACTCTTCTCCGTTCACAAGACGGCCGACGAAGCCGTCGCGAGCCTCGCGCAGAATCCAAACGCCGCGCAACGCAGCGCGTAGTTGTTTCAATGCAACGATAGTTGTGTCAATGCAAGGAATAGCCGCGGCGATGCAACGCAGGTCGCGGCGCCCATGCTTTGGCCGGAGCGCCAAGATCGAGCTCCGGCCAAAACGCGAGCGAGACCGCTAGATTAATGGGAATTCTTGTCGGATTGGTTGCGCGGCGAGTGTTGATTCAGGATTTCCAGCAACTCTTTCGCTCCGGTGGGTGGGGGAACCATATTCTTCAGCACGATATCCGTCGCATCGAGCTTCTTGCCATAGAGCCGTTCGTTCGCATCGTTGTCGGGCCGAAGCGTCGAGCCTTCGAGCGAAATACCGGCAAAAAGGCCGCGCGAACGGGAATAGGTAAGCACTTCCGCGCGCATGTAAGCGTCGGTGTCCGCTGCGGCGTCTCGTCCCTTAGGGCCCGCTGCGGCGGAGGCGTCGGCGCCGAGCTTTACCTTGCTGCTCAGAATCGAGCTTGCTCCGCGGTCATTCATTACCAGCAACACGAAGTCCGTGGCCTGGCCGCCCAACTGGAAACCGAAGCTGGCGCCTTCGAGGGCCATCATCGTGGGCGTGCCCCAGGGCCCGCTGAATTCGGCGCCGCTGCGGCACGTCATGGCGCCGCGGCCGTAAGACCCGCCGACACCGAACGCGCCCTTGAGGACCGACGGAATCACGATGACGCACTCAGCCTTGTCCAGCAAGCTCTGAGGAATGTCATCGGGTACGTTGAGGATTTCGTGCATCACCATGCCGCAGTTGCGCAGCCGGTCTTCGTCTTTTTCTTTATCCGCGCCGGCTACCGGCAGGGCGATCAGCGCTGCAGCCACTAGAAAAGAAACTGCCCTACGCATAGTCATTCCTCCATTGAAATGTCGAGCGGTCATTTTAGTGTTTCGCGGAGCCGGGCGCAACGAAAGCGGTGCAATGAGTCCGCGTTTGCACCTTGGACATTAGACTCATCGAGAGCGAAGTTCGTTGTTTGACGAGGCTGTGGGAAACGGTTAATTTCACTCTTCACGGCGGCAGAAGCAGGGTCTGCGAGGCGCTGGAGTAGACAAACCGGCCGGAAGGTCATAAGGAAACTCCGGTCAAGGAGAAGGAATGCCGGATTTCACGTGCGATTTTTCACAGGCAGGCAAAGCCTTTGCGCATTTTTGGGAGCATACCGTCGGCAGCGGGCATGCGCCTCTGGCATTGCGGGCCGACTGGCAGTCGCAATTGCGTCTTTGCCACAACGAATTGGGCTTTCAGCACGTTCGCTTTCATGCGCTGCTCTCCGAAGAAATGGAAACGCTCCTTTGCGAGGAAGAGAAGCTCCTTTACTCATTTTTCAACGCGGATCAAATTATGGATTTTCTTCTCTCCATCGGAATGCGCCCCTTTGTGGAACTGAGCTTCATGCCCAGCGCCCTCGCTTCAGGCAGCACGACCGTGTTCCGCTACGAAGCGAATGTAACCCCGCCAAAGGACTACGAGCAGTGGGCAACCCTCATCGGCAAGCTGACGGCGCATTGGGTGGAACGCTACGGCGTGAACGAAGTGCGCAAGTGGTTCTTTGAGGTATGGAACGAACCAAACCTTAAGGCATTTTGGACCGGAACTCAGCAGGACTACTTCAAGCTCTACCGCGTGACCGCCGAGGCGGTAAAAAGCATCGATCCTTTGCTCAAAGTGGGCGGTCCCGTCTCCGCAAAGAATGCATGGATCCCGGAGTTTCTTGATTTCTGCGAACAGAACAAGGTGCCCGTGGATTTCGTCTCGACCCATCATTACCCGACGGATGCCTTCGGAAAAATAGGCGCGGACACGATCACGCAATTGGCGCACGCGCCGCGCGGGATCATGCGTGAAGACGCGGCCAAAACCCGCGATCAGGCGCGCGGACTGCCTGTCTACTACACGGAATGGAATATCTCATCGAATCCGCGCGACCCGCTCCATGATGAGCCCTTTACCGCGGCATATGCCGCCAAGATCGTCATGGAGGCCTCCGGCCTTGTCGAGGGTTACAGTTTTTGGACCTTCAGCGATATTTTTTCTGAGAACTACTTTCCGTCCATTCCGTTTCAGGGTGGTTTTGGCCTGCTGAATATTCATGGGATCGCAAAGCCGGTGTACCGAGCTTTTGAGTTATTGCACCGTCTGGGTAATGAGTTGTTGAGCGTCGAAGGTAGCCATGAGACCGTGAACGCGTGGGTCGTTCGGAAGGAAAAGTCTGTGACCATCCTGCTGACAAACCACGCCATGCCACGGCACTCCATTCAGACGGAATTATCAAGTCTGCGCATCACAAACGCTCCAGAACCCCGGGTGGTCTACATTGAAAGAGTCGACGAGGATCATGCGAACCCCCAGCGGCTATGGCGGGCCATGGGCGAACCAGTCTATTTGAATGCGCTGCAGGTAGAGCAATTGAAGGCTACATCATGCCTGGTGAAACAACCCCACCCGTGGAGATGCGAGCAGCAGAACATCGATCTGTCCTTCTCGCTGTCACCTCATGCAGTCGCGGCAATCACGATTGAGTTTGCTTGAGTGCGAGCCCAAAAATGCCGCTGAAACCGCCAATCGGCTCACGGAATCCGTCCAATGACGCCATGCTGCATAAGCTTCAGGAAGAAACCTTCGCCTATTTTCTGCATGAATCGAATCTGGAGAATGGGCTTGTAAGAGATAAAACTAAAAAAGATTGGCCCGCGAGCATTACCGCCACCGGACTCGCTTTGGCCTCTTACCCGATAGGGGTCGAACGCTCTTTCCTGACCCGCGACGATGCGATCAAGAGAACGCTTGCGACTCTGAGGTTTTTCTCGCACAGCCGGCAAGGAACTGAAGCCGATGCGACCGGATACCGAGGGTTTTATTATCACTTTCTTGACATGCAGACAGGCCGGCGCGCCTGGAAATGCGAGCTGTCCACGATTGATTCCGCGTTTCTTCTTGCCGGCGTCCTCACGGCGGCCATGTATTTCGCCCGCGATACCCCGGACGAACGTGAAGTTCGCGAGCTTGCCGATGCTCTCTACCGGCGCGCGGACTGGCGATGGGCTCAGAACAAAGGTCGCACGGTTAGCCAGGGCTGGAAACCAGAAAGCGGATTTTTTAAATATCGTTGGGAAGGATATGACGAAGCCTTATTGTTGCACGTATTAGGGCTCGGTTCGCCGACGCATCCGTTGGTGGGTGAAAGCTACCGGGCATGGAGTTCCACATATCAGTGGAAGAAGATGTACGACACTGAATTTCTGTATGCCGGACCGCTCTTCATCCATCAACTCTCGCACCTATGGGTGGACTTCCGCGGCATCCAAGACGATTTCATGCGGAAGAAGGGCATCGATTATTTTGAGAACAGCCGTCGAGCGACGCTCGTGCAGCAACGATATGCGATTCGTAATCCGCGTCGATTCTCACATTACGGCGAACACTGCTGGGGGATAACCGCGAGCGACGGCCCAGGGCCGGCGACGCTTCGCGTCGCGGGAATCAAGCGGAAATTTTTCGATTATGTGTCGCGAGGCGCGCCATTTGGGCCCGATGACGGCACGCTTGCACCCTGGGCGGTTGTGGCGTCACTGCCATTTGCCCCGGAGATTGTGCTGCGTACGATCCGGCACTTTGATGAATTGCGCCTGCGCGAGAAGAACCCATACGGCTTCAAAGGTACCTTCAATCCGACGTATCCGGAGAAAGGCAGAAGACCCTGCGGTTGGGCCACGCCTTGGCACTTTGGATTGAATCAGGGGCCGATCGTGATGATGATAGAAAATTATCGCACCGGCTTCTTGTGGCGCTTAATGCGGCATTGTCCTTATGTGATTAAAGGACTTCGCCGCGCAGGTTTTCGGAACGGCTGGCTGTCATGACCCAATTGAGACACTGCGCCAAGATGGCGCCGAGAAGGCATTTCTTGCGCGTCTATTCGGCGTGGGCGGCCGCGAGCCTCGTTGTGGTTTGCATTTCGTCTGCGGCGCGCGCGCAACCGCAGAAGAAAGCAGCGTCCGGAACGCCGCGTGCCGCGACGGCTCCTGCGGTGCGCAAGCGAGCGGACGTCGCGGCATTTCGCGCGAGCGTGAACAAGATTCTTGCCGCCCCCGAGGTAAGCCGCGGGTACTGGGGATTGCTCGTCGAAGACGCAGATACCGGCGAGGTTCTTTTCGCGCAGAATGGCGACCGCTATTTCACGCCCGCGTCAAATGCGAAGCTTTTCACCACCGCGTTGGCACTGGCGACGCTTGGTGCGGATTACAAATTTCATACGACGCTCGAATCCAGCGCGCCGATCGGGAACGATGGAATGCTCGGCGGCGATCTGGTACTCGTTGGGCGCGGCGATCCGAATCTGTCCAATCGCGCGATTCCCTACGACAAGAAAACGGATCGCGAAGGGCCTCCCGAAAAAGCGCTGTCCGATTTGGCCGACGCGGTGGTCGCGCGCGGATTGAAACAGGTTTCCGGAAATATCGTGGGAGACGACAGCTATTTTGCCGGAGGACGCTATCCGTCGGGCTGGTCCATTGATGACATGCTGTGGAGTTATGGCGCGCCGGTCTCCGCGCTCGAAATCAATGATGGCACGCTCTTTGTTGAAATTGCTCCCGGACCACAGCCTGGAACTCCGGCGAGCTACACGATTGAGCCGTGGGTCAGCGGCTTTTACGAAATCCACAATGAGCTGCTGACCGGGGCCCCGGGATCAAAGCAGGAACTGACCATCGAGCGCGATCCCGGCTCGAAAGACATCCTGCTGGGCGGCAGCGTACCGGCAGATGCACAGCAGCACTCAGTCGGCTTAGCAAACACTTGGCCTGCGGAGTATGCAGCGGCCCTACTCAAGCAACTTCTGGAAGCGCGCGGCGTGAAGATTTATGGCAAGGCGGAGGGGCGGCACATCGCCGGGCCTCCCACAGAGGCGACTGCGCCAGCCGCGGAGGCAAATGCGCCGGCCGTGCCGCCAACGGTGCTTGCCGAGCATGTGTCACTGCCGCTGGCCGAAGCAGTGCGCGTGGCGGCCAAGGTGAGCCAGAACCTTCATGCGGAAATGCTTTTGCGCGACGCAGCGCGGGAAAAGACAGGAGACGTTTCGTTTGATACGGCGCTGCAGTTCGCCGAGCAATTCCGGGAAGGCATCGGGATCGCGGACGATGATATGGAGTTGAGCGACGCGTCCGGGCTTTCGCGGCGCGATCTGGTTACGCCTGAGGCGGTTGCGAAGCTGTTGCTCTGGGTTTCGCAGCAACCGTGGAGCGACATCTACCGCGCGTCACTTCCGATTGCCGGTGAAGATGGAACGCTTTCGGACCGCATGCTGAACACGCCGGCGGCCGGGCATGTGTGGGCCAAGACGGGAACGCTCGGACACGTGGATGCGCTTTCGGGCTATGCGACATCGGCGCGCGGAGAGCACCTGATTTTTTCGTTCTTCGGCAACAATCACATGATGAAGAGCAAACCCGCGGAAGACGTGCTGGATGCAATCACGGTAGCGATGGTGAAACAATTGGGCGTTGCGCGGCGCAATGGAAAGAAGTGAAGGGACGGTTTGTGGGCGCAACGAGAATGTGCACTGACGCACAGGAATAGAGAACCGAGGCGCAACTGCGGCGCCTGGGGCGCCCCGCGCGCCGAGCAATTTCTTCGCAAGATCAGGTAATCTAACAAGACGCGTTTGCAGCGCCGCAATGCGCCGCGCGCTCTTGATCCAGCCATTCAACAATGTCGCGACCCTCCACAAAGTTGCTCGAGTTTCCCCGGTTGCGCGAGATTGTGCGCGGCTTTACGACGTGTGCGCCCGGACGGCGCGCGATTGAAGCGCTTGCGCCCTCGCTTGACCGTGCACGGCTCGAGGGCGAATTCGCGCTGGTACGCGAAGCGGTTGCATGGCTGCGCGGGGGCCAGCAGCTTGGCTTTGGCGCATTGGCCGATCCGGAGCCGTGGCTCGCGCGATTGGGCCCTGCGAACGCCGAAGTGGCGGCGGCCACGTCGGTGCTGACGCCGGCGGAACTTCTGGATGTGGCTTCGCTGCTCGATACGGCGGGATGGCTGCGCGAATATTTTCGGGAGGCGGCGCAACCATGTCCTGGCCTTGCAGCGCGCACGGAAATGCTGGGCGATTTCCGGATGCTGGCGACGGCGATTCGCCGGACGGTCTTGCCGGACGGAACGATCAGCGACGATGCGTCGCCCGAACTGAGGCGAATCCGCACGACGCTTGCGCGTACGCGGGACGGAATCCAGAAAACATTGCGCGAGATCCTGCGGAGCCGCGGAAGTGACGCAGGGGAAGATTACGTTACGCTGCGAAACGACCGCTACGTGATTCCGGTACGCGCGGCGGATCGGCATCAGGGCGGCGTCCGCGACGCGATTGTTCATGGCGCGAGCGCGACCGGACAGACGGTGTTCGTCGAGCCGCTTGTAACGGTCGAGGCAAATAACCGGCTCGTGCAGCTCGCCGAAGACGAAGCCGCCGAAATTGCGCGCATTCTTGCTGCGTTGACAGATCTGTTGCGCGGGCAGGCGCGACCGCTGCGGTTCGCGGCGGAAACGATCGCGGAGATGGATTCCCTTTTTGCGCGGGCGCGATACGCGCGGGAATACGATTGCGCGCTGCCCGTATTCCGCTCCGAAACTCAACTGAGGCTGGACGCCGCGCGGCATCCTGTGCTGGAGGCGCGCTTGCGCAGTGAAGGCTCAGGCGTGGTGCCGATGACGCTGGAATTGGGCGGCGATGAAACCGTGCTGGTGATCAGCGGCCCCAACACGGGCGGAAAAAGTGTGGCGCTGAAGACAGTTGGACTGGCGGCGCTGGCCGCGCAATCGGGGATTCCAATCGCGGCGCAGGCTGCGGAATTGCCGCTGTTCGACCGCGTGCTGGCGGATATCGGTGACGAGCAATCCATTGCGGAGAATCTCTCGACATTTTCCGCGCACATGCTGAATTTGCGCGGAATGCTGGAAGCGGCCACGGCGCAATCGCTGGTGCTGATGGATGAACTCGGCACGGGCACCGCTCCCGAGGAGGGGGCGGCGCTGGCGGTTGCGCTGCTCGAGGAATTTCGCGAGCGGCATTGCCTGACGCTCGCGACCACGCATCACGACCGGCTGAAGGCGTGGGCTTCCGTCCACGCAGGGCGTGGTGAATGCGGCAGTTGAGTTCGATGAAGTGAATCTGCGGCCGACGCACCGGCTGATGGTGGGCGTGCCGGGCGGGTCGAGCGCGATCTCTATCGCGGAGCGGCTGGGCTTGCCCAGCAAAAGTGATTGGGCGCGCGCGCGAGCAATTGACTCCTGCTTCGCGCGAGGCGGCGGATTTGATCGCGTACCTCCACCGCAGCCGCGAAGAAGTGGACCGGCTGCGGCGCGAGTTGCGCGAGCAAGGTGCGCAGCTCGATGCTGACCGCCGGCAACTGCAAACGGAATGGATCGAGCGGCAGCGCAAGAGAATTAGCGAGCTCGAGCAGAAATTCGGCGAGGCGATGAAGCAGCACGAGGCCGCGCTGGAGCGGGCTCTGGCAAGCGTGAAGGAGCGCGAGTTGCGCGCGCAGATCGAAAAACAAACCAAGCGCGCAACGGTGAAGGCGCGCGGTGAGGCGCGGGATGAAGCGGACGCGGCCGTGGTGCAGCATTTTCCGAGTCGCAGGCCGATCTGGGGCCAGCAGCCGCGCCCACTGAAAAGCCGATCGAAATCGGCAAGCTCGCGTCCGGAATGCGTGTGCGGGTGAAGGGATTTCCGTCCGCAGTGGTGCTGCGGCGGGTGGACACGCGCGGCGCCGAAGTAGAAGCGGGACCGCTGCGGATGAAGGTGGCGCTCGAGGACCTGTTGTCATTGGTGGAGGAGCCGGCAGAAAAAGAGCGCGGCACGGCCTACGGCGAGCGCGGCCACGTGACCGTGCAGGCAAAGCCGACGGAGGAGCCTTCCGCCAATGAGATCAACGTGATCGGGTGCACGGTGGAAGAAGCGTCGGGGCGGGTAGACAAGTTCATCGATCAGGCGGCGCTGGCGGGAAAGCCGCGCGTGCGCGTGATCCACGGCCACGGAACCGGCGCGCTGCGGCGAGGGCTGACGGAATTTCTCGCGGCGCACCCGCTGGTTGCGCGTACGTCCGCGGAAGCGCAGGATCGCGGCGGAAACGCGGTGATGATCGTGGAGCTGAAGGATTAGCGGCGGCGGAGATGGACGAGAGTTCAGCTTTTTGTTGGATCGAGACGGATCGCGTGCGATTGCTCTCGTGGAAGGCAATCGGACGCGGAGAAGTTCCAGCCAGATTTCGAGCGATCCGGAAGTCATGCGGTACATCAACGGCGGGCGTCCGTGGAGCAGCGGCGAATTGGCTGAGTTCATTGGGCGGCAGATGCGGCACGCGGAGAGCAGAGGATTTTGTCTTTGGAGGATGGTTGGAGAAACTGATGGCGAGACGATCGGATTTTGCGGGCTGCAGCCGCTTGAGATTGGAGGACGACAGCGAAGTGGAAATTGGGTGGTGGCTGGCGCGGCGCTGCTGGGGCAAAGGGCTGGCGACCGAAGCTGCGCAAAGCGTTTTGCGCTACGCCTTTGAGCGCGCGGGGCTGGCGCGCGTGATTGCGATTGCGATGCCGGAGAATCTGGCATCGCGGCGCATTATGGAAAAGATCGGCATGCGTTACGAATCTGAGACCGAACATAAAGGATTTCGCGTTGTGCTGTACTCCGCCTCCCGAGGGCTGCGCTCGGCGGTACAATGAGTCAGCCACAGTTGCCGAAGTTCAATCCTTGCAGATGGCGGAAGCCGGATCATTCGCGGATCGCGTGAAGCAGCAGGCGGACATTGTTCGCGTGGTGGGCGAATACGTGTCGCTGCGAAAGAGCGGGCAGAATTTCGTGGGCCTTTGCCCGTTTCATTCCGAAAAGACGCCGTCGTTTGCCGTGCACCCGGTGAAGCAGATTTATCACTGCTTTGGCTGCGGCGTGGGCGGGGACGTTTTCAAATTTGTGATGGAGCTGGAGAAGTGCAGTTTTCCGGATGCCATTCGCATGGTGGCGGAAAAATGCGGGATCGCGGTGCCGCAGCCGCGCGAACGCACTCCCGAAGAACGGCAAGCCAACCAGCAGCGCACGGTGCTGGTGGAAATGCATCGCGACGCGGCGGCATTTTTTGCGCGGCAATTGAGCTCGACCGCCGAGGGTAAGGTCGCGCGGGGCTATCTGGCCGACCGGGGCCTCGACGACGAAGCGATTGCGCGCTTTGGCATCGGCTACGCGCCTTCGGGCGGCGAAGTGCTGCTGCGGCAGCTGAAGCAGAAATTTCCCGAGAAACTGATCGAGCAAGCCGGTCTCGCCAGGCGCGACGGAAACGGCCGGGCGTATGACCGGTTTCGGCGGCGCATCATGTTTCCCGATCGCGAACGAGTCCGGCAAGATTGTGGCGTTTGGCGGGCGGGCGCTCGGCGACGACATGCCGAAATATCTGAATTCGCCGGAAACGCCGATCTACACGAAGAGCGCGCTGCTCTATCACCTGGATCGCGCGAAGGAGCCGATCCGGCGCAACGATTTCGCCGTGCTGGTGGAAGGCTACATGGACACGATCGGCGTGGCGCGCGCGGGAATCGGCAATGTGGTGGCGAGCTGCGGCACGAGCCTCACCGAAGCGCAAGTGAAGCTGCTGGGACGATTCACGCACCGCATCGTGGTGAACTACGATCCCGATAGCGCGGGTCAGGCTGCGACGGAACGTTCGCTGGCGCTGCTGCTCGAGCAGGATTTCGAGACTCGCGTGCTGGCGCTGCCGGCGATTGACGGCAAGCCCGCCGACCCGGACAGCTACGTTCAGAAAAAGGGGGCGGAGGCGTATCGCGAACTGCTCGGCAAAGCGCCCGCATTTCTCGATTACCTGATCGGCCGCGCGCAAGCAGATGGATCTTTCGAGCGCCGAAGGCAAACTGCGCGCGGTGAATTTTCTGATGCCGCACGTGCAGCGCGTGCAGAATCCGCTGCTTGCGCTCGGAATGGGCCACGCGAATCGCGCAACAGTTGCGCGTGGACGAGCCGGTTCTGCGCGAAGCACTGCGCAAAGCGGCGGCCGAGCGGCGCAGCGAAGTGAAGGCAAAGCCCGAGTTGATTGGGCGCAGCGCGCGGCCGGCCGAGCGCCGGCTGGTGCACATGCTGATCGAGGCCGAGGAATTCCGCGAGCGGCTGGCGAGCGAGATCGCCGCGGGTGCGCTTCATAAGGGTCTCGAGACGGAGCGGATCATCGACACGCTTCTGAAAACTTCCGCCGAGGGTGGGCGGCCCGACGCGGCGACGCTTGCCGCGACGCTGGAAGAACGAGACCGGCGGCTGCTTTTCGAAATTGCGTTTGAATCCGACGCGCCGCCCACGTGGGACGAGGCGGAAAGCTGCCTGAGCGTGTTGCGCGAGCGCCACGCAAAGCAGGAGCTCGATGCCGTGCAGAAGGAGATGGAGGCGCTTTCAAGCCGCGCGGCCGATGCGGCGGATGCGAGCCAGCTCAAGAAACTTCTCGCCCGAAAACAGGAACTGCTCCGCAACTTGTCCCAGCACTGACGCGCCGGGTTCACCCTTGCTAACGCATTGGCCGCGTGCCATTGACGTGATGCTGTCTAGGAGATAACCTTACAGGGTTTGCGGTAACGGCTAGGTGGCAGCTTGCATCGAATCGTTTGAGGCGCTGAATTTGGGTCCGTGTGTGACGCCTGGGATGCGAGCGGGCTCAAATCACGAGCGACGGCAGGCTAAGAGTCATCTCACCGGTGCGATTCCATCATCTTTTCCGTACGGCTCGAAACAGCGCGGCGTTTGTGTCCCTTTCCGGCGAGGCTGGACGAGGGTTTTGAGAGCACTGATTTAACCCATCGCGCGGCTCGAACCGCCGATTCGGGGAGGCAAGTTTGGCCCTGGCACTCGAAGAAAAATACGATCAGGTACGCCAGCTCATCAACATGGGCAAGGAGCGCGGCTACCTGCTCTATGACGAGGTCAACGACATTCTTCCCGCCGAGGTGCATTCCTCGGAGGAAATTGACGACCTGCTTTCCACGTTTGAGCGCTACGGAATTGACATTTACGAAGACGCCGCCACCGCGAAGGCGGCGCGCGCCGCTGCCGACGCCGAATCCGGCGGCGAGGCCGAACCCACCAAAGAAGAACCCGCCGCGGAAGAAAGCGAACTCGACCTAACCCCGGGGGCCCTCGAAAAAACGAACGATCCCGTCCGCATGTATCTGCGCGAGATGGGAACCGTGCCGCTGCTGACGCGCGAAGGCGAAGTAACCATCGCCAAGCGCATCGAGCGCGGACAGAACCTCGTCCTGAAGACCATTTCGCGCTCGCCGATCGTCCTGAAGGAATTGATGGGCGTGGCGAAGGATCTTCGCGAAGGCGCGCGCTCGATCAAGGAAATCGTCCAGTTTGACGATGAAGAGCTCACCGAAGAAAAAGTCGAAGCAAAAACCCGCGCCACGCTGAAGCAGCTCGACAAGATCGAGAAGCTCTACGAATCCAGCTTGAAGCAGGCCGAGAAGTTCGAGCGGATGCCGAAGGCGAAGAAGCGTCCCTATCTGCGCGCGAAATACGCGCTGGCGCGCACGCGGATCGAGATGTCGCAGGCGCTTCGCGCATTCGAGTTCAATCCACTTGAACGCAAGCGGCTGATTGACCGGATCCGCCACACCGTGGTGCGCCTGCAATCGTTGGAGCGCGAAGCGGGGAAGCTCGAGCGCCGCGCGGACGTCAGCAAGGGCGACACGGCAGCGGAAGCGCGCAAGGAACTACGCTCGCGCCGCTCCGAGCTGCGCGACATCGAAACCGAGAGCGAAGTCGGGCTCACCGAGCTGAAGCGCACGCTCCAGGTGATCCTTCGCGGAGAAGCGGAAGCCGAGCAGGCAAAAAAGGAATTGATCGAGGCCAACCTGCGCCTCGTGGTTTCCATCGCGAAGAAATATACGAATCGCGGCCTGCAATTCCTGGACCTGATCCAGGAAGGCAATATCGGCCTGATGAAGGCCGTGGACAAATTCGAGTGGCGGCGCGGCTACAAGTTTTCCACCTACGCCACATGGTGGATTCGCCAGGCCATCACCCGCGCCATCGCCGACCAAGCCCGCACGATCCGCATTCCGGTGCACATGATCGAGACGATCAACAAGCTGATCCGCACGCAGCGGCAGCTTGTGCAGGAACTGGGCCGCGAGCCGACTTCGGAAGAAATCGCCAAGCGGATGGATATTGCGGTGGCGAAGGTACGCAAGATTCTGAAGATTGCGCAAGAGCCGATCTCGCTCGAAACGCCGATCGGCGAAGAAGAAGATTCGCATCTGGGCGATTTCATCGAAGACAAGGCCGTGGTTTCGCCTTCGGATGCGGTGATCAATTTGAATTTGAAGGAACAAACCTCGTCGGTGCTGAAGACGTTGACGCCGCGCGAGGAAAAAGTGATCAAGATGCGATTTGGCCTCGACGACGGCAGCGAGCACACGCTCGAAGAAGTCGGCCAGTCTTTCGCCGTCACGCGCGAGCGCATCCGGCAGATCGAAGCGAAAGCGCTGCGCAAGTTGCGGCATCCTTCGCGTTCCCGCAAGCTTCGCGCCTTCCTTGAAGGGCCTTCGCGCGATTACCTCTGAGATTTGGCTTTGAGTTGGACTTGTGGATTGGCCGGGGCGGCTTTTTCGCTCCGGTCATTTTGTTTTTTGGGTACTACTCGTTCCGCCCAGCGCTAGGCCCCACAGGCGGCCGGCCGTTTGCCGCGGCTTCAAGACACTTCGGGCAAAGGCAATCGGAGTATTGCGAGCGCAATTGGGACAGCGTTTCGCGGCTGACTTTTATCTCTTCGCACCAGCAGGGACCCCACGGCGCTGCGCACGGGAACTTTTCACCACATGCTTCGCACGTCTTTTGTCCGGTGGCGCGCGAGCTGTTTTGACGATCCGCCATCTTCGAGTGGCCTTTCTCGTGGCCGCACGGAAACCATCTACGGCATGGCTTCTAATGCGTCGTCGTAAAGTTCACCGATTGCGCGTAGTGAAAGACGAGAAAGCCGCCGCGATCCGCACCAATGGTCATCAAGATCGCCAGCGCCACAAGGCCGGCGAGCAGTATGCGCCGCTTGCCGGTGTCAAAGCGGCCGCGCATCGCAAAGGCATAGAGACATAGGCCGAGGGCGAAACTCGTGGTGAGAAGCATCAGCATCTTGTGCTCCGCGAGCACCGCCTGGACGTCCATTTCCGGCACGACCGACCTTTGCGCCAGCCATCCGGTGCAAGCAGCGGCGAGGCCCCCAAGGGTGCCGAGATAAAGCAGCCGAACAGCGGTGCGATGCCATTCGTCATTTTGCCGCCACAGAGAGAGAGCTTCGAAAAGCAGCGCCGCGAGCCACAGCGCGATGGGAAAGTGCACGAACAATGGATGGTAATTCAGCAGCGCGTTCAATCCGGGCATTGCGCCTCCTCGGTAATGCGAAGCCGGTCGCCGCATGGATTCTCGCGCAGGGGCGGCGAACAAGCAACGTGCTAGGCATTCAGAGGGCGGAGACGAGGCCTGTTCGTGCAATTGTTCAATCTCATCCTCGGGGCTTTTTCATTGTAAGAGGACACGTAGATAGTTTTATTTGACAAACTAATTTATTCAAGATAGCCTCGGGGGAAATGGAGCACGCGGCCGTGCACCAAGTGATGCAGTACTACCCAAGGATCTATTTTGCGTGCCATACGCGCCACGTACGTGATCCGAAGACGCGCCGGGTGCTCAGTGCTCATCAGGCAAGCATCCTGGATCACCTCGACGAGCGGGAGCCGATTGCGCTGAACTATTTGGCCAAGCACATGGGCGTTACACTCTCGACGATGTCTTTGAATATGGAGCGCCTGGTGCGCAAGGGTTACGTGCGCCGTACGCGCGATCCGCGGGACCGTCGGAGGCTTCGGTTGCTGATCACGGCGGCGGGGTTGCGATTGCGAGAGGCCAGCACAGTGCTCGATCCGCAACGGGTGGCTGCCATGTTGGCTGAACTGAGCGGGGGCGAGTTGCAGAAGGGTCTTGAGGGGCTGGCGCTGCTGGCCGAGGCCGCCAACCGGCATATGGCAAGGCAGGCGTCAAGAAAACGGGGCGTGCGCGTTCGGGCCTAAGCATCGGAGTAGCGGCGCGCGCCAGGCGCAAGGTAGCAGGAAGGAGAGAGCGATGCGTTGGGCGTTGTGGATCTTCGGCATTGTGGCGGCAATCATCGCGATCGTAGCCATCGTTGGAGCTTTGTTGCCGCGGGACCATACGGCGACGCGGTCAGCGCGCTTTTCCGAACCGCCCGCCGCGATTTGGCAAACGATCACGAGCTACGACGAGTTTCCGAAGTGGCGCCCGGCGATCTTACAGGTTGAGCGGATGCCCGATCGTAACGGCCACACGGTATGGCTCGAGCGCAGCAAGCACGACGCAATTCCTTATGAAGCGATCCAATCCGTCGCGCCCAGCAGCGAAGCGCCGGGACGCTTTGTGGTGAAGATTGCCGATCCGAAGCTGCCTTTCGGTGGAACCTGGACGTACCAGGTGATTCCCAGGGAAGGCGGCACTCAGCTACGCATCACCGAACGGGGCGAGGTGTATAACCCGATCTTCCGATTCGTTTCGCACTTCATCATTGGGCAGACACGGACGATGGATGACTACCTTGGGGCGCTGGGCCGGAAGTATGGCGAGGCGATCGCGATAGGAGAATGACTTTTGGGGGCTGAGAATCGCTGCCGGGTGAGATTCGGCAAACAATCGGGCCAAGGCCGCGCTCTCCTGGAGACGAACGAGCTCATTTTCCGCGGCGACTTTCGGTTGGTGATTCCTTTCAAGGACATAAGCAAGGTGAATGCCGTTGATGGCGAGCTGCGCGTGCGGTTTTCCGGCGGCGAGGCCGTTTTCGAACTGGGTCCACTCGCCGAGAAGTGGGCCGCGAAAATCCTGCATCCCAAGAGCACGATCGAAAAGCTAGGAGTGAAGCCGGGGATGTGCGTGACGCTCGCTGGGTCCGCAGGATGCGGCATTCGAAAAGGATCTGCGTGGAATTTCGAAATGTTCGAAACGGCTGGGACGCAAATGTGAGCTGATCTTCTTTGGCGCGGATTCGGCTGCGGAGCTGAAGCGCGTGCCCAAATTGGCCGCTGCGCTGGCGCCGGCCGGCGCGCTGTGGATCGTCTATCCGAAAGGGCAAACGATCATCCGCGAATTCGACGTGCTCAGCGCCGGGCGCAAAGCGGGACTCGTGGATACGAAAGTCGTGGGCTTTTCTCCAACACACACCGCTCTGAAGTTCGTAATTCCCACCGCCCGGCGGTAGTGCGGGCCATGCCGCTGCGGAAATACGCCGGCTTTCCATTGTTCGGCAGCAATTCTATGATGGGCGCATGGCGCCTTTGCTGGATTTGCGCGAATTGACGGTGGAATTGCCCACGCCGGCAGGCTGGGTCTTCCCAGTGAATGGAGTGTCACTGCGGTTGGAGCCGGGCAGCTCGTTGGGGCTCGTCGGCGAATCAGGCTCGGGCAAGACGATGCTTTCGCTCGCGCTGATGGGGCTGCTTCCGCCCGGCGCGCGCGTGCGCGGTTCGGCGCTTTTTGCGTCCGATCCGGCGCACATGTTGGATCTGGCGACACTCCCGGAAGACGATTGGATTGCGTTGCGAGGCCGGCGGATCGCCATGATTTTTCAGGAGCCGATGACGGCGCTCAATCCGGTGATGCGCGTAGGGCCGCAAATCGCGGAAGCCATTCGCGCGCACAGCCCGCGTCTGGGCGGCGCAGCGCTCGATCGGGCCGTACGCGAAGCGCTCACGCGAGCGGCGGTTCCGGAGCCGGAGTTGCGTGCGCGGCAATATCCGCACGAACTTTCCGGAGGATTGCGCCAACGCGTGCTGATCGCCATGGCGCTGGCCGGGGATCAGGAAGCACGGGCCGGAAACAGCGCGGAGGCTCGGCTGCTGATTGCGGATGAGCCGACGACGGCACTGGACGTCACGGTGCAAAAGCAAGTCCTCGATCTGCTGGAGCAATTGCGGCGAGAGCTGGGCTTGACGCTGCTCTTCATCACTCACGATCTGGGAGTCGTCGCGCAGGTCGCGGAGCGAATCGCGGTGCTCTATGCCGGGCGCATCGTGGAGGAGGGCCCGACCGAAGAAGTGCTGCGCGCGCCGAAGCATCCTTATACCGCGGGACTCTTGCGCGCCTCGCCGAGGCTCGTGCGGCACACGGTTGAGCCGATTCCGGGCGCCGTACCCGCGCTCGATGCATTGCCGCCGGGCTGCGCGTTCGCGCCCCGCTGTTCGCTGCGAGTGGACGTGTGCGACACGGCGGTGCCCACGCTTCGGGACGCGACACCCGGCCATCAAGCGCGATGTGTACTGGTCTAAGTATTATTGATGGCGATTTCTGTTTGCGAATCGCGCCGGCAGCGTAATACTTCCTGACGCGTCATTACGAATTGTTCATGCGTTATGGGCGCATTATGGGCCGCGGAGAGATGGATAGGATTCGTGGAGCGCTGAAGTGCCGGCCACTGAAAAACCGCAGTCGAATGAAGCTCACCAACTTGATCTCGTCCGCGACCGCTTTACCAATACGGCTAAAAGCTTCGCGGATTTCGCGCTGACGCAGCGGTTCGCCGAAGCGGAACGTCTCGTCGAAATGTTAGTTTCGGACGCGCAGGACACTGCTCGCTGGCGCGCGCTCGATCTGGCCTGCGGCCCAGGCACCTTTGCGCGATCGCTCGCTCGGCGTGTCCATTTCATGGTGGGGCTCGACCTGACGCCGGCAATGCTGATCTGCGCACAGCAAGCCGTGGAGCCGGTAAATGAAGCGGCCGCTTTCGTTTGCGCGGATGCGAATCGGCTTCCCTTCGCCGGTCGCTCTTTTGACGCCGCCACTTGCGGCTACGCCATCCACCACGTGATGCATCCGGCGCGAATCCTGGCGGAGTTGGCCCGCGTGGTGCGGCCCGGCGGGCGCGTGGCGATCGTGGACATCATCGTGCGCGAGGAGAACAACCGCGAAATGAACACCCGAATCGAGCAAGCCCGCGATCCTTCGCACACGGAGACGCAGCGCGTGGACGAATTTCACGCGTTACTCGAAGCGTGTGGCCTGCGCGTGCGTGCAAAGGAGATCGCGGAGAGCGGCCGCAACTTCGATCACTGGATGAGTGTGGTGAACGCGGCGCCGGGCTCGGCCGTGTATCAGCGAACACGAGAGTTGATGGAGGCGACGCTAGCCGACGATGCTGCTGGTTTCCATCAGCGGATAAACGCATCGGGCGAGCTGGAATTTGCCGTGACGTCTCTGTACATGGTCGCGGAGAAGCAATGACCCGGGCTGGCGAAGGCGGGCTGCTTCGATGAGCGAGGTGCTGCTAGAGGCGCGCAACCTGCGCAAGACTTTCGCCGGCTCGGCGGGGCTAGCGGGCCGGCCGGTGACGCGCGTGGCCGTGGATGACGTGAGCTTGCGGCTCGAAGCGGGCGAAACGCTCGCGATCGTGGGGGAATCCGGCAGTGGCAAGACCACGCTGGCGCGGCTGCTGCTTCGCCTGATCGAGCCGGATGCAGGCGAGCTGCACTTCGCGGGGCAGGATTTGCTCGCCGCGCGGGGCGCCACGCTTCGCGGCTTACGCGCGCAGATGCAGATGATCTTCCAAGACCCCTTCTCGTCGCTTGACCCGCGGATGCGTGTGGGCGCCATCGTGGGCGAGCCGCTGGAAATCCACCACGGAGAATGGAGCCGCGCCGAGCGTGAGCGGCGCGTGTCGGAAATCCTTGCGGCAGTCGGTCTGGACGGCGCGGCGGCATCGCGCTATCCGCACGAATTCTCCGGAGGGCAGCGCCAACGCATCGGCATCGCGCGGGCGCTCGTGCTGCGGCCGCGGCTGGTGGTGGCGGACGAGCCGGTCTCCGCGTTGGACGTTTCGATCGGCGCGCAGATCATCGAGCTTCTGTCTCGGCTGCAGCTGCAATTTTCGCTGACATATCTGATGATTTCACATAGTCTCCCGGTGGTGGCGCAACTAGCGGCGCGCGTGGCGGTGATGCAGGCGGGCCGCTTCGTGGAGGAAGGCCCCGTGGAGAAAGTGCTGGAGCATCCCGAGCACCCGTACACGAGGACGTTGCTCGCGGCGGTGCCGGTGCTGCCGGCCTGAGCTGCCAGGGCGTCAACCAACTCAAGCTGGGCGGGTGAAACTTCCGAGATAGCGGGCCGTAGTACAGTCGTCAGAGTCGTTACGCAGCAATGCGTTGTGCAGCAGCGCGTTGCTCAATAAATGGAGGGATTCTCATGTCAGCTACTGCAGCCTCCGCCGTGCCCCAGAACCAGCCGCCAATGGGCGGCTTTGGCCGAATCGTAGGCGTATTTACCTCGCCGACGAAGACATTCCAAGACATCGTGAGGCGGCCGTCCTGGATCTTGCCGGTCATTGTCATGACGCTGATCAGCATGGCCTTGAATGTAACGCTCGCAAAACACGTGGACTGGACAGCAGTTAGCCGGCAACAAATTGAACAGAACCGAATGGCTGCGAACGCCTTCGAAAAGATGCAGCCGGATCAACGGGACGCAGCTTATCAAAGGCAAGCGGTCATTGGACAATACACACGGTACGTTCGTGGAGTGGTGGGAACGCTGCTCTTGGTGGTGATCGCGGCCGCGATTTACCTGGCCGCCTTTAACGTCATGGCAGGTGCTGGCATCAAGTATTCCATGGCGCTGGCGCTTACGAGTTTCGCCGCATTGCCGCTCGCGGTGAAGGACTTATTGGGTATTCCAATCGTTTTGCTTAAAGATCCGAGCGCGATCAACCCGGAAAACTTTATTGCGTCGAATCTGGCCGTACTGCTTCCTAGTGGCGCACCGATCTGGCAACAAGTATTGGCTGGTTCGATTGACGTTTTTGCAATATGGGTTTTTATTCTTACCGCGATTGCATTCACGGCGGCGAACCCTCGCAAATTAACACTCGGCAAATCGCTTCGAATTGTTATAGGACTTCAGGTTTTGATCATTTTGTTTTTTACAGGTATAGCGGCTATATTTTCCTGAGTGGTTTTTTCGGGCAAGTTAAGGATTGCTCGGATTGCATCGTCTCCTCGAATCTGACCGGGCAAAACTTGCCGCAAATGGCGTGAACCGTACTAGAATCTGCCGGGCGCGTGCCTGGTTCAGCCGCTAAACTCTACTGAGCGGTTTGCCACCAACCGATGCGCCGCCGGAGATTTAGGCTTGTCTGCTGCTTCAACATCATCCACATCCGGTGAGCCCGACTCGCGGATCAGCCCGCTCGGGCGCGTGTTCGGCGTTTTTCTCAAGCCACGCGAGACGTTCGAAGACATCGCTCGGCGGCCGACGTGGATACTGCCGACCGTGCTCCTCTCTGTTTTGGCTCTGGGGTTGTCTTTGTTGTTCACTCAAAAAGTAGATTTGGCTTCCTATCTCCGAAACCAAGCCGATCAGAACGCAAAGTTCGCGCAGCTTCCTCAAGACCGTCAGGATGAGACGTTGCATTCTCGCGTGGTTTTGGCGCGCTACTCACTTGGGTTGAACGTTCTGGTCCCCGGGCTGCTGATTGGCGTGGTGGCGTGTTTCTATTGGCTCGCTATCAATGCTGCTTCCGGAGCGGGATTGCGCTATGCCACTGTTGCGGGGGTTGTGGCACACGGGCTGATGCCGTGGGGCCTACTGGAGGTCGTTGCCTTGATTTTGCTCGCGCTCAAGCCGCCAGGGATGCTGGACTCACAGAACCTGGTAAAGACCAGCCTCGGGGCATACCTTCCTGCGGGGTCGCCTGCGTGGCTCGTCTCGCTGGGCGGCTCGCTCGAGCTATTCTGGATTTGGTCTCTTGCGCTCATTGCCATCGGATTGTGGACAGCCAATCCCAGGAAGATTTCGAAAGCGGCGGCGTTTGGCACGGTCTTTGGACTGTGGCTGGTCTGGATCATCGCAAGAGTGGGTTGGACGGCTTTCTTTGGCGCCTGAAACCGCTGCCGGGAACATCCTGCTAAACTTGCCGCAATGAGTTTTCGCTTCGAATTGCTGAAGACCACCCCGGAAGGCGCGCGCCGCGGCCGCCTGCACACTCCCCACGGGACCATTGAAACCCCTGCTTTCATGCCGGTGGGAACGGCCGCCACAGTAAAGGGCTTGACGCAGGAGACGCTTGAGGAACTTGGCACGGAGATCCTGCTCGGCAATACCTATCATCTGTACCTGCGCCCCGGGCACGAGCAGATTCGCGAACTGGGCGGGCTGCACCGTTTTATGAGCTGGCCGCGCGCCATCCTTACCGATTCCGGCGGCTTCCAGGTATTCAGCCTTTCGAAATTGCGCAAAGTGACCGATGAAGGCGTACGGTTCCGTTCGCACCTGGATGGGTCGGAGCACTTCCTTACGCCCGAGAAGGCGCTGGAAATTCAGATGGCCCTCGGCTCGGACATCATGATGGTGCTCGACGAATGCATCGAGGCGCTGGCGAGCTACGAGCAAACGCAACAGGCGGCGACGCGGACCCTGGATTGGGCGAGGCGCTCCAGGGAAGCGTTCAGCCAGCAGAGGCCGCATTCTGAAGGAGCGCTGGGGCAGGCGCTCTTTGGCATCGTTCAGGGCGGCACGTACGCGGACCTGCGGCGGCAGAGCACCCGCGATTTGGTGACGCTCGATTTCGATGGCTATGCCATCGGCGGCTTGGCCGTGGGGGAACCGCATAGCGTGACCTGCGAAATGACGGCTGAAGTCACGGCCCTGCTTCCGGCGGAAAAACCTCACTATCTGATGGGTGTCGGCAAGCCGGAGGACATCCCGGACTACGTCACGCGCGGGATAGACATGATGGATTGCGTGTTACCCACTCGGAACGCGCGCAACGGCTGTTTATTCACCTCGCGCGGCCGGCTGGTGATTCGAAATGCCCAGTACGTGGGTGACTCCCGGCCCGTAGATGAGTCCTGTATTTGCGCGGTATGCCGGCGGTATTCACGCGCTTATTTGCGCCATTTGTTCATGGCCAATGAAATTCTCGGCGCGGTCCTGGCGACCCACCATAACGTCCACTTTTACCTTGACCTGATGAGGCGAATCAGGCAGGCTATCGAGTTTGGGGACATTGCAGATTTCTCCTCAGAGTGGCAGTCGCGCCTGACTGCGGATTCCCGTTGATTCCCGACCAGGGCCGTTTTTTTTGGGTCTGCCGGGAGTGCGTTGTAGGGCGGGAAACTGCCCTAATTGCGGAGCGGCAGGACTGCTTTTATTTGGGCGCACGGGCGATGCAGCCGGCTGAGGACGGATCGCAGAACCAGTGGCGGGAACAACCATGCTCAATCTAGACTTGCTTGCACAAGCCACCCCGGGTTCCGGCGGGATTACGTTTTTTCTCCCGATCATCCTGATCATGGTGATCTTCTACGTGCTCTTGATCTTGCCCGCGCAGCGCAGGCAGAAAAAGACAACGCAGATGCTGAGCGCACTGAAGAACGGGGACAAAGTAGTGACGACAGGCGGGGTCTTTGGCACAATTGTGGGCCTTGAGGACGACGCCATCCAGCTTCGTATCGCCGATCAGGTGAAGGTGAAAGTGCTGCGGTCGGCGATTGCGGGACTTCAACCGGAGAGCAAAGAAAGCTGACGCGCTGCCGGAGCGGGCCTTGTGTGGGCCGCCTGCAGCGGGTGAGCCAGGTTAACGATGAATTCCAACCTCAAGTGGAAGGCGCTGTTTATCGCTGGCGTCATAGTTTTGTGCGTTTACGGCCTGATCGGGCTGCCGGATTTCCCGACTTCGTGGACGACGGTGAAGCAGAATTTCGGCCAACGAATCAAACTCGGTCTTGACCTTCAAGGCGGCACGCACCTGATTCTGCAGGTGCAGGTAAACGAAGCGGTCCGGCAGGAAACGGATCAGGTTGCCGACCAGCTTTCGAAGCTGCTTCACGACAAGAGCGTATCGTTTGGCGAAGTGACCCGCAACACGGACACCCAGATCAAGATCGCCGGCGTTTCCCCCGACCAGATCACGACCCTGCGAAACGTTGTGAGTGATTCCTTTGGCACTTGGGATCTAGTGCCGTCACCGGGCGAGGCGAATAGCTACCTGCTGAACATGCGTCCTTCGACGGTTACAGACGTCCAGGACCGCACGATGTCGCAATCTGAGGATACGATCCGGCGGCGTATTGATCAGCTTGGCCTGACGGAGCCTTTCGTGGCTCCCTACGGCCGCGGCGAGAATGAGATTATCGTCGAGCTGCCGGGCGAAGGCGACCCGGTGCGCGCCAAGTCCGTGATCCAGGCGGGCGGCCAGCTTGAGATTCGCCTGGTGCAAGACCCGAATCCGTATCCTTCCGAGGCAGCCGCGATGGGCGCGCACAACGGAGTGCTGCCGCCCAACACCGAGATTCTGCCAGGCTCGGCTTCCGCAGCGCCGGGGACTCCGGCGGGAGGGGGTTATTACGTGGTGGATCGCGTGCCCATCGTCACTGGCCGCGACCTCCGCAGCGCCGACTCAACGCGCAACGCCGAAAAACCGCCCTACTATCAGGTGAATTTCAATCTCTCGACGGACGCGGGGCGCCGCTTTGGCCCTTTCACCGAGCAGAATATCAATCGGCCCATGGCGATCGTGCTGGATCACAAGGTGTTTTCGGTGGCCACCATCGAAAGCAGGATTGACGATTCGGGCCGCATCGAAGGCACCTTCACGCAGGACGAAGCCAACGATCTTGCCTTGGTGCTGCGCGCAGGCGCACTACCCGCCAGCATCAAGTACCTCGAAGAAAACACGGTCGGGCCCTCGCTCGGCGCCGATTCCATCCACCACGGCATCCAGGCATCCGTGCTGAGCCTGGTCGTGGTGCTGATCTTCATGGTGGTGTATTACAGGCAAGCCGGGATCAACGCCGTGATCGCGTTGCTGCTGAACCTGGTGATCCTGTTGGCGGGGTTGACGTACTTTGGCGCGACGCTCACGCTGCCGGGCATTGCCGGGGTGATCTTGACGATCGGTATGGGCGTTGATTCGAACGTGCTGATTTTCGAACGAATTCGTGAAGAGCTTCGAGCCGGCAAAGCGGCTGTAACCGCCGTGGATTTGGGGTTCAAGCGCGCCTTCGTCACCATCATTGATACGCACGTGACCACGATCGTTTCAGCGTTCTTTCTTTTCCTGTTTGGTACTGGGCCCGTGAAGGGGTTTGCGGTGAGCTTGACGATCGGTCTGTTGGCCAACCTCTTTACGTCGGTTTACGTCTCAAGAGTAATTTTTGATTGGCACCTGGCAAAGCTGCCTCGGCAAGCTGAACTTAGCATCTAAATTTTAGTGGGGTGTGATTTCGGGAACCCGAGCGGCGTCGCCGGTGTCTAACTAGGACGGTTGGATCCAATATGGAATTCTTCCATCAGCCCAACATAGATTGGATGGGCAAAGCGAAGTATTTTGTTTCGCTTTCGCTGCTGCTATTGCTGATCGGCCTTGCCGCCGGGATCTACCGCCATGGTCTGACCTATGACGTTGATTTTAAAGGCGGTACTCTTGTAGACGTGCGCTTCGCCGAGCCTCCCAATACCGATGTGATTCGGAAGGACTTGGCAAGTCAGGGGCTCGGCCGAAGCGAAATCGTACCGATCCATGACATCGCCCATCCGGATTCCAATGAGGTAGAAATCAGCCTGTCCGAACAGACCCAGGACGAGCAAGCGGCTCTCGACCAGGGCAAGACGCAGATCATCAACGCCCTTCGTCAAAGCTTTGCCGCCGGCGAAGCGGGCAAGCAGGACTTCAACGCAGCATCGGCCGGCGATCTAACGGATTATCTGGTCCCGCGTGACCCGCTCGGACTGGGCGCCGCGGCCGGCAATCGCTACACCGAAATTGGGGCGCAATTGGCGGCGTTCCGCGACAAGAATCGCGACGGCATCGTCACGAATTTGGACGATCTAAAGAACTCGGGAGCGCCTTCGCAGGTTATAGCGGCCGTCCATAATGGTTTCTATGCCGGCGGGTTTGCCATCCGCAACGTGCAGATCGTGGGACCCAAGGTCGGCGCGGATTTGCGGCGGCAGGCGGTCTTCGTGACACTCTATGCTTTGGCCGGCATGCTGGTATATATTGCGATCCGGTTCGAGTGGATCTATGGAGCGGCTGCGGTGATTGCGGTTTTCCACGACGTCCTCATTACGCTGGGACTCTTTGCGCTTTTGAAGTTTCCGATTTCTCTTACGGTGATCGCGGCGCTGTTGACGCTGGTCGGCTATTCCATGAACGACACCATCGTGATCTTCGATCGCGTTCGCGAGAACAACCGCTTGATGCGCCGCGAGCCATTCCCTGAGATTGTGAATCGCTCCATCAACCAGACGTTTTCACGGACGATTTTGACCAGCGGACTGACGTTCCTCACGGTGTTGGTATTGTTTCTGATGGGCGGACCGGCCCTTCGCAGTTTCTCCTTTGCCTTAGTGATCGGGATTGTGGTAGGAACCTACTCCAGTTTTGGTATCGCCGCGCCGATGGTGGTGGCCTGGAATCACTGGAGAGGGACTGGAAGTAAGGTTGCGTCACGCACCGGACCGCAGCCGGTAACAAAACCTGGCGCGGCTAAGCGTTCGCCCGCTTAGTCTGGCCAGGAGGAGGCATACATGTTTGACGAATTGGTTGAGTGCTCGCCGAGCGGGAAGAAAAATACAAATAAGAAGTGGACGATGCTCATCTCCTTCTCGATACAGGCGCTGATCGTGATCGTCCTGGTCCTGATTCCGCTGATTTATACGCAGGCGCTGCCGAAAACATTGATGTCGAGCTTTTTGATCGCACCGCCTCCGCCTGCGGCGCCACCGCCGCCTCCGGCGGCGCAGCCGGTGGTGAAGGTGGTCAAGCCCACGGTGCGGTTGATGCAAAACAACACGCTGATGGCGCCGCGTGAGATTCCCAAGCAGGTGAACATCATTAAGGAAGAAGCTGCGCCGCCAGACATGGGGGGCGTTTCGGGCGGCGTGGTTGGCGGCGTGCCCGGTGGACAGACCGGTGGCGTGCTCGGCGGTTTAATTGGCGGCACTTCGACTGCAGCGCCGCCTCCGCCTCCGCCAAAGGCTGTGGTGCCGAGCAAGATCGTGCAGGGCGGCAACGTAATGGCCGCCAAGCGAATTGACCACACTGAGCCGAGTTATCCGCCGCTGGCGCGCCAGGCGCATATTTCCGGAACCGTCCGGCTGCACGCCATTATTTCGAAGGACGGGCGTGTGACCGAGTTGCAGGTTATCAGCGGACACCCGCTGCTGGTGCAGGCCGCGATGGACGCAGTCCGGCAATTCCGTTACTCACCGACGCTGCTGAACAACGAGCCGGTGGACGTAGATACAACGATTGACGTCATCTTTAACCTCGGAGGTTGATCGCACGGTGCGATTCGCAGTAGCGCCGGTCGCGTGGGGGAAGCCGGGGCGGCAATAGCCGCTTCGGTGGTCAGGGCTGCGATCCAAGAAAAAAGGAGCCAATGGAAATGCTTTCAAATCTAGCATTTGCGGTGTGGATGGTGCTTCTGCAGGAAGGGGGCGCCGGAACCTCCTGGGACCTGCGGGCCATGTGGGGCACGATGGGCATCATCGCCAAGGTCGTCGTGTTCATCCTGGTCGGCCTTTCCGTGTGGTCCTTCGGCGTGATGATTGACCGCGCACTGATGTATTCCGCAGCCAGGAAGCAGTCGCGTGTGTTCGTGCAGCAGGTTGCTGGAGCGTTGCGCGAGGGCAAGCTCGACGAAGCGATCTCGATTGCCGAGCGCAACAAGAAGAGCCACATCGCGAAGGTTGTTGCGACGGGCCTTTCCGAGTTCCAGTCTGCCTCTGCGCAGGTGCCAGATGAAGAAGTGATCGAAGCGGCAAAGCGCGGTTTGGAGCGCTCAGTGGCGATCGTTCACGCCGAGATGAAGCGCGGATTGAGCGGCTTGGCCACCATTGGTTCGACGGCCCCCTTCGTGGGCTTGTTCGGAACGGTGACCGGCATCATCAACGCCTTTAAGGGAATTCAGAATTCGAAGGCGACCGGACTTTCGGCTGTCGCCGGCGGTATTTCGGAAGCCCTTGTGACGACGGCGCTCGGCTTGCTGGTGGCGGTGCCGGCCGTGTGGGCGTACAACTATTTCACGAATAAAGTCGAAGCGTTTGACGTGGAGATGGACAACTCCTCAATGGAGTTGATCAACTACTTCATCACGCGCCGGAACGCAAAGAAGTAAGGCAGGCAGCCATGGCTTACAAACCTCAAGCCGGGCCCACAATGTCGGCCCCGAACGTGATTCCGATGGCCGACATTATGCTCGTGCTGTTGATCATCTTCATGGTGGTTACGCCCATGTTGCAGAAGGGCGTTCCCGTGGATATGGCGCGTGTGCCGAACCCGACGGATTTGCCCGATGCGGACAAGGACGATGCGATCATTGTCGCAGTCACCCGCAGCGGCGACATCTTCCTGGGAAATGACCGGACGCCGGCCGATCAATTGACCGCCAAGGTCAAGGATCTGGTGGCGAATCGGATCGACAAGACGATCTACATCAGGGCCGACGGCCGCGCCAAGTATGGTGATGTGGCGACCGTCGTGGATGAAGTCCGCAACGCGGGCGTGGATAAGGTTGGCCTGGAGACCGAGCGGATCGAACGGAGCAATACTCCGCCGCCTCCTCCGCCATCATCTGACTAACCCTGCGACGGCTTTGGCTCCGGCCTCGCCGTAGTTTCGGGACTTGGTGCGGAGGGCTGGCTGGCATCCTTTTCGGATGACGGCAGTGGGTTCAAGGAATTCGAAATTCGTAATCGCAGTCTAATTGGAATGGAGTTACGCCATGGGAATGCAGGTAGGCAGCAAGGGTGGCGCGATGGCCGACATGAACATCGTGCCCTTGATTGATATTCTTCTGGTGTTGTTGATTATCTTCATGGTGATCAATCCGCGCAATCCGATGGGCTTGAACGCGCTGGTGCCGCAACCCGCGCCGCCGAATCAGAAGCAGGACCAGGACATACAAAACAGAACAGTCGTGGTGCAAATCCTGGCCAACGACAAACTCAAGATCAATGACGAAGACTCCTCCTGGACAGGCCTTGAACCGCGGCTCGAAACGATCTTCAAGGACCGCGCCGGATAAAGTGGCGTTCGTGAAGGGCGATAATGACGTGATGTTTGCGCAAGTCGCGCACGCCATTAGTTTAATGCGACAGGCCGGAATTGACAGTGTTGGCTTCCTTACGCCGCAAATGGAGAAGGGGCAGTAAGAAGCGCCAGCCGCAGATTTTCGAGACCGGCGGCAAACGCGCGAGGAAATTATCTCCCGTTCATGAAGCGGGCGGGAGCAGGATAGAAAGCGAGCCATGAACCTATCCCTCTTTGACTCGAAAAAGCCAGGAGCAGTGCTGGTCTTGGCGGTGTTAGCGGTAGCGTCCCTGGGCGCCGCGGGCTGCAATAAGCTGAAGGCCCGCGACAAATTGAACCAGGGAGTAACGGCCTACAAGAACGGGCAACCGGACCAAGCGATCGAAGACTTCAAACAAGCCAAAGACCTTGATCCCACCTTGCTGATGGCCCGCCTTTACTTGGCCACCGCGTATCAGGGACAGTACATTCCTGGCGCGCCTTCCGAAGAGAACAAGCGGAATGGCGACCAAGCGCTGCAGGAATATCAGGATGTGCTGAAGCACTGACCCGTACAACCTCACGGCGATTGATGGCGCGGGCTCCCTGCTGTTTGCGATGGGGACCGCACCCTACGATGCCGCGAAAATCGAAGAGTCCAAGACGTATCACGAAAAGCATATCCAGAATAAGCCGGACGATCCGGAGCCTTACTATTGGGTAGGCGTGATTGATTGGACCCTGTCATGGCAAGCCAACCGGGAGATGCGCGCGGCCTACAACAGGGCCAACGTTAAGAAACAGATCAAGGATGACGAGCCGTTACCTGCAAATTTGCGAGATGAATTTGCTTCGAAATATGGCCAGGACGTGGATGAAGCGATTTCCTATTTGAAGAAAGCCATGGACCGCAAACCGGACTACGACGACGCGATGGCTTACCTGAACCTCGTTTACCGCCAAAAGGCCGATATGGTCTCAAGCCCGGACGAGCGCGCAGCCCTGATCAAGCAGGCGGACGACCTGATCGACCAAGTGAAGCAGATCAAGCAGCGCAAAGGCCAGACGCAGGGGGACTAGCCGGTCCTCTTCCCTCCCTTTCTTTTGGAACCACGCCTCACCTTCGGGTGGCGTGGTGTGTCCGCCGAGAGCGCGAGACTTCTATTGGGGGAACGCTCGTAAGGGCAGCCGACGAAAAACTCAGCGGGCGTAACCTTCCGGCCGTGAAGTACAATAGAACATGGCGCCCAGCGGCAAACCCTTGCTGCGCTTTGACCGGACCGCGCGTTCCCTGGAGGCGCGGTTCACCGAACTGACCGAGAAGCTGCGCCAGAATCGCCCCGCCGACGACGTCGAGTTACTCCGCCGCGCCTATGATTTCGCCGCGGAACAGCATCGCTCCCAAAAACGGGAATCGGGCGAGCCATACCTTTCCCACCCCCTGGAAGTCGCCCACGTGCTGGCGGACATGAAGCTGGACGTCACCACCGTAGCCGCAGCGCTACTCCATGACGTTGTGGAAGATACGCAAATCCCGCTCTCTCGGATCGCCGAGCTGTTTGGACCGGTGACTTCGCGGCTCGTCGAGGGCGTGACGAAAATCAGCCGGCTCGACCTTCTCGCCCCAGAGGCGCGCCAGGCTGAGAGCCTGCGTAAGATGCTGCTGGCTATGGTCAACGACGTTCGCGTCGTGGTGATCAAGCTCGCCGATCGCCTGCACAACATGCGGACGCTCGAGTTCCTCGCCGTAGAGAAGCAGCAGCGTATCGCGCGCGAAACGATTGACGTGTATGCGCCGATCGCGCACCGGCTCGGTATGGGATTGATCCGCGGCGAACTCGAGGATCTGGCGTTTCGCTACCTTGAACCCGCGGACTTTCTCGAGTTGCAAAAAGCGGTGACCTCGCGCAGCAAAGCAGCGGAGAAGTTCCTCCAGGAAGTGCAAAGCGCCATTCGAGAAAAACTGGTGGCCAATGGCGTCCCGGCAGAGGTCGAAGGGCGAGTGAAGCGGCTCTACTCAATTCACCAGAAAATTCAGCGCCAACAGCGCACGCTCGATCAGATCTACGATCTGCTCGCGATTCGCGTGGTCACCGATGCGAGCCACCATTGCTACCAGGCGCTTGGCGTGATCCACCAGATGTGGAGGCCCGTACCGGGACGGTTCAAAGACTACATCGCGATGCCGCGGCCGAACCTGTATCAATCGCTGCACACAACGGTCCTGCACGAAGGCCAGCCGTTCGAGGTGCAGATTCGCACACAGGAGATGCACCGCATCTCCGAACAAGGCGTCGCCGCTCACTGGAAATATAAAGACGGCCGCGAGGTTTCGAGCGCCGACGACCAGCGCATCGTCTGGATGCGCCAACTGATCGAGTGGGCGCGAGAGATGCAGGAGCCAAGCGAATTTCTCGCCACGCTCAAGGTGGATCTTTATCCGGACGAAGTCTATGCGTTCACGCCGAAGGGACGAGTGATCGCGCTGCCGCGCGGTGCGACGGCTGTGGATTTCGCGTATGCGGTCCACACGGAGATCGGCAACCAATGCACCGGAGCAAAGGTCAATGGGCAGATTGTGCCATTGCGCCATGCGCTCGCAAACGGCGACGTCGTCGAGGTCCTGACACAGAAAGGACACGCCCCGAGCCGCGACTGGCTGAGCTTCACGCGCACCTCTCGCGCCCGCAGCAAGATTCGCCACTGGATCAATTTGAACGAGCGGTTGGAAGCCATGGAAGTCGGCCGCCGTTTGATTGAACGCGAAGCCCGCCAGTTCGGTTACAGCCTGAAACGCATACCGGAAAGCGAGTTGCTCCGCGTGGCCGCCGAATATGGCTGTGCGCGGGCAGATGATTTGTATGCCGACCTGGGCTTCGGGAAATACTCCGCACGGCAAATCCTGAGCAATGCGTTGCACCAGACCCTCGGCGAGCCCGAGCCAAAGCCGCCGACACCCGGCTCCCCGGCTCACATCGTTTCCACCGTCAAGCGCATGCTGGGGATCAATCGCGGGGCGATTCTGGTCCGCGGGCAGGGCGACTTGATGGTATACCTGGCGAAGTGCTGCAACCCGATCCCCGGCGACGATATCGTGGGATACGTCACGCGGGGCCGGGGAGTCGCGGTGCACAACACTTCGTGTCCCAACGTGCAGAACCTGCTTTATCAAACAGAGCGGCGCATTTCAGTGGATTGGGGCGGCTCAGCCGACTCGCAGTTCACGGTGAGCCTGATCGTCCGCACGCAAGATCGGCCCGGCATGCTGGCGGACATCACATCCATCATCAGCGAATCGGGTTCGAACATTCGTACGTTTGCAAGCCGCCCGGACAACCTGCGGGCGCGGGTCGAGGTCTCCCTGGAAATCAGTAACCGCAAGCAACTGGAGCGAATCATCGCCAACATCAAGAAAATCTCCGGCGTTTTTGGCGTTGACCGCGTATACCACACCTAGCTTTTCCGCTGCCGGACCGGTCCAGCAGGTTTACCCTCGCAGCACACACCAGGACGAGCCGCACCAGTGGGCCCCGCGCAAGACTAAAATAGTAGAATGCAATGTAGGCGCCGCTTTCAGTACAACTTTGCCCTCTTTCTCGGCTCGCTTGTGATGGTGACCCTTCTTCTTACAGGCTGCAGAAAGATGCAGAAGCCGGAAGAAGATCCTCTCTACCAGGCGGGCATGTGGTCGGACACGATACAGAAACTCCACAGCTTGGACATCAGCGACACCGAGGTTACCGAAGTCGTCAAAGCACATCAGGCGGGCTTTTCGGACGACGATTGCGTCGAGGTCGTGCGCCTGGCGCGCGGCCGGAAGAAAACGTTCAATGACGCCGATGCGATTGCCGGATTACTTCACGTGGGGGTTTCGGAGACAAATGTGCTCGCCCTTGCGCGGCTCGATCAACTCGGCGCCTGGGCTGCCGACTTGCAAGGCATCCGCCTTGCCGGTTACTCGGACCAGGTAGTCATGGCGGTTGCGCGGCGCCGCTCTGCGGGCCTGGCCACGGTCTCAGGCACCTCGTTGGTTGAACTGAAAAATACGGGCGTCAGCGAACAACAGGTCCTGGCGCAAATTGATCGTGGTCTTTCCGATGAACAGGCAGGGCAGATGATTGCCGAGCACCAACACGCCGAAATGCCTCGTGGGTTCGTCCGCAAAACCAGCAGCAAACATCGCCAGTAAGGGATTCTCCGACCCTCCTGCTTCTCGCGGCAAAGCACCGGCAATTGTTTGACGCGCGACCCCTTGCAGTTTTGACCTGTAAGCCTCCGCTCGATAGAATTTCCGGCAGCGAGCAGGCAGCGCTCACGCTGGGTGGGTCTCCGGCGATTTTTCTGAAGCTACGGATGGCGCCCGGTGCTCTAGCCTCCGCCGCGCTTCTTCATGGAAGGAGGCGCGCCATCGCTGACACCTTACGGCAGCGACAGTGCTGTGGCGGCGCGCGAGAATCATCCCTGATGAGTGACATATACTGTGGGGTTGTCTCGCCGTTTCAGGAGACCAATTTGCATTCAATTCAGGAGGCAAAGTGAGAGAGATCATTGCGACCGACCGTGGCCCCAAGGCCATTGGACCTTACTCGCAGGCCGTGAAGGCGAATGGCTTTCTGTTTGTCTCCGGGCAGATCGCGCTCGATCCGGAGACGCAGCAGATCGTGGAAGGCGACATCGCGCGCCAGACGGAGCGCGTGATGGAAAATCTGAAGGGGATTGTGGAAGCCGCAGGCTCGTCGATGGGCCGTGTAGTCAAGACGACGGTATTCCTGGCGGACATGAACGATTTCGCGGCAATGAACGATGTGTACGGCCGATATTTTGCGTCCGCGGCGCCGGCACGTGCCACGGTGCAAGTATCGCGACTACCGAAGGATGTTCGCGTGGAAATCGAGGTTGTGGCGCTCGCCTGATTCGCTCAGGCGCGCAGATCGGCCGACTTCGCGGATTGCTGTAGCGTCTTCGAGGCAGCTTCCGAGAAATCCGCAAGCTGAAGGCGCAGGTTGCCCTGATTGGTGGCGGAGGCCAAGCCCATTTCCATTTCAATCGTGCGGTTGCGGATCAGTTGCTCGATCTCGCCATCGAAATCGCACATTCCGTCTTGCGAGCCATCTCGCATTGCGTCGAGCAGGGTCTTTCCTTCGTGTTCGCCGCGCTCGATATATTCGCGCGTTCGCATCGTGGATTTCAGGATCTCGATCGCGGCTACGCGGCCATTGCCGTCTTTTCGCGGCAACAACCGCTGCGAGACGATATAACGAAATACCTTCGCAAAGCGCGCGCGAATCACCTGCTGGTCCGCCAGGGGAAAAGCTCCCACAATCCGCTCCACGGTCTTGGCCGCATCAATCGTATGTAACGTGGAAAAGACGAGGTGCCCGGTTTCCGCCGCTTCGAGGGCAATTTCGATCGTATCGCGGTCGCGCATTTCGCCCACGAGGATCACCTTGGGCGCCTGCCTCAGCGCAGCTCGCAGGGCGAGCGCAAAAGACGGCGTGTCGCTATAGAGCTCGCGCTGGTGAATCGTGGAGCGCTTGTGCGGGTGCAGAAACTCGATGGGGTCCTCGATGGTGATGATGTGATACGCCTTCTCCATGTTGATCTGGTCCAGAATCGCCGCGAGCGTCGAGGACTTGCCCGACCCCGTCGGTCCGGTAACCAGAACGACGCCGTTTCGCAGGTGAACGAGGTCCATAAGCTGCGGCGGCAGGCTCAACGATGCAAAGTCCGGCACTTTGCTCGGAATCACGCGCATCACGATCGCGCAACTTCCGCGCTGGGTGAAAATGTTTACGCGAAAGCGCGATGTGCCCGCCAAGCTGTAAGAAATGTCGCACGATCCTTGCTCTCGGAGCTTGTCTATTGCCGCTTTGTTCGATCCGATCAGATCGGCGGCGATTCGTGCCGTATCTTCCGCGGTGAGAGCCTTGATCCCGAACACGCCGATCTGCACCAATTGGCCGCTGGATTCCACCTGGGGAGCCCGGCCCGGCGAGAAGATCAGGTCGCTGACGTGCTTCGAGCCGCGCAGCATGGCCGCGATCAGTTGTGGCGTGGGGATGGCCTCGGCGGCCGTCCGGGCCGGCGCAGCGGCCTCCTGGAGCGCTTGCAGTGGTTCCTGGAGTTGTGTGGATTCCATAGGAGCGGCCAGTGTGCGATGGGATCGAGCGTGAAGGCTAGCCACCCGTTGGTACTACGGGCGCGTATGAATCAAGGGAGTCAGGGCCCCCGAAGTGGAGTGAAGCCGAAGTTCGCGGACGCAACGCCCGCCTTTGTCCTCGGGCTTCGGCGCGGCAGCCTCGCTCTGCGTCCGCGAGCGAAGGCTGGTGGGCCTGGGTAGACTCGAACTACCGACCTCGCCCTTATCAGGGGCGCGCTCTAGCCACCTGAGCTACAGGCCCGCGCAAGCTGATTGGAGCTATCTTATCATCGCGTTCCAAAACTTCCTAGATGGCCAATTCCCCGTCGTTACATTGTTCTAGAGAAAAGCGCTTCGTCGAAAACAAAACGAAAGGGCCGGAGCGCTGATCGCGCCCCGGCCCTTTCTTGGTTCCGGTATTACCCGGGTTAGAAGTGTAGCCGCAAGCCGAACTGCATGGATCGCGGAGAGTTCGACTGTCCGCCGCCGGCGCCGTCGAGCACGCCGAAATCCGCCGGATCGTTGATGTCCAAGTACGGATTATTGAAGTCCACGTGGTTCAAGATGTTGGTGCATTCGAAGATGAACATCACGCTGAACCGTTCCGTTACCTGGAAGTTCTTGGAAACAGTCGCATCCAGATTCCAGGACGGCAACCCGCGGAGCACGCCTTGGCCGCCCGTGTTGTTGTCAATGCCAAGAATCGGTGCGCGGAATGAATTGTAGACCGCAACCGGGTTGGCAAACTCGTTGAGACCGGACCCGCCGTTCGCTGGATTGCCGTCGTACGCGACTCCGTTCGGGTTGGTGGAAGAGGCTTGGGAAACGTTGCCCACGTTGTTGACCGAGTTACCGGCTCCTCGAGCTGTGGTGATGGCCGATGAACTCACGAACACCGCGTTTTCATTTGTTCCTTCGGCCGTGCAGTCACCTTCACCGAAGGATTCGCAGTCTCCGCCCGCGCCCTGGCTGATGTTCACCTCGACCGGAGCGCCGCTTTGCGCCGTGAAGAGCGGAGCGAACGTCCAGCCACCGAGCATTCTGGCCCGCCAGGCCATGCTGACCCTTGAAAATCCGGGGCGCATACAGCATGGCCAGGTTGTAGATGAATTTGTAGGTCGAAGGGCTGCGGCCCGTATCCATTGTGAATGTTCCACGGCTGTTCGACGGTGAATTCGCTGGTGGCCTGAACCTCGCCCTGTGTACCGAGTGCGCGGCCATACGTGAAGTTGGAGCGCGCCGTCAACCCGTGCCAATCGTTCGGACGGTAACGACACGAATACGCCGTTGTAGTTGCCATACCCGAGCTGCTGGTGTTGTACACCGATGCGAGTTCATCTGCTGGCACACTGGCACCGTCGCTGTCGAATTGATGGACGGAACCAGCGTGCGTTTGGCAGTTCGGGCTGCTCGCCATGCTGCGGCCGAACGTGAAGCTGGCGACAGAGTCCTGCCAAACGTCATATACCGCCGAAGTTCCCACGATGTTGCCGTTCACGGTGTTTTCGTTGTAGGCCACCGCCGCGGTGCAGGAACTGAAACCATGGCAATAGGCCGAACCCGTACCGCCGAGAGCAGACTCGAAGAACGGCTGCGCTGTTACCGGTTGATTCGCGGCAAGCTCCGTGTACAGATTGGCCCAGGCGTTCTGGAATTGCTGGCCGCCCAAGGTCAACATGTAAGGCACGGCAGCTATGTCGATCGGCTGATACTCATTGCGTAAGCCGGCGGCCGATGTAGCCAACCTCCATCATACATCTTCCGGGCATTTCGCGCTGAATGGTGAGGTCGAACTCGTCGGACTGCGATGGACGGAAGTTCGGATCGAGCGACTTCGCCCGCCCCGGCATTGGGATTGCCATTCACGCCGGGGAAGAAGGGTTGCGGCAGATTGGCGTAGACGGCGCCGGCCAGAGGAGCGGTGTTGCCATCCGTGCCGATGCGGAAACGCGTCCACGGGTGTTGCCCCGCCGCAGGTCCCGTTGATCTGCGGGCCTTGGCCGACTCCGTGGCCTGCAGGTGGTGCCAGGAGCCGCCAACAGCGGAACCAGAACCAGGTCCACGCCGTTCAGCCGGCCGTAAATCCGGCTGTAACCGCCGCGGATAACCGTCTTGCCGTGGCCTACCGCATGCCCCAGGAAGCCGCTGTCAAAGCTCGGATTCCAGGCTGCGGAAATGCGGGGGCTGAAGCCCTTGTAAAAGGGATTGTAGGGATACTTCTCGCCCGTGGAGATTGAATTTCCCGCCACGTTGCGGACCGACGCGAAGCCGATCACCGGATTGTAGATCTGCCCCTTGATCGCATCCCTGTAGGTTTCGGACAGATATTGCTCCGCCGTGATCGGCTTATTATCCGCGTCCACCAGCACGACCTGCTTCCCGTTGAGTTCATACGGCGGCATTTCAATCTGATATCCCAAGCCGTAGGTCAGCGTGAAACTGGGTTTTATGTGCCAGCTATCGGTGAAGTACTCGTTGTAGGTCGGCACGATGCTCTGCTCGAGAGCCGGAGTGCCCGCCGGTTGCAAGGTCAATTGTGGTCCGACACGCGGATACAGCTCCTGTGTCTGGCTGACGATGCCCAGCACTTCATCGTAGTACTTCCTGTACTGCGTCAGATGCGATGACCCCACGGTCGATGGCGTATACGCAGCTCAGATCGTCCGCGGTCGTGGAGGCGCTCGAAAGGATCGCCACCGGGAAGGGTGAGTCCTGAATCGAGCCGCCGTTGTCGTTGCGCTGGTGTTGCAGATAGTTGCGCTCGTACGACGCCCCAAAGGAAAACAGATGGTTCCCGTGAAGCACGGATACGTCGTCACGCACCGCCTTGTCCTGGCCGTCCCAGAAACGTACACGCGTGCTTTGGTTATTCACGTTGTACGGAACCGTGACGCCCGTCGAGGTTTCGCCACCGGGTTCCAACGTATCGCCAAGACCGGCGAGTTGCGGCGGAATTCCATCATCCAACCATTGCCAGAAATTGCGCAGATAGCTGGCGTGGACGTCGTTCGTGATGTTCGAGGTGATGTTGGTGGTTAGAGCCGCAGACTTCCAAGTCCGGCACCTGCGGCCGGCTAGATACGGCTGTCGCCTGGCCCAACGTGTCACCCGGGAAAAACCCGCCGATATCCACTTGGCTCGTGGTCACCGTGTAGAAATGGTAGTAGTGGTAGCCGGCCATGAAGTGCCACTTCTCACCGAAGTCATGGTCCAGCCGGACTACACCAAAATTGTCCTTCTGCGGCGTAAGCACATTCGAGCGAAAGCCCTGCACGTTGAGTGCGTCGCCACCCGATAGATCGTTTGGCAGCGGCTTATATTTCGACCATATCTGAAGAAATGTCCGGATTGAGTCCAATCCCGCGCGGATCGCAGGCCCCAGCCGGACAAACGGCCGGCTGGTATGTCGTGCCGTTCACGGTGACAGCGGTCGGATTCAGGTTATAAATTCCGCCGCCCGTGGTCTGAACGATACCCGCGCGCAATAGCACCGAGGGCACGTCCGTCTCATAGATCCCCGCGTTTGGGAACCGCCGGCCATCGTATTCGGCGAAGAGGTAGGTCTTGCCGCCCAAGAATTTCGGCAGTATCGCCCCGCCAAAGTTGCCGCCAAAGCGGTTTTGGTGGTTCGAGGAGATGGGCTCGCTAAAGCGGTTGTTGTCGAAACTGTTGGCGCCCCCAAAGACGCTGTCCTGGTAATACTCGTAGAGCGTGCCGTGGTACTGGTTGTTCCCCTTTCGGGTAACCATCATCACCTGGCCGCCAGAAGAACCGTTGAAGTCGGCGGTCTGGTTGTTCGTGTTTACTTTGAACTGCTCGATACTTTCCACCGGAGTCGGCATCACGCCCGTCGGTGCGCCGTTGGACGCATAGCTCGGCGTGTAAATATTCATCGTGCCGTCCATGTCGTTGCTGTTGTTCACGCCATCCAGTTGGTAGGTATTCTGGTCGGAAATTGCTCCGGCGACTTCTCCGCTCGGATTGGTGGCCGGTTGCAGCGTGGCCAGTGTCGAGGTGTCGCGGCCGAAGTTCGGCAGCAAGAGAATCGCGTCGCCCGACATGGTGTCGCCCACCGTGGCGTTCATGGTCTGCAACTCCGCGCCTACAGTTACCGTGACTTCCACGGTCTGGGACGCAGAGCCGACCTTCAGGTTGACGTTGATCGTGAGTTGCTGGCCGATCACCACCTGCTGATTCACGACCTTGGCTTGCGAGAAGCCTTCCTTCGCGACGGTGATGTCGTAAGCGCTGGGCGGCACTTCCGTGAATGTGTAGCGCCCTGCGGCTTCCGTTGTAGCTATCCGGGAAGCCCCGGTTGATTTATCTGTAAGTGTGACCGTCGCGCCTGCAACGGACGCACCCGATGGGTCCAAAATCTGTCCGACAACTGTTCCTGTCGAAACACCCTGCTGTCCCCAGGCTGGCGCCACGCTCAGGCTCAACAGCGCCACCGCGCAGACTACCGCCAGTCCGAAGAATACAGAACGCACCCCCACACCGATAGACCGATACGTCTTCATAACCACTCTACCTCCCTAAATGTTGAATAACAGCAACCGACACAGACCCCGTATTGCTATCCAAACAAAATCTTTTTACCTGTGAACGGCAACAAACACCCCCCTAAAAAACAGGGATAGTGCGACCATTTGGCTAAGTTTCTATGCCAATGTGAATGCATTGTCAACAGAATTATCGAGTGAGGACAGGTGGTTCCCAAAAGAGCACTAGCGCTGAACAGGCGAGAAAGAGGGTGTCGAGCCCAGGAAAAAGGGGATGGTCCAGCGCGTATTCGACCTAATTGGCTTAAATTCTTTGTGTTTCGGCCGACTGCGGGCCATCACAGGACCGAAAAGGCGTTCGAACGGAGACCTCGTCGCACACGAACACTGAAACCAAGCGGATCGGACGTGAGGGCACCGCCGATGTCTAAAACTCTCTGTGCGGCGCCGTTTGCTCGGGGCCTACGCGGCCCGCCACGATTTCGGCTTTTGCATAATTCTCCGCCCGAATCGGCGTTCCGGCTGCCCGTCGCAGAATTGTCAACTGCCCGATGTGCGTCAACGCGTCAGCCACAGGGCCCTGAAATAGCGTCTCCGCAGAACACGCCAGGGATTTCCCCGACGCCAAATATTCGTCGAATGCGCCGAGCGTCGCATGAAAACGCGCGACTTCTTCTGCCCATGCCAAGGGCTTCGAATCGTGCCATTCCTGCTTCCCACGCGCCATGGAAAGCGCCCAATCGAAAAGATCGCCGACGTGCGCGAGGATCTCAGCGGGCGTGCGCGCATCCGGCACGAAACGAAATTGAGCGAATTCCGCCGGCGCTCCGCGCAGCGCCTTCCCGCCACGATAGGCAATCGTCGCCAGCGCGTGGCGCAGCATCCAGATGTTGGGGTCGGCTTCAGCGGACATTCGTGTATTCCTCCCGCGGCTTGAGGCTCACGCGCCTGAAGCGTATCATGCGGTGCGGACTTCATGATTACGAAAGCAATCGGCGTTGGCAGCAGGTGGCTGCTCGACAAAATCGTCGGCGCCCTGGCCGCCACGGGGATCAATCCGAACGTCCTCACGTTCATCGGCCTGGTGGTGAACTTCTGGGCGGCGGCACTGTTTGCCACGGGACGCTTCAAGACCGGGGCGATGGTTATCTTCTTTGCCGGTTTCCTGGATATGCTCGACGGCCAAGTTGCCCGGCGTACAAATCGCGTCACGGCGTTTGGCGCGTTTTACGATTCCACGCTGGACCGCTACTCCGACATGGCGCTGTATCTCGGTTTGCTGGTCTACTACGCGGTGAACGGCCGCACGTCCTACGTGATTCTAGCGGCGGTGGCGACGGCTGGATCTGTAATGGTCAGCTACGCGAGAGCGCGCGCCGAATCTCTGATCCCCTTGTGCAAGGTCGGCTTCATGGAGCGCCCGGAGCGCATGGTCCTGCTGATTATCGGCGGCTTGTTCGATCGCATGGCCGCGGTGCTCTGGGTCATCTCAGTAGTTTCCACGCTGACGGTGATCCATCGTATCGTCTTCACCTGGCAGGAAACCCGCGCTGGCCGCACCCTTCCGGGCATACGCCTGAGCCTCTAGCTGCTAGGCGTTTTCGGGGCCGTTGCCGGCGCGCTCGGCGTAATAGGCATCCACCGGCTCGGCGACGATCTGACGCACGCGCTCGCGCAGTTGCGGTACATCTCCCTTTCTCATCGCAGCAATTTCGATCGTATCGTGGATGTGCACCACGATCCGCGAGGGCCGCAGCCCCCAGTGCTTCTTGTTGTTGAACTCAAACGATCCAACGATGCTTACCGGCACAATGGGATAGCCAAACTGCTGCGCCATTCGAAAGGCGCCATCCTGGAAGCTACCCACGCGTCCGTCGAGCGTGCGCTTACCCTCCGGAAAAACGATCAGGCTGACGCCTCGATCGAGAGCTTCCCGCGTCATCTTCCACATCCGTTTCAGGTCCGATGGCCGCCGCACATCCGGCACCGGAATGTTGCCGAAGCGCTTCATCAGCAGGCCGTAGACCGGGATGCGAAAATGCGACTCGAGCTCGAGCCCCCGGACAAACTGCGGAATCGCGCTGTACAGGGCAAAGGGATCAAAGAGGTTGACGTGATTGACGAGGAAGAAACTCGTCCGGTGCGGGTCAAATCCCGGCGAACACCTTACCTCAAATCGCACACCGGCAAGCCGCAAAACGTTCCGCGAGAACATGCGCTGTGGGCGATCATTCTTTCGCGGGTCCAGAAAAATGGCCATTACGATCAGAAAAACGCAACCGAAGAAAAAATGGATTCCGCTCACCGCCCATAGCGCAAGGCTCCGTACGTCGAGCCACAACTTCCTCATGCCATGACGTCCAGCGCGCCGGGCAGCACCTCGAGCAGCTTCGGCTGCAGCGTGAGGACCTCGCCATCCACGACGATGTCCACCGGGCCATCCAACTGAAACTCGATGCGGAGCGCGCTGCGGCGCGAGGCGAGTGGGTGCTTCAGATGCGAGCCATCGAACAAAGTATGCAGATTGAAGACCGCTCCGATACGTCCGATGGGGCCCCAGCGGACGTACTCGATTTGGCCGCTATCGGTCTCCGCATTCGGCGCAATCATCATTCTGCCGCCGGTAAATTTGCTGTTGGTGAAAGCGAGGAATAAGGATCGCCCGCGATCGAATTCCGCTTCGGCATTCACGCGCAGAGGAAACACGCCGCGGCGCAACTGAACCAGACGCGTGAGCACACCGAGCAGATAGCCGGCCTCGCCCAGCCGCTTGAGGCGCCGATTGACGAGCGCGGCCACATCGGCCGTGAAGCCCAGGCTGAGCATATTGATGTAGTACAACACGCCGCCTTCGTACGTCAGCCGCATCACGTCACATGGACGCCGCTTTGCTTCGAGAATGGCCTGCGTCGCGTGCGCCAAGCCGTCTTTGGTGAAGTCGCGCAAAAAGGAATTGCCGGTCCCCAGCGGCAGAAATCCAAGCGCGACGCGGTCACCCGCCGCCGCGGGGAACAAGCCGTTCACGATCTCATACGAAGTGCCATCGCCGCCTACAGCGATAAACGTGCGATACCCCTGCTCGTAGCCGGTGCGCGCCGCGTGAATGCCATCGCCCGCGGCGTTCGTATTTATGGCGTCAATGCTTATGCCCGCCGAGCGCAGACGCTCCAGCACCTGCGGCGCGAGCTTGCCGCACCTGCCTCCGCCGGCGGCGGGATTGACGATCGCGAGAATGCGCCGATCCGCGGCCTGGCTCACGGTTGCAAATCCTCGTTCACAGTCAGATTTTTCACAACGTGACAACCACCGCGTCGCGATCGAGCGCGCCCACTTGCTGCGCCAAATCCACACGCTTGATTTTCATCGAGGCGGTGAGCGGAAAATCCCGCTCCCAGACCACGTAGCCGCTGATGCGCTTGTAGTTCAGAAGCTTCTGATTGCGCACATTCAGCTCGGCGTGTATCGCGTCGTCCACAGGTTTGCCCGGCTCGGGATGCAAGACGATCAACAATTGCTCGCCAAGCATTGTTCGAGCGGGCCAGATGTAGTTCGCGGCAAAAACGCTGAACTCCTTTACCGGCAGCCCTTCAAACACCGCTTCGATATCCTCCGGATAAATGTTTTTTCCCTCGGCCGTCACGATCATATTTTTCTTGCGGCCAAAGAGTTGCAAATGTCCCGTGGAATCGAGACGCCCCAGGTCCCCTGTCATCAACCAGCCGTTCATGATGGTTTCCGCGGTCAGCTCAGGATCGTCAAGGTAATGTGACATGATCGTTTTGCTGCGCACAGCCACTTCGCCGACGCCGTCCTCGGCAGGATTCGCGATCCGGACTTCCATCCCCGGCAACGGCCGCCCGACGGTGTCCGCACGGAACGGACGAAAGTCATTCACCGTTACCGCCGTACCCGCCTCCGTCAATCCGTAGGCGTTTGCCACCGGGATGCCGAGATCGTAGAAAAATTGCAGCACAGCCGGCTCGGTAAACGCCCCGCCGACGAAGAGCGCTCGCAGCTCTCCTCCGAATGCGGCATGTACCTGGCCCAGCAGCCGACGGCTCAGCCAGACCTTCGGACGCCGTTTCGTGAGCGCGCGGTTCGCAGCCACAAGAGCGTTCAATACTTTGCGCTTGCCCGCGGGCAGTTCGTCAAATCTTGCTTGCAATCCTTTTTGTAGGTTCTTGAGCACGAGCGGAACCAGCGTCATATAAGTGATCTTGTACCGCGTAAATGCTTCGCGGACATATTCCGGCCGCAGCGTCCGCAGGTGCACCACCGTCGCACCGCAGGTAAACGCTCCAAAAAATCCCACCATGAAATCAATGGCGTGGTTTGTCGGCAAAATGCTCAGGTAACGCACGCCGGGCCAGAAGGGGTAGAGAGCCGTGAGCGCGCGGCATTGTTCGAGATAATTCTCGTGCGTCATCACGCAACCCTTGGGGCGCCCGCCGGTGCCGGAGGAATAGACAATGCATGCCGAGTCGCTTCGCACGCGCGGCACAAATTCGGGCTGGCGCGTCGCGGACGCTTGAAATTCCTCCCAGCGCAGCGCGCCGCCAAGATCGGCAGTCGGCAGCGCCTCGGTTACAAGGACTGTGCCAATGCGATGTTCGCTGCCGCCTTCGCTCTGCAGGATCGCGCGCCACAACGGGTATTCGATGACAAGCACGCTGGCTTTCGAATGGGCCAACAGCGCGAGATGCTCGCGCGCGGTCAATTTGTAATCAAGGGGCACCAAAACGCCGCCCACATGGAAAATTGCGTAGGCCGAAATCAGCCACTTGGACTGATTCGTCATGATAATGGCCGCGCGGTCGCCAGCGTGAAACCCACGCCCTTGCAACGCCGCGGCCAGCGGCAATGCAGCCTCTTTGAATTGCCGGTAAGTTAGGCGCGCCTTCTCTCGATCCCGGTCCGCTTCGATCAGGCACACTTCGTTCGGCCAGCGATCCAGCGCATCGCGCAGCGCAGCGCCCACCGAGTCGTATTTGCGCAGGTCAAGCATCAGTCAGCCACAGAGACGCGGAGTCCCAACGAAACGGTAAGAATAACAGGATTTTGCTGCATGATTTGGCAGCGTGTACAGGTCAATGGGTCTAATGGCGCGCGCTCGAAGGGCTAAAGCCGCGCCTGAATCCGGCTGGCCAGCGTCCGAAAGTCGCTCACTCCCTGCATTTCGTAGTCCGGCAATTCCACGCCGAAATGTTGCTCAATCCGGGTGAGCATTTCGAGGGCCTGCAGACTATCAATGCCGAGTTTCTTGAAAAAGTCGTCGCCGGGTGCGAGCGTTTCCCGCGGGACCTTGAACTGCTTTGCCGCGAGATCGAGAATCTGATCGGTTGTCTGGTCAATGGAAGGCATCGCGCTGTCCTCGAAGGATCAATCTTACCATCTGGTGAAAGCGCCGCAGCCAGCCTGCTCCAGCTCTCAGGGCAGATAGGAGAGCGCTTCGGTGCTTTCAACGAACTTGCGCAGCCCCGCCATCACCGCCGGCCGTGTGAATAGTTCGCAAAAGAGATCTATCTCGCGGCGCAACTCTTCGCGCGGAATGGGCTTGATGAACTTCTTCGCCGCCGCGCTGGCGCCGCGATCGAATTTCGTCACTTGTGCAGCCGTCGCGCGTGCCACCCGCAGCGCCTCTCCTTCGGCCGCGACCTGACTCACCAATCCCACGCTCAAAGCCTTGGCCGCATTGATGCTGCGTCCGGTAAGCAACAAATCGCGCACAACGGCGTTTCCAAGATCACGCTTCAACCGCGGAATGCCGCCAAAGCCGGGGATCAGCCCGAGCCGCAACTCCGGAAAGCAGAAGCGGGCCATCTTGTCGGCGACAATCAGATCGCACGCCAGGGCCAGCTCAAAACCGCCGCCAAAGCACACGCCGTGTACAGCGGCAACGGTGGTGAGCGCTGTGGCGTCGAGCGCGTTCATCACGGCGTGAATGCGTTCCAGGAACTCGCGTACACCGTCCAGCCGCGCTTTCGCGTCGAACGGCAATGAACTCTGGTACAGCTCGCGCAAATCAGCGCCCGCACAAAATCCTGCGCGAAGCGTGCTGTGCACGATCACCGCACTGGCTTGTTCGCTCAACGCGCCGAGCGACACCATAAATTGCTCCAGTTCGCCTAGCGTCTCCGTGCCGATTTCATTGGCAGGCGCGCGATGCAGCACCAGCTCAATCACGCTATCGCGCAACGACCACGAGATCGTCTTCCCGCTGAACGAATTCATGCGCTCACACTCTTCTCACGGTAGAACATCTCGATCTGTACCGCGAACCGCGCTGCAATCGCGTCGCGCCGCAGCTTGCCATTCGCCGTCAGCATTCCGCTTTCGATGGTGAGCGGCTCACGCTCTACATGGAAACGGTGGATGCGCCGGTAATGCGGCAAGTCCGCGTTAAGAGATTCCACCGCGGCCGCAACGCTTTCTTGTGCCACGCTGCCCGTGACGATGGCTACCAAGAAACTCCTTCCATTACCAACGAGCACGACCTGCTGCGCGCCGGGCAGCGCCGCAAGCAGCTTTTCTTCCATCGGCTCGGGCGCGATATTGTGTCCCGAATTCAGAATGATCAGGTTCTTGATGCGTCCGCTGATGCGCCAATTTCCGTTGGCGTTCACCTCGCCTTGATCGCCGCTATGGAACCATCCGTCGCGCAAGGCCTTCGCTGTTTCCTCGGGACGATTCCAGTATCCCGGGAAAATATTCGGCCCGCGCACGAGGATTTCCGCGGCATCGCCCAGCTTCATTTCCATGCCGGGGATCGCAGGCCCGACCCAACCAGGCTCGACCTTTCGTGGATCATCCATCGTACAAATCGCGGTGGTTTCCGTCAGCCCGTAAACCTGCAGTACCGGAATCCCCAGCATCTGGAAAAAAAGCTGTGTGTCTCGCGGGAGTGGGCGCCGACCCGCAAATCAGCGCCTTCAGATTCGCGCCAATGCGTTTCCGAATCGTGGGAAATACTGCGACCCGCGCCATCGCCAGCCAGATGCCGCCTCCGCCTTGCTCATTCTTTCGCCCATCCAGGGCTGCTTCCTGCCGCGGAATGTACGCAGCCTTGGCACGCGTGAAAATGTTCGCTACGGTTCCACCACGCGTTGCCAGATCCTCTTCGATGCCGCGGCGCACACGCTCAAGCAGCGTAGGCACATTCAGGAAATAGTGCGGCGCCGCAGTTTGCATTTCAGACTGCAACTTGTTCAGATCGGTGGAGAGCGTCACCAAACTCCGCCGCGACAGGTACGAAAGCAGCGATATCCATGAGCCCGCAAAGCACAGCGGCAGATAGTGGAACACGCTTTCAACACCAGCATATCCGGCCATCAGCAAATCGAGCCGCGCGCCCGTGCAGCCCAGCATGTGCGTGATGTTGCCACAGTTGAGCACAACTCCCTTGGGCTCGCCCGATGTGCCGGAGGTATAGATGATCGTGACCGGATCGGCATCGGACAGACTCACGGGCGGCGGGGCGGCCGGCGTATGAGCCGACTGGGTGCCGCCGAAGACTTCGTCAAACAACGCGATCTGCGGAATTGGATTGGCGCTCGAGGGCCACGCCCCCCGTACCGCATCCGCCAAGCTCGCGTCACCCGCGCAAATCATGCGGGGACCCGCATCGCGCATCATGCCTACCAACTCGGCTACCGCCTGCCGCGCATAGAGCGGCACGACGATCACGCCTTCGGCCATCAGCGCCAGGTCAAGCGTCACCCAGCGAATCGAGTTGTGCGCCAGCAGCACGCAGCGGTCGCCTTTGCGCAGTCCTGCAGTCCGCAAAAACGCCCGCGCTGTTTCCACCTGGGCGCGCAATTCGGCGCCCGTGATCGGCGCCGGCCCATCGGCGCGCGCTTCTTGCAGCACCGTTCGCCCGCTCGCTCGCTCCAGATTATTGAAAATGTTTTCGAGAAAGTTCACTGTTGGCCAATACGCGCTTCGCGCAACGCACGCTTCCCGCCGAGATCTTCCCGGCTGCGCGCTTCATGCCCTGGCCTGCTGAATACTTGCCGGTTGCTGCAACAGCGCCACCCCGTCCCGCGAAGGCCCATCGTACTGCTCGACCAGCTTCCGCAGACCCGGCATTCAGCGGCGGCAAATATTCTTCCCACGAGTGCACACCCGAGCGCACCGCGAAGCCCGGGTAAATCGTATTTACGTTTTGCTCAAGATAAACGCCCATGCGCGCCATCACTCTCAAATTCCGAACCACGGTCCGCCCGATGGCATCGCGAATTGCGTCTGCATCGCGAATAAGTGTCTCCATCGCTACAACGAGCTTTTCTTCGAGGCCTTCTTCCTCCACGGTGAAGAGCAGATCGTCATGGCCGCGCTCGCGCATCAGGTTGCGGATCCGCTCATCCATCGTCACCCCCACGGACGGCACCAGCGCCGGCATGGAGGTCACGATCGCATGATAACGCGACGACAGCATTAGGTCCGCGCACCGCAGCACGCTCACGAGCTGGTACATGTCGTAATCGTCCGACGTAAACACCGGCACTCCCGGCAAACTCTTCGCCATCGCATGGCAGGCGCGCGCATCGAGCCGCTCCATCGCTACCAGCACCGGAAAGACGCGCCGCTTCTTCCGGAACGTTGCTACCGCGCCGGCCAATGCGCCAACGTACTTCGCGTAAGCCGCGTTCACCTTCGGACCGGAATTGTGAAAGTACACACTGCGGTAGTGGCTATCGCGATACGCGCCCGTCAATCCCCGCGCCGCGAACTTGCCAATCGAGGCGCGCACCGGCCACCAGAAGGGATTGATGGGACACACGGCCAGCACGGGATCGCTGCCGTTCCATCCGGCGTTTTGCAGTGCTTCGCGCCCGTAGTCCATCCCGAGAGGCGTAAACGTCCAGGCAGTGTCCGTGCCGAGTTCGGTGGCTACATCCAAATTGCTCAGAATCACTTGTGATTCGGGATTTCGCGTGATCACTAGTGACGCGCCGCAATAGCGCCGGCACATCTTCTCCGGCACCGGATCCATCGCTCCCGCTTCAGCGCCGTACGCGATCGAGATCTTATTCTCGGCGGCAGCGATCCCGAGCGAGCCAATCATCATCGTGGTCAGCGCGTTGGCGAATTTGCTCTTGAACATCGAGCCTTCGCACGCCACCACGCCGTGATACTTCCGCACTTCGCGGTAAAGAAACGGCGGGAAAATATCAGGGAGGAAGACCTGTTTGCAGCCTTCGAAATAGCCTCGCGTGCGGTCGAAATTCTGCGTCATCACCGCCAGTTCGACCCGCCCCGCGCCCAGCACGTGCCGTACCTGCCGCAGCATTTCCTCCACGCGGACATCCGAGCCGGTGTTTCGCGTCCCGTTATAGCCCGCAAAGAGCAGCTTCAGCGGCTCGCCCGGCTTCCAGCGCGCGCCGCCGCCAAGCATCCACTGCAACTTGGTCAACTCGATAAGTCCGCTGACCCAGGCCTCGAGCAGCAGGTCCGTCACAGCGCGGCCCCCTGTTTCGAAAACGTTGCTCCCGCCGATGTGCGGGCGGCCGCGCCCGATTCCGCTGCAACCCATTCCTGGAAGGGATATTCGAAGTGGTTTTCGCGGCTGAATTTCAGCAGCGGGTAGCAGTATTTCGAAAACCGCTCCGGCGTGCGGCCTATCTCCGCCACCACGCGCGAATTGTCAAACACCACGTTCCAATACAAATAGGGCAGGAACACCTTCAGCAGCACCGCGCTGCGCCCGACCGCTCCGCTGCGATTCGAAAGCCAGTCCACCAAGCCCCTGAACGGCTTCGCCAGCGAAGGCACGTAGAGTGGCTTGTGCCCCCCGGGAGCTTTCGCCAGCGCGTCCGTGATCTGGCGGCAGGTCTCGGAGCTTGTGCCCGAAGATAGGTGGTAGATATCGTGCGCCGGCTTTTCTTTCTGGTGCAATGCCACAATCGCGTCCGCGACGAAATCCACGGGCACGATGTCAATCCGGTCGTTTGGCCGCAGCGGCAGCACCGGCAGGCCCGCGAGGAATACAAACGAGCGCACCATTTCGAATTGCGTGGTGGCTCCATAGCGCGTATCGCCGAGCACGATACTCGGCCGGAAAATAATCTTCGAAACGTCCGGCAGCAGCTCGCGCACCATATGCTCGCAGAATTTTTTTGTGCGCGCGTAGGGATCCCAATCCGAGCGGTCCCACTCGATCGAGCGATCCTCCGTCACCACTTCGTCCTGCCGCCGCCCTGCGACCGCTACCGTGCTCACAAAGCTAAACCGGCGCAGACCGCCGCCGATGCGCTGGGCAAGGTGGATCATTTCGAGTGTGCCGCGCAGATTTACGTTCATGCAGCTTTTCTCGGATTTGCGGTTGAGGGACGCGGCACAGTGGATGATCGAATCCGTGGTCGCTACGAGCCGTCCATAATCGGCGGCATCGAGGCCCAGCCGCCAATCCGTCAAATCGCCGCGAAAAATCGTGATCCGGGAATCCAGATATTCGCGAAAGCGCGGAAAATCCATATGGAGCTGCAGAGCTTTCCAAAGCCGCTCACCGGCCTCGCGGTCGCTTTTCGCGCGGACCAGAAGATTCACGCGGTCGCCGTGGCCGCCGAGCAAATTAGCCAGCACGTGCGCGCCGATGTAGCCCGTTGAACCCGTCAGGAAGAGTGCCATGGTTTCAGACTTGCGGCGCTGTTTGCGCAGCAGGCTCGGCGTCCGGGTCCTGCCCGGAAATTGCGGCGAGCTGCACGGAGCGCTTCGGCTGCGTCTCGAGCGCGCGGCCCTCAATCAAGGGATAGCACCACTTGCGCAGCGCGGGCAGGTGGATATTGATCCAGTAATCCCACCAATCAATCGTGGTGGCGTCAAAGCCGAATTCGGCTTTCTCTTCTTCGGGCAGGGCTTCGGAAAGCATCTGGATGTGCTGCGCTTCGAACACCTGTTCGTTATACAGGATGAAGGGCTCGTAAAGCTCGATCAGCTTTTCGATGCGGCCCAGGTCGCGTTCCTGCTTTACCAGCGGCTGCTTGAACTCAAGCCGCGAGGCGATGCGATTGATCCGCGAAACCACCGCCTTTTGCGCGGGCACGCTGAGCTTTTGGTAGCGGCTCTTCGAAACGGGAATCGTGTCAAAACGCAGGCGGAGCCAGTGCTCGAGCCCCTGCTGTGCGCGATAGTGCTTGCGATGCGCCAGGCCGGTGAGCTCGATTGAGCGGCGCATATTGCACGGATTGATTGCCGAAGTCGCAAGTTGATACACGCGATGATGCCGCCGCGCGACCAGCGCCGCCGCGATCAGCGTCATCCCCCGGCCCACCATGTCCACCGGGATCACGTCCAGGCACTTGCGTTCATTCGTCGGCAACTGCCGGAAATAGGTCCCCAGCAAATACGAAAGCGGCGCGGAGGTATTGATCCCTTCGTTCCACCCGCAAAACGGCAGCCGCGTGGAAGTCTCTACAATCGAAGGCCGCACGATGGCGATCGGCAGATCGCCGCCGCGCGCCAAGAGCAGCGATTCGGCCATGCTTTTTGTCAGCGTGTAGGTGTTCGGCCAGCCCAGCCGCCGCGCGCGACGCATCCCGATCTTGGTCAGGCGGTTGCGCACCCAACGCTGCCGGTTGCGCCGCAACACGTTATCCACTTCCTGCGCGGCATACTTCGCCGGGTCGCCGCGGCGCCCGAGCGCCTGCCGCTTCAGCGCCGCGGTGGTTTCCAGATTTTCCGCGCGCGCCTCAACATTTCGAATGATCTCTTCGAGGGACCGCCATTCGCGCTCCGCGTCAAAATCAGCGACACCCAGTGGCGTGTAATTCGGCCGCACTTCCTCGCGCACGCGGCCGTCGCGCCGCCCCACGACGTAACAGGTGGAAAGGTGCATCAGCGCGGCGTGGTCACACCCGCGCACGAAATCCAGCAGGTGCATGGGGGCGGCCACGTTGCCCGAAAGCGCGTCACGCAAATCCGGGTTGAAGTCCGTCAGACCGGAGCTGTTCACCACTACGTCGAGGCGTGGCGCCAACCTACGCCGAGTCTCTTCATCCAAGCCGATATCGGCGCTTTCGAGATCGCCTTCCACCACTTCCACGCGGTCGTTCAGGAACTGCGCGAACTCGTTGCCGTAGCGCCGGTGCAATGGTTCGAACACGGGCGATTCCTGCACAATTTTTTCGAAACGCCGCGCCGAGGTCGTGCTCTTCTGACGCCGAATCAGCAGAAAAATTCGCCCGATGTCAGGCACATCCGTCAGGAGCTGTACGAGCCAGACTTTGCCGATGAATCCGGTCACGCCAATCAGAAGGATGTTCTTTCCTCGCAGCAACGCGCGCACTGAAAGCGGCTCCCGCGTCGCGGAGGCCGCAGGCGCCTCCGCCAGCACCAGGGCGCCATGCCCATCAGACGCGGGACGCACGGCGGGCATTGCGGCTGCTTCGAGCGTCTGGGCGTCCGCTTGGGGATCGCCGCCTATGCCCAGCGCCTTTGCCAAATCCGGCGGCGAAATGCGGCCATCGGGCGCGCCGCCCGAGATCAAGGCAAAAACGCCGCGCGGCGGGATCACTGGCTCCAACAAGCGTCCGGTCGCCAAGCCATCGCGAAACTCGAGCCGGTTTGCCAGAACGCGGTCCACGCCCAGGTGCTGCGCCAGCGGACGCATCACGTGGTCCAGCCCCTGGCTCACCAAAATCACCTGGGACTTGCTGGCGAGACACTCCTTCAGTTTCGCTACGACCTTCAGGTTTGAGCTGCGCTTTCAGCACGTAGTTAAAGTACTCTTCGCCCAACAGGTCCAGCCGGTCGCGTGTCACGCCGCGCAGGAGCGCATGCAGCACGCGCGTCGCAAACCCCTTATTGCTCAGATACAACGCCGGGCGCACCAGCGCCAGAAAACGCCAAACCACCCCGCCGCGTCCATCGCTCGGCAAAGCTTTGCGCGTTCCAGGTGAAGTACGCCACCGGGCGCACTGCGGTCAAATCTACCAAGCTGCCCTCCACGCGCCAGAAAACCACCGGGGCACGGACGGGCAGCCGGTCCCGCCTCGGCAATGGCTTGCGGTTCGAATTGGGGTTGCGGTGTGCTCAAGATTTATCCGGTAAGGAACCTGGGCTCAGGCGTGCGGGTGCCCCAAGTATATAGAAAGGAGAGAAATTAGCATTGTCGGACGTGCCGGGCAAGCATCGGCCCTGTCGGCAATGGACGTTGGCCTCCCCTTATCTTATTGGACTGGAGCCTTGTGCGGAAGGTGCTGAGGGGATGTAGGAGTAACAGAATCGGAAGCTGGAAAAACAATTCAGGACGCCAGAGCCGCTTTGGGTTCGGGAATCGTAGCAAGCGTTGGACTGTCGCAGACGGCGGCGCAGAGCGGCAAAGAGAGTTGCGGCGTGGCCGCGTCACGGTCTGGCGCGCTGGGACGCGCCCCCAGACCGTATCTCCGCCGCACATTCGCTACGCGCTCCTCGATTTCCTTGCGGTAAGCCTCGGGTGCATAGGCCGCGCGCCCGTACCAATTGTGGTAGCGCCGCGCCAGCCGCGGAAATTTCTCATCCACAAACGGCAGGAATTGCTTCGCGGCCGACGGCATCAGGTGCAGCGTGCCGCCAACGAACCATTGCGCTCCTGCATCGCTCGCGGCGTGCGCCAGCGCGTCCAGCTCTTTTTCGCTATCGGTAATTCCCGGCAGCACCGGCATGGCAAACACGCCCGCGCGCAGCCCGGCCTCGCGCAGCTTGCGGACCGCGTCGAGGCGCAAATCCGGGCGCGGCGCGCGCAGTTCGAGCAACCTCGCCAGCCGCGTGCGAATCGTGACGATGGTCATATTGATCGTCAGCGACGAGCGCTCCGCGATCCGCCGCAGCAAATCGAGGTCGCGCAGAATCTGGTTCGACTTGGTGGTGATCGAGAGGCTCAAGCCTTCGTGCTGCACCATTCGCTCGAGAATCTGCCGCGTAACGCCGAATTCGCGTTCGGCCGGCTGGTAGGGATCGGTGGCCGTGCCGATGGCGATGTGCTCGCCCAGAATCTTTGCATGGGCCAGGTCGCGCGAAACGATGGCGCCGGCATTCGCCTTGGCATAGATTTTCTTTTCGAAATCGGCGCCGTCCAGCTCCATGTATTCGTGCGTGTAGCGCGCGTAGCAATAGCGGCAGCCAAATTCGCATCCGCGGTAGGGATTGATCGTCCAGGTGAAGGGCATCCGCTCGGAAGTGCAGCGGTTCAGGATCGAGCGCACCGGAATCACGAAATATTCGGTGCCGCGCTTGGCGTCGGCCAAAGGAGAATGTAGCAGCGAGGCGAGCGATGCCGGTCAGATCGGCATTTGGCTTCGGTGGTAGCGAAGCCGGTGGCTCGGTGTCCCGGTGGTTAGGGACTAGGGGAAATAAGGTGGGATTGGGGAAAGTGGCCATGCCCGCCTCGCTGCGGTTCGCGGAGGAATATATTCGCCTTTTGTTCGCTATGTCAAGCAAAATAGTTTCGCTATTTATTCGCCGTGGAATTCAGCGCCCGACTGGGTTTATCGTCGGCGGACGTGTGAGCGGAAAAGCGTTTCCGCGGGCGGCCAGGGCTCGATCCAGTAATCCACGGCGAGCCACATGCTGCGCGCGTGGGGCACCAGCGCCAATGACACCAAGCCTGCCCCGAACATCCACACGATGATCTTCGTTCCCGGCGTGACGTGCCAAAATTCCGGCAACAGCAACGAGACCAGGTAAATCGAGATAAGCGCGAAAGCCGTGACGCCGTAGTTCACGATCATCGCCCCGACGTAATAGCCGGGCTCGCGATAGTAGGGCAGCCCGCACAGCGGGCAATCGTGGTACATGCGCAGCACGCGGCGATAAAGCGGGCCGCGCCCGCAGCAGGGGCATCGCAGGTGCAAGCCACGGCTCAGCGCTTCGCGGAAAGGCGGCCGGGCAGCTTGCAACGTTCGCGCAGACCATCCCCGGATTATACCGCCCGCAACAAGGCCGCCGGGACGGTGACGCATTTGCGTCGGTGCGTGAATCCCGGGCGTGCGGCTCCGCTCGCCAGGTCTATACTGGGAGATGGGAGCCTCGCTTGGACGCTATCGGCATTCTGGTCCTGGACGACGACGTGGCCAGCCACACCGCGCTGCAGCAGATGCTCGATTCCGAGGGCTGGAATGTGCGCGTCATCACGAACCTCGATCACCTCTTACCGGAATTGGCGAAGGGCGAAGCTCGGCTGATCATCACAAACGTGGCCAAGACGGGGTTGTCCGGTCCAGTGTTTGAAATACTCTGCGACCTGGCGCTGGCGCCGATCGATGAAGGAAGCCACGCTGCGGCGCGCGTCCTGTTCCTGGTACCGTCGGCCGCGACAGCGGAAGCGCAGCCGGAGCTCGAGCGGCTGGGCCTTCCCTTCCTGCTGAAACCCTTCCACCTGCACGATTTCCTCGAGAGAGTCAGCGACCTACTGATGGAAACCGGAGCGCTGAAGAAGCCCATGCGGCAAGTGCAGCGGGAGCAGCGCAGCGATCCGCGGCCGCTTGGCCCGCGCACCAGCCGGCTCGATAACAAGCGCAATACGATGTTCGCGTCACGCGAGGATTACATGATGACCGAGGAAGAGATGGCGGACTTCGAGCGCCAAGAGACCGAAGAACGCGAGAAAAAGAAGAAAAAGAATCCGGAAACCGGCTTTTAGGACTTGTTCCGCCCCACGTTGGATTGCAATCCCCAAAAATCCGGCGCCCGACCCACGAATCGCCTTTGAGCGGACCGGGCGCGGCAAGCGGCGTCCTACAAATATTGATCGTTGGTAAAGCTCTGTTCATCTGCACGGAGCCAGAAGGCCTCCGCCCCCGAGTCTGATGACACCACCCTGAAGGATTTCCTTATTTTTCCGCTGCAAGGAATCGCCGCGAGTTCGTTCAAAGGATGAGAGCAGGCGCGCTCGCAAGCAAGGCGCGCGTGCGAGGAGGAACGATGCAACGAGGCAATCTGTTTGGCGCGATGGTGGCGGCACTGGCGGTGGCTGGCGCAGGTGTTGCAGCATTAACGGCGGGCGGGGGCGCGGCGCAAACCGCGGCGGCCGATGGATGGCGGCTCGCGGCGCCGGTCACATACGAGAACCTCACGATATTTCCGGTGATCGCCGCCGAGAAATCCGACACTTCCGGCTTCATCACCCTTGATGAGGGGCTGACCTCAGGCGATGTAATGGTCACGGAACAGGGGGCCGACGTGCTGCGAAGATCGCGCGGCGACGGGGCGGCCATACCGCAATATCCTCAATCGCAGGGCGCGTCGGTGAACCAGCTCGTGCTCGTCAATCGCGGCAAGAAACTGCTGCTGCTGCTCGCCGGGGAGCTCGTCAGTGGCGGCAAACAAGACCGCATCATCGCCAAGGACCGCATCGTCCCGGCGGGCGCGGCGCCCTTGCCGCTCGATGTATTCTGCGTCGAGCACGGGCGCTGGTCGTCCGGCGTGCAGTTTGCGGCGGGCAACATCATGGTGCACCCGAGCGTGCGCGAAGCGGCGGCGGTGGAGCAGAAGCAGAGCGAAGTGTGGTCCGCAGTGCGCAGCGGTTCGACGTTCAACGCGAGCGTTGGCGGTACCGCCGGTGCTGTGCCGAATGTGGACGGTGCGGTGCGCACGGTTGCGCCCGCGCCACTCTCCCAAGATCGTGTGCATGCGGCAATGGCTGAGGCAGCGCCGACCGAGGCCTACCAGAAGATCTATACCTCGAAGAGCCTGGGCGTGCCGCTCGATTCATTCGTAGAAGAGGCGCAGCGGAGATTCGAGCGCGCGGCCGCGAATCTGAAGGGCGAGCGCATCGTTGGGGTCGTGGTCGCGTATGGCGGCGAGGTGGCGTGGAGCGACGTCTTCGCGTCGCCGGAACTCTTCGAACGCTACTGGCCGAAACTTCTGCGCAGCTATGCCGTCGAGGCGCTGGCGCGTCCGCAAACGCGCGAGCAGGTCTCTGTTGAGGATGCGCGCGAATTCCTGAAGCCGCTGGCAGGGCGCGAGAACGCCGAGACCGAGCCGAGTGTTTACCGCTGGCGGGAAGTTTCGAAAGGCCGCTATGCGGAAATCGCGCTGGACGCGCTCAAGCCGAACATGGCGAATCTTCACTGGCTGAAGATTCACCGCTCGAGCTAGCTTTGCCAGAGCCGGACTTCGCTGCGATCCTCGCATGCGGCCAGGAGATCGGCGATGGTGCGCTGCGAAGTGGGTGCAGAAGCGATGGCGCGATTTCCGCAAACGGAACGAGCACGAAGCGGCGCTGCGCCATGCGCGGATGCGGAATCTCGAGCTGCGGCGTGTGAAGGGTGATCGCGTCATAGAGCAACACGTCAATATCAATGGTGCGAGGGCCGCGAGCGATGGCACGTTCCCGGCCGAGCTGCTGCTCGATGCGATCAATCGCGTCGAGCAGTTCGCGTGGCGCGAGCTCCGTTTGCGCTTCGACCGCGCAATTGAGGAACCAGGGCTGGTCCGTGACTTCTACAGGCTCGGTTTCATAGAGCGATGAACGCTTCACGATGCGCACGCGCTCCGTTTCCAAACGCGCGAGCGCGTCTTCCATTTGCGCGCGGCGATCGCCAAGATTCGAGCCGAGCGAGAGATAAACCGTGTGGCCGGCCATGCGGAATTTCGCTGCTAAAAAAGAGGCTGCTGGCGGCGAGGAATTTCCATGCCGAAATGTTTGTAGGCGAGCGCGGTGGCCACGCGGCCGCGCTGCGTGCGGTCGAGCAAACCAAGCTGCATCAGGTAAGGCTCGTAAATTTCCTCGATCGCGTCTTCCTCTTCGCTCATCGAAGCGGCGATGGTGTTGAGTCCTACGGGACCGCCGGAATATTTCTGCAGGATGGTGAGCATGAGATTGCGGTCGGTTTCGTCGAGCCCGTGCTCATCCACGCCGAGCATCTGGAGCGATTCCCGCGCGACCTCGCAGGTGATTTCGCCTGCGGCGCGAACTTGCGCAAAATCGCGGGCGCGGCGCAGCAGACGATTTGCAACGCGCGGCGTGCCGCGGCTACGGCGCGCAATTTCCATGGCTCCCTCAGGATCGATGACGATGCCCAGAATTCCGGCCGAGCGCTCGACAATCTGAACCAGGTCCGCGGGCTCGTAAAAATCGAGGCGGTGCACGATGCCGAAGCGCGACCGCAGGGGCGCGGTCACAAGTCCCGCGCGCGTGGTCGCGCCGATCAGCGTGAAGCGGTTCAATTGGAATGGATGGATGCGCGCGCCGGGTCCCTGTCCGATGATCAAGTCGATGCGATAATCCTCCATCGCGGGATAGAGGACTTCCTCGACCGGAGGCATCAGGCGATGAATTTCATCGAGAAAGAAAACTTCACGCTGTTCGAGCGCGGTAAGCACGGCGGTGAGATCGCCCTTGCGTTCGAGCATTGGGCCGGAGCTGGTCTTGATCGCGACGCCCAGCTCGTTGGCGATGATCTGCGCGAGGGTGGTCTTGCCGAGGCCGGGCGGGCCGTAGAGCAGAACGTGATCGAGCGCCTCGCCGCGCGTGCGTGCGGCCTCGATGAAAATGGAGAGATTTTCTTTTACGCGCGATTGGCCGATGTAGTCCGCGAGGCGCTTGGGGCGGACGCTGATTTCGATCCGCGCGTCCTCGTCATAGGCTTGGCCGGAGGTGACGCGCTGCGGCGGCTTATCCATTCTCGGAGTCGGCTTCATCGCGTTCATAAATGTTCTAGCACACCAGGGTTCTAGCACACTAGCGCGCGGAGCGGGCGATGCGCTCGGGGCCAGAAAGCTTTTGCAGCGCGCTCTTGAGCAGAGCGTCGAAATTCTTCGCCGCGCCCGCAGCTCGTATTTCCTTCACTGTAGCTTCCGCGACGCGCTGCTCGTAACCCAAGATTTACGAGCGCCGAGATCACATCTTCCGCCGGGCCGCCGGGCGAGGCTGCGCGCGCAGGCTCGTGCGCTTCCATGGCGGCGAGTTTATCGCGCAGCTCGACGACGATGCGCTCCGCTGTCTTCTTGCCAACGCCGGGAATTTTCACCAGCGCCGCCAAATCGCCGCTGCGAACGGCGGGCACGAGATCTTCCACGTTCATGCCCGAAAGAATCTTCATGGCGAGCGAAGGACCCACGCCGGAAGCCGAAATCAGCAGCTCGAAGCATTGCTTTTCGCGCGAGCTGAGAAACCCGTAGAGAGAAATGCCGTCCTCGCGGAGGTGCGTGTGAATCAGCAGCGTGACTTCGCCGTGCAGATCGCCCAGGCCGCCATAGGTGGAAAAGGGAATCTGCACTTGGTAGCCCACGCCGTGCACGTCAATCATCACCTGATTGGGGCGCTTGTCGAGAAGCGTACCGTGGAGTTGGGCGATCATTTTCGCATGGGCTGCGGCGCGAGTTGCGTTCGCAGGCGAATCTTTGGCGAAGCCATTATTTAGCAGCGGTAGCGGCGTGTCAACGATGGCGCGGAGAAAGACGCGCGTTCTCCCGCGGGTATGCTCAGGATTTGCGCTCGGGGCCGAAGAGGGAGAGGCTATGGCCGTCGGGGTCGGTGAAATTTACGGCGAACATCGGACCGGTGACGGCGCGCGGCTCGTTAATGAACGTCACGCCCTTGGTGCGCAGGGCTTCATAGTTGGCGCGGACGTCGTCCACGCCGAAAACAACTTCGGTGGCGCCGGCGCGCGTCGGTTTCGAGGAGCCGAGGCCTTCACTCAATGCCAGCGTGCAGCCACCCGCATCGAAAAACGCGAAACTTTCGTGCTGGGCTTGCAACGGCAGCCCGAGGACATCGCGATAGAAAGCGATCGAGCGCTGGACGTCCTGAACTCCCAACATGATATGGCTGATCTTTAGCGATGGCATTCGGTTTCTCCTGGCGCATCTCCGTGCGCGCGCGATATTCTGCGACGAAATTGTGCCGGAATGCTTCTTCAAAATTGCGAAATGCGGGGCGGGGCTCTTACACAGATTCTTCGGCGCAAACGGCGCGCGGCAGAATGACGCAAGAGCATTGGCGCAGACGACGCGTCAGGCGTAGATGCCGCGCTGCTTTAGGGCCGTGGCGACACGGTCAATCGCCAGGATGTAGGCGGCGATGCGGTTGTTGACGCCGTGCGCTTCAGAGTAACGCACTACTTCGTCGAAGGAATGCTCCATGATGTCCTTTAAGCGCTCGTTCACTTCGCTTTCGCGCCAGAAAAATCCCTGGCGGTCCTGCACCCATTCGAAATAGCTGACGGTGACGCCGCCGGCATTGGCGAGAATGTCCGGGATGACGAAGATTCCCTTGCTATCAATGATCGCATCGGCCGCGGCGGTGGTGGGACCGTTGGCGCCTTCGCAGAGAATGCGGGCCTGCACGCGATTTGCGTTCTGCGTGGTGATCTGATTCTCGATGGCGGCGGGAACCACAGATGTCGCACGGCTGGAAAAGAACTTCCTGCGCGGTCATTTTCGTGCCGCCGGCGGGAAATTCCGGCAGCGGCTTGCGCTGCGTGTAGCACCAGTCGATCAGCTTGGGGATGTCGAAGCCTTTTTCGTTGTAGAGCGCGCCGTGGATATCGGCGACGCCGACGATTTTGTAGCCCGCTTCGTGCATGAGCATTGCGCCCATCGAGCCGACGTTGCCGAAGCCCTGAACGATGACGCGTGTTTGCTCGCGCTTCATGCCGAGCTTGGCGATGGCCGCGTTCGCAGGCGATCATCAGGCCGCGGCCGGTGGCTTCCTTGCGGCCGCGCGAGCCGCCGAGCGCGAGCGGTTTGCCGGTGACGACGGCCGTGGTGGTGTGGCGCATGTGCATCGAGTAGGTGTCCATGACCCAGGCCATGGTCTGCTCGTTGGTGCCCAGATCCGGAGCGGGAACGTCGCGCTCGGGCCCGATAAACTCGATGATCTCCGCGGTATAGCGGCGAGTGATGCGCTCGATTTCGCCCATGGAAAGTTTGGCAGGATCGCAGATCACGCCACCCTTCGCGCCGCCAAAAGGAATGTTAACGACGGCGCATTTCCACGTCATCCAGGCGGAAAGCGCGCGAACTTCGTCGAGAGTCACGTTGGGAGCGAAGCGGATGCCACCCTTGCACGGCCCGCGCACGATGGAGTGATGGACGCGGTAGCCGATGAAAACTTCCATGTGCCCGTTATCGAGCGTCACCGGGATGTACACCGTAATCTCCTTGTTGGGGTACTTCATGTAGCGGTACAGGCCTTCTTCGAGACCCAGACGCTTGGCAGCCACTTCGAAGCGCGCTTCGGCGGCTTCGTAGACGTTGAATTCGTTATCGGGCGCGGCTGTGACCATGGATTCCCCCTCAGGACCGCTGGAATGGAGCCGGTGCGCAGCGCAACTCCGTCACCCCGGCCAGGAGCGCGCGTGGCTGCCGGTCCGGGCAGCGACGGCAAGTATACGAGCCTGCCTACAGGCACGCAACAAACGCGGGGCACCGTCCGGATACCGAAAAGTTACCAGAGAAGGTTAGCGTGGCGGGCGGTGTTCGATGAATTCTTCGATCAAGAGCCGCGCCAGGCGGGCCGGATTGTGGCGCACGACGCTGTGCTCATCGAGAAGGTCGTCGAAAACGCAGCGCACGCCGAGGCGCTGCAATTCTTGTACGTCCGCGCTGGACGGGTTCGGCGCCCTGCACGCGATAGCGGCGGGCGAGAGTCGGCGAAGGCTTTTGACGATTCACGAGGACCCAATCGATGATTCGCTTGCCCGTGTGCTTGTAAATCGCGCGAATATGATCGGCGGCGGTGTAGCCGGAGTCTCTCCCGGCTGCGTCATTAGATTGTTGATGTACACGCAGGCCGCGCGGGATTTGGCGATCGCGTCCGCCACGCCTGAAATCAACAGATTGGGAATGACGCTGGTGTAGAGGGAGCCAGGACCAAGAACGATGAGGCTCGCGTGCTTGATGGCTTCGAGGGCCTCGGATAAAGGCTTGGCGCGCCTGGGAGAAAGCCGCACGCGAGCGATGCGGCCGCGAGCTTTCGGCGATGCGGGTTTCACCGTGAACGACGCGGCCGCTTTCCATCACCGCTTCGAGCGAAATGTTCTTTGTTGTTGCGGGGAAAATCCGCCCGCGAATCGCCAGGACTTGCCCGCTCAGGCGCACGGCGTCGGCAAAATCTCCTGTGACGCTGGTGAGCGCGGTGAGAAACAAATTGCCGAAGCTGTGCCCGCGGAGACCGCGCCCTGCGTCAAAACGGTATTGAAACAGATGGCTCATCAGTGCTTCGTCGTCGGAAAGCGCAACCATGCAATTGCGGATGTCACCCGGAGGAAGAATGCGGTAATCGCGGCGCAGGCGGCCGGAGCTGCCGCCGTCGTCGGTGACGGTGACGAGAGCGACGAGATCGGCGATCGGATAACGGCCATCTTCCTGCGGGCGCCGCACATATTGCTTCAGACCGCGCAGCAGCGTGGAAAGGCCGGTACCTCCGCCCACGACTACGATGCGACCCTGGTTTGCCTGGGATGGGCTGTGCTTTTTCAAATCCGATACGCTTCGAGAGAGTGGTTAACCGCCGGCGTTTTCGCGCTCCGGGTAGAGCAGTTCGGTGAATCGGGGGTCTTCCTGAAGAAACGCAAAATCTTCGTCATTGCGCGCGTGATACCGATTCTCAGGCCGCAGCTCGATGGCGAGCTTGAGATTCTGCATGGCCGCATCGGCTTCGCCGGTCAGGCAATCGAGAGCGGCCATGGCGTAAAGGACGTGGTCTGCCTTCGGCGCCAGTTTGCGGGCGCGCTGCAGGTGCTCGCGAGCCTCGTCCCAGCGGCCGAGATTCATCATGGCGACGCCCTGCTGGTAATGTTCATCGGGCGAGCGGACGGAAGCGCCGGGCGCCCTATTGATGCGCTGATCGCAGACGCGGATGTGCACCTGGGCGCGGTCGGCGAGCTCCTTGCTGGGTCCGGCGGCCACCTTTTCCAGTAGTTCCTTGGCTTTGAGGAACTTCTGCTGCTGAAAGCTACGGACGGCTTCTTCATACTGGCTGAGCTGCTGCTGGACGCGGGGATCCATCAGATCAATCGCCGGAGCGCGGGATGGCTCTGGCTTCTTAACCATCTTTGCTTTCATGAGTTTAGCACGACCTGCGGCAGCGGCGGGGGTACGCGCGATGCGGTGCTTCGGGCGCTTCTTGGCTCGAGCCATAGGTGCATGCTAGCAGAGGTGCCCAAACGGGTCAACGGGGCGACTTTTGCCAGCATATCGCGTGATGGGGCGCTCCGGGCGTCCGCTTGACTGCTCGGAGCACGTTCTATTTCCGAAACTTGCGGCGCTTCCACGTTGGCCGCTCTGGAAAGCGTGTGCTATAAGTGGTTCGCAGAAATTTATCCGGAGATTCCGTGCCTTTTATCAATTTCCCTGCCCGCGAAATCAACTGCAAGCTGGTCTACTACGGACCCGGACTCGGCGGAAAAACGGCAAACCTGCAATGGATTTACGATCACACGGGATCGAATCAAAAAGGCAAGATGATTTCGCTGGCGACGGAGACCGACCGAACGCTCTTTTTCGATTTTCTGCCGATTGATCTGGGACGGTGCGAGGATTCAAAACACGCCTGCATCTTTACACGGTTCCGGGGCAGGTGTTTTACGAAGCCAGCCGGAAACTGATTTTGAAGGGCGCCGATGGCGTGGTTTTCGTGGCCGATTCGCAGGAAGAGCGCATGGATGCGAATCTAGAAACGCTGGAAAACCTGCAGGAGCACTTGAAAGAGCACGGCCTGTCGTTTCGAAAAAATTCCCTACGCTTTGCAGCTCAATAAGCGCGATCTGCCGGACATTCTGCCGGTGGAAGAACTGAAGGATAAGCTCCAGCGCAAAGGGGAGCCGGTGCTTGAAGCGGTGGCGGTCAACGGCCTGGGCGTATTTGAGACGCTGCGCGATCTGGCAAAGCTGGTTCTGGCGGAGCTGCGGAAGAATTCGTGAGCGAATTTGCTCCCGCCCTGTATACGCCTCAGCCCTCTCAGAATCTTCCCCCAGGATCGAATCGGCAAATGATGATGCGGCGTGCGACACCATTGGCGGTTCTATGAGCGAAAGCCTTCGAGAGCAGCGGGAAGATTGTCATATGTCGGGATGGCTTCGAGCAGGCGCGTCACGCTAAGCGCATCGCGCACGCGGCCCGGAGGACATACGAGGCGGAGGCTGCCACCTGAGCGCGTCAAGCCAGTGCATTGTCGTACCAGGGCGCTGATGCCAGAGCTATCCATCTGAATGAGACCGCTGAGATTCACTAAGATTTTCTTCCATCCGTCGCCGGCCAAGCGCTGGAGTTCGTGGTCCAGCACCTCGCTGTTCTCACCGAGGGTAGCCCGGCCGCGAGGTTCCACAATCATGATGTCACCCTGCGAGTGCGTATCAATTTCAAGTTTCACGGAATCTCCTGACACGATGCCCGGAACCCACGGACAAGCGTTGCCGTTCGACGCCGCCGAGCATTATACGCCGGGCGCGGCCTCGCGCGAGGGTTGAAGGCATTCCGGCACGCGCTCCGGCCTGCGCCCGCGGGAGCGTGGTCCGGGCTAGTACGCTTTGCGCCTAATCGGCAAACAGTAACACTTACGTTTTCCTTCAAACGCGCGCCGTGGCCGCTTGTATAATTAGCCCTATAAGCATTTTCGGACCCGGCACAAAACAAAAAATGAATAACCAGTTGACGCCGTTGGAAATACCCGCGGAGAACCGCCTGGAGGAAATCCAGGCGAATCTTCGCAAACTCGAGCGACGCGATTGGTGGCTGTGGATCGTGGCCATCATCGTGATGCTGCTGCTGACGTTCGCGGTGGTCTCGCTCAGCTTTCCCGACCTCCTCAAGAGGGAAGACCCGCTTTTGCAATACAGCATGAACGAGGCGGTGCGCGGGCTCGTGGGGTTGGTGCTGATCTTCAATACATACTCGATTTATCAACAATGGCAAATCAAGAAGTTGCGGCGGCAGTTTTCCGAACAGCTCGAAGTGATGGGCCGCCTGCGTTTGCGCGCCGAGGAGTTTCACCGGTTGGCGACGATTGACCCGTTGACGGGCCTTTATAACCGACGTTTCGCGGAGCAGCGGCTGGCAGCCGAAGCGGCGCGCTCGCAGCGATACGGGCACCATCTTACGGTGATTGCCTTCGACGTGAATAACTTCAAACAGATCAACGATCAATACGGCCATCCGGCTGGAGATGAGGTGCTCCGCGAATTCGGGAAACGGCTCCTCGCCGCGCTCCGCGTTTCGGATTTCGCCGTGCGCATGGGCGGCGACGAATTCCTCGCCATTCTGCCGGAATGCCCCCTCGAGCAGGTGCAAGTGATGATTGACCGGCTGCGCTCGATTGATGTCCGCCACGAAACGCTGGCGCTCTCGGTGGGTTTTGCGGCGGGATGGGTCGCCTACGAGCCGGGCGAATCGCCAGAGCAATTTCTCGAACGAGCGGACCGGCTGCTCTACGTTGACAAGAGGGCAAGCAAGCCCGGCTCGACGGAAGGTCCGGTTGCGCACGCGACCGTAAGCTAGAAACCACGCACCAATCGTCTCGCCAAATTATCCATTCCGTATTGATTCGTTTAAAGGTTGCGCTGGGGAATGCTGTTCGAAATCGACGAGGAAAATAAAAAGGAGGTGAAAATCAGGCGATTTTCACCTCCCGGGGTGGGGTGGGGTGTTGCCGGAAAAAACTCGTATATGCCCAAAATGCGGCTTCGCTAAACTCGCTCCTCAGAGCACTGTTGGTTGCCTTCAGGCAGTGCCCACTCGCGGCTACACGTTCTTGATAGTGGAAATAACATACTGGCGCGACGCATGTCAAGCACCTTGTGGCCGCCTGCGGGACGCCGATTCTTGCGCAAATACGGCCGGCTGGCCGGCGGTGCGATCCAGCAATTCCCGAATTTTGCCCGCCAAAATCACCGGTTCGTAGGGCTTGTTCAAAACGACCTCTCCTTTTCCGACAGCGTCGGCCAGAGCGGCCACATCGGCGCTGTATCCGGTGGTAAAAATCACCGGAAGACCGGGATGGATTCCGCGAAGCACAGCAGCGGCCTCAAGGCCCCCCAGGCGCGGCATCACGATGTCCAGGATGGCAAGCGCGATTTCGCCGGAATGCTCGCGGAAGATGCGCGCGGCTTCTTCGCCATCCGCCGCCACGAGGACGTGGTAGCCACGGCGCTCGAGGGCAACTCGGGCAATCTCGCGAAGGCCTTCATGGTCCTCGGCAAGCAACAAGGTTTCCGAACCGCCGCGAAGCGCTTCTGCATGGCTCGTTGTGGGTGGAGCTGGAGCCGCAGGAGAGACTCCCTGCCGCACCGCCGGAAGGAACAAGCGAAATGTCGTGCCCTTGCCCAGTTCGCTTTCCACCTGAATATGGCCGTTGTGCTGCTTGATGATGCCGAAGACCGTGGCCAATCCGAGACCGGTGCCTTTTCCAGGCTCTTTCGTAGTAAAGAACGGTTCGAAAATGCGGTCGCGCGTGGCGGCGTCCATGCCGGTGCCAGTGTCGGTGACAACGAGTTCGGCGTAACTTCCGGGAGCCAAGCCAGGAAAGAGGCGGGACACGTCGCCACTGATGTTGATGTTGCCCGTTTCGATGGAGAGCCGGCCGCCTTTTGGCATGGCGTCGCGGGCATTGACACAAAGATTGAGCAAGACCTGCTCGAGTTGGGTGGGGTCGGCGCGCACCGTTGCCAAACCTGGCTTGAGGCGCGTCTCAATCTCAACGTTCTTGCCGATCACCTTTTCAAGCAGACTGAGGAGACCCGCGACGATATTGTTTACGTCAATGTTCTGTGGCTCAAGAATCTGGCGCCGCGCGAAGGCAAGCAACTGCCGGGTGAGCCCCGCGGCGCGGGCGGCTTGTTCGCCAATCTTGACAAAATACGTCTGAACGCGCGTTTGCCCAGGCGCTTGTTCGGCGCCGAGTTCCGCCCAACCCATGATGGCGCCTATCACATTGTTAAAATCGTGCGCGATCCCGCCGGCCAATTGGCCGATGGCTTCAAACTTCTGCGCCTGGCGAAGCTGATTTTCGAGGGCGCTGCGCTCGGCCACGTCTTCGACGATGATCTCGAGGCCTTCGGGATTGCCCGCATCGCCGAGCACGGCGCGGCCGGAAAGGCGCACAGTGGTGAACGAGCCATCCTTGCGATTCCATTCGACCTGGACGCCGTCTACCCGGCCGGTGCGACAGTACTCCTCCAGCAGCAGGCCGGCATCTTGTGGATTCCGATAGATGGAGTTCGCCGGCTGTTGATCAGCTCCTGCTTGGAGGCATAGCCGAGAATGCGTACGAGCGCCGGGTTTAACTGCAAAAACTCTCCGCCGATCGAGGCGCGATAGATGCCGTAGGTGGCGTTTTCAACCAGTTCGCGATAGCGCATCTCGGAATGTTGCAGAGCCTCTTCCGCGCGCATCTTCTGTATAGCTGTGGCCAGGAAGTGCACGATTGCCTGCAGAAATTGCACTTCGTGCGGGAAGAAGCTGCGCTGAGTCTTCGAGTGCGCCGCGAGAACCCCGAACGGATGCTCGGCGCCGGGAATCGCGACGGTGACGCCGCTGATGACGTTCCGCTCCGCAAGCAACGGCGCTTGAAAACGCGTCTCGAGACGCAAGTCCTCGACGATGACCGGGCCGCCGCACAGCAGCGTGTATCCTGCCTGAGAATTGTTGCCGTCACTGAGCCTTACCGGACGCGCCGGCTCGGCCGGGGAGACGCCGGCGCGAAAGACAAGATGTTCTCGGCAGGCATCCACTCCAAGACATCCGCAAAATCCACGCTGAGGGTGCGGGCGACCGTCCGTGCGGCCTCGTGAAAATCTTTGTCGAGTTCCAATCCTTCGAATGCCCGCTGACTCAATTCAGCGAGGGCCGATTGCTGGTGGGCGCGACACGACAATCTCCCTTTCGTCGCTCTTGCGCGCGGTGATGTCCTGCACGACGCCGAGGCCCGCCTCGTGCCCGCCGAAATGAATCAGGTGGCGCACGGTTTGCACGTCCACGACGGAGCCATCCTTCTTGCAATGGCGCCATTCACCGGAAAACCATTGCGGCTCCGAATCGGCGTGATCGCCGCGATCAGGCGTCGAGGATGTTCCCTCAGCTCGAATATCCAGCAGGGTCAGCCGGCAGAATTCCTCCTGGGAAAACCCATAGAACGCGACCGCAGCATCGTTTACCCGGAGGAACTTGAAGCTCTTCAAATCGTAGACATACATCGGAAGAGGATGGCTGGCGAACAGGAGCTGTAGACCGGTTTCACTCAATCGCTGGAGCTTCTCCGCGCGGACGCTATCCTCGCGGAGATGCTCTTCACCGATGGCGCGCTCGATGGCCATCGGCAGGCGGGCGAGCCGCTCCTTCAAGACATAATCGGCAACGCCTTTTTTCATGCATTCTACGGCCGTTTCGTCGCCAAGCGCGCCGGTGACAAGAAGAAAAGGCGTTTCTTTTCCCTCACGCCGAAGCATCTCGAGTGCGTCGAGACCGGACCAGCCGGGCATGCGATAGTCGGAAAGCACGGCGTCATAAGGTGTCTCGCGGATGCGCGCGAGGTAATCGTCCCGGCTGGCCGCCATGTCAATTTGCAAATAATGGTTAGCCTTCTGCAAGACGTGGCGGCAAAGCTCCGCATCCGCGGCATCGTGCTCGACGATGAGGATGCGCCGTGCTGTTGCGAGTTTTTCGAGGTTCTCCATTGTCGGCTCCAGAGATCGAAGGGCGAATGATTACGGCGCCGGCAGGCGATCGCGAGCAACACGATCAGGGGCCCGCGGTCCGTACAATTGTGTTTTTGTGAAGGCCAGGTTCAAAACAACCGGGCTCTAGGAAGGGGTAAAGCTATTCTGGCCGGTTTGGCCGGGAAGTCAAACGGAAAGAAACAGTGCGCGCCGTTAGCTTCACTACGGCCGCAGGACCGCGCCGGAGATCAGCCGCGCTGATCCACCGGCACGTAGCTGCGCTCGCCGTAGCCGAGATAGACCTGCCGAGGCCGAGCGATTTTCTGCTCGGAATCGAGCAGCATTTCTTGCCACTGAGCAATCCAGCCGGATGTGCGCGGGATAGCAAAGAGCACCGGGAACATGGTCATGGGGAAGCCCATGGACTGATAGATCAGTCCGGTGTAGAAGTCCACGTTTGGATAGAGCTTGCGCGTGACGAAGTAATCGTCCTCGAGTGCAATGCGTTCGCATTCGAGCGCAATCTCGAGCAGCGGATTCTTCCCCATTACGTCAAATACTTCGTAGGCCACGCCTTTGATGATGCGGGCGCGCGGATCGTAGTTCTTGTAAATGCGGTGGCCGAAGCCCATCAGCTTTACTTCGCCCGCTTTTACGCGCTTCAAATAATTGGGCACGTTTGCCAACGAGCCAATTTCCATCAGCATGCGCAGGACTTCTTCGTTCGCACCGCCATGCAAAGGGCCGTAGAGAGCCGCAGTGGCCGCAGCCGTGGCGGAAAACGGGTCGGCATGCGAACTACCGACGTTGCGCATGGCGCTGGCCGAACAATTCTGTTCGTGATCGGCGTGCAAGATAAAGAGAATATCGAGCGCGCGCTCGAGCGAGGGAGTGGGCCGGTATTTCAGCTCGGTGGTCCGGAATAGCATGTTCAGAAAGTTTCCCGGATAGCTGAGTTCGTTGTCGGGATAAGCGTAAGGCATGCCCAGGCTGTGGCGATACGCGAAGGCGGCGAGCGTGGGCATTTTCCCGATTAGCCGCCAGGTCTGCTTGCGGCGCGATTCCGCATTGAAAATGTCTTTCGCATCCGGATAAAAAGTGGAGAGCGCGGCAATCGTCGAAATCATCATGCCCATGGGATGGGCGTCGTAGTGAAAACCATCCAGAAATTTCTTGATACTCTCGTGGATGAAGGTGTGGTGCGTGATGTGATAAGCCCAGTCCGCGAGCTGTTCCTTCGTCGGCAATTCGCCGTGGAGGATGAGATAGGCGGTCTCGAGATAAGTGCTCTTCTGCGCGAGCTCCTCGATCGGATAACCGCGATAGCGAAGGATGCCCTTGTCACCGTCAATGAAAGTGATGCGGCTGGTGCACGAAGCCGTGTTGTTGAACGCCGGGTCGTAGCACATCAGGCCAAAATCGTCCGGGCCGGCTTTGATCTGGCGGAGATCAAGGGCCTTGATCGTGCCATGAGAGATGGGGGTCTCGTAGGTCTTGCCGGTGCGGTTATCGGTAATCGTAAGAGATTCGCGCGGCGGAGAAGATTCTCCCGCATTCTGTGTTAGGGGCGCGGACTTGACTGGATTCATGACTGTTCCCGAAGTAATCGAGCCACATCTCAATGTACACCAACTCGGCGAACCGGCGGAAACGGGTGAGGCTTGGGAGTCACGGTGACGCAAGAGCACTGCGCGAATTCAGGCGTCACACGGAGGGTCTAGAAGTTGGCTGCCTCGCGAGCCAACGCATGTAATAGGGTGCGCATTCTTGGATGCTCTCCCACCGAGCGCAACAGTTCGATGGTGATCTGCGGCGTCTGGCCCGCGCACGACGGCTGCCTGCTCCGGAATTTCGCGCTCGAGCGGACCTCCCGGCTCGAGAAATAGCGGAAGAATACGCAGGCGCGTCACGCCATCGTTTGCCGCTTCTTCGGCTACCTCGGCCAAACTGGGGGAAGCAAATTTCAGATAGGCCAGCCGAACACGATCCTTACCGAGTTCGTTGCGCAACGCTTGCGCGAGTTCCTCAAAAGGCTTCCGGAGGCGAGCCTCCTCGGCGCCTTGAATCAGCAGGACGACTCGAATCACTTCCTTCATTGTGGTGTTTCCCCTGCGCGCCCGTTCAGTGCCTGCGAGGTGATGCGATGCCGGTATTCAAACATGCGCTCCAGTTTTCGCCTGACGTAACCGCCGGCGGCGATCCGTCCAAGCCAGCCCAGTGGAAGCTTATATTCGATGCGGTCCTCGAGCCAACTCGCATTCGCGCCGTCAGGGATGAAACTGTGGGTATGCACCCATTGCGCGAATGGCCCGGACACCTGCTCGTCACGAAACATCCGGCCGGGCTCACAGGCAGTATGCATAGAGGTCCAGGTTCTGTGCAACGGGCCGACTCTTACGGAAATCACCACGCGCGAACCAATCTGGTCTGTGCCGCCGGTGCGCTCAGTCACCCGAGCGGGCTCCCACGGCGGCATAAGTTTTTCCAGCGCGCCCGGCTCAATATGCCACTGGTAAACGCGCTCGGCCGAGACCGGCAAGTGAGTGCGCTTCAGGAACACCTCAGCCATGGTAAATATATGAGAACAAACAAGACCCGACAGACCAGAAACCCCGCAGTATTTGCGAGATCACAATAATAACAGACAGTTCGCCTTTACCTGCAGCGGGCGAGTGCCCCGGCCTTTGTTTCGACGGTCGAAAGATTCTGGGGATTACCTGTGACATTTGGGCTTCTTCCCTCGTCTATACCTATAGCTATCTATAGGAGTCGTTGTGGCCAAGGCTAAGAATGATGTGTTGCAGGGAACGCTGGCGCTGTTGGTGCTAAAGACCCTCGAGCGGGGGCCGATGCATGGATATGGCATCACGCTGCGTATCCAGCAGGTTTCAAATGACTTTTTGCGCGTGGAAGAGGGTTCGCTCTATCCGGCCCTGCACCGTATGGAGCAGGACGGCTGGATTGGCGCCGAATGGGGCGTCTCTGAGAACAATCGGCGCGCCCGCTATTACCGGCTGACGGCGGCGGGGAGAAAGCAACTTGCCGAAGAAGAGAAGAACTGGGCCATGCTGACGCAGGCCGTGGCAGCGGTCATTCAGTTGGCGTAAGGAAGGTGAGCGATGTCTTTGTTTACGCGATTGCGTAGCTTGTGGCGCCGGGATCAATTGGACGCGGACCTCAATGAAGAGTTGCGTTCGCACATGGCGATGCGCATGGATGACAACGTCGCCGCCGGCATGAATACGCAAGAGGCCCAATACGATGCGCGGAGACGTTTTGGCAATTCCACGCTGCTGAAAGAAGACACTCGACAAATGGACCTGATCCGCTGGCTGGAAACCGCAGCGCAAGACCTTCGTTATGCCGGCCGCATGCTGCGAAAATCGCCCGTCTTTACCGCAATTGCTGTCCTGACGCTCGCCATCGGCATCGGCGCGAACAGCACTATTTTCAGTTGGATTGACGCGACGCTCCTCAACCCCCTTCCCGGCGCCGGCGATCCGCAGAACGTGGTAGCGCTCGAATCGCTCGCGCCCTCGGGGGAATGGGTGCCGACCTCGTATCTGGATTTTCGCGATTTTCGGGACAATACGAAGTTGATCGAATCCATGAGCGTGGCGCAGCCCATTGCGCTTGCGGTCGGCAACAATATTTATGTCGAGCGCGCTTGGGGTGAACTCGTTTCGGGAAATTTCTTCGATCTCCTCCGGGTGCGGCCGGAGTTCGGCCGATTTTTCGACGACGCTGAACGCGACGAAACGCAGAACGCGCATCCCGTCGTCGTGATCAGCGACTCCTTCTGGAAAAGCCGGTTCCACTCCGATCGCTCTGCGATTGGAACGACCCTCCGCGTTAACCAACAGTCCTTCACCATCATTGGTGTCGCTCCGGGAACCTTTCATGGTTCGATGCCCGGCTTGTCTTTCGACATGTGGGTACCGGCCACGATGCAAGGTGAGCTGACCTCCACGGGCACATGGATGTTACGGGATCGAAAAACCAGAATGTTTCGCGTGCTCGCTCGCCTGGCGCCGGGCGTTCGGATCGAACAGGCGCGTGCGGATATTGCCTCTCTCGCCGGGCGCATGGCCAAGGCGGACGCGGATACAAACGAGGGCATGAGCGCCACTTTGCTGCCGATGTGGAAGTCACACTATGGAATTCAGGACTCGTTGCGCGCGCCCTTGGGCCTTTTGATGGGCGCCAGCGGGCTCGTGTTATTGATTGTCTGCGCGAATGTGGCGAATTTGCTTTTGGCTCGCGCCACAAGCCGCCGGAAGGAATTCAGCATACGGCTTGCGCTGGGAGCGACCCGCGCGCGGCTGGCTCGCCAACTTTTGACCGAGGTATGGCTGCTTGCCATTCTTGGATCGCTGGTGGCCGTGTGGCTTGCCTCGTTGTTGAGCGGTTCGTTGCGTGTGCTTTTGCCGGCATCTGTTGTGCCCCAATTGCTCCAACCCTCGATTAATGGCGGCGTTCTGTGGTTCTCCGCCGGGCTGGCCTTTCTGACCGCCGCGCTCGCCGGACTCGCTCCGGTGCTCAACGCGGTCGGAAAAGACGTCAATGAAGGGCTCCAGGAAGATGGGCGGAGCGGGACCGCCGGCGCGCAGTCGCGGCGCTTGCGTGGACTCCTCGTCACTTCGGAAGTGGCGCTTGCCGTGATCGCGATGATCGGCGCCGGACTTTTCCTAAAGAGCTTTTTTATCGCCAAAGCGCTTCAGCCCGGTTTTGATCCGAGCCACGTCGCACTTGCGGGCCTCAATCTTTCCGCTGCCGGGTTCGACGCGAAGCAAGCCGATGCGTTCTGTCTTCGCCTGCGCAGCCAATTGGAAGCTCAGCCGGGAGTCACCGCCGTGACCTATTCCGACTACGTTCCGTTGAGCGTGTCTGCGGGATCCTGGGAGGATCTTGAAGTTCAGGGTTACGTCCCCGGCCCCAGCGAGAACATGAAGATCTATCGCAACCTCGTTGCCCCGGGCTATTTCAGCCTGATGAAAATCCCCGTACTCGCGGGGCGCGATTTCAATATGCTCGACGACACCAATCATCCCCCGGTGATGGTGGTCAGCCGCGAGTTTGTCCGCCGATTCATCGCGCATCACGAGCCTATCGGAACCAAAGTGAATGGCTGGGGAATGTGGTTCAGCATCATCGGCGTGGTTGACGACATCAAGGTGAATCGGCTCACCGAAAAGCCGCAGCCCTATTTTTATGTACCGATACGCCAAATCTATCGCCCCGAGATGGGGTTGGCGTTTTACGTCCGCACCTCGGGCTCCACAAACGCGGGAATCGCGGCGTTGCGCAGCCAAGCGCAAACGGTGGATGCAGCCGTACCGGTCTTCGACACCTTAGCGCTGAGCGATTACATTGCCGGATCGCTTTTCGGCCAGAGGGTCACCGCCATCCTGCTTACCGCCCTCGCGGCCGTCTCGTTCTTGCTTGCCGCGATCGGCCTTTATGGCGTTATGGCTTATTCGGTGGCCCAGCGTACGCGCGAGATCGGCATCCGCATGGCCTTAGGGGCTCACTCGAGAGACATCCTCCGGATGATTGCCTCGCAGTGTTTGCGATTTGCGCTCATCGGGATCGCGGCGGGCTCGTTTGGCGCAATCTTTCTTGCGCGCGCAGTCTCGGCCATGCTCGTGACCGTCAGCCCTCTGGATCCTTCGATCTATGTGGCGGCCGCCGCCTTCACCATCTTGATCGCTCTTGCGGCGGCCGCAATTCCAGCGCGCCGAGCCATGCGAGTGGATCCGATGGTCGCGCTGCGATACGAGTGATGATTCCGGTTTCGAAAGAAGGTGCGCGATGTCTCTCTTCAATCGTTTGCGGGGGCTTTGGAAGCGCGATGAACTGGATTCCCACGTCAACGAAGAGCTGCAATCACATCTTGCTATGCGCGCCGACGACAACCGTAGCGCCGGAATGGGCCCGGAACAAGCGCGCTACGATGCACAGAAACGTTTCGGCAACTCCACGCTGATGAAAGAGGAGACGCGAAACATGGACATCATCGGCTGGCTGGAAACGGCAGCGCGGGATCTTCGCTACGCACTTCGAATCCTGCGGCGCAGCCCCGGCTTCACGGCGGTGGCTCTGCTGACCCTGGCACTCGGCATTGGCGCGAACACCGCAATCTTCAGCGTGGTGAACGGTGTGCTTCTGCGGCCACTGCCGTTTCCGAAGCAGAACCAGTTGATGATGGTCTGGGAGCGTGACACCGACGGCTCGCGAATGAACACAGGCTGGCCAACGTTCATGGACTGGAACAAAGACAATCGCTCGTTTACCGGGATCGCAGCGCTTAGTTTCTGGACGCCGACCTTTATCAGTTCGCGCGATGCCGAAAACCTGATCGGCTTCCGCGCTTCCGCGCGGTTCTTTGAGGTCATGGGCGTGCGGCCGGAATACGGGCGTGGCTTTTTGCCTTCCGAGGACGTCCGCGGGAACAACTTCGTAGTCGTGTTGAGCCACAGCCTCTGGCAGCGCCGGTTCGGCAGTGACCCGGGAATCGTGGGCAAGCCGATTCAGCTTGGCGACCGGCAATATACGGTTGTGGGAGTCTTGCCCGCCGATTTTCCTTCCGTGTTTTCTTTCGATCCGAGGAAAGCGGCGGACATTTACACGCCGCTCGCCTACGATGCCGCGCTTCCATATGCATGCCGCAACTGCAGGCACCTGCGCGCGGTGGCGCGATTGAGGGACGGCGTTTCCATGAGCCAAGCAAACGCCGACATGAGCCAAATCTCGGAGAATCTTTTTCACGCGTACCCTAAGGAATACTCGGCTCCCGGGATTATTTTGACGCCGCTGAAGGACTACCTCGTCGGCGATGTGAAGCCGCTGCTTTGGGCGCTGCTGGGGTCGGTGGGGTTTGTGCTGCTGATCGCGTGCGTAAATGTGGCTAATTTGCTTCTCGGCTGGGGCGCGCGCAGACAACGTGAAGTGGCCTTGCGCGCCGCCCTGGGCGCTGGGCGTACGCGCATGATCCGGCAGTTTCTGACGGAAAGCTTGTCCCTGTCAGCTTTCGGCGGAGCGCTGGGGCTGCTGCTCGCAAAGGGCGGACTCGCCGTGGTGCAACGGCTGCGGCTGGGAGACTTGCCGCGCATCGAAAACATTCGTCTGGATGGTTGGGCTTTTGCGTTCACGCTGGGGATTTCGTTGCTCACTGGGCTGATCTTCGGCGTGGCGCCGGCGCTGCGCGCTTCCAAGGTTGATTTAAACGCGAGCCTGAAAGAGGGCGGCAAGAGCACGGCAGGAAAGGAGCGCCATCGCCTGCGTGATCTTCTGGTTGTCGCGGACGTGGCGCTGGCACTGGTGTTGCTAACCGGCGCGGGCCTCATGATGAAAAGCTTTGCGCATTTGCTCGATGTGAAACCCGGCTTCGAACCTTCGCATACGCTAACGATAGGCATTTCTTTGTGGGGATCCAAGGCGGCGGACGCGCCGGCTGTCGCATTTTTTGACCAAGTCCTCGAGCGCGTTCGAGCACTGCCAGGCGTGGAATCCGCGGCCGTGGTGAGCCAGCTTCCCCTCGGCGGAAATATGGACCGGTACGGGATCCACGTCGAAGGCAAATCGGCGCCAAATCCGGAAGACGATCCCAGCGCCGACCGCTACTCGATCAGCCCGGACTACCTGCGCGCAATGCGAATCCCACTCTTGAGCGGGCGTCCGTTCAACGAAACCGATCGTGTGGATTCTCCGAAGGTCGTGCTCGTCAATGAAGTTTTCGCACGCCAGTTCTGGCCTGTGGCGGATGCGGTCGGTAAGAGGCTGCGCTTCGGAGATGATAAGGGGCCACTGAGAACCGTCGTCGGCGTTGTGGGTGACGTTTTGCACAACGGGCTCGACGCACCGCACACTCTGCAGGTTTATCTCCCCAATACGCAATTTACCGATTCCGATGTGCTGCTGGTGGTGAGGACGGTAAACGATCCTGCGTCACTCGCCGGAGCGGTGCGGCACGAAATCGCCGCGGTGGATTCACAGGTGCCAGTGACCGACGTTTTCACGATGGATGAGGTGGTGGCTGCGTCCGTGGCGAAACAGCGATTCAGCGTGTTGCTGTTCGCACTCTTCGCTGCGATCGCGTTGGTGCTCGCAACTGTGGGGATTTACGGCGTGATTTCCTATGGCGTCGCGCAGCGCACCAACGAGATCGGTATCCGCATGGCGCTGGGAGCCGAAAAACGTGACGTGCTGGCCATGATCGTCGGCGAAGGCATGAAGCCCGCACTGCTCGGCGCTGCGGTGGGAATTGCCGCGGCGTTTGCGCTGACTCGGTTGCTGGCGACCTTGCTCTACGGCGTGAAGCCGGGCGACCCGGCGACGTTCGTGATGGTGTCAGCAATACTGATCGGTGTGGCGCTGCTGGCTTGTTATTTGCCGGCGCGGCGCGCGGCGAAGGTGGATCCGATCGTGGCGCTGCGCTACGAGTGACGTTGCTGCGCTACAGATAAAGCGAAAGCGCCTTGGGTTAAGGACCCAAGGCGCTTTTTTCTTGGCACATTCTACACGCGAGGCTAGTTATCCGGGTTGTTCGGATTCTCCGGGAGCTGAGCGCCGATCGGAAAATCTCCAAAGATCGAGCGCTGGACCGGCGCGAACGTTAACGCCGAAACCGGCGGTACCGAAATGCCCGCCAGCTTGTTCTGTTGCATCAGGCCGTTGAATTCGGCCACGTCCTTGGTGCTCAACGTTTCAAACGCTGCCTGCACCGATTTCAACTTGTCGGTCAGCATTTTGTAGACTTCGAGCTGCTGCTCAGTGGGTGCAAAGTCGGCGCTATCCTCGGTGATTTCGCGGTTGAGGGCGGCCAACCACTCCCATAACTGGTCGGGGTTGCGGAATTGGTCCTCGCGCGCGCCGGTGAGATAGATGTCGAACATAGGCGCTTCGGTTTTCGTGGCTTTCTCTTCAAGACCCCGTGCCGCGGCCACAAGCTGCGCCTGCTGTGGATTCGATCCGAGCAGAGCGATATCTTCATCCACCTGCCGCTTGATCCATTCGGTGCGGCCGATGAGGCCCGCAAGCGTTCCCAGGGAATCGCGAATTTGCAATCCGAAATTCACCTGCGCGCGAATTTCTTCCGGCGTTCCGGCCGAGCGCGGGTCCTTGATCACTTCCAAGGGCTGCTCCATCGTTTGACCATTCACGGTCAAGCGCACGGTGTATTTCCCTGGAGGCGCGACTGGCGCGTTGTAGGACAAATCGAGGTCCCAGGCGCGAATGCGGCGGCCCTGCGTATTCGTTTCGACCCACGGAGCATCGGGCGGCGGCGTAACGAGCAGCGGCTGGTGCGGGGCCTCATAGCGCAAATCCCACCAGACGCGATTGATACCCGCATTATTTGTGCCGTGGATGGTGCGAACGGTTTTGCCTTCCGCATCCAAGATTGTAACGGTGACGCCTTGCCGGGCCCCGCCTCCACCTTCCGCGCCACGTGTGGTGTCTCCTCCTTGGCCGCCTCCAGCTGCTCCGCGACCCCCGCCCCCGCGTCCCCCGCCGAAGCCGCCGCCTGCGCCCTCCGCGGACATCGGTGGACCATTTTTGACGAAATAGTTGATGTCGGCGCCGTATTGCGGCGGCTGTGCGCTGCCGCGTCCTCCGGCTCCGTATCCGCCTTCGGCGCGCCAGCGATAGGCTGGCCGAACCGTAAAGAGATGCGCATCGGAATTCAGCACTTCCGGCGTGAGTTCGCGCAACGGGCTGATATCGTCCATCGCCCAAATCCCGCGGCCATAGGTGGAGACCACCAGGTCGCCAAAGCGCGGTTGAACATCAATCCACGAAGCCGGAGCGTGAGGCATGTTGTTCTGGAGCAGCGTCCAGTTCTTGCCCTCGTCAATCGAGAAATAGACCGAATTCTGGCTCGCGGCAAAAAGCAAGCCCTTGCGCCCTGCGTCTTCCTTTACACATGAGATGTAACTGAAAACAGATTTTGGAATGCCGCCGCTGATCAAGGTCCAGGTCGCGCCATAGTCGGCGGTCTTGTAGATCAGCGGATCGTTGCCGCCTTGCAGATGATCGTCTGCGGCCAAGTAGGCGGTTCCCGCATCGAAGTGCGAAGGCTCGATGTTGCTGATCGTCGCCCAGTGAGGAAGGTTCGGGAGCTTGTCGGTCACATCGGTCCAATGCGCGCCGGCATCGCGCGTGATGTGCACCAAGCCGTCGTTGCTGCCAACCCAGATCAAGCCTTTGGCCTTTGGCGACTCGGAGATGGACCACAACGTCGCCCCGTCGAAAGTGAAAAGATTGTCGCTCGAAACGCCGCCTGAATTCTGCTGGTGACTCTTGTCGTTCCGCGTCAGGTCTGGGCTGATTTCCTTCCAGCTTCCGCCGCCGTTGGTTGTTTCGTGAACGTATTGGCTGCCGACATAAACGACGTTGTGGTCGTTCGGCGAAATGGCGATGGGGAAGGTCCAATTCCAGCGATACTTCACGTCCGCGGGTGTCCAGCCATAGTAAGAAACAGGCCATACCTTGATATCGCGAGTCTGGATCGTTTTCAGATCGAAGCGATCCAGCCCGCCGTCGTAACAACCGGAATAGACGATCTCGTTGTTTGTCGTGTCCGGAACGGTAAAGCCGCTTTCGCAGCCGCCCACCCGCAGCTCGGCCTTGGCGCTGATGCCTCCGCCCCAGCCATTGCTCGATATGCGCCAGCTTCCGTTGTCCTGCTCGTTGGCATAGACGAAGTAAGGAATCGCGTCGTCGGTGAGGACATGGTAGATCTGCGCGATCGGCAGGTTCACGGATTGCCAGGACTGTCCCCGGTCCAGCGTGATGCTGGCGCCGCCATCGTGCGCAATCATCATGCGATTCGGATTGGTGGGATCAATCCAGAAATCGTGATTGTCGCCGCCGCCGCCGAAAGGATGATCCGTGGCGCCGCCATCGAGGGACCGCGTGATGCCGACGGTGACGAAGTAGATGCGGTCTTCGTCCATGGGATCCACGGTGAAGCGGTTGTAATAGGGAGAGCGCTCGTTGATTTCGTCGTTTTGGTTCACCAGGCGCCAGCTCTGGCCGCCATCATCGGAGCGGTAAAAACCGGGATGCTTGTCCTGCACGAGCGCATACATGCGCTCACCGTCGCTCTGGGCAATGGCTACGGCCGTCTTGCCGATGGGGTGCGTGGGCAAACCGTGGCCAACGATGCGAGCCCAGGTGGTGCCACCGTCGTGCGAGATGAAAATTCCGCTTCCAGGGCCGCCGCTGTGTAAATCCCAGGTGTGAACCGTTAATTCCCACGTTCCGGCAAGAAGTGTCTGCGGGTCATGCGCGTCCATTGCCAGGTCGGCGGCGCCGGTGTTTTCGTCAACGAACAAAACCCTCTGCCAGGTCTTGCCACCGTCCGCGGTGCGAAAAACTCCCCGGTCCTGCGAAGGCGCAAAGCCGCTGCCCACCGCAGCGGCAAAAACGATGTCCGGATTCGTGGGATCCACGATGATGCGCGCGATGCGGCCGGTGTTTTCGAGGCCCATATGCTTCCAGGTGGCGCCACCATCGGTGGACTTGTAAATGCCATTGCCGATCGAAGTGGCGACGCGGTTATAAAAAGGCTCGCCGGTGCCCGCCCAAATAATGTTGTGCGCGGACGGGGCAATCGCCAGCGCGCCGATGGACATTACCTCTTCCTTATCGAAGATCGGCGTCCAGCGCAGACCGCCGTCGGTCGTCTTGAAGATTCCTCCGGAGGCAGCCCCCACATAATCTCACCATGGGGTTGCCCGGCTCGCCCACGATCGCGTCGGTGCGATTTCCTTCCGGACCGAGAGTGCGGTAGCGCATCTGCGAAAACCAATTCGAATTAAGCTGCTGCGCACCGGCGGGAAGCGCAAACAACCCAATGCTAACGAGCAAGCCGCAGCGAAACAATTGGAACCACGTCAAACCAAAATGCGGTTGATGCGAAGTATTTTTCATTTGTCTACCCCTGAAGAGTCGGAGCTATTTGGACGGTATGGAGAGGCCGGAAGTTCCACATTATCTCACAAATCGACTGGCTTAACTCGCCCCGGCGCGATTCGCAACCTACGCAGCAGTATCACTTCGATTTACAAAACGGCCTAACCAATAAAGTACGGGTCCTAAGGCGATTAGAGCGAATCCCAACGCCAGCCCACTGACTGAGCCGATCCGCTCGTCATGATTGCGCACGGCCGCCATGATCATCAGCGCCGTCGGCGGGATACCGATAGCGACTGCTCCAAAGATGCCGCCCGGCACGCGATAAGGACGCGGAAGTTCCGGTTCGCGGACCCGCAGCGCAGCCAGCGCCCAGAATTCCAACAGGATGCTCAGACCCGTGAGCAGGACATCTAGGATTACGAGCCGCTCGAAACCGAGAAACATGCATCCCGCCCAGGCAACACCGCAAACCACAATCGCAACCCATGGCGCGCCCGTACGCGCATGCTTCTTCGCGAAAATCTTCGGCAGATATCCATCTTCGGCCATCACCAAGGGCAACCGGGAAAAAGAAAGCATCAGGGCGTTAAATGTTCCGAAGGCGCCGATCACTCCGCCGGCCGCAATCGCGACCGCGAGCGCCGGACCTCCCAATTGCCGGCCAACATCTACCCAGCCTCCAGTGGACCACGCGTTTGGATTAATCCCGGAACGCGAAACACCCATTACCGGGACGATGTAGGTGATCACGATCAGCAGCACGGAGATCAGCATCGCTAAAGGAAACGTGCGCTGCGGCCGATCCACTTCACCGGCAATCGTCGAAGTGTTGTCCCAACCCATGTAATTCCACATGGCGATCAACACGGCGCCCATGATGTCCGCGTGCCCCAGTGGAGTTCGTGGATTGGCACTCGCGGGGGAGTGGTGCGCCAATCCAAGAGCGGTGAGAACCACGAAGGGACCGAGCAACAGGATCGTCATCCACGTTGAGCCGTTGCCCACGGCGCTCGCGCCGAGAATATTCCATGCGATGCAGACCACGATCATGCCAAGCCCGAGCCAGATACCACGGTACCCATCCGTCAGCGACGGCGCAAAGTGCCCGAGATAATCCACGAAAAGCGTGGGATAAAGGGCCATTTCAAAAACACTGCCCGCCAGCGAAAGCCAAACCTCCTGATATCCCCAGAAGGGGCCCATGCCGCGGCGCACCCAAACATAGAAACCGCCCTCTTCGGGCAGCGCGCTGGCAAGTTCGCTGACCATCAGGGCCGTGGGCACGCTCCAGAACAGGGGCGTAAGCAGCAAGATCAGCACTGCGCCGACGAAGCCTGTCATGTGCACGATGTCTTCGAGTCCGTACGGGCCGCCGGCCACCATGAAATACGTGGCGGCGACGAGCGCAATCAAGCCGAGCTTCGCGGGAGAGGCGGTGGCTGCGTTCGAATTGTTTTCACGCCGGACGAGGGTTTTCATCCTAGGGCTGGCTCGCGCACCTAAGGCTTCAGATACTTCGCCACAAACGCGTAGATGTCCTGCCGCGATTGCCGCGCCAGGGCGGTATCAATTCGGTTGAAGTGATGGCCGCCGGGCGCGTTATCGTAAATCTTGTAGTCGAATTTCTTGCCCGCGGCTTTCAAAGCGTCAATCAGATGCTCGACTTCCATTACGTTGACGTCTTCGTCATTCGTATTGGAATGGAGAAGCAGCGGCGTATCGAGTTTGTCGGCGTAAAACACCGGCGAGCGCTTGCGGTATTCCATCGGATCGTCTTGCGCTTCTTTGCCGATGAAGCTCTTGAAAATATCGCGATAGCCTTGGGACTTGTAGCCCATGCGCATCACCAGATCGCTTACCGGGCAACCCGCATAAGCAACCTTATAATCGTGCGGCCAGCGGAAAATATTGAGCAGCGTGATGTAGCCGCCATGGCTCCAGCCCATAATGCCCACGCGCTCCGAATCCACGTGCGGCAGGTTCGCCACGGCCCAGTTGCGGACGTCATGTACGTCGTCTACTTCCGCGCCGCCGTAGTCAATCTGGTTGTAATACTCGGAGCCGTAGCCTGTGCTGCCTCGATATTCCGGCGCCACCACGATGTAGCCTTGGCCGATCAATTCGCGAATGATGTGGACGTAGGTCAGATCGAAGTGCGAGCGCACGCCGCCATGATTGAAGACCATGAGCGGAGCCTTCTGCCCAGCGGCGAGTTTCTTGGGCGTGAAGGAATAGAAATAAATGATCAGGGGATTGCCCGCACCCTGGCCCGTGGGGTTAGCCATGCGCATGGGCTTCGAGCTGGCAATCGCGAACTTGTCTACGTCGGCGACGTCACCTGCACGAAGATGCCACAACACTTCCTCGGCTTCGTTGTCCACCACATCAAGTCTGCTGCGCTTCGGGAGACGGTCCAGCAGGGCGCGCGGCCGCCGCGGCCTCCTGGGCGGGCCTTGCTTGAGCAGGAGCCTGGCCCTGGGCTTGTGCGACGGTTGCCACGCCGAGAAGGATCGCGAGGATCAGGGCGAACGCCGAAGAGAGCGGTATGAATTTCGTTTTCACAAACAACCTCCCGCCAAGATAGAAATTCTTTTGCGCCTCACGGCTTCAAGTACTTTGCCAGAAACGCGTAGATCTCCTGCCGCGATTGCCGTGCCAGCGCGGTGTCCAACCGGTTGAAAGAATGGCCGCCGGGAGCGTTGTCGTAGATTTTCGACTCGAAGGTCTTGCCCGCGGCCTTGAACGCTTCGATCAGGTGCTGGACTTCCATCACGTTTACATCCTCATCATTTGTATTGGAATGTACCAGCAGCGGCGTATCGAGTTTATCGGCATAAAACACCGGCGAGCGCTTCCGGTATTCCATCGGGTCGTCCTCCGCTTGTTTGCCGATGAAGCCGGCGTAAAGGTCGCGGTAGGCCTGCGCCTTGTAGCCCATGCGCATCACCAGATCGCTGACCGGGCAGCCCGCGTAAGCGACTTTGTAATCGTGCGGCCAACGAAAAATGTTCATCAGCGTGATGTAACCGCCATGGCTCCAGCCGATGATGCCCACGCGTTCGGGATCCACGTGCGGCAGATTCGCGACGGCCCAGTTGCGGACATCGTGCACGTCATCTACTTCCGCACCGCCATAATCAATCTGGCTGTAATACTCCTCGCCATAGCCGGTGCTGCCTCGATACTCGGGCGCGACAACCACATAGCCCAGGTCCATCAGTTCGCGAATGATGTGAACGTAGGGCATGTTGAAATGCGAGTGGATGCCGTCATGATTGAAAACAATCAGCGGCGCCTTCTGGCCGGCGGCAAGCTTCTTCGGCGTAAAGGTGTAGAGATAAAGAATCAGCGGATTGCCCGCGCCTTGTCCGGTGGGATTGGGCATGCGGATGGGTTTCGAGCTGGCGATTTCAAATTGGTCAATCTCGGCAACATCTCCCACGCGAAGCCGCCAGAGCGCGGCTTCGATTTCATTCTCCACACCTTCGAGCTGCTGGGTTTGGCCGGATGGGCCCGCCGGCCGTGCCGCGGGCGCAGTCTGCGGGGCGGCGCTAGCTTGGCCGCTCGTTTGAGTTTGCGGTTGAGCTTGGCCTTGCGCCGAAACAGGGCCGGACGCGCCCGGAATAATTGCGAAGGTCAGAAAGATCCCACAAATCGTCCATACAGACTTGGTCCCCAAAGAGGCCTCCTCGCGATTGGTAGCGGCGTGCAATCTATCACGAGCCGCGGGTGGGAAGCCTCTTCTATTGTCCTTTTGCCGCGCGGGTAAAAGGGGCAGGGCAGCCGGATTCCTTTCCGCATCGTGCATATTTCGGCGGTGATGATGATATAGAATGCGGGCCGCGCGCGGCTTCGGGGACTGTGTGGCGCGCGGCCGGATTCGTGCCGTGCTTTGTCGGCATGTTGGGAGGATTTCCATGAAGAGAATTGCACAGATCGCCGTTTGGCTCGGAACTGCGCTGATCGCCGTCGCGCTTGTCGCCGCTCCCAAACTTCCCGCGCAAGGCAAGCGTATCGTGATCGCGGCCAGCAGCGTTCTGGATGGACGCGGCCACGAGCTTCACAACACCCGGATCGTCGTGGAAGGCTCGAAGATCGTTGCGATTGATCCCAAAGCCGGACCGGTGGATTACGACTTGAACGGTCTGACCGTGTTGCCGGGCTGGATTGACGCGCACGTGCACATCACTTGGTTTTTCAATAGCGAGGGGCACCTTGCCGGAGGGCATGAGCCGCCGCAGGAAGCCGCGCTGGCCGCCGCTTCGAATGCGTGGGTCACGCTGATGGCGGGCTTTACCACCGTCCAGAGCGTCGGCTCGCCCGACGACAAGCCTCTGCGCGATGCGATTGCAAGCGGGTCCATCCCGGGGCCGCGCCTCCTGACGGCGATGTCGCCTCTCCAAGGACGCGGTGAGGCAACCGGAACGCCGGACGAGATTCGCGCTTACGTTGACAAGCAAGCCGAGGCCGGCGCCGACCTCATCAAAATTTTCGCGTCGCAAAGCATCCGCCAGGGCGGCGGCATGACGCTCTCGCAGGAGCAACTCAACGCCGCGTGCGACGAAGCGAAGAAGAAAGGGCTGCGCACGCTCGTTCACGCCTACGGAAAAGCGGTTCCCGCGGCAACGCTCGCGGGATGCACGCAGATCGAGCACGGCACACTTGGCCACCGATGACGATTTGAAGTTGATGGCGCAGCACGGCACCTATTTCGATCCTCAGGCTGGATTTGTGATCGAAAACTATCTGCAAAACAAACCAAAGTTCTTGGGATCGCCGGGCTACACCGAAGAAGGTTTTGCCGCCATGGAGAAAGTCCTTCCCGTAGAGCACGAACTGATTCGCCGCTCTGTGGCTACGCCGGGGCTGAAGATTGTGTTCGGAACGGATGCGGTGGCCGGCGCCGACGGGCGGAACGCGGAAGAGTTCATTGATCGAGTGCGTGACGGCGGGCAGGACCCCATGGCGGCCATGGAGTCTGCGAATTCCATCGGCGCCGAAGCGATGGGCATGGGCGACAAGATCGGCTCGATTGTCACGGGGTTGGAGGCTGACATCATCGCGATCGATGGCGATCCGCTGAAGGACATCACGGCCGTGCGGCGAGTCGCGTTTGTGATGAAAGGTGGCGTGGTTTACAAGAACGTGTCGCGCTCGGCGATCCCGCACTACGCGGGCGTCGAGCCATAGACGGCGCCGAAAGCAAGGAAGCGATGCCGCGAAAAATCAAGTCTCGCCGCGTCCGGCTGCTGCAATTCCTGCTTGCGGCGCTCTTTGCGGTCTTCGCTGCGCTGGGACTCCATGGCCGGCATAAGGTTTGGGGGCTGTGGATCGTGGCGGCCGGAATTCTTGTTGGTCTGATCCTGTGGATTCGAAGAGACCGGCAAGCGCGTCTGGCGGCGGACAATTCGAATGCGCAAGGCTAAACTGCTGACCGTGCGCGACTTAATTTTGTTTCACGTGAAACAACTGCGAGCGCCGCATGCAGAGGGAATGATATGAACCGCGAGCGAAGGGCGATCTCGATTCTGATTGTACTGGCTATTGCGCTAGCTGGAACCTCCGGGGCGCAGCAGTCCGCGACCAGCCCGGCGCCAGCGGCAGCGTCTGTGACCGTTCCGCCGGGCGCGCCGAGCATTGATCAATCGCTCGATATGAAAAGTGCCTCCGCGCCGCGTATTTCACCGGATGGGCGCTTCGTGGTCTACGAAATCACGCGAACAAACTGGGACGAAAACGCCTTCGAACGCGATTTGTGGCTGGCCGATGTCGCCAGTGGCCAATCCATTCGGCTGACCAGTGCAAAGCGCTCGAGCTACGACGCGAAATGGTCGCCGGACGGAAAATGGATCGCGTTCATCTCTGACCGGCCACCGGTTCTCTCGGGCTTGAAGAAAGACGATCTGCCGCAGCTCTACCTGATGGCTGCAGCGGGCGGCGAGCCGCGAGAGCTGACGCGCGTCGAAACCGGAGTCACGGCCTACGAGTGGTCGCCGGATAGCCGGACAATCGCGTTCAGCAGTCCAGATCCCGAGCCGAAAGCGCGCAAGGATCGCGACGACCGCTACGGTGAAATCCAGATTATCAACGGCGACTACGCCATGACGCATCTGTGGGTGCTTGACGTGCCTGCCCCGGAAAATATCCAGCCGCCCGAGCCGCGAGGGATCACAGAGGGCAAAGATTTTACGGTCGGATCGTTTGCCTGGTCGCCGGATAGTTCGCGCATCGCTTTTTCTGCGCAGCGCGACCCCGATCTCGGCTCGGAAGACACGGCCGACATCTACGTGGTCACCGTGTCCAGCCGGTCGGTGAGAAAGATCGTGGATACGCCGGGGCCGGATACTTCGCCGCAGTGGTCTCCCGATGGCTCTGAGATTGCCTATCAGACTTCGAACGGCAGCAAGTATGATTTTTACACGAACCACGTGATCGCGGTTGTCCCCGCCGATGGCGGCGCGCCGCGCGTGCTGACGCAGAAATTCGACGAAGATGCGGGGCCGCTGATCTGGGGACCGGACGGTATTTACTTCGGCGCCCTGCAGAAGACGTATTCCCATCTGTTTTTAGTAAATCCAAAGACCGGCGCTGTTGAGCGGCTGAGCACACCCGAGGCAGAGATCGCGTCGCAATTTTCCTTCACACGCGACTTTAAGCAAGTGGCCTTTGTCAGCGCCAGCGACAACATCTATTCAGAAATTTGTGTTTCCGCGACACGGCCGTTTTCGCCGCACGTGCTCACGACGATGGGCAGCCAGCTCAAACCTTTTCGCACCGCGGTTCGCGAGCGAATCCAATGGAATTCCACCGACGGCGCAAAGATCGAGGGAATCCTGATCAAGCCTGCGGACTTCGATCCGGCAAAGAAGTATCCGCTGCTCGTCGTGATCCATGGCGGCCCCACGGGCGTGGACCGGACGTCGCTCAGCGCCGACCGCTACTATCCTATCGAGGTTTTCGCGGCGAAGGGAGCGCTGGTGCTGCGTCCGAACTATCGCGGCTCGGCGGGCTATGGCGAGGCGTTCCGCTCGTTGAACGTGCGCAATCTGGGAGTGGGCGACTACGCCGATGTGATTTCCGGCGTGGATTATCTGATCGCCAAGGGTTGGGTGGACCGCGATCGCGTGGGCGCGATGGGCTGGAGCGAGGGCGGCTACATCTCGGCGTTCATCACCGCATCGAGTGACCGCTTTCGCGCCGTCTCCGTCGGAGCGGGCATTTCGGACTGGATGACCTACTACGTCAGCACCGACATCCATCCTTTTACGCGCGAATACCTGCACGCCACACCGTGGGACGATCCGGAGATCTATCGCAAGACCTCTCCGATCTCGTACATCAAGTCGGCCAAGACGCCCACGCTGATTCAGCACGGCGGCAGCGACAAGCGCGTGCCGATTCCCAACAGCTTCGAGTTGTATCAGGCACTGCGCGATCGCGGCGTGCCGGTGCGCATGGTCGTCTATCCGGGCTTTGGCCATCCGATTAACAAGCCGAAGCAGCAGCGCTCAGTGATGGAAGAAAACCTCCGCTGGTTCGGACATTATATTTGGGACGAACCGCTCGAGGAGCCCGAGCATTAGTGGGCCTATTCGGCATGAGTTGACGACCTTTCCTGATGAGTTCTGGCTCCATCTCACACAATGAGTCCGCGCGCCGGCGTTCGCCGCAATATGCCATGGTCGGCGGTCTGGCCATTGTCGCCTTCGCTCTCTTGCTGCCGATCTGGTCTGTGCGGTTTCCCGCTCTGCTCGACTATCCAAACCATCTCGCGAGCAGCTTCGTCCTGGGGCATCTTCACGATACCGCGCACAATTTCAGCCAGTTCTACGGCAGCGCCTGGGGGCTGAATCCTTACATCACGGTGGATTTCGTGCTGAGCAGCCTCGGGCGCGTGATTCCTGAAATTGTGGCGGGAAAAATTGTCTTGAGCTTTGCCGTGTTGGGGCTTCCCGCAGCGGTGTGGTTCTTTCTGCGGCAAGCGAACCCCCGCGAAGACTCGTTGGCCGTCTGGGGCTTGCTCGGTGTCTTTAACATATTTTTCTTCTACGGATTCCTTGGGTATTTTTGCAGCCTTTCGCTGCTTTTTCTGACATCGGGATTGTGGCTTCGCTGGCTGGAGCGTCCATCGATCGGGCGATGGGTGCTGACATGTCTTGCTCTCTGCGCGACGTATTTCACGCACATTTTCGGCTTTCTCTTCACCGCGCTGATCATCGGAGTCTATTCGCTCACGCGGCCTCGCTGGCGCGAGTGGCTGTTTTCAGCGCTGCTCTTCCTGCCGCCTGGACTCTTGCTATTTCATTTCCTCGCGTGCCGCGTCGCATCAAAGCGGGCTGGAATTTCGCACGGTGGACGACAAGTTCTCAACCTTCATCACCAGCCTCGTTCAGGGCTATTCGGACCAACTCGATTGGGCTACGCTGGCCGGCGTGGGACTTTTGTTCATCGTGGGGTGGCTGGCAAATCGCGCATTTCACTGGAACTGGCGGTGGCTGTTGGTCGCACTTGCTATGCTGGGCGCCTATGTGGCGCTGCCGGTCGGTTACGGCGACGGATGGAACATAGACATTCGCGCGCTGCCGGTATTCTTTCTGCTGCTGTTTGCCACCGTCCGCGTGGGACGTCGAGGCTGGTGGCTCGCCCCTCTTGCGCTGGTGCTGTTTTTCCTCCGCGTGGGCAACATTACCGAACAATTCCGCTCCGACCAGCCCGAGCTCGCAGGCATGGCCCAAGCTTTCTCGATGACGCCGCCGAATGTTCGTGTGCTTCCGATTGTCGAAGGTGCGGACGAAGACCCGATCTGGCAGATTTACCCGCACTTCTCAGCCTACGGAGTAATTGAGCGAGGATGGTTCTCGCCTTATCTCTTTCAGTTGCCAGGTTTATTGCCGCTTCGCGCCACAACGGGCGTCTACGATCCGGATGGCTTCTGGAATTTGAAATACGACTCGCCGCCCGATTGGGCGCAAATTCAAGAGGATTACGATTACGTGTGGGCGTACGACGTGGCAAGGTTTGATAGCGGACTGCGCGCGATCGGAGACATGGTCTATACGAGCGGAAAGTTAAAGCTGTACCGCGTCCGCAGACCACCCGCCGCAGGCGAAGCACAACAATAAAGCATTTATGAGACGTTTCTACCGGCGGTCCGGCGCGGTAGCGTGGCGCACATCGCTGCCCGCCACCATGTAAATCACGTCTTCAGCAATATTGGTAGCATGGTCGCCGATGCGCTCCAGATTCTTGGCGACGAGGATCAGCTCGAACGCGGGGAAGACCACGGCGGAATCGCCCATCATGTAAGAGAGCAGCTCGCGGAAGATCTGATCGCGGAGGCTGTCCACCTCGTCGTCGCGCAGCAAAACGTTCTTGGCGAGCTCGGTATCCTTGCGCACCAGAGCGTTCAGCGAATCGCGAACCATCTCTTCGGCCAATTCGCTCATGCGCGGAAGATCCACGTAGGGCTTCACGCGCGGATGGCGGATCACGCGCAGGGCCGCCTGGGAAATATTCACGGCCTGGTCGCCGATCCGCTCGAGATCGTTGTTGATGTGCGAGACGGCCAGAACGAACCGCAGGTCCGTGGCCATGAGCTGATAGAGCGCCAGCAATTGGACGACGCGGTCGTCCATTTCCTTCTGGAGCTCGTTGATCACGGGCTCTTCGTCGAGCACGGCGCGAGCGAGCTTTTCGTCGGCGTCAAGCACGGCGTGAATGGACTGGTGCACCGCGCGTTCGGCGAGGCTGCCCATCCAAAGCAGGCGCTCCTTGAGTTCTTCCAGGTCTCTCTCGAAATGTCTCTCCATCCGGTTTCTCCTAGCCGAATCTTCCTGTGATGTAGGCTTCCGTACGCGGATCGGACGGAGTGGTAAACAATTGCGGCGTCGGGCTGAATTCGATCCGCTCGCCATTGAGCATGAACGCCGTGGAATCGCTGACGCGGGCAGCTTGCTGCATATTATGCGTCACGATCACGATCGTGCAGTTTTCTTTCAGCTGGATCAGCAATTCCTCGATCTTTGCGGTACTCACGGGATCGAGCGCCGAACAGGGTTCGTCAAGAAGCAGCACTTCCGGATCGACGGCGAGCGCCCGGGCGATACAAAGCCGCTGCTGCTGTCCGCCGGAAAGCGCGTATGCCGAGCGATGCAGGCGGTCTTTCACTTCTTCCCACAGAGCGGCGCGGCGCAGACTTTTTCGACCAATTCGTCAAGGGCACCCTTGTAGCCATTGATGCGCAGACCGTAGCCAACGTTGTCATACACCGATTTGGGGAATGGGTTCGGACGCTGGAAAACCATCCCCACGCGCCGGCGCAGCCGCGTGACGTCCTGCGACAGGATATCTTCGCCGTCGAGCAGGATCTTTCCGGTGAGCCGCGTGTGGCTGACGGTCTCGTGCATGCGATTCAGGGTGCGCAACAGGGTCGATTTTCCGCAGCCTGATGGCCCGATTAACGCCGTCACCCGATTGGCTGCAATCTCAAGGTCCACATGAAAGAGCGCCTGTGTTTTGCCATAGTAGAAATCGAGGTCGGCTACCGCCATCCGCGAGGTTTTGGAGCCGGCGTCTCTCGGAGCATCATTCGGCACAGAAGTCACCATGGGAGCGGATACCTCTCTGGCCAGCGCGGGTCTTGCGGCAGATGAGAATTCCATGACCGATTATCTCCGCTGCGTCGCTTGACGCTGTAACAAAAGGCGCGTAAGCAAATTGGTAGCGAGTACCAAAGCCAATAATACGAGTCCTGCGGCCCAGGCTTGGCGATGCCAGTCATCATAAGCAGAGATTGCATATTCGTAGATTACAACCGGGAGCGAGGAAATCGGCTCGTTCCACCCGTGCGCCCAAAAGCGGTTGCCAAGTGCCGTGAAGAGCAACGGGGCCGCCTCACCCGCCACGCGCGCCAGGGCTAGCAGAATCGCCGTAAGAAGTCCCCCGGAGGCGGCCGGAACGACCACTTTGACGATGGTTCGCCACTTACTCGCGCCCAGTGCCATGGAACCTTCGCGCATAGAGCGCGGCACAGCCTTCAGGAATTCCTCGCTGCCGCGCAGGATGATGGGAATCATCATCACGCCCAAGGCGAACCCTCCGGCTAGCGCAGAAAAATGCCGCATGGGTATCACGACAATGGTATAGGCGAAGATTCCCATGACAATCGAGGGAACGCCGTTGAGCATGTCGGCCGCGTATCGAACCAAAAATGCGGGCGTACTGCTGGCGTATTCCGCAAGATAAATCGCGCCGAGCAAACCGACCGGAACTCCAAACGCGGCGGAAAGCAACAGCAGCTTGCCGCTGCCTACGATGGCATTGGCAATACCTCCGCCGGTTTCGCCGACGGGCGCGGGCAAGTTGGTAAAGAAGCTCCAGTGGAGCGCGCGCGCGCCATTCCACACCAGGTAGCCGAGGATGACGAACAGCGCGGACACCGTCACCAGCGCGCAGAGCGCGGTAACGCTCAACATGAAAGCGCTCACCGACTTACGCCATAGAAGCCGAATGCTCATCAGGCCGTTACGCCTCCGCCACGCCGTTGCGTCAAAACGATCAAAATCCGCGCGATGCCGTTGAGCACAAAGGTTAGCAGAAAAAGCACCAAGCCCAGCTCAATCAGCGCGCTCAAGTACAGGTTCCCGGTTGCTTCGGTGAACTGATCCGCAATGACCGCCGCGATGGAGTAGCCCGGCGCAAAAAGCGACGCTGAAATTTGGTTCGTGCCGCCGATGACCATCGTGACCGCCATGGTTTCTCCCAAGGCGCGCGCCATAGAAAGAAATACGCTGCCCAAAATGCCGGTCTTCGCGTAGGGAACCACGACCTTCCAGGTTGTTTCCCAGCGCGTGCAACCGAGACTGAGCGCAGCTTCGCGCTGGTCGGCGGGAACTGCCAGCAACACCTCGCGCGAAACCGAAACGATATACGGCACGGTCATGACTGCCAGGACCAGGCCAGCCGCTAGAAAACCTACGCCGTAGATGGGTCCTTGAAAGATCGGCAGAAAACCAAAATACCTTTTCAGCGCCGGCTCAATCGTCGACCTCAAAAGCGGAATCAGAGTGAAGATATGCCAGCAGCCCGTAAATCACGCTGGGGACTGCGGCCAGCAGGTCAATCACAAAAGAAAGGCCCGCGGAGATCTTCGGAGGCGCCAACTCGGAAAGAAAAATCGCCGCCCCCAAACCGAGAGGCACGGCGAGAAACAGCGCCACGGCGGTTGTAACGAGGGTGCCGTAGATGAACGGCAGCGCGCCGTAATTGTCGAAGACGGGGTCCCAGGTGCTGGTGTAGAGAAAGTGGAAGCCAAATTTGGCGCGGGAAGGCGCGGAGTGAATCCACAGCTCATAAACAAGCAGAGCCGTGATGATAAGGATCGTCGCGCCAAAAATCAGCGTGATGATGTGCGCGATCTCATCGCCACTACGCAAACGGCGCAGGAGGGCCTGCGGACGCCAATCAATGCCTGCAGGCCCTACGGTAGTTGAAGTCGCTGCCATGGATTTCGCCGGCTGAACTCTACCATCCTACTGAATTTGCGCGATAGCCTTGGTTTCCTTCGCCACGACCTGCACAGGCAGCTTGGCGTAGGAAAGAGCCTCGCAGTCCTTCTGGCCATCGGTGAGCATCCACTTCAGAAAATCGGTAATCGCTTTACGTTTTGTCGCGTCTTGAATCTGTGCCGGGATTAGAAGCCAAGTAAAGCTGGAAATCGGATATGCACCCTTCCCGGGGGCATTCGTGATCGAAACGCGGAAATCGTCCGGCATGTTCGCCGCCGCTCCGGCGGCTGCGGCGGAAACGCTCGCAAAGGTGGCCTTGACGAACGCGCCGGAAGAATTCTGCACATCGCCGTAAGGAATATTGTTTTGAACGGCGTAGATCAGCTCGATGTAGCCGATCGAATTGGGCGTCTGTTTGAGTAGGCCGCTCACGCCCTCGTTGCCTTTGCCGCCTAGACCCACCGGCCAGTTCACGGAAGTGTTTTTGCCCACTTTGTTCTTCCAGACGTCGCTGGCCTTAGACAGGAAATCCGTCCAGATGTAGGTGGTTCCGCTGCCATCTGAGCGGTGCACAACGATGATGTCGCTACCGGGAAGGTTAACCCCGGGGTTGGATTTCGTAATTTCCGGGTCGTTCCACTTCGTGATGGTGCCCAGAAAGATCCCTGCAAGCGCTTTCTGTGTAAACCTCAGCGTGCCGGTGACGCCCGCCACGTTATAGCTCGGCACGTCAGCACCAAGCACAGTCGGAAAATGCAAGATCTTGAATCCCGCTTGCTTGAGCTGGTCATCGGACATGGGACCGTCCGACGCCCCGAAATCCACGGTGTGCTCGATTACTTGGCGGATGCCGGCACCCGATCCGAGGGACTGGTAGTTGATCTCAATGTTCGGATGTAGCTTGTGGTAATCGTCAAACCATTTCGAATAAATGGGGTAAGGAAAGGTGGCTCCCGCGGCATTCAACCGTACGGTCTGGGCTCCGACGGCGGCGGCCAGCCCGAGGCACAGCGACACCACCAGCAGTGTCTTCTTCATGTTCAGCAGATTCTCCTTGATAAGGGATTCTTGTATGGCTGTGTTACAGCTTTGTTACAATGGCAAGAATTCGGGATGAACCTCCAAGTGAATGAAACAAAAGGCGATGCGTTGCGCGAGTTTACGTCGGGAAGGACGCGGAACTTGCGCCTTGCTTGAGGTTTTGGCTTGGCGTTATTATCGCTGCGCTACTTGCTATGGCGACAGCGACAGATGACGCATCTAAGTAACGGGAAGAAAGCGTCAAGCGACTGCCCAGCACCTCGAATGGCACATAAAATCAATTTGACGAGCGGGCGTAAGGCATGCGCGCGCGTGCTGCTTGTGGCGTCGCTGCTGGTCGGCATGGTGATTGTCGCCGTCCAGGCGAAGACGCTGCACTACTCGCCAAAGAGCTTACAATCCCGGTACTTCTCGGCGTCGGTCAAGATCGCGAATCGTGCCCATCACGATTCTCAGCAGATACACCGGGTCGCCGTCCTCGCGACGCCACTGGAGCTGCCGCAGCTCGAGAACGCTGAATTCGCTTCCCGTGTGGAACGCGAAGCCGGACGCGTTCACCGAACGATTGAAATCCCGCAGCTTCGATCACCTCCTGTAGCTCTATAGTTTTTTCTCTCTCTTCATCAAACCCAGGCCCCTTCGGAGATTTCTTATGGTCTATCGAGCGGCACGGAATCTCCACTTCGTCCTCGCGCAAGCGGGAACAGAATCCGCAGCCGAGTTCGATTAGGGCAGCGGCGCCCGGTGGTTTGCCAGAAGCCGCTATCTTATCCGAAGCGGGTCTCGCACCCAATTGTGTTCGCTCGAACATCGGATAAGGAGGAGTCAACCAAATGCACTCTGACCCATTCTCGCCCGAGCTCCTTGAGGAGCTTGGCAAAGTCAGCTCTTGCGTCATCGACAGCGCAATTGAAACGTTTGCAGTGCGTCTGCGAAACGTGGGCTTTGCCAACTCGAGCATTCATTGCATGTTCCCGGAACTTCCGCCGATGGTTGGTTACGCGGCTACCGCAAGAATCCGCAGCTCTGATCCTCCGATGGAAGGTCGCAGCTATTACGACCGGACTGAATGGTGGAACGAACTGCTGAAAGTTCCCGCGCCGCGGGTGGTGGTGATCGAGGACTTGGATGACCCCGCGGGCCTGGGGGCGTTCGTCGGCGAAGTCCACTCGAGAATCCTGCAGACGCTCGGTTGTGTAGGCTTGGTGACCAACGGAGGAGTACGCGATCTGCCCTCCGTCAGGAAGGCCGGATTCCCGATGTTTGCGGGTAACGTGGCCGTCTCGCATGCATACGCACACGTATTTGATTTCGGAGGCACGGTAGAAATCGGGGGTTTGAAGATAGAGCGCGGAGATCTCATCCATGCCGATCTTCACGGAGTGCAGACGATACCAGCCGCCATCGCCGACAAGGTTCCTGCCGCGGCGCAAGACATTCTTGAGAAAAGGAAGCTCTTGATAAACCTCTGCAAATCGCCTGATTTCACGCTCGCCAAACTTCGGCAGAAAGTAAAGGAAATCGAATCTTGAACGTTCAGCCGCGACGAAACGAGGACGCTCGATGATCGACGAGGCAACAGAATGACACACGCAAGAAGACCCGCTTTCGTGGCCCTACTTGCTTTTCTCGTACTGGCGGAAGGATGCGGAAAGGCGCAGGAAATACAGGCCGGCGCTCCGCAAGTGGCCGTCGTCAGAGTCACTCAGCGGAGCGTCAGCAATACCCTGGAAATCGCCTCTGAGTTCCAGCCATTCCAGGAGATTGACGCCTACGCGAAAGTCTCCGGCTACATCCAGAAGCTCTACGTGGATTGGGGATCACACGTAAAGCAAGGCCAGCTTCTGGCGGTGCTCGAAATTCCCGAGCTCCAGCAGCAGATCGAGGAAGATCAGGCGTCCGTGCATCGCAGCGAAGAGGATTTGGCGCGCGCACATGAAGAGGTGAGCCGCGCCAGCTCGGCCTACAATGTTGCGCATATCAGCTACACGCGGCTCGCTGATGTACAGAAAACGCAGCCCAACCTGATCGCCCAAGAGGATATAGACGTCGCCCAGGGAAAAGACATCGAGGCGAACGCCGGGTTTTCCGCCTCCAAGGATTCTCTGGCCGCCGCCGAGCAAGCTCTGGCCGCCACCAAGGCCGCGCTGGAAAAAGATAAGGACATGTATGCTTACTCGCGAATCACGGCGCCCTTCGATGCCGTGGTGACGCAGATGAACGCGTATACGGGCGCCCTACTACCTGCGGGAACGTCCTCGAGCAAAGGCGACACTTCGCTGTGCCGGCTTTCGCAGAACGATGTTCTGCGATTGGTGATTCCCGTTCCCGAACGAGCCGTGGCGGGCATTCATACCGGCCAGACCGTGGCTGTCGATGTCTCCGGCCTCAACAAGACATTCAACGGCAAAATCATCCGCTTCTCCGACCAGATTGATCTGGCCACGCGAACGATGCACACCGAAGTGCAAGTGCCCAACCCGAAATACGAGATCGTTCCCGGAATGTACGCGTCCGTGAAGATTCCGCTTACGGCCGCGGTGAATGTAATGACCGTGCCGGTGGAAGCGGTGCAGCGTAGTGGCGCGAATCAGGGCACTGTGCTGGTCGTGAACGGCGAGAACCGGATTGAAAAGCGCAACGTCGTCCTGGGCGTGCAGACGGCGAATGACGTCGAGATCGTCTCCGGGCTTAGCGAAAACGAATTGGTCGTTTTTGGCGAGCAGAATCAATACACGGCAGGCGAGTTGGTTTCGCCAAAAATCACGGATACGTCAGAACTGCATTAGGAGCATCCATGCCGACATTTGCGATAAAGCATCCCTTCTTCATCATTGTCATCTGTCTTTTTGTCTGCGTGCTTGGTCTGACGAGCGTGGTCCAGATGCCGGTGGACATGTTTCCGCCCATCAACATTCCCGTGGTTCTGGTCGCGACCTTCTATAACGGCATGCCTCCGCAACAAATCGAGGCGGACATCACCGATACCTTCGAGCGCTTCTTTACTCTCGGCAGCGGAATTGACCACATTGAATCGCGGTCACTGGCCGGCGTGAGCCTGATCAAGATCTTTTTTCAGCCAGGTACAGACGCTAACGCAGACGTTACCGGTATTTCAAACCTGGCCATGGCCGATCTTCGCCGGCTGCCACAAGGCACGCTGCCGCCGGTTGTGTTGCGCACCGACGCGTCAAGCCTGCCGGTGTGCCTGCTGACGGTGGAAGGCCAAGGATTAGACGAGACACAGTTGCACGATTATTTGCAGTATCAAATCCGCAATCAGATCGCGGGGGTTCCTGGCGCAACCGTCCCGCCACCGTTTGGAGGCAAATACCGGCAGCTCATGGTTTACGTTGATCCTCTCAAGTTGCAGGCGCACGAACTGAGCCCGATGGACGTGGTGCGCGCCGTCAACGACTCGAATCTGATCCTACCCGCAGGCGACGTGCGGTTGGGTCCGCTGGACTACAACATCTACACCAACGCCCAGGTACCGAACGCGGGAGCGCTCAATCAGATCCCTTTGAAGACGGAGGGCGAGAAATCGGTTTTCGTCTCCGACGTTGGCAAGGCGGTGGACGGCTCCTATTTGCAATACAACATCGTTCGCGTGAATGGACAGAAGTCGGTCTATGTCCCGATCCAAAAGCAAGGAGGCGACACCAATACGATCGCCGTGGTGGATGGCGTCAGGAAGGCGATTCGGACGCTTCGCGATATTCCGTCGCAACTGAAAACTCACGTCGTGTTCGACCAATCCGTGTTCGTCAAAGAGGCAATCTCCACCGTGCTGCGCGAAGGGGGCGTGGGGTTGTTTCTCACTGCCGTGATGATCCTGGTCTTCCTCGGAAGCGTCCGCGCAACGGTGGCCGTGTTCCTTTCCATTCCTATCTCCGTGTTGATTACGCTTTTTGTGCTGCATTCCGCCGGAAAGACGATCAACAGCATGGTGCTGAGCGGACTGGCCCTTGCGTTCTCGCGGCTCATTGACGATTCGGTCGTAGTCATTGAGAACGTCTACCGACATCTCGAGATGGGCGAGGACCCGAAGACAGCGGCGTTAAAGGGGGCGAACGAAGTCGCGCTGGCCGTCCTGGCGATCATGCTGGTCGCCGTCGTGGTGTTTTTTCCGGTGACGTTTCTCTTCGGCGTGAGCAAATTCCTGTTCGGTGCGCTTGCTCTCGGCGTCGTCATTGCCCTTTTCGCGTCGTACTTTGACGCTATGACCGTGGTGCCGCTCTTCTGTGCGTATTTTCTGAAGCCGATCCACGAACATTTGGGGGAATCGGAGCCGGCCAAAAAGTCCTGGGGGGCGAGATTCCATGCGGGCTTCAACGCCAGGTTTGAAAACATGCTTAATTTCTACCAGCGCTGGGTTACGAAGGCCCTCGATTTTCCCCGCGCCACAATTCTTGGCTTCGTGGGACTCTTTCTCCTCAGTTTTCTTCTCGTCCCTTTCGTCGGAGTATCGTTTTTCCCGCGCACAGATGCGGGGCAGTTTGTGATCAATCTGAAAGCACCGACCGGAACTCGCATTGAGGTCACGAACGACGACGTGAAAAGAGTCGAAGAGATTGTGCGCCAGGTGGTCGAACCGAAAGATCTGACGACGATTGTCTCCAACATCGGTGTCATGCCCGATTTCTCTGCGCTCTTTACGACCAACTCGGGCATGCACACGGCCGTCGTGCAGGTCGGCCTAGCAACGGACCATCAGATCAGCAGTTTTGAGTACATGGCCCGCGTGCGGCAAAGAGTCGCGGAGGAGCTTCCGCAGCTCCGCGCCTTCTTTCAATCCGGGGGTCTGGTGGATTCAGTGCTGAACCAGGGCATGCCCGCTCCGATTGACGTTCAGGTTAGCGGCATGGACTTGAAGACGGACGACTCTGTCGCCCAAAACCTGGCGCGGCGAATCAAGGCGCTGCCGGACATCTCTGATGTCTACGTCCCCCAGGACATGGATTATCCCGGCTTGCAAATGGATGTGAATCGAGAAAGAGCAGCGCAACTCGGGCTCAATCCAAAAGAAGTAGTGGATAACGTGATCACGTCGCTCACCTCCGACGTGATGATCGCTCCGAGCTACTGGGTAGATCCTAAAACCGGAAACAATTACTTCGTGACGGTGCAGTATCCGGAAAATCAGGTGCACACGCTCGAGGATTTGAAAGCGATGCCTCTGCGCGCGCCAAACCTGAAGATGCCGACCTATTTGAATCAAGTTGCGACTGTGACGCCCATCCTTACTCCCACGGAAGTGGACCACTACCAACTCCAACGCGCAATTGACGTGTACGTAGCGCCCAAAGGAGAAGATCTCGGCAAGCCGGACCATGAGATCTCCAAAATCTTGGATGCCACGCATTTGCCGCCGAATACACGAATCAATGTCCGGGGGCTGGTGGTCACAATGAATTCTTCGTTCAGGAGTTTCGGCCTGGGACTTTTTCTGGCTGTACTCCTCGTTTACCTGATTCTCGTGGCGCAGTTCTCTTCTTTCGTAGACCCGTTCCTGATCGTGCTGGCGGTGCCCACAGGATTGATTGGAGTGATCCTGGTCCTGGCGTTGACGCCCACCACGCTGAACATCCAGTCGCTGATGGGCATCGTGATGCTGCAAGGCATGGTGGTTTCGAACAGCATTCTGATCGTGGACTTCTCCGAACGTTCTGCGAAGCGAGGGACACGAACTACGCAAGGCGGTCACTGATGCCTGCCGGATTCGCCTGCGTCCGATCTTGATGACGTCGCTGGCAACCGTTGTCGGATTGCTCCCAATGGCCTTCAAATTGGAAACGGGTAGCGAAGCCTATGCGCCGTTGGCTCGAGTGATCATCGCCGGTCTGCTCTCCTCGATCGTTCTCACCATCTTCGTTGTACCGGCGGCCTATTTGCTGATGTACCAGCGGCGTGAGCGCGCCGCGAAGCCGCGGCTGCAGAACCGCAGGAGGCATGATGCGACGTCTTATTGCGCTGTTGGTCACGGCGCTGGCCGTGATGTCGACGCTCGGCGCAATCGTTTCATGTCCAGCCGGCTCAAACGCAGGCACCCGCGCAAAGCCAAACGCAACAAGTTCCGTCCGCGCCCGCCACTCGGCTGACGCTCGACCAGGCCCGCCAAATGGCGCTCGCGAACCATCCTCGGTTTCTTGGCTCGCAATACGGCGCGGCGGCACAGCATAACGTCACCACCGAGGTGCGCTCCGCTTATTACCCGGTGGTCAGTGGCGATCTGACTGGCGCGGAAGCCATACCCGGCAGCCGCATCGCGGCCGGCGCGCTGAATAACCCGATCGTATATGACCGTTTTGCGGGCGGCTTGAGTATTCAGCAACTTGTCGACCGATTTTGGGCGCACGCGCAATCTCGTTTCGAGCGCTGATTTGCAGGCGAAGGCCGCGGACGACGAGGTTAATTTCTCGCGCGAAGACGTGCTTGTCGGCGTGGATCGCGCTTTCTACCAGGCGTTGCGCGCCCAGGCTGTGCTACGCGTCGCCCAACAAACTGTGGAAGAGCGCAGCGTGGTATCCCAGCAAGTCACGGCGCTCGAGCAAAGCAAGTTGAAGTCGAGCCTCGACGTTAGTTTTGCGAACGTCAATCTGTCCGAAGCGCAATTGCTTATTGCTGCAAGCACAAAACGATGCGCAATCGTCGCTCGCCTTACTAGCAGCGGCTTTGGGGCTTTCTGGACCAGCACCAATTTGAACTTGTGGAGCCGGAATCGGCTCCCACGACCCTTCCCCGCATTGGCTGACGCGCTTGTCTCCGCCGATCAAAATCGCCCTGAACTAGTCTCCCAACGATTGCAGGTCCAGTCCGCGCAGAAATTCGCCAGTGGCCGAGCGCGATCTGTGGATGCCGACTCTTTCGCTCGTGGGGGCAGCGGGGAAATACCCGTACGGACAGAGCTCCGTTGCCGGACAACTATGCCGCCGCCGCCTTCGATGTACACATACCCATCTTCAACGGCAAGCTCTTCAATGCCCGGCACGCGGAAGCCCTCAATCGCGCGCGCCAGGCCTCCGAGCAGCTTCGCGACATCACAAAACGGCGTGAGCGCGGACGTACAAGTCGGCCTGGTTCGCGGCGAACACCGCTTATCAGAATCTCGCTGTGACCGCGCAGCTCCTCGACCGAAGCAAGCCTGGCGCTCAACCTCGCCACAGCCCGATACCACTTGGGCCTGAGCAGCATTGTGGAATTGAGCCAGGCGCAACTCAACCAGGCGCAAGCAGCGATTTCTCAGGCCACCGCGAAATATGACTACGACACGAGGTTTGCCGAATTGGCCTATCAAGAAGGCATATTGCACTAGGCGCTAAAGTTTCGCGCCTGCGCGGCCGATAGGGATAGTGACCGGACCTCGCAGGTGCTGACGATCTGGGCGCCGATCGAGCGGCGTTTTCGACGCGCCTCGATGCTTAAGCGGCTTATCCGCAGCACGTTAGCGATGTAACGCAGTATTCACGAATCTCTCACATACGCTTATGTCGTGGCGCTTAGTATCCCGCTTCTCAATCGGGGTTGGTTCATGTGTGTCCGCCGCGGTTGGGGTGTCGCTCTGCCGATATCGCCAGGCTCGCAACATGAATTTGCTGCGCAATTTAAACAGGGGGAAAGCATGCGAAAGATCGCAGTCTGGATTCTGGCCTTCGGCCTTATGGCATCGCCCGTGTTGGCCGATGGAAATGCGGGCGATGGCAACGACAGTGCGAAAGCCCGCGAACGGCACGCCGACTGATGCCGCCAAACAGCCGTCAGCACCGGCGAAATCCGCCGACAAAAGGCGAGCGAAGCCGTCTCTCGAAGAAGAACTGGACGAGATGCGGGCGCAACTGCGTTCGCAGGCGGACCAAATTAACCGTCAACAAGAAGAAATTGACGCGATGAAACGCAGTTGGCCACGGAAGCAGCGGCGTCGAACGGCATTGCACCGGCAGCCGCAGCCTGTGTCCGCAGGCGCAGCGCCGGCACGATCGCGGCCGGCCCGGCGGCTTCTACAGTAGCCACCACGTCCTCCGTAGCCTCTGCGGCTAACGCACCTTCGAGCTCGCCGGCGTGGCGTCTGCGGTTTCGTCACCTGTTACGCCGACGGCCACAGTCTCTACCTATCGTTCGCCGCGCAGGATTCGGAACCGGCCAGTCCGCTCTTCTTCCGAATCGGCTCGGCCACCTTCACTCCGGGCGGTTTTATGGATTTGACGGACGTTTTCCGCACCACCGGGACGGGTAACGGAATTGGTACCAGCTTTGGTGGCATCCCCTTTAATAACAATTTCCCGACGGCAGGTCTTACGGAAAACCGCATGAGCATGCAGAACTCGCGACTTTCTTTGCGCGTGGATTCCGATGTGGCAGGCGGCCATGCCGTTGGCTACCTGGAGGTTGACTTCCTCGGCGCCGATTGCGCAAAATGCCAACGTTACCAGCAACTCGAACTCGCTCCGTTCGCGCGTCTTCTTTTTGGATTACCGGCAGCGGACCGTGGGAACTCGTGGGCGGACAGGACTGGACTCTGCTTACTCCGAACCGTAAAGGCGTGTCGCCCTTTCCCGAGTGACATCTTCTACGGACAAGAGATGGATACGAACTACCAAGTTGGCTTGACTTGGGCGCGCCAAGCGCAGTTGCGGCTAGCGTACCATCCCAACGACAACTGGGCGTTTGCGCGTTTCGCTGGAAAACTCGGATCAACTCGTTTCCACGCGCGGTAACTACGCCGTCGCTCTTCAGTAGTGTTGTTGGCCAAGTGGACCAAACCAGCGGCGGCACCCTCGCCACTCCTCCGGCTCCGAACGTTGCGCCAGACATCATCGTCAAACTGGCGAATGACAGAAAGTTGGCGATAAGCACTTCCACTTCGAAATCGCGGGCTTGGTCGAGCGAATTCAAGCTTGCTCACTCCCGGCTCGATTACCGGGTCGGCGACCGCTCCACTCGCGTGAAGGCGGGCGGGGGCGGCTCGATCAACATGAATCTCGAGCTCTTCAAAAATTTCCGCCTCATCGAGAACGCCTTCTATAGCGATGGCGGCGGACGTTATATCTTCGGCTTGGGCCCCGATCTCGGCGTTATCACAAGCAACGACGACTTCGCCATTTACGCCCGTGCCTCTTGCACGCGGCTTCGGGAATTGGGGGTTTCGAGTGGCAGGCCACGAAAATCGTCCATGTGGTACGCCTATTACGGCGGCGCCTACTACGGCCGCGACGCGACGATTGATCCTTCTTCGAGCACCGGCGCGCTCGGTCGGCTATGGATATACGAAGTCGTCTTCGTCCGATAACCGGGCCATTCAGGAAGGAACGTTCGGCTTGATCCAGACCTTCTGGCAGAGCCCCAATTACGGCAAATTGCAGCTCATCACGCAAGCTTCGTATCTGACGCGAGCCCCGTGGTACGTCAATCCTCTTCCGGCGGCAGGCGCGACGGATCCGAAGAACGCACACCTTGTGATGGCTTACCTTGACCTTCGGTACGTTCTCCCTTAGGCTGCTTCTCTGATGGGCGGGAATTCGGCGCGACTGGTCGAATTCCCGCCTTTTTATTTTTCAGAAGGAAGAGCAGGAGGCGACGCGTGCGATGTGTTTTCTGCACCCTAGGGCCGCCCAAAACCCGGCGGCCTTACGCTTTTTCCGCAGCGAATCGTGGTATGGGTCGAGGGCTCCGCCAAGTTTGACGAAAAGCCGCAGCTCCGCCTCACCCATGAAGTTATTCGTCACGCAGTGCCACCATCGGATCAACGGAAGACGCTCGCCGCGCTGGAACAAAGCTTGCCGCCAGCGCCACCATCGTGATGCCTAGCAACGCCCCGGCAAACGTCAGGGGATCGGCCGGTCCCAGCCCATAGAGCATCGTTCGCAGCAGTCGCGCGCCGGCGAACGCCAGCGGCAACCCGACCGCCACGCCTGCCACGGCCACCAGCAAGCTCTCGCGCAGCACCATCCAGAGCACCTGCTCGCGCTGCGCGCCCAGCGCCATCCGAATGCCGATTTCGGCCGTTCTTCGGCTCACGCGATAGGCCAGCGTCCCGTAGAGACCCGTGGCCACGAGCACCACCGCCAGAAAACCGAAGAACATCGCGAGCCGGGCGATCAACTTGTCCTCCGAGATCGAATCGTCGAATTGCTGCTGCTGAGTCATGGGCTGGAGTAGCGGCAAATCGGGCGCGAACTGGCGCACAGCGCCTTCGGCTTCATTCAACACTGCTGCCGGAATGCCGTCGGCGCGAAGCTCGAGGTGCATCGTCGTCGAAATCCCGGTGAGCTGCATATACGGAAAATACGCCATCGGCGTGGGCCGTTCACGAACCTCGGTGTATTTGCTGTCGGCGGCGACGCCCACAATCATGTATTGGTCGGAACTTGTTTTGTCCGAGAAAGCTACGCGGTGGCCTAATGGATTCAGGTTCGCTAGATAGCGCTTTGCGAAAGTCTCATTTACAACCACGACTTTGGTTGCGGTTTGCGAATCGGCCTCCGTGAAGTCGCGGCCCATCAGCAAAAGTATCTCCAGGGTGCGGAAGAAATCAGGCCCGACGCCGTTCCAACGCATGCGCGAAAATTTATCGCCGCTCGGGTTCTTTCCGTCCACGTACGTTTCGGTGTTGCTGCTCACGCCGGCGCCGATCCGATTCTCCGCCAACGTTACGGAGCGGACTCCGGGCAAGGCGCGCAAGCGTCCGAGCAGCGCCTGATAGAAGCGGATCGTGTCCGCGTCGGTATGCATCGGTTGTTGTGGGCCGATGCCAAAAACCACCAGGCCGTTCGTGCGCATGCCCAGATTCAAATTTTCTAGGTTCCGCAATGAGCGCACCAAAAGACCCGCGCCCACCAGCAGCATCAAGCACAAAGCCATCTGCAACGCGACTACCACGTGCCCGCTGCGGACCTTTGCCTTGTCTTGTCCAGTGGAACCGCGCGCGCTTTTCAACACCAAGCCGATGGGGATCCGCACGACACTACGCAAGGGCGCGAGCCCAAAGACAAGCGCAGCAAGCAGTGAAACACCGAGGGTGAACAGCAGAACGCTTTGGTCCGGAGCGAGATTCAGATTCAATTGAGACCACGAGGCCAGAGCGCTTGTGGACCACTGCGCAAATAGCCAGCCAAATAATCCGCCGCCTATAACCAGAAGCAGGCTCTCCGTCAGCAATTGACGGAACAGCCGCACGCGACTTCCGCCGAGTGCCATCCGGAGGCTGAATTCACGCTGTCGCGCCGCGTTGCGCGCCACCAACAACATGGATACATTTCCGCACGCAATGACCAGCACCAATCCCACCATTGCCATCAGCACTTTAAGCGGCTGCGCGAAATCCTCGTTCAACCCCTCGATCCCCCGCGCCGGCGTAAAGACAAGCTGTGGCGGATGCTCCTTGGGATCACGATCGGCGATTCCCACGTACGCCGAGCGCTGGAACAGCGGATTCACTTCCGCGAGCGCTTGCTGCTGGGTCACGCCGGGAGCAAGACGGCCCATCATCAGCAAACACCAGTACCTCGGCGTGCCATACAAGGTGTATTTGCTTCGCGCAGAGTTCCCCCACGGTTGGATGTCGGCCCGGTTTTGGAGGGGGATCCAGACATCCGTCGGCCGCCCGTGTTCGAGACCGATAAAGCCGGGCCCCGCAATTCCCACAATCGTGAACGGGACGCCCTTCACGTAGATTGCTTGGCCCAGCACAGCAGGATTGCGCGCGAGCCGCACGTTCCAGTAGTCATAACTAAGCACAGCGTTCAGCGCGCGCGTGTTCTCGTCTTCAGGCGTAAACGTTCGGCCAATCGCGGGCTGCACTCCCAGGCCCGAGAAAAAATTGCCGCTCACCATGTCCGCTTCGGCCTCTTCCGGTTCCGTGCCGTAGCGCACCGAAACCTTGCTGAAGCTCAGCGGCGCGTAGGCCATCAGGTCCGAAAATGCACGTTTTTCGTTGCGAAGTTCCTCATAGGTCGGTTCGTTGAGCGATGTCTCGCCGTAGCCGCTCTGGACAATGCCGCGCGGAAAATCGGAGGTGTGTAGATAGACCAACTGCTGAGGGTTAGGTACCGGCAGGAAGCGCAACAGAATGGCGTTGGTCACGCTGAAAATCGCTGTGTTCGCGCCGATCCCGAGTGCGAGAGTTAGGACCGCTACGACGGTAAACACCGGATTTCGCAATAGCTGCCGCAACCCGAAGCGAATATCCTGACAGAACGAGGTCATGGACACCTCCACCCAAGTCTTCCACATTCAGACGCTGGAAGTCTGAAAATGTTACACTTTGCCGAAGGTAAGCGCAGTCGCGCGAGGGACTTACGCAGGTGTCGAGCTGGTCTTTGCCCCGCGGAGCCTGTTCAGCAAAGAACCGTCTCTTCGGCCCCGTCAGTCCTACGCCACCGGTCTCTTTGCCTCGGAAACTCCGGACGCTACATGCTTTTTGTTGATCTGAAGCCTTCCATCCAATGTAAGCTGGCCCGCACTGTTTCGTGACGGTGTGCAATGAAACTGAACATCCTGACGATCATTCCGGTGGTGGTAGCGATTGGTCTGATCCTCGCCTTCAACCACCAGCCGTGGACTCCCGCGCGGATCGCGGGAGTGACGATTCTGCTTCCGTCACTGGCGCTGCTGGTGCTCGCCAGGATCGAATTGGGCAGCTCGTTTGCGATTCAGGCAAAAGCAAACAAACTAGTGACCCACGGCCTGTATTCGCGCATCCGCAATCCGATCTACGTCTTTGGCGGCTTGGCAATCGCCGGTTTCTTCCTCTTCTGGGATCCGCGTTTTCTGCTCATTTTCCTGATTCTGGTACCCATGCAGATCTACCGGGCACGCCAGGAGGAAAAGGTCCTCGCTGAAAAGTTCGGCGAAGAATACGTACGGTACAAACAGCAAACCTGGTTTTAGGAATTCAAAACTGGCGGGAAGCGTCGTGCGGGCACAAAAAAAGGCGAGCCGGGTAGCTGCCCGGCTCGCCACTGGGACTAGAGGCTAGTGACGTTGGTCGCCTGCAAACCCTTGGGGCCCTTCGTTACCTCGAACTCAACGGCTTGACCTTCGTTGAGCGACTTGTATCCATCCGCTTGAATCGCGGAGAAGTGGACGAAAACATCCTCGCCGGACTGGCGCTGGATGAAACCAAAGCCCTTGCTTGCATTAAACCACTTCACTGTTCCTTGTTCTTTCACTGTAATTCCTCTTCTTTTTTTGAAATTAGCTGTTTGATGCTACTCGTCCGATCGCTCGGCGCCTCTAGCCGTAGACCAAAAAAAGGTGCAGCAAGTTGTAGCTTGCAGCACCTCATAAACGAATCTCTAGGTTGCACAAGGAGCAACAAACGCAGCGTTAGTATATCTCAATTCGTTTGCCTTTGCCTAATAATATTTTGCGGGCACATAGCGCCTACAAAAGTATTGAAGAATCTGCCGTTTGGCGGGCCTGGCAACTCCTTGGAGGAGGAAACGGAGCTGGCGCCAGGGGAACGCCAGCCCCGAGGTGGGGTGTCACCTGAAGATCGAGGAGACGATCAGGCCGGGAGCTTTTGGTGCGTGCCCCCGTCAGTTCGCAGGCTAACGCCGCTACGTCAATGCGCAATCAACCCGTTATGAATTGTACGTAAGACCCGCTTGTGATGCCCCTCCGAGTGCGCGTCCATGTCGCACGTCCAGACCACGCAGCCAGAAAATCGTGTCTTCGGCGATATTCGTAGCGTGGTCTGCGATGCGTTCGAGATAGCGGCTGGCCAGCACAAACTGTAGGTTCGCGCTGATCCGGCCCGGATCGGCCTGCATTCCGGTCATCAGGTGCTCGAAGATCTGATCGCGGTAACGGTCCACAACGTCATCCGATTCCAGCACCTCACCCGCCAGAACCACGTTGCGGTAGATCAGAGCGCCAAAGCATTTCGTCACCATGGTCCGGACCGCAGAAATCATCGCCGGCATTTCTTCAGGCAGTTCGGCAAGAGGCATCTGTTCGAGCGAGATGATGCGCTGCGCGATATTCACCGCCAGATCGCCCATGCGCTCGAGGTCATTTGTAATCTTGAGCGCAGCCACGGTCAGGCGGATTTCGTCGTCCGTAAGATTTCCCAAGCGCAGGATGCGCACCGAGTGCTCGTCAATCAACATCTCCATTTCATTGATTCGAGGCTCGGTGAGAAAAACTTCGCTGGCCAGGTCGCTTGCGCCGCCGTCCGGGCCGCGGAGCAACGAATCGAGCGCTTTTTGCACATTTCGTTCGACGGTGCGGGCCATCGAAACCAGATAATTGACGAGCGCTTCCTGATAGACCAACTGCGGGTTTGCCACCGGGGCTGCCATATCGCTCCTTGAGCCGCTGCGACGGCACTTCAGATTCTAGTGGTCCGGCACCGGCTAACTAGGTTTGCCACCGATTGCATACTGGAAGGCGCAAGTTACGTGGAGTTGAACCGGAGGTAAATTCCCGATGACGCCAGATCCAAACCCGGCGGGCCGGCGCAGGCCTGTCTAGGCTGGGAAGGGGCCCCTGAGGTTAGCCGCCGGTCGGCACCGAGAAATGAAACCGCGATCCCTCGCCCAGATTGCTCTCGAGCCAGATTCGTCCGCCATGCGCTTCGACAATGTGGCGCGCGATGCTCAATCCGAGCCCTGTGCCGCCGGCCTCCCGCGAACGCGCGGCATCCACGCGGTAGAACCGCTCAAAGATTCGCTGCTGCTCGGTTTGCGGGATGCCAATTCCGTTGTCGGCGACGGTGATCACGGCTTCGCCGTTGCGGGTTTCGGCTGCTACCTCGATCCGCCCGCCAGCGTGTGTATATTGCACTGCATTTTCCATCAAGTTTATCAGCACTTCGCGAAGCCGGTTAGCATCCGCCGATATCGCCGCCAGGTCCGGGGAACAATGCACTGCAATCGTTTGTCGCTTCTTCTCCGCCTGGAACTGCACCGTCTCAACGCAAGAGCTCACCAGTGCGGGGATGTTGACGAGCCGAAGATCAAGCTCCAGCCGGCCGGCTTCGATTTGCGAAAGCTTCAGTAAATCATCGGTCAGCCGCGCGAGCCTTACCGAATGATCTCGAATAATCTCGACGAAGCGGCTGCGGTTCGCCGTATCTTCTAGCGCGCCTCCGAGCAGAGTCTCGGCAAATCCCTGGATGGCCGTAAGCGGCGTCTTGAACTCATGCGAAACATTGGCCACAAAATCTCGCCGCACACGCTCGAGTCTCCTCAGCTCGCTGATGTCGTGAAGTACGAGCACAGCCCCGAGATTCGTGGCTGTCGCCTCGCTGCCGCCGACCGGCGTGGCGGTGACCGCGAAGGTGCGTGGCCGCAACGTGCCCACGGTGACCTCGCTTTCCTCGCGCTGCCCGGTAGCGAGCACGTGGCGCACCGTATTCAATAGATCGCTCTGGCGCACCAGTTCGACCAACAGACGGCCGGGCGCGGAGGACGTCTCTAAGCCACCCGATGACAATATCTGCGCGAAAGCGGAGTTTGAGAAAACTACGCGCTCGTCCGCCCCGACGACGGCTACTCCTTCGATCATGCTTTCGAGAATCGCCGTGGTCCGGTTGCGCTCGTCCGTCAGCGAACGAAAGGTCTGGGCGAGCCGCTCAGCGGTTTCGTTCATCGCGCGGGCAAGAGACGCGAGTTCATCCCGGCGGTCGGCCGGCTCGATCGGCTGAAAATTGCCGGCGGCCAGGCGGCGCGAGAATTCCTCCAACCGCCGCACGCGCTTGGAAAAAGATCGCGAGAATAATAAGGAGATAGCGCCCGTGAGCAGCAGAATGACCAGCGCCGCAATCCAGAGGAAACGGCGCTCGACCATAGCCGTGGAAAACGCTTCGGCCGTAAACAACCCGATCAGCAACAGCCCAAGAAAGATCAGACCGAATTGCCAGAACAAATTGATTCGCATTAACTCGCGCGGGCGCCGCGCTCTGTGCGGCTTAGCTCCGGCTCGACCTCGAACATGTACCCCGCCCCGCGAATTGTTTTTAGATACACGGGCTTTTCGGAATCCGCTTCGATCTTTTCGCGCAGCCGGCGTATATACACGTCCACGCTTCGCGGCGTGACGAAGCGGTCCGTACCCCAAACCGTGTCGAGCAGTTGGTCGCGCGTAAAAACCTTGTTCGGCCTGGACGCCAGGTGATAAAGCAACCGGAACTCAAGCGTGCTCAGCGTGATTCCCTTGCCCCCGCGGCTCACGCGATAGGACGAGGGATCAATCAGGAGCGAGCCGATTTCAATCGAACGCTCGGGCTCGTCCGCGGGCGCGGCGCGGCGCAGAAGCGCTTTCACACGAGCCACCAGTTCGCGCGGGCTGAACGGCTTTGTGACGTAGTCGTCCGCGCCCATTTCAAGCCCCACCACGCGGTCGGCTTCTTCACTCCGCGCCGTGACCATCAAGATGGGAAGGCGATTCAGCGAGACGTCACGCCGGACCTCCTTGCAAATCTCCAGGCCGGAGAGCTTCGGCAGCATCAGGTCGAGCAGCAACACATCGGGCGGCGACTTGCGAATCTGCGCGAGCCCTGAAGCTCCATCGGCAATTGCCGTCACCTGAAATCCTTCATGCGCGAGGTTGTATCGCACCAGCTCGACGATATCTTTGTCGTCTTCGATGATCAAAACGCGAGTCGTTGTCATACGGGGTGAGCCGGGCACGCGCCTCCTTCAGTTTTCAGGGCGCAGCGTGATACCGGCACCTGCAGCGTAGCCGCCGTATGTGCGCATGGTCAAGTGCCGCGTCAAAAAACTCTTTGGCTTGAAAAAGGGCATTTTTATATGCCATTAACAATTCTGTGATTGGGATTTCGCGCGCTTCGATTGAACCCCAGGTTCGGGTCGCAACAACCCAGCTAGACCCTGATAAAAATCCGCCGGCGGTAAAGCAGCCACGCCGGGACGAAGCAGAGTAGAACGAAGAATATGGCAAAGATCAGTGATGCATTCTTGGGCTGCGCTAGCGTCGCAAAAAAGTTAGTGTAAACGTAGCCATGCCAGGTGGTCGGGCGGTTACCAGCGTTCACATGGAACACGACGCTCGATTTCGCTATGAGTGCGGAGAGCGCATACGCCGCAATGGCATTCGTTCCAAACACCAGAAACGGCATCGCCCACTTTCGCCAGCCACGGATGTCCGCGACCCAATAGCACAGCCCCAGCACCACCATTGCGAAACCTGCCGTGAAAATCACGAAGGTGCTTGTCCAAAGGTTCTTATTGATCGGAAAGAACGGGTGCAATAGGCGGCCCACAACAAGAACCACAGCGCCCACGGTGACCATTCCGGCGAACTTGCGCTGCGGTGTGCGCGCGCTTCGCAGCCATTCGCCGACCAGCACGCCGGAAAGCGCGGTGCCGATTGCTGGAATCGTGCTCAGAAATCCTTCCGGGTCCCACATGGGCCGCCAAGTGTGCCCATGCATGATCAGGCGGTCAATATATGCAGCGAGATTCCCGTCCGGATCGAGGCGGCCCACTCCGTAACCCGGCACGGGGACGAAGCGCATCAGCGCCCAGTATCCAATCAACAGCGCTGCGATCACTGCCGCGATCACGCCGATGCGTGCCTGGAACGCTTCGCGATCTGCGCGCTTCGCCGTGGCCAGGACGAGAAGCCCGGCGATCAGATAACACACGGCGATTCGCTGTAACACACCCGCATAGCGGATCGTCGCGAGATGAAAATACGGAAATCCATTCAGGAAGAGCCCGATCGCGAAGATCGCAAGGCTGCGGATGGCGACATGCCGTGCGAGTTGGCCTCGCGTCGCTCCCCGGCGCAGGCGCGCGGCAAACGAGAGCGTCATCGAAACGCCCACAATGAAAAGAAAGAACGGGAAGATCAGATCGGTCGGCGTCCATCCGTTCCATTCGGCGTGATCGAGCGGCCAGTAGATCGCGGACCACGTGCCCGGGTCGTTGACCAGGATCATCGCTGCAATGGTCATGCCGCGGAAGATGTCTAGAGAAACCATCCGCGCGGCCTGCGACGGAAGCGTCGAGGCTGGGGTGCTAGGAGATGCGGACGCGGCGGGCGCCACCGTAGTGCTCGTGGCGATAAGGCCTCCAGTGGCCGGAAAGTTACTTCAGGTGCATGGCAAAAGCAAGCTTTGCGCGCGCGCGGCGCGGGATGGATCTGTAAGTTTCATTGCGCAACCGAATCAGTTTGGGTCCAAAGGTTGCTGCGGCCTTCATGCATTTGACTTGGCCACCAAGCAGATGCGGGCAGCTCGCCACGGGTGGAACTTTCACGCCGGAAAGTTCGTATGGTTTTCATGTCGCAACAGCGATCTGCTAGAGACCTGAAAGGATAACGTAATGAGCCAGACGACTCGGTGTGCTGTGTGCGCTGCAGCGGCGTTTATAGGCTCATTGACGATTCTCGCCGGAGCTCAGACGGCGAAAAAACCGGCAGCGATCGGTCCTCCGGCGAATGCCGGCCCCGCGGCAGTGCGCGCACAGCGTCTTATCGCTGACGGCACGATAATCGAAAATGTCACCCTGATCTCACCGGAACGCGTCGCTCCGCTGCTTCATGCAGACGTCGTTATCCGCAACGGCAGGATCGCTGAAATTGGCAAAAATCTGATTGCCGGTCCGCATGCGCGGCGGATAGACGGGAGCGGGCGATTTCTCATCCCTGGACTGATCGATTCACACGTGCATGTAGGCCACTCCGCGGCACTGGATGACGACGCAATCGACGCCCACCCCGATCTTTGGGCTGCCTATCGCGCACAGGTTCCCCGCGCCTATCTCGCGTTCGGCTTTACGTCGGTCGTCGATCTCGACCTCACGCCAAACAACCAAGCGTGGTTCCAAAGCACGCCATTGCATCCCCGTTTCTACTACTGCGGCCGTGGAATAAAGGTCGCTGGCGGATACGGCGCGTTTGATGTTCCGCTAGTATCATCGCCGAACTTTCCGAATCTGGTCTACGAACAGCGGGAAGCTGAACATTGGCCCAATTCTCTGGACCCCGCCGATTACACCGCCGAACGCGCGGTGACACGCGCCGCGGATGTTAGGGCCATTTGCGTGAAAGCTTTCGTGGAATCCGGATTCGGCACGTTCAACTGGCCCTATTTGCATACCGAGACACTGCGCCAAATCCGCACGGCCGCGACGGCGCACAAGTTGGTTCTTATGGTTCATGCCACTAGCGTTGATAGCTGGCGTTCCGCGATCGATGCTCGTGCGGACGTGATCGCGCACGGTCTTTGGGTTTGGCCGGGCAACCCTTTCAACTCCAGCCCGCCTCCAGCAGCTCGCAGTGTGATTGCCGCCGCGGCACGCGCCCGCGTGCATGTGCAGCCGACGCTGCAAACAGTGGCCGGCGAGCGCACGATGTTAGATCCAGGCCTGCTCGATGATCCAAGGCTCGCCTTTTCACTGCCGCCATCAGTGATAGCTTATCTGAGCTCGGCTGAAGGACTGAAAGCCCGTAATACGCTGCTGGACGAATATCGTAAAGCGTCCCCGCCGCCCGGCTTCGAGGTATTGCTCCCGGCTGTAATTGAAAGAACCCGGGCGACGTTCAAAATCATGTTGCAGGACCGCGTCCCTCTCCTCTTTGGCAGCGACACTCCCGCCGGTGATGGCTTCGGTAATCCGCCTGGATTGAATGGACGTCTTGAATTGCAGGACTGGGTTGACGCCGGTGCGCCACTTCCTTTAGTCCTGCGGGCCGCAACCCTCGACAATGCAATCGCCTTGGGACTGTCGCACGAATTGGGCTCCATTGAGGTTGGCAAACGAGCTGACCTGCTCTTGCTCACGCAGAATCCGCTGGTGAATGTCTCCGCGTATGACTCGATAGAAACAATCTTCCTCAATGGCGAGCCAATCGCACGAGAAACATTGCGTTTGCACAACTAGAATCCGCAAGAGCAATTCAAAGTCGACCCCAATCCCGGTCAAAACCTCAGCGATTGCAGTTACGGACCGCTACGTCAAAGTCGCTGGCGAAACCGCAAACGATTGCGTGCAGCTGAAGGTGATCTGGGATAAGGCGAAGCAACGCCGGCTGAGACCTTTGCCGAGCGAACCGCCCGGCGGTAAGGCCCAAGGGCTGCGTGCCTCTTAGTCAAACGTTCAATGAAGGGTTCTAATGAATTGTGAGGTTGTGCGCGCCGCTGGCCAGCGATGCCGCGGTGCCGAGCGATTGCGGCAGCCACCACACGCGCCTCAGCAACGGATGTTCGCTAACCATCATGCGTTTGGCAAGGTAGTCGAGCGCCGCTGGACCTACCTGCACCGCAACATAGATCAAGCCGGAGCCAACGAATGGCCGGAAGATGGGATTCAGTTCCTGGCCGGTGCCGTTTTCGATGAAGCGGCGCGTGCTCCAGGCGTCAAATGTGGCGGCGGCATGGTCGGCTGTGGCGAGCGTCCACCAGAGCTTCATCGGCCGTTTCGGCTCTTTCGGGGCCGGAATCACGGGTTCGATCAGTGGCTCGGCGGCCGCCGCCTCAGGTGAGAAAGGCAATGCATCGAGCGCAGCGGGATCGGGTGTGGGGGCCGGAAACGCAGGTGTTAGCTCCGTATAGCCCGGCAAAAAGGAAGCGTCCGATCGAATTGGCAAGTTTTTGAATGGCGCCAAGGTGATGACGGGTGGAGCAGTCGGCTTGGTTGTATTCTGTGCACCGTCTGCGGGAAGAACCGGGGCCTGGAGCAATAGAAGCGCGAGCGCGAATACCATGACGTACCCCTCAGTACGCCGCCTGAACAGAATCGCAGCGTAGGCCGAAGGGTAGCGCCGGAGATGAAATGCGCCGATGGAACGCAAGTTGGAAACTGATAGTAATTCGGTTCTAGTACCCAAGTACTAAGGCGACTAGTACCAGGGTCAGCCGCAGCACCGCGCCGGCCTGGCTCATTCGCGCAATCCGCAGTTTTTAAAGAACTTATGATCCACAGCGCCAGCCGCAATAGTGCTCACTCATTTCGGAGGGCACGCATGGGATCAATGCGGGCGGCGCGGCGCGCGGGGATGTAACCTGCGACTAATCCCGCGACCGATAACAAAGCAGACGCGATGCTCGCCGGATCGCGGTATTGGCGCCGATTCCGAGCGCCAGGGACAGAATGCTCACGGCGACAAAGGCGGGGCTCTTTTTCCAGGTCTTCCACGCATATCGAAGATCGGCGAAAAGGTTGGCCATGAGGGCTTCTTCACCAGCGCTGTGGAGGAAGCTCGCGAAGCACCTTAATGTAGGCTCCGCGGCGGCTCGATTTCAAGTGTTCATGCGTCTGGCTTAAAGATGGACGTCCGCGCGTAGCGCTGCGGATCACTGTGCTGCTGCACCCGGCGCAAGATGTTCTTCGAGATACCGGGTGAGCAGGCTGTAGAGATGATAGTGAGTCCCGGGACCTTCTGAGAGCGAGTGGGTGCGGCCGGGATATTCCATGAAATCGAATGGCTTGCCGAGCTCCACGAGGCGATTGATCAGCAGCTCCGTACCCTGAAAATGGACGTTGTCGTCGTCAGGGCTATGAACGATCAAAAGGCGCCCGCGAAGCCCTTCGGCAAAATTGATGGGCGAGCCGGATTGATAACCGCTGGCATTGTCCGCGGGCAGGCCCATGAAACGCTCTTGATAGATCGTGTCGTACAAGCGCTGATCGGCGACCGGGGCCACGCTCATCGCTCGAGGACCTGCAGCGCCGCGGCTTGCTCCTTCGAAGAGAGCACGCCGACGCTGCCATAGATCATCTTTCGCCAGGCGCGTCCTTTGGGCGCTGGCGTGCCACGATTGTCAATGCTCACGATCATGTAGCCGTCTTGCGCGAGAAACCGGTGGAAGAGCGTGCCCTCGCCGCCCCAGCTATCGAGCACCGTTTGCGCCGCAGGCTCGCCGTACACGTAGACCAGAACGGGATACTTCCTTGCGGCATCGAAGTTTCGCGGTTTGACCATCCAGGCGTCGAGCACGACCCCGCCACCAATATCCACGTGCAGAAACTCCGTGGGCTGCGGCGTCAGCGTCTTCACCTTTGCGAGCAATTGCGCGTTATCTTCGAGCATGCGCCCGACAGAATGATCCGCCAGCCGCAGCAGATCAGTGAGGGGTGGCGCATCAATCGTGGAGTAGCGGTGTATGGCCCACTGGAAATCGGGTGAAATGTCATAGGCGTGCGTGCCCGGTTCATTCGTGGGTGTGACACGCTCGGCGGTGCTCGCGGCAGCGCCAAGCTTCACGCGAAACAGATAACGCTGCGTCGCGTTTTCCGGAGAAGCGATGTAATAGAGCCACTGCTCAGAGGGGTCAACACCCTCGACGGAAATCACGTCAAAAGCGCCCGGCGTTACGATGTGGACTTGCTTTCCATCGCGCGAAATCACGTAGACATGCCGCCAGCCGTCTTGCTCGCTGACCCAGAGGAAATCCTTGCCGCCATGCAGCCAGCGTAGATCGTTGACGACGTCCACCCAAGCGTCATCGTGCTCGCGATGAATGGTGGTTACGGCGCCGGTGTTTGCGTCGGCGAGCACGACCTCGTTCGTATCCTGCCTGCGATTCAGGTGCTGAATCACCAATGAATCTGGGTTGCCGGCCCACTCCATGCGAGCGATGTAACTTTTCTCCGGGTCACCGGTGACCTGCATCCAGCGGGTTTCCCCTCCAGCGGCAGGCACCACGCCGATGCGCACGGAAGAATTTGGAGTTCCTGGCTCGGGATAGGGAATCTGCTTCACCAGCGGGTACACGCCGAATTCCGGGTACGGAATGTGCGTCACTACCTCATAGGGCGTCCCCGTATTGTAAATGAGCGCGAAATTCTTCACCGTGCTGGTGTTGAACTGCCAATAGGCGATGTGCTTTCCATCCGGGCTCCAGCGAAATGCGTCGCGGATGTCCAGCTCTTCCTCGTAGACCCAGTCCGAAGTGCCATTGATGATGTTTTCCGAGCCGTCGTGCGTGAGCTGCGTGATGGTTCCGGTGCGAACGTCCTCCACGTAAAGATTGTTGCTGTGCACGTAAGCGATTTGCGAGCCATCGGGTGAGAACTTGGCGAACATCAGTGTTGAAGCGGGGACGCCGCCGCCGAGCTTGCGCAACGTTTTCGATGCGCGATCGAGCAGCCAGTAGTCTCCGCGCGTATTTTGGCGCCAAACGCGCCGCGAATTCGTGTAGATGAGAACGCGGTCCAAATCCGCGGACCAGTCATAGTTCTCGATGGCCAGTGGCTGTTTCTCGCCGGGCGGAATGAGTTCCGATGCGGCAATCAGGACTTCGCGTTTTCCCGTAGCTGTCTCGTAACGCACGATATCCCGCGCGCCCTGAGGCGATGGAGAGGCTTCGACCGTGGTGTAGGCCTCGCCATTTTGCAACCACCGCGAAGGCCCGAACGATTTCGCCGAAAATTCGCGCGTTTGAAACGCGCGGTGCAACAGATCGGCAACCTCCGGCGACTGTGAATAGGCGGCGGCAGAAAACAGGGAGATGGATGCGAAGAAACAGAGGGCTGCAAGCAGCGGCGCACGGAAACTCATGGACGAGGCGTATCTTCTTCGAAAGGTGGCTGTTCATGATCGGCAGGGCAATCCTCTCGCAGTCCGAGAATAAGGGCCGAGGCAATTTTCGGGGCTGCTACGTGATAAGGAAAACTTTACGCGCGAAACATAGGTCAGGCAGTCAGAAGTGTCAACTCGACGATTTCGCGGCAAACGAGCCGAACGGCTCTGCAGGCTCGTGCAACCCTACTTAATTTCCACTGAACTGGTCGTAGCCGTCATTTTGCCTTCGATGGCTTCCTGCGTGACCGCGCGCAACTGGTAGACGCCGGGAGGGGCATCGAGAAAAAGCTTCGCGTTCAATCCGTTGAGCATTAGGTGGTCGAGCGTGCCATCCTTGAGCGCCAGATTCATCGCGCCTTCCTTACCGGTGACGAAGTTTCCTTTTTCGTCTAGAAGCGCCATTAAGAATGTGAGCTTCTGCACGCTGCGGTCTTTCTGTTTCTGAAACTCCAGCTTTTTTATATCGATATGGATGCCTACCCATAAGATCGGCTGGCCCGATTTGTCGCGGCCGGATTCCGCCGTGATTTCGTCCGGTGCGTCGGTGGGCGCATCCGACGCGAATAGCTCCTTGTCGAGCTTTTCTTGGGACGTTGGCGGAGCCGTGGCGGCTGCTTTCTCAGACTCCTTCGTCGGCGCAAAATAGCCGGGGCGCGCCAGCACAAACGGGTAGCTCTGCCCGTTCAACTCTACTTTCAATTTGTGGTACCTCCCGTCCGGCTTCAAATTTTCGGGCGAAAAGGAAAGAAGATAGGCCACCTCGGGCGCGTCCGCCAAGCGGTGGAATCCAGCGCCGAGATCATTTCGGTTGTGGAAAAACGTGCCCCCGGTGGATGACGAAAGGTCGTCCATGGAGGCAGCGTCCGCTGCCAACCTCTGCCCCCGAATGACGGAATCATACATAAGCAGGTACGGAGACTCATAAGCGGTATCTTTATTGATTTCCTTCACGCCTTCCACACCGCCGCCAGGACCTTCCGCATAGAGACCTTTCACGTCAAGCGAGTTGATCACCACACCGGAGTGAAGCGCTAAACTGATGATCGAGTCTTGCGCTAGACCCAATATGTCTCCTCCATTCAAGTAACCCGGAGAGGCAACGACCAAAATGCGCTCCCCGGGCATCTGTCCAAGAAACTGCACCACCCCTCGAAGCGAAGCCAGTGTGAGTTGTGATGTGTCCCTCGCAAGGTCCCAAGTCTGTTCCGATTTCGCGGTTATGGTTTCGCTGCGCCCTTTTGGCAGCTCGAGTCGTCCGTTGCGCCGTCGCATTGCAGCGGATTGCCTCTTCATGAACCTGTTGCTGCGTTGCTGGCGTCGAGATGATTCACAATCAAATAGGCCTGATAAGGAGTGATCTTGGGGCATCCGGAAAGACCGTTGGCAGACATGCGGGGATGCGATTGAATATGCGAGATCGCGTCGAGGACTTTGCTTGAATCATCGGTGAAATCCTGGCTGATCGTTGAGGATCCCGTGAACACCGCAAGTCGGTCGCCGGGTTCGACGCCATTTTTTACGAGCCCCTCCGCTGCAAGTTTCGCGCGGACCATGTCTCCGGATTCTGTGTGGATGTCGTCAAAATAGATGGCGACAAATCGCGGCGGCAGGGGGGCGCTGGCCTGCTCCGGTGGCGCCGTGGAAGGAGTTGCCGCAGGGGCCGCCGCAGACGGTTGTGCCCGGCTCAGGGGCGTTCGCGAATTTCTCGATGGAAAACCCCGAGATGTTTTGCGGCTTTCCGTTATCGAGAATCCGAAAAGAGCTTTGCTTCAGATCGGCAACCGTTTGGCCCTTTCCGTTGCGCACCACCACTCCCACTTCAACCAATTGAGTGTTCACTCGGAGCACGGTTTGCGCAGGTGGTGTATAGGGGCGGCTGCTGACGCGGATCTCGTCAGGACCGGGAGTCTGCGCCCAAAGAATTGCTGCTGCGCACAGAACCATCGGCAAGGCGCTCGTCGCCAAAATGAATCTGGTGCGGCGTTGGGCGGCAAAGGAAACGCCGATGCGGTTGGCAGGGACTCTGGTGGGCATGGATAGGCCTTTGATGACTCCTCATTGTTACACCTCCTAGTAGTAGTCAGGAAGGTAAATGTGATCGCGTCCACCAAGTCGCCGAGCCTCGAATCAAGTACGCCATTCGAGCTCGGCGACAGCGGATTCGATTTCACGCGTTATCTTTTCCGCAGATTCACCGGGCGGGAATTCCAGTGGCTTGCCGATCGAAACCCGCACGAAGCCAGAGCGCGCCCAGATGCGGTGCGCTTGGCGCATTTCGAACAGGCCGTCAATACGCACCGGCAGGACGGGGATCCGCAGATTGGCTGCCAGCAAGCCGATACCGGAACGAAATGGCACGAGGCGTGCCGTCTTGCGTGACGGCCCCTTCTGGAAATACGACGACGCTATAGCCGCGGTCCACGGACTCGCCTACATATTGAAAACTTTGGCGAAAGCCGGAAAGCCTCGGCAACGGGAAAACGTTGAAGAGCAGCACCACGAGTACGTAGTTCACGCGATCGAGCAACGCTCCGAAAAACCCGCGGCCCGGTGGCGGGTAGCGGTAAGCGCGTAGGCGTTCGCCGCCCATCGCCACTGCCAGACGATAGCGATAGCGCATCGGGAGCGCTGCGGCGATGAAGCCAATGTCTTCGGGCGTAACGTGGTTGCTGGCAATCAACAGCGGTCTATACCGCCCAGGCAACATGCTCCCGGCCTCGTACGCGTGGATGCGCGAAGAGATGCGTGGCCGGCCAGGTAAGTAGTGTGTAGACTGCCGCGCGGATCCACGTTGCGGGCCAATGCTGCGTCCAGCGCGGGTAGGAATCTTGGAGCGATGGCGGCGCGCTGGTGCGCGCGGGCTGTTCGGCAGCGCCCGTCTCCTGGCCAGCCGTGCGAGCTTCCCCGCCTCCTGTGCTTGAATCCGGGTTTTCTGCGCGCGCGGACCCGGTGCCGATTAACCTTTCAAGTTCCGCAACCGTGGTATCGCCCGAGAGCTGCGCTTCATTGAGCGATAACTGGTAGCGGTCTTCGATGGCGCTCAGAAGCTCGACGCGGTCGAGGGAACTCAAGCCCAGGTCCGCTTCGAGCCGGGCTTCCGGCTTCCGCTCGGTGGCGCTCCGGCCCGAGATACGCGCCATCAGGCCGGCGAGGCCCTCCGCTGTGGCCGCAGCGCGTTCTGGCTGAGCAATGCGGGCCGCAATCGCCTCCGTGCGCGGCTTGCCGGTGGAAGTACGCGGAAAATCGGCCTCGGGCCAGAGAAACCAGCGGCGTATCCGTTGATACTCGGCCAGACCCGAGTTCGCGCGGTCGACTATAGCCTGACCATCTGTGCCGGGAGCGCGAAGGATCAAGACGGCGCAGGCATCCGCATTGCCGTCGCGCGCCACGGGGATCACCACGCAATCGCGCACCTCCGGCTGCCGGTGGAGAGCGGCCTCCAAGTCCTCGGGGTAAACATTCATTCCGGCAGGCGTGACGATGACGTTTTTCTTCCGCCCCTTGAAATAGAGGCGGCCTTCGGCATCTATCTCCCCTATGTCGCCGGTATGCAGCCAGCCTGTGCCTTCTGCTTGCCGGCTCTGACCGGGATCGGCGCTTTGCCAGTAGCCCGCGGCGACGCTTTCGCCACGCACCAGGATTTCACCGTCTTCTCCCAGCTTCACTTCGCGTCCCGGTAAGACTTTGCCGATGGAGCCTCTGCCCATCTGAAAAGGGTGATTCAGGCTGATGAGCGAGGTCGTCTCCGTAAGACCGTAACCTTGCACCACGGCAAAGCCGAGGCGATCCCAAAACGCCTCGGTCTCCACAGGTAAAGTTGCGCCGCCGCAGATCATGGCCCAGAACTTCCAGCCAAACTGCCGGTGAATCCGGCGGAAACGCCACCAATGACGGTAGAAACGCTCGCCTTCAGCCGCGCGCAACTCATGGGCGAGCCAGTCCGATTGCCCGGCATCCTCCAGGTCGCGTTCGACTTTACGCCGGAGCGATTCGAGCACGCGCGGCACGGCAACGAGCACCGAGACGCGCTCGCGCCGAATGGTGCGAATCACGTCGGCAGGACCGAGCGAATCCTGAAAAAGAACCATGCCGCCCATGACCGGCGGAAGAAACAAGCCGAGAAATTGGCCGAAGACATGGCTGAGAGGCAAGAGATTCAGAAAGCGAATCGGATGAACTAAGCGCTCGATCGGAAGGAATCTCCGGATTTCGCGTTCGATCGGCTCCAGGTTAGCAAGGATGTTGCCATGCGTGATCACTACGCCTTTTGGCTCGGCGGTAGTGCCGGATGTGAACACAATTTCGGCTACGCTTGCCCGCTCGAGAACTGGTGAGGCGTATCTCATGCCGGGCTGCCCGGTATCGTGATGCGCGATGATTTTGCGCAAGTCTTCCAGCGCCAGCATTCCCGCAGCCAAATCGAGCGCCGTACGTTCGCGAGTTGCGACAACCACTTTCGCTTCCACTTGCCGCGCGACCCGGCGGGCGAAGTCCTCGGTCGCAGCCCAATCCATTGGCACCACAACAGCGCCGCGAAGTATGCATCCCCAAAACGCGGCGGCCCACTCCGCCGAGTTCGGACCCCATATCAGCACCCGATCGCCGGGCTCGATACCTCGCGACTCGAGCTCTCGAGCAAACTGGCCGGCCGTTTCTGCAATATGGCGGAAGGTCCAACGGGCCACGCGGTAACCCTCAGACCGGGCAAAAGCTATGTCTTCGGGATGCCGTTCGAAATCGCGAAAGAATTCGGCGAGGGATTGCCTGGGCGGCGGTTCTGTGCGCTTTTTGGCCATTCGACTGGCGGTAGTTTCGCACTTGTTCGACCAACGAGCGAGTAGTAAGCAGGAACGCGGCGTGCCGGACTGTTCGACGTCTTGAAGGATGTCCTCAAGGAGAGGCGAGAATAGCGTTCTCCCTAAGTGGGAACCCGACCGAAAACCTCACGGCGTCGCTCGCGATAAGTCGTAGGTGGTGCCAGCCCTAGCCTAAACAAAACATAATAAATAAGATAGCGAAGGGCTGGCCAACCGGCCTTTGCGAGTTCGAACTGGACGGAAAGTGCTGATTTTGGTATCATTAATCGGTTTATGAGCTTGCGATTTTCTTGTGGGATTCGCATTACTTGGCTGCAGGGAGGTCCCTTGCAGCCTTTTTTGTCGCAAAGCAAAGTAAAGAAGCCCCATACAAACCGCTGAACGAGGAGCGGGCGGTAGAGTTCGAAATGCGCGGGGGTCGGCGCTGCTGGCGGAAAACGTGACCCGCCTGTAAACCGGTTGGGCGAGGCGTTCGAAACGGCTTGCCCCCAGCGATGGAATTCAAGAATTTGAATAGCGCAAGGAGGAAGTAGTGCAAGTTCTTCCCGAAGGGCAATACATAAACACGGCGTGTACGGGCTCGGAATCGTAACGGACGCGGATTCGGAACGTACAACCATCCAATTTCAGTCGCACGGCGTGAAGAAGTTCGTCACCACCCTGATGACCGCCGAAATCTTGGGCGAAGCACCTGCGAAGGCGATCAAACCAAAGCGCCGCAAGAAGCCTGCCCGAACTTAGAAGTTTCCTCGGTTGACGTCCGCTTCCTTCGAAATTCATGCAGTGGACCTCGAAAAACGGGGTCCTTTCTGCATCTTGGCCGCAAAGGCCCCAGCGGCCGAACCAGGCAATCAAGGGAGCCGCTGCCGGGAAGCTGCCTGCCCGGATGGGTATGAAGCGGCAATCTTGTCTTCAATGGCTTGCTGCAGTCCTCCCATGAGCCCTATATTCTGTGCCACTCTTGCGTGAGCGGAAGAGTACTGGGCTAGCGGCGAGAGTGGATCAAAATGAAGTGTGGCATTCGAATAAGTGAAGTCCGTACTTTCATTCCACATAAAAAATCGGCCATGTGAGTAGTACCCGTCCGATCCGAACATCCGCGCGGCAAAAAGATAGGTGGACCGGTCGGCCAGAGCCGGGTTCCAGACAGCCGTTCCCTCCATAAGCTGCCGATTTCCCTCCAGACCAAGCAAATCCAGCATCGTGGGCGCAATGTCAATATGCGAAGTCACCCAGGAGATTGTCTTCGGCTGGTTGGGAACTTGGGGTGCGTAAATCAGAAGGGGCACATGGAACGATCCTTCGTCAATCATTCCCGGTGTGAAGGAAGGGTCTTCCTGCGACGTGCGCACGCCGTGATCACCGGCAAGGACAATCAGCGTATTGTCGAGTTGATTGGAGTGGCGCAAGAGCTCGAACAGTTCGCCCAGCCACGCGTCTTCCGTTTGGAGAACTATTTTTTCTTCCCGCAATACTTCCTTTTCATCGTGTACCCCACTTGCGGAGGCTACAGGCAAGGGTTCGTGCCCGATCTGCGGCACATAAACGGCTGCGAACGGTGTCCCGCGAGAAAGCCAGGCGGTGAGGTCTTGCTTCATCAACGCCAAAGCAGCTCGGTCTCGCCCAATGCGCATTTCGCGCCAGTGGAGGCTTGAATAGCCCGGTCCGATGCTCTCGCCGAACACTTCCGAGTCCGGGTAGACTTGGCGTTGAATACCGAGTCCGCGAAACATCACGTCATCATATTCGCCGGTCCACCGGAAGGGGCTGTAAACAGCCGTCTGGTAACCGGCGGCCGCCAGCGCGGGGAACAATCCAGGCAACGCAAGTTCGGCATGCTTTTCGGCCAAACTCGTATCGTCCGGCGAGGGATAAACCGAACCAAATAATGAGAAAAGAGCGCGATGCGTGATCGGATAGGTCGTGTAATGCTGCGCCAAAACAAAGGAGCGGTCGCGAAGCTCCCGAATGTTGGGATATGAAGCGAGGTCGCCGGTCACATCGAGGAAACGAGTCGGAGTGGTCTCCAGGATAAAGAAGATCACGTTCGAACCCCGAGCTTTAGCCCAGTACGCGGGATCCCGTGAGTCTAATGGCGCCTGGGCCAGTTGGCGGTAGCGCTGCTCCATTTCGGATAGCGTTAGCGCGGAGAATTCCTTGGCGTATACCTTGCAGACGTCCACGCCGCCGGGACCGCTGCCCAGGTAGGCGCGCAAGATCACGGGAATCGCGCCGCGCTGAAAGGCATTCGAAGTAACTCTCGGCACCCAGGAAATTGCGGTGAACAAGACTGCAATGACACCGATCAGCATCGCAGTCTTCTGCAGGATTGAATCCGTCCAACGAACCGCCGGTAGCGCATCAGTGCGCACTTTCTTCTTTCGATAGATCAGTAGAGCGGCGAGCGGGACGGCAAGCGCCAGAATCACGAGCGCCTTTGCGGACACCAGGAATGAAATGTTCGCCACGGGATCACGCCAACCCCAACTGAGAGCAACCCTCAGCGTATGCAGCGAGACAAAGCTTCCAGCCGTACCGAAGGCGCGAATCTGAATGTAGAGCGCCAGCCCTACCGCGAGGCTCAACAGCGCGGCCAAGCGTAGGCGCCAGCGCGGCGAGAGGAATTGGAAAATGATCAAGAGAAATGCCGGTATCAGCAGAAAACCAACCAGCAAGTCCATCCGGTAAAAGGAAAGGTTTTGCCAGAAGCTGAATTTCAGCGGTGTGGATGAGTCTGCCGGGTTGAGAGCTCTTTCGACGATCTCAAGCCCGTGCCCGGAAACCAGCATTTGGTATTTCGCATAGAGTCCGCAGAGGGCAGGAAAAAGCCAAAATAGGATCGCGGGCGAGGTCGCCAGCCGGGCGCGCGAGAATCCCTTGGAATTCCCGCGAAAGTTGACCGGATGTCCTGCGGGAAAGCCCGGAGAAGCAGAAGGCTCTTCCCGCCCCGAAGGGCGCTCCGTCGCGATGTCAATTCCGCTGGGCATTGGAACCGCACATTTCGTCAACTTCGAGTGTGGCAAACGAGCCCTAGGGTGGCAACGCGCAGGCCGAAAACTGTGTCGGGTCAGACACCTCGTGTGGCGGCGAAGTCCCTCGAAAGGACCGAATTTCGAACGCAGAGGAGGGAAAGTGGGGCGGCGAGACACGTCCTGCAAGCTGTGATAGGCTCCACGCCAATCCGGTGCGCGCGAGTCGGCAGCTAGGCGTGGAACTCAAGCAAAAGGAGACATCCCATGTTCCCCATGTATCTTGTGTGGACGATTGTGATCGGAATTCTGGCAGGCTGGCTCGCGGGAAAAATCATGCGCGGCAGCGGCTTCGGAATATTGGTGGACCTGCTGCTGGGAATCGTCGGGGCGTTCATTGGCGGCTACATCTTCGCGCTCCTGGGGCTGGCGGCATATGGATTGCTGGGCCGCCTGATTATGGCGCTGGTAGGTGCGCTTCTTCTGCTGTTCCTGGTTCGCGCCCTAAAGAGGACTTAAGAACAGAGCCATTGAGTCACAGCCCAGAGTCTTCGGCAGCGAGGCGCGCGATCACTGACCAATCTTTCTCTCGATGGCCTCGCCCGACGGCAGCCTGAAAGCGATCGTGGACCACGCTGGCCATCGGCATAGGAACCCCGGAAGCATCGGCGGCGGCGAGCACAAGCCGCATGTCCTTCAGACCGAGGGCGGCGGCGAAACCGGCGGGCTCATAAGCTTCGCTGGCGATAATCTGGCCATATACCTTCTGAAATGGCGCCACGAAGAGCGTTCCGGTAAGGATTTCGAGGAACTTCTCCGGCTCGACTCCAGACTTCCGCGCCAGAGCGAACGCTTCGCCGAATCCTTCAATCGCGGAAGCGATCAAAAAATTGCCGGCGACCTTCACAACGTTTGCTCGAGTGGGATCTTCCCCGGCATTGAACGTGCGCTGGCCAACTGCTTCAAAAAGAGGTTGGCTGACCTTTACAGCTTCGGGCGATCCGGCCGCGATCACAAAGAGCTTGGCCGCCGCAGCCGCTTCCGGGCGTCCGAAGACCGGCGCGGCGACGTAGTGCTGTCCGGCGTCTTGGTGAGCCTTCGCGAGTTGCGCGGAGAGCGCCACACTGATGGTGCTCATGGAAATGTGCAGGCCACCATCCGGCAATGATTCAAGGATGCCTTCTTCCCCGTAAACCACGGATTCGACGGCGCGATCATCGGCGAGCATCGTGATCACCGTGGCCGCCTTGGCCGCTTCACCTGGGGATGCGGCCACTTTCGCACCGATTGATTCCAGCGCCTCGGCGCGACTCGGCGTGCGGTTCCACACGGTAACGGTATGGCCAGCCTGTATGAGATTCCGCGCCATGGCGCTGCCCATGTTCCCCAAGCCAATGAAACCGACATTCATAGAACCTCTTTTCATCGGGCAATCCTGATATTCGATGCGTGGACGTCAAGTGGGAGGTGCAAAGACGCGGCGTAATGCGCCGCTCACCGTGGCAGGCGGCGCATTGCGCTGGATATGATTGCTTTAGTCTCCGCTGGCAAAGGCCAGAGAGGCAACCGGGGCGGAATGCTCCTCGTGATCGCGGTTGCGTCGCAAACGAAGCGCCGGAGCCAGACGCTCGGCCAATTGCTGCCGGGCGCGCCAGAGACGCGCTTTCAGCGTGTTCTCCGAAACGCCTAGAGCGCGGGCCGCCTCGGAGGTACTGAGGCCTTGTCCTTCGCGCAGCAGAAATGCCGATCGCAACAAGGGTGAAAGCTCGCCCAGATTCTCCTCGAGCAGTGCCCTCAGCTCGCGGCCGGCGTAGACTTCCTCGGGACTCGGGCCATCCGCCGCGAAGCGTTCCTCGGGCGGTACGCTGCCTTCGTCTTCCGACCAGTTCTCGAGCGACACAGCCGGCCGCGAACGGCGGCTGCGAAGACGCATCAGCGCTGCGTTGATGACGATGCGCGTGAGCCAAGTGGAAAATTGCGAGCGCCCCTCGAAACGAGGAAGATTCCGATACGCGGCGAGCAAGCCCTCCTGCAAAGCATCCTCGGCATCCTCGGGATTGCCGAGCAGACGCAGGGCAGTTTGATACAGGGCGCGATTATGTTGCGCGAAGAGCGTATCCAGCGCCGTTGAATCGCCATGCATGGCGCGCCGCAAGAGCCGCGCTTCGTCCAGATTGGAAAGTGTCGCAGCCATGACTGACATCGTTAATCCCCCCTTTGCACAGCCGGCCGGAAAGCCCGGATAGAACCTGTTTAGGAACGCTGGCCAAGCGCCTCCCGGTTTATTGCTCAGGCCAGCCAAATGATTGCAGACTTCGCCAGGGACAACTCGCGGAGCGTTTCGCCGAACGCTCCAAGACGACCCTGCGGTTGCGTTGCTCTTCTCTGCTGACTCCACGTTCCCGCGGACTGCGAGGTCAGCGGGTGAAAATGACTGCGTCTACGTTCATTCCTGGCCGCAAAATGGCTTTGTCAGGCGGAATCGGATCGAGCAGGATCTTTACCGGAATGCGCTGCACGACTTTGACGAAGTTGCCTGTTGCATTCTCGGGAGGCAAAAGACTCAGCCTCGAGCCGGTTGCGCCGGCAATGGAATCCACATGGCCAGTGAAAGTCTCGCCATACATGTCCACGTGGATCTCCGCTTTCTCGCCCTGGCGGACCTTGGCGAGCTGTGTTTCCTTGAAATTCGCGGTGACCCACACGTCATTTAATGGCACGATCACCATCAAAGCCTGACCCGGAGCGAGCACCTGCCCCACTTGCACGGCCCTATCCGTGACCACGCCATCGATCGGAGCGACTATATTGGTGTAGCTCAAGTCGAGGTTGGCGGCCTCGAGATTGGCCTCAGCCTGCGCGATCTGCGCCTTCGCCCCCTCGGCGGTGGCCTGACGAACGGTGACTTGTTTCTCGTTGGCCCTGGCTTGCGTAACGCCAGCCTGGGCTTGCGCTACTTTTGCCTTCGCGGATTCCACCTGGTCACGAGCCATCGCGACGCTCTGTTCCGCCTGGGCGACCTTTTGCTTCGCCGCATCAACCTCGCCCTGCGCCACATTATTGGCAGCTACGTAGCCATCAAACTGTTGCTGCGAAATCTCCGCCTTGGTGACGAGTGGCCTCATGCGCTCGAGGTCGCTGTGCGCTTTGGTCAAAGTGGCTTGCTGCTTATCTACTTCCGCGCGTGCGTATGCCAAGTCCGAGGAGTTCGCCTTTTGATAGGCCACTTCCGCGCTTCGCTCTGCCGCCTGCGCGCTCTGAAGATCGGCTGAGGCGCCGGATGATCCGCTCTGCGTCGTTTCGCGCGCCAAAGGAACGTTAACGTCGGCGCCGCGCGCCTGCGCTTCCGCCAATGAGAGAGCCGCTTTAAACTGGTCCGCGCGCGCTTGGTAATCTCGCGGGTCAATCTTGACGAGAACATCGCCCGCCTTGACCCGTTGATTGTCGTTCACCAAAACGGCGACGACGGTCCCGGCGATCCTCGCCGAAATCGGAGCCAGGTGCGCATCAACCTGCGCATCGTCGGTGGATTCGCGGTTGCGATAGTGAAGAAACAAGAACACGCCGACGATCACCAACACGATCGCCCCGGCGAACATCAGTTTGCGGAATCCCGGCTGCTTCCATGGGGCGGGCTTCTTCGGTCCTTCCTGCTCGGGCGTCGTCTGAGAAGACCGCTGCGATTCGCCGGCCTGGTTCTTCTCTTCCTTTGGCGGAGCAGTATCCGGCTCGGGAGGCGCTTCAACGGTTCGTGCCTTCGGCTCGCTATTCACTGCGGTCTCCGATTCCAAAGTTTTGGGCGCCATAGGATGACTTCACTTTGCGTACAACGATTCCATGTGGCCCTCCGCGTGGGCCAAATCCGCGCGCGACTGGTTGTATTCGAAAAGCGCCTCGATTTGATTGTCGCTGGCGCGTGCCAGTGCATCTTGCGCCTGAACCACTTCGACGTTGTCGGCAACGCCGGCGGCAAAGCGATCCCGCGACTGAGTGACTTCCTGCTGCGCGAGCTGAACGCCGAGATTTGCAACGTCAACTTGGTGCCGTGCGGATTCCAACTGGGCGAGCGCTGTCTTCACTTCCAGCGCTACCTGATCGCGCAGGTCCTCTCGCTGCTGTTTGGCCTTTTCGACCTCGAGTTCCGCGCGCTTGATTTCGGCATGGATGCGCCCGCCTGTGAACAAAGGCACGTTGATGCCAGCTTGATACTGGTACGCGGGAATTCCGTTATCGAACGTCTGGCCTTGGTACTCCCAAAAACCACTCGCCTGAACCGTGGGGAGACGCTCATCCACTGCCGCCCGCTTCCGCTGCTCCGCGCCATGCAGGTTTGATTCGATCTGGTGTAATTCGGGCCGATTTTGCCAAGCCTGCTCGACTGTTTCGTCGATCGTGAAAACTGGCGTTTCGTAAAAGCTCATTTCGTCGGTCAATTCGACCGGCTGGTGCGGATCGATGTCAAGCAAGCGAGCGAGGCCAAACAGCGCGACCTCGCGGTTCGTTTGCGAGGCGATGAGCCGCTGCTTTTCGTTTTGTAGCTCGACGTTTGACCGAAGCGTGTCAATGCCCGTTCCCGCGCCGTTTTTCTGCAGGTCCGACGCCTGATCGAAGATCGCCTGCGCCAACTCTACACGCGCCTCGGATGCCCGCACATCCGCGCTGGCGCGCAACGCGCTTAGATACTGCGAGGTCACGAGCAACGCCACCTGCTCGCGTGAAACCTGAGCCTGATCCTTGGCCGCTGCCGTATCCGACTTCGATGCCGCCCATGCTTCCCAAAGGGAAAGGTCAATAATGGGAATCGTGAATTGCGGACCGGCCGTGAAAACGTCAAACGGACCGATGTGCTGGGGCAAACCCGGAAATGGACGCCCGAAGAGGGCCTCCAGATTCTCGCGCATTCTCTCTTCGTTGACGCCAAACTGAGCCTGCGGCAGAAGTTGAGCCCGGGCTAGATTCTGCGTCTGCGCCGCTTCCGCTGCCTGCAGCGCCACGATCTTGGTTTGCGGATTCTGCTTTAGCGCCGTGACTACAGCATCGTGCAGCGTGAGGCGGACCGGCGGCTTTTCCTGTCCCTCAGCGAGCCTGCCGCCAAACAGCATGACGAAGAAAAGAATTGCGAGCTTCCTGCCGAGATCTTTGTGGGAGCATTCGCTCGGTGACACGGGCTCACCGGTAACGTCAGCTATGATGGCCCGAGTCAGGCACCCCTTTCCCGCCAGCGATGCCCCCTCGCGGTGAAGCTTTGTGAGGAGCGCCTTGCCCTCCGCGTCAATGAAGGTCACGCTGTGCAGGTCCACACACATGGAGCCGCCGCGGCTGCGTTCAAGCTGCCAGCACGCTTCGAGTTCGGGAACCCAGGGCCCGGCCAGCTTGCCCTCAACTTCGAGCGTGCACTGGTCACCGTCGCGACGAGTCGTGATTTTTAGCATCAGGCGAGCTTCGCGGACTTTACGGAGAGGCTAAGGGCAACGCTGATTCCAAATCGGCTGACCTCTTTGTCTTTAAGCAAGTCAATTACAATCAGTATTTTACGTAGAAACGGGGAGCGTGCGCTGGCTGAGTTCCCCTAATGTTTGTGCCGAAATATGGGCAGGTGCCGATATTTCGGCAGTGAACTTCGGCGGTGGTTGACGAAGCGCGGGGCTAATTCTGGACGGGACGCTGGATTCCCAGCTTGCGTATGCGAGATTGCAGGGTCGTGCGCTTCATACCGAGCCTTGCTGCAGCACCGGCAGGTCCGGCAAGGACCCATTTGGACTCGCGCAGGGCGCGGAGAATGTGTTCACGTTCGGCGGCTTGCTAGCGTTTGCAGCGTGCCGCCTTCTGGTTCCGTAGCCGGGCGGAGTTCGCCCAACGGGACCTCCAAAACGGAGCCGCGAGAAAGAATAATCGCGCGCTCGATCAGGTTTTCGAGTTCGCGGATGTTTCCGGGCCAAGAGTAACTGGTGAGCGCGGCCATGGCTTCGGCCGGAACCGACTCGATCTGCTTGTTCATGCGGCGCGAATACTTTTGAGCAAAGTAGCGAACCAGAAGCGCGATGTCTTCGGGCCGCTGGCGGAGGGGCGGGACTTGAAGCGGGAAGACGTTCAAACGATAGAACAAATCGTTGCGAAATTCCCGGTCCGCGATCATCTGGGTGAGATCGCGGTTGGTGGCCGCAACCAGCCGAACGTCCACGTGAATCGTGCGCGTACCGCCGAGCCGCTCAAATTCCTGTTCCTGAAGGACTCGTAAGAGCTTCGGCTGCAGTTCGAGCGGAATGTCGCCGACCTCATCGAGGAAGAGCGTGCCGCCGTCTGCAAGTTCAAACCGGCCGATCTTCTGCGCGATGGCCCCGGTGAACGCGCCGCGCTCGTGCCCGAAGAGTTCAGACTCGAGCAGGCCAAGCGGGATCGCCGCGCAGTTTACCTTCACGAAAGTTCGCTCGCGACGCCTGCTGAGGTTATGAATAGCGCGAGCGACCAATTCCTTGCCGGTGCCGGTTTCTCCCTGAACCAAAACCGTGGATTCGGTAGGTGCCACCGTCTCCACTTGCGCCAACACTTGCTTGAGCGCGGCGCTTTCGCCGACGATCTCCTCAAAATTCATTTCGGTGCGAATTTCATCTTCGAGGTAGAGCTTTTCCTCGGCGAGCTTGTTTTTCAGTTCGGCTATCTCGCGGAATGCGAGCGCATTTTCGACGGCGATCGCCACCTGGCTGGCCACCTGCGTCAGCAAATCCACGTCGCTTTCGGAAAACGCGTTCTCTCGAAAGCTCGCTACGTTCAGCGTACCCAGCGTGCGGTTGTGGGTAATCAAGGGAATACAGCAAACTGAGCGGACGCCTTCCGCGGCCAGGCGTTCCTGCACGACCGGGGCATAACGCGCGAAATCGGCGGTGCCGGCGATCACGGGTTTGCGAGTCGTAAAAGACACCCCGCTCGGCGAAGAATCCACCGGCACTTCCATCTCTTCCCGAATGAAGCCGCGCCCCTGCGGAAAGTCGATGGATTGCAGCCGCATGACGTTGCGCTTGGGATGATAGAGCGCCACGCTGATGTATTCGTGCTGCATGACGCGGCGCAAGGAAGCGGCAATTGCCGCAAATAGCTGTTTGTGATCAAGGTTGGAAATAATGGCGTTATTGACTTCGAGCAGCACGCGGAGCCGGTCGCGTTCATCGGCCAATTGCTGGCGGTAACGTTGCGCCCGCTCGTAATTGAGCGCGTTATCCACCGCTACCGCCACCTGGCGGGCCACCTGCTGCATGAAGGCGACCTCTTCATTGGTGTAATAGCGCTTCTCTCCGCGTCCCAAAGCCAGCGCACCGAGCTTGCGTTGGGCGGTGGCCAACGGCAACACACACATCGAGCCGATCCCTTCGAGCCGAAGAACTTCGCGCAATTGTGGGAAACGCGTTTCCTCCTCGAGATCCGCCACCTGCAAGGGCTGCTGCGTTTCGAACACGTGTCCCGACGGACTCCATTCGGCAGGCAGTTCGAAACCGGGTTGAATGCTCATCGGTTTCGAACTTTCCAGAATGTGAAGCCGCATGACGTTGCGCGCCTTGTCGTGAAGGACCAAGTTCAAATAGTCAAACTGCAGGATGCGGTGCAGGCGGCCCGCCAGATCGTGGAAGAGCTCGCGGAGGTCGCGGTGCCGGGCGATAGCCTCGGCGATTTCCAGCAGAATCTGGTACTGGCCAAGCGGAGAGTTCGGGGCCAACGCTTCGGCCGAAGGACCTTCCATTGCGTCAGGATAGCATCCGGCCTTCGCCAGGCCAACGCCCGGTGAGCCGAAAACTGGGTGTGTAAATTCTTCCATTTTTTATTTGACAGTGACGTTCGAGGTCGCGTATAAATATACACTGGGATGAATAATCTAGCAGTCGCCGTGAGCACTCATAAGCGATACCGGCAAGGGCAGATTCTAAAATTGGTCACCAGCGAAGCCATTACGAGCCAGGACGAACTTCGGCGGCGTCTCGCGCACATGAAGCTGAGCGTAACGCAAGCGACGCTCTCGCGGGATCTCCGCGAGATGAAGCTCGTCAAGACGGCCGCGGGCTACAAGCCGCTGGCCGCCGTGCCCACGGATACGGCCGCAGTTTCGGCGCTGGGGCGCGCGCTGGCGGAATTTCTTTCGGACATACGGCCGGCGGGCAACCTGCTCGTGCTCAAAACTCCGCCGAGCGGCGCGCAGCCGCTCGCCTCCGCAATAGATGGCGAACGGTTTCCGGAAGTCGCCGGCACGATTGCGGGCGACGACACGGTCCTGATCATCACGTCCCACGCCCAGGACTCGCTCGGCCGTCCAGAAGCGTATCGAGGAGCTTCTGCGATGAGCGACCCCAGACGGGTCGCCGTCGTTGGGGTAACAGGCTACGCGGGCTTCGAGCTGGCCAAGCTTCTCCTACGGCACCCAAAAATCGAAAAGCCAGTGTTCTATTTGCGTGAAGGCTCGACGCAAGCTCGTTGCCTGACGGAGATCTTTCCTCAACTGCGAGGCTGGGGCGAAGCGCCGTGCCGGCCGCTTTCCGTGGACGCCATTGCCGCGAGCGGCGCGGGGACGGTCTTTCTATCCACGCCGCATGAGGTTTCGCTCGAGATGGCGCCGGAATTCGTGGCTGCGGGCTTGCGCGTCATTGACCTGAGCGGCGCATTCCGCTTCCGGAATGCCGATACCTTTGCGCAGTGGTACAAGCTTCCGTCGCCGCCCGCGGATTTGCTCGCGCAGTCTGTTTATGGGCTTCCTGAGCTCTATGCGGATCAGATTCGTGACGCGCAGTTGGTGGCGAACCCAGGATGCTATCCGACTTCCGCGATCCTGGGGCTGAAGCCGCTGGTCGAAAGCGGATGGATCGCGCGCGAACGGGGAATCGTGTGCGATTGCAAGTCCGGCGCATCGGGAGCGGGCAAGGAACCCAAGCGCGAACTGCAGTTTGTGGAAGTAGACGAAAACTTCCGCGCGTACGGGCTCTTCACGCACCGGCACACGCCGGAAGTAACCGATCATCTGGGCCTTTCGCAGGACGATGTGATGTTTTCGACGCACTTGCTGCCGGTGGCCAGGGGCATCCTCTCGACGCTTTACGCGTGGCTTGCCGAGCCGCATCAAATTTCGGAGGTGGAAGCGCTCTACCGGCAGTTTTACGCAGGCCAACCGATGGTGCGGATTTGGCCCGCGGGCAAGCTGCCGGAATTGCAGCACGTGACGAATACGAATTTCTGTGACATTGGCTTCGCGCTCGACGCCACTGGATGCCGCTTGGCCGTAGTCTCCTGCCTGGACAATCTTGGCAAAGGAGCGGCAGGGCAAGCGGTGCAAAACATGAACGCAATGTGGCGTTTTGAGACGCAGACGGGACTGATATGAGACTGGTGATTAAATTAGCTGGAGCGCTGTTCGACGATCCGTCCACACTAGCGTCCATTGCGCGGCAGATCGCGACCCTGGAGCAGGAGGGCCACGAGTTGTTGGTGTCCACGGCGGCGGCAAGATATTCACCTCCACGCTCCAGCGCATGGGTATCGAGAGCCGCTTTGTCGGCGGACTGCGTGTGACCGACCGCGAGACGCGCGACGTGGCCGTGATGGTGCTCGGCGGGTTGCTCAACAAGCGCGTCGCCGGAGCGATCTCCCAGGCCGGCCAGCCGGCGATCGGGCTGTGCGCCTCGGATGCGGGGACGTTCCTGGCCGAGCCGATGGTGCATAACGAGGTTGCCGGCGGACTCGGTTACGTCGGTTATTTGACGGGCGTGAATGTGGAGTTTCTGGAATCGCTGTGGCGCAACGGCGTAGTACCGGTGGCGTCGTGCCTGGGACTGGGCGCAGACGGCGAACTCTACAATATTAACGCCGATCACATGGCGGCGGCTTGCGCCGAATTCATTCACGCGGACCGGCTGATTTATCTCACCGATGTCGCGGGAGTGCTGGATGGACGAAAGGTCCTGAAGGCGGTATCCGCAAACGAAGTAGAAGAGCTGATCCGCCACCACAAAGTCTCCGGCGGAATGGTGCTGAAGCTCGAAGCGTGCAAACGCGCGCTCGATGCCGGTGTGCAGCAGGTTCGGATCGTTGGAGGCGGGCTGGCCGATGGACTTCTTTCTGCTGCCAACGGCGGCAAGGGTCCGGGCACGCGAGTACTGCCCACCGCTTATCCGGCTGCCGCTCGCATCGCGTCATAGTCATTCCCATGCCCGACCTCAACAAAGTTCGTTCTCGCAAGAGTGTTTCCTTTAGCGCCGCGATCCGCGATGCGGAGCGGTATCTCGCGAACACCTACAAACGCCCAAAGCTCGTATTTACCCACGGCAAAGGCTGCACGCTCTACGACCAGCGTGGGCGCGCCTATCTCGATTTCCTTGGCGGGATCGCGGTCAATGCCCTGGGTTATGCGCACCCGCGGCTGGTGCGCGCGTTGCGGCGGGAGGCGGGGCGCGTCACGCACGTCTCAAATCTCTTTCACAATCCCTACCAAGGCCCGCTGGCGCACAAGCTTGCCAAATGGTCCGGCATGGACCGGGTCTTTTTCGCAAATAGTGGCGCGGAGGCCGTGGAAGCGGCGCTGAAGCTCGCGCGCGCCTACGCGCACAGCAAACACGGCGCCGGTAAGACAAAGTTTCTGGCACTCGAGAATTCGTTTCACGGCCGGACGTTTGGGGCGGTCTCGATCACCTGGCCGGAAAAATACAGGAAGCCGTTCGAACCGCTGGTGCCTGGCGTGGAATTCGTGCGGCTTAATGACGTCGCCGATCTGGAAGCGAAATTCGACGAGTCGGTTTGTGCGATCGTGATCGAGCCGATCCAGGGCGAGGGTGGCATTCACCCCGTCAGCGAAGCATTCTGGAATCGGGCGCGGGAGCTTGGCATCCAAGCAAGACGCGGCCTTGATCGCGGATGAAATCCAGTGCGGCCTGGGACGCACCGGGCGGGCATTCGGCTATCAGAAATATGCGCATCAGCCGGACATTGTGCTCGTCGCGAAGCCGTTGGCCGGCGGATTGCCGCTGGGAGCCATGCTCGCGAAGGAGCAATTCGCGTCCGCTTTTGCGCCGGGAATGCATGGCTCCACGTTTCGGCGGCGGGCCACTGGTTTGCGCCGTCGCTCTCGAGTTCCTGAGCTTGGTCGAGGATACCGATCTTTTTGCAAATGTTCGCGCGCGGGGCGCAGAACTGCGGGCGGGACTCGAACAGTCTGTCGCGAAAGTTCGATTTCATTATCGAAGTGCGCGGCGAGGGCTTGATGTTGGGCATGCAGTTGTCCGTGGAGGGCGCGCCTTACGTGGAAGAAGCCTTGCGGCGCGGCTTGCTGATCAACTGCACGCACGAGACGACCCTTCGGGTGCTGCCGCCGTTCATCATTACCTCGGCATTGGTGAAAGATTTCCTGAAGCGGATGGAGGTTGTCTTGGCGAAGACGAGAAAACCTCAACCCAAACCCACAACAAAGCCTCTTTCGCATTCCTCCGCGAGAAAGGGCCCCGCGGGTGCGCGGACGCTTGTGGCCGCGAGGTGAAGATGGACACCCTGGCCCCAGTCTCTGTGGACATCACCCGTGACTTGCTCACCGGCATGGAGTGGCCCGCGTCTGTTGTGCGCGAACTTTTTCACCTCACAGCAGATGTCAAGGCGAAGCCGGAACGATATCGCGCAGCGCTTCCGGGGCGCTACGTGGCGCTGATTTTTGAAAAGCCTTCGCTGCGGACGCGAACGACATTTGACGTGGGTATTCAGAGCCTGGGAGGCGGAGCGGTCTTCCTCGACCACACGCTGACGCATCTGGGCGAACGCGAATCCATCAAGGATGTCGCAAAGAATCTCGAACGCTGGGTGCAGGGGATCGTGGCGCGGACGTTTGAGCAGGGCGTGATCGAGGAACTGGCCGCACACGCGTCCATTCCCGTCATCAACGCGCTTTCGGACCGCTATCACCCGTGCCAAGCCTTCACGGACTTTTTTACGCTGGAAGAACGCTTTGGCCATTTGCAAGGTCTGAGACTCGCATACGTCGGTGACGGCAACAACACGTGCCATTCGCTGCTGCTCGCCGGCGCACGGGTCGGCGCACATGTTCGTGTGGCGACTCCGGCCGGCTACGAGCCGGCTGCCGATGTGGTGGCCGAGGCGAAGCGCAGCCGCGAAGGAAACTCGCGCGAAGATCGAGTTGTTTCATTCGGCCGCAGAGGCCGTGGACGGCGCCCAGGCGGTATACACCGATGTGTGGGCAAGCATGGGGCAGGAAGAAGAGGCTGCGGAACGTGAACGAGCCTTCGCCGGTTTTCAGGTGAACGAAGAACTGATGAAACAAGCATCGCCGGAGGTTGTTTTCCTGCATTGTTTGCCGGCGCACCGGGGTTTGGAAGTAAGCGCTGGCGTGATGGATTCGACGCGCTCGATCGCGTATGACCAGGCAGAAAACCGCTTGCACGTACAAAAAGCCATCCTGCTCATGTTGCTGAGCTGAGGGGAACAACCAGGTGCCAAAAAAAGTTGTGCTCGCCTATTCGGGCGGGCTGGATACTTCCATCATTATTCCGTGGCTCAAGGAGAATTACGCCGGCTGCGAAGTGATCGCCATGATCGCCGACGTCGGGCAGAAGGAAGACCTGGAGGCCGCGCAAGCGCAAGGCGCTGGCGACCGGCGCTGCTTCCGCGAGCATCGAGGACCTGCGGGAAGAATTCATCACGCGCTATATTTGGCCGACGCTGCGCGCCGGCGCCGTCTACGAACACAAGTATTTGCTGGGAACTTCTTTCGCGCGGCCGGTGATTGCCAAGCGGCAGGTGGAAGTCGCGCTCGACCATGGCGCTGACGCCGTCGCGCATGGATGCACGGGCAAGGGCAACGACCAGGTCCGCTTCGAATTGACGTACAAGGCGCTTGGTCCGAATCTGCAAATCATTGCGCCGTGGCGCGAATGGAAGATTTTCTCGCGCGAGGACGCAATTATCTATGCGCGCGAACACAATGTGCCGATCGAGCAGAGCAAAGCCAACATCTACAGCCGCGATCGCAATATCTGGCACCTCTCGCACGAAGGCGGGCGGCTGGAAGATCCCGCCAATGCGCCGGAAGAGGCCATGTGGCAATGGGTCGCTTCGCCGGAAAAGGCCCCCGATAAGCCGGCAGAAGTGGAGATCGGCTTCGAGGCGGGGGTTCCAGTCTCGGTGGACGGCAAGAAGCTTGCGCCGGTGGCGCTGATCGAAACGCTCAATGACGTTGCGGCGGCCAACGGCGTCGGCCGGATTGACCTGGTCGAAAATCGTCTCGTGGGCATCAAGTCTCGCGGCGCGTATGAAACCCCCGGTGGAACGTTGCTGATTCTGGCGCATCGCGAACTCGAAGCGCTATGCATTGACCGGGAAACCGCACACTACCAGGAACTGCTGTCTCTGCGCTACGCGGAACTCGTCTATTACGGCCTCTGGTTCACGCCGCTGCGGGAAGCGCTCGATGCGTTTTTTGCCAGTACGCAGCAGCGCGTGACCGGGTACTATCGGCCTGCGGCTCTACAAAGGAAACGTGGATTTCACCCATCGGAATTCACAGCATTCGCTCTACCGCAAAGATCTCGCGAGCTTCGCGATGACTCGCTACAACCCCAAAGACGCCGAGGGTTTTATCAATCTCTTCGCGCTGTCCGTAACTGTGCCGCAGGGGGACTCCACGAAGTGAACTCTTCGCTGCCCACCAGAAGCGGCGGCCGCATGTGGAGCGGCAGATTCGACCGCGGCCCTGATGAAATCTTCGATCAGTTTCAGCGGTCGTTTTCATTTGACCGGCGGCTGATGCCCTACGAAATTGCGGTGGACCGCGCCTGGGCGCATGCCATCGAGGGCGCTGGGATTCTCACGAGCGAGGAAGTACGGAAGACCCTCACCGCCGCTTGATGCGATTGCGAGCCGCGCCGAAGGAGAGCCTGCCTGGCTCGACCAATCCGCCGCTGAAGACGTGCATCATTTTGTGGAGATGGCGCTGATCGAGCAGCTGGGGCCGCTGGGCGCCAAGCTGCACACCGGCCGCAGCCGCAACGAGCTGATTGCTACGGATTTCCGCCTGTTTGTGAAGGATGCCGCTGCGTCGCTTGGCCGCAGCATCTCCCGGCTGGAAAAAGCGCTCCTCGATCAGGCCGAGCGAAATCTCGGCGCGCCGATGCCCGGCATGACGCACATGCAGCACGGGCAGCCGATTTTGTTTTCACATTTTCTGCTGGCGCACCTTGCGGCGTTCGACCGTGATGCTGCGCGGATTGCCACTGCCGCTCGTGCAGCGGACGAGTGCCCCATGGGTTCAGGCGCGCTGGCAGGCTGCGCGTTTGCCATTGATCGCGAAGCTCTTGCGCGCGAATTGGGTTTTGCGAGGCCGACGGCAAATAGTCTGGACGCCGTCAGCGATCGCGACTTCGCGCTGGAATATCTCTTCTCGATTGCCGCCCTGGGGACGCACCTTTCACGGCTCGCCGAGGATTTCGTGCTGTTTGCTTCGCAGGAATTCGGGTTCATCACGCTGCCGGACGAATACGCAACCGGCAGCAGTCTGATGCCCCAGAAGAAAAATCCCGATTCCTGGGAGCTGACGCGCGGCAAGACGGGCCGGCTGATCGGATCATTGATGACCCTTCTCGTCACGCTGAAAGGTCTGCCAACCAGTTACCAGCGCGATCTGCAGGAAGACAAAGAACCGCTCTTCGCCGCGCACGATCAGGCCATCGCTTTGGTCGAAGTTGCTGCGGGCGCCATCGCGGCCACGCGCATCAACCAGGCGCGGATGCGCGAGTTGGCCTCCGATCCTGCATTGCTCGCCACCGACGCAGCCGATTATCTCGTCCGGCGCGGCGTACCTTTTCGCCAAGCGCATGAAATCACCGGCAAGTTGCTTCGAGAGGCGGAGCGGAAAGGCCAGCTTTGGACCACGCTGCCACTCGAGCAGTTGAGGGAATTTTCACCGGCCTTCGGCGAAGACTTTCATGCGGCCCTGAGTGTAGATGCGTCGCTGGCCGCGCATTCGGTTCACGGCGGAACGGCGCCGGAGGCGGTGCGCAAGGCGATTCGCAATTGGCGGGAGAAGGTTGCTGCGCACGAGGCCTCTCGATGAGCGCGCGGATAAGCGAGACCTTCTAACGATGTCCATGAACGTGCCCGATACGGTCGCCGCCATCGCGCTGCCCAAAGGATTCCGCTACGCATCCGCCGCCTGCGGCCTGCGCCGTAAGAACCGTCTCGATCTGGGCTTGATCGTCGTCGAACAGCCCGCAGCGGCGGCGGGAATTTTCACGCAGAACCTCGTGAAAGCTGCGCCTGTTTTGCTGTGCCAGAAACACCTCGAAACCGCGGCGTCGCGAGTGCGCGCGATCGTGGTGAATTCTGGAAATGCAAATTGCGCCGTTGGACCGTCAGGCATGCGTGCCTCGCTCGCGACCGCGAGGTCTGTTGCAAAAGCGCTCGGGTGCACGAGCGAACAGGTTCTCGTTTGCTCGACGGGTGTGATCGGCATCCCGTTGCCCGTAGAGAAAATACTGGCAGTCCTTCCAGAGCTGGCCAAGACCGCAGCTACGGCCCCCACAAACTATGACGGGTTTATGCAGGCCATTCTTACGACGGACACCAGGCCGAAATGGGCTGCGGCAGCATGCCGGATCGGCGGAAAGCAAGTCCGCCTGATCGGCTGCGCCAAGGGCGCAGGAATGATCCATCCGAACATGGCGACGATGCTGGCGTACATTGTCACGGATGCCGCGGCACCGCCGCAGGTGCTGCACCAGGCGCTAACGGATGTTGCAAGCCGAACATTCAACTCGATCACTGTGGATGGAGATACTTCCACGAACGACACCGCGCTATTGCTCGCGAGCGGCGCTTCCAGCGCGCCATCGCTGGCCGCGTCAGGACGCGACTTCAAAAGCTTTGTCGCGGCGCTGGAAAAAGTCTGCCACGCGCTGGCGCTGGCGATTGTTTCCGACGGCGAAGGCGCTTCGCGCGTTGTGGAAATCGAAATTCGCGGCGCACCGGACCAGGCCGGCGCGGAACAAATCGCGCGGACCATTGCCACATCTCCGTTGGTGAAAACGGCTCTCGCGGGCGGCGATCCCAATTGGGGCCGCATTCTGGCTGCGGCGGGACGCGCGGGCGTGCCCTTTCATCCGGATCGCGCCGCGATCCGCATGGCGGGAATTCACGTGTACGAACGCGGCCGCGCTTTGCCGTTTGACGAAGGCGCGGCGCACGAAAAGTTGCTGGCGCCGAATATCGCGATCGCGATGGATTTGCGCGCGGGAAGTGGGCGCGCGCGCTACTGGACGTGCGACTTCACCGCGGAATACGTACACATCAACGCCAGCTACCGCACGTGATGCTGCGTTCGCGAAACTTGGTTCACGCAGTGGTCGAACGCAGCGATTCCACGCGCTCAACCTGGCCCGCAGCGAATCGGTATCGCTCCTGTGTGGCCGTTTCGAGGCCGCGATTGACGAGCGACTGCACATCGAGCTTCGCTTCCGCTTGGTCGAGATTCGGCGGCCGTGGCATGCAGCGCGGGAGTGCGCGGCATGAACATCGGACAGCAATCGTGAAAAGGCTCGGCGGAAATATCGTGCGTGCCAATCTTCCTCGGGCGAGCGCGAGGATTTCCATCTTGTCGTCGCCCGCCAAGGGCCGGTAGAGCGGCATCCGCGCCACCGCTCCCACCGCAGCCATGTTGTGCAGCGTTTGCGAGGCGACCTGGCCCAGGCTATCACCCGTAATAATTCCGAATGAATGATTTTGCTGCGCAAACTGCTCCGCGATTCGCAACATCAGCCGCCGGTAGAGCAATACCCGGAAAGTTTCCGGCGCGCGCGCCACAATTTCGCGTTGCAAGGGCTCGAAGGGCACCAAGTAAAGCTTCGCCGTGAATTGCCAGGGCACAAGCTTGCGGACCAGTTCGCGCGCCACGTGCACCGACGAATCTCCCGCTTGCGCGCCGCCACCCCAAAAATGCACGAAGGACACGTGCGCGCCGCGCCGCATCATTTTGTAAGCCGCCACAGCGGAATCGAATCCACCCGAGAGCAAGCACGTCATCCGGCCCGCGGTATTCGCCGGCAGTCCGCCCGCGCCCGGAATCTTGCGGCCATAGACGAGCACCGAACCCCGCGTAACTTCGATGCGGCAGGTCATCTCCGGCTCGCGCAAATTCACGCGAACTTCCCGGCCCGCTTCGCGCAGCTTGTCAAGCAGGTAGCGCCCTGCCAGCGTTTCGATTTCCACGCTGCGCAACGCAAACGACTTGTCGCTGCGTTTGGCGCGCACCGCAAACGTCGAAAACTGGGCGGGCGCCAACTCGTCCCACGCGGCGCGGCAGATCGTATTCACGTCGGTATCTGCGTCTTCGCGAGAAATCACCCGCGCCACGGCGAAATAGGCGATGCCGAAAACGCGCGACAGCCGTTCGATCGCCGGCTCGGCCGCCGCGTCTTCTCGTAACTCGATCAGGATGCGATCGCCGGGGCAATGCAACCGCTCAAGGCCCGTACCCTCGAGCGCTTTCTTCACCGCGGTAATCAGCTTGCCGAGGAAGAAGCGGCGGTTCCCGCCCTTCAGCCAAAGCTCGTGGTAGTGCACGACGATATGGAGTTTGGGCATGCGCGTTGCGGGTCCGGAAAATTGCCGGAAAGGCCAAGTATACCAATGCAGGCAGGTGGCGGCGAGCGGCGCAAGATGGGTTGACCTGTCAAGCGCCCATCATCAGAATGCCTCGCTTTATTTACCTCCAGGAAATACTCGCGGATGATTCTCTGGACGGCCTGCGGAATGAAGCGTATACCGGAACTCTGGTACGTCCATGGGCCCTAAGCGACCGCTTGACGTTGCAACGCATCTGACAGTGCAGCGAGGCTCCCGAGAAGCCGAGGGAGAAATGCCATGTGGAGCAAACGAGACTGGCAGCAGTTCTTTGAGCTCTCACAGCGTCCGTGGAAGCGGCACCGTCCGCCTCGCCCGGTGTATCCGGGCGACAGCAACCGAATTCTGCCAGCCGTCGGCTTTAGCCTTTCGGAGCTCGATGGAGCTGGGATCAACCTGGATTTAGCGGAGAAGATGGGCTTGCCGGTGGACGCCGGACGGATCGGCTCCTACGAGCCGAATATCTCCGTGCTCCGTGACTTCGTGCGCACCAGTCGCTAACCTGTCTTTTATCTTAAAGTTGCAGAAAAACGAGCCGGTACGCGCGTACCCCTTGACGGGAACCGCGTTTGGGGTAAACTGCATTTTTCTTTAGCCATGGACGCACTCGAAACCAACCCGAATCCAACCGACGAAACCGCGCGAGACTTCGACTTTCCGCAGCGGGAGGCGGCTTTTTTCTATGGGCTTTTCTTGCGCGGGCACAGCGCGGAAAATCTCCGGCGCGACATCTCCGTGCCGCCCGAAGTGCTAGCCAAATGGCACCGCGAGGCGGAGCGCGAGCCGCAATTGCGCAGCGTTCTCTACAGGATCGTGGAGTATCGGCGCCACGTGCTCGCGATCTTTGAATCGCTCATCGGCCGCGACGCCGAACCCCAACGAATCCAGTAGGTCCGTCTCTGCCCGTAACCTCGTTCTTACTTCAACCTGACGTCAGATCCGAAGGAACGAAGGCGTTCAGTTCCCGTTTCCTGCCATGATCACCCCGCACGCGATGCGATCCCCGGAATTGCCCGAAGGATCGGTCTTCTGGTCGTCCATCTTGGCGTGAATCACCAAGGCAGTTCCGCCGTTCGTGAAGATGGAGTGAGGATCGTCGGCGCCCTTCATGTTCACGTTCGGCGCGATGATGGCCTGGTTCGAGGTTCCGTTCGGCTTCACCATGAAATTGGGCATATCCCCGGCGTGCGGACCGCTCGGGTTTTCGAGGCCGTGTTGCTTGCTATCAGGATTCAGATGTGGCCCAGCGGACTTGAAATCCGGCGGATCGCACTTCGCGACTTGGTGAATGTGAATGCCGTGTTCGCCGGGAGGTAGATTCTTTACATTGAGCCGGATTCTGACGCCGGTGGCCGCCGCGGAAAGCGTGGCGACACCGGCATCTTGTCCCTTCGCGTCATGCAAGTGCACGACCACGGATTTGTGTGTCTTCGCGGCCATGCCGCCCTGTGCCGCGGCCACCCCGCAAGTCAGGATGCATAGACCTGTCACGTAAAGCAGTTTTCTCATGAAGTCGAACCTCCGTTGTGCCATTGGCCTTCTCAGGCCACGGCTGTTCAATTAGACGCTACGGGCTGGCCGGTCGAGTCAAAAGGCGTATTATCATGCGCTCCGCCATACGCCCGCCGCAGTTTGACCTCCCAAATCAATGGCTCTCCTACCTTCATATCCCTGGATTCGCGTTGACAGGTATACCTTATACCCAGGGGGAAAAGTGCTACACCCACCGTTGCTGCTGCCCACTATTCCGTGTGCGGTCCGTGCCTACGCCAGCAAGCGAACGTCGAGTTTCACCGTTTGCGTTAGGAGTCTACTCATGCCGAAGAGCTTCGAGCGGGTCAATCCGGGACGCTCGCCGCGCAGGAATGTAACTCGCGATCGCTGCAACGATAAGAATGGCGATTGCTCCCAGTCCAAATGAGCCTAGGTCGGCAGGCGATACGCCGTACAACAGCGACGACAGAGTTCTGGCAAAACCATATGTGGCCACAGCGCCGAGGGCAACACCTGCAACAATCGGGTACGCCGTTCCCAGCACAACCATCCGCTCGACTCGTCCTGCCGTCGCACCAAGTGCCATGCGAATGCCAACTTCGCGTGTGCGGCGAGCTGTGTCGTACGAAACTAATGCGTATGTGCCGACAAGCGTAAGGAGCAGTGCAAGTCCGGAGAAGGCCGAAAGCAGCATGCTCAAAAAACGCGCGCGGGCTGTGGCTTCGGACAACGTGTCTTCACCCGTGCTGAGTCCCCCAACCATCATCTCACCGGGAACGATAGCCAGCGCCGCTTCACGCACCGCACTGCTGAGCGCCGATGGATTCCCAAATGTGCGGATGAGCGCAAACCGGTATTCTCGAGTTTGTTGCATGCTCAGGAAAATCGCGGGGGCTGCATCCAATCCAGTGCCAAAGCGCTTTGGCTCTTGAATCACGCCGACCACCGTATATAGCTGTACCTTGTCCGTGGGCCGCCACAAAGGCTCGATACGCGCCCCAATTGCGTCTGCTTTTGGGAAATAGAGGCGTTCCATCGCGCTGTTTATCACCGCAACAGGCAAATCCTTGGGCCCGTCTGAATCCGATAACCAACGCCCACGAACAATTTCGAATCTCGCCCAATCGATAAATGAAGCATCCACCATATGGACACCACATGGTTGAAACTCTTCCGAAATCGGTCCTTCTCCGCCAGTTTCCTTTACTTTATTGTAATCTTCGTGAGGCGAAAGCATGGGAAAGCTGTCAAGGAATGTGACGGAACGGACCCCGGGCATCGCTTCAACCTTTTGCCGAAATTGAGAAAAGAGGACGGGTTCCAGCTCATCTATATTCGGTGTCCGGCTCACGTAAGCATTCGTGAAAGCGATTTGCAACGAAAGGAAGTGCGCTGAAATTCGGCATTTGTGGCAAGAAATCGCCGAACGCTCTTTGTGAGCATCAGTGTTGAAGTGGCGAGCACGAGAGCGAGAGAAACTTCAAATACAATTAGAACACTGCCGGAGCGCCGGAATAAAACGCCCTGCCCCGGATTCATATCGGACGTCTTGAGTTCTTCGGTAATGTTCGCCTTCGAATACTTCAATGCCGGAAGGATTCCGAATGCGAGAGCTACCAACGCCGATACCCCAGCGGAAACAGCTAGGACTCTTGTGTCGAGGACGACGGTATCCTGGCTCGATGTCGAGATACTGATTCGCAAAATATTTGGTGTATTCGGCTCGAAGTCGAGTGCCCAGTGATGCGAGTTCTGCTTGTGCTTGTCCAATTTTGACGCCCGACCTCAATCGGGCAATCACCGCAAGGTTGTTACCGGGTAGAAACTTCGTGGAATGGAACAGCCTCACCCAGAAGTCCACCTTCTGTGATGAGAAGGGATACGGGAATTCAAAGTTTTCCGGCATCACCCCAACGATTGTGCAGTCTTCCCGCTCACCGAACCAATTCAGCGATAATGTTTTTCCTACGACGTTGGGGTCACCACCGAAGTGCGACCGCCAAAATCGATAGTTCAACACCACGGAATGAGGGTCATTGGGCCCGTAGGATTCCTCTTCCACCGGGAACGTCCTGCCAATCAACGCCGAAGCCCCGAGTGTACTGAAGACCTGTGAAGAGCACCCAGCTGACTCCACGGACTCCTGCGTTCCCCAAAGATGCCCCGCGAACATCTTGTCGTCGGCAGTGGTTCCGCGAGACATCAGCCCGCAGGCTGCAACGCTGTCAAAGCTCTGCGTCTCACTCGCGATGATCGGAAATGCTCCCATCGTGACGCCAAGATGCATGGTCCCAGTGGCGTGATTCGATTCCGAAATAAAGACCAATCTATTCGGATCTTGATAGGGCAGACGGCGAAGCATGATTCCGTATATGGCGCTAAAGATTCCGGTGCTGGCACCAATGACCAGTGCCAAAGTCAGAATAATTCCAATGGAAAACGCGGGACGTCGCATGATGGAACGGAAGCTGTTTTGGAGTGCTTGGTTCAAATCCGTTTGCTCTGGACTCTATCTGTTAAATTATTTTGCAAACTCCTTGACACGCCTTAAACGCTGTTCGCCGTTTAGAATTCTTGGGGAAAATTGATGAATGTTTCTGGCTTTGAGCCGTAACTCCTTGAGTCGCCAAAGCGAACGGTAAGAGCAGGTATGCAGAACGCCGCATCTTTTACGCCCAGAATCCAGCCAAAGATTACACCTTTGGGCGGAGCCATGTTCCGAATTTATTTCAACAGTTTAGCAGGACGCTGACCCCAGCCTTTGCTCTTTCGGGAAGTGTGGGCTAACTTCGCGGGGGTGCGCCCATATATCCCGGGCTCGCGTTGACACTGTCCGATTGCTCCGCTAAACTCAGCCGGTTTGAGCAACCGCGCTTTTCCTCGCAGTACACTACTCCCCGGTAGCTCAACGGTAGAGCATTCGGCTGTTAACCGAAGGGTTGCTAGTTCGAATCTAGCCCGGGGAGCCAATCCTTGCGATTCTGCGAACTTGGATGAAACTCTTCCAGTTCAAAGACTTCCATTTGGAGCTTTGTGGGATAAACGGTCACTGCCCTCACAACGCGCTGGGTCTATCGCTCCGGCTTGATATCGAGCAGCATCCCCGGCCCATTCGTGCCGGTCTGCACCTGCGGCACCTGTCCATTCCACTTCGCAATCCAGCGATCCGTCACCGCCAGTTTCTGCCATTCAATGATATTCGGGCTGATGGACGCCGCGCGCACCCGATTCGATTCCGCTTCGCCATTGGCCACCGCGACTTGCGCCTTCGCCTGACCCTCCGCTGCTGCCACTAGCTTCGCCGCGTCCGCTTGTGACTGCACCAATTCATTTTGTTTCTGTACGGCGATTTGCTGCGCCTGCACCTTGGCATTGATCGCGTCAATCACCGATTGTGGCGGCCGCGGCGAACCGATGAAACCAAATTGATCAATCACCACACCAATGTCAGCCACCTGTTTTTGCAAGTCCTGCCGCGAATTCTGTTCCAGCTCGGATTTCTTTTCGCCCATGATCTCTTGCACCGTATATTGCGACCCGGTCCGGTTGATGGCGTCGCGCGCCACGTTTCGCAGAAACCCGTGCGTGAACTGGCCGATGTCGTCGTTGCGAAATTTCACATAGAACGCGGGGACTTTGTTTGCATCCAGATGGTAGGAAACGGATAGATCGCCGTACACGGTCAGGCCGTCTTTCGTGTTAAACGACATTTCTTCATTATTCGCCGATCCCTCATTCGGATCTCTGGTCCATTTTGCCGTCTGCACCGAGGTCGGATATTCCACGATTGTGGAGGAAAGGAAATTGTAGAAAACCCAGCCCGTGCGAATCGGCAGGTCCTCAACGCCACGTTGCGATCCTGCGAGATCCACTTTGATTCCCACGCGGCCCGGCCCAATCCGTTTCGCGCACCCAATAAAAAACAGCACAAGGATCAAAGGAATTGCCAACATTCCATACTTACGCGTCATCTTTTCTCTCCTATCGAATGCAGTTGGCTGTGTGGCGTGGTTTTGTGGTGCCAGATCCATCGTATGGCCGCCGGGAAAAGCACAATCACGGCGACGATCAGGCCTATGCCACCCGCCACCTTCAAGTCACTGGGTTGATTGAGCAGATTCATTCCCTGGGTCACCAGGTAAATTGCTCCACAAATCACCAACACCAAAGCCGCATATACAAATCTTTCTCTCATCGCCTTTTAAGCCTCGATCCTATTCTGTGAATCGCAAGCGGGTGTTACGGGTGATGCGAGAACGTGGGTTGCTGGTGCGCTCGCGTCGTCTGCGCGCACGAAGGAAGAAAGAGTGGGGCCGCGTGGAAGCAGCCGGGCCGAATCAGATCTGGCAGTCGGACATGACGAAGATCTGGGCGGGTCCTGCAGTGGGCTGGGCGTACCTGGTGTGCGTGATCGACTGTTGCACGCGGGAGATCGTGGGCTGGGATCTCTCGCATCGCTGCCGGACCGAAGACGCGCTCCGAGCGGTAGAGCAGGCCGTGCTCGCACGGCTGCCCGAGGGCAGCCGTGAGGCTCGCTTGACGATGACCACAGACAATGGAACACAGTTCACTTCGACGCGGTTCATCGAGACGCTCAACCGGCTGGGCATCACGCATCGGAGGACGGCGTATCATCACCCGGAGGGCAACAGCTACATCGAACGGTTCCATCGCAGCTTGAAGGAAGAGGAAGTCTGGACAGCGGAATATCGCAGCGTGGAGGAAGCGCGAGCATCGATCACTCGTTGGATCGAGGAGTACAATTACGACCGGCCTCATCGCGGAGTCCACAATCGCACCCCGCACGAGGCCTTCTTGGCTTTTGCAGTTGACCTAAAAAACGAGGCCCTGACTGTCTAAATTAGTAGGGAGCACTACAGGA
>CAWDNN010000006.1:0-511112 GCA_963803675.1 uncultured Acidobacteriota bacterium | reverse complement strand
GGACTGCAGGCGGGCGCTAGCAAGTAGTCTGGTTCTCGAGCGCCGCTGAACCGTTCCGCCGGCGGGCTGGTGATTGACGGCCGCTGAGGAAACTAGTTACTCTCTTCTCTGCTCGGGCGGGGACGGGAATTGCCGGTATTCTTCAGCGACCATCTATCCCCAGCCCGCCGCCCGCCCCGTTTAGCTGATAGTTGCGCAACGATGAGCGCGTCGAGCCGTCAGGACGAATTTGAACGTGTTGTTCTGTCCCACTACGCGAAGCTTGCTCCGCGTGGCCCGGCGCCTGACCCGGGAACACGCCGTGGCGGAAGATCTCGTCCAGGAAAGTATTGCTGCGGGCCTGGCGGGGCTTCGATCATTTCCAGAGCCGGCACCAACGCGAAGGCTTGGCTCTTCCGCATCTTGCTGAATGCTTATTACGGGCGCGGTAGGCGTGTTCGCGCGCTGCCGCCGATGGTGGAATTGGAGGCGGCGGAAAGAGAGCTCGGCAGCAGCTTTTCGTCAGCGGGCATCGCAGAACGAGTCCGCGGAAATTTCGCGGGCGCTCGATACGCTAAGCGTGGAGCATCGCGCTGTCGTGCTCTTGGTTGTGGTAGAAGGCTTCACGTGTCAGGAAGCTTGTGGAATTATCGGTGTACCGATCGGCACCGTGATGTCGCGGCTGAGCCGGGCGCGCCAATCGTTGCGCGAAAAACTCACACCGCCGGAGCCTCAACGCGAAACCCCTCACGCAAACGCAGCGTGCGCGGCGAAGCAAGCGTGAGGACAGAAGCTGGGTTTGAGCCAAAGCGTAAGGAGCTGAGGTGAATTGTTCTGACGTTATCGAACTGGCGCCGTTGCATTTCTCCGGCGAGCTCGACGCCCATCATGCGGGCGCGTTCGCGGCGCATTTGGAATGCTGCCCGTCCTGCGCGCAGCGCATCCGGCAGCAAGCGGAACTTGACACGCACCTGCGTGACGCCATCTTCGCGGAGAGTCTTGATGCGGACGCCGCGGCGCTCAATCAAGCGGTCCGCGCAAGGATTGCGGCGGAATTCCCTGCCTCCGCGCACCACGGCGTCGCTCACCATCGGCACACGAGCTGGATTCTGGCCGCGGCCGCCGCGCTACTGCTTCTCGTAAGCGGCTTCGCATATCGCTCCGTAGTGACATCGCGGGCTACGCGCGTATATGCCGATGCCGCAGCGGATCATCAGGATGAAGTGGTGCTGCATGCGCATCGCACCTGGCTCTCCGAGCCTTCCGCGATCGCCGCTCTGGCACAAAGCCGCGGTGTACCCGAAGAACTACCGCCAAGCTGTTGACGCCGCCCGGCTATCAACTCGAGCGCGCGAAACTCTGCAAACTCGATGGACGAATTTATCTGCACCTCGTTTATGCGGGCGAGCAAGGCGAGTTCTCCGCGTTTGTGCGGCCACGCGATGTGCAGACACTGCACGGCTCCGTGACTGAAACTTCCAGCGGCAAGCGTATCTATGAGTCCGATCGTGGTCCAGCGCACGTCGCGGGTCTGCAAAGCGCGCACCTTACAGCCTTTGTAGTTACCGATCAGCCCGGGGACTCTGTGATGCGTCTCGCGGAATCGGTGGCCGGCGCGCTCTAGCGTCTGATCCGCTGCTACTCGGGAAACCGATCTTAAGACGCAACGCAAATTCTGGTATTCTCCACTTCGTGCGCAATCGGCTTTTCTTTCTTCTCTTCCTCTCAACTTTGTGCTTCCTCGGATTGGAGATTGCTGGCGCGGCGATGCCGCATCAGGCTCCAAGGCCGCCGTCGCATCCGGAAACGACTCCGCAAGTGCAGCCTCCCTTGCCGCAAATGCCGCCGCAAGCGGCGCCGCAAATGCCTTCGCGTCCTACGCTGAGCGCGGTGATACTGGATGCGGCGCACGGAGGGCCGGATGCGGGCGCGCGCGGCTCGACCGGCATCGAGGAGAGCGATATCACTCTGGCGTATGCGCGCGTGATTCGTCCCGCACTCGAAGCCCAAGGCTTTCGTGTGATCGAGACGCGGCAGGACAACGACGATCCTTCGTTCGACGACCGCTCCGCGACAGCGAACGCGCAACTCGGAGCGATTTTTATCACGCTGCACGTTTCTTCCACCGGCACGCCCGGCCAGGTTCGCGTTTACTCCGAACCGCTGCCCGCCGGAGCGACCGCGAGTGAGCCATCGGCTCCGGGGGCTACTCCCGAGCAAGCGCCGCGCAGTTTTTCCATGCTGAGTTTTCCAGCCCACAACGGATTGCTGCCTTGGGATGAGGCGCAGCAGCCTTACGCCGGTGCGAGCCGCCGGCTTGCGGAATTAATGCAAGCGATGCTGTCGCAGAAATTCCCGTCTACCTCTTCGATGCCTTACACGGCGCAGGTGCGTCAATTGCGCACGGTGGCCGCGCCGGCGATCGCCATTGAGGTCTCGAGCGTTTCCGTCACGAGCGCGAGCCAGCTCACGGGCATGGGCCACGATCTGGCGGAAACAGTCGCGCGGTGCGCCACGGCGTTTCGCCCCATTTACGATGCGGGGGTGCGATGAGCCGGCTGGTTGTGCCGCGCTGGATCTGGTTTGCCGCGGGCGTGCTCGCGGCGGGAGTGCTGGCCGCGGCGATCTATTTGCCGAGGCTGCGACGCAATCTGGAAGATTTGCGGAACACGCAACAAAGTGAAGAGGCCGCGCGGCGGGCGGTGACGCAAGAGCCGATCGTCACGCCTACCGATATGAATGTGGCGGCGAAGCTATTCTGGGCGGCGCCGAGACAACCCGGCGCGCTCGAACCCGTGGAGATCCAGTTACCTCTTTCGGCGGACCCTGCTCTGCGCGCGCGTCAGTTGATTGACGCATTGATTGCCGCGGCGCCTACGCCCGCTCAGCGCACTCTGCCGCCTGATGCGATATTGCTCGCGTTTTATCTCTTACCGGATGGCACAGCCATCGCCGATTTCGCGGACACGCTCTCGGCCGGCACGCCCTCGGGAATTTTGAGCGAGCAACTTGCGGTGGACTCGATTGTGCAGACGCTGGCGCCGGCGTACCGCAAATCCGCCGCCTGAAGATCTTGCTGCATGGTCAGGAAGCCGACACGCTCGCCGGCCACCTGGACTTGACCGGTTTCTTCCCGGTAAACGCCGCACCCTCGCGAGTCGAGTTGTCTTCGCCGGCTGCGGCACCGGCACAACGACCGAACTGATCTGACCCAGAAGATGTACAGAGCTGCGGTTGACACAATCTGAGCTAGCCTGCAAACTGGCTCGCGAAAAAGGCGGCGTATTCGCGCGGCAACCAGAATCGAGCAGGCGAGCGCGACGGAATTTTGAGGCGGGCACCGAGGAGAAAACTTGCGAAGTGACGGCCGCGCCCCCGATCAGATGCGCCCAGTGAAGATCACGCCGGACTTCATCACCACCGCCGAAGGCAGCGTGCTGATCGAAGTGGGCAACACGCGCGTGATCTGCACGGCGACGGTGGATGATGGCGTGCCGTCGTTCCTGAAAGGCCAAGGCAAGGGCTGGGTGACCGGCGAATATGGCATGCTGCCGCGCGCGACCGAGCGCGCACGGCGCGCGAAGCCGCGCGCGGACAAGCAATCGGGACGCACGCTGGAAATTCAGCGGCTGATCGGGCGCGCGCTGCGCGGCGTGATCGACCAGCAGAAGCTCGGCGAGCGCACCGTGATTCTCGATTGCGACGTGATCCAGGCGGACGGCGGCACGCGCACGGCCTCGATTACCGGCGCGTTTGTGGCGCTGGCGCTGGCGCTCGAACGGCTGGTGGCGGCGCGGATTCTGAAGGAACTGCCGCTGCGCGATTCCGTGGCGGCGACAAGCGTGGGCATCGTGGACGACGAGATGCTGCTCGATCTGGCCTACGACGAGGACTCGCACGCGCAAGTGGATATGAATGTGGTGATGACCGGCAGCGGGCGCTTCGTCGAAGTGCAATCCACGGCGGAAGGGCGCCCTTTTTCGAGCGAAGAGATGCAGGAACTGCTCGACTGAGCGCCGCGGGGATCCGGCAGCTTCGCGCGCAGCAGCACGCGTTGCTGCCGCCTAACTTCAGTGCTCCGAGCGCGCTAGAATTCTGCTGGCCTCGTCGAACGCCGGAAAATTGGCGGATTCGAGGCGCTGGCCGCGGGCGAAGGCTACGGCGCGCGGTTTCAGCTTCGCGCTATTCCCGAACTTTGATTCCCTTGCCAACGTTTGATGAATCGGCGCCGACGTTTGCCGAAAATGCCGCGGGCAAAGCGATTCACTACAGCCGCGTAGCGCAGGAACTCGTGCTCGCGGATGATTCGGGGCTTGTCGTGCCGGCGCTGGGCGGCGCTCCGGGAGTGCATTCGGCGCGCTATGCCGGACCAGGCGCGAGCGACGCCGACCGCATTCGCAAATTGCTGGATGAAATGCGAGGGAAAATCGGGGCGGAGCGCGCGGCGCGGTTCGTTTGCGTGCTGGCGCTCGCGCAACGCGGACGCGCGATCGCGATTGTCTCCGACTTCTGCCGCAGGGGAATTGCTGGACGCAGCCGCGCGGCGAAGGCGGATTTGGATACGATCCGATTTTCTTTGCGCCGGAACTGGGCAAGACATTCGCGGAGCTTACGCGGGAAGAAAAGAACCGGCTCAGCCATCGCGGGAAAGCCTTCCGGCGGCATGTTCGCGGACCTGGCATCGCGGACGGTCGGAAAGGCTGTGCTATAGTTCCGACTCTCCAGGACCATGGCGAAAACTCGGCGACAGAAGAAAGGCACGAAGCGTACATCAGCGAGAAGCGTCTCTCCGGCAAAGAGCCGTGCCAAAAACAGAAGCCCAAGCCTTGGCACAAGGCAGAGGCCAGCGCGACGCGTGGGGGCGGCGCGGCACCGATCCGAAGCGCGTGGCCGCGATTCTGAAGAAGCTGGACGAGGCGTATCCGGCCGTCACCTGCGCGCTCGAGCACGAAACTCCTTTCCAATTGCTGATCTCGACGATTCTTTCGGCGCAATGCACCGACGTGCGCGTGAATCAAGGTGACGAAAACGCTCTATCAAGAAATATCCGACGCCGGAAGCGTTTGCCTACGCGAATCCCAGCGAACTTGAACAGGACATCCGGCCGACGGGCTTTTTCCGGAACAAGACAAAGTCCATCATGGGCGCGAGCAAAAAGATCGTGGAAGAATTCGGCGGCGAGGTGCCACACACGATGGAGGAGCTGCTGACGCTGCCGGGCGTGGCGCGAAAAACCGCGAATGTGGTGCTGGGCACGGCGTTCGGAATCGCCGACGGCGTGGTGGTGGATACGCACGTGACGCGGCTGAGCGAGCGGCTCGATCTCAGCCACAACACCGACGCGAAGAAGATCGAACAGGACTTGATGGCCGTGATCCCGAAGGACAAATGGATTATTTTCGCGCACCAATTGATCTGGCACGGACGCAACGTATGCCAGGCGCGCAAGCCCCGCTGCGCGGATTGCAATCTGGAGCGGCTGTGCTATTCGCAGGAGAAGACATTCAGCACTATTCCTGTGGTCCGCTCGAAAACCAGATCGAAAACAGGATCGAAACAACGCCTTTCTTGATCTGGACTCCCCTGTAATCCCCGGATATATTTCCAGCATGGAACTTCTCCCAGGCAAACGAGCGGCAGCGCGGGTCGCAGGCGTTCTCAGTGCGAAATACCAAGTGCACGGCTACTGGGTTGATCTGACCATTCGAAACATCTCAGGAGTTGACCCGACGGGCCGCCTGGACTTTGGCGGCGGCGAATATGTGCCGGCGGGCCGAATGAGAATTGCCCCGCAGCCACAGCGTTCGGCAGACACTTACCAATGGTGGGACCTCCCGCGCGGCTGTTACTTGATCGAGTTCAACGAAACGCTGAATCTTGCCGAAAATGAAATTGCGCTGCTCGAGCCCGACCCGCGGTTGCTGCGCACAGGCGCAACTCATTCGCCGATTTTCCTGCGCGGCAGAGTGGATCCAATTGACACGCTGCTCGATGTACAGGCGCAGCGGTTGGAAGTGAAGCAGAATGCCCGTTCTTCACGACTGAGAATTTTTCAACTGGGCAATGCCAGTGAGGCTCGGGCGCTGCTTCGGAAGGCACCGGCAAACCGGGCGCAGGTTTTGCGCAAACGGGCCGGCAGGTAGGCCGAGGCCTCTTTGCCTAAAGTGCGCCGATAGACAGGTACGATTTGCGCGCCGACAGGAGATCACCCGTGCACAGAATCTTGGCGAGAATAAGCCTGCTCCTTGCCTTTGCAGCGGTGAGCGGCGTGCGGGCGCAAGACGCGCCGAACGGCGCCAGCGCCAAGACACGAGAGCCGGCGGTGCAATTAACTATCCGCCCTATCCCTGCCGAAACGATGCGCCGGTTCCAGCAGTTCCAAAGCGTGTTGCAACCAACCGCGAAGACGTGGATCGAACAGCAGGCGCGCACGGAAGCGCAGCGGTCTGCGCCCGAAATGGCGGCGCTGAAGGTAGCGATTCGGCAGCGGTTTTCGAATTCGAAGGGGCCGGTAGGAACGAAAGTAAGCGCTCCAGGAGCCAACCTGCAGGATATGGACTTTGACGCGATAGCTTTTATCGTCTTGACACAAGCTGCGAACGACCAGCAAGACGACTTACAAAGCATGATGCAACAGATGCAAGCGATTGCGAACGAGAAGCAGCGGTTGCGACAGTTATTGGGTGAGATGAACCAGCCAGCGGCGCAGGCGGGAAAAAACAGCCCCACAGAACCGTGTAAGACAGCTATTTGTCAGACTCTTCCCGCAAGGTTGGAGCCACTGTCAGCGGCGGCGTTGCCGCGCCCGGTCCGGATCCGCATCCCGGGCCTCGTAACGTACGGTGATCTTGCCAGGGTGCAATCTCAGTTGAAGCAAACGCAGGATTCGTTGGGCGATATGAGCCAGGAGCTGCAACTGAAAATGCAGATGGCCCAGCAAGCGTATACGCAATGCATGGAAACAATGTCGAATTTGATGAAGTCTGTAAGCGATACCGAGAACAGCATCATCGCAAACATGAAATGATCCCGGCTCGCCCGCCTTCGTTATTCACAAGGGCGTCTTGCTCTGAAGCACGCGTCAATACGGAATCTCGGTGGCACCGAAGACGCGATCCGTGTGCGTATCCTGAATGAAGACAACGGCACGAAGATTCTGCGTGTTCCAGTCATGTCCGAGCTTCACGCGGGCTTCGGTATCAAAGGCATCCCCCGCCTTGACGTGACCGATGGAGACGAGTTCGCGCACGACGCCAGCGTGATCGAGGGCTTTGCCGGCGTTTTCGCCGCGGCGCACATCGGAATGCAATTGGCTTTCAGTGATCGCAAGAAACACTTCTGGTTTCTCGCGGGACGTGGCGCCCTGTACGGCCGCAAACTGCACGTGCAATTCACGAGGGTTTTCCGTGGGCGCGCCGGACCATGCCAGTTGAATCGGGGTCTTTGGCGCCTTTGCCGCCTCCTCGATGGCGTGCTGAGCTAATGCGCCTTTGCTGCCATTGAATTGCGCCCCTCCATCCACGATCATTTGCGGCGTGTAAACCTGATCCCCTTCCCCATGGCGCACGAAAGCATATTTCTTCTGGCGGTCGGTGGCCGCAGCCGAAGAGAAGGGGTCGCGCCAGCCCTGATCGTCCCAGTAATCCACATGATGCTCGAGCACAATCACTTCCACGCCCTGGATCGGTTGCTGCGCGTCGAGCAGGGCAAGCAATTTGTCGGCGGCTGGGCAAGTGGAGCAGCCTTCCGAAGTAAATAGCTCAACGAGCACGGGCGTGCGCGTATCCGGCGCCGGCTGCGGATTTGAAAATGGCTGGGCGAAATGCCCAGCCTGCGTTGCGCCCGGCAGAATGGCCGCTAAGAGAGCGAACAAAACCGGAAACGCAATTAAGATAAGTGGGCGAGACGCGGACTTTCCCATGATGGTGCCTCCTCGACATGATTCTCTTTGGGCAGAGCGCCTGCCAGAATCAAAGCGCCCCCAACCACTCCCAAATCCTTTAGCCAGTTTCCCGCCAACTCGCCGGGGTGGCTAAAGAATCTCGGTCCCCAAACGAGCAAGTCGAACACAAGCATCATGATCCCTATCAGCGTCGCTGCCAAGCGTGTTTGCCAATTGATGAGGATGCTGACACCGGCACACACGAGAGCCGCGGCGGTCGAATACACCCAAAATGCGTGTCCTGGGATCAGAAACCCAACATGCTCAAACAGGGGGGAATTCCCGGTGCGAAAACAGGATAGACAAAGTGCAGCACACCGAAGGCGATTATACAAATCGCCAGAATCGTACGCCCAAGCACAAGAACGTTATCGCGGCCGGAAGTCCGCCATGCTTCCGAGAGGGTTCCGGCAAAAATGAAGACCGCCCCGCTCAAGCCCAGATCCTTGAAACAATTATTAGTCAACCTCGTAGACCATTCTTGTCCCTGGGGTCAGGCTTCCGTCAGCGAGACGCCAGGCTCACTCCGCGCGACTTCATTACTTCACTTAGGAGGTTTTGGCAATGGCAATGAAGACTGGGCAAATACATATTTCCAGCCTGAGGGTGTGCGTACGTAGGTGTCACTGAACCAAACGGCATAGTTGAATGGCTTTTCGTTGTCGATACCCTTCTCCCACAACTTAGCGGTGATGACTGCAGTATCGCCCCAAACGCGAACGGTCTGTTCTGTGTCCTCTTGATGTTCATAGACCGTGTGCCCGCCCCGCGCATCGTTGAGCAAATCAGCTTTGGTGTAAGTCTGTTCTGATGAACTCGAACGACGCTCCCGAGCTTGGCGACCTTGGCGAGCTTACGCCGCGATGTACCTGTGGAATGGCGCCAGCGCAAGCAGAGTTCGCGGAAGCAAAACGGTCTTCTCCAAACGTCAACAAAATGGCCATTCAAAACGAATGCTGCTCACGCTTACTGCTCAACCGGTGGTAGGGTGATTCGAGTTTGACTCAAGAGGACGGCGGGCATATCGTTTTGCGCGCGAATGGAGGTGAAATCGCAAATTTCAGTTCGCATGCGCCGTGCGATTTCCCGGCCCTCCTATTCGCCTCCAAGGGGACACGTTCCGTGAGCCACTTCGTCATTCGCCTCTCCGCTATCGCGTCGCTCGCCGCCGTGATGACTGCGGCTTCCGCTACAGCCCAAAAATCCTACGACCCAGGGGCATCCGACACCGAAATTAGGATCGGCAACATCGCGCCCTACACTGGCTGGGGAAAAGAATACGCCGCCATCGCTCGCGCTGAAGCCGCTTACTTCCAGATGATCAACGACCGCGGTGGAGTCAACGGCCGCAAGATCAACTTCATCAGCGTAGACAACGCCTCCGAGGTCCCGAAGTCAGTCGATCTCGCGCGGGAGCTGGTGGAAGAAGACAAGGTACTGCTGATCTTCAGTTCCATCGGAACGGAAGGCAATCTCGCAATCCGCTCCTACATGAACGAAAACAATGTCCCGCAGCTTTTCGTACAATCCAGTTCCGCGGCCTTCAATGACCCTTCCCATTTTCCCTGGACCATGGGATTTTTCGCCACGAATCGAAGCGAAGGCTTGGCCTATGCGAGATACATTCTGCAACACAAGCCAGGCGCGAAGATCGCCGTGCTCTGCGCGAATGACGATGCCGGAAATGAATATGTCGCGGGCGTACACGATGGCCTCCGTGACAAGGCCTCGGCCTTGATCGTCAAGGAGATTGCTTACCAGGTTTCGGATCAAACGATCGAGCCGCAAATTGCGATGCTCAAAGATTCCGGCGCCGATGTTTTCCTCGATTTCTCGGTCGGACCGTTCGCCACGCAAGCTATTCGTGCGGCGTATGACCTCGGCTGGCATCCATTGCAGTTCATTCCGAACGCCTCGCTCTCGGTCGCAGCGTTCCTCGATCCTGCGGGCCTCGAGAAAGCTGCCGGCGTCATCACCAATGCCCGGTCCAAGACTTGGTTATCTCCGCGAGCACAAGGTGACCCCGCGGTGCGCGAATTTCTCGAATGGATGAGGAAGTACAATCCGCAGGCAAGCCTCCGCGACCAAGACAACGTCGCTGGTTACGAACGGGCACAGGCCCTTGTAGAAGTCCTGAGAAAGTGCGGCGACAATCTCACCCGCGCAAACGTGATGAAGCAGGCCGCCAACCCCGACCTCGAACTGGGCATGCTTCGCCCCGGCATCAAGATCAAAACCAGTCCAACCGATTATCAGCCTATCAAGCAGTTGTTTCTGATGCGCTTCGACGGCAAAGAATAGGTTCCCTTCGGCGATACAATCAGCGACGACAGCTTGTAGGTCGAACTTGAAAACGCGCGCGAATGAGGTTCTTGGTACGGACAAAACTGTCTCACCGGAGTAGCAACCGAGATGGAAAGTGCTCTAGAATCATGGAGCACTTCAGTCGGGGCGTAGCGCAGCCTGGTAGCGCGCCTGCCTTGGGCGCAGGAGGTCTGGAGTTCGAATCTCCACGCCCCGACCAAATCTATTCCAATCAGCAAGTTACAGAAATTGAACTTTGGTACTGCTGCATTGTGGTGCAACTTGGAAACAATAAGAACAATTCCCTGGGGCTGAACGGCGTTGAAGCATCGCCTAAGCAAATGCAAACATTAAGAGTGGGGCAGGCCTCTCCGCGTACCAAGTAGGCGGCCCTCGACGGTCCTGGTAGATGCCTCGATACCGCTCGTCGGTTCAAATCAGGCCCCCGCAGGCTGGACGTTCCGCTAACAACGTATTTGCCGAAGCCCTTTGTCGCGGGCGACGAGCGCCTTGCAAAAATTACGGCACGGATCGTCTTGAGCCATCGAACAGGATTCCCAAACTGGCCAGCAGATGACGGTTCAGCCTCAATTTATTTTACGCCGGGAGAGCGGTTTAGCTACTCGGGCGAAGGCTATATCTATCTGCAACGCGTCGTCGAGAAGATCACCGGTAAACCGCTCAATGAATATATGACCGAAGCCGTGTTCACGCCGCTCGGCATGACCACCAGCAGCTATGTGTGGCGGCCAGACTTTGATGCACTAACCGCTACGGGTCACGACTCCGAAGGGAAGCCGACCGAGTTGGAGAAGCCAACAGAGGCGTTAGCTGCTTCGACGCTGAACACAACAGCCAAGGACTACGCGCTGTTTGTTGAGGCGGTTCTCAAAGGGAAAGGGCTCAAGCCAGCGACTCTGCACGAGATGGAAACGCCCGAGGTCGCACTCGATCCGGAGTGCAGGATTTGCATCAAGCACGAGCCGAAGCAACTGTCGAAGAATCTGTTCTGGGGCCTGGGATGGGGCATTGAGCGCAAAGATGGAACCGAAATGCTTTGGCATTGGGGCGACAACGGCTCATTCAAGGGTTTCGTGATGGCTGACCCGAAAACGAAGTCAGGTGTGGTGATGTTCGCAAACAGCGAGAACGGACTGGAGGTCGCGAAGCCACTGATAGACGAGGCGATGGGAACTGACTCGTTGGCCTTCGAATGGCTCAAGTAAGCCGGACATCTGGTCCTCGTTGCGACTGTTTCGTTTCAGACATCCGCGGTCGATCTTTCTACTAGACTGCATTTGTCGCAAAATCTTGGGCCACAACCCAACCCACAAAAGATGATGTCTTGTATGACTTGCAGGTATTTTGGCAGTCCCGCGTCGTTGTAAGTTGTTGGTAAACTTATTCACGCGGCGCTGTCACGGCAGAAGTCGTCCGGCTAGGCAGCAGTGCGCACCATCGGAAAGCGGAATGGCAAGACTAAACAATTCGGATGGTTGCAGACCTCTGCAACCAAAGTTTCTTCTCTTTCAATAACTTCCGCAAGCCCTGCAGCCATCCGAATTTGGATCTCGCCTGGAGTCCCGCCTGAATATGCCTTGACACGTATATGCTCTGTGGAGTATATTAAGAGAGTGGAATCTGTGTTCGAAATCATTGCGGAGCCGAACCGCCGCGCGATATTGAGCCTCCTGGTCTCGTCACAACAGTCGGTGGGAGAGATCGAGCGTCAGCTTCGTATGCCGCAGCCGACCGTGTCAAAGCACCTGCGAGTGCTGCGCGAGGCCGGTTTCGTGGAATCCACGGTGGACGCACAGCGCCGTCTCTACCGGCTGAAACCTGAACCACTTCAGGAGGTGGATGCCTGGCTGGCTCCGTTCCGCCGGTTCTGGTCCGCTCACGTGGATGCTCTCGAACGCCACCTCGACCGCATGGATCAGTCAACACCAACGAAAAGGAAGACAAGGAGAAGACGACGCGGCCCAAACCGCGAACGTGACAAAGGAGAAACGAAATGAAAATCAAAGTGACCAGCGTATACGTGGACGACCAGGACAAGGCCCTGCGCTTCTATACGGAGGTACTGGGCTTTGCCAAGAAGACCGATTTCAGTCAGGGCCCATATCGCTGGCTGACCGTGGCCTCGCCCGAGGAGCCGGACGGCACTGAGCTGCAGCTGGCGCTGAACAACAACCCCGCGGCCAAAGCGTATCAGCAGGCGATGTTTCAACAGGGCCAGCCCGCGGCCATGTTCTTCACCGACGACGTCAAGGGCGACTACGAGCGGATCAAGGCCCGCGGCGCCGAGTTCACGATGCCGCCCACCGACGTGACCGGCTCGACCATTGCGATGCTGAAGGACACCTGCGGCAACCTCATTCAGCTCACCCAGCTGGCACGCTATTCACGCTAAGGAGAAGAAGATGACCGATCGCGAGCAGTACACACCGGGTCCGGCCAGCGGGGCGCAGATACGAAAGGACGGAGAGAAGTGGACGCTCATTCTCGTCAGAGAACTGCGCCACTCGCCGGAAAAAGTCTGGCAGGCGCTTACCGACCCGGCGCATCTGCGCGAGTGGGCTCCCTTTGAAGCCGATGGGAGCCTGGGTACGGTTGGAACCACGGTGAAGCTCACCACGGTGGGAGCGCCCACGCCGCACGTTACCGAAACAACAGTGACGCGAGCCGACGCTCCCAAGGTGCTTGAGTACAACTGGGGTGGCTTCGATATGCGGTGGGAACTCGAAGCCTTTGGTGGCGGCACGCGCCTGACGCTGTGGACCAACATCGGTCGCCGCTTCATCTCCATGGGTGCCGCCGGGTGGCACATCTGTTTCGATGTTCTGGATCACCTTCTCAGCGGAACTCCCATCGGCCGCATCGTCGGCGCCGAGGCGATGAAGTTCGGCGGCTGGCAGCGGTTGAACGCGGAGTACGCCAAGCAGTTCGGTATTGAAACGCCCAACTGGCCGCCTCAGGCGGCTCAAAAGTCGTGAATCGAACGCGGAGGCAACCATCAATGCCGCACTTTGAAGCGTACAAGTGTTGTGGGGCGTCTTCTTTAGCCTCAACGGTTTAGGCAAACACACAAGGGAGTGACATCGTGGCCCAATTAGCCAGTACAGCAAACATCATGAAGCAAGGCATCCCACGTTCGATTTTTCGTTGGATTCACATCATCTTTAGCATTCCGATACTCGGTTATATTTATAGTCCGTTTGAAGAAATTCCAAATTATGCCCCCGCAACTCGGTTTGTCTTCCTTCCTGTAATGGTCCTTTCGGGATTGTGGATGTGGAAAGGCCATGTCCTTCGACGACTTATTTCGAAAAGATCGGCCCAACAAGATGCTGCGAATAACCACTAGGCGACTGTTTTCGGGCCATCGAGGCGTTTCTGTGAGCTAGCCGTTTTCGACGCGCGCCTTTATATCCGAGTACGCCGTGTCGATCAGCCTGCTTAGCGCTGCGGCGTTTGTGGCCGTTCCCGGTCTCAGCTTCACATGGCGCATGAACTTGCCGGTGCCTTGCAACAAGTGAGCCGGATCCGGCAGCGCTGCGCCGTGAAAGAACCCCACGTTTACGTGCGAATTGAATACATTGACGTAGCCGAAGGGCGCATCTCCCAAACATGCAACCGGGCAGCCGTCATGCAAAAGCTCCCGGACTTCGTCCCCGCATTTTCGCATCACCTCAAACCACTGATGCGCGATGGCTCCCAATTCACCTGCATGCTCTTTCATCCACGTATCGATGGCGGGATCCCGCTCGACAGCGCCGTTGAATCGCAGCAATTCCGTTCTCATCGTCGTTCCACTTTTTTCTTTCGAGATCTACGGTTGCGTAGTTTACACGAGAAGGCCACTGGCTTGTCGTGCCCGGAGGAACGAAAGGGATATTCTCTCAGTAATGCCGTGGAGTTTACGGATGCCGAGCGGCTCGTCGGCTACTCGGGAACTGACCCACTACCATCTTTCCGAACTGCTATCGAACCAGAAGAGGCTTGCACTCGCGGAGGTTGCAGGTTACGCTGAGCGCAGCTAAATTAGGCGCGAGAGTTGGAGCTGTACATGAAAAGGCCCGTCCCGGTGGAATCTGCCTCTGCATTCATCGACGAGAAGATCAAGGAACTTGGGGACTGGCGCGGGAAGACGCTCGCGAAAGTGCGCGAAATCATACACGAGGCAGACCCTGAGATCGTCGAAGAGTGGAAGTGGATGGGGACTCCCGTCTGGTCCCACGGCGGCATCGTCTGCACGGGAGAGACGTACAAGAACGTCGTCAAGATGACATTTGCCAAGGGAGCTGCGTTGAAGGACCCTTCAGGTCTATTCAACTCCAGCCTCGACGGGAATGTCAGGCGCGCCATCGACATCCACGAAGGCGACAAGGTCGATGAGGCGGCCTTGAAGGATCTCATCCGCGCTGCAGTGGCGCTCAATCTCAAGGGCAAGAGCAAGCCGAAGCCCCGGCGAGCGAGCAGCAAGCGGGCCGACTAGCTTCATCGCAGGTCCCGGCCATATCTCCTCCCATAGCGAAAGAGCTTCGGCACCTGGCTCATACGCCAAGCAGTTCGGCGTCGAGGCCCCGAGGTGGCCGGTAGGGACCGGGGTGCTCTGGGGCGTGGCGTACTTCTTCTTCCGTCGGCTTCAGGCCGGCGTAGCCGCGATCTAGTCAGTGGCGGCAGCATCCAGCGTCAGCTGGGCGAGGCGCATCGGCTACTGGGCGCCGACGATCATCATCGCCAACGGCTCGCCGGCGCTATGGGCCCCCGCGCTGCCACGCAGCCCCGACACGTTCAGCAGCACATGTGGTAGAGCGCGATTCGAAAGACGTTCCCGCGTTTCGCGACACGCTCAGATCGTACGTCAGCAGCGAAATCCTCCCGCTCTATAAGGGGCGCTGCGTCTGGGTTTTCCGGTCTATTTTGCGTCCTTCTAGGAGTCTGGAAGATTCTCGGAGCGATGGCGATTCTTCTCCCGCGTCTTCCATTGTTGAAGGAATGGGCCACGGGGGGATCTTCTTTGATCTGACACGGCGATGCAACCGCCCCTCAGTCTGAGCACCGATGATTGCTTGCGCGATTACGCCGGATTGAAGCATCATGGCGTCAAGTTCGATGGAGTGCTCAAGGTCATGCCCTATGGAACAGGGGCCATGATGCAGGATCTATACGGGAACAAGATCCATCTCAATCAAGAACCTAGCTGAGAAAACTGAGAGGAGGATCAATATGAAGGCCATTTCATTTGTAACGTGCGCCCTGATGCTGTGCGTCTCAACGATCGCTTTGTCGCAATCGGAGACGCACACGCCGGATGGTCAGAAGCCTGACGCGCGACAGGCGTCCGCTCAAGAGGCGCTTGCACTACTGAAAACTCTCGCAGGAAATTGGAAAGGCCACGCAGCGATGGGGCCGCAGCCCGGAATGAACGCCCCGGTGCGCGTGTCGTTGCGCGTCACTTCCGGGGGTGCCGCGCTCATGCATGAGATGGTGCCGGAAGGAAGATCCGATGACCCGAGCAATGGTGATGACGATCCAATCACGATGGTCTACATCGATGGTGATCGCCTGATCCTTACGCATTATTGCGACTCCGGGAAGAACCGGCCTCGGATGGTAGGCGAGTTGTCGCCAGACGGCAAGTCAGTGGAATTCGACTTTCTCGACGTCTCCGGCGGCACAACGCACGGACATATGCACCATGCAGTATTCACTATCATCGATGCTGATCATCACACCGAGGACTGGACTTATATGTCGCCGGCGGATAAGCCTGCCCAAGCGCACATCGACCTCGTGCGCGCAAAGTGAGGGCCAGGACTTCTCGATGATCAACGACCAGGGTACCTTCTAAGCAGCGCCGCGCGGAAGGGACGAAGATTTCTCTGCGAGATTCATCGGCTTTCAGCAACCCGCTGTTGTCTGCTGCATTCTGCGCCTGCCTACACGTAATGCGCGGTGTCTCAAACCGCCGGAGCCGCGGTTGGGTAACTTTACGTTCCTCGCGTCGCTCTTCTCTAATTCTGCTCTACTTGGTGCAATCTGCTGCCTCAGGCTGCGCTGCTGGTAGCAAACAGGCACATCCCGAGAAGGTCCACTGCCCGAGAGCTATCAGAGGTTCGATGTGGCGGCGTGTCTCGCAAATCACTCGGCCAGCGTTGCAATACGCGTGATTGCTAGCTTAAGCACCCTGCCTTCCAAAACCCGCTTGGATCTGCTGCTCATTCGGGCAAACTAATTTCGCCGTACTAGATGAGTTGCCGTCACCTCTATAGATAGGAACTAGCGTGCCTTGATGTCTAGAGTCTCCCAGTCTTCTTCCAACCCTCGCCGATTTAGGATTTTGCGGATCTATTGCGAAGCGTCGGCAATTGTTGTTGTGGCAGTCGGAGGCCTGGTTCTCTGTGGCTGGGCGTTTCATATTGAGTTGTTGAAGTCCATTCTTCCCGGGCGCGCCGCCATAAATGCAAATATGGCCCTGCTTTTGGCCCTTTCCGGAACATCGTTGTGGTTGCTTTGCCCTGGGGATGCTCGCACCCCGGTGCGCCATGTCGCGCGTCTTCTCGCGATGCTGGTCGCACTAATCGGTGCAGCTACGCGGATTGAATATCTGCTTGGCGTGAATTTGCGGATCGACCAGATCTTATTTAGCGAACCTGTGGGAGCTTTGGCAATGCCTTTCCCGGGACGCATGTCACCCACATCGTCAGCCTCCTTTTTCGCGCTCGGCTTAGCTCTTCTACTTTTGGAATGGAAGACGAAGCGTGGCCGCCGGCCATCGCAAGGGTTGAGTTTGTGGCCCGCGCTGGTGGCCCTGATGGCCATCACCGGTTATGCATATCGTGCGACGGGCTTGAATAGACTCTGGCTCTATACGCAGATCCCAATGCCCGTCGGCGATCGCTCTGTTTCTGTTGAGCGGTGCTGTTTTTTTCGCTCGGCCTCGCACCGGCATCACCGGCGACCTCAGCGGCGAAGGGTCGGGAAGTGTGATGGCTCGCCGATTTCTCCCCGCCGTCTTCTTTATCCCTATTCTTCTGGGCTGGATTTGCTTGCAGGGTCAACTGGTCGGGATTGTACGGAAACGCACTGGGTCTTGCCATTTATAGCACCTCCAACGTCGTCGTCTTTGGCGTCCTGGTGTGGTTGAACGCCCGGAAAATGAATGTGGAGTATGCCCAGCGCAGCGCGGCCGAAACCGAAATCCGCACACTCAACGCGGAGTTGGAAGGCCGAGTTGCGGAACGAACCCAGGCCCTTGAGCAGCAGACGGCCGTTCTCGCTCAACAGGCCGCGTTGCTCGACCTCGCGCACGACGCCATCGTCGTACGAGACATGCAGAGACCGCATCGTGTTCTGGAACCGCGGCGCCGAGATAATGTACGGCTGGCCGGCCAAGTTGGCGCTGGGAGCGATAGCCTCTGAATTGCTCGAGCCGGAATTCTCCCAGCCGATCGAAGAAATCGACGCTCAACTCCTCCAGCAGGGACACTGGGAGGGGGACGTGATGCACCACAAACGCGACGGCACGAGCCTGCTTGTTAACACTCATTGGACCTTGCAACGCAACGAAGACGGGGCGCCGATCCGGATTTTTGGCATTTACCGTGACATCACGGAACGCAAACGGGCTGAGTCCAAACTCCAATCGCTAACCGAACGCCTTTCGCTTGCGACCGCAGTGGCCAAGGTAGGTGTGTGGGACTGGGACTTGGCCGCCAATACGCTGACATGGGATGCCACGATGTTTGAAATCTATGGCGTCGCGCCTGTTGTTCCGATGCCGTATGAAAAATGGTCCGAAGCGGTCGATCCCGAGGATCTGCCGGCAGTCGAAGCGACCTTGCGGAGAGTGATCGACGAAAAGGGTCAAGGATTTGCGGAATTCCGCATTAGGCGGACCGATGGCGCCATTCGGCACGTATCGCTGGCGGAGAGAGTGGTTCTCGATGACCACGGTGACGTCATCCGCGTCATCGGCGTCAATATGGACGTCACCGAACACAAGGAGGCCGAGGAGGCTCTGCGGAACAGCGAAGCGCATCTGAGCTATTCGGCCCAGCACGATTTTCTGACAGGCCTGCCCAATCGCATGCTCCTGAACGACCGGGTGAACCAAGCGATCGTTTCCGCGCCGCGCCTCGATAAAAAGCTTGCGGTCCTGTTTTTGGATTTGGATGGCTTCAAACATATCAACGATTCCCTGGGACACCCGATCGGCGACAAACTCCTTCAATCCATCGCAAAACGCCTGGTGAAATGTGTACGTGCCACCGATACGGTCAGCCGCCAGGGCGGCGACGAATTCGTCGTATTGCTTTCAGAAATGGCCCATTCGGAAGACGCTGCGATTACGGCGAGAAGAATGCTGCAGGCGGTGGCGGAGGCCCATTCCATCGATCAGCACGACCTTCACGTGACCGCAAGCATCGGCGTGAGCGTCTATCCCGACGACGGCCTGGACGCGGAAACGCTCATCAAGAACGCCGACACCGCGATGTACCAGGCAAAGGAAAATGGGCGTCAGAATTATCAGTTTTTCAAGCCGGCTATGAACGTCCGGGCCGTGGCGCGGCAATCCATAGAGGAAAGTTTGCGGCGCGCCTTGGAACGGCAGGAATTCGCGCTGGTCTACCAGCCAAAGGTCAGTCTCAAAACCGGAGAGATTACCGGCGCGGAAGCATTGCTACGTTGGACGCATCCCACGCGAGGGCCAGTCTCTCCGACGAAATTTATTCCCGTTGCGGAAGACTCCGGCTTGATTCTTGGCAATCGACAAATGGGTCCTTCGCGAAGCTTGCACGCAAGCCCGCGCCTGGGCTGGATGCGGGCCTGCCCCTGGTTACGATGGCGGTGAACGTCTCCGCAATGGAGTTCCGAAACGAGAAGTTTCTGGAGGGTATATTCGAGATTCTCAAGGACACCGGCCTGGATCCAAGGCTTCTCGAGCTGGAACTGACGGAAAGCGTTCTTATGAAGCGGCCTGCGGCCACGGAATCCATCCTTAAGATGCTGAGGGCGAGAGGAGTGCAACTGGCGGTGGACGATTTCGGCACTGGCTATTCGAGCTTGAGCTACCTCAGAAAATTTTCGATGGATGTACTGAAGATCGACCAGTCGTTCGTCCGGCAGATCACGACTGCTCCCGAAGAAACGTCCATCGTAACCGCAATGATCAGCATGGGCCGGAGCTTGAATCTACGGGTCGTTGCGGAAGGCGTGGAAACCGAAAAAGAGCTGGCATTTCTTCAAGCTCGCCAGTGTGACGAGGCGCAAGGTTTCTATTTCAGCCGCCCCACGCCCGCCGATGTGTTCGCCAAGTTGCTCGCGACCGGCATACCGGAGTCGGTCTCCACGGAACGGTAACCGAATTCTTTGAATCGGGCTAACCCTCCGTTCACTCTTCACCGCCAGCCCCTTGTATCGATCTGCGTAGCCGCTTAAGGAGTAACCGCACGACTCTGGCTGTTTGCGACAGAATCGACATCCGGTTGCGACCAGAATGTTTTGATTATCGAATTGCTGTTTCTTCGACAATTCACGCGGGACTCCGGTAGAATCGCGCATCCATGCGCATAAAAACGCTTCTGCCGCTCTGTGCTCTCTTTCTGCTCGTTCCGTTTACTTCGCATGGGCAGATGATTGACCCCGCGATCGATCGCGCGGGCGAGCCGTTTTCTTATTTCTCAAAGCCGACCGACGTGCTCGGCGTGATGGACGGCCGCTGGGGAACGCTTGTCTCGCCGGAAGGTTTTCTCTATACCGGCTACGGCGAACTCATGTTCTTCGCGGGGAATCCTCCCCACCCAACCGAGCAGCGCGTGAGAACTCTGCTTGACGGCTATCTTCCGGTGATCCAGTACAGCTACGCGGAGGGCGGCGTCCGCTATTCCTTTACGATGTTTGCCGCGACTCTCGACGGGAATCCGGAAAGTCCGCTCGTCAACTTCATTCGCGTCACCGTGCACAACACGAACGCCACTCGTCGCACCGCTTACTTTTCTGTGGCCGCGCGCTATCAGCCCGAATCAAATCTCCCCGGCGGCACCGGCGACAATCGTTTTCGTCGCCCAGCAAAAGCTTCGCATCCTGGCGGGTACGAACAAGCCGGCGTCCAGTTCAATCCCGAATGGACTTACGGTTTCGAGAGCGACGCATTCCTGCGCGACTCCAAGGTATTTTATCTCTATCCCGTGTCGCCCGAGCCGGTGCGCTTCGCTACGCTCACGGCCGACGAGGGCACGAAGCCCGATTCCTCGCCCCACAAACTGCACATTCTCCCCACAACTCCCGTTGGTATCGCGCAGTACAAGTTACCGCTCGCTCCCGGCGAAGAAACTACTCTCATTTTCAAGATGCCCTATGCGCCCCTAGATGCGGACGATCCGTACCTCGCACAGTTGCGCGCCGCGAAGTTCGACGACTGTCTCCAGCGCACCATGGAATTCTGGGCCAAGATCTTCGCGCGCGGCATCGACATCTCTTTGCCCGAAAACAAAGTCACCGACTCGTTCAAAGCGAACCTGGTCTACGACCTGATCGCTCGCGACAAAGTCGGCGAAGACTACATCCAGACCGTCAACAAGTTTCACTATCACGCCTTCTGGCTGCGCGACGCCTCCTACATCGTTCGCATGTATGACGTGAGCGGCTATCCCGATATTGCGCGCCAGGTCCTCGACTTTTTTCCTCGCTGGCAGCAACCAGACGGCAATTTCGTCTCGCAGGGTGGCCAGTTCGACGGCTGGGGGCAAACGATGTGGGCGTATGGCGAGCACTACCGCATCACGCATGACGCCGCGTTCGCTGCGCATGTCTACCCGTCAGTGCAGCGAGCAGTCGCTTGGTTGATTGCCGCACGGCGCAGCGATCCGCTCAACCTGATTCCCGCCACTACGCCCGGCGACAACGAAGACATCTCCGGCCACGTCACAGGCCACGATTTCTGGGCGCTCGTGGGACTGAAGAACGCCATCGCCATCGCCGATGGTCTTGGACACACGGATGACGCCGCTGCCTGGCGCCTTGAGTACAGCGATTTCCTTGCCGCTCTCGTGCGCCAGCTCGACAAAATCACTGCGTCAACCGGTGGATACATTCCTCCGGGTCTCGACGCCCCCGGCGGCCAGGATTGGGGCAACACGATGAGTGTTTATCCCGAAGTGATCCTCGATCCGCACGATCCAAAGGTCACCGCAACGCTCCGCGCCACGCGCTCAAAATACCAGGAAGGCATCATGACGTACGGCGACGGCCGCTGGCTGCACCATTACCTCACGATGAAGAATACGGAGACGGAAGTGATCCGCGGCGACGAGCAAACCGCGCTCGAAGAACTCTACGCCATCCTGCTGCACACCAGTTCCACGCACGCCGGATTCGAGTATGACGTGATTCCCTGGGGCACGCGCGACTTCGGACAGAATCTTGCGCCGCATGGTTGGTTCGCGGCGAAGTATCGCGCGCTGCTGCGCAACATGATGGTCCGCGAGCAAGGCGACGATTTGCACTTGCTCTCGGTGATTTCACCCGCGTGGGTCAGTGCCGGAAAGACAATCTCAGTGCGGCGCGCACCGACAAATTTCGGGCAGGTGAATTTCTTATTGCGCTTTGTGTCCGCGAATCACGCCAAACTTACCTTGGAAAATCATTTCAGCGAGAGCCCGGCGAAGCTCGTCCTCCACTTGCCGTGGTTCATGAACGCTACCAGCATCATCGCGGACGGGAAGCCGCTTCGGTTTACTGGCGATCAAGTGGAGCTCCCGGTCATAACACAGGATGTCGAAATCACGTGGTCCAGGAGGCCTAACGTGCCGCCGTTAAGCTTTGATCACTCCGTCGCCGCCTACAAAGCAGAATACCGCCGCCGCTACGATGCCTTCCTCCGCGACGGCAATGATGTTCTGCACTGAACACGCATGCGAAGCGTCGCCCGCCCGCCGATCAGTCAGAGGATTCCGCAGGAGCTTCCTGAACGCTCCTCAGGCAGCAGACGAACGCCGTCAGGGTCTCATGGAGCTGGATTCGGTCAACTTGCTTCCATAGAGAGGTTGGCCGTACGCCTGATTTCATATCAAGCCGGTTTACTCAGCATAGAACTCGCATACACCGGCACTTTGGGCTGGGCATTTCCCCTGCCGAGGAAGCGCCGCGAAATTTCTAGGGCGGACCGAGGGTCACTTGGCGGCAGCTTGCTGCCGACGCAGCTTGGCCACCACAAGCCGAATGTCTTCGAAGGTAATCTCCGGCGGAAGGGCTTCTTTGATGGGTTTGAGCAGCGCGGTCCCGAGTTGAAGGTACGCCGCTTCGATCATTTCCTGTTTCGATGCATCAACCCAGCCAGGCTGGAACTCCAGCTCCCCGCGCTCGACCATTTCCGCGATCATACTTACGACTGTGACCAGCTGGCGGCCGCGAATTCTGGCGATCTCGGCGAGGGTGCGGCCTTCGCCGAGAAGCCGCAGAGTTTCCTCCGTGGGCTTTGGTTTTTTCTCCTGAGCCGCAGCGGCACGGGCGCCCGCGCGAAAGCGAGCGAGCGCATCGAGGATCGGCCGGCCATAGAGCTCGGCTTTGCGGTCTCCGAAACCCGGCACATCAAGCAGCTTCTGAATCGAAGTAGGCCGCACGCGGCAGAGCTCTTCGAGTGACGCGTCATGCATTACGATGAAAGCGGGAACGTTTTGTTGCTTGGCCGTGATTCGCCGCCACTCACGCAGATATTCGCGTAGCTCGGGGTCCACGTCGGCATTGGCGGTGACGCCGGCTCCCTTTTCTCTGCGCCCGGCGACGGTCTGACTGCTTTTGCTCGCCGGCGCTACGTCGAGCTTGTGTTGCTTTGTTTGTGGCGTATCGGCTGCTCCGGAAAACCAATCCATCTCGCAACCACAGACATCGCAGGCGCCGCATGTCTCCCACTTGGGAATTTCACCGAAGTGCATGCAAATCCGGCGATGCCGGCACGTCCGCGCTTCGGCGAATTGTCGAACTTCGCGATACCGCTGCCAGCCGCGCTGTTTCTCCACCGGATCGCTGATTTGCTCCATGAAATGGGCGAGCAGCCCGACATCGCGCTTTTGCCAGAGCAGCAGGCAGTCGGCCGGTTTGCCATCGCGGCCGGCGCGGCCCGCCTCCTGGTAATACTGCTCGATGGATTTCGGGAGCGAGAGGTGAATCACGGCGCGGACAGCGGCTTTATTGATACCCAGGCCGAAGGCCACCGTGCCAACCAGCACGCGCACCTCGTCTGACATCCACCTTTCCTGATTGCGCTTGCGCGTGTCCGAGTCCATCTGCCCGTGATAGGCGATGGCGGCGATGCCCTCCTCCTCGAGAAAATCCACGGTCTGCTCGACTCGCGCAATCGTTGGGGCGTAGATGATCACGTTGCTGCCTTCGTGATGCTTCAGCGCGCGTCAAGAGCAAGCTGGATTGGGTGCGCGCATCGCATTGCCTGGCGACGTAACGCAAGTTGGGCCGGTGGAAGCTCGCGATGTACTTATCGGGATCGCGCAGGCGCAGCTGGGCGATGATGTCGTGCCGCACCTGCCGCGTGGCGCTGGCCGTGAACGCCGCGATGGGCAGATCGGGAAAATGCTGGCGCAGGCTGCTGAGCTGGCGGTATTCCGGCCGGAACTCGTGGCCCCATTCCGAGATGCAGTGAGCTTCATCAATCGCAAAGAACGAAATCGGCACGCGTTGGAGCCAGCCTACCGTGTCGGCACGCGCAAGCCGTTCCGGGGAAAGATAGAGCAGGCGATATTCGCCCTTGCACGCTTTCGCGCAGATCTTCGATTGTTCGCCGGCAGAGAGCGAGCTATTGAGCAGCGCCGCTGAAAGCCCCATCTGTGAAAGCTGGGCCACTTGGTCCTGCATCAAGGCGATCAGTGGCGAAACAACGAGGACCGTCTGTCCATCAAGCGTCGCGGCGGGAAGCTGATAGCACAGCGACTTGCCGCCGCCCGTCGGCAGGATCACGCACGTATCGTGGCCTGCAAGCAGGCTCCGCACGATGCGCTCCTGAAACGGGCGGAACGAATCGTATCCCCAGTAGCGCTGGAGCGGGCCGAGTAGGTCCGTCTGGGCAATCATGCGAGGAGTAGTGGTCAGAAGACGGCCTTCCCAAACGATACGCGGATGCCCGTGGTGATGATCGTGTCGTTTTTCTTCAGCCCGTTGATCGGATTGCTCAAGAATTGATCGTTATAGGTAAACTGCCAGCTCAACCAGCCCTTCAGTTGCGCGGCGGCGGTCGCATTGAAGAGGAACCGGTACTGCCCCCTCTCACTCGAGTTGACATCCGGATACAACGAAAGATTCTCGCTCAAGGTGAATCGCTTAGCGATCTTCGTACTGAGATCTTCGCCAAGCAGGATTTCGGCGCTCTTGCGCGTCAGCGGCGTCGAAAAATACTCCTGCTCGTAGGTCGCTCCGCCGAGCAAGTCGAATGTCGTGTTGGCCGTTTTGATCGCGTGGTAGCCGGCGCCCCCGCCGATCGTATTCCGCAAGTTGAGGTCCTGAAACTCATCGTACTGAAAATCGGTCTGTGCGAAGACAAACTCGCGCGCGCCCACGTTCAAATCTCCACGCACGCCCCCCTGGATGTCGTGCGCCGTAGTGATTGTGGTACCGGTGGTCGCGTTGTCCGCGTAAATTGCCGTGGTGTAAACGGTGATTTTATCCTTGTCGGATATGCGCGCGGCTTTGGCTGTGAGGTTGTAGGAGAGCGTTTCGGAGTTGCCTCGCGTCGTGTTGAACCCCGTGTCCACAATACCGCTCCACAAATCCGTAAGCCGCGGGTGCAGCACTTGGCGCTCGTACACAGCTTCGTCGGCGTCGTTGCGAATCGAGAGCACGTCGGATTTGGGCGCAGTCACACTGCCGGTGCTCTTCGTCGCCACAATAAGCTTGTCGTCATTGGTCGTAACCGTTCCCACCACGGTCTGGCCGTCCTTCAGCGCGAGGTGAAGTGTCTGTGCGGATTCCAGGGCGGTCACGGCGGCCCACCGAATCTTTACGTCGCCGGCATAGTCGGTCTTGATTGTTAAGGTCTGGCCATCCGAACTCGCAATTGTTCCGGAAATGTGGTCGCCGTTCTTCAACGATACTTGATCCGCCAGCGCACTGCAGCCGATCGCCAACGAAAGAAACAGAATAGCCGCCGTCTGTATAAGTATCCTCCGCATCACCAACCCTCCACCCGCTGAAATTTTCACCTGATTGATTCCAGACTCCAAAATGGCTCATAGCAGCATGGTATCCTTGCTGCATCTTGGAGGACGGCCGCTCGCGGACCGGGCTGGGCGAAAAGTCTACCAAGTTTGCCGCATTCGGACCAATCGGGGCACGCACTAAACTCCACAGAGATGCCCGGGACTTCACGGAGATCATGATGAGCGGTTTCGTTCCGGCGCCGGAACAAGCTGACACCGCAAAGCGCCCGGTGGCGGGCGTTTTGCACACGGCAGGACTGATCCTCCTGGTCCTCGTCTGGGCCTACGTCGGGCTGCACGCGGCCAACCAGATGCGTGGCGACTCCATGCCGGGCGGCGGGAGCAAGATACTGCTTTACATGCCCACGTTCGTGTTCGAATGGATTCTGTTCGCGTATATCGCCATTGGATTGCGCCGCCGCGGAATTCCCATGCGGGAGATCACCGGGCGGCTCTCGACCGGCGGCATGGATCTATTGCGCGATATCGTCTTAGCAGTCCTTTTCTGGCCCACCGCAATTGTGATTCTCGGAGGGGTGGCCTATGCGCTGCACATCAGCAGCAAACTCCAGGCCAGTGTAAAATTCCTGTTGCCACAAACCCCTGCTGAAATGGCGGCGTGGGTGCTGCTTTCGGTCACGGCCGGGATTTGCGAAGAGACGATTTTCCGCGGATATCTTCAGCGCCAATTTATTTCCTGGACGGGCAGCGCGCCGGCAGGCGTCTTACTCTCCGCCATATTGTTTGGCGCGGGGCACATGTATCAGGGAGCTCGTCAGACCGTTCTCATCGCCGTGTATGGGGTGCTGTTTGGCATCCTGGCGGAGACGCGCCGCAGCCTGCGCCCAGGCATGATCGCTCATGCCTGGCAAGATACGTTCAGTGGAATTGCGGGGAGCCTGCTGGCCAAACGTCTCCCTTCCTGAGTTTGGCAAGCCAAACGGCTGCAACTCTTTGCGCCGCGCATACGTAGAAACAGAGGAAGGGATAATCAAGGACACCCATGACCGATCGTCAGCCGGCGTTGGAAACCAAGGAAGTGACGCGGCACTACACGATGGGCGACGCCGTGATTCGTGCCGTGGACGGAGTCTCGCTCAGCGTCGCCCCCGGTGAATTCGTGTCGCTGCTGGGTACTTCCGGGTCGGGAAAATCCACCCTGCTGAATCTGATTGCCGGCCTTGACCGGCCAACCGGCGGCGCGATCCTGGCCCACGGACGCAATCTGGCCGAAATGTCGGGCGACGACTTGGCGCGGCATCGCAACCGCACGGTCGGCATGGTCTTTCAAGCGTTCAACCTGTTGCCCCGCATGACGCTCGAGGAAAATGTCGAGCTGCCGTTGCGCTTGGCGGAAACCGATTACGCCATGCGCGCCGGGCGTGTGCGCGAGTCGCTCGAGCGGGTCGGGCTCGGCGCGCGGCTCAGCCATCGTCCGACCGAGTTAAGCGGCGGCGAGCAGCAGCGCGCGTCGTTAGCCCGCGCGCTGGTGAATCGCCCCACAATTTTGCTGGCCGACGAGCCCACCGGGAATCTCGATAGCCGCACCGGCGAAGAAATCATGAACTACATCGCGCAATTCAATCGTGAACTGGGAATGACGGTGGTGATGGTCACGCACGAGCCGCGGCTGGCCGAGCGTTACACGCAGCGCCAGTTTTATCTCAAGGACGGAAAATTGAGCGATGCGCTGAGCATGAACGGAGGCGGAGCGTGAAGACGCGAGACTTAGCCGAGCTTGCATCGCGAAATCTGCGCGAATCGGCGTTGCGAAACTCATTGACCACGGCGGGAATCGCCGTGGGTGTGGCTTCCCTGGTGGCCATGCTTTCACTCGGCATCGGCCTGCAGCAACTCGCACAAAACCGCCTCGCGGGCACCGGGCTATTCAACACGATCTACGTGTATCCAAAGACGAATCGCGGCAGCGGTGGCCGCGGCGGGCGGGGAGGTGGGCCGCCGGACGAGTCGCGGCCCGGCGACATCAAGATGCTGACCGATGAGACCCGCCAGCAACTCGCTTCTCTTCCCAATGTTGTCGAAGTATTTCCCGAGTTACGCTTCACCGCGGATTTGCGCTATGCCGGCGGCGGCCACGTCACTTCCGCCGCCAGCGTTGCCGCTTCGGCAAAGGGCACGGGGCAGTTCGATGCGGTGCAAGGATCGTTCTTCTCAAGCGAGTCCGCTCCCGAAGTGATCTTGCACATGGATCTCGCCAAGGAATTGGCCGAAGAGGGCAAGATTCAGCCGAAGGACTTGATCGGCCAGGAAGTGACGCTGAGGTATCCACAGCGCAAGCCGGTGGTTGCCGCTCCCAATCAAAGCTCCGCCGATCTCGCCGCGAATGACGAATTCGGCATGGGCTTCACAATTGCGCCGGCGGAAGCAAAGGTGCGCATTGTCGGCCTGGTGGAAAACGAGCAGGCCGGCCCCGGTGGGCTTGGCGGCGTCCGCATGTTGCTGCCGCTTCAGTTTGTGGAACAGTTGAACCCGGTGCAGGGCTCGGACGTGCGCTCGGTGGTGCAGAGTCCCGACAAGCATATGTATGTGAGCCTGACAGTAAAGCTCACCGACCCGAAGTATGTGAGCGCCGTGGAAGACTCGATCAAGCAGATGGGCTTCGCGACGTTTTCGCTTTTCGACGCCGCGCGCAACTTGCAGCGCTTCTTCGCGGTGCTCGATCTGTTCCTCGGAATTTTTGGCAGCCTGGCCCTTGCCGTCGCGTCGCTTGGAATCATCAACACGCTCGTGATGGCGATTCTCGAGCGCCGCCGCGAGATCGGCGTGCTCAAGGCTTTGGGCGCGGCGGATCGCGACGTGCGCCGGTTGTTCTTCGCCGAAGCCGGCGTGATGGGATTCGTCGGCGGGGCATTCGGAGTGTTTCTAGGCTGGGCCATCGGAAAAATCATAAATCTCGGAACGAACGTGTATCTTGCCCGCCAGGATCTTCCCGCGGAGAAAATCTGGTCGGTACCGCTGTGGCTGGTTGGCGCGGCGATTGCCTTCTCCGTCGTGGTAAGCCTCGCGGCGGGACTCTACCCCGCAGCGCGCGCCGCGCGCCTCGATCCGGTGCAGGCGCTGCGCTACGAATAGTATTTTCCGCGTCCCTAGCGGATGGCATTGTCACTACACAAACGCTCCAAAAATAATCAGCCGGGACGCGTCGCTGAGGGGTCGAGGCGTCCCGGCGTTTCCTGCCCGCATCCGCAGGATATGGGCAAGCTTGCTTTACGCGGCGTATTCGTCGCCGCCGCGCAAGAACTCGTAGCGTTCGATTTGGGCAACCATGCCGACCGTGTTCGCGTCTTTACTTCGTTGCGCGAAACGCGTCCCAGGCAGCGTACGCGCACCGGGCCGGCCAGCGTAATCTCGTGGGGCAATGTCAACAGGATTTCGACACGGCGAGCCGTTTCCTTCACTTCCTTCGGCAGAAAAAAATACACGCCGCGGGAGCTGACGTTTTTGGATTCCGTGAGTATCTCGCCGACGGATGAGCCGCTCGTCCAGCGCACCGTCATCGGCAGGCGAATCTGAAAACGTTGGTTCATTCGTCGTTCCATGGCGGTCACGGACTCCTGGCTATGCGCAAGGGCGGCCACCAACCGGTTAACAAGGCCCCCTGCGATGGAGCAAGAATATTGCATGGGGCTCTCCCGCTCAATAGGCCAAGAGGCTCAATTTGGAAACCGTGAAATCGGTACCCGGGTACCAGGGAGGTTTATGCTCAGAATTCCCACAGGATTTCAACCGGCAGCCTGTCTTTGCCCCTGGCGGCATACATAGTTAAGATATTTATACTCAATAGCTTACAAAGAGCACGCGGCCAGGCCGGAACGTTATGTGGAGTTGCGAAGATAAGAATTGAGCACGTCCGAGAGCGAAAGTACGCCTTCCAGGCGGCGCGCATCGGCCCGGTTAACTACGGGCAGGTAGGGCCAGTCGCGCATCAGGCGCATGGCCAGATCCACAGACTGGTCGGGATGTAAGCGGGGCAGGCGTTGCGTGCCCAGAATGTCTTTTAGGGGTCGTACCTGCCCCTCCCTTCCGAGGCCAATTTGTGCAGGGCCGGGATGCGAACTCCGGCCCAACGGCCTGTTGGGAAGCTCACCAGGAAAAATTCTTCGGCCGGGCTTCGTTCCGCGCCTCCAGCCGGCCAGGGCTTCGTCCACGGTGTCGTCGGCAGAGAGCACGGCAGTCACCGGAGGGCGCATGGCGTCTTCCACGCGCAACGCGTGGCCTTCGCGCAGCTCTTCCATCGAGGGCAGGTCAAGGCCCTCCTGGCGCGAGAGCACATCGAAGATCGGGATTTGCTGAAAACGGAGCGAAATCAGGTAGGCCAGCGCATTGGAAATGATCACCGGCAAGATGATCGAATAGTTTCCGCTGACCTCCAGCACCATGAAAACCGAAGTCAGCGGCACGCGCAAGAATCCGGCGAAAAGCGTGCCCATGCCGACCAGCGCGTAGGCTCCAACCGGTCCAGCGGTCGCAGGAAAGAAGTGTGCTGCGCTGCTGCCGACCGCAGCGCCGAGCATCGCGCCGACGAACAGAGTAGGCGCGAACATTCCGCCTGGCGCGCCCGAGGAAAATGAAAGCGTTGTCGCTATGATTTTGGCGAAGTGCGAGCACGAAGAGCATGTACCAGACGAACTGCCCGTGCATGGCCTGGTCCATGAAATCGTAGCCCGCGCCCATCACCTGCGGCAGGCGAATCCCGATGACGCCGATCACCAGACCGGCCGCAGCAGGCAGCAGATAGCGTCCAGTAGCCGGGCAGCGCGCGCATTTCGGGGCGCGTGTAGCTAATCAGTTTGGCGAAAAACAGCGAGGTGAATCCACCGGCGACTCCCAGCGCGGCGTAGGAGAGCAAGTTCGGCGGGATGAACAAGCGTGTACGCCGGCGTACGGAACAGCGGCTCCGCGCCGAGAAACCACCGGCTGACGACCACGCTCGAAACGGCCGCGAGCACGATCGCGCCCAGCACTCCGGCGCTCCACGTGCCGATCACTTCCTCGATGACGAAGATCACCGCGGCAATCGGCGAATTGAACGCCGCGGCCAAGCCTGCCGCTGCGCCGACCGGCGCGATCAGCCGAATTTTTTCGCGCGAGAGACGCAGCTTACGCCCGAGCAGCGACGCGATCCCCGCGCCCATTTGCAGCGAAGGGTCTTCCGGCCCAAGCGATTGCCCGCTGCCGATCGCCAGCGCGCAGCAAATGAACTTTCCGATAACGGTGTCAAATGGAATGTAGCCGTCGTAGACGTAGACTGCGGACTTCGTCTGCGTCACCCCGCTGCCGCGTACGCTGGGGAAAAACCGCACCACCAGAAAAGCCAACACCAATCCCGCAACCGCGGGCACGATCACGACGCGCGGAAATCCCGGATACAAAGCCGATCCGAAGAGGCTGATGCGCGTCCAATCAATCACAATCCGAAAACAAACCACCGAAAGCCCCGAGAAAAGTCCGATGATCACGGCCAGCAGCAGAAAAAGGCTGCCCTCGCGCATTGCCAGCGTGCTCCGTAAACGGTTGAACCATTGGACTGCCGGGCTGGACTTCGGCGCCTCGGCAAGCGGATTCGCATCCAGCGGCGGAGCCGCCGAAGACGGGCTTGGCGCTTTGGCGGCCGAAGCGCCGCCGTGGGCGTCCACGGAAGCATCGCCGAACGGCAACTCTGAAGTGGGCTCCTGTGGACTCACTGATTCGCACCTGCGTGGCTGCGCGCGATGAGCAGCAGTGCAGAATCAGCAGCGGCGGAGGGCGCCCCGCACAACTTCGCCGCACCGGTCTCCATCGCAAACGCCAAGCTCATGTCTGGCGCGACGTCATCGGGATGCAGGCGCAGCGCTTGTTCCGTCGCGCGCGAGCCTTCTTGCCCCGCTTGCGCGTAGAGCTGTGCGAGCGGCGAAGTGGACTCAGCGGCAGAATCTTCCAGAGGCGCTCCCTGCGACTGCGCACAAGACTTCAGGCGCTCCAGCGCGACTGTGAAATCCTGCGCAGTGCGCCGCCCGCGCTCCGCCACCGAAAGGCCGGCGGCAAACGGGTCGAGATTCGCGACATCGTACGAAGTCTCGAGCATCCTGTGCGCTTCATCATCAAGTTCGTTTTCGCGATTGGCGCGGTCGAGATATTCAGCTGCCGCTCTGTAGTCGCCTAATCGAAATGATGCAATACCCGCGCCGCGCAGCGCGCCCAGCGCTTTCCGGTCCAGCTTCAGCGCTTCCTTGTACTGAGCAAGCGCCTGATCGTTCTCGCCGGCCTGCAAAAGAAGATCGCCCGCCTGGGCGTGCAACACCGGGTCCGGAGCCAGCGCTGCCGCCATGGCGATCAGTTGCGCCTGCGCGTCCGCGACCTCCCCGTGGTCGAGCAGAAACTTCGCATACTCGATGCGAGTTTCGCGGCGACGCTCGGGAGGACTCGAATCCCATGCGCCGAAGATCGCGGCATTGTAGTAGCGCGAAGCTTCGGGAACGTTGTTTTGGCGAGCTGCAAGTCGCGCAAGATCGAGATTGACGGTCGCGTTGCCTGGCGTTCGGTCAGCGAGCGCCAGAAGATAGGCACGCGCCTCTTCGTGTTGGCCCGCAGCCGCCAGGGCCTCTGCCAGATGCAAGACGTAGACGTCGTTTGCACCGGAGGTATCCCCGTTCTCGCGCGAGTACACCATCGCAGTGCGGAAATCCTGTATGGCATCGGCTGGGAGGCCCGCAGCGAGCGCCGCCTGTCCATACGAATACCAGTGCCGTGCGAGGCTCCGCTCTGTCTGATGATAAAAACGCGCGAAAAATCCGGTCGCCGTAAAGAAGATGAATAAGACGCCCAGAGAGATGAGCAGGGCCGTTTCCGGCGAGACTTGCCAGGCGGCCGGTTTGCCGCCACAGGAACATTGCTCGGTGCCGCCAGGTATTGCATTGCCGCATTTCGGACAAATTCGCAGAGCTGTGGAGGCCGGAAGATTTGCAGTAGACAAGAATTCCTCGAACGTCGCGGGCCGCTCTTGCGCCGCGCGCTGCACCACCCTGTCCATGTTAACGCAGCGGCAAGCCGCACTCAAACGCAGAGATGCGCTTACCATCGAAAATGCCGGTGAAAATTACCGCGTCAGGTCTTCTCGATGAGCCGGTGGTGAATCGCGTAAAGCGCCAGTTCGAGGCGGTCGGATACGCCGAGCTTGTCGAAAATATTGTGCAGATGGTTCTTCACCGTCTGCTCGCTGATGAAAAGCTTCTCGCCAATTTCCTTGTTGCGGAAGCCCTGCGCGACCAGCTGCACAATTTCCTTCTCGCGGTCGCTCAGCAGCGGCTTTTCACGGCGCGGGCCGCTCTCCGAGGACTTCGAGAACGCCTTCATCACCTCGGCGGTCATGTGATTGTCGAGCCAGATTTCGCCCGCATGCACGCGCTGAATGCTCTTGACCAGCAGGTCGGTGGCGGACTGCTTCAGAACGACGCCGCGCGCACCCAGACGCATCGCGCGCACGACATCGCGGTCATCTTCGGCTGCAGTCACGCAAATCACGCGCGTCGGCAGCGAATCAAAATTCACTTCCTCGAGAACGGCGAGGCCGTCCTTATCCGGCATGCGCAAATCGAGCAGCAAAATATCCGGCTTGAGTTTCGTGACGAGCTTGATGCACTCGTTGCCGTTTTGTGCTTCACCGACGATAGCTATATCGTCGTCGGAATCCAGCAGCTTGCGCAGACCATCGCGGAATATCGCGTGATCATCGGCTACCAGCACGCGAATCGGTTGTTTGCTCTTTGCCATCTTAGCTTAGTGGAACCTCGACAGTCAGCTTTGCACCATGACCGGGACTCGATTCAACAGTCAAAACGCCCCCGACGGTGCGCGTGCGCTCTTTAATGGATATTGGCCCGAGCCTTAGGCGGTCTAACTCGTCTCCCGAAAAGCGCCCCGCAAAGCTGAATCCTTCGCCATTATCGTCCACCACTAGGGCAATCCGGCTATCGGACTGAGACAGTTTTACCACGACATGTGTGGCTCGGGCATGCTTTTTTATGTTGTTGAGTGCTTCACGGTAAATCTGAAAGAGCTCCCGACAAACCCGGTCCGGAGCCTGCAAATCGGCGGCATCCACAAGCAAATCCAGCTTTAATTGGGAATCGTTTCGAAAACGCTCGGCGAAACCCCGCATCAAGTCCAGTAGATCGGCGCTTTGCACGCGTAGCGGCCGCAGGTCGGTGACCATGCGGCGAAGCTCGGCGGATTCGTTTCGAACGGTCTGCTCGAGCGATCCCAGTGCCGCGGCCACCGTTTCCCCTTCCTCTGGCAACTTCTTGCGCAACACGTCAAGCTGAATCTGAACGCTGAGAAGAGTTTGCAGGATTCCGTCATGCAGATCGCGCGAGATGCGGCTGCGCTCCGCATCGATGGCGCGAGCACGCAAGTGGCGCAGCAGAAAAAGATTCTCGAGCGGAGTGCCCAGGTGGCGCGCGATGCGTTCGAGCCACAGTAGATCCCGCGGCGTGAAGCGGCGTTGGCCGTTCGCCAGGATGAGCCGCGCGGCTGGGTCGCCTTGGACGTCAATTGTGGTGGCCAGCGCCGAACGCATCCCCAATGCCTCGCGCGTTGAGGCCGAAAAGCGCGGAAGCTCAGCCAAACGGTTGCCAGTTTCGCGGTTCCACCCGAACCCATCCCCCTTTCCATCGAAATTGTTGACTCCAATAGTCGCCTCGGGCGCATCCAGCAGCAAGCCTTCCCCTGCTGAAAGAGGCCAGTTTTCGGGTGCGATCCGCCCGCCATCACCGCGGGCAAGCTTCCAGACGAAGATGCGCTCCACGTCGGCGTCGCGGTAGGCAAGGACGCCTGCGTCGCAGGCGAAAGCTTCCATCAGCTTTTCGAAAAGCCCGCGCAGCGAGTCGGCGACGCCCGCATCCACGCGCAGCACCTCGTTGAGCCCGGCCAGGAAATGGTATTCCATCGCCGAGCGGCGGTTTCGGTCGCCCAAATAAGCCATGCCGAAACCTGCCGCCAACGTGCCGCTGGCCACGGCGACGGCTCGGACGCCGTCCTCCCAGGCTGCGTGATGTTGAAGCAGGGTCCAGACCAAAACTGCCGCGGAAGACGCCACAACGATCCAATAGGCGGGCCGTATACCCCATTCCACTGCAGCCGCAAAGGCCACAAACAGCAATAAGAACCACATCGGCGCAACCGAAGGGGCGAATACGAGAAAGGCGCCGAGAGCTGCCACGTCCGCGGCTAGCGGAAATTTCCAATCGGCGCCCCAGGTGGTGGCCTGCGCGGCGGCAAAGAGCAAACTGGCCGTAAGGTATACGCCCTGGAAAATCAGCACGCTTGGCGGTGGCGCCGGCAATTCAAGAACGCTGACTAGGCTTAAGACGAGCAGCAGCGGCCGCGCGAGCGTTACCTGGCGCTTGAGAGACCTGCGGTCAGAAGCGTGGGGCTGCATAGAGATTCCGGAGCGATACCAACCTTTGAAAATCACACACCCCGGGGTCGCGCGCAAGTAGACGTTCCTGAGCAGCACGTGCTAGGGAGGCAACTGTAATAGAAGGTGGAACTTGGAGGGCGCAGCACAGCCACTCCTGGCTGTGCTGGGTTCCGGCTGTCTTTGCGAAACCTACTTCGGACAGGTAAGGGAGCCTGTGCTACTTCAGAAATGCGGTGCGCGAGACGTTTTCTGCGCGTCCCACGGACACGTGCCCGTGGGAAATGCCTTGATGTCGAGTGGGTACGTTCGGTAATTCTGTTTAATTAGCTGGCTTGGAATTTCAACTCCAGAGGAGACTCAGGAGGAGGAGCGCCAGAGCGGCGATATCCGTCCAGGCGAACCAATCTCCCCAGCGCACGTAGAGTGTGCTGTCGTGGCGCACGGGGGCGTCGGCTGAAATCGAGACGAACCGGTCCCCTCCCTGGTTCCAGTCCGCGAGCAACCGCCCGCGATCATCGGTCACCGTCAACTCGCCTTGTTTGGCGGCCCGTGCGATCGTGAAGCCGCTTTCTACCCCGCGCATGATCGCCATGCGGCCGTGCAGCCATCCGTCCAAAACAAAGTCCCACGCGGGCACGAGCAGCAACCCGACACCGTCGGCGCCGTACTGGCGGCTCAACTGAGGAAAATCCATGTCCTTGCAAATCTCGATCCCCCAGATTCCAGAAGGTTCAGTGATGACGGTGCGCGCCGTCCCCGGTTGGTCCACGTCTTCGAAGCGTGGAATCAAGTGATGCTTGTCGTAGACTGCGGCGAGCGTCCCATCGGGTGAGTACAGCCGCGCTTCATTGGACCTGCGCGTTTCGGTACCACGGTCCAGCCCGACGAGGATCATCGCGTGCGCGCGAGACGCAGTAGTCTTCGAACAAAGCGTCCACTTCTTGCGTCGTCTGATCCGAGACCGACGCAATCTTTTCCGGTAGCACGATCACCTGGGGACCCCGCGCCGCGAGCGCGCCCGCCTTATCCGCATAGGAACGCAGCAATTCCAAAGCCGCAGCAGCTTGGTGCGGGAAGAGGTTCAGATCGCCGGTGGAAAAGTAGCGCGACCTTCACGGAATACTGCGGCTTCGGAGTTGCTAGCAACCGCCAGGAGCCATACGCCATCACGCCCGCAAGGAATAAGCCGATCATGACACCCAACTTCGTCTTTTGGGATGCGGTGCCGTGCTTGCATAGCAAGGCCGCAATGGTCGCGGGCAGAAGAAGGACGCAAAAACTGATCCCCCAAATCCCGGCGAGCGAGACAACCTGCAGCACCGGCAAGAAGTTCATCTGTGTGTAGCCCAGGTTTCCCCATGTGCTGTGGGGCGATGTCACTTCGGCGAGGTATTCGAACCCCACCCAAAGAACCGGCAGGACAAAAGATGCGCGCCACAAGGCACCTCGGCGCGCGAATCGTCGAACCAGCAGCGCGGCTAAGCCGAAAATGCAGGCAGGAAGTATCAGGATGAACAGCACCACAGTAATAGACATCTCGACGGTTTTGTGAAAGATAGTGCCACATGTTCAGCCCCCCAGAGACCACGCGAGGCAAGTCTGCGCCGAAGGTGGGAAATGCCCGCATCTCGCGGAGCGACAACCAAGATGGGAAGGGGCGCCAACCACATAAGCCACCAAACTGGATGAAGTCCTGTGCCAAAAAGAGCATCACCGCCGAGACCGCAAGCGCAGGCAAGGCCAGAATGACGTGCTCTGAAGGCGCAGAAGAACGTGAGCTAGGCAAAGCAGGCGGCGAGGTCACTATAGCTCCTCCCAATGAGTGTCGGCGTGGCGTACACAGCTCCTGTATACGCTCACATAGCTGAAATGGTTTGGGAAATGATGAGCATGGTTCCGGAAAAAAGAGACTCGCACCCGCGAGGAATCAAGAATCAGGTTTTCGAATTTCACGGATGACGAGAGCTTGGCAGGCTATCGCCGGAGGGAAGGAAACGCAGTTCATCCGGCGACGGAGAGATTTCTCGGTGGGACGAGGATATTCCGTATCGCCTTGCCCGTTGGGCACGCTGGGCGAGGAAGCCGGCTCAGCAAACTCTCGCTTCGGGACCGGAGGACGGTTAGCCTTCTCAAGATAGAGCGATTCGTCGGCTCTGGCGAGGATCGTCTCCGCCGTGTCGCCTACTTGATGCTGCGCGCGGCCTCGCGAGCAAGACACCGGAATCTTCTGCTTATTGATGCTGACGTCAAATGTCCCGAGGCGCGACAGGATCACCGCAACCTTCTCGCGTGGGCACTCCGGCAGAACCACCAGAAACTCGTCGCCCCCGACTCGTATCGGCACATCGCAGGCGCGGATCGCTCTCTTCAAGCGCCGGGAGAATTCCTTCAGAACCAGGTCGCCCGCCGCGTGCCCGTACTCGTCGTTGATTTGCTTGAAATGATCCAGATCGAGGACGAGCACAGCCAAGCTATCGCCATTGCGGTCCGCTCGGGAAATCTCCTCCTGCAAACGCTCTTCACCGAATCGCCGGTTGTACAGACCGGTGAGCGGATCAAGAATCGCGAGGCCATAAAACTTCTCGGCGCGAATCCGCTGCCGCATGGCAACTTCCATTTGCTCGGCCAGGTGATTCCGGAAAAACTTCAAGTGGCGCTGCTGGAAAAGCGTGTAAACGTTGAGAAGCAACATCAGTCCAAGCAGCGCCCGGATGACAGAGGCAGGGCCCTGCTCGCTCAGGTACGCGTTCAAGTGGAGAAGCCTTGGAAACGAAAGCACCGTGATCGTGGCCGTGATCAGCACAATCGCGACTACGGTATTCCACCAGAACCACAAATTGCTTCGATCCAAACGCTTCAGGCTTTGCCGAATCGCTTGCTGGCCGGCAAATTCGGGGTCGCGTTGTACCGACTGAGTCATTATCGTTGGCCTCGTGTCAGCAAATCAGCAGCGGATCCCAAGCAGTGGCGGGCCGCCATTTCGCTCGCGCGCCCATCGGCCCGCGACCTGTGCAAGATAAGGCCCGGCTCCGCAGGTACCTATGGTGCCGTGGTCTCATTTCTGGGTGAACCTTGGTACTAGAGCTTTGTTCTATAGCAGGCGCAGTCGAAGCGAACCCCCGAGCAGCCGTATCTGATTGAATTAAAAGGAGGAAGAATGACCGTGGGAGTCTAGCCGCTGGGAGGCTTCACGGCCGCGTCTTCACGTGGGCGATGCCCGGTGTCCAGTCTTCGGGCGGAAACGTTACTTGCCAGAAGGATGGATTCGGCACGATAAACTCAACCGCCACTTCCACGAGTTTCCCTGCGGATCACCAACGTGGACAATCGTGCATTCCTGCATCGCGGATGTTTGCAGGTTTCGAAGAAACAATTGCTCGCCCTTGTTGATTTGTCTTGTGAGAAGAAAAGATGCTCCGTGCGCATTGATCACCAGTGTGTGCGTATCTTCCTCAAAGGCCGAATTTGCCTCGCGCGCGCTGAAGACCTTCACAGGAATCTTCATGACCACCCGCTGGCTCCTGCGCCGCGTTGACGCGAACCAGGATGCTTCGCGGGACGCAGCTAGCCAGGTCTCGAGGATGCGAAGCTGCTCGGGATCGGCATCGGTAAACATCAAGCCCATGCCCTGACCGGCCAGCGAATAGATGACCCTTGCGTGGACGTCGCACGATTTCTTCCCCTGGGTGATTCGCGCCGTGACGATCGCGCCCACCGGGAAGGGATGGGGCGTATCTACAAAGCAGCCGCGTTTCCCGAGGTCGCTGACGCGTGCCTCAATCCGGCCCGCGTTCTGCGCGTCACCGCTTGCATGACTGGATTCGCCAATCTCGATGGTGGCGGTGAATTCGTAACGCCGGTGCATGCGCCGGTCGGTAAAGGCGGGGCGACCGGACTTATCGGGGGTCTCCTGCGGTTGGTCGGCCATGCCTGAGTATAACTTCTTGAAACGTCAGTTCAAGCATATGGACCAAAAAGATACATCCTCGCCGGAACACCTTCCCCAGCGGCTCGGAGCACTGGTTCCAGACGATTATGAACATTTCAACGGCACGATTCCGCAACGGGGTGAAATTACGTCACCACCCGGAGAGTGCGGCTACAAACGATCCAAGCGGCCGGTAACGCAACCACGTGCAATACTGCGTCGCTTCGGCGTACATTTGTCGGTAATGCTTGGCCGGATGCCCTGGCCGCGGCGGTTGTCCCGCGCCCGCAACGTTGTTTTAATTTTTGCCGCCGAGAAGTCAGTTTAGCAGTCGCCGATTCAGGGCGAGCGAGCTTCCACTCGTCACTTCAAACGTAGAGCGCCGTAGTACTAATTTCCCTTTGCAATGAACTTCTCATACCGATAGATTGCAGTGAGGGGAGACCCTGGGGCCAAACATTTCGGCTCGGGGTTAGGACAATTCATTTCGTACCTACCGGGCCATTTTCCGATGCGGCAAAAATTCACGAGGAATGAAGTGGTGCGCATGCTGGGGATCCGCGCGCGCGAGCTTGACCGTTGGTCGGAACTCGGCCTCGTGGCGCCAAGTGCTCCGTCCAGCCCTGCGGTTTATGGCTTTGCTGACTTAGTCGCGCTGAAGACGCTGAAGCGCCTTGCCGTGGAAGGAGTTCCCCCACGACGGTTGGGGCAGGCCCTTGCGGCCATGCGCCGCCAAACAGGAGAAGGTGCGGCATCGCTATCCCTCCTGCGAATCTCCACAGATGGCCGCCAAGTGGTCGTGGGTGAGCCGGGACGCGCTCCGATTGAGCCAATCTCGGGGCAGATGCTGTTTGCGTTTGACGCCGCAGCAGGCAAACTCCGTTCCCTACCATCACGCACCGCCGAGGAATGGTTTGATATCGGACTCGCGCACGACACGGAACCCGCCACAATGCAGGAAGCGGCCGACGCCTACCGTCGCGCGGTAAGAGCATCACCCAAATGGGTGGAAGCTCACCTGAACCTGGGCACCGCACTCTTTCACCTGGGAGATATCAAGGAGGCGCACCGCTGCTTCAAGAAAGCTCTGGAGCTTGCGCCAGACAACGTGCTTGCGCGATTCAACGTCGCTTGCGTACTCGAGCGCATGGGCAAGCGCCGCGCCGCTATACGCGAGCTTCAGTATGCCATCCGCCTGGCGCCGGACTCGGCCGAGGCCCATCTGAATTTAGCTCTGCTGTATGACGCGAAGGGACAGGAGAAGAAGATGAGGGAACATTTGTCGCACTATCTCCGGCTGCAGCCGCAAGGACGCTGGGCGAAGTTTGCGCGATCCAAGTTTTCAAAAGACGGCGGCGCACAGAGCAAAATCACGCCGTTTCGCCGTCGCGGATAGCCTGCGGCCCATACCTGCGCGATTCGTCGGTTTCCTCGCGCCGCTCTGTTTTGAAGCCTAACTTCAGTTCGGCGGCCGTTGCGGATCGGCAGGAAAAAACTTCTGGTGCTGGAGAATGGCGTCAATCGCTTCGACCAGAATCTCGCCGACCTGCGCTTTGGCAACGTAGCCCCGCACGCCAATTTTTCGCGCTTCCTCGATCAGCTCGCGAATACTGTGGACCGAAACCATGAGAATCGGCGTTTGTGGAGAGCACTGCCGGATCATTTTCGCAGCGTCCATGCCGTTCATGACCGGCATGCTCACGTCTAAAATCACCAGGTCGGGATTAAATTGCAGCGTCTTTCCACCGCTTCCTCACCGTCCCCGGCCTCCGCGCAAACTTCAAACCGGGGATAGGTCTCCAGAAGGGAGCGTATTCCCTCCCGAACGTCTGCCTGGTCGTCGGCGATCAGTATTCGCACACCTACCCTTCGGAAGAGACGCAGCCGCCCCGAAAAGGCAGGGACCGCCCAAACCAGCGGCACGTTTGTGTCTCTCCATATGATGATCGAAGGGGACCGTCTGGGCAGCGCCTTCGGGTTCTAAGGTAACGCATTTAGATTCCGGCTTTCAGAGAATTCCGGCGATGCTACACTCCCTGCCGTGAGTGACTTCCGGCCAACTCGCACTGCCGCGGCCGCAACCGAAAAAACTACGCACACCACTCCGGTCTCACTTTGGCTACTGCTCGTGCTGGTGTTCGCGAGCTATGCGGGATGCCTAAGCCACCTGGGAACGCTGGGACTGACCGGCCCTGACGAACCCCGTTACGTCTCGATTGCCCGCAACATGGCGGAAACGGGCGACTGGGTGACGCCGCGTTTGAACGGCCAGCCGTGGTTTGAAAAGCCTGCGCTTTATTATTGGGCTGCGGCCGGGTCGTTCCGCATCTTTGGCGAAAACGACTATGCCGCGCGGCTCCTGAGCGGTTTCGCGGCGATGCTGGCGGGCCTCGCGATGGCCTGGGTTGCATGGCGCTTTTATAGCGCAGCAACCACCGTGCTCGTGCTGCTTCTGATGCCGACGACGCTGGGAATTGTCGTCTTTGCCCGCGCGGCCACGCCGGACATGCTTTTTGCAGGAATGCTCGCGGCGGCGATGGCGCTCGCGGCAGAGTTGGTGGTGGCTGGGAACCCGCGCGACATGCACCGGCTCGGATTCGGCCTTTTTCTGGGCGCCGCAACGCTCGCCAAGGGTCCGGCGGCCGTTGTCCTCGCCGGTGGTTCGATGATCTTGTGGACGCTGCTCACCCGGCAATGGAAGCGCGCGCTGCGTCTCGCCCATCCGGTGGCCGTTGCGGCGTTTCTGGTCGCCGCAGTGCCTTGGTACGCGCGCGTGCGCTGCGCGAAATCCGGAATTCTTACGAACGTTTCTTCTGCTCCATAATTTCGAACGCTTCACGACGCCGGTGTTCCACCATGTGCAGCCGTGGTGGTTTTTCGTCCCAATTCTGGTATTGGCCTTGCTGCCATGGAGCGCGGTTTTGAGCGCCGCCGGAAACGATTCGCGCGAAGCCATAAGGCGTGGTGACTGGGCCGACCGGCCTGGACTCTATTTCGCGTGCTGGGTAGGCTTCACGCTGCTTTTTCTTTAGCGTTTCGAAATCCAAGTTGCCCGGGTACATTCTGCCTGCCGTGCCCCCTCTCGTTCTGTTACTTGCGGATGCAGCGGCGCGGATGATTCGGAGGCGAGACGCCACGGCCCGTTGGGTCTGCGCTGGACTCGGATTTACCTGGATAGCACTGGTGATTGGCCCCGGCGTCTGGCTGGGGCGCCTGCCCGCAGGCTCACCACTGGCGGAGCCATCCCTCTGGCGCCCTTGGCTGTTGACCGCAGGGCTCGGGGGCATTGTGGTGATTGCGCTGGGCTGGAACCGCCGCATCGCTGGCGCTCTGCTGATCCAGGCGCTGCTGACTGGCAGGAATGCTCGAAGCGGCGAATTGGACGTTTTCCCCCAGCTCGATGTGTGGCTTAGCCCTCGGGCAGCGGCGCACGTGGCGATTGCTGCCGGGCTGCCACAGGCCCGATCGCCGCGTATCATTTGCAACGAGGCTGGCACTACGGGCTGGAATACTATTTGCGGCGCACGCTGCCGGAATGGTCCCCGGATGAAACGGCGGCCCGGAAACTCAGCAGCCTTCAGCCCGCATATGTTTTTACGACGCCCGAGGGCTTCGACGAAATCAAACGTTTGGGAGCGCTGTGCGAACCGATGAGAAGACAACCTCGCAGGCCTGGCTTGTGCGCGTGAATCTGGCGCGATAGGTTGGTTTAGTGCCGCGGATGGCTGTTTGGGGGAAGGTTTACGAGAAAGAAGCTGAGAATTCGGTTTTCGTACACGCGCTTAGCGTCGTCGAGCATCCTCGCGTAGTTCCCCACGGTGATCTCAGCGCGTTGCTTCGGATCAGGAGCGCGCAGATAGATCTCCTGTGTGTCGCGGGCCAGCATCGGTTCATCCTGTGCTTCCAAGAAAAGCTTGAAGTCACCACCCAGCGGCGCCATGTTCGCCGAAACGGGCGGCACATTTCTGATCGCGCGTTCCTTCCAATCGAATTCCGCCACGGTCAGGCGTTCGATCAAAGACAGGCGCGCCAAGCCGAAACGGGCTATTTGCACGCGTAGAAAATCTTCCGGCGTTCGTAAACCGATTCCACCACCATTGAACGCGACGCGAGGGTCGTGCTCCGCGGTGATCAGCGCGGCGTAGCCACCGAGATCATTCCCCCATAGGCCAAAGCGCATCGGGTCAACGTCGTCCCGTTTCGAAATTGCGTTGAGCGCCCCTCCAACTCGCCGGCTTCTTCGAATCCCAGAGTCGTTTGGCCCTTGCTCTCACCATGCCCGGCGAAATCGAAGAGAAAGACGTTGTATTGGCGATCCTGAAGAGAAGTTGCCAGCGTCAGCAGTTCACCACGATTCGATCCGTAGGGATGGCACAAAACGATGGTGGGCACGCCCCGCAATCCCGGGAAAAACCAGCCGGATCGCTCCTGGCCGTCCGGCACCGAGAACAAAAAGTCCTCCGGGTGGCCCGGAAAGTCTGTGCTGCCCAGCTCTTCGTGGGTAACTGTAGGGGACAGAATACGATACAGCAGATAAACGGAAATTGCGGCCGTGAATAGGGAGGCGAAAAAGGCGACCGCAACGACCACGACAAGCAGCTTGGAATACCAGCGCGTGGGATATCGCAGCTCTGAAAAAATTGCCATGCAGTTGGGTCGCGGAGAAGGGCTCCTGCACACCGGCGGACACTTCCGTGCCCTACCCAAGCGCATGTTAGCACAGGGCACCCGCGAAGAAACCAGCGGCGAGGCCGGCTGTGTTCTTGCGGCAAACGGCCTCCCGTTTGCCGGTTTCCAGGGGTATCATACGCGCGCGGAAGCATGTAATTTCTGAGTTTCGGGGCGGGATAGAACTCATGCAGCTCGTGGACCTGCGGCAGTTGAATACCCGTCAGCTTTCTCCCTTGCTTGAAGAAGAGGCGCGCGCCTGGCGCGAAGAGCTTCACTGGGACTACCGATTTTCCATCGAGCTGATCAAGAAATTCCTCGACACGCATTCACTTGCCGGGTCGGCTGTACTGGAAAATGGCCAACCCGTCGGTTACGGATTTTACGTGACCGAGGAACAAAAGGGACTGCTTGGCGGACTCTTTGTCTCTCCGGCACACGCGCAAACACAATTGGGAGAGCGGCTTCTGCGAGAATCGTCGAGACGTTGCGGGTACTCCAGGTCCGCCGGATCGAAGGCAACTGATGCCGTTTGGCTCGGCTCTGGGCGAGGTTCTTGCCGGACTAGGCTTCCGTCTGTACACGCGCCAATTCATGTTGCTTCCGTTGGGGGAGCGGCCCGCCGCAACGGCGCCCGCGGCCCTTGCGGGTCTGCGGCTCGAGCGTTGGCAGGACCGGCACATGATCCCGTGCGCCGAACTGATCCATTTGGCGTACGCCGACCACATTGATGGCGAAATCAACGATCAGTATCGCAGCCAGGCGGGCGCGGCGAAGTTCCTAAAGAACATTGTGCTGCTTCCCGGTTGCGGGCAATTTGAAGAACAAGCGTCCTTCGTTGTCCGCGACGAGCTGAGCGGGCATCTGGCGGGAGTTGTGCTGACTTCCATCGTGGCGAAAGGCGTGGGACACACGACGCAACTCTGCGTGCTTCCCGGTTATCGAGGACGTGGGCTGGGCGGGCATTTGATGCGCGCTTCGGTTGAAGCGCTGCGGCGGCTTAAGGCGACCGAATTGTCACTGACGGTTACGTCAAATAACAGCAATGCGGTGAACTTCTACGAAGCCTTGGGGTTCAACGCCGTGAAGTCGTTTGTCGCGGCAGTGTGGAAAGAATAGGTCCGCCGCGCCCCCGCTAAACCGTCCAGATTTGAGTCAGCACCCGCTGGAAGTTTCCGCCGAGAACGCCCTGGATATCATTGTCGCTATAGCCGCGGCGAATCAAGCCGTCCGCGATGTCATAGAAACGGCGTGGATGATTGAGGTGTTCAATATCGTCCTGCTCGCGGAAGGCGTAGCTGGATTTGTAGTTCCCGTGGAGCGCTTTGCGCTCGTCGGGCGGCATTTTGTCGTAGCCATCGAGATCGATGTCGCTGCCCACGCCGACGTACTCGATGCCCACGAGTTTCGCAACGTGCTCGTAGTGATCGAGCACGTTTTCGATCGTCGTCGGCTCTTTCGCGGTAACGAACATCCGCACGCCGCTGATCCCCATCACGCCGCCTTTGGAAGCCATCTTCTTGATCGCCTCATCGGTCTTGCAGCGCACGTGGGGATTGAGCGCCCGGCAGTTCGCATGGGTGATCAGCACGGGTTTGGCGGAGATATCGAAGGAATCGAGCGTGGTTTTATCGCCGCAGTGCGAAACGTCCACGGCCATGCCGGTCTTGTTCATCCGTGCTACGATCGAAGCGCCAAAATCCGAAATTCCGCCGTCCTCCCGCTCGGTTGAGCCCGCGCCAATCAGGGTCTGCGAGTTGTAGGTGAGCTGTGAGATGCGCTGGCCGAGCGACCAGAAAAAGTCCACATCGTCCGGTTTGCGGAAGTGTTCGGAGTTTTGCAGGCCGAGCAAGATACCGGTCTTGCCCGAATTCTTCACCTCCACGAGCCGCTGCGGCGAATCAATGCGCAGGAACCAGTCGGGATGGGCGGCTAGGAACCCATCCCATAGCGCGAAATATTGAAGCGTCTCCAGATAAGAGTCGGGCCCTCCGATGCCTACCGCGATGTGAAACACGTTGATGCCTGAATCCTTGTATCGCTGGAAGTCGGCGGCAGTGAAAGTTTGCGGTTGCGTCATCCAATGCTCGAATTTCGAAGGGCTGAGCACCAACGGCGAGAGCATATCGAGCGTCGTCGTACGGCCGACAAGTTCCATGGCTCGCGAAGAGTATTCGGCGGGCGAGCCGGGCGCCACAGCGTACCGGCCCCGAAGGGTCACGGGCGCCGCAGTCATACTTGCAGGCACCGGCAGTGTTGCCGACGCGGCCCTTTCCGGAACAGCGGCACCGACAGCGATTGCGGCGGTGCCCACCGCGGCATTCCTTAGCCATGCACGACGCGTCAGCATGTACATCCCCCCTGTACGAACGCCCTATTTATGAACCCGCTCGTTCAGCAGGCCTTTCAGCTCCGACATGAACTCCTTCACATCCTTGAAATCCAGGTAGACGGAGGCAAAACGGACATAAGCCACCTTGTCGAGTTTTTTCAGGCGGCCCATCAGCAACTCGCCAATCTCCGTGGTTGTTCGCTCCCGCTCGGGAGCATCATGAACGAACCGCTCGACCTCCTCCACCAGCGTTTCCAGCTTGCCACGGGCACGGGACGCTTCTCGCAAGCCTTCAGCAAGCCCTGCAAAATCTTTTGCCGGTCGAAGCGCTCGCGGCGGCCATCCTTCTTGATGACCATGTAAGGGATCTCGTCAATGCGCTCGTAGGTGGTGAAGCGGCGGCTGCACTTCAGGCATTCGCGGCGTCGGCGAATCAGATCGCCGGTGCGCGCCTCCCTCGAGTCAATCACCTTGTCGTCGGGATGCGAGCAGAAGGGGCACTTCACCGCCGGGAATCTCCTGTGCTCTTCGCCGTTGTATGGGGACTGTGGGAAAGCTTGGCGGTCGAGACATGTTTTCCCGCGGCTTCCGCTTTCGATTCCGCGTGGGCCAAATCGCGAAGTTCGCCCATGGACCAGCCCTCGTGAATCGCCAGCGGAATGCCTACCAGGCTGCTCGCCGCGAACGTAATGAGCCACAGCACGAGCGAAGCGGCCAAGGCAGGCTCCGTGTCTATTCCGAAGATGCTGGTGAAGGCGATAAAGCTGGCGATCTGCGAGCCTCCTCCGACTCCGGGGATCTGCAAAACGGAACCAACCATCGTGAAGGCCAGCACAAGCATGGCTCCAGGAAAATCAATCTGCGCTAGATCGCCGCCGAAACTTCGTATGACCAGGAAATACGCTAGCGCGATGACGGCCCAATGGGCCGCGGTATAGAAAACGGCCTCGCCAAGATCGGAAAGCGAACGAATCGCCTGCAACCCGTCGCTAAATCCGGCAAAAGCCGTGGCGACTCTCACTCGCCACCCGCCCCTAGCGTGCCAGGTCTTCAAGCGCCGGGCCAGCGCCCCGGCCCCGTGCAGCCGAAAGTAGACGAGGAAACCGACGGCCGCCACGAGGCCAGCCAACAGGAAAAGGCCTGCCGTTCGCGCGTGCGCTTCGCCAGCCGGATTCGCGCCACTCAGCGACATCATCTCGGGGAAAACAGCAGGCTGATTCCCGCCAACACGGCTGTCGCGCAAACGTCGAACAGACGTTCGAGCACGTAAATGCCGAACATGGACGACACCGGCATTTTTTCCTTGCGCGCGATCAGCAACGGGCGAACGGGTTCTCCGGCGCGTCCCAGCACAAAAACGGCGGCAAAACCGATAATCGTCGAGCGGTAGATCCCCATCGAGGCTGGAAGGCCCGATGTGGTGGGAGAAGCACTTCCAGCGTATTGAACGGATGAAATATGCTACGTAGATGGCGATCAGGCCGAGCAGAAGCCCCGAAAACTTCGCTTCTCGAACGGATTGGACGAGCCGCTTCCAGCTAAAGTGGCCACTGTGTACCATTCCGCGCGCATGGTAGGCCAGCGCCACCAGGGCGATCAGGACGACGGACCAAATTAGAATTCTGCGGTAAGGCACACGCATTTGATCGCGAGCCTAACTGGCGGCTCCATGCCTGTCAAGAAAAGAGCCTTTTCGGTCAGTCTGAGCAAACCAGCTAGCGGGAAGTCGGCGCCCATCAGGCTTCGAAATCACACTACAGCGCCCCGGAATCAGCTAGCGGAGCAGGTCTTCGAGCTGGATTTTGGCGTTGGTGCCGGAATCGCGATACTTCACGATGACCGGGGTGTATAGGGAAAGCCCCCACTTTTTCCCGACTCCGTTCGAGATGGGGCGCGACCCGGCGACCACCACGGCTTCCTCAGGGATTACAAGCGGTTCCCCGCCAGTGGCGGAATAAATCTGTTCGCGGACCAGGTCGTAAACCGGCGTCGATCGGTTGAGGATCGTGCCGCTACCGAGCACGGCGCGCCGCTTCACCACCGTGCCTTCGTACACACCGCAATTACCGCCGATGAGAACTTCGTCTTCGATGATCACCGGCAGCGCATTGACCGGTTCGAGGACCCCGCCAATCTGAGCGGCCGCCGAGAGGTGGCAATTGCGTCCGATTTGCGCGCAGCTTCCCACTAACGCATGCGAATCAACCATCGTGCCCTCGCCCACGTACGCTCCGGCATTGATGAACATCGGCGGCATACAGGTAACGCCGCGCCCCACAAAGCAACCATCGCGAATGCTCGAGCCGCCGGGCACGATGCGGATTCCGTCCGTCTCGGTGATCCGGCGCACGGGATAGGTGGACTTATCAAAAAAAGGCATCTTGGATGCATCAAGCGATTGGTCCACGATGCCGCCGATGCGGAAGCCAAGCAGGATGCCTTTCTTCACCCAGTCATTCGTGCGCCAGCCTGTGCGGGTCGAGGCGTCCGGTTCGGCGGCGCGCACGTGGCCGAGGTTGAGCTCTTTCTTGAACCGGCCAAAGAGCTCGAGGTGATCGTCGGTATAGATCTGCGGAGGCCCGTCAAACAATTCTTCGATTTGCTGTCTAAGCGGCGTCGTTTGCACGATATCCTCGCTGATCCCGCTCAGGCGACGCGCGCTTGGCCCGCCACGCCCTTCGCTTGGGTACCAAGCAAACCGCTCGATTCGAGCACGGCTCGAATCCTTGCCAGGCTTTCGCGTTTGGGCGGCACGAGCGGCAAGCGCCACACCGGCTCGACTAGCCCCATCAGCGCCATCGCGGCCTTGACGGGCATGGGGCTAGACTCGATGAAGTTGATTTCCATAAGTGGCAGCCACTGCCGGTGCAGGGCGAGCGCGGTATCGAATCGTCCTTCGAGGCAAAGCTGCGCGAGCCGCGCCATTTCGCCAGGGATTTCGTTCGAGGCTACGGAGATGATTCCCTTTCCTCCCAACGCCATCAGCGGCAGCGTCAACGCATCATCGCCCGAAAGCACCAGGAAATCCTCCGGCACGCGTTGGAGAATCTGCCCCATCTGCGCGACATTCCCCGAGGCCTCCTTGATGCCAATGATGTTCTCAATCTGCGCCAGGCGCTCGACCGTCGCCGGCTCGACGTTTACCCCGGTGCGTCCCGGAACGCTATAGACAATAATGGGCAGCGCGACCTTCGAGGCGATCTCGCGATAATGTTGATAGAGACCCTCCTGCGTTGGCTTGTTGTAGTAAGGGGTGACGGAAAGAATGCCGTCCGCGCCCAAACGCTTCAGTTCGTTGGCTAGCGAGGTTACGTGGTCGGTGTTGTAGCCGCCCGCGCCGGCTAGCACCGGCACCTTACCTTTCGCTTCCTCGACGGTGATCTCCACTACGCGCAGGTGTTCCTCGTGCGTCAGCGTGGGGCTCTCGCCGGTCGTGCCGCATGGCACCAGGAAATGGATGCCGCGCTCAATCTGGCGCCGGATCAAACGGCGCAGCGCCTCTTCGTCCAGTGCGCGATCCACGCGAAACGGAGTGATCATTGCCGTGCCGCAGCCTGTGAACATTGCGCCCTCCTTCACGATTCCCTGCCTTCGATCGGCTGACCGGTAGCGGGCTGGCCGAACAAAACATCTCGAAACTCAAAGACGCCGCGGCGCCCGGCAATCCACCGCGCGGCAAGCAACGCGCCGCGCGCAAAGCCTTCGCGATTTCGCGCTGTGTGGCGCAGCGTGATCGTATCCGCTGCTGAATCGAAACCGATCTCGTGCGTACCTGGATGCGCGCCCCCGCGCGACGCACTCGCATTCACCGGTCGCGTGTATCCCGCGCGTTCCATCTCCTCGACGAGCTGGAACAGCGTGCCGGAGGGCGCATCTTTCTTCGCCGCGTGATGAATCTCCCACGCCCAGGCGCCATATTCCGGGTAGACAGCGAAAAGCCGCGCCGCCTCCACCACAACCCGAGAAAATAGGTTCACCCCGATGGAGAAATTGCGGCCCCAGACGAGCGCCGTGCCCGCTCGCCCCACCTGTTCGCTCACGCGTGGCAATTCGGAATGCCAGCCGGTGGTACCGCAGACGGTGTTCACGCCTGCGGCGGCCAGGCGCTCGATATTGCCGGCTGCCGCGGCGGGTTGCGTAAATTCGATGGCGACATCCGCGCCCCGCAGGTTCTCCTTCGTCAGCCCCGCGCCATTGGCACTTGTCCGGCTGTCCAGGCGCGCGCAAACCGTAAACCCGGCGCCGGGCGCAAGCTGTTCGACCATGCGCCCCATCTTCCCGTAACCGACGATGGCGAGTTTCATGTTTTCTATACTCGCTCTACTGCGATATCGGGCTCGCCGCAGTTCTCGCCTAAATCGAAGATTGCCGCATCGGCTTCCCGAAAAAACTCGCCGTGCAGAAGCCGCACTGCCGTGGGTGCATCGCGCCCGGCAACCACAAAGCTGAGATTCAGTCTCGATGCGCCCTGGGAAATCATGCGCACGTTCACATCACCCAGAGCGCTAAACACGCGCGCTGCGACGCCCGGTGTTCTACGAATATTGTCCCCGACCACGCAGACAATTGCTTGGTCAGCTTCCGAAGACACTTCCGCGAACGGCCGCAGCTCGGCACAAATCTCTTCCAGACGCTCGGCGTTATCAATCGTGAGCGACACGCTGACCTCCGAGGTTGCCAGCATATCCACTGCGGTTTCGTAACGGTCGAAAATTTCAAAAATTTGTTGCAGGAAGCCGTGTGCCATGAGCATCCGCGTCGAACGTACATCCACAACCGTGATCTCTCTTTTACACGCAACGCATTTGATTGCGCTCGTGCTTGGCACCCGCTCGGCAACAATTCGTGTGCCGGCTCCTTCGGGCCGGCGTGAATTCAGCACGAGCACGGGGATATTGCGCTCCATCGCCGGAAGCAGCGTCGCGGGGTGCAGCACCTTTGCGCCGAAGTAGGCCAACTCCGCGGCCTCGGCAAACGAGAGTGTTCGAATGCGCAGCGCGCCCGGGACCAAACGTGGATCACAGGTCATCATGCCATCCACATCAGTCCAAATTTGGATTTCATGCGCGCCGATCGCCGCCCCCACGATCGCCGCGCTGAAGTCGGAGCCGCCGCGGCCGAGTGTGGTCGTCACGCCCTGCTCAGTAGCGCCGATGAAACCGCCCATCACGGGCACTTGTCCCGGTCGCAAACGGCTCACGGCTTGCGTAATCCGCGCGTTGGTCGCCTCGAAGAACGGCGCCGCGCGCGTGTGACGTGCTTCGGTTACGATCACGCTCAGCGCATCTATGTGAGCGGCATCCACGCCGAATTGCCGCAGTACCAGTGGCATGATCTGGCTCGAGAGCCGCTCGCCCAAGCTGGCCAACTCGTCTGAAAGCTGAGGACTAAGCTGCGCCCCGCTGGCAATGCGATCGAGCGTCAACGCAAGTTCGCTAAAATGTTGCTCGAGAATCTGCTCGAGCGCCGCGCGGCCTGCCGCGCCGGCGGCAACGCTAGCTTCCCGCAGGTGATAAGCGCGCAGCCGCTCCACGCGCGAGAGCGCGTCCTGGCAGCGCCCGGCTGCGGCATCCGCGCCCATGGCCAGTAGTTCATTTGTCGTCTTGCCCATAGCGGAAACGACCACGAACGGCGCCTCGGCCTGCCGCGCGGCAACGATTTGTGCCACGCGCTGCAGCGCCTCCGTCGATTCAAGCGACGTCCCGCCAAACTTCATCACAATCATGGCCCGGTTCTTCCCCCTTCTATCTGCCGCTACAAGCTGGTCTGGAGTTGTTTCACCATTCGCACATAGATATCCACAGCGTCCCGCAATTGCCGCTTCGACACGGATTCGTGCCCGGTATGCGCCACGTGGATGCTGCCCGGCCCGATCAGATATGGCGTGCCCCAGGCTTTTCCAAAAGCCGGGATATCGGTGGTGAATGCGGCGATCGGTCGTTGGCAGTCCATCGAACGCACCGAGGCGCACTGCCGGGATGCACAGAACTTCGCGCGCCTCTGCGTGGCCGGCAACCGCCCGCGCAACGCTTTCGCGCAAATTTGCTGCGTCGGTCACCAGCCGAATCAGGATCTCCGCGCGCGCATGATCGGAAATCACGTTTGGCGCGCGGCCACCTTCAATTGTGCCGATATTGATTGTGGACGGCCCCAGCAGCTCATCCTCCGGCATCGGCATGCCGCGCAGACCGCACAAGTGCGTCGATGAGTTTGTCTATAGCGGATTCGCCGAACTCTGGATACGCCGAATGCGCCATGCGTCCGTTGGCCACGATCTCGTAGCGCAATATGCCCTTGGATCCCACGGCGATCTTGTTTTCCGTCGGTTCGCCGCAGATTATGTAGCGCGCGCCGCGCGGATTTTTCGCGGCAGCCAGCGCGCCCGCACTGTTGCGCTCTTCCCCGACAACAAAGAGCAGTCCAACCTGCCGCACGCCCGACTCCAGCAGCAGCCGTGCGGCCTCGATCATCGCCGCGATGATGCCCTTGGCATCGCAGGAGCCGCGCCCATGGATGTGCTCCGCATCTTCGCGGGAAACGAAGAACGGCGGCACGGTGTCCATGTGCGTCGAAAGCGTCACGTCCGGATTTCCCCAGCTTGCGAAGACGTTAAAGCGCGCTGGTTCAACCTGCAGGCGCTCGAGCGTGCCTGCAAACGACTGCACAAGCGGCGTCAGTCGCTCATACAGGAACTCGCCCACGCGGCCTTCGTGGGGCGTCGTGGACTCGATGTCCACCAGAGCGCGCGTTAATTGAAAGAGATCCATTTCGTCGCGGAATACTTGGTAGGCGCGTCAAAAACAGGTGCGAAGCCGTAGAAGGAAAGGCCGAGTAGTCCCCGGCGCAATGCGGGCAATCCTTCTCGATAGCGCTCCACCCGTTTCACCGGATGACAGTGAGCCGGTGTTAGCCGGACTCCCCAACCCCCCGCGCACAGCCCCGCGGAGGACTTCGGCGGAGATATATTGCTGCCCCTTTCACGCGCGCCTCCGATGCTGCTCGGAACCCTGCGCCGCTACTGATGGCCTCCGCACCTCTACCAAGAACACTTCAAACGTAACAAATCCGGGCTTTGCGGTCAATTGCGGACGGTTCCTGGACGAGCCGCTTGTATTACATCTACGGAGCCGGATAAGATGCGCGGAACCTCGAAGCGGCAGCCGCTGACGGAACTTTTTCCACTCCGAATACGTTCCATTTATTGGAGGTTGGAAGCGGATGCCGAACCTGGGGAAGATGCCTAATTGGAGCAAGATCCTCAACTGGTTCAAGAGTGTCTCCGAGGCAATAGTGCTGCCTGGACGGAATTGGTCCGCCTCCACACCCGGCGCGTTTACAACCTTTGCTACCGTTTCACGAGCCAGCGCCAGGAATCAGAAGATTTGACACAGGAGGTTTTTTTGCGCGTGTATCGTACGCTCGCTAGCTATCGTTCGGCGCAGGGTGGTTTTCCCACCTGGCTGACCAGCGTGACGCGCAATCTTTTGATTGACCATTACCGCCGGACCCGGCGCGACCGGCTGACCGATTCGATCGAAGATGTGCTTCCGCAAGTGGAAGAAAAGGAATCGGCAGGGCGCCGGCCGGATCAGGCCGCGCTGGTCGGTGAGCTGAGCCAGCAAGTGCAACACGCGCTTGGCAAGCTTTCGCCGGACTTGCGTGAGGCCGTCATCCTGCGAGACCTGCAGGGGCTGGACTATCGCGAGATTCAGGTGGTGCTCGAAGTGCCGGAAGGCACCGTGAAATCGCGCATTAATCGCGGACGCATCGAATTGGCGCGCCTGCTGGGCGAAATGGGCGTGAGTCCGCAATAGCGAATTTGAAGACTATGGAGAAGTCATGAACTGGAGTTGCGAACAAATCGAAGCGCGATTGAGCGAATACCTCGATGGCGCGCTTGCGGCCGGCGAAAAAGCGGGATTTCCGCTCATGTGGCAAGCTGCACGCGGTGTGCGCCGCTGGTGGAGAGCGTGGGCGGCATGCTAAGCGCGCTGCACGCGCTGGATCCTTTGCCGGTGCCGCCTCTGCTGGCGGTGAAAATCCTGGACCACACGCTCGGGCCGCACTCCGAGCCGCAGAGTTGGAGGGCATGGCTTGGGCTGGACGCGCTTTTTCGTGCAGCCGCGGTTTGCTTACGGCGTGCTGACGGTGTTCATCACCATGATCGTGATTTCCCAGGCGTTTGGGATTCAGCTGCGAATCGGCCCACGATTGCGGATCTGAATCCGGTGAATGTCTGTCCATTCGGTAAACCGGCAGGCGCATTTGGCTTATGCGCGCAGCTCGAAGTTTGTGGCTGATTTGCGCGTGGTCTACGAAATTGAATCGCGCCTTCAGCCCACAAACGGAACCCGAGTACGACTCCCGCGGCCCGCCAATCCGGACTCGCGGGTCACAGCGAAGTCATCCCACGCGCAGCGCATCAGCATGAACCAGCGCGGCGTTCCGTCTCCACCTACACAGGTCGCCAGCGCGCTGATGTTGCGCGCCGGCGAGGAGCGCCATGAAGTGCGCCGTCCACCCGAGGCGGATGCTACCGGCTATTGCCGCAACTGCGGCAAAGCGCTGTGCCCGTGCTTGCACGCGGGAATGTGAGGGGATGGTGTATTGCGAGGCTTGCCTGGCGAGACTGATTTCGCAGCCGCCTGTTGCCGGCGCGCCGCGGGCGCGAGGCCTGCGCTCGCGGCATGCCTCGGCATCGTTCCTGGGTTGGGCGCGGTGTACAACGCGCAGTACATGAAGGCGATGATTCACGTGGGCGTTTTCGCGCATGTCATCGATCGCTCAGCGTGCAATTCACGGCGGTCGACCTTTTCGGAATGCAGGCTGTCTGTTGGCGGCTATTTATTGTTACATGATGGTTGACGCCTATCGGGTCGCGAAGGCGCAAGGTGAAGGACAAGTTCCGCCGGATATGTCCGGATGCCTACCGGAAAAGCAATCGGGCCCGTTTATCCTGATCGGAACTGGATTTGGTCTTCTTGCTTGAGAATTTTGGCCGGCTCAATTTCGATCGCTTGATTGATGTGTGGTGGCCGCTGATCTTGATTGCGGCGGGCGGATTGCTTGCCTGGCGGCATATGTCGCAGCGCCAATCCTGATTTGGAGGATTCGGAAATGGCGCACCCTACGTTGTCGATTGTCAGCGCTGCACGAATTCACGGGCTGATGGGTCCGGCGATCCTGATCACCATCGGCGTGCTTTTTTTGATTCAGCACTCGAGTGGCGATTTGGATTCTGGCACACGTGGCCGGTGATTTTGCTGGTGATCGGCGCGATGAAGCTGGGTGAAGCGCTGGCGTCTACGGAAGGCCACCTCGGTCCGCAGCGGCCGCAGCCGCCACCGGTGCAGTGCCGCCGCCGCCGCCTCCGCCATGATGCCGCCGCCACACGGCACCGAGAGTTTGAGTGACGAATTTGAAACCAGTTGAGAAACGCACTATGTCGCGCGAAGCCAGAACCATATGTCGCCTGCGCCGCCGTTCGATTTTCAGCGGCCTGCTCCTGATCCTGCTGGGCGCGCTTTTTCTCATGCACAACTTCCATTACGGATTTCCGATCTGGCGCATTCTGGAGCGCTGGTGGCCGCTGCTCTTCATTATCTGGGGTGTTTCGAAGCTTACGATCGCATGATGGCCAGCGCACGGGCGAAGCAGCGCCTGCCACCATCAGCGGCGGCGAAATTTTTCTCGTATTCTTCCTGCTTGTTGTTGTGATTGGGGCGGCGGAGTTTGGATTGGGTCAACTGTCACGGCGGTAGCCGCGACTTCTATTTCCGTGGGAAGATTCGTATACGTTTTCGGAGGACGCCCGGCTGTAACGTGCCGGCGAACGCGCAAATCAGCATCCGCGCGGATCGCGGCGATATCAACGTGTATGCGGACGACACGCCCGAGATTCGCGTGAACGTTCGCAAGACCGCTTACGCGGACAGCGAAATGAAGCCGCAGACGCGCCGGATCAGGTGCACGTGGCCGTGAAACAGACCGGGAGCAGCTTCGTCGTGGAGCCGAGAAGGCGCCGAGCGACGGCCGTCCGGTCAGGACAGACATGGAAGTTCACGTTCCCAAGGGTGCGACGCTCACGGTGGATACCGACAATGGCACCGTGCAGGTCAATGACGGGCCGGCACGGTTAGCGTGGATGCGCGAGGCGGCGACGTCGAAGTACATCAATCCGGCAGCGACGTGAGCATGGACGCGAGTCACGGCAACACGAGCGTTGTGGGCGCCGGAGGCGACGTCTAAGATTTCAGGCCACGGCAGCCACGTAGAAATCAGCGATGTAAAGGGATCGGTCACGCTCGACGGCAAATTCGACGGCCCGCGATTCGAACATGTGGCTAAGGGCGTGCGATTTGTTTCGCAGCGAACCGATTTGACGGTGAGCCAATTGAATGGGCGCCTGGAAGTCGACGGCGGGGGCGACTTGACGCTATCCGATGCGCCGGGAAACGTCTCGCTTACCACGAGACAGCGCGACATTACTCTGGAAAATGTGACGGGCCGCATTCACATTGAGAATACTTCGACGGCAACTACGCTGCGCTTCTCGCAGGCCCCGAAGGAGCCGATCGAAATTTCCAACGCTCGGGCGAAATCGACATTGAGCTGCCCGCGAAGTCAGCCGTTCGACCTGGACGCGCGGTCGGACAATGGCGAAATCGAAACGGAATTTGATGACGCCGCAAGGTCAGCTAGCATTCCAGGGAAATAAAGCGCTGGTGGATTCCGATCGGCGCCAACGGGCCCAAAATTCAGCTTGCGCACTACCTATGGGACGATCCATTGCGCAAGGGGCAGTCGGTTTCGATGGGCTCTTGGCTCAAGCGGCGAGCGGCCGCAGGCCTGAATGGCCTCGTACTAAAGCGCCACGTTAGCGCTCAAGAACTTATTCCAGGAGCATTTCGAAAAAACTGGGGAAGGAAACGGCGGCGCATTCCGCGTCTCTGATGTCGTGGGGCCTTCGGCGCCCAACGCCGCGACGGCGAATGCCATCGCGATGCGATGATCGCCGCGGGATCGATTTCCGCGCCGTGCAATTTGCCCGCCGATTCGTCCGGCTACGCGCAGGCCATCGGGCACTTCTTCCACTGTCGCGCCCATGCGCTTCGGAGATTTTCGGCCAGGGCCGCGATCCGGTCACTTTCTTTCACGCGCAGCTCCCGGCATCGCGAATCTCGATGCCTTGCTCGGTGTAGGGACCGAGCGCGGCGAGCATCGGAAGTTCGTCAATGAGCTGCGCGACTGCGCGCCAGAAATTTCGCCGCCCTTGAGAACCGTGTGACCGACGCGAACGTCGCCCACGAGCTCCCCGCCATGCTCGCGCACCGAACCCAAAGCTGATTGGCGCGCCCATGCCGGCCAGCACATCCAGCACGGCTGTTCGCGTCGGATTCAGCCCGGCATCATGCAGAAACAGATTCGACCCCGGCAAAATCAAAGCGGCTGCGAGAAAGAAGACGCCGGAAGAGAGATCGCCTGGCACATGTGAGTTTGCGCGGGCGCAGCTTTGCGCCTCCGCCCCGCACGGTGATGGAGCGCTCGCCGCGCTCAACGCGCACGCCAAATTCCTCCAGGGCGAGCTCGGTGTGGTCGCGTGTTCGAATCGGTTCAATCACCGTGGTTGCGCCCTCCGCGAGCAGCCCCGCGAGCAAGATCGCCGACTTCACCTGCGCGCTCGGCGAAGGCAGCGTGTATTCGATTCCGCGCAGGGGACGCCCCCGATATATCGAGCGGCGCGCGCTCGCCATCGCGCGAGCGAATTTCGGCGCCCATGGCGGTGAGCGGCTCGATGATGCGGCGCATCGGCCGGCGCCGGAGCGAATCGTCGCCGGTAATGGTCGAATTGAACGATTGCCCGGCGAGCACGCCGGAGAGCAGCCGCATCGTTGTGCCGGAATTTCCGGCGTCCAGGTCGCGCCAGGAGCGCCGCAGTCCTCGCAGACCCGCTCCGCTGATTCGCACCGCAGCCCTCGGATTTTTCGATGCCGACGCCGAGCCGGCGCAAGCAGGCCAAAGTACTCTGGCAATCCGCCGCCCCCGCGTAATGCGCGATTTCGCTTGTGCCCTCGGCCAGCGCGGCCAGTATCGCGTAGCGATGCGAAATGGACTTGTCGCCAGGCAACGACACCGAACCATTGATCGAGCGTGCCGGGCTATGATTATTTCAGCCACGCGGCGATTCTAGCATGCCCTCAGGAAGGCTCCCCTTGGACCCAGCCGCCTGGAAATTCAGCCTTACCCGTGAAGCTTTACCACGTCGCTAGACGTAGTATTAAGTGAGGGAAAAAGGAGTAGCGCGATGAATTGCCGACCATTCGCACCAGCAGCCGTGATCCTGGCAGTCTTCTCGTTGGGCGGCGCAGTATCCCGCGCCCAGCAATCTCAGCAATCGGGCCAGACCAATCCGCCAGTAAAGACCAAGTCCTCAGATTCAAGCATGGACGATATGCAGGGCATGCCAGGCATGCACGGCGACGCGCAACAGCAAGCCGAAGCCGGAGCCGATGAGCAGATGATGCGCGGCCATCATCACATGGGCCCGCACATGCACATGACCGCGCTGCGGCCCGCGAGTCCCGAAGATTGGGCGCGCGCCGACGAAATCGCAGGCACGCTCCGCGACGCCATCGCACAATACAAGGATTACAAGGTCGCGCTTGCCGATGGTTATCGAATCTTCATGCCCAATGTGCCGCAGGAGATCTATCATTTCACGAACTATCAAAACGGGTTCCTCGAGTCGTTCACGTTCGATCCCTCCCGCCCCACTTCCCTGCTCTACAAGAAATCCTCGAGCGGCTGGGAACTGGTCGGCGCAATGTACACAATGCCGCGCAGCGCCACCGAGGAACAGTTGAACGAGCGCGTGCCCCTCAGCGTCGCGCAATGGCATTTGCACACCAATCTTTGCCTGCCGCCGCGCGGCCAGATGCAAAACATAGACATGAAAGAGTTCGGCCTGACGGGATCCATCGCGACCAAGGGTGGCATGTGACGCCGCCGGCGGGCGATTCTATCCGGTGATCTTCGGCTGGATGGTGCACGTCTATCCGTTCGAATCTTCGCGCCAGAAGGTTTGGGAGCAATAGCCGGGTGGAAAAGCATCTCGCCGCCACCTAACGGCCGCAGGTGCAAGAAGTTCCGCTAATTCCGACTTGCCAGGCGGCGAAAACCCTGGACGAGCTTTCCGCATCTTAGTACGAGGTCACAGCCCGTAAAGGGAGAATTGATTCCCCTGCTGCGGCCCAGTATCATAGAAAGTTCATGCCCCCCAGCCGCCCCAGCCTTGTCCGCGCACTTCGCGCGAGTCTCCTCGGCATTCTATTTGCCGCGTTGGTTCTATCGGCGCCACGTGCTACCTGCGCGGCCGGTGCCCCAGATATCTTCCCGCTCGATCAGGTGAAACCCGGGATGAAGGGCGCGGCATACACAATCTTCAGCGGGGACCAAATTCACAAGATCGACCTCGTCGTGCTCGGCGTGCTCCCTGATCTCATCGGTCCGAAACAATCCATCATTCTCGTGCAGCTTATGGGACCTGAGGTCGAGCACACCGGAGTCGTCGCAGGCATGAGCGGCAGCCCCGTTTACATTGACGGCAAGCTCGCGGGCGCCCTCTCTCTAAAACTCGGCCAGTTTGCAAAGGAACCGATCGCGGGCGTGACGCCGATTCAGAATATGCTCGATATTGCGCCTGCGGAGACGCGAGCGAAATCCGCGAACCGGGCAGCCGGCAGCGGCCAGGCCCCGGCTTCGCAGATGGCCGGCCAGACGCAGTATGCAGTGCCAGCAGATACCATCTCGGGCGGCCTATGGCCCAAAGCCGAGGATGGGCTCCTGAACTCCGGCGCTTATCTCACGCCAATTGACACGCCCTTGGTTTTCACCGGCGCCAGTGCCGCAACCGTTGCGCACTACGCCAGCCAGTTCGCCGCCTACGGCATGGTCGCCACGCAAGGCGGCGCCGGTGTCCCGCAACCGGACGACGCGAATTTGAAGCCGGGCGACATGGTTTCAATGGAGCTGGTTCGTGGCGACTCATCGTTGGGCGCATCTTGCACGGTGACGGCGATCGTCAACAACCGCATCTACGCTTGCGGCCATCCGGTCTTGGGGATGGGCGCGGTAAGCATGCCGATGTCGCGCGCGCGCGTGGTGACGACGCTCGCCTCGGACATGGACTCCATCAAGATCGTCACGACCGGCGGCATGATCGGCACCTTTACGGACGATCGTCTGACGGCGATCGTCGGCACCCTTGGCGCTGGGCCACGAATGATCCCCATGGACTTGAGCCTCGATACTCCCACAGGCCATCGCGATTTTCATTTCGAGCTGGCGGACAACCCGCGCCTCACGCCGTTACTTGTGGGTTTAATGGCTTACAACGGTCTCGTCTCCAACACCGCCTATAGCGAGGGCACCACGCTCCAGCTCTCGGGAGATATTGACATTGCCGGGCACTCCAGCGTGCATATCGCGAACATGTTTGCGCCGAGTGACGCCTTCGTGCCCGACGGCACTTTCGTCGCCGTGACGGTGCAGGGTTTATTTTCCCGCGTGTTCACCAATCCCTATGAGACACCGACGATTGATCGCATCCGTCTGAAGCTGGAAAGCCTGCCGGAGCGGCGCGTCACCGCCATCGATGGCGCGTGGACCGACGTCACCGAGGCTCAGCCGGGCGACACCGTGACCGTGAAGGTTCTGCTGCGGCCGTATCGCGGCGAACCCGAGCTGCGCAACCTTAGGATCGTGGTTCCGGCGGAAGCCGATCCCGGCACCACGCTACGTATCCAGGTGAGTGACGCCGGATGGCTCAATCGCACCACGCGCTCCGGCGCGGCCGGCGCGGGTTCAGAGCTCGGCGGGCTCGAGCAGCTCATCCACGTGCTGAATGAGGAGCGGCGGAACAATCGCCTGTACGTCACCCTGCTGAAACCGACGCCGACCTTGCTCGTCGAGGATAAAGAACTTCCCAACGCCCCGCTTTCTGAAATGAACGTGCTCGATCAGCGGCGTGGCGCAGGCCTTACCGTGCTCCGCGAATCCGTTGCTGGTGAATGGTCTGTTCCAATGGATAGCGTCGTTTCCGGCGCGGCGTTTCTGACGATTCACGTGAAATAGAGGCTGCGCACGCGGCTCCGCACCTGAAAAAGCAATTCCGAAAAGAGGCTGGTCAATGAATCGAGCTGTGCGTAAATCGCATGCCGCCGTCAGGCTGTTGGCCTCTTTGCTGCTGTTTGGCGCGGCAACGTCAGTCTTGCTCGCGGAGCATACGCGATACTGGCAGCAAACAAGCTACACCGACTTTGAAAAGGGCACAGCCAAAGGCGTGGCGCTGCGCAGCGACGGCAAATTGTTGCTTGCTCCGCAATTCACGCCGCTGGCGGACCCGAACGTCGCCTATCTTTGGGCGCTGCGGACTGACTCGAAAGGGAATCTTTACGCGGCTGGCGGATCGAGCGCCAAGGTGCTGCGCTACGACCCGGCCGGGAAGGTGACGACCGTATTCCAATCCACCGAGTTGGCCGCTCAAGCGCTGGCCGTGGATGCGCAGGACAATCTCTATGTCGGCACCTCGCCCGATGGCAAGGTCTACAAGGTCACCCCGACGGGCCAGAAAAGCGTCTTCTTCGAGCCCAAGACAAAGTATATCTGGGACATCGCCATAGATTCCGGCGGAACAACCTATGTCGCCACGGGAGATACGGGCCAGGTTTTCGCTGTCGCGCCCGATGGCAAAGGCGAACTTTTCTACAAGAGCGATCAGGCACACGTGCGCGCGCTGGCGTTTGACCGCAAAGACGATTTGATCGCCGGCACCGAACCCGATGGACTGATCCTTCGTATCCCAAAGGCAACGACTCAGGGAAAAGCTCGGCAAGGCTTCGTGCTGTACGAAACCCCCAACAAGGAAATCACCTCTCTGTTGGTGGATAAGACCGGCAATATCTACGCGGCCTCGATCGGCGAGAAATCGCGGGCGACCTCGGCCCCTTTCGTGATGCCGGTTCCTGAGCCTCCCCGCCAACAACAGCAACCTTCCAGCACTGGCGGCACGGTCACCTTGACCTTTGAAGGTTCACCTGGCGAACAACAGCAAGCGGTTCCTTATACCCCGCTTCCTTCGCTATCCGGTAGCTCGGTTTATAAGCTCGCGCCCGACGGTTCGCCGGAAGAGCTGTGGAGCTCGCACGACACGCTGGTCTATTCCCTTGGACTCGACACCTCCGGGAAACTGCTTCTCGGCACCGGCAATAAGGGCGTGGTTCTTTTGCTCGACGGCGACCATCTCTATTCGAGCCTCGAGAAAACAGAGACAGAGCAAGTCACGGGACTCGTCCAACGCCCGGACGGCAAGGTATATGTGTGCACCGCAAACCCTGGCAAAGTCTTCTCGCTGGGGCCCGAAGCTAGCACCGAGGGAACGTTTGAGTCTCAGCCCTTTGATGCGCGCTTCTTTTCGCGGTGGGGACGCCTCGAGTGGTGGGCCGAGAATTCCGGCGAGGGACCCTCCGCCAAGCCGCGTGTGGATTTTTACGCGCGCGCGGGCAATACCGCTGATCCTGACTCTAATTGGAGCGCATGGGCGGGTCCTTACACAGCGAGCGGGCAGAAGACTGAACTGCCGCCCGCCCGTTACGCCCAATGGAGGGTGGTGTTGCACGGTGGCAGCGCTTCGCCGGTGCTCTCCTGGGTGAGCCTCTCCTACTTGCCCAAGAATCTGGCGCCGCAGATACAAGATATCGCTCTCCAGGACCCCAACGTCCGCGTACAAGGCCTGCCCGCCGGCTCATTTGGCGAAAGGCCTTCCGTGCCCGTGCACGTGCGGATGCCGCAAGCTCCCGGCGCGCAGACGAGCAACTTCGGTCTCGGGAGCGCGGGGCTGCCGGATCGCGGAACTTCGCGATTTGAACCGCCGCCGCAGGGCACTTGGCAAAAAGGCTATCAATCGGTCTTATGGCTCGCGCAGGATGACAACGATGACGACCTCATCTACAGCGTTTTTTATCGCGGCGAAGGCGAGAAACAATGGAAACTGCTCAAGGACAACGTCCACGATCAATTCTATTCATGGGATACCGCTTCGATGGCCGACGGCGCTTACTACCTGAAGATTGTCGCCTCGGACGCGCCCTCCAATCCGCCGGCCGAAGCGCTCGAGGCCTCGCGCGAAAGCGACCGCTTCGTCGTGGACAATACGCCGCCGGCAGTCGCCGGTCTTGAAGCACAGCCGGCAGGTGAGACGGCGAGAATCCATTTCACCGCCAAAGATTCCTCCAGCGCCATCACGCGCGCGGAATACAGTGTTGATGCGGGAGAATGGAAGCTCGTCGAGCCCCAGGGCCAGTTGAGCGATTCGCCCGATGAGAACTACGATTTCTCGGTGCGCAGCCTTACGCCCGGCGAGCACACGATCGCCGTCCGTGTCTTCGATCGCTTTGATAATTCGGCGGCGGCGAAGGTAACATTGCAAACACCGGCCGCCGCGCGCTAGGGCGCCTTATCTGGGAGGAATTCTTTGACGCAGGCCGCGAAAAGCTCGGCACTCGATCTCGAAACCATACGCGAGGCGCACAAACGCATTGCGCCGCACATTCATCGCACGCCGGTGATGACCTCGGCATCACTCGATGAAATTGCCGGCGCCAAACTTTTTTTCAAATGTGAAAACCTGCAGCGTACCGGCTCCTTCAAAATCCGCGGGGCGACGAACGCAGTTTTTTCGCTGACCGATGCGGAAGCCGCGCGCGGCGTGGTAACGCATTCCTCCGGCAATCATGCCGCCGCGCTCTCAAGCGCCGCTCGCCAGCGAGGAATTCCGGCCTACGTCGTCATGCCGAAGAATGCGCCAAAAGTGAAATGCCAGGCCGTGGAGGCTTACGGCGGAACGATCACGTTCTGCGAGCCGACCGTTCAGGCCCGGGAAGCGGGTGCCGCGGAAATCCTGGCGCGCACGGGCGGCGTCCTCATCCATCCTTTCGATAATGACCGCGTGATCGCGGGCCAAGGAACGGCGGCACTGGAATTATTGGAAGATGTGCCCGATCTCGATTTCATCATTGCCCCGGTCTCCGGCGGCGGCTTGCTCTCGGGCACGGCGACGTCCGCACGCGGTCTTCGCCCGCAAATTCGCGTGATCGGCGGTGAACCAAAGCAGGCCGATGATACTTATCGTTCGCTCGAGGCCCACAGGATCGTTCCCCTGGATCGGTCGGATACAATCGCCGATGGCCTTCGGGCCTCTCTTGCGCCCCGGACGTTTGCGATCCTCGAGCGGTTGGTGAATGCAGTCTCGCTGGTCACGGAAGAAGAGATTGTTGCAGCCATGCGGCTCCTGTGGGAACGCATGAAACTCGTCGTTGAACCATCCGGCGCGGTCGCGGCGGCTCCGGCACTGTATAGGCACATCGGTGCCGAAGGACGGCGTGTCGGCATCATTCTCTCCGGCGGCAATGTGGACTTGGCCGCGTTGCCCTTCGCTTAGGTTGCTGCTTCTGCGCCACCGTTGGAATGTTCTCAGGATGGATTTGCAGTAGCAGAGCCTCAGTTCACGTTCACCGTTACTGTGGTCGTGGATGTGATCGTTCCGGCAGTCCCCGTCACGACCATGGGATAGGTGCCGCTCGGCGTTCCCGTGTCCGTCGTGGCTGGTATTGAGCCTCCCGAGTCGCCGAGCCCGCACCCGGCGGAGGCGAATGCAATCAACAGCAGGATGGCGCTCAGCCGCAAGGCCGGAACCCTCCGGCGGCGCACCATCTGCCCGATAGAAAGAGCCGCAATCAGCAACACCATTGTAAACATCCACGAAGGCGTCCGTTTTCGAACGATGTGCCGCCAATCATCCAGGGTCGGTAGCGCCCGGCTCGTAGCCGAAGTCACAACGGTCAGCGTCGTGCCACTGCTTGCCGTGACCGTTGTGGCGCCGAGTGTGCATGTGCTGTTCGTCGGACAGCCTGAGACGCTGAGCGCGACCTGCGCTGTAAACGGCGGGCTGAACGTCGCAATGGTGAACGTGGCTGTGCCGCCCGCGTTGACCGCCGCGAAGGTTGGCGATGCGCCCAATCCCGCAGCCGGAGGCCCTGCAAGATTGAAAACCGTCTTCCCACCGCTTTCCAGATCGGGTGACCCCGTCTGCGTCACATCAAACACGCTAACCATGAAGTAGTACGTCGTCCCCGTAACCGCCGTGAAGCCCGCAGCCGATTGGTGTGATCCCGCTACGTTGTGATTGCAGGCGACTTCGACGAAAGCGCCCGGCAGCCCCGTAACTACATCGAGAAGCGTGTCGTAAGTGCTGCCGGCAGTTGTCGCCGTCACGGCGTTGCTTGCGCCCGCCGTGTATTTCCACCAGACCGTTTTGCCTCGCGGGTTTCCGCTGCTGCTCGCGCAAGAGGGTTGCGGGTCGGTAGTCTCCGTTGTGGCGGCAAAATTATCCACCGTGCTGCTGAAGATTGCTGTGGAGATCGTGATGGCATTCGCAAAATTGTCGTTGATGGGCGGTGTCGTGTTGTTCACGGTGAACACGGCCGTTTGCGGCGACGCCCCGCCGCCCGGGGGTGGATTCGTCACGCCGATCAAGAAGGCGCCGCCGAATTGCAGCAAAGTGTGGCTGAGCGTCGCGGTGATCTGCGTGCCCGCGGCGTTCACCAAGGCGGTGGTTACGCCAGAGGTGCTTCCTTCGAACGTTACCGTGGCCTTTGGCGCGAAACCTGTTCCTGCGATGGTGATTGCCGTGTCCGCCGCGTCGACGCTCACCGACGCGGGCACAACGGTGGCCACCGAGAGGTTGTTTGGAGCGAGAATGGAAAATGCCAGCGCGTTCGAAGGATTCGACTGTCCCGGATCGGTAATGGTGACTTGCGCGGTGCCCGGCACGAGCAGGCTGTTCGAAATTGTTCCCGCGAGAACAGTGGGTGTGCCAGATGCGTCCAAATTCGTGATGCCCGCCGCCGAGCCATTCCAATTGATCTCTGAATTCGAAGTGAATCCCCGGCCGGTTACCGTCAGCGTGAAGTTGCCCGAGCCGGCTTGAGCGCTCGTGGGGTTCAACGAGCTGAGGGCAAAGCTCCCGGTGTTCGTGAGACCGGGCAGGGCCAGGTCCCACACGCTGCGACCGTGGGTGGCCGCGCGGAGCGTGCGCGAAGGCTCGTGCAACACAAGCGACAGCACGGCCACGTTGGGCAGCCCCGTTCCCAGCACGCTCCAGGTGGCGCCGCCATCGGCGGTCACAAAGACGCCGATATCCGTGGCGGCATACAACGTATTGTGTGCGGCGTCATCCGGGTCCAGCACCACATCATCCACCGGAGTGTTCGGCAGGTCGTTCGAACCTGGTATCGAGCAGTCCGAGCCATGGCAACTCACATCGTTCCACGAAGCGCCGCCTGTGGTTGTCTTGAAAATATGCCCCTGCAAATCCAGCGCGGCGCCATCCGCCGAAGCGTCCACGGCAAATCCCGAGAAAGCCGCATAGGCCGTATTGCCGGTTGAATCGCTAGGATCAACGACGATCTTCGTTACAACGCGTTCAGGCAAGCCATTCGAAATGTTCGTGAACGTGGCGCTCTGGCCGGCAGCCACGTTTTTCGAAACTTGCACGGTGCCGTCTTGCGCGCCCGTGTACACGATAGCCGCATTCGAAGCGTCCACGGCAATCGTAGTGAGGGCAAAACCGTTCCCTACCGAGTTGGCCAGATTCCCGGATATAGGCGCCCAGGTATTGGCATCATCACTGCTTTGGTAGAGGCGATTCGTGCCGAAGTAGAGACGGTTTTGCGTCGAGGGATCGGGCACGAGCGGCGGCACGGGGTAAAGCGGGTCGCTGTTCGAAATGCCTCTGTCGGCCTCGGCATAGCTTCCCGGCTGTCCACCTTCAACCGATTTCGCCACAAACGGAACCGTGGTCATCGCGCAGCTTACATAGACATTGCTCGGCACGAATGGGTCCACCGCCGTATAGCCTCCGTCGGTGCATAAACCGAGTGCCGTCCAAGCGGCGGTGCCGGAGTACATTTGCAGATCGTCGCCTTGCGTCCCGCCAAACGCGGGTGACGGAGTGGACGGATGAATGGATAGGCCCGGATAGAATTGCGTCAACGCAAGAGTGGAATTCAGATCATTCCAGGCCGGGGCCGCCGGGAAGTTGCCGCTAACCGTCGAGAAAGTCGCGCTCCAGACCCCGCCATCATTGCCAACATACACGGCTTCTTGGCTTGTGCCTGCGGCAGCGAACGTGATCGCGTGGTGGTCGGGGTGAAGACTGCTTCCGTCGCTGCCCTGGTCAATGCGGCTCCAGGTATTCCCTCCATCAGCCGTTCGAAGAAGTGTCCCATTCGAAGTTGCCGAGCCGCCGGCGAAGACTGTGGCGCCTGATGGGTCGCCAGGATCGGCGCGCAACACAAGGTCATACCAGCATTGTGGAGTGCAAAAGTCCGGCGCGGCCGTTGTTGTCCATGTGTTCCCCCCATCGGCGCTGCGGTAGACGCCGAGCAAGTTGTTCGAACCGGAATTGGCATCAGCAATAGCGGCGTAGAGCAGGTAGCCGGGCGCAGCGGCATTGCTCGCCGCAGATGTCAGCTCAATCCGGCCAACGTTTGCCTGGGAGGGCAATCCGCTGGCGGTTACCTGCGTCCAGGTCTGCTGCGAACACGGGAGATTCGCATTGGCAGAGACGTAGATCCCGTTCGAAGAGCCACCCAAGTAGTACCCCAACGCCGCGTAGGCTATCGTCGGCGACGCGAAAAAGACGGCCGTGGCCATGGCGCCCTGGACTCCAGGCAAGATCTGCCACGTCGCTCCGCCGTCATTCGTGCAGTAGACTCCCGGTTCGCCTGGCTGCGATTTCGTGCTGAAGAAAATCTGGGTACCCGCAAGCACTTGGTTGGCGTTCAATGGATTCACAGCCAGGGAGCCGATCCGCGCGCCGCCGCCGGGAAAGAAGCCGTCGTTGAAGGGGCCGGCAAAGGGACATGTCGTATTGGCCGCCAATTCGGAGCCGGTGCACGTTAGCGCCCAGGTGTTGCCGCCATCAAGAGACTTCAGGACGCCTACACCGTAGTAGGCGTCAAACCCTTCGCCGGCCTCCTCGCCCGTTCCGGCGTAGATGATATTGTCATTCGAAGGCGCAATCGCGACCGAACCCATCGCGAGAGACGCCTGATTGTCGGTGAGCGGCTGCCAGTTTTGCCCGCCATCGATGCTCTTCCACACGCCACCTTGCGCTCCCGCCAGGAACACCGTGTTTCCGGTGGCGTCGCCCGGATCAACCGCAATTGCGGTCACACGGCCCGAGGTTGGGCCAGAGGAGCCGACAGCATTCGAAGCCGATTGAGTGGGCTGAGGCCCAATTGGCTTCCAGGCGAGGCCGGCGTATGGAGAGGCCGCCGGCGACGCCTGGCTTCCTGGCAATTTTTCCGGGTGCATCGCGCCTTGTCGGTCGAGCGAGGCGCGCTTCTGTTCGAACGCCTTCGAACGGGCACCGGCTGGAATGCGCGGCTGAGGAAACGCGCGCTGCTGGTGAAACCAGTCGCTTCGCTTTCTTGCTGCGGTAACTTGTTCCTGCAGACCATCCGTTGTGGCGCCCACGCCCCGTCCATTCGGAGAGGACTTTTCCTGCGCTCGGGCGCTGGCAGACCAGAAAAACCCCAGAGCCATGAGCAGAATGGCCTTGTGTCGCAAGGAACGACAGATCGCCGGAGGTTCGAACTCGGTTGAGAAGAGGGACTTGGGAATCCGTGCAAAGAAACAAGTTTGCCTGCCGCTGGTAGAAGGGCCGGTCATGTTCCCCCCGAAGACGAAGAGCAATGCGTTCCCACGCAGGGCCGCGAAGAACTATAGGAAGTGAGACCTTCTCTATTTCTTAAGCTGAGCGGGAAACGGCGGGTAGTCTAGCGCAGACGTATAGTTACTGACAATGTATATTATTTATGAGTTCTATTTCCCTGCGGCCGGTGCGCGCCGCGTGTGGCGCCCGAAGTGGGACACCACACCCGGCTGCGTAAGACCCTATCTCACCTAGTTCACAGTGAGCGAAACCGTCGTTGCTGCTGTGGTGCCGCCGCTCGTGGCGGTGATCGTCACGGTATACGTACCCACCGCCGTGCCGGGGTTCCCCGTGCTGAAGCCGCCGCCGCTCCCGCCACCACCGCATCCTTCTCCGCAAAGCGCTACAGCGAAGACCATCAGGCCCAGAACCATGCTCAGACGCCGCTTCTTCGCCGGTAGCACAAGTACGAGCAGCAGTGCGCACGCCAAAACTGCCGCGGCCGTTTTTGCGCGTAGATAGCTGCCAGGCGAGATCGGCCCGTTCCCCGGCTTATAGATGGCGGATGCCGCGGTTGTGGCCACGGCCAAAGTCGAAGGGGCGGTGGCCGTTCCGCTCGCGAGCGTCACCGAAGCGGGGCTCATCGAGCACGTGGGTGGATCGGTTCCGTTGGTTGGCGAAACGCTGCAAGTCAAACTCACCGTCCCGGTGAAGCCATTGGCTGCCACGGTTGCGGTGGTCGTGCCGGGCTGTCCCGGCGTTGCTATGGTGATCGAAGTTGGGTTAGCCGAGACGGTGAATTTGGCATTGCCGCCCGTCACGGTGATGGGCGCCGTACCGCTTGAGCCGATATAGTTGGCATCTCCGCTGTACGTCGCTGTAATCGTCAAGCTACCCGAGGTTGTGATCGACGCGCCGGTTAAGGTGGCCTGTAGGGCCGAGAACGACGTCACGGTCGGCGAAAGAGGAGTCAACGTCACCGTGCCGGGCAAAGTCTGACCGCCAGCCGTAAACGTGACCGTTCCGGTCGGAGCGTTGCCAAAACCGGCGGTGGAAACGGTCGCGGTAACGGAGAACGTCGCGCCTGATTGCACGCTCGTCGGACTCGACGTGATTGCGGTCCCGGTCACCGCCTGAGTGACGGTAAAAGGCACCGCCGCGGACGTACTGGCGTTAAAGCTCGGGTCGCCGCTGTAAGTCGCTTGGAAGCTGTGCGAGCCCACCGTGAGCGCCGGGATGAAAATGGCGCCGGGACCGACTTGAAGGGTGGTCTGCACTTCAGCATAACCCGCGGCATTCAGGGTGAGCTTGCCTCCCGGGAACATGCCCGGATCGAGCGGCTGACCGTTATCGAGCAAGGTTGCGGTTCCTGTCGCGCAGGTCTCGTCGGTGTTCTCGCAACTCGTCTCGCCGAGCTTATCGCTGGCGGTGCCGACGACATCCACACGAATCAGATCAAAATCTCCGTAAGTGTCTGATATTACGTTGTTTACTGCCCCTGACAAAAGATTTACGTTGAGCGTGGAAATAAGAGTCGTGCTCGGTTCAGGATTGACCGTCACGTTGACGGGAGTCGATGTGCTCGCGCCGTAGAGTCCGTCTCCCGCATAGCGCGCAGTGACTTGATAGGTCCCGCCCGGCAGATAGGTGGTCGTGCCCGTGAGCGTTCCATTGGTGTTCAAATTGAAAGTATAACTGGCATTGTTGCCTGACCCGGTTAGCAGCGGGCCGATCGAGCCATTGGGCGTATCGGAAAGCAGCGTCACATCCTCGGGTCTCGTGCTGGACGCAACGACCGGGTCAGGTGTGACGGTGACGCCCGCAGTCACCGAAGCGCCGTGCGTCAGCGTGGTGGGATTGAGCGTGAGCACGGTGTTCGTCGCAGTGAAACTGACGCTCGACCAGTCTTGCACCAGGTTATAGGCGTTTAGCGTGCCCAGGCCGGTTGCCAAATCGTATCCAGTTCCCGTTGTGAAGCCGGCGGTCGCTCCGCTCACGAGGATATCGGTGTTGCTGGTTGTATTGCCGCAATTGAGGGACCCCACCTCGCATGGAACCGAGTTATTTCCCTTGGTGATGTCATTAAAAACGCAGGTGGAAGCTGAACCGCTGGAAGAGTTGCAGTTCCCGGTCTCGCTCGCGGCCAAGCGGTAAAGGATGTAATTTGCATTGCCCTGCCCTTGCGAGGCGGTCTTTTGATTTACCATCGCCATGATTCCGGCGAAAGCCGGCGCCCCCGAGGAGGTCCCGCCGACGCCTACGAAGTCCGTAAAAGGCGCGCTCAGGTTGCAGCCCGCGGTGGCTCCATTGGGATCCTGATCCTGCTGACAAACAATGTAAAAGCTGCCGCTCACGAAGCCATCAGCCGCAAAAAACGAGATGTCCGGAACATCGCGTACACTGTCGTTCGGAACTCCGGTTCCGGTCTGCCAGGGCGGCTTCGCGTAGCCCACGCAATTACCCTGCGCGTTGGCGCCCTCGCAGTTACTCTCCCCTCCGCCACCGCCCACAACGCTGATGTAGTCCTGGTTCGGGGGGGCACTACACGACAAGCCTGTCTGCGCGCAGGTGTCGTTCCATGTTGTTTCCGGGATGTAACCCTTCGCGCTGACCGGGTTGGCCTGCGTGCTAGGATTGCTGGCCGATGCGCTCCAGTAAGTGGATTGATAGTTGGCAACGCTGATATCGAAGTCCGTCCCGCCGATAGCAACGTTGTAAGGGGTCGAGGCAAGACCATTCACGGCCAGGCCACCCTCTGCAACGTTTGGAGAAGGCAGGTCAGGATCGTCGCAGCCCGCTGATCCTTCATCCCCCGCGGAGATGATAACCGTCATGCCCTGCGCAGCGGCCTGCTCCCACAAGAAGCTGTAGAATTCGTTGCCGGTGGTCCCAATAGAGTACTCGCAAGCTCCATAGCTCTCACTCATCACGTGGGCGATGTTGTTGTCAATGATGTATTCGGCGGAGAGATCAATCCCCTGGTCGGTTTCCGTGGATTCGGAGACGACAAAATCAATCACGGCGCCTTTGGCGGTCGCTCCGGACCATTGCACATCCAGATCGGCTTCCGTTTCCTCGTCTGTGATACCCGGGTCGGGCCCGTCTAGGATCAGACAAACATTCGCATAGAATTGCGAGCAACCTGCAGGCTGAGTGTAGCCGGTCGTCGGCAGCCCAAATTGCTGGCGAAAATTCGCAACGTCGGTGGGATTGATATCCGTCTCCGCGACGATGGCAACTTGCTGGCCCGTACCGTCATTCGAACTCGCGGGCATGGCACTCGTGCCGCAATTGGCAAGGCTCGTATTCCACAAAGGCAAAATGTTATAGATTGCGGCGAAATCGCAGGGACCGAGCGCGTTCAGCGTGCCGTTTCCGCCCGCGTAGGAAAACAGCGGCGTGACCGCACCTGTCGCCTGAGCGCGAGAGAAAGTCCCTAATTTGCGTGACAGCGGCTTGCGGAAAAAGTTGTGCAGGGAGTTAATCCCGGCGACCACCGGCGCCAACGCCGCCGGAATCTGTGGATCGGCGTTATTCGCCCAGTGATCTTCGCCTTTGACGACGTAGCGGTGAATCTCGGTGTGGAAGGCCTGGCGTACGAGCCCTGCGTTTCCGTTGAACTCAATGATCGTTTTGCCCGCAGAGACGTGATTCACCGTGAATCCCTGAGTCTGAAGCCAACTCGTCACCGTCTGTATGTCGGCATCGGCGGGGCCGAACTGCGCGCCAAATTGGGCAGGGGTGAGCCACTTGTGGTAATTGGCCGACGATTTGTCCTGCTGCTGGTCGATCAGTTGCTGGAGCGCCGTTTCCTGACTGGAGCTTCGTTGCAGGACAAGCATCATACGATTTAACGGCAGGCTATCCGGCGCAGCACCCTGGTCATATCTGGACTGAGCCAGAGGGTGCGTGTTTCCCTTTAGCGTGACGAGATTCTTCTCGTCAATCTTTTGCGTGATACGCTGGATTCCATGCGTCTGCGCTGCAACGTGCGTGGCAGCAAGAAGCGAAACTGCAATGGCCAGCGCATTCTTCCAATTGGAAATCGTCTTGATTCGCATTCGTCGGCACCCGTACCCAGTTGTGCGATTGTACTGCCCGGTGATGCTGCTATAAGACGCTTTGGTTATCAAGGAATTCAAAAACCGCTTGGCGCTCGCATCCAAGCGCTCTGAAATGAATTGTCCCACGAAATGATGCGGCGCGACCGGGGTAGGTTGCTTTCTTGCGCGAGCCGCACGCCGCCATCCGTTTGGATCCATTGGCTTACCATTGACACACCCCCACGCCTGCTCGATCAGCAAGAGCTAGCGGATATCAACCCGGACGGCGGGAAAAGGTTGCAAGCGGCGGGGCTGGCTGCCGCTGGAGTAATTCTCAGCCTTCGAGAGGCTTCCAGTCGGCTGGCGGGAAGGAGACGTGCCAAAAATCTCCGCTTGGGTCGTCGAATTCGACCGGGACAAGATACCCTTCGGGAGAGGTCTGCGGCTGGCGAGTGACGCGGCCGGAGCGCCGTTCTTTCGTGCCCTTGTGCTCCACTTCCATGCGCGTGTCAACGCCGAGGTGTTGCGCAAGGCAGAGCATCGCTCCATGGCTATTCACCACAAGCGTGTGCGATTCGATGGTCACCGGCTTGCCGGCGACCGTCAGGTGGACCGTCACCGGCACGCGGAGCATCACGCGTTGGCTGCGCCGCCGCTCTTCGCCGCGAAGCGTGGAGCGATTGGGAACCGGCGCCGGCTGTTTCGCAGGTGTCTTCGTAGGCGTCAGAGTTCCAGCCCCCAGAAATCCATTTCAGGCTCGATCAGTTCAATCCCATACTCCCAGCCTTCGACGCGTTCGTTGCCCTTCCAAACGATGACGGCAGAGTTGGCGCGGTCATTGGCCCGGTTGATGATTTCGACCGCCATTTCCAGAGGAAAGTCCTGCGGAATCACGGCAAGGCACCCATAGGGACCCACGACCCGCGTGTGAACCTGCACTTCGCGCGAATGGCCGGCGGCATCCCACGCCACCGTTACCGGGACACGCGAGTTCACGCGGACACCCCGTCGCTTACTTAGCAGCCTAGATTCTTTTACAGAGTCGTGAGACACGGACACGGTGCGAACGGCCCCCAAACTACCCCAATGGCCTAGTAGAAACGCGGCGGCGCTGGCGATAAAAGCCCAAGCGAGAGGTATGTGACCACGTCTCGGAAAGCATATTAGTAGGGGGACGCGAAACGGGTCAATAGTACGCGGGGGCAGGTGAGGGACAGCCGTTCACTAGTTATCTGTATTCTTATCAGCTATTTAGACTTTCGTGAAGACGTGCCTTTTTGGAATCCAATCAGTAACCTGCTTGGAGAGAAAACCTATAACGAGGTGATCTAAACTTGCCCCGCTGCTCGGTTCTGCCAATGTTTGCGGCGGGAACGGACGTCGCAGCCGACGCCGCTAAGCCTGCGTAGCCTCTGGCACTGTGGCCGTGCGCAGCCATGCTCCGCGCGCGGCGCCGCGGAGGGCTGTGTTTTCGTTGAGGATGATTCGAATCGGAATCGTTTCCAGCAGCAAACGCATGCGGCCCTTCTCCAGAAAGGCCTCGATAAACGCGCCATCTTGCAGCTTCTGGCGAATCTTGGGCGCGATGCCGCCGCCCAGGTAGACGCCGCCCGTGGCCAGCACCTTGAGTGCGAGATTGCCTGCTTCGGCCCCGTATGCGCGGACAAACAGGTCTAGTGCCTGCGTGCAAAGGTCGGAGCGATTGTCGAGGGCAGCACGCGAGATGATGGCGGCGGGATCGCCGGTGCGCATTTCCTCGATGAGCCAATCCGGCGCGTGGCCGCGCCCGGTGTCGCACAGAAATCCGAAAATGTTGTGCAGGCCCGGACCGGACAGCACGCGCTCGCAGCTCACGTGTCCGTAGCGCTTGGCCAGATATTGCAGCAATTCGAAAGCCAGGCCGCCGTCCGGCGCGAAACTCGAATGGCCTCCTTCGCTCGGAAAAGGATGCAATTGGGCGCCATCCCAATAAAGCCCAGCCTCGCCAAGTCCCGTACCGGCCGAAATCACCGCGGCATTTCCAGCCGGATTGGCCGCGCCCCCCTGCAGAACGAGGAAATCGGAGGGAGACAGCGTGGCGATGCCGTAGGCATTCGATTCGAGGTCGTTTAGAAGAACAACGTCTGGCACACCGATGCGAGCAACGATCGTCCGGCAATCCACAACCCATGGCAAATTCGTCGCGACACACCGGCCGTCGCGGATCGGACCGGCGATGCCAATGCCTGCGGAATCGACCTTGGCAGGATGCGCGCGCAGAAATTTCTCAATGATCTCTTCAAGACCCCCATAATCGTGGCTCGGATAGATCTCTTCGGCAATGGCTTGTGGCTGCCCATCCTTCATCTCGAACAGGGCCAGACGGGTATTCGTGCCGCCGATATCTCCGGCCAAGATCATCTTTCCTGCTCCTTACGTCGGTTGGGCATTCCCTGCGAGCCGCGCGGCAGCGGCCACGTCGGTAAAGAAGACCAGAGTCCCGTCGCGAGGCTGAACGCGCGCCGCGGGCAATGGCGGATTCCCGGTGCGAGAAATCACCGTGGCAAGGGGCTCCGCCTTTTCGGAACCGGTCACCAGGAACAGTATTTCTCTGGCCGCGTTGAGCACCGGGTAGGTCAGCGTCATCCGGTACGCGCCGAACTTCGGCACGAAGGGAGCGCACACCAAGCGATGCGTTTCGCCAAGTGCCGTGGTGCCGGGGAAAAGTGAAGCGGTATGGCCGTCCGGACCGAGTCCGAGCAGCACCAGGTCGAAGCGCGGAACGCCGTAGACGTCCAGAGGCAGGGCGTTCCGAAGCTGCCCGGCATACTCATCTGCCGCGGCGTCCAGATCGGAGCGGTCCGCGGGCATCCGAAAGACATTCTTAGTGGGAATCGCGACCGCATCGAGCAGCGCAGCTCGCGCCATGCCGTAATTGCTGTCGGGATTATCGGGCGGGACGCAGCGCTCATCGCCCCAGAAAACCTGGACGCGACCCCAATCCACCTGCACCTGAAATTCCGGCGACGCAAGAAGGCGGTACATCTCCTTTGGAGTGTTGCCGCCCGAAAGTGCAACGCGAAAGAATTCGCGCTCGCTCAACGCGGCAAGCGAATCGGCAACGAATCGCTCCGCAGCAGCCCGCGCCACGCTGGCGGCTTCCGCGAAGACGAGCACGCCCGGAGCAATTTCCCGAGGAGTGGGGGCAGGAGGCATTCTAGGTGTTCCGCCAGCGGCGTCCGTCGCGTTCGATCAATTCATCCGACTCGCGCGGCCCCCAGCTTCCAGCGGAATAATTCGGGAAGTTTCGCGGCGGCAACGCGGTCCATACGTCGAGAGCGGGCTGCACCACATTCCATGCGATTTCGACCGTGTCGGCTCGTTGAAACAACGTGGCGTCGCCGATCATGCAGTCATAAAGCAGCCGCTCGTAGCCCGTGCTGGGTTCGCTCTTGAAATAATCCTCGTAGCGAAAATCCATGTTGACGGAGTCCAGCCGCACAATCGGCCCGGGAATCTTCGCCATAAATTGCATTGAAATCCCTTCCTTGGGCTGGATGTGCAGGACCAATTGATTTGGAGAGAGCTTTTCGGCCGATGTCTTGCGAAACAGCAGGAGCGGCACGCGGCGGTACTGAATCACGATCTCGGTGATGCGATCTTTCAGGCGTTTGCCGGTGCGTATGTAAAAGGGCACGTCGGCCCAGCGCCAATTCTCGATCTGCAGCTTCATCGCGACGAAGCTTTCGGTAGCCGAATGCGGATCCACACGGCTTTCCGAGCGGTAGCCCGGCACGCGTTTATCGTCCACTACGCCCGGGCCGTATTGTCCTCGCACGGCGCGATTGAGCACGTCCTGTTCGCTCATCGGCGGAATGGCGCGCAAGACTTTGGTCTGCTCGTCGCGGACAACGTTGGCATCGAACGAGCTCGGCGGCTCCATGGCCATCAACGAGATGAGCTGGAAGATGTGGTTGGGCACCATGTCCCGCAGGGCGCCCGCCTCATCGTAATAACCGCCGCGCATTTCCACGCCGACCTGCTCCGCAACCGTGATCTGCACATGGTCAATGTACCGGCGGTTCCAGGTTGGCTCGAAAATGCCGTTGGCAAAACGCAGCGCGAGGATGTTCTGGACGGTTTCCTTCCCGAGGTAATGGTCAATACGGTAGATTTGATCTTCGCGCAATTCCTGCTGGATTTCGCGATTGAGGGTTTTCGCGGACGCAAGGTCGCGGCCAAACGGCTTTTCAATAATCACGCGCCGCCAATGGCCCGCAGACTCGTCCACGAGGCCCGCCTTGCTTAGTTGATTTACGACGACGCTGAAAAAGTCTGGCGCGATAGCAAGGTAGTGAAGAAAATTGCCCCCCGTGGCATGCTCCTCGTCGAGCTTGGCAAGCAGGTCTCTGAATTGGCCGAAGGCCGCGTCATCATTGAAAGCGCCGGCGAAATAATAGAGCCGGCTCAGCAGCCAATCGCGCGTCTTCGCATCAATCCTTTCGGACAAGAACTCCTGCAACGCGTCGCCCATCTGCTTGCGGAAGTCTTCGTTCGAGTACGCGGTTCGGCTAAAACCTAGAACGGCGAATTTCTCCGGCAAGAGTTTTTCCTGGGCGAGGTTGTACAGCGCCGGAAAAAGCTTTCGTTTGGTGAGATCGCCGCCCGCGCCGAACACAACCATGAGGCACGGGCCGCTGGGCCGGCCCGGTGTGATTCGCTCGCTTTCGTTCTCCGCAACTGTCTGCGTTGTCTCCGAAACCATTCCGGAACTCTCCTTGAGCGCGCGAATAAGCTGGCGATCCCTCTCCGCTGAATCCGCTTCACAAACTGCTTGCACCGCATCGTTGCGGCGGGCAGTGACCAGACCTATGATTTTCCAGCCGCGACTTCTACGTGACCGCCGAACTTTTGCCGCATGGCGGAAAGCATTTTCTCGGCGAAGGTGTGCTGCTGCCGCGAACGAAAGCGCGTATACGGGGCCGCGGTGATGACCTCTGCAGGGACTGCTTCAGCGACTGCGGCCTCGACCGTCCAGCGGCCTTCACCGGAGTCCGCGACATCACCAGTGTATTCCGAAAGCGATGGGTTCTCCGTGAGCGCCATTGCGGTAAAAGCAAGCAGCCATGAGCTGACCACGCTTCCGCGCGGTTGCTCCCTCGCTCGCAAGTTTCGCGACGTTCGCTGCGGTCAGATCGCTCATTACGCACTGGTGCCCTCCGCGCATCAGCCGGGCGCACCATGTTGCCGCCCGTGCGTCCTAATCCGACCATACCAATTTGCATGCTGACCTGCTCCTTTGACGGGAATCGCGCCAGTTTACGGCTGTGACATGAATGCAGGGCGCACGTTTGATGAAAAAGTGTGGCTTTGCTGACCGGATACTACATCGTCTCGATCGCTTTCAGCGCTTCTCGCGTTCCCGCCAGCAGCGCCGCCAGCCCGGCCGCGACATCCTTGCCCAGATGCACGCGCAATGCCCGGCGTCCGCGCTCGGCCAGCACTGCGAAATCGCCCCGCGCCTGCGCCGCCTTTACAATTCCAAACGTAAACTTTTGCCCGGGAATCGGCAAATCCTCCGCCTCGTCGCAAGTGACCTGCAAAAACACACCTGTATTTGGCCCGCCCTTATAGGCCTGCCCGGTGGAGTGCTGGAAGCGCGGCCCGAAGCCCAGGCACGTGGCTACATGCTTCGCATTGCGCACGGCGTGGCGAACCATTTGCAGCGCGCGTTCGTGGGCCTCGTTCATCTGGATATAACCCAATATGGCGAAGTAATCGCCGCCTTCTAGACGTGCCAGGTGCGCACGCAAATAGTTTGCCAAGGAAGCCTCTGCGCCGACGGCCTGCCGCAATTCCTCAGCGTTCCGTTCGTCGGCAAAAAGCCGCACACCGCCGCCTTCGAAGAACGGCTTCTCCGCTGGCAAAGCGCCGGTCTTTTCATACTCCGAAGTCAGCTTGCGCGTTTCGTCCTTGCTGGCCTCCACGTCGGGTTGGTTGAACGGGTTGATCCCGAGAATTGAGCCGGCCACCGCCGTTGCCATCTCCCACCGAAAGAATTCCTGCCCCAGGTCGTAGACGTCAGCCACAGGGATATGCACGACGGGTTGCCCTGCATCCTCAATCTTTTTCAAGGCTGCGTCCTGCGCCGTCGAGGGCGCCGAGGTTAAGCGGAGATACACAAAAAGACGATCATTGCCGTAAACCTCCGGCTCGCCCAGCGATTCGCGGTCCACCGGAATTATTCCCTTGCCCTGTTTGCCCGTGGATTCGGCCAGCAACTGTTCGAGCCAGGCCCCGAGGTCTGCGATGCCGGGCGAAGTGATGAGCGTGACCTTGTCGCGGCCGCGTTTCGCGAGCATCCCCAGCACCGCACCCAGTTGCACAGCGGGATTGTTATCGGCAGGCGCGGAGACGTCGCAAGCGTGCACCATTTCCGAGGCACGCTCCAGAAAACGCGCTACGTCCATGCCCTGAACCGCGGCGGGAACCATCCCAAAATCTGAAAGTGCCGAATACCGGCCGCCGATGCTCGGAACTCCATGGGCGACTTGCCGGAAATCCAGCGAAGCCGCAACCTTCTCGAGAGGCGATCCCGGATCGGTGATCGCAATAAACCGGTCGCCCGGATCCTTGCCGCCTAGCGCCTGTTTCGCGCGCTCGTAGAAATACTGTTGGAAGATGTTTGGTTCGAGTGTCGTGCCTGACTTGCTTGAGACGATGAAAATTGTCTTGCTCAAATCCAGTTTTTTTTCGATCGCACGGATCTGTGCCGGGTCCGTGGAATCGAGTACGAGCATCTCCGGAAAGCCGTCAATGCGCCCGAAGGTGAGCTTTAGCACTTCCGGGCACAAGCTCGACCCACCCATGCCCATTAGCAAGGCATGCGTGAAGCCGGCTTTCTTAATTTGCTCCGCAAGGCTCTTGAAGTTGCCCGCCTGCTGGAGTTGCTTGTCCACAATGTCGAGCCAGCCGAGCCACTGGCCTTCGTCGGTGCCGGTCCACAGAGAAGCGTCGCGCGCCCACAGCTTGCGCACTTTGCCGGACATGGTCCAGTCGTCAACCGTAGACTTCACGGCGCCTTCGAGATCGCCCGACAAGCTCTGTGCCTGGCGGTAAACCTGCGGCGGTACCGGCTGCGTTCGATTCTTGCCAATGGCCTCAAGAAGCTTTTCGAAAGCGTCCGCAAACAGCTTGACGCCCTCTTCGAGCACTTCATCGGTCACTTGCTTCATCGAGATGCCCGCGCTCTCGAGATTTGCCAATGTCTGCTCGGCTCCGGGAATGTCTTTTTCGATCGTCAGCTCCGCCTTACCGTGCTCGCGGAAGGCGTCCATCGTGGCGGGCGGTATTGTATCCACGGTATCCGGTCCGATCAGCTCTTCCACGTAAAGCACGTCGCGATAAGCCGGGTTTTTCGTGGAGGTGCTCGCCCAAAGCAGCCGCTGCGTCTGCGCGCCGCGAGACCGCAACTTCCCCCATCGCGGCCCGCTGAATTCGCGTTTGTAGAACTGGTATGCCAATCGTGCGTTCGCGATGGCCGCCTTCCCCAGCAGAGCCTTGAGCCGCGCCTGCTCTTCGCCGTTTGACGTGGCCTTGATCTTCTCGGCCAGTAGGCGATCCACCAGCGTGTCAATGCGGCTGACGAAGAAGCTCGCCACACTGGCCACGGGGCTGACGTCCTGGCCCTGCGTCGCGCGCTTCTCCAACCCCGCCAGAAAAGCTTCCGCCACTTTTTCGTACGCTTCCCGCGCGAAGAGCAGTGTCACGTTGACGTTAATCCCTTCGCTGATGAGCTGCTGGATCGCCGGCACTCCTTCCGGCGTCCCCGGCACCTTGATCATCACGTTTGGGCGCCCGACCTCTTTCCACAGGCGGCGCGCCTCCGTCATGGTTTTTTCAGTCTCGTGCGCGAGAAGCGGGGAGACTTCGATGCTCACATATCCGTCGTGTCTTTGGGAACGTTCGTACACAGGCCGCAAGATGTCCGCGGCGTCCTGAATATCGCGTACCGCCAACGCTTCAAAGACCTCGCCCGCGCTGAGGCTATGCTCCGTTTCATCTCTTTGCGCTTCGAGTTGCGCGATGAATTCCGCATAATCCGTGCTTCCGGAGATGGCTTTCTCAAAAATCGAGGGATTCGACGTGACTCCAGAAAGGCCGTCCTGTTCGACCATGCGTTTCAACTCGCCTGTCGTGATCAGGTTGCGGCGAATGAAATCGAGCCACACGGATTGCCCCAAGGCTTCCAGCTCCTTCAGTGGATTCCTGGCTTGTGGACTGGTCTCCCCAAGTGTCGTCTGGGCGGGAGTGGTCATTTCGCGGACTCCTTTTCCGGCGCGAGCCGGCTTGCAAACTCTTCCTCGAGTTTTCGAATCTTGCTGAGGCGCCGGACGTGCCTGGCCTCACCGGTGAATCGGGCGTTGAGCCATGCAGTCACCAGTTCGCGCGCCAGCGCGGAGCCGATCACGCGCGACCCCAGCGCGAGGACGTTGATGTTGTCATGTTCAACCGACTGATGGGCCGAGTAAGTGTCATGGCAAACGGAGCAGCGGATTCCAGGAATCTTGTTGGCGGCGACGGCAGCACCGACACCGCTACCGCAGACCAAGATGGCTCGGTCTGCGCCGTCACTAATCACCGCCAAGCCAACCGCCTCGGCGTAGTCCGGGTAATCCACAGGAGCCGTGCTGTTTGTCCCGAAGTCCTGCACCGCATGGCCAAGTTGCGCCAGCCAGGTGGCAAGATCTGACTTCAATTCAAAGCCTTCATGGTCGGCAGCGATTGCTATGCGCACGATTCACCTGAGCAGCCTCATATACGCGGCGCGCGCTTATGGGCGCGCGGGCAGGCCTGAGCCATTATCCTACAAACATTAGATGCTGTGCTTGCAGATGAGTCTCGCGCGACCCGAGTCGCGGTTCAGCGGATACTCGCATTTGAACGAGCCGCTGCGCACGGTACGATAGGTTCCTGCCATTGCAAACCATCGCGTCCGGCACCAATTTGATTGATCTTGAGTTTCTTGGCTATCGCGAAGCCATCGGTCCGTGCCTGCTCGAAGGCGGGGGCGAACTGGCGCTGGTGGATTGCGGTCCATCGAACTGCCTGCCGACGCTGCGGCGGGAACTCGCCGGGTGCGGACTCTCGACGAAGGATCTGACCGCGCTTTTTCTGACCCACATTCATCTGGACCACGCCGGCCTCTGGAAGATGCCAAGCGCTACACCCTGGGCGCAAATCCCACGCTGGGCTGGTTCGGCCTCTCCCGCTACTGGACGAAACGTGCTACTGCCAACTCCGCCGCTCAGCACGCGTCGCAAATTTAGAAATGCTGCGTGCTATCGTCCGGCTCCGGCATGGGCAGGCTGACGCGCACACTGCGAACGGGCGCTGCAACCGGCGCTGGCTCAAAGAACCACTCTTCTGTTACGATATATAGGTCCGATGGCATTTGGCGGTACGGGAAGCTTCGTCCGGGGCTTCTCGTTTCCCCTCAGCAGCTATTCTTGTTTGCGCGCCTTCTCTCGCATACAACGATTTGCACTGAGATTTCGAGCGCCCGGGTTGCGCCTATAGCAGAGCTATGAGCACTAATATCCGCAATATCGCCATCATCGCCCACGTGGATCACGGCAAGACCACGTTGGTGGATGCTATGCTCCGCCAGAGCGGCATCTTCCGCGCCAATCAAGAAATGGTCGAGCGCGTGATGGACTCAAACGATCTCGAGCGCGAGCGCGGCATCACCATTCTTGCAAAGAACACGGCGCTCTTCTTTCACGACATGAAGATCAATATCGTGGATACGCCGGGCCATAGCGATTTCGGAGGCGAGGTCGAGCGCGCGCTGCGTATGGTGGATGGAGTTCTTCTCCTCGTGGACGCCAGCGAAGGCCCGCTCCCGCAGACTCGCTACGTTTTGCAGAAAGCACTCGCCGCAAAGCTGCCGCCGATCGTCGTGCTCAATAAGATTGATCGGCCCGACGCGCGCCCCAAGGAAGTCCTCGACGAAATCTACGATCTCTTCATTGATCTCGACGCGAGCGAGGACCAGCTCGATTTTCCAGTGATTTATACGAATGCGCGAGAAGGTGTTGCGCATAACCAGCAAGACGATTCTTCACAAGATTTGAAGCCGCTGTTTGAAGCCATCGTGAAATCCATTCCCGCACCGACAGGCGATCCTGAATCTATCCTGCAAGTGCAGGTGATGAACGTCGATTACAGCGATTATCTGGGCCGGATCGCCATTGGACGCGTCTTCAACGGCACGCTACGCCGCGGCGAAGAGGTGGGCATCAGCAAGCTGGACGGCACCATGATCGCCACGCGCATCACCAAGCTCTACACGTTTCGCGGGCTGGCGCGCGACGAGGCCGAGGCCGTCGTTGCCGGGGACATCGCCGCGATTGCGGGTGTGGAGGGCATCCAGATTGGTGAAGGCCTAACAAGTCTCACCGATCCCGCGCCACTCGATCCGCTCACCATTGACGAGCCCACGCTCGCCATGATCTTCACCGTCAATAACGGCCCGATGTCCGGCCGCGAAGGCAAGCTTGTCACCTCGCGCAATCTGCGCGACCGCCTGCAAAAAGAATTGCTCATCAACGTGAGCATCCGCGTGGACGACACGGAAACACCGGAGTCCTTTCGCGTGCTTGGGCGCGGCGAACTACAGCTCGCGATCCTGATCGAGACGATGCGCCGCGAAGGTTTCGAGCTGATGGTAGGCAAGCCCGAAATCGTCGTGCGTTCAGTCAAAGGCGTCAAACAGGAGCCGGTCGAGCGGCTGGTGGTGGACGTTCCCGAAGCCTTTATTGGCGTGATCCTGCAGACCCTTGGCATCCGTAAGGGCGAGATGGTCAGGACCAGCCAGCACAGCGGCCACGGCTCTGGACGCGTACGCATGGAGTTTCGCATTCCCGCGCGTGGTTTGATTGGCTTGCGAGGTCTGCTGCTCACCGAAACGCGCGGCACGGCAATTCTTCACTCCATTTTTGACGGTTGGATGGACTACGCGGGAGACATGGCGCTGCGCCCCACGGGCGCGCTCGTCGCCGACCGTTCCGGTCCTTCGACCGCCTTCGCACTGTGGAATTTGCAGGAGCGCGGCGAGCTTTTCATAGGCCCGACCGTCGAGGTCTACGAAGGTATGATCGTCGGCGAAAATACGCGCGAAGAAGACATGGACGTCAACGTCACAAGGGAAAAGAAGCTTACGAACATGCGCTCGTCCAGCGCCGACGAAGCGATCCGCTTGATTCCCCACCGCGAATTGAGCCTCGAGCAAGCCATTGAATTCATTGCCGACGACGAATTCGTCGAGATCACCCCGAAATCCATCCGCCTGCGCAAAAAGGTATTGCAACAGGGCAAGCGCCCGCGCCGCTGGCAGGAAATCCGCGCCAGCCAGGAATCCGGCCAATGATCTCCAAGATGTCGTAGCTATAAAGTTGTCTCGCGGCTTGTTCGGCTCAGCGCCCTTCTACTCGTTGCATACTATCGCCGCAGCTAACGTTGCACATAAGATGATCCGCATGAAACTGTGCCTGGCGCTTCTTCTTTCGATTGCAGGTACGATTCAGGCCGTCGCACAAAACCAACCGCAGGGCCAATCGCAACAGTCCGTGCCGCCTGCCGGCGCAGGGCAACCCGACGCGGCGAAGATCGCGCAGATTCATCACTTGTTGGACGTAATGGGCATTACCCAGCAAGCTCCTCAGATGATGCGCGCGATGATGGGACCGACGCAGAAATCGCTTACGGATTCCATGGCCAACATGCTACCTAAAGACGGGATGTCACCTGACCTTGCCGCGCGGTCGCAGAAGTACTCTGCCCTGCTCAACGAACGCCTGATCTCGAAGATGGAGATCGTGGATTTTGCGGCCCTCTACGTTCCCATCTACGACGAGTACTACACGCTGGAAGATATCAACGCAATGATTGCATTTTACGAATCGCCAGTCGGTCGGAAAACCCTGCAAAACCAAACCAAGATTGCCGTGGAAGCGATGCAAGCGTTCATGCCCGTCGTGATGAAACTGACGAAGCAAGCCGAGGACGAGGTCAAGAAAGAGCACCCCGAACTCGTGCCTGGCAACGGCGACAGTCCGAGCCGCTAGCCGCACTGAGTTCGCGATGGCTGCGCCTGATGGACTGCGGCCAACTCGCCGCTGATCTTCACGAATGTCGTATACTCCTCGGAATCTTTTTACGCGAGGCGCCGATGAGCGATGATTTGCAGAATCTTCAGGGAACCTGGAACATCATCTCTCTCGAGATCGACGGGCAGACCGTCCCCGCCGGGATGCTGGGCGCGGCAAGAATCGTCATCCACGACGGCAATTTTGTCTCGCAGGCCATGGGCGCGACGTATGAAGGCACGTTCGAGGTGGACTCGGCCAAATCTCCCAAGACCTTCAACATGAACTTCACTGCCGGCCCAGAAAAAGGGATTACGTCGCCCGGCATCTACGAACTGGACGGCGATATCTGGAAGATTTGCCTCGCGTTGCGCGGTGATGAGCGGCCAACAATGTTCGCCACCGCTCCCGGCAGCGGCCACGCCCGCGAAACGCTGAAGCGCGCGGCGCGGTAGTTGCGTTTCACGGTACTTGTACGGTGACCGCGGAGCGGTCGGCGGCTTCGATCTTCTTTGCCGTCTGAGGGGTAAAACGGTTCTTCTGCAGCCCGATGCGGGCATTGCCGGATTCCAGCTTTAATCCCACTTTGTTATTCGCGAACGTATTCGCCGTGACGGAAACATCCTGCGTTCGTTCGAGGATCAACGCCGCAGGATTGCCCGTGAAATTGTTTTCGAGGATGGCGTAGCGTTCGCTCGGGTCGGGCGCGGTACCGCTGCCGAAAAGCCGAATGCCCGATGTGCCGTTCGCGGTGATCTGATTCCGCGCGATATTGTTACCGCTGCCGTGCTCGATGGCAATGCCGTCGCGCTTCGAGCCTTCGATGTGATTGTCCGCGATCGTTGTGTCGCGCGAAAAGCCGAGCCAGAAGCCGTAATCGCTGTGGTCAGCGATATTGTGATCGAACTCGTCCCCTTCAGAGAACGTGGACTCGAACGCGTTGTGCGGCGAATAGCTGCCATCGTTCCACGCGATATAGTTGTAATCGCTCTGCGGGCCGTTCTCGACGCGGCTCAGGAAATATCCGTCGCCGCTGTGCGTGAAGCTGTTACCGACGATGCGGTTCCGGTTGCTCGCGTCCATCAGCAAGACGCCGGTGGAATCGCAGCCGTGCGAATACGACGCGGATTCGCAGCGCACGTCCCAATCGGCGTGGTTTTCGAGCAGGTCGTTCCACGAAGAATGCCACAGCGCGATGCCCCAGCCCGAATTGTGCGATAAGTCGGAGTGATAAATCGTGGCGTGCGTGACCCGAGCCAGTAGGATCCCGTTTTGCGCGCCGTGCGCGGTGACGCCTTCGATCCACACGCCGTCCACATTCTTCAAATAAAGGCCGCCTCCGTAAGACTCCCAACTCTTTAGCTTGAAAATGTCCACCCAGTCGTTTTCCTCATAGTGCGTGGGGGTCGAGAGCAGTTTCTGTGCGCGGCTTCCGCCCAAGTCGGTTCCGGTGATCGCGATGTCCGCGGCGGCAGTGGAATCACCTTCGAGCAAAACTCCAAAGCGGTAGCCGTGGATCGCGCCGCCGCGAATCGTGATGTGGCTGTGCGCCTTGGAGTGAACGCCGATGCCCACGCGCTCCCACGGATTTGCGGCGCTGCTTTCGAGCGTTACGCCGGTGAGGTCGAGGCCGACGTTGTCCGCATCAATTTCAATCACCGCCGCGCCGTCGGCCGCGTCCACGCGATAAGTCCCGGGCGCGATCCGCGTGTTTTGCGTGATTCGCATCGGTCCAGTCAGCTTCACAGGCGGAAGTTGGTCGCTTGCCGCCGGCTTCGCCGCGCTTCTCGCGCCTTGCGCCAGACACGCCACGGGCAGAATTGCAGCCAGACCTAGCAGCCACGCTGCGTTTCGCAACGTCTTCACGCTCGCCTCCAAAGGTTACGGTGCGGAATCGCCCTCAACTCTTTCCCTCTTTCCAGAGCGCGAAGGACATACCTTGTGGGTCGTGCAGCACAGCCATTTCGTCGCCTTCGGGCAGGACGGTGGCTGGGATCAGGATCTTAGCGCCGAGGCCCTCGGTCTTCTGTGCCGAGGATTTCACATTGTCCACGGCGATGAAGAGTTGCACGAAACTTGGCACCTGCGGAGGCGCTAGCCAGATGCCTCCCTGAATTCCTTCCTTGGTACCCGTGTCAATACAGCGGTACCCGAGCGGGTTGTTGGCGTCTACGATCCAGCCAAAGAGCGACGAATAGAACCGCGCGGTTTCGTCCGGCGATTTCGAGATGATTTGGAATTGCGTGATGGGATTGGGCATGGTTCCTCCGAAAATTGGCCGGCGACCTAGGAAAACGCCGAGCGAGTAACGCCACACTAGCGCGTCTTGGGGAATAGAGGCAAGGCGGGCAACAAGCATAGAGGCAGGCAAAAACTGGGCTACAGGTTCGGTCGAACTAGCGGTCAGGATTTGCGGACGGGGCGGAATGGCGTGACCGTGGTCAGGTGCTGGCGGGCTTGGCTTGACCAGAAACCTGCCGGGTCGAGGTCAACGTAGCGCTGCCAGTGCCGGCGAGCTTCGGCGGCGTCGCCCAGTTTTTCACACACGAAGGCCAAATTGTAGTGCGGGTCGGCGCGGGATTCGTCGAGCGCAACGGCCTGGCGTAAGTGGCGGCGCGCGTCTTCGAGCTGGCCCTGTGCTTCGAGCGCGCTGCCGAGGTTGTAATGCGCCAGCGCATTCTTGGGATCGAGCGTGGCGGCGCGTCCGAAGCATTCCGCGGCTTCGCGCAGCGCGGAACGCTCGTAGTAAAGCGTGCCGAGATTCATCAATGCGTCCACGTGGTCCGGAGCAAGGGAAAGCACGCGTTGGTAGGCTTCGATGGCCTCGCTTTGCGCGTCGTCGCCGGAATCGAGCCCAAGCGCCGCGGCGAAAAGCTCCCCGACATTTCGTTCGGGACGAACACGCACCACGGTGCTCAGCTCGCGCGTTTCAAAATTCAGCACAAGCTGGCCGGAGATGGGCTCGTGGCGGGCGCCGTTCTGCTCAACCACGACCTGGCGGCCATTGGACAGGATGCGCAATTCGTTGAGCGGCGTCTTGATCTCGGAAAGTTGCTCGCGGAGAGCGGTGAGCGAGCGGCGTAGGCGATTCGCAGGGATTCCCTTTTCGACCAACTGCTTTGCCGTGCGGAGGCTAATCAGGTCGCTGAAATCGTAGAACTTCCCCGGATGGCCTTTTCTCGGCGGGACAAATTGCAGCCGCTCCCAGTAGTCCAGTTGTTTCGCGCTGACCTTGAGGATGCGCTGGACGTCGCTGCGGCTGAATTGCTCGCTAGTGGACATGCGGACTATCCGGCGGCCTTCTTGCCGCCCTTCTTCTGCGCCGGGGCTTGCGCTGGAACTGCGCGCATCGGCGGCTTATTCGCGGCGCCTGCTTGACGGTCCGAAATGCTCTTCTTGAGGGCCTCCATCAGATCAATCACGGGCGCGCGCTTCACGTGAGGAGCCTCGACTACTTGCTGGCCCTTGAGCTTCGCATCAATCATATCACGCATGTTGACCTGGTATTCGTCGCGATATTTCGAGGGATCAAAGGGCGCGGCAAGGCTCTCGATCAACTGCTCGGCGAGTTTCTTTTCGGAGGCCTTGAGCTCGACCTTGTCCGTGCGGCCATACTCGGCGACTTCTCGTACCTCATTTGCATAGAACATGGTGTGCAGCGTCAGGCCGTTGGCCCGAGGTCGAATGACGACGATCTGCTCGCGTCCGTGCATGGTGATCTTCGCGATGGCGGCATAGGCGGATTCGTCCATCGCCTTCAAGAGGAGCTGATAGGCCTTCTTCCCCTCTTCTTCCGGCACCATGTAGTAGGACGTGTCGTAATAGAGCGGGTCCACCTCATCGGTTTTCACAAATTCGAGGATTTCCATGCTGCGCGCGGACTCCGGCTCGATCTTGTCAAGCTCTTCATCGGTGAAAAGGACGTACTGATCCTTTTCGTGCTCGAAGCCCTTGACGATCTCCGTGCGCGGCACCTGGCGATTGCACACCGGGCAGAAGAGCGGCATTTTGATCCGCGAGCCACAGTCCTTGTGGATCTGGTTCAGGCTGATGCGTTCGCTGCGCGCCGCGACGAACAGGCGGATCGGAATGGAAATCAGGCCGAAGGACAAGAATCCCTTCCAGACAGAGGTAGCCATCGCGATTGCTCCTTGGAATGAAACGGCCCCCTAAATGGTGATGAGAATTGTGTCTTCTGACGGCAGGAGTTGCAAGACGAAACGGCGGCGAAAACACCATAAAGGCAACGGGGGAGAGAGAATGCAAGGACACAAGAAAGCATGGCCGAAGCCAAAATAGCCCACAAACTGAACTTGGCAGGTATTTTTCGCGGCCTTGGAATCAATCTCGCGCCGTTACTAGAGGGAACCGGTCACGGCTTTCCTGCGCCTCGTGCTCGTTCTAGTTCCACCTCGGAGCCGATAAAGCCCCAAGTGACCCACACTTTGCCCTTCGCCACGCGCTCGAAGTATTTTCGCGCCTCGGCAGGACGCCCATTGTAGATCTGCCAGTTGCCGAGTTGATAGGTCATGGTGTCGAAGCTCAGTTCATCCTCGGCATCCGCGGGGGGCTGGTCGGGCAGCTTCAAATCGGCTTCCGTCATCGTGCCTTGGTAGAACCGGACCATATTCAGGTAGAACTGGTAGTGTGACCCTTTGGCCTTCATCTCAGGACCGATGGCGGCGAGCGCCTTGGCCGCTTCGGCCGGCTGGTTGGCGCGGCGCAGCGAGACGTAGAGCCAGTTCGTGGACCCAATGCGGTTGTCGTCATCCACGGCATATTCCACGGCGTGTCGGAATGCCGCTGCAGCCGGAGCGAACTCGAAACGAAAATAATGCGCGAGACCCAGGTTATACCAAAGCTCAGGATTCTTCGGGTCGAGCGTGGCGGCGTGGGTCGAATCTCGGATGGCGCGATCGAACTGCCGAAGCGAAACTTCGCGGTGGCCGCGCTCAACATACGCGGCGGCGTTCGTGGGCGCGATGGCGATCACGCGAGTGCAAGTAGCGATGGCTTCGCGGTCCTGCCAGACGCCAACTTGCGCGGCCTCAAGCTTCATCATGAGGTCCACGTTTTTGGGATCGGCGGCAAGAGCCTGCTGCGCCGCAGCGATAGTGCCCTTCGTGTCTGGGGTCGAATAGAATTTCCTACCCAGCGCGTTGGTGACTTCCAGCTGCGTGCCGGAGGCCGCGGGAGCGTTCTGCGCGTGGGTCACGCTGGAGGGGACGGTAACCTTGGCGACTCCGAATATGGCCAGGCTGATCGCGGCAAGCGCGACTACAAGGACGGATACGATCTTCTTCACGACGGTCTCCCGGCACGTTTGCCACGCGCCTCTGTCACATTACTACGCGATGGCAGGAGTCTACTGCAAAGGCAGCGGCGGTGCGCGAGAAATCTTAGCGCCTCGGTTTCCGCAAGGGATGATTCCTCACACACAGTCTTCGCTTCGCTCATAGGCCAGCATTGTTTTTGTCGGCGCCAGAACGGAGAGCTGCGGATTGGCTGGGGAGAATCTGGAGCCGCGGGGACCGTTTACAAGATACACTGCAAGGCGCTATTCAAGTTGGAAAGCGACGTAGCCGAGCTTCTGATCCCGCTCGACTTGCAGCACGATGGCGTCCCCCGGCTTCACCGATTGCAGCGCGGCGCGCAGATCGGCGAGGTCGGTGATCGGCGTGCCATTAATGCCGTGAATCACATCACCGGTGGCGAGAGGAATTTCGTTGGCGCCGGCCGTCTTGGCGGCCACAATCACGCCCGAAGGAATGCGGAGATCGGGGAGTTCCGCGTCAAGTTTGAGGTTAAGATCAATCCCCAAGATCCCTAACTGGCTGACGAAATTCTTTTGCGGATCGGCGAAATCAGCCAGCTTATCAACGGCGTGGGGCTGTTCGGTGACGACGACGTCGAGTTGGACACGTTGCGCGCCGCGGAGAACTTCGATGCGCGTCTGCTCGCCCGCATGGTGAAGAAACAAATTGTGCACAAACAGCGGAAGGCTGCCTGCGGGCTGCCCGTCAACGCTCAGGACGATATCCTGGATTTTCATGCCAGCCTTATCGGCCGGACCGCCGGGAACAACATCGGAAACGATCACGCCAAAATCCCTGGGAAGGCGCAGTCCCGCGGCCAACGGCCGCGTAATGGCCTGAATCGTGGCGCCGATTTCCGGCTGGTGCACGTGGCCGAACTTGAGAAGCTCCGGGTAGGCGAAGGCAATCGTCCGCGTGGGAATCGCGAAACCAAGGCCCTCGTTGCCGCCAGACTCGGAGAGAATAAATGTGTTGATACCGACGAGATTTCCCTCAGCGTCCACCAGCGGGCCGCCGCTATTGCCGGGATTGATCGGGGCGTCGGTTTGAATGTAGACCATTGGGCTCGAAGGATCAGCTTGCCGGGCCACGGCGCTCACGATGCCCATGGTGACCGAGTTGCGCAAGCCGCCAGGACTGCCAAACGCCAAGACCATTTCTCCCTGCCGCGGCGCCACCGCTGCGTTGATTTTGACCGCGGGCATTCCGTGCGACTCAACCTTGATCACCGCCAGATCCATCTCCTTGGAAACGCCGATGACGCGCGCCTCAAAGCTTTGGCCGCGCGGGCTGATGTCACCGTTGGCGGCTTCACCCGGAGCGTTGGGTACCAGCACCTCGATGCGCTCTGCGCCGTTGACCACGTGGGCGTTCGTGACGATGTAGCCCTCGGCATCTACGATGACGCCCGAACCAATCTTGCGCTGACGCCCGATCACGAGGCTGGTCTGATTCTGGTCGTTTTCCTCGACGGCGCCATAGCCTGAGACGACGATCTGAACGACGCTCGGCGAGATGCGCGCAACGAGAGCCTCGATGGATTCATTCAACTGACGCAACGGCTCGGCACTTCGGCCCTGCGACCCTTGTGCCCCAGCAGCTCCCGCCAGAGGCAAGGCCAGTACGAGCGCGGCGCAAACAGCCTTAGCGCGGAACAGTAGTGGAGTACGAGCCTTGCTCTCGGAAGCCTTCATTTTGGGCACCGTTCGTAGGTTGGATGCGCGGCCTGCAACGCTCGGTTCATTCGCGGTAGCCCCGGGAGGGATCGGCAGCGCGGGGGCAGCTATTCAAAGCGGATCAGGACAATCTCTGGCCATGTGCCTACTCGCATCGGAGGTCCCCAAGTGCCGGCGCCGTACGAGGTATAAACCTGCAGGTTTCCAAAACGTTGCAGGCCATGGACGAATTTGCCGTATATGCGCGAAGTGATCCAGGTGTAAGGCCAAAACTGGCCGCCGTGCGTATGACCGGAGAGCTGCAAGCTTACGCTCTCGGTTTCGGGAATTACCAAGCGATGTGGGGTATGCACCAGCAGAACGCTGGCGCAGTTCCTGTCCAGATTTGCCCGTTCAAGGATCGCGCGGAACCCCGCGGGATCGCCGGATTCACGATCATGCACACCAACCAGTTGAAGGCCGTCGAGAACGATCTTCTCGTCGTTCAACACTCGAATTCCTGCGCCGCTCACCGCGGCGAGATATTTCGAGCGGTCGGTAAACTCTTCGTGATTTCCCGTTACAAAATATGCGCCGAAGGGAGCTGAAACCCGTGACCACGGTTCGGCAAGGCGTTTCAGGTCGGCCGCTGTGCCATCGTAGAAGTCGCCGCTGATGAACACTACGCCGGGCTTCAGCCGCGTCACCAACGCCGCAATGCGGCGCGAAAAGCGCACACCTCGGACAGGCCCCAGATGCATATCGGTGACCAGCGCCGCGGTGCGGCCGCGCCACGAAACCGGCAGGTTCGGCAGCGTCACCGCGATTTGCCGCACGCGGGTACGCGCCGCGTTCGCGATGCCGCAAACACCTGCGAGGACCGCCAAGGCCAGGAAAAAGAGCGCCAAATCGCGACGATTAGCCTCTATGCCGCCAATCCTAAGCACGACATATACGACCCAGCACAGGCACGACGACCAGACGCAAAAGCTGCCAATTCCGAGCCAGGCCGCTGAGAGTGTGTAAAAAAGCCGGGCGAAAGGGTTGTAAAAGCGAAAGGAGAGCACGGAAGCAACTACGAAGCTAACGGACGAAAAGAAGAAAGCGATCCTCAGCGCTGAAATGCCCGATATTGCGGGCGCCCAGAAAAACACCCAGGTCTCATATAGAAAGGCGTGGGTTACGAACAGGATAGACTGAATGATGAGAATGAACCCAACAAGTCGCGAGCGCACCCTGGCCGATCCCCTTTTGCTTCCCGACCAGCCTACCACGCAGGAGCAGCCCTGCCGACCTGCAGCGACAAACGGGGCCCTCCGTATGCCAGCCGCCGCAAAACCCTCCATCGTGCCGAGTCGAGCACATACTCGCACCGGGCTATTGCCCAATGCTCGCAGTACTTGCAGACTAAATAGGTGTGGGCCTAGGTCCGGATGGACTTGGCGACCCCGCTACTAGAGAGTTCTTTCTCGATATGGACGCGGATCAAACAACGCCCGAACCGGAAGTCGTTGCGGCTGAGCCACTCCCTGAGCGGCGCAGCGAACCACGCTATCAATTTACCGCTTCCGCCGAACTCGTGGAGATCAAGACGGGCCTAAAAGCCAAGGCACGCGTCAGCGACCTGGGTCGAGGCGGGTGCTACATAGATATCAACAGCCCTTCTCCGCTCGGCACGGCTCTAAAGATCAAAATTAGCAGGGAAACGAAGTCGTTTGAAGCGCAAGGCAAGGTCACCTATTCGCTGCCGGGCATGGGCATGGGGCTCATGTTCACTAAAGTGGACCCCAAACAAGCTAAGACTCTGGAGCGCTGGATCGGCGAGATCACCGGCGATACGGTGCCGGACGACGAGGAACCAGAGCCAGAACCAGAGCCGCAACAGGCCGCCACAAACCCTGCCTCGTCCTCTAGCGAGCAATCGTTTGTCCTGTACGAGCTCTTGATCGCCCTCATGCGAAAGGGCATCCTCAGCGAAACCGAAGGCAAGACCATGATGCAGAAGCTGTTGCGGTGATCGGGTCGCTGCCCGGGATTTCCCTTCTTCCGCGCCCTCTAAAGTTCAAATCGGAACGCCACCAGGCGAGCGGTCTCTATCAGAGGCGCGTTCAAGAGATGAGGCCTTTACCGGCGACGCCGGAAATGTTGGCGGTCAAACGAGGACGCTGTGCCGGCCCACGTTGAAACACCCGGCGGCATGTAAGGACCTCGCCACTCCGAACGGCGCCTGACATGCTATCGCTTTTATTATGAGCGAGATAGATGGTTGCCTGACTACCTGTACTTACTGAGGCGTGGACCTCATCTGGTAATACCCCGCATTAGGTATTACCAATCCGGAACGCCTACCCATCGTTTCCCTCGGAAATGCCAAGCCTCCAGCTAAAATTTGATTAGGCCACGGGAGCTTGGGCTCTTGTGGGGTGTGGGAATAGGGTTTTTGAATTCATCGAGAATCTCAGGAGAAACGGCTTATGCGAAGGTTAGGTTGCTTATGTGCACTTTCACTGCTCTTCGGGCTCGCTGCGTCCGCCCAGGACACCCCGAAGGCAGACGTCTATCTGGGCTACGCCTACTTGCAACAGACCTACGGCGGAATTCTAAACAACATGAACTTGAACGGCGGGATCGGGCAGGTCGCCTTCTATCCCATGAAGAACGTCGGCATCGTCGGCGAGTTCGGCGGGTACGAGGTTCGTAACGTCATGGGATCTTCCGCTAGTGGCGGCGAGATGAGCTATATGTTCGGGCCGCGTTTGACAACCTCACACGGGCATCTTCGGGTGTACGTTCAAGCCTTGGCGGGAGGTGCGCATTTGACCAGCTCCTACCAAACGGAACTCGGTACCGCATATTCCAACTCGTTGGCCGTAGCTTTGGGCGGCGGCGTTGATTGGAATGTCGGGCGCCGTTTTGCCGTGCGCCTTGGCCAATTCGATCTTTACCTCACGCGATTCGACGATGGTGGCGGCGGCGGTCAGTTCACCCCTAATCGCTTCCTCCAGGGCAGCTTCCGCTATACGGGCGGAGTCGTGTTCAAGTTCTAACGCACGGAACATCAACTGAACTGATCACATCAGCCGGGGCGCCGCGGGCGCTCCGGCTTTTTCTTTTGGAGAAATTGAGAATCGCGGTTTCGCCAAAATCTCGCTCCCCTTATTTTCTGTGCTACATTCCTCCAATTCATGATGCCTGCTCGGGGATCGGGCGAAATCCCGGCGTCCTCCGCCGGACGCAACGCTACAGCACTCTGCTGGGCAGCGCTGCTTACTTTCTCGCAAGTTTCTGCTTTCGCTCAGACGCGCACCGAGAAGCCGTCCACCGGATTGGCAGCCGCCAGCGAACAACGTGCGGCGCGTGCTTTTGAAACCGCGCGGGCGAATCCCCTTGAGCTATACGCCTTCTTGGTACGCATGCCCAAGGGCGCGGACCTGCACAACCATCTGAGCGGCGCGGTTTACGCCGAGACGTTTATCCGGGACGCTTCGGAAGATGGTCTCTGCGTGGATTTGCGGGCACTTTCGTTCTCGAAGCCTACGCCGTCAGGCTGTGGTGAAGGTAAGGCCGCGGCGGGGCGCGCGTTCGCGGACCAACATCTTTACGACTCATTGGTTGACGCCTTTTCGATGCGCGGCTTCGTCCCTTCGCCGGGCGTGACCGGCCACGATCACTTTTTCGATACCTTCGCGAAATTTGGCGGCACGGACGCCAACCATCTGGGCGAATGGCTGGACGAAGTAGCCGTGCGCGCCGCAGCTCAGAATGAGCAGTATCTCGAACTGATGCAGACTCCACCGTTTGCACATACGCTCGCCGCAGCCGGCCAGGCGGCGTGGCAGGATGACTTCGGAAAGCTTAGGGAGGACCTTCTCGCTCGCGGCTTGCGCGACGACATCGCCATTGCCCGCGCAAGCATCGAGAGGGCCGAGGCAGACCGGCACGATCGAGAGCGCTGCGGCGAGCCCAGTGCGGCTCCGGCATGCCGGGTACAGATTCGGTTCCTCTATCAGGTGCTTCGCGGCGCTCCAAAGGAGCGCGTCTTCGCGCAAACTCTGCTTGGATTCGAAGTCGCTTCGGCCGACCTGCAGCATTTTGTAGGGATCAACTTTGTGCAGCCCGAAGATGGCTACACCGCGATGGCGGACTACGCGCTGCACATGCGCATCATCGGTTTTCTCCACGGGCTATATCCGCAAGTGCACATCAGCCTGCATGCGGGCGAACTGGCTCCCGGGCTCGTTCCACCGGATGGCTTATGCTGTCACATTCGGTTGGCCATCGAGGAAGCGCACGCGGAGCGCATCGGTCACGGCGTGGATGTAATGTACGAAAATCAACCATACGATCTGTTGAAGGAGATGGCCGCCAAGCACGTAATGGTTGAGATCAATCTCACCAGCAACGACGTGATCTTGGGCGTCAGCGGAAGAGATCACCCTCTCCCGGTTTACCGCAAGTACGGCGTCCCGGTTGCGCTCTCGACCGACGACGAAGGCGTCTCGCGAATTAACCTAACGCACGAGTATGTGCGAGCTGCGGAACGCTATGGTTTGCGTTACGAGGACCTGAAAAATATGGCGCGCGCCGGGATCGAGCACAGCTTTCTTCCAGGCGCCAGTCTGTGGCGGGAGCCAGACGCCTTCACACTAACCGTCGCTGCCTGCTCGCGCGATACGCTCGGCGCAGTGAAGCCCTCGCCTGGATGCGTCGCATTCTTGCAGTCCAGCGAAAAAGCACAGCAGCAGTGGGAACTGGAGCGTCGGTTTCGTGCATTTGAGGCGCAGTATTAGCGTCTCTGATAAGCAAAGTCGCAGGGCGTCGGAAGCACGGGCGACGTCTCATAACTCTCAGCGTGAATGTCGCGGATAGATTCTCATGGAGCCGAAATGAAACGCACCCTCAAAGCAGCATTTCTGCTGGCAACATCCATCATCGGCCTTTCCATCGCCGCCGTAAGATTCGCCGCTGCCAATCCGGCCGATCCACCCTTTGACATCGTCATTCGCAATGGACACATCATCGACGGCACCGGATCGCCGTGGTATGCCGCCGACATCGCCATCCGTGAGGGACGCATCGCGCGCATCGGCCGCCTTGGTGACGTTCCTGCGAAGCAATCGATTGACGCGCGGGGCCGAGTCGTCGCGCCTGGTTTCATTGATATGCTCGGGCAATCCGACCTCACAATCCTGGTGGACCCTCGGCTGCCATCGAAGATCTACCAGGGCATCACCACCGAGGTTACTGGCGAAGGTAGTTCCGTCGCTCCTCTGACTGACTCGCTGATTCGCAGCGACCATCTCGCGTTCGATCACTACAAGGTCAGGCCGGACTGGCACACTCTTGGTGAATACTTTGCCCGACTCGAGAAGCAAGGAATCGGCATCAACGTGGCCGATTACGTTGGCGCGACCCAAGTGCGCAAGGTAGTGCTGGGCGACGCGGATCGCGCGCCCAGTCCCACCGAACTGGAGCAGATGCGCGGGCTCGTTCGGCAAGCGATGCAGGATGGGGCCGTCGGAGTGAGCACGTCCCTGCAATATGCGCCTGCGCCCTATGCGAGCACCGACGAGTTGATCGCGCTCGCATCCGAGGCCGCAAAGTATGGCGGCATCTACGCCACACACATGCGCAACGAAGGCGACGCTGAGATGACGGCACTCGAGGAAACCGCTCGCATCGCCCGCGAAGCGCATATTCCGGTAGAAATCTGGCACCTGAAAGCTGCGGGCAAGCCGAGTTGGGGCAAGATGCCCCAAGTCGTCTCCTTTATTGACCAGGCACGTGCGAGCGGCCTCGACATCTCGGCAAACACGTACGCCTACACCGCATGGTCGAACTCGCTTTCCGCGTTCGTTCCGCCGTGGGCGCACGATGGCGGCGACGCCAAGATGATCGAGCGCTTCCACGATACCGCTGCGCGCGAGCGCATCAAGCACGATATGCGCACGCCCTCGAAAGATTGGGACAACGAGTGGCAGGAAATTCCCGGCCCGGAGGCGATCCTCATCAGCGCGGTACAGAATCCGAAGCTCCTGCCGCTGCAAGGCAAGACCGTCGCGCAGATCGCCAAAGAGCGCAATGCTGATCCAATGGACGTCATATTTGACATCCTGACGGACGATGGCGGCTTCACCGAAGTCTCCGTCTTCGCAATGGATGAATCCGACGTGGCGCTGGCGCTCAAGCAGCCTTGGACTTCGATCTGTAACGACTCGTCCGGCACTTCCCCGGATGGAATTCTCGGCGAAGAGCATCCGCACCCGCGCGCGTACGGCACCTTCCCGCGCATTTTGCGCAAGTACGTCCGCGAGGAACATCTGCTGACGCTGCCCGACGCGATTCGCAAGTTCTCCGCGCTGCCCGCGCAGAAGATGGGGTTCACCGATCGCGGCGTACTGAAGGAAGGGACGTGGGCCGATGTCGTTGTTTTCGATCCGGAAACGATTCATGACGTCGCGACGTTCGACAAGCCGAATCAATTATCGGTGGGAATGGATTACGTGCTGGTGAACGGTGTGCCCGTAATTTCAGAAGGACAAATGACCAGCAAGAAGTCCGGAAAAGTCTTGCGCGGCCCGGCCTTTCGTCGCTAGCGTTTCTATTGCGGCGTAACAATACGCGATCGCATTTGGTTACAGCGGATGATGGAGAACCTGGGAGGAATCGAAAGACCGGCCGACAATTGCGCAGTTTTTCGTATGCGATCCCCAAGAAAACGAGAGACTTCACTGAAAATTAAATTGTGAGTGGCGGGCGGATGGACCTTAAGCCGGATACTGTAAACGGGCGTTGAGAACACACAATTTATTGAAAAGGCGACGCGGATTGACGTCAGTGAACAGAGATTTTGTCACTGTTTTCAGAATTTTTGGTTAGGTAGCGGTTAGGTGATCGAGCTTTCTCCCAGCGCGCTACTTCGTCAGGGTGTGGTTGGCGGCGTGAAGGAGAATGACGGAGGCCTGTTTCTGGATGGCGGTAATATCAAGCTGCGAGAGGTTGTTTGCCTTCTCATTGTAGCTCGCAATCGCCTTGACCGCGGCCTGCACCGGGGGCTGCAAGGTCTGGAAGATCGTCGGACTGCTCCCCGCGAATTGAGTAAACTTTTGCAGCCCGGGTTTGGCCAACCCTTGGGCAGTTGCGAGGTTGTAACCCCAATCGAATTGCGAGGGAACGGTTTTGCCCACCAGTGCGGTCTTGTTCCCGAGCCAGAAAAAGAAGCAGGCCTCGGTATCCAGGTTCGTGCCCAGCCATTTGTCCAAAGCGCTCGAGTCCATCACAGATTTGTTCCAAGCATCCTGTTGGGCTTGCGTCCAGCCGGAATAATTCCGGAACAGTGGCAGCCCGAGATCCGTTTTGACGAGGCTGTCATAGCTGGCCAAAACCTGCGGCGTCGCACCGGCGGTGACGAACAATTGACGCCCCGAGGCAAACTCGGCCTTGATCCCGTCCGGCGAAAAGTCTTTCAGATTATTAATATTATTGCTGAATTCCATAAACTGGCCTGCGTTGAAATAATCAAACGGATGCTGTGCCTGGGCGTGCACCGGCAGCGCCAGCATACCGATGGCCGATAGAACGGAGAGAATAAGCCTATTCATATTGCCCTCGATATGAAGTTGGTAGGATCCTTGGACAAGCTCAGAATGACACCAGTCTTATTTACCACAATCTGCCGCCCTTAGTCCGTCGAAGATATCGTTTAGCCAAGATGGTACCATGCTGGCGAAACGCTAGCGATCCGGTTCCTTCCGTAAGTTAGGCCGGAAACACGAGAGAGTTTGGGATGAAAGTTCACTACCTAGAGATTGTCGCTTCGGATGTAGATGCTGTGTGTGCCGCCTATGAGGCTGCACAAGGCATCAAGTTTGGATCAGTTGATCCGCTTCTTGGAGGTGCGCGGACAGTTCCGTTGCCGGATGGGGCAGCATTGGCGTGCGCGGTCCCTTGGTTGCGTTCCGGCAGAGTACAATTCGAGCCGGTCCCCGAAATGCAGAGAATGAAAATTACTGCAACTACGGCAATCGGAGCCTCGGCTATCTCTCAAGGAGAATGAACGTGAACAATCTCGACTCCATGTTAAAACGTAATAAAGACTTTGCCGCTCAGCAGTCTGCTGCGGGCGCACTTATGCCCTCGCTTTCGCGGGCGATGCCCAATGTAAAGGCAGTCATCATCGGTTGCGCTGACATGCGTGCCGATCCGGCTCATGTCCTTGGAATTAAACCGGGCGAGGCCGTCGTGTTGCGCAATATCGGCGGTCGAATCACCCCAGGGTTGTTGGAGCAGTTAGGTCTACTCGGGCGAATCGGTGAGGTTGCCGGAGAGATTCCTGGAGGCGGCGGGGAGTTTCACCTTCTCGTGCTTCAACACACCGATTGCGGCATCAGTCGCCTTGCCGGCGACGCCGCCAAGCTGGCGCACTATTTTCAAATACAGGAAGGCGAACTCAAGACAAAAGCGGTCACCGATCCTCGAGCGGCGGTCGCCGTCGACGTTGCTGCGCTCCGGGCGATTCCCGCATTGCCGGCCGCTTGGCTTATATCAGGCCTCGTGTACGACGTGGCGACCGGACTTGTCGAGATCGTCGTACCGCCAGCGCCGATTCGGACTGCGTAAATATCAATGCATCAAGGGCGGAGGGGCTTTGGGGTTTGTTGTCGCTAGGAAACTTGACGCACTCGCGCCGTTTTGACGACCGGCCAGACGCCCGACACTGGGGGCAACGGTTCTGTCGTCAATCTGACTTTCTACTACACTGGCGCTGGCATCGTCGGCCCCGCTGATTTGGGTGTGTTTAGCGCCCAGTCCCTGTACGGCACTCCCCAAACAGCTTCGTACACCGAGCAGAGCCACAGCAATCCTGCTGGAACGCGTGAGCACGGCGCGGTTTGACGGAAGTTCCGGTACTTTCAAGGGCTACGCCGGAGCCCGGCACGCTGGTACTGTTCGGCAGTGGGCTTTTGGGCCTAGCGGGATTGATTTGGCGACGCGTACGTCTCTAACGATCACAGTCTACTCAGAAAATCCTGACGGCTCGGTGATTCCTCACCGGGCCGTTTTTGTTTTGACTGGTTGCCCAGGTTCGAAGTTTGTCGCGTTGGCGGATCGTTCCGTTGGAAGATACCATTAGAGATCTAAAGAGTGTCCGTAACTTACAGAAAATAGGCGGGCGAGCCTATAAGCCGGATTTTGTGCAGCGCATCCGCAACGTCAAACCGCCTGAAGGCGGCGTAAGGCGCGGCTGCGCTCGGCGATCATTCCTCTAGGCCGCAGCTTGCGCTGCGGCTCGAGCGACCTACCCGAGGGTTGATGCCCGATCCTTGCGGATCAAGCTACCCACGCTCCGCAAAAAACGAAGCACAGGCAACGGGCCGAGCCAGCCCTCCCCTCCTATTTGGTCTTGCACCGCGCGGGGTTTTCCATGCCGCGAACATTGCTGCTCGCGCGGTGGGCTCTTACCCCACCGTTTCACCCTTACCTGCGCGACTCGCAAGCGCGCCTGCCATTCGCTGCGGGCGAAAGGTTTCCCTTCCAGCCTGCCACTGAGGCGGCAACACTTATCGAGCGCGTCGGCGGTCTGGTTTCTGTGGCACTTTCCGTAGCCGCGTCCTCGCGGACGCTGCCCCCTGGCGTTACCAGGCGCGCTGCTCTGCGTCGCCAAGCCTTGCGGCCCGCGACTTCGGTGTCCGGACTTTCCTCCCGCGCCATACCTTGCGGCATCGCGCCAGCGATCGCCCGGCCCACCCGCCGTGTCCATTGTACGCGAAGTTTTCAGAGAATGACGAAGCTGTTGCCGAGAAAGTCAGTAGGGGCGGCGGCGATTATCTCCTGGTACGCCGCAGAAAAGCGTCAGGGGAGCCACGCAAACTACGCGCGTCGCACCGTGAGCTACATTTCGGCGGATCAACTCAAAGAGCGGCTAAGACGAGGAGCGTGGCGTCATCAGTGAAAGAATCGGAGGCGAAGCGCACGGCTGCGGCGAGCAGCCGCGCGTGAAGGTCGCTAGCCGAACTGGCGCGCTCACGCGAGAGCAAATCGGCGAGCCGCTCGGTGCCAAATTCGTCGCCTTCTGCGTTTGTGGCCTCGGTGATGCCATCTGTATACAGCACCACTCGGTCGCCGCGACTCGATCACGATTTCTCCCTGCGCCGCGGACCAATCCTCGAATTCGCCCAGCACAGGACCGCCATCGCGATAGTTTCAACACGCTGCCGTTGCGTCGCGCAACCAGCGGCGGATTGTGCCCGGCGTTGACGTAGCTGAGCGTGCTGCGGTCCGTATCCAGCATCCCTGCGAAGAAAGTGACGTAGCGTCCCGGCTCGCAATTGCCGCGAAGAATACGGTTGACGCGGCGGCAAAGCTCCACCGGCGTGCAATTCTCACCGGCGTAGGCCTTTACCGCGGCCTGCAGATTGGACATTACCAGCGCCGCCGCCGCGCCCTTGCCGGAGACGTCACCGATGCAGATCAGGGCGTGCGATGCATCGAGCGTAAGCACGTCGTAGTAATCACCGCATAAAGTTCGCGCCGGACGGCATACCGCCACCAACTCGAAGCCGGGAAGATTTGGGAGGTCGCGCGGAAGAAGTCCAAGCTGCGTTTCGCGGGCCTCGGTGCGTTCGCGTTCATCTCGGAGCTCACGTTGGCGCACTTCGCGGCGAACGCGTCCCCGATCAAGCTGGGTGCGCAGGATGCGCCGCAGCACGGAATTATCCCAGGGCTTCTGGATGAAATCGCCGGCGCCGCGCTGCATGGCCTCAACGGCGACTTCGATGCTGCCCCAGGCGGTCATTACCACAATCGGCAGATCGCCATCAATGATGCGGACCTGTTTGATGAGCTCAAGCCCTTCTGCCCCGCTGGTGGTGTCGCGCGCGTAATTGAGGTCGAGCAGCGCCAGGTCGAAACGCCGTGCACCAATGGCGTGCACGACCGCTGCGGGCGAACCGGCCAGCTCGATCTGAAAGCCTTCGTCGCGCAAGGCCAGACGCAACGCTTCACCGACGTGGGGCTGATCGTCGGCGATCAGCACGCGGGGCCGTTCTATCGTGACATTTGCAGTTGCCATGGTGGAGCTTCCTACCCCTACTTACGGGACTAGCAACCCAATTGTTGCACGGTGCTGGCCTTCAGCGTGCGATTCTTAACCCATTGCAAGCAATATATTTACGCGCATACGCTGCAGAGGGCGCGGAACCCGGTGTCCGGTTGTGGGACGCGCCGTCGCGGTGCTGAACAGGATTCCTTCAGCCCCGGAGCGCGCCTCGCGGCGGACCGCCGAGGCCTGAGGGCTAGGCTTTCGCAGCTTGCTTCTCGCCGCGCGGCTTCTTTTTGGTTTTCGGCTTTGAGCCGGGCACCTGCTCTTCTGGGGGGAGGCCCTTTTCGATGGCTCGCTCGAAAGCAGCCTCGTCCAGAACCGTGACGCCGAGCGATTGCGCCTTCGTAAGCTTTGAGCCTGCGTCGGTGCCGGCCACCACAAAATCGGTGACTTTGCTCACCGAGCTGACGACTTTGCCGCCGTATTGCGCCACCAACTCGCCTGCGGCTTCGCGGCTGTGCCGGGCAAGCGAGCCGGTGAAGACAAACGTGCGGCCGTGCAGGCGGTTCTCGGCGGGTTTCCGCCGCTCTTCGGTAATTTTCACGCCGGCCTTGCGAAGCTTCTTCACCAGTTCACGGTTCGCCGCCTCCGAGAAAAACTCCGCGATGCTCTCGGCTACTTTGGGTCCCACTTCGCCGACTTCCATGAGTTGCTCCGCGCTGGCGTCCTCAATTGCGCCCAGATCGCCGAAGTGATCAGCGAGGAGTTGCCCTGTGCGTTCACCGACGAACCGCATGCCCAGCGCATAGATAAGACGGCCAAGACTGTTTTTCTTGCTTGCTTCGATTTCGTCGAGCAGATTTTGTGCCGATTTTTCGCCCATGCGCTCGAGATTCTCCAGCATGCCCAGCTTCAGGCTGTAGAGATCGGCCACGTCCTTCACGATGCGCTGCTCCACAAATTGGTCCACCAGCTTTTCGCCCAGGCCATCAATATTCATGGCGTGACGTCCAGCGAAATGGAGCAGTGATTCCCGGCTCTTGGCGGGACACGAAGCGTTCACGCAGCGATAAGCAACCTCGTCGGGCGCTTTGTGAATGCGGCTGTCGCATTCGGGGCACCGCTCCGGCATGTGAAATTCGCGGCGGTCCTTGCCCTTTTCGACGACTTTGAGCACGTGTGGGATCACTTCGCCGGCGCGCTCGATCAGGACCTTGTCGCCGATCTGCACGCCAAGCCGCTCGACCTCGTCCATGTTGTGCAGTGTGGAGCGGCTGACGGTGACGCCGCCGACAGCCACCGGCTCAAGAAACGCCACGGGCGTGAGGGCGCCCGTGCGGCCGACGTTGACCTGAATGTCGTTCACGGTGGTGATTTCCTGCCGGGCAGGCCATTTGTAGGCGATGGCCCAACGCGGAGCCTTCGAGGTAAAGCCAAGTTCGTCCTGCAAGCCAAACTCGTCCACCTTGATCACAATGCCGTCAATTTCATAGGGCAGCTTTTCGCGCTGCGTATCCCACTTGTCGCAAAATGCAAGGACCTCGTCGAGCGAATGGCACACCTTCCAACCGGCGAAGATCCGAAAGCCGAGCTTTGCCAGAATTTCGAGCGACTGAGAGTGCCTGCGGACCGCTGGCCGCCCGGCAACGGGTGTGACTGAGAGGAAATAGGCGTAGAAATCAAGGTGGCGCGAGGCAGTGATCGAAGGATCGAGCACGCGAACCGCGCCCGCTGCGGCGTTGCGTGGGTTTGCAAAGCGCTTGCCTCCCTGCTCTTCCTGTTGGCGGTTCAAGTCCTCAAACGCGCGGTGCGACATGATGATCTCTCCGCGCACCTCGAAATTCGGGCTGATGCCGAGCTGCTTCAGCGTGGCAGCATCCACACGCAGCGGAACGGAACGAATCGTGCGCACGTTGAGCGTGACGTCCTCACCGGTCGTGCCGTCACCGCGGGTAACCGCGCGGGCCAAAGCTCCCGCTTCGTAGGTCAGCGAAATGCTCAGCCCATCGAACTTGTGCTCCACCACGTAGTCGACGGCTTCCCGGCCGGTGAGTTCGTGGACACGGCGGTCGAAGTCGCGCAACGCGTCAAAAGAGAGCGCGTTATCGAGACTCATCATCGGCCGCGCGTGCCGCACCGGCTGGAACCCCTCGCGGGGAACACCACCGACCCGCTGCGTCGGCGAATCCGGTGCGATGAGATCGGGGCGCTTCGCCTCGAGTTCCTTCAGCTGGAGCATCAGCTTGTCGAACGACGCGTCAGAAATTTTCGGCTGGTCGAGGACGTAATAGAGATACTCGTGGCGGCGGATTTCGTCGCGCAGCTTTTCGATTTTCGTGGTGGCCTGGTTACTGGATGGCATGCGAGCCTCAGCAAAGCGAGCGGGTATTATACAATGCGGCATTCGAGGCGCACGCGTCACCCTGGCGTCGCGGCATGAGCCCGTTGGCAATGTTACAAGGCATTCGCACAGCAACGATCATCTATAACCCGGTCGCCGGAGGCGGGCACGCCCGCCGTGAGCACGACCTCGGACGCGCGCGTGACATTCTGGCCCGGGCAGGAATCGAAGCAGAACTGCGGCCCACCAGCGTTCCCGGCGAAGGCGGGCCGCTCGCCACGCGCGCTGTCGCGGAGGGCGCGCAAATGATCGTCGCGTGCGGCGGCGACGGCACCGTCAACGAGATCATTAATGGCCTGAAGGGCGGCCACGCAAACGGCTTCGCGGATCGTGCGGTTCCATTGGCCGTGCTGCCCGCCGGCACCGCCAACGTTCTCGCCAAGGAGTTGGGTATTCCGTGGAATATTCCGCGGGCAGCGGAATGCATCGTGCGCGGCGTTCCTGTGCGCATTGCGCTTGGCCGGATGACTCCCCCAGGCGCCTCCTCGGGCGCCAGCCGATATTTTTTGTGCGTCGGCGGCGCGGGACCCGATGCGGCGCTCGTGCACGCCCTGGATGTTTCGCTCAAGTTGCGCGTCGGGATTCTGGCCTATTGGCTCGAAGGAGTACACCAGCTGTTCCAGTATGATTTCCCGCGTTTTCGCGTGACTACCGAGGGCCGCGAAATCGAAGCGACGTTGGCCGTGATCGGCCGCACGCGCAACTACGGTGGCCCCTTTTGCATCACAGCCGGAGCTGATCTTTTCCGCGACGAATTCGAGATCGCGCTGTTCACTTCGCGGAGCGCGCTGCGCTATCTTTCCTATTTGCCGGCCACCTGGATGGGCGCGCTGGCCAAGCTGCCCGATGTGCACATCCTGAAAACGAAAGAGCTGCGCTGCGAGCCGCTGAGAGCCGGAACCGTGTACTCGCAAGTGGACGGCGAGCCGGCGGGCCAGTTGCCGGTGCAGTTTGACGTTGTGCCTGACGCGTTGACGCTGGTCGTGCCCGAAGCTGTGGCGACGCGGCTGGCGGCGGGCGGAAACGTGCCCGAAGCTGCGCTCGCCGCTCCGTAGCCATCCGCGGAAGCCATTTGGCACAATCATCGGAGGTTTGCATCACCCCGCATGGACGCCGTCACACACGCGCTCGCCTGCGTCACGATCGGCCGGGCAGGCCTTGCAAAAACCACGCGGCTGGCGATGCCGATGCTCATCGTCGCAGGGGTGGCTGGCGACGCCGATTGGTTGAGCGCCTATTGGGGACCCGCGACCTTTCTCAAGTGGCATCGCACCGCGACAGATTCCCTTATCGGTGCAGCGGTCATCGCAGTGGTGACGGCAGCGCTCTTCACGCTGTGGGGACCCAAGCAGCGTGCGGCGCCGGTGCGATTTTGGCGTGCGCTCCTCGTTTGCGGCGTCGCGGCTGCTACTCATGTGCTGCTCGATCTCACAAACAGCTACGGCGTGAAGTTGCTCTGGCCCTTTCGTCAAAGATGGTTCGCAGCGGACCTCCTTGCGCCGCTCGATATTTGGTTGCTCGGCTTGCTGGCGTTCGGTGCGCTGGTGCCGTGGATTTTTCGACTGGCCACGGAGGAGATCGGCGCCAAAGCCAAGCCGGCTGCATCGCCAAGCGCGTTGATCGTCTTGGCGCTGGCGGTGCTCTACATTGGCTGGCGGTGGCAGCAGCATGAGCACGCCCTCGCGTTGCTGAGTTCTCGGCTCTTCCATGGCGAGACGCCGCTCACCGTGGGCGCCTTCCCCGAAGCGACTGCGCTTTTCACTTGGACGGGCGTCGTGGATACGCAGAACACGCTGCAAACCCTGCCCGTGCCGCTTCTGTTTTTCGGTGAATTCGATCCGCTGAGCGCGCGAGTTTTCTATAAGCCCGAGCCGTCAGCCGCATTGAATGCGGCACGGGCCACCAAGATCGCTGCAACATTCCTGAGTTTTGCGCGATTTCCATGGGCCGAGGTCGAAAAAACAGATCGCGGCTTTCGCGTCGTCCTCATGGACATGCGCTTCGACCAGGAATTATCCGGCGGTCATCGGATCAGCGCGGTCATCGAGCTGAATGGACAATCACAGGTTGTCAATGAAGAGCTTCGTTTCGGTTCGATCGCCAGCGAGTCGCAGGAGTGAGGGACCGCCCTCAAGCGTTTGCGAGAATGCATTTTCATCACGTCGAACGAAGGGAGGTTATGGGGTTGTCGCGGTGGGCTTCGGCGCACGAAACAGGAAATGCACGAGCCCATAAACGACAATTACCACGGCCAGCGACACGCCGCTAACCTGGAACTTGTGCTGCAACATGTAAGGAATCACCGCCGCGCCGTACCGCACCGCAAGAATCCCCACCGCGAAATAGCGGAGTGACCGAGCCAGAAGCAGAGCCAAAGTAAAATTCCGCAGCGGAACACCGCAAACCGGCGCGGCCAGGACGACAATCTTGAACGGCGTGGGTGGCGGCAGCAGCGCGGCGACCAGCACGCTCACGAAGCCGTTGCGGTCCATCCAGCGGCGAATCTGTGCGGCGCGCGGCCCGGCTTGCTTGTGAAACAGTGCTTCCCCTCCCTTTTTCGCAATGAAATATAGGACCACGCAGCCGACCACCGAGCCGAGGGTGGCCATCGTGGCGTAGTAAGGCATCAGCGCAGGCCGCTGCATCGAGAGATCAGCCACCATCAGGTCATTGATCACCGGGAACGGAACAAATGAGGAATCAAGGAAGCCGATCAGGAAAAGTCCTAGGCCGCCCGCGGAGGCGACGATCGCTTGCGCCCAGTGAAGAAGTTTGGTCCCGCCCATGTTGGCCGCCATTGTGCACGGAAGCTACCGCGGCCACGGATTGTAGCAGAGGCTTGGAGCTACTGCTTTGGCCCGCGGTCCCTTAACAACAGTGCGGGACGAACCGCGAAATGTAACTCAGGGTGCAACGCGCAGCTTTTCCCGGAAACCTATTCGGCAAACGAGAGAATCGTTTCAATCAAATCGCCGGCGGATGCGTGGCCTGCTATAACGGCGTCTTGACTTACGGGCTCGTGAACGAATCGCGGGGTGCGCTTCGGCGCCAGCGCCGCGACTTCGCCGACAATCAGCAACGCGGGCACCGGCAGGCGTTCGCAGCCGGAAAACCCGGCGAGCGTCGCGTATTGAACGCACTGGCGCGGTGTGGACGCCGCGGAAACGACGACACATGGCGTGGTTTCCGGCCAGCCGGCGGTTCGGAAGAGATCGGCCAGCTCGTTATAGGGACCTGCCGGCATGTAGACGGCCACCGTGCGGCCCATTGACGCGGGTGCGGGAATTTCCGGAGCAAGATCGGCGACGCGGTGCCCGGTAAGCAGAATCAGTTGCGAAGACGCGCGGCGGTCGGTGAGCGGAATGCAGGCAGCAGCGGCTGCCGCGGAAGCCGCGGTGACGCCAGGAACGATTTCAAACGCGACATCGGCCGCGGCTAAGGCTGCGGTTTCCTCACCCGAGCGGCCGAAGAGCGAAGGGTCGCCGCTCTTCAGGCGCACAACCGTCAAGCCCGCGCGCGCCAGATCAACCATGCGGGCGTTGATTTCCTCCTGTGTGACGCCCTTCGCACCGCAACGCTTGCCTACATTTTCGAGGATCGCCTCAGGCCGGGCGTGCGCCAATACCTCTGGCGGAACGAGGTCGTCGTAGCAGCACGGCGTCTGCCGCGCGAAGCAGGCGCAAAGCGCGAACGGTGAGAAGCTCGGGATCGCCCGGGCCCGCGCCGACCAGATAGACCTTGCCCGCGATTTGGAAGCCTTCGCTCATGGCCGATCGAGCTCGCTTCGGAGACCGGACTGCCGCATTCTTGAGATATCTCGGCGCACCATGTCGTGCGCTAGCTTCTTTCGCCGCGTGATGCTCGGTTCCACGCGCATCGTCCGGCGCCGCGCGCGGCCGAGTTGCGCGACCCACGTCGCGTAGGCAGGTCCGAATTGTGCCTCCAATTGATGGCGAAGCTGCTGCGCGAGCGCCGGGCTCTGCCCGCTCGTCGAGATGGCGATTTGCAGCGGGCCTCGGCGCACGATCGCGGGGTAATAAAAATCGCAGCGCGGGGGATCGTCCACGACGTTGCACAGGACGCCTTGGCGCCGGGCTGCGCGCCAGATGCGCTCGTGCAGTTCCGGCGAAGACGTGGCGGCAATGACAAGGAAAACGCCTGCTAGATCCCGCACCTGAAATTCCCGGGAGTACCATTCAATGCGACCGCGGCGTGCGATGCAGGCGATGCCGCCGACGGGCGTGCGGCGCGATCACGGTGACGCGCGCCCCCGCCGAAAGCAGCGCGGAGATCTTCCCTTCCGCAATTACGCCCGCGCCAACGACAAGGCAATGGCGACCTTCCAGGCGCAGGAACATTGGGAAGAGCGCGACTTCGGATTGCATCTGATCGAGCATCGCGGCTAGCCCTCCACACCGTGAGGGACTGGCCCAGCCGCCAGATCGCGCGCGGCGAAGGCGACGTCCAGAGTACCCGCCAGGAATTCGCGCAGTTGCAGATCGCTATGCCGCGCGAAAAAACGCCGCAGATTTTCTCCCGGGAAGCGCCAGGTTTCGTAACTGCGCAGCAGACGCTCGATGGCATCCGGCACTTCCTGCGCGAGGCAGCGGTAGCCGATCGGCCGCGCGATGGCGGCGAAGCGTCCGACGCCTCCGCCCACGCAGAAGTAATATGCGTCCTGCATGCGGCCTTCGTGGCGGATTTTCTTGCCTTCGATGCCGATATCGGCGATCCAGTGCTGGCCGCAGCCATTCGGGCAACCCGTGACGTTGAGCTTCAGGTCGTGCGCAAACTCCGGCAGGCGGTCCTCGAGTTCTCCGACGAGCCAACGCGTGAAGCCCTTCGTCTCGGTGATGGCCAGCTTGCAGAATTCCGTGCCCGTGCAGGCCACGGCCCCGCGGCGGAATGAGGAGGCGTCGGTGTGCAATCCCGCCGCGTGAAGTTCATGCGCGACCGCGACTGCCTCCGAGGCCGCGCACGTTCGCGATCAGCAGATTCTGCATCGCGGTGGTGCGCAAGTGTCCGTCGGCGAAGCGCTCGGAGAGATCGGCCGCAAGACGCATTTGCTCCGGAGTGATGCGCCCGCGGAGCACGGACGCCCCGATGTAGCTGAGGGCCAGGCCGCTTCTGCGGGTGCACGCCGACGTGGTCGCGAAAAACATCGCCAGGCGGATTGTCGGGCTCGGCGGGATCGAGGCGGAAGCCGAGGCGCTCGTGCAGCTCTTCCAGAAAGCTTTCGGCGGTCCAGCCGTGTTCGAGAAAGAGATACTTCAGGCGCGCGCGCTTGCGATTTTGGCGGAGCATTTCTGAATCGCGGAAAATTTCGGCCACGGCGCGCGTTACCGGAACGACCTGGTCCCAGCGCACAAACGCATCGAGCCTCTCCGCAAGATGTGGCTCCGCGGAAAGCCCGCCGCCGACGCGCAGCGAGAAGCCAACTTCGTCCGCGCCGTTGCGATTGCGCGCAACCGCTGTCAGGCCCACATCATTGATCTCCGGATAGGTGCACCAGGAGCGGCAACCCGTGACGCTGATCTTGAATTTGCGCGGCAGGTTGTAGAAATCGGCCTGTCCGACGAGCGCGTGCGTCAGCTCGTGCGCCAGCGGCGAGGCGTCGCAGAGTTCAGCAGCGTCGAGACCGGCGAGCGGGCACCCGGTGACGTTGCGCGTATCGTCGCCGCAGGAGCCTTGCGTGGTGAGGCCAGCGCTCCAGAGCGTATCGAGCAATTCGGGCAGCGCTTCGGCTTCGATCCAGTGAAACTGGATATTCTGGCGCACGGTGATATCGGCGACGCCGCGCGCGTAGCGTTCGGCGGCATCGGCGATGGCGCGAAGCTGCGGCGCGGTGAGCAGGCCGTTGGTCACGCGAACGCGCGCCATGAAAAACGGCACCGCGCACCCCTCGCCGTTCTGCCCGCCGAGCACGCCGGCGCCATCGCCCTGGGTGTAGACTCCCCACCAGCGCAGATACGTGCCGATCCATTCCGCGGGAATCGCGTGAAAGCCGCGCCGAGCGTATTCGCGCAGCTCGGGCAGATGCTCCCAAGGATTCTTCTCGCGCTTCAGGCGCTCCGCACGCTGCGCCTTGGTTTCGCGAACCGGGTTGACTTCGACGATTTCTGCTTCCGCCATGATCCCTCTTCTGTTCACTGCGCCTTACCGCGAATAGTCCAGAAAACAAAAAACCCACCAACCAGGCTTTCTGGCGGTGGGCTCGTAGGCAGCTAAAGCTATTGTGCTAAGTGATTTAGCCGGCCTGCACCTCTTCGCCAGATGGTGTGTTACAACACACACAACAACACGCGCAGCACATCGTGGCGATTTGGCGAGACACTTTCATTCCGCTAAAAGAATACCTCGAATCGCTGAAAAATCAATCGAAGAGAGGCGATCGGCGCAAATTTACAGCGGACAGCGCAATTCAAGGGTTGAATGGTTGGGATTCGAAACGTTCGGGTCAGGCCAGCGTTCGGATAGCTTCCTCGATGGCGTCGTAGACGCGGTGAAGCTCTTCAGCGGGCATGCAATACGGCGGCAAGACGTAGATCACATTGCCCAGCGGCCGCAGCAGGATGTTACGGCTGAGAAAGAAATCGTAGAGCTTGGGGCGAAGCGACGAGAGATAGCCGGAGTCGTCCGCGCGCAGCTCTACCGCAGCCACCGTTCCGATGCTGCGTGTGTCGCCGACGCTTTCGACTTGCGCGAGGCGCGGCAATCGCTCGACGTGAACCTTGGCGATGGCGGCGATGCGTTCGAAAACGGGCTCGGTGCGGAAGATTTCCAGGCTCGCCAGAGCCGCGGCACACGCCAGCGGGTTGCCGGTATAAGAATGGCCATGCCAGAAGGCGTGCGCTGGATCGGCGCTACTGAACGCTTCGAAAATGCGTCCGGTGAGCACCGTGGCGCCCATCGGCAGAAACCCGCCGGTCAAGCCTTTCGAAAGGCACATCAGATCGGGGACGATGCCCGCGAGTTCAGTGGCAAACATCCTGCCGGTGCGGCCGAAGCCGGTGAGCACTTCGTCGGCGATCAGCAAAACGTTGTGGCTTTCGGTGATCGCGCGCACGCGCTGCAGATATTCCACGGGATGCACGATCATGCCGCCCGCGCCTTGCAGCAACGGCTCGACGATCACGGCGGCAATCCGGCCGCGGTGCGTTGTGAGAATCCTTTCGAGCGAATCCGCGCATTCGATATGGCAGGTTTCGCGCTTGAGCCCTACCGGGCAGCGGTAGCAGTATGCCGCATGGGCGCGATGCACCGGAAAGCGCATCGGAGCGAACGCAGCAGTGAAAAGCGAGTCATCACTCACGGACATCGCGCCGGCCGTATCGCCGTGGTAACCGTGCTCGAGCGCGACGATCTCGCGCTTCTCCGCGTGACCGGAATTGCGCCAATACTGCAGCGCTAGCTTGAGCGCGACCTCCACTGCGGTGGAACCATCGTCCGAGAAGAAAATGTGATCGAGCGGCGCAGGAAGAAATGCGCGCAGCTCTTGCGCCAGTCGCTCGATTGGCTCATGCGTGAAGCCCGCGAGCAAGACGTGTTCGAGCTGGCGCGCCTGTTCGGCGATGGCTGCGGCGATCTGCGGGTGCGCGTGGCCGTGAAGATTCACCCACCAGGAAGAAATCGCGTCGAGGATGCGGCGTCCATCGGCGGTGTAAAGCCAGGGACCTTCGCCGCGGACCACCTGCAGCGGCGCGGCGTCCACGCCAATTCGCGTGAACGGATGCCAGATCTTGAGCCCGTCCTGTGCTTGGTGACCGTTCATCTGGGGCTTTGTGGCGTCACTCATGCGCGTTGGGCCTGCTCGCCGCCGGCGAAGAAATCTCGATCGAAGCGGGCCGAAAATGTCGCGAGCAACGCGGCGCGATTCAATGGCGCGAGCTTTGGAATTTCGCCGAGCACGCGTACGCTGGCCGTAGTGTTCGATGGCTTCACGATTATCGGCATTGGGTTCGCCGATCAGCACGACTCCGGCGATGTCAACGTGTGCCGTCGCGCAATGCGGCGAGCGAAAGCAACGTGTGATTGATCGTGCCGAGCGTGCTGCGCGAGGCCAGAATCACGGGCAATTGTAAATGGCGCATTAGGTCGAGCATGAATTGATTCTCGTTCATCGGCACGAGCACGCCTCCCGCGCCTTCAACGATCAAGGGTTGGCTGCGAAGTTCGACCGGAATCGCGATTCGAGCGAGATCGATGCGCTCGCCCGCCCAGACGCGCGGCGAGATGCGGCGAAACGGGCGGCCCGAACGTGTACGCCTCGGCAAGAATCCGCGTGGGCGGCAATTCGGCCAACTCGGCCACCGTGCGGCTATCCGAATCGTCATCTGCGCCTGTCTGAATCGGCTTCCAGTAATGCGCGTCCAGCGCAGCGCAAAGTAACGCGGAAAGAACGGTCTTGCCGACCGCCGTGTCCGTGCCGGTGATGAAGAATTGCCGCTGGCGCATGGCGAGATTCAAGAGCGCGCGGCGGAATTGGCGTGCAGGGGTTCGGCGGCATGCACGCGGATGGAGGAAAGCGTTTGCGCGAGACGCGCCAACATCCGCATCGCCGAGCGTGCACGTCAACGACAGCCGCAGCCGCGCCGTTCCCGGCGGCACGGTCGGCGGGCGAATCGCGCGCGCCGCAAATCCCGCGCGGGCAAAGCTCAGCCGCGTAGTGCAGCGCCACCGCATTCTCGCCGAGAAGAATGGGGATGATCTGCGAAGCGCTCGCGCCGGTGTCAAATCCGGCAGCGCGCAGCGACGCGCGCAGTTGCGCGGCCATCGCCGCGAAGCCGCGCTGCGTTCGGCGATCGGCTGCGCGAGCCAACTTCAACGCTCGCGCCAATCTGCGCAGCGAAATAAGGCGGCAGCGCCGTGGTGAATAAGAATGTGCGCGCGCGATTGATCAGGAATCTGCTTCAGCGTTGCGGAGCCGCAGACCACCGCCCCGGCGCTCGCGAGCGCCTTCCCGCACGGATAAACGATCGCGAACGCCTCGCGCTCGAGACCCAACTCCGCCATGCGGCCGCGGCCTTCGGGACCGAAAACGCCGAGCGCGTGGGCTTCGTCCACCACGACCGCCGCGCCGTAGTGCTGCGCGAGCGCGGTGATTTCCGCGAGCGGCGCGAGGTCGCCATCCATGCTGAAAACACTTTCGGTGACAATGAGCTTGCGGCAATCCCTCCCCGCGTGTGTTCGCAGCGCCGCTTCGAGCGCCTCGATGTCGCAATGCGGATAAATCTCACGCTCCGCGCCGCCAAGCCGAATGCCGTCAATCTATGCTGGCATGGTTTAGCGCGTCCGAGAACACCACGTCGCCGCGGCCCAGCACCGCGCTGAGCAAGCCAACATTGGCGGCGTAGCCCGAGCTAAAACACAGCGCAGCTTCCGTACCTGCGAATTCGGCAAACTCCGCTTCGAGCTCTTCCCACTCCCGCGAGTGCCCGCTTAACAGACGCGAGCCGGTAGCGCCATGCGCTCGGCGCGAACGACCGCATCGAGCACGGCCTGGCGCAGACGACGGATGCGTCGAGAGACCGAGGTAATCGTTCGAGGAGAGATTGATGCCGGCGGCAACTTCGAGCGAGCGCAACTGATCGCGCGCGGCAAGCTCGTTGAGCTCCGACTCGAGGATACGGTCAAGAATTGGACGGTTGTCTAACATTGAGAGCTACAGCATCGGCCCACCTGCCCTGTAACGGCCAAGGTAAAAAGGGGCCCCAACAAATGCGAATCTTCCGCCCGGTCGCGACGGATCGAATGCGTCACCCAGCGTGGGCTTCGAATGGGCGCATGCCAAGCGTCGCCAGAAGCTCCGCGTCCTCGCCCGGGCCGGGATTCGGCGTGGTCAACAGCTTTTCGCCAACGAAAATCGAGTTCGCGCCCGCCAGAAAGCAAAGCACCACAGCTTCGCGCGACATCTGCTGGCGTCCCGCAGCCAATCGCACCATGGATTGCGGCATCAGGATGCGCGCGGTGGCGATGGTGCGCACCATGATCAGCGGATCGAGCGGCTCCACGTCACCGAGCGGCGTGCCGCTGATGCGCACCAACATATTGATCGGCACGCTTTCCGGGTGCGGATTTAAATTGGCGAGTTGATGCAACAGGCCGATGCGGTCGCGCTCGGTTTCGCCCATGCCAAGGATTCCGCCGCAGCAAACCGTGATGCCCGCCTTGCGGACCGCTCCCAGCGTGCGCAGGCGGTCCTCGTAAACGCGCGTGGTGATGATCTGCCCGTAGAACTCCGGCGATGTATCAAGATTGTGGTTATATGCGGTGAGTCCGGCATCTTTCAAACGCACGGCTTGCCCATCGGTGAGCATACCGAGCGTACAGCAAACTTCCAGTCCCTCGGCGGCGATACCTCGGACCATCTCCAGAACGCGTTCAAACTCCTTGCCCTCCGGCGCTTCTCGCCAGGCCGCACCCAGGCAAAAGCGCGTGACGCCTTCTCTCTTCGCACGCTGCGCAGCGGCAATCACTTCGCCGGGATTCATCAGCGCCTGGCGCTGCAAGTCAGAGTCGTAATGAGCGCTCTGCGAGCAATATTTGCAGTCTTCCGGGCAGCCTCCCGTCTTGATCGAAAGCAGGCGGCAGGTCTGCACGCGGTCGGGCGCGTGGCAGGCGCGGTGGACTTGCTGCGCGCGGAACAGCAACTCCGGCAGCGGGAGCGAATAGATTTCAGCGATCTGCTCGGCGGTCCAATCGTGCCGAAGCTCGACCGGCAAAGCCTCCGATACTTGGGAGGACATAATTGAGGACACCTCGTCTGCCAGATGCAAGCGTTTCCCTTTGCACTCTAGCGGAAGGCGCGATTCTATCAGAATCGGGGACAGCGTTCGTGGCTGTAACGGGCAGAGGACACAAATGGTGAAGGTCTTTGGGGCGGAAGCTCTAATCCGACCAGAAGCCGCCGAGGAGCGTTCCCAACATATGGAGCGCCATCGCGTCCATTTCTTCTATCATTCGGTAAAGTTTGGTGAAGGAATCGGTGACTCTGCGGAATTCGGTCCGGAAGGCTGCCAGCACTTGCTTGAATTTCATATGCAGATGGTAGCCCAGCCTATGGCCATGCGACCAAGCAAAAACGCAGCCTCTTTGCGCATCGAGCACTGGTTCACATCTCAATCACTGGAACGGCATCGGAAGCCACACCTGCCGGGCCAACCTTGACCCATTATCCCAACCCTGATATAAACAAACGCTTTGCCAATCAGTGGCCGTCACGCCTGCAGGTCTCCTGAAGGGAATTGAATCAGCGGAGGAAGAATGTCAGTTACTGGGTGGGTATGGTTTTTCCTGGCCGTCAGCATTGTATCGCTGCTGATGGCATTGATCCTCACGCGCGAAGTGCTTGCTGCGGACACCGGCACAAAAGCGATGCAGGATATCGCCGCAGCCATTAAAGAAGGTGCGGAAGCCTTCATGAAGCGGCAGTACATTACAATTTATTCGTTCAGCATCGTGTTGGCCATTCTGCTCTTCGTTTTCTACACTTATACCAAGGGCATCGATCTCGCGTGGAAAACGGTGATTTCGTTCTTTGCCGGCGCAGTCTGCTCCGGGCTGGCGGGTTTTTCGGGGATGTTCGTTTCGATTCGGGCCAACCTCCGCGCGGCGAGCGCGGCGCGCTCGAGCCTGAACCGGGCGATGCAACTGGCATTGCGTGGGGGCGCGGTTACAGGGCTATCGGTTGTGGCGCTTTCGCTGCTGGGCGTTGGATTGATCTTCCTGGCGTTTGGCGGCATGCAGAATCCCAAGGGTGTCCCCTATGAGATCGTAGGCTTCGGATTTGGCGCGAGCTTCGTAGCGCTGTTTGCGCAGTTGGGCGGCGGTATCTATACGAAGGCTGCGGACGTCGGCGCGGACCTGGTCGGCAAGGTGGAAGCCGGCATTCCGGAAGACGACCCGCGCAACCCGGCGGTGATCGCCGACCTGGTGGGCGACAACGTAGGCGACTGCGCGGGACGCGGCGCCGACCTTTTCGAATCCACCGCCGCCGAGAATATCGGCGCGATGATTCTGGGCGTGGCGCTCTTCAGCAAGTTCGGCATTCTGGGTATCTTTTTCCCGCTCGTGGCGCGCGCCTTTGGACTACTGGCTTCCATCGTGGGCATCTGGTGCGTCCGGCTGAAGAACGAAGAAGAAGACCCCTTGTCCGCGCTGAATCGCGGGTATCTGATCACCTCGGTGCTGGCGATGATCGGATTTTACCTCGCCGTGCGGTTCCTGCTGCACAATAATCTTTGGTTCTTCGCGGCCGGCGTGATTGGCATCGTGAACAGCTTCGTGTTTGTTTGGATCACGCAGTATTACACCGAATACCGGTACCGGCCGGTGCTCTCGATTGCGAAGGCGTCCGTGACGGGTGCGGCAACGAATGTCATCACCGGACTTGCGGTAGGAATGGAATGCACGGCGCTGCCGGTGCTCGCGATTTCCGTCGCGATTCTGAGCTCCTATTATTGCGGCCGCGTAGCCATGCCGGATATGCCCGGCGCCGGTCTCTTTGGCACCGCGATGGCCACCATGGGCATGCTCTCGACCGCGGCTTACATCCTGGCGATGGATACCTTCGGGCCGATCACGGACAACGCCGGTGGCATCATCGAGATGTCCGGCGCGCCGGAAGAGGTGCGCAAGCGTACGGACCGCCTGGATTCGGTAGGCAACACGACGAAGGCTTTGACCAAAGGCTATGCCATTGGTTCGGCAGCACTTGCGGCTTTCCTGCTGTTCTCTGCCTATCTCGACCAGATCACCGAGCTTGTCCAGCAGAAGACCGGCGACATGACCTATCGCTTCAGCCATGTGGACATCAGCAAGGTTCCGGTGTTTATCGCGGCGCTGATCGGCGCGGCGCTGGTTTTCCTGTTTAGCGGCTTCGCGATCAAAGCGGTCGGCAAAGCGGCCTATTCGGTGATCGAGGAGGTCCGCCGCCAGTTCAAGGCGAACCCGGGCATCATGGCGGGCACGTCGAAGCCGGACTACGGCCGCTGCGTGGATATTGTCACGGTCAACGCGCTAAAGGAAATGGTCATCCCCGGGTTGCTGGCGATCGGCGTGCCCGTAGCTGTCGGCTATTTCTTCAAGTTTTTCGCCACTCCGCAGGACACAACGATCGGCGCTGAAGCCGTTGCGGCCGTATTGATGGTCGGAACCATCACCGGCATCCTGATGGCCACGCTGATGAACAACGGCGGTGGCGCGTGGGACAACGCCAAGAAGTACATCGAAACCGGCCAGTTCGGCGGCAAGCGGTCCGAAGCGCACAAGGCTGCCGTGGTTGGCGATACGGTGGGCGATCCGTTCAAGGATACGGCGGGACCTTCGCTGCACGTCCTGATCAAGCTGCTTTGCACGGTAACGTTTGTTATGGCGCCGTTATTCCTGTAGAATCGCCACGATTTTCTTCCCCGCAAGTACAGGATGGGGCGGACCTCACGGTCCGCCCCGTTTTGTTTACGCCCAAAGCCGAATCGGTGTATAAGCAGCCGTTCCCCGGTTCCCGCAGGAGGACTTCACGTGACGATCGCCGCCGGTTTTGTCTGTAGTGACGGCGTCATCTTGTGCGCGGACACCGAAGAAACCGCCGGCGTGGGCTATGTGAAGGTCCCCCTGGAGAAGGTTCGCACCCTCGAAGATTCCGGACTGCACGCTCGCGATCACCGGCACGGGAAACAGCGCGCTGCTCGAAATGGCGATGGAGCAGATCATCGAACGGGTACGGGACAAGTCGCCTCACGCCCTCGAACGCACGAAGAAGATAATTTCCGCCGTGCTGCTGAAACTGCATAAACGCCAGGTTCGCTATCAACCGGGAAGCCCGGAGGCCAAGCTCTTGAAGCTGCTGATCGCAGTGAAGCCGCGTTCGGAGCCCTGCTCACTCCTGCATGCCGAGGGTACCGCGCTGCATGAAGTCAGCAGCCGCTGCATCTTTGGCGGCGGAAGCGTCGTTCGCATGCTGGCCGATGACCTTCACCACCCTGCATTGTCTCTACGCCAAACCGTGGTGATTGCGCTTTACGTTCTGAACATGGCCAGGGAATCCGCGTCTGCCCACGGCAGCGCCAGCCACATGATCGCCGTCAAGAACGACGGCAAGGTTGTCTACCAACAGTTGGAGGAAAATGCCGCGATCGAACGGGCGCTCGAGATGGTCAAGGCCGTGCACCGCGATCTGGTCTTGATGTGCGCCGATTCCACTCTCTCCGAATGATGATTTTCGCTCCGAATTGCGAAGGCTTTGCGACAACATGCTGCTCATCCGCGGCGATTGCCTGAAAGCAGAAGCGGAATTCAAATACTCTCTCGGGCGAGACGGAATCAACTGCCTAGGCTATTCTCCGCCGGAGTTTTCCAACCGTGAAGCCGAGCCCAACGCACAGCGCCCAGGAGCGCCGCGAATACGGGCGGGGACGCCGGCGAGCCCTAAGACGCTCCGCGCAATCGCATTGGGACGTGACCAAGAGGAGCTACGACCCCCTCGAGATCCTCAAGGCCGCTTCGCAGGGACGCATTGCAGCGCTCGTACCTTTGAAGATGGCACGCATGGCCATCTCGCCTTTTTGCTTCTATCGAGGCAGTGTGGCACTGATGGCGGCCGATCTCGCCTTGCTTCCCTATTCCCGCATCTACGCACAAATTTGCGGTGACGCGCACGTGCAAAACCTGGGCGCATTCGCCGGCCCCGATGGCCGCCTGATTTTCGACCTCAATGATTTTGATGAAACAGTTTACGGACCCTGGGAATGGGACATCAAGCGGATGTCGGCAAGCCTGATTCTGGCGGGCCGGGAGGCACAGAACAGCGATTCTTTGTGCCGTGATGCTGTGGGCGATCTTCATGAAAACCTACCGCGAAAACATGCGCGCGTTTGCGAAGATGCCGGTGCTCGAGGTCGCAAGTTACCGCGTTCGCCGCGAATTCGAGGGAGAGCCCGGATCGGCCGTCTTGCTGCAAGGCAGAGCGCACGACGCCGCAGCGTTCACTGGAAAAGCTCACGAGGGAGCGCAGAAACGTGGTCCGCGTGTCTTCAAAGAGATGAAGCCGGTGCTTACGCATCCCTCGAAGCCAAAGGCGCGCGAAGTCGTGGCCGCGCTCAATATGTACCGTGAGACGCTGGCCCCTGCACGCCGGCACATTCTCGATTTCTATCGCCCCGCGGATGTGGCGTTCAAAGTTGTGGGTATCGGCAGCGTGGCGACGTTCGACTATGTCGTTCTGTGTTTCGGAAATGGCCCCGGCGATCCGCTTTTTCTTCAGGTGAAAGAGGAACCGCCGAGTTCCTACGCACCGTACCTGAAGCGGGCCGCGACGGCACGCACCAGGGACGGCGCGTTGTGGAAGGACAGCGGCGCATGCAGGTGCAATCCGATCCGTTGCTGGGATGGACTTCGTTTGGAGGCCGCGAGTTCCTTGTGCGGCAGCTATCGGACCACAAGGCCGCAATCGAGAATAAGCTGCTGCAGCGGCCAAGGCCTGATGCGACTATGCCCGCCTGTGCGGCGAAATTCTGGCCAAGGGGCACGGGCGCTCGGGCGATCCTTGCGTGCTCGCGGGATATTTCGGTTCGAGCGACGTGCTGGATCGCGCTATCGAGAAATTCGCGATGAAATATGCGGATCAAGTGACGCTCGACTACGAGAAGTTCAAGACCGCGATTCGCAATGGGACGATCCGCGCCACGCGGAGCCCTTGACCTTTAGATCCTCACACGCGCAGAAGAAGTTTACGCCTTCAAGAGGCGCGGAAATTTCCGCGGATCGTTGTCGAAGCCCGGGAACACCGTGCTCAGATCCTTCGCGCCAACGTGGCCTTGGATCACTTCGCCCAGCACGCTGCGGAAGTCCGTGGTGAGCGCGAGATCGCGGCCTTCATTCAGTTGCTCGTTCGCGAGGCCGGGCCATTTGCCGTAGACTTTTCCGCCCTTGATCGGACCGCCCATCAGGAACATGCAATTCGCATGGCCGTGGTCCGTGCCGCGATTTCCGTTTTCGTGCGCGGTGCGGCCGAATTCGGACATGGTCACGACGACGATATCTTCCATCCGGTCGCCCATGTCCTTGATGGAATGCCGCGAGCCCCTGGCCCAAATCCTTCAGTAGATTCGAGAGCTGGCCCTGCACGCCGCCTTCGTTCACGTGATTGTCCCAGCCGCCGGTATCGAGGAATGCGACCTCGAGCCCGATATTCGCTTTAAGCAATTGCGAAATCTGCTGCATGCTCTGGCCGAATTGGCTCTTGGGATAATCGGCGCCGTTTTCCGGCTGGAAGCGCGATGGGATTCGCCTTGCGCAACATGTCAATGGCTTCGAACGTTTCCGTGCCGGTGCCGCGTAAGCGCCGCGTCCACCGTTTGCGCGTACATCGCTTCGAACCCGCCTTCGACCATCGGCGACGCCGCCATCACCTGGAATTGCTTTACGTCGGGCACGGCTACGGCAGGCGCCGAGCCGTGCAGCATGCGCGGAAGATTCGGGCCGACGGCAACCGCGCGAAAAGGAGTCGCGTCCGGCTCCGGCATGATCTGCAGCGCGCGATTGAGCCAGCCGTCGTCGGTCGCTTTCACGCCCGGCGTGCCCGATTCCATGTAATCCTGCGCGTCAAAGTGCGAGCGAGTTGTGTCCGGCGAGCCGGCCGCGTGAACGATGGCGAGCTGGCCGTTGTGAAACAGAGGAGCAAGCGGCGCGAGCGATGGGTGCAAACCGAAGAAGCCATCGAGGTCCACCGCGGCCAGGTCGCCGCCATTGCGCGGAGCGGGGATCGCAATCGTGGGCCGCATGCGATAGTAGTTCGGCTCGCCGAACGGCACGACGATGTTCAAGCCGTCCGCGGCGCCGCGCTGAAACAGCACGACGAGTTTCTTCTTGCCGAGACCTGCGTCCGTGGACGCGATCGCGCGCTGCAAAAATGCCGGCAGCGTGCTCATCCCCAGCATCGCGATTCCGCCGCCCTTGATAAAAACTCGCCGTGAAATCTGCATGGCCTTTTTCCTTCTTCTACTGCGCACTGCCCGCGCTTCGGCGTATCCTGTGCAAAAGCTTGCCGGGCCGCTACCTTCGTTGAAATTCCGGCGCGCCAAGCACCAAACCCGCTACCGTACCAACGTTAATCTGCTTCACTTGATCGTCCAGGCTTGCCTGCAAGACTTGTGGGTCATCGAGCTGCTTCTGTAGCGTCGCGCGCGTCTGGGGCGCAACGTCATTGTCCAACAGCGTAGCGATCGCGCTGTCCAGCGCCGCCTCTGGATCGGATGCTAAATCGCACGTGAAGCAGCGAAGGAATATCCACGTGCGATCCGCGCAGATGATTGCTTGCCAGCGTGAGCGAGTAATTCAACCGGTTCAGCAGCGCGCCCGTATTCACCCAGGTATCGGCGGTGTCTTTGTAGCCCGTCGGCGGCTGGCACTGGTAGAGCGGCTCACCGATGCGCGCGGTCCACATCACCATCGGCAGCGGGATATCCACATTCGCGTCCACGGCGCGCGCCGCGGAAACCACCAGCTCAAACGGCGTCTTCACTTTCACGCGATACGCCGCACGCGACCAAAATTCCGGCGAATAGATCATCGTATGCATCACCGCCCGAATGTCGCCATCCTTTTCGAGAAATGTCTGCGCCATGCGATCGACCAGTGCCGGCGGAGGATTGTCGGAGACGAAGTGCTGCGCCAGCTCGAACGAGATGTGATGCGCCGTGTGCGGATCGTGCGAGAGCAATCGAATCACTTCGTCGCCATCGCCCATCCCGCCCGCGTCAATCTTGTGCCCGAGCACGGTCTTGGGGCCGCGCACGTGCAAGTCGTCGTTGAAAGTAAACTCGGCTTGCCTTTGCGGCTGCTTGATCGTCCAGCCCGTGAAGCACTTTGCAACCTCGATGACGTCATCCTGCGTGTAACCGCCATCCACACCGAGCGTGTGCAACTCCATCAACTCGCGGCCATAGTTCTCGTTGAGACCCATTTCCGCGCTTCTGCTGTTGCTGTGCGTTCGGGTTCCGCGCTCCGCCCATCGGCGGCATTCCGTACATGGCCCGCCGCATGGCGGCGCGTTCCTGCAGCGCCGCACGCTTTTGCGCGATTCTTTGCGCGGCGGCCGGATCGGCGCTCTGCCAGTTGTCCAGATAGAACAGCATCGCGGGACTTTTGGCCGTGGCCGTCACCATGTCCTGAAACTTGCCCAGCACGTTCGGCCGGATCGCGTCGCGCTCGTAGGACGTCAGCAGCCACGCATCCTGGCCCTTGTTCGCAAAAATGTTGAAGTGGTTGAACCAGAAATCCGCCAACTGCTCTTGGAGTTGCCGGTTGCTGTAAATGGCGCGATCCATCTTGGCCATGGCGAGCTCAGCAACAACGCGCTGCGGCGTGTGAAGCTGCTGATAGACCATCAATGGGACTCTTGTTCGGATCGCCGCCGTTATATCCCTGTTTGCCCAGTTTCGCCCGCTTCTCGCCGCTGAGTTCTTCGAGCTGCTGGGTCACAGGATCCTGCATGTCTTGCCCGGAGGCGCTTGCGCCTGAACCGCCGTCTCCCTGCGCCGCGGTTGCCGCCATCCATGGCGTTCATCTGGCGCATGGCGTCGCGCTGCTGCTCCTGCATCTGCTTTCGGTATTCTTCCACGCTGATTCCCTGTTGCTGCGCGGCGACCTTTGGGCGCGGGAATTGCTCGATCAACTGGGCGGAAGACATCTTGAGCGTCGGAAAATTGGCGAGCCGCGCCTGCATTTGCGAGTCATCTACGGTATCGGGATTGAGCTGCCCGTCAATCCATTTGGCGAGTCCGATCTGGCGAATGTGTTCGATGTCGCCGGGGCGCGGCCCGTACCCGAGGCGGTTGAAGCGCGTGAAGGATGGCTTCCGTTTCGTTCAGCTCGGTGACCGGCAGCCCCTTCAAGACTTTGCTTGCGGGAGTCGCGCTCTTCGAGGCCTTCTTGTTGCTCTGGTCCGTTCCGCCAAAAACATACGGCACAGTGAAAACAAAAGAAGCAGCAAGCGCGAGGGCTGCAACGCCGTGGACTGAAGTTGTGCCTCTGCCGTTTTGCCTTTGTGTGGGACCTTTCGGACTGGCCATAAACCGATTCTCCATTGCCGGCCAGGCGCAGACAGGTTCTGGGTGGGATGCCGCGCGCCGACTATATATGTTAACCCTAGGGGGTAACAAAAGTTGCTGAAGGGCGGAAATTGCAGCCTGAAGATCAATAGCGGGACCGGCCGATAAGTCCCACGCGATGAAGAGGCGGTGCGCACCAGGCAATGCGAAAATGCGCTCGGTAAAAGAATGCAATCTCAACGAGCGGCGCCAAGAGAAGGCAGCTTCGTCACCGCGCGTCCGGACGGCCGCGGGTGCAGAGAGCTAAGCCTCGCCCCAAATTTCGCCGATCGTGCGCTGAAAGTTTGCGCCGAGCACTTTTTCCACTACAGTCCACGGCTGGCCGCGTTTGCGAAGACCTTCGGCGATCTTTTCCATCTTTAGGGGCGAGTTCAGCTCCGGCACGTACGGAAAGCGGTCTTCTTCCGGCGCGGCAATCCCAGCCTGTTTGCGGTGGGCCATATCGTCGAGGAAAACCTTCCTCTGCTCCTCGGTGAGTTCGAATGCAGCGATCTCGCCGTCGCTGCCGATTCCCACGTGATCGGAGCCGCAAACATCGAGGCTATGTTCGATGTGACGCAAGACATCTTCTTCGGTGGGCACGGCGGGCGAGGCGGAAAGATACGGCATCAGGTAAACGCCAAAATAGCCGCCGCGCGCGGCCAGCTTTCGGAGCGTCTCGTCATCTTTGTTCCGGGGATGCACGTGTACTGCCGCGCAGCCTCCGTGCGAGATGAGGATTGGCTTGGATGACGCCGCAATGGCATCGAGGGTGGTTTGCTTTCCGGAATGGCTCGTATCCACCGCGACGCCGAGGACATTCATTCGCTCAACTGCTTCATGGCCAACTCGGCTCAAGCCCGCGTTTGAGGGTTCGAGGCAGCCGTCGCCGAAGAGGCTGCGATTGTTGTAGGTGAGCTGCATGATGCGGACGTCGAGCCGCCGGAACGTTTCGATCCGCTCGAGATCGCTATCAAATGGACTCGCATGCTGGAAGCCCAGCATGATCCCAACCTTGTTTTCTTGCTTGGCACGGGCGATGTCCGCGTGCCGCCGGACGATCAGGAACGCGTCCGGGTACTGGTCTTCGAGCGCGTGCGCGAAGGCCACGTTGCCCACGGTATCTTCGAATCCAGGGGCGGAGACCGTAAAGTTCACGGCCGTGATGCCGGAGCGCTTGCATTGCTCGAGATCGCCCGCCGGAAGCGGCAGCTTGTCATTGCGGACCGGCGCGCACAGCGTGTCAATGACGATGGCGCGGCGGTAGAGCGCGTCCAGATCTTCGCCTGCGCCGCCTTGCTTCTCCGAGACGCATCTCCGCCGCACGCGACGTGACGATGCGATCAAAGAATGGTGACCAATCCCGGCCACGCAGAGCGCCCGTCCCGCACAGCCAGAAAACTTGCGCCGGTCCATGGAAAATCCCTCCGTCAAAGAGATATTCCGCATGGTGCGCAAACGCGCACAAATCCATTTACGAATCGCAAGGACGCTTCAAACAATCAGGAACCTGACGCAGCCCCAGCGCGATATGCGTCGAGCGTCCACAGATCTTGCGCGTCATCGTGCCGGAGCACGTAGACGTTGCCATCATCCGCGCGAACGCGAAACCAGGAAACGCCGGGAGAATACCATTGGCCTTGATGACAATCACCTCATGCATCAGGTTCCCCAGCGTGAACCGCAACGGGCGCTCTTCGGCGCGATAACCGGAATAGCATTCAACGCGCATCTCGCGCAAAGAGCATCGCTGGCAGCACGCCCACGCGTGCCGGACGCAGCCTCCGTCCGCAGGAGTTCCGCTCTATTCGGCGTTGTACGCGGATCCCAGCAAGATGATTATCGCCGTGAAATTCATCCAGATCAGCAAGCCGATCGCCGTGGCAAAACCGCCATAGACCAAACTATACGGCACGTGGCGCATGTATACGCCGAAACACCAGCTCACCAGCCACCAAAGCGGCGTGGCGACGATGGCTCCCGGAATCGCCCGGCGCCATTTGTGGGCTCCGCTCGTACCCGCGCGATAGACCACCGTCAGCACGATCATTGCCAGCGCCAGCGCCGCCGTCGTAAGCACGATGGCCCACAGGATGCGCATAAACACAGGCGAACCGAATCGGTGCGTCATCGTGATGCGCATCTGCTTGCCGAACACGACGATGGCGACGGCGAGCACCGTCGGCGCTAGCGTCACGCACAGCAGCAACAGCGCCCGCCCGATCTGCTCGCGATACTCCGGACTCTCGATGTGATGTGTGATGTGAAAGCCTTCGATCAGCAACCGCATCATCTGCGTGCCTGCCAGCAACGTGCCTCCGAGGCCCAGCGAAATCCAGGCAGCCGGGTTGCCCCCATGTCCTGCAGAAAATCCTGCAGCACGGCCACGGTGCCGGGCGGCAACAGCGGTCCCATACGTACCACCATCTCTTCCACGCCTGACCGCAGCAATTCCCAACTGCTGACTACGCCCAGCACCAAAGAACATGGGAAGGAACGACAGAAACATGTTAAACGCTGCGGCTTGCGCCTGCGTTACGCAATCCGGCCACACGCGGCGCACGGCTCCCCACAGGCATTTCCAAAAGAAGTCCATACTTGCCCGGATTATACAGATTCTTTAGATCAAAACGGATAATTCTCCAATGAGCAACTCGCCTTCTCACTGCTTGTCGAGAACCGTGTGCCGGTACTAGACTGCCACTACCCATCCGGGCTGCGCGCGCCATCTGCGACGCTCAGCTTTTGCCAAAATCATGGGCGTACCGCGAACGAAGCGGTATGACCGCAAGGATTCCGCATGACGACAGCCCCACGGACTGAACCAAAGAGCAGCGCCGATGTGATTCGCAAACATAAGGAATATCTCTGGCCGGCGGTGACAACCTTCTACCAGCAGCCGCTCGTGGCCGATCGTGGCTCGATGCAATATCTCTGGGATCTGGAAGGACGCAAGTATTTGGATTTCTTCGGCGGCATTCTCACGATTTCGGTCGGGCATGCAAATCCGAAAGTGACCAGCGCGATCACCGCGCAAGTGGAAAAGCTGCAACATACTTCCACGCTCTATCCGAATGAGGCAATCGTCGCGCTGGCGGAAAAACTGGCGCAAATCACGCCGGGCCACCTGCAGAAGAGCTTCTTCACGAATTCGGGCACGGAAGCAAACGAGGCCGCGCTGCTGCTCGCTCGCATGGCCACTGGCAGCTTTGACGTGGTGGCGCTGCGGCACGGCTATTCCGGTGGCTCCGCGCTCACAAAAAGCGTCACCGCACAAGCGCCCTGGCGCAAGGCGGGTGTCGTCAGCGTTGGCATTTCGCACGCCGTGAATCCTTACTGCTACCGCTGCCCCTACGGGCTGAAATATCCGGATTGCAACGTCATTTGCGCGAATGACGTCGAAAATCTGATTCAGACCGGAACCAGCGGCCACATCGCGGCCTTTCTAGCGGAGCCGATCCAAGGCGTGGGCGGATTCATCACGCCGCCGCCGGAATATTTCAAGATCGTCTTCAAGATCGTGAAGAAGTATGGCGGCCTGTTTATAGCCGATGAAGTCCAAACCGGCTTCGGCCGCACTGGAAAGAAATGGTTTGGCATTGAGCAATGGGAAGTCACGCCCGATGTCATCACCTGCGCAAAAGGCATGGGCAACGGCGTGCCCATCGGCGCCACCGTGACCACGGCGGAGTTGGCAAATGCTTTTCAGGGGCTGACAATTTCCACGTTTGGCGGGAATCCGGTGACTTCAGTCGCTGCGCGCGCGACCATTCAAGTGATCGAGGAAGAAGACCTGCTCGAAAACAGCCACGCCATGGGCAAGTATTTTCGTGACAAGCTCGATGAGCTTAAGGAAAAATATCAGTTAATCGGCGATGTTCGCGGAATGGGGCTGATGCTGGGACTCGAGCTGGTGAAAGACCGCCAGACCAAGGAGCCCGCACCGGAAGCAACAACACAATTGCTCGAACGCGCCCGCGCCAACGGCTTGCTGATCGGTAAAGGCGGGCTTTACGGCAACGTGATCCGGCTCTCACCGATGCTGAACATCGGCAAAGCGGATGTGGACGAAGCGGCAAAGCGCCTGGACAAATCATTGGGAGAAGTCCGCGGCTAGCGGGAGGTGGACGCCTTAAGGCCGCGCAGACAGGCGTGAGCGCTGCCTTTTTCTCGAAGCGGCCTACCCTCCCGCCTGCGCTTTCAGGAAGTTTCCATAGCCCACAATCACGGTCGAAAGCACCAGCGTCGCCAGTCCCACGCCTACGAGAACGCGCGTCCGCAGACTTGTGCCCTTCCATTCCTTCAACAACACTCCCCAGATCGTCGAGAAAATGATAATGCTGGCCATGTGCAGGGTCCAACTGGAGAAATCGTACTTCCCCATTTTCGTTTGGCCCATGCTGTAGAAGAAGAACTGGAAATACCACATCAGCCCCGTCGAAGCAGAAAGTAGATAGTTCAACAGCAGCGTTCGTGGCTCCAGACGCGTACCCATGGGCGCTTTCGAAGTATCCGAATCGTCCCCTTTGGCAGGTTTGCCCGGCGGAAGCCCAAAAAATTGCGGCGCGGTCTTATTCTTCCACAGCAGGACAAAACACCAAATGAAATTACTGGTAAAACCTCCAAGCAGCACCACTACGAGAACCGGGAGGTTCTGCCACAGATCGGCGCGCCCGGTCTGCAGCAAATAGTCTTTCGCCAGAACGGCGATTGGCTTTCCCGCCTGCAATCCGTAAGCGAAGCACGCGCTCATCACTCCGGCAAAAATGGCGACCATCAAACCTTTCAGAAAGTTGAACTCCTTGACCGACTTCCTCTTCTGTTCCGCGCTCAGCTCTTTTTCCTTTGACATTCCAGCCAGTCCGCTGATGGCGATGCCGGCCATGCAGACGGCGATCCCAAAGAGAATCACCTGCCCGGACTGTTCGTGGGCGATCGTGCCGATTTCGCCGGCGAAGAGCGGAGGCATGAGCGTTCCGAACGCGGTGCAAAGCCCCAAGGCGATGGCGTATCCGAGCGCGATCCCCAGGAAACGCACGGCGAGCCCGAACGTGAGTCCGCCGAATCCCCATAGGAATCCCCACACGTAGGCATAGGCAATGCTGCGCGATGGCGAGCGATGCAGAATCCCGAGCACGTCCGGTACAAATGCCATGCCAATCGCGATCGGTGCGATGATCCAACTGAAGATCCCCTGCAAGAGCCAATAGGTTTCCCAGGCCCATTGCTTGATTCTCCGAAAAGGCAAATAGCACGTGGCGGAAGACAAACCGCCGAGCCAGTGGTAGAAAACGCCCAGGAAAGGGTTTGGACCCACAGTTTCCTTTCGTCATTCCGAATCTGCGAAGATGACCCGCGGAGAGATTGGAAAGTCTGCGCGGCGAAGTAGCGCCCGAGGGCGAGGCATATTACATTCATAAGAGAAATTGTTGCAATAGGGATGCGCCGCGCTCAAGACTCCCTCTGGGCGCGCAAGGGAGAAATCGTGATGTCGTTTGACGCGACAACGCTGCGTATCGCCCTCTTCGCCATCGGTCTGGATGCGTACTGGCCGCAATTCGAAGGCCTGAAGCAGCGCCTGGAAGGCTACACCGCCGAAGTCGCCGAGAAGCTGAAGATGGGCGGCGCGGAACTGATCAATTTCGGCAAGGTGGATTCTCCGCAAGCGGCGTTACGAACGGGACATGCGATACGCCAGGCGGACGCCGACATCGTTTTCCTGTACGTGACAACGTACGCGCTCTCGGCGACGGTTCTGCCCGTTTTGCGGCACGCGAAGCTGCCCGTGATCGTGCTAAACCTGCAACCCGAGGCGGCAATTGACTACGCCAGCTTCAATCGTCTGGCAGACCGCACCAAGATGACAGGTGAATGGTTGGCGTTCTGCTCGGCTTGCCCGGCGCCGGAAATTGCCAACGTGCTGCAGCGCGCCGGCATTCCGTTTCAACAAGTGACCGGGGTCCTCCACGGCGATCCTGAGTGCTGGCGCGAGGTGGAAGAATGGGTCGCGGCAGCGCGCGTGGCGAAGGTCCTCAGCCACAACCGTCTCGGCCTGATGGGCCACTACTACAACGGCATGTTGGACATCGTGACGGACTTCACGCAAGTGTGCATCACCTTCGGCGGGCACGTTGAGCTGCTGGAGGTAGACGAGCTCAGCCATCTTCGCGAAGAGGTATCCGAGAGCGAGGTTGACCAGCGCGTGCGCCTCTTTCAGGAAGGATTCGACGTGCAACCAGACTGCGACCCGGCGGAACTGCGCCGCTCGGCCAGAACCTCCGTGGCGCTCGACCGTTTGGTTGAGAAAAATGAACTGACTTCGCTGGCATACTACTACAAGGGTTCCGGCGTTCCAGCCAATGAAGACACGATGAGCTCGATCATTCTGGGAACTTCGCTGCTCACCGCGCGCGGAATTCCGGTGGCCGGCGAATACGAGGTAAAGAACGCGATTGCCATGAAAATCATGGACAGCTTTGGAGCGGGCGGATCGTTCACGGAATACTACGCGATAGACTTCGCGGCGGATCAAGTGCTCATGGGCCACGACGGCCCCGGCCACGTAGCCATTGCGGAGGGCAAGACCAAAGTGCGTCCTCTGCGCGTGTATCACGGCAAGGTCGGGAAGGGGTTGTCCGTGGAAATGTCAGTGAAGTATGGACCCGTGACTCTGCTCTCCGTGGCTGAGGATCGAACGAAGGGGTTCAAGCTGCTGGTGGCCGAGGGCGACGTCTGAGCCGGGACCAATCCTGGAAATTGGCAACACCAACAGCCGCTACCGCTTCCCTATCGGCGCACGGCGATTTGTAAACGATTGGAACAGTCACGGGCCGGCGCATCACTGCGCGGTGGGCGTTGGCCATATCGGAAATAGGCTTGAAAAACTCGCGAAGCTGCTCGCGATTGACGTGGTTCGCGTGTGTTAGCAGGTGCATTTCGACAACACGCGCTGATAAAACGCCCACGTATCCCCCTAAATGGAACCAATTTTACAAACCGTTTCCATTGATGATCTGTGGATGCTCAGTGTACGAAGTTGATGGCGATTGCCGGCGTAATCGTGACGGGCGTGTTATGGCCTCCTGGAATCACGCGCGTGCCGAGGAGCATTCCGAGATTGGGTTTCCAATTGTATTCGATGGCCGGCGCAAAGCCGAACGCGTCGCTGGTGCCGGAGTTCAGCAGGATGCTGGACGGATTTTGCGTGCTGTTGGGATCGAGGATGTTGAATCCGGTCACGCGGGTGTTGCCGCTATGGCCGTATGTGACATCGAGCGCCAGCACCCAGCTTCGCGTGAGGCTGTATTCCCAGGCCGCGTCGGCGAAGAAGGACCTGCCAGGCTTGGCATCGCCACGGAATCCATCTGCGGTGCCGTAGACACTGACGTCTTCGAGGCTCACCTTGCTGGAAAACGCTTCCGACACGTCGAAGCGCATGCGCAGGATGCGGCCATTCGGCAGCCACAAGTACTTCTGGGAGTTGAATGCCAGCGTCGTGGTATAGGCCCCGCTGCCGAAGCCGTCGCTCGACCGGTCGAGCCCATCGTACTTCGCGGTGGGAAACGATTGCTGCACCTCGATTGCGGTCGCGGGAATCCAACTGCCCTCATGAAACTGCGTGAGCCCGTACTGAGCCAGCAAAGTGAGATCGCCCATCTCGACGCCTGAGCTGCTTGGGGCGTCACTCAAGCTGTTGAAGCCCGCAATGGGGATGAACCCGACCGTCAGTCTATCTGCGAGACCGTAGAGCACATACGTGCGCGTGCCGAAGCCGTTCGAATGAGCACCGGCGATATCGTAGAAGTAAGGCTCGATCAGGAAATGTCCCCGCGGCAAAGTTGCGGCCGAGTTCGCCAACATGGGGCCGGTCCACCAGGCATCGTCGAGCGACTGGCGGACGGCAGAACATGGCAGCGGGTCCTGGGCACCGGCAACGCCGACCGTCATCGCAAGGGCGGCAAACGCTGCCAGGATTGCCCCCCAAACAGCGCTATTTGTTGATGTCCTCATGGTCTTCGAGACGGCGGACGAGATCAGCGTGAGCAGCCTTGAGCGAATCGGGGGCTCCTGCTTCAGCAAGCTTCATTTCCCTGATGGCCGTGTCGAAATCACCCTTTGAGACGGCGACACGCGCCGAGTTGTTGTGTCCGAGCCAGGTATTTGGATCCTTCTTGATATTGATACGGAAGAGATCGAGGGCTTCGTCCTGACGTCCATCCGCCTGGAGGCCTCGGGCAAAAACTTGGACTTGCAACTGCGTGCCGAGGGCGATTGCCTTGTCGCGCGCGGCGAGCGCGTCATCCTTACGTCCCAAAATGGTAAGCGCGCGAGATTTTGTGATTTCATTTTCGAATCGGTCTTCATTCTGGACAGAAGTGTCCGCGTCCTTCAGTGCTTCTTCCGCGCTCAGATTGTTGGCGAGGAGATAGTTGGCCGCTTCCATCCACGGTGACCATTCGAATTGGGCGCGGGCGCGAAGCTGGTTGCGCAGGCTTCGCTCCGTGATTTCGGGGGTGTTGACCTCGACCTTGAACGGCACCGCGACTTTTTCCCACCGCATGGTGATCACGACGGAATTGGGCTTGGGCTCGTCGAAGTCGTAGCTGAGGGCCTCGTGGTTCTCGATGGTCTGCGGAGTTACAGTGACACGGAGAGCGTCTTCCGATTGGTCGTAGGTGAAGCTGCCCCAGGAAGTGGAGTTCTTGGAGAAAATGACTACCCAGGAGGTCTCGCCAGGAATCATGTGTAGCCCGTAGACACCCTTCGGAAGCGGCTGGCCATTGATCGTGACGGGATCGCTGACCTCGAAGAGAGTGTTGTCGTTGGCCCCGGCTCGCCACACCTGCCCGTACGCCTGGAGGCCGCCGAAGATCTTCCGGCCGCTGACGAGCGGCCTGTGATAATCAACTGTGATATCGGTGAGGCCGATGCGTTGCGTGAAGCGCGCGTGCTGGCTGGCGCGCGGTAGATTCAATATCGCCGACTGGCCCTCCACGCTCGCGGCTCCGGCGAACAAACCGGCGATCATCAGTGCCGCAACTGCGACGTGTCTCCGCATGACCTGAATCTCCTTCCCTGAAATGAGTCTCCCTCTCGTCTCATCAAGAGCTAGTACTGAGCCTCTTGCCACGTTCAAGAATGAGGCGGCCCGTGGTATTTTCATAGAGCCACTTTCGATGGAATTGGTAATACCACCTTCAAGGTCTGTACGAATCAAGAATCCTCCTTCGCCAATTTCCGCAGACCGTCTCCCGCTAGACGAACACTTCGCCAGTCGTCAAGAAAATCGGCGCCCAGCGCCTTATACATTTCGACGGCGCGTTGATTCCAGCTCAACACAGTCCACCGGATGAAGACTCGGTCATCCTCTTCTGCAGCACGTGCAACGCGCGCAAGCAGCGCCTTGCCGATTCCGCGCCCGCGAAAATCAGAGCGGACAAAGAGATCCTCCAGATACAATCCGGCGCCTCGCCATGTCGAGTAACAGCTAAAGAAGAGCGCGAAACCCGCGGGCTGTCCGCGCCATTCGGCGATTAAGGCGCGAAACTGAGGGTTCGCGCCGAAGCCGTCGCGCGAGATGTCAGCCTCGGTTGTCCGGACCTGGTCCGGTTCTTTCACGTACTCGGCAAGTTCCGAGATCAGTCTTCTGATCAAAGCGGCGTCGGCGTCAGTGGCTTCACGAATTGTTAGCATTGGATTTTGGCGTCATGCCGAACCGCGCTTCAGCAAACGCGGTTCGCCCTGTTCCGTTACCTTCATTGCTTTTCTCGCGTCAACGTTGCGATAAAGCTTGGCTCCCAGGTCTTGCCTCCGTCCTTCGAGAATGACTCTTCAAAATGGTGCGCATCCGGGGTGATGTCCGACCAGACACCTTTAATCAGGGCGGTTCTGCCATGGTATGGTTCCTGAGCGACCAACTCGCCGCGACCATTTCTGAATTCACCGATCATGGGAACGCCCATGGTGCCATCGTTGCTGTTGGCGAACGTTTGGCTCCACTGGTGTGATTGGGGATCGTATAGAAACAAGGTCAGGCCTTCGAAGTGACCTGTTGAGCCATCGGCTTCGATCTCTTCCATCTGGGCTCGGCCATCCCATACTCTCCGAACCGTGACAGTGCCGTTGAGCTCGACCCACGTGGCGGGGCCAGTGAGCGGCTGGTGGAGGTACCTGATGTGCGTCTTCCAAGTACCCATGTTGAAGTCGAAATCGTGTTGCCCATCCCGTTGCGCCGCAGTTTCTTGAGGTTTGTTTTTAGCTGCGTTTGAATTTGTCTGTGCCGACCCCTGAATCGAGCACGAGAGCAAAATCAGAGTGCCGGCGAGAAAACAGTTCCGAACATGTCCCTGTGGGTTCATTCTTGCGTTCTCCAAACTGCTGGCTTGCTTGTTTGCTCCACGATTCGAATCCGTCAGAGGTGCTGATCGGGAGCCAGCGGCTTTGAGCATGCTGGACTGTGTGATATTGTAAAAGGTCCGCTTTCTATGCAATTCGTGATACCACTTTCGAAGAAGGGTGAGCCGCTCTTCCGCCAGGTCTACCTCGGCCTGCGGCAAGCCATTCTGTCCGGCGCCTTCCCTGCCGGTGACCGGCTCCCCTCGACACGCGACCTCGCTGAGCAACTCGGCATTTCGCGGACAGTCGTACTGCTTGCTTATGACCAGTTGCTAGCGGAAGGCTTCGTAGTGGGCCGTGGCGGCTCAGGAACCTATGTATCCGGAAGCTTGAACCGCAGCGGACACAAGAGGCCAGAAACGTCCGCCAAGTTGCCGCTGTCGCACTTCGGGTCTGCCGCCGCCGCGGTTGCGGCCACCGTGGATTTTCCGGGCCGCCGCTTGATTCCACTCCGTTACGACTTTGTGTATGGAGGACGCAGCGACGTCGAAACGTTTCCGTACCAGATGTGGCGGCGCATCCTGCTGCGGCATGCGCGGAAAGCCCCGGTGCGTGAGCTTGACTATGGCGCTGCGGCGGGGAGCCTTGCGTTGCGCGAGGCCATTTCTGTCCATGTGCGCCGGTCTCGCGCGGTGATCTGCGATCCGTCGCAAGTCATTGTCGTTAACGGTTCGCAGCAGGCATTGGATCTCGTTGCGCGGGTGTTGATCGAGCGCGGCGATCCTGTTGCCATTGAGGATCCGCAGTATCAAGGCGCAAGGGAAATATTTCGCACCGCGGGGGCTCGCCTGTTGCCGGTGCCGGTTGATCGCGACGGATTGAATCCCGCCAAGCTCCCGAAGGATGCCCGCATCGCCTTCGTAACGCCTTCGCACCAGTTTCCAACCGGCGCGGTTCTTCCACTCGCTCGCCGCCTGGCGCTCCTCGATTGGGCCCGGAGCACGGATGCGGTCGTAGTGGAGGACGACTACGACGGTGAGTTCCGTTACGAAGGACAGCCGCTGGAATCTCTCCAGGGTCTCGATACCGAGGGCCGCGTCATCTACATCGGAACGTTCTCGCGCACGGTCTTTTCGGCGCTGCGCATCGGTTACTTGATCGCGCCCAAATCGCTGGTTCCGGCGTTCACATCGGCCAAATGGCTCTGCGATCGCCATACAGCCACGCTAGAACAAGAAACCCTTGCGGAATTCATCTCCACCGGAATGTACGAGCGCCATTTGCGCCGCGTGCGCCGCAGGAACACCGCACATCGCGAAGCGCTGCTTGACGCGATTCACAAGTATTTGGGCGATCGTGTCGACGTGACAGGCGCCGGCGCCGGCGCTCACGTCGTACTGTGGCCCGCCAAACGCATTTCGGAAAACATCATTATCGAAAAAGCAGCGTCGCGGGAAGTCGGCATTTACGGAATATCCCGCTATTTCCTAACGCGCCCCTCGGGGACTGGGCTAATGCTCGGCTATTCGCGGATGAGGGAGCAGGAACTGCGCGAGGGGATCCGGCGGTTGAGCGAAATACTCTGGGCTCCGCTATTTTCCTAACCTGCTCAAAATCTGGCAGCATTTGGTCATCAAGCTAACTCCAACGGTGAACCCTCAGAAACTGCGTGCAACCGATCCTAACCTCCGAGACACCACAAAGCGTCAATTCCCAATGCGTCGCTTTCGATTCTGCCGAAAAATGCCTTAGAATGTGGACGATCTGCATCGCGCCCGTAGCTCAGTCGGAAAGAGCGTCTGCCTTCTAAGCAGAGGGTCGGGGGTTCGAATCCCTCCGGGCGCGCCACTCTTCTTGCCGTTTCTCCAGCCCGACCCTTATTGCTGTTTCCAACTTGTACGGTTAGGGCGTTTACCAGGACCTAGGCCATTACTTCCGGCTTGCCGACTATTCGCTTAGAACATGCCATCGACTACGGCCAAGAACTCAAAATCCTGGGTATGGTTTCCGTCTGGATCGCCAATGTGTGCCGTATAGAGAGTAAACGAATCAGGGAGAGGAGAGAGCTATTCGCGGCGCAAGACGATCGCGGTCGCATCATCGCTGAGCGTGCCGCCACTCGCAAACTCTTGCACCTCGGTCAAAACCGACTGGGCTGATACACCTGGCTTCTGCAAGGATTTCACAAGGCGCGAGGTTCCATATTCCTCGCCTCCACCGTTCGTCGCCTCTGCCGCACCATCGGTGTACATCAGCACGCGGTCGCCAGTCTGTAAGGTCAACCCGATCTCGGAGTATTCTGAATTCATGAGCCCCAAAGGAAGGCCTTTTTCCGTTTTGAGCTCTGTAATGTTGGTCTGCTCCCGGACGAATATAGGATAGGGATGGCCTCCGTTGGCGACCCTCACGGTCGCGCGTTTCGTATCGAGGATCGAATAGACTAAGGTGACGAATCGGCCCTCAGGAAGGTCCTTCAGTAGTGCCTGGTTCAAGCGCAAAAGGACCTCCGAGGGAGACTCCAATCCCTCCGCCGCCGTGCGAAACAGACTGCGCGTCGCCGACATGAGCAATGCCGCCGCCATCCCTTTGCCGCAGACGTCGCCTAGCGCGATTCCCCAGAAGCCATCGCCGAGATCCAGGTAGTCATACCAGTCGCCTCCCACGGCGTTCAATTGCAGACAGAAACCATCAACCGCATAGCCGGAAATTACAGGTTCCTGTGCCGGCAAGAGTGCTCGCTGGATGTGCCTAGCCTCCGCCTGCTCGCGGAGAGCCTTTTCTTTCTCCAATCGCTCTTGCCGGAAGAGGCGAGCATTTTCGATGGCGATGGCGATGTTATCCGTTAATGCGCACAACAAGTCGATTTGCTCAGGAGAAAATGCGTCAACGGCGGAGCTCTGTGCGTTGAATATGCCGATCAGTTTTCCACGGCTGATAAGCGGAATGTCCACTTCGGAAAGTGTCGTGGACTCACTGACCACATAATAGGGATCCTTCCTCACGTCAGGGGCATAGCGCATCTTTGCGGTCGCCGACACGTGGCCCACCATGCCCTCACCGCCGACCTTAAATCGATAACCTTTGAGATGAACGTTACTAAAACCGCGAAGAGCAATCATCTCCAAATCGTTTCTAGCGTCATCCTTCAGCAGCACTGCCGTCCGGTTACACCCAAAAGCCTCAGCAACGCGGCCTACGATCTCGTCCAGCAATTTCTCCAAATCGAGTATGGAGTTCACCTTCTTCGCTGTTTCCTGCAACAGCAGAAGCTGACGCACTCGGCGTTCCAGAACCTGATTTGTCGTCCCGGTGCTCATGACATAGGATGGTAACGCAATTCCCAAATATCAGTGAGTGAGAGACTCCGGTTTTCTTCTCTCATCCCATTCAACGTATTGGATTACGCTCAGATACTTATCCCGTCCTTTCGCTTTGGCGTGTCATGAACGGATGACGGGCAAACCGGAAGTAATCGAACATGCCTGGTTAGTCAGCTTACCGGACAACTCCGCCGCTTTGCGGCAGATCAGGCCCTTGCTCGAGTTCCCACATCAATTGAAAGTTCGACCTGTGGCAGGGCTGACACAAATTCCGAGAGAAAAGTTCTAAGATCGTCCCCTTGGGCGCGCCACTTTCTTGCATAGTTTGTTTTCAATGATTTCCGGAGATACCCTTTGCTTCGTTTCGAACTTGAAGCTCCAAGTTCGATCCGAATGGAGCCAGTCAAGCTTAGACTTGTTCGATTACCGCGTTAACCAGGACTTTGCCCGGGCTGCGAGTGGCCAATCTGGATAACTTCCGGATTGCCGACGATTCGCCTGGAACCGGCCCCGATGCCTGAGGCCTGAAGCTCTGAATGCTAGTGCTCACTCGGGAGGCCTTTCGTCCTCCCTGCAAACGGCGGGGGCTTGTATTTTCCATGTGGGCGGAGCCAACAATTCGAGTTGCTGGCGACCGACGGCATCATCCCTGATATGGGGCCGTATCACTGGCGGGCCAACTCCCGAATCGTCGCCTTAGCGGACACGTCCGATTATGAACTGTTACGCAGCGGCTCCTCGAGGGTACGGATTCCGACGAACGCGACGTTTGATCCACCACACAGTTATCCAAAAGAATGCAATTAGAACCACGGCGAGGAAATAAGGAAGATTCGAAACGATCCATAAGACTCTCTGGATGCGTACCCGGAGCTGCGTAGCTCTTCGAACTGATTCCGCCGAGATTGTGACAGATTCGTTCCAATTCAAGTTCTTGAGCCGACCTAGAAATCCTTCTCGAACGCAGCCTTCGAGGTTGTACACGCCAACCACGTGCGAGACGTGGTTGGCGACCATTAAATCGCGTGAGAATTCTTCCCAATTAAGCCTGGCAAAATGGGGATCTGATGTAGGACCCGTTGTGCTTCCGACAGCGATGGCTTGTGCGTCCGGGCCATAGACCCAGATCAATGCCGAGTCGAGACTTTGACGGAAGCTCGTGTAAACCATCAAAACTTCTAGATCGCCCCGAACATCCACTATGCTGGTAAGCCGCTCAAGGACCGATGATCGGACGGCGCGCTCGTCCGCGATAAAAGGAAACTGGTAGGTGTCGACCGGATACCCATGCGACCGAATCTCTTGGATCAGAGCGCCATACGTGTATTTCGCCTCTCGTACCCGTCGCATATCGAAGTAACGTTCGAGCAGAGTCAAGAACAAATGCCATTTCCTGCCTTGCCTCAGTGTCGCGAAATCCTGGATATTAGGTTCAATGTCCAGGCCGACCCCCGCCCATCGCAGCCCATTGGCAGTCGTCCACTTCTCAAAGTCAGCGAAGCGAACTTCCGCTTGCCGACCGTTGCTGGCATTCAGGTAATAACCTTGTTCCCCTGGGACCGTAAGCCCGGCAGTCACAGGGATGCCGTCTCGGTTCAGCTGACGCACAAGGTTCGCTTCGTCAACGGTTAAATTTGGAGCGAGGGCGATGCCGGCCTTCAGGTCTATCAAATCCGCGACGACACCGGGCTCGGCGAGCATCGACTCGAGTTCGCCCGTGGGCTGATCAGACGCGAATACGATATGAGGAGGCTCCCCTCCTTTTCCGCCCGGCACCCGAATGTCTTCTGGAGAATTCCTGCTCGGTAGAGGCGCTCCGTTCACCACTTCAGAGTGGGCGTGTGGACCTGCAGGGAGTAAGGCCGCCGCGACAACGAGCAATACAATCGTCATCCAAGCTTGTCGCAAATTGTCCCCTCGCTTTGGGCTCAACGTCTGATCTGTCTGGTCAAGGGCATCGCCGAATCCGCCGCGCTCAGTATGCCAATTGCCGGGAATCTATAATTCGTCTACCATCAAAGTATGAATGTTGGGCAACACGACGCTAGCGCAGCGATCTCCAGAATTGCCACAGCCATCGGCGAGCCGGCAAGAGCCCGTATACTCTACCGCTTGATGGACGGCCTTGCACGAACCAGCAGAGCTCTCGGTGGTGGCTGAAGTGAGTCCGTCAACGGCCAGCGTACACCCGCCTGAAGATAGCCCATCTGATGAGAGTGCTCATCCAGCGCGGTTGATCGATCACGGGCACGTTCCGCATTTCCAGCGCGAGGGAGTTGCCGTTGTCACTGATTGTCAGGCCGCCTTTGGGTGCGGGCACGACCCAGAAAAGTCCGGAGTCGGCGATGGGCGGATGAAAATCATGGATCTCGTTTGCGGAGGCCACGGGCCCCCGGAACAGGGTGTGTCATACATGCCATCAATGCTGATGCAGCAGGGAAATCAGTCTGAGGCGAGCATCACTGAACGTACTCCACTGTAGTGATTTCTGTAGGTACTCCGAACTTTGTCGCGACGGCGGTGCCGCTTCTTGAACGCCGGCCGGCCCCGTTTACGGCTAGCCTAATGCCTTGCGACGATCTCATCGAAGGTTTTCATGAAATCCAGAATCATGTGAACGACGGCCTCATCGCCGATCGCGGTATTGATCATGGCGTGATAAATCGAGCGGCTCGGCCACTCCACTTTGAAATACTTTGGCGATGAAATCGGCCCGTTCGAGATCGACCGTATCCACGAGCTCCTGGGCTTCCTTTTCGCTCTTGCCGCGGGCCAACAGGCGCCGCACTTTATCTTCTCTCGGAGCGTAAAGAAACACACGCAGCGTGTCCTGGGCGGTTCCTGAGAAAATGCTGTGACCCCCTTCCGACGATGACGCAGTTTCCGGTCGTTAGCGGCGTGCTGAACGACCCGTTCTGTAATCTTCAAAATGCTTTCGCTGTCGACTAGGTTGAGCTTGTGCGCATTGAGGCTTCCTTCATAGCTTCCGCGCAAAAAGGATTTGAAGAGCCGGTAGTAGAGCGGATCGGTGCGTTCCTCTCGCACCTCGACGACGGCCTTGGGGCAATTCGCAAGCCTGGCGATCTCCTCGGTCAGCAACTGATCCCAAAGCTTCCAGCCCAGCTTCGTTGCAAGCAATTGAGCGATTTCGCCCCCGCCGCATCCGTACTCTCGTTCAATTGTGACGATTTTGATCATGTAGCTCCCCACGACCGGCTGTTCGTTGCACGCCATCCTATTGCGCATCATTCCACTTCGCCTAATCCACCGCCACCCTCCCGCCACCGCCGGGATCATTCTTCTTCAAAATAAAAGCCAGACAGAACATGATCGCCTGCCCCCACCGCAAGGACCATGAACGTATCAATGTAGGCCAAGGTTGCCGCCTGCGCTTGCAGGCCTTGGTAAATCCTGGCAAAAGCCCGCATGTGCGCCTCATGCGTGCCCAACCCCGAGTGGGCCAAGCGCCGGGCAAGGCCGTTAGCCGAATTCTGGAAATTAGGATTGTCGGGCCTGGCGTATTCGACCAGAATTGCCTGATGGAATTGCGCGCGGCGCGCAATCAAAGTGGTGACTAGGGAGGTCCCCACGCTGCTTCCCATATTGCGCATGAAATTGACGATCCCGGCGACGGCGTTGTTCTTCTCCGGCGAAATTCCGATGTAAGCCACCAGCGTAATCGGCACGAACAGGAACCCCAAACCAATCACTTGGGCGATGCGCAGCCACACGGCGGCATTGAAGCTGATCTGCAAGTCAATCCGCTTCGTGGAATAGAACATGGCGATGGCCAAGGATAGCCAGCCAAAGGCGATCAGGTAGCGTGCCTGGAGCTTCGTTGTCAGCTTGCCCATGATGGGCATCTCAAACAGCAGGACAAGGCCTCCGGCCGAAAGCGCAAGCCCGGCCAGTTGGGAGGTGTACCCCACAAGCGTCTGGAGGAACTGCGGCATCAGGACCAGGCTGCTGAACAACAAGATTCCCAGCGTGAACATCATCAAGTTCGCACTGGCGAAGTTAAAACTCTTGAACATGCGGACGTCAATGATCGGAGCCTTTTGAAACCACTCCCAGATAACCAGCGAGATCAGGCATACGGTCGCCACGACGACCAAGGTCGTGATGAAGTGCGACCCAAACCAATCATCTTCCTGGCCCTTGTCGAGCAGCACCTGCAATGCACCGATACCCAAGGTCAGAAGAGCGATGCCAATGTAGTCCAAGCTTAACCCCAGCCGACTTGAGCCGGCTTAAATAGGGCGGATCTTCGACAAAGCGCCGCACGAGAAACCACGTGGCCAACCCGACCGGGAGATTGATGAAAAAAATCCACCGCCAGGAATAGTTGAAGGTGATCCACCCGCCCAGGGTTGGTCCGATCGTGGGCGCCATGATGGCCGTGATGCCATACAGCGCAAACGCCAAGCCTCGCTGTTGAGGCGGAAAGGTGTCCGCCAGAATAGCCTGAGCCATCGGCTGTAGACCGCCGCCGCCCGCGCCTTGCAGCACGCGGAAGAAAAGAAGAAGCCCGAGACTCGGCGCCAACCCGCAAAGCAAGGAACTCACAGTAAACACACCCAAACAGATCATGAAAAAACGCTTCCGTCCCAAGGCGCCCGCGAGCCAGCCGCTGATCGGCAGGATGATGGCATTCGAGACCAGATACGAAGTCAGCACCCAGGTACTCTGGTCGTTGCTCGCCCCCAGATTCCCGGCCATGTACGGCAGGGCCACGTTGGCAATGCTGGTGTCGAGGACCTCCATGAATGCCGCCAGCGCCACGACCACGGCAATCAGCCAGGGATTGTATTGGGGCCGCCAAACGTCCTGGTCGATTGTGAGAGCGGCGGAACTCATTGGAGGTATACGTCGGGCACGACGTTCATGCCCGGCCGAAGCTGGTGATCCTTGTTCTCGCCCGGATCGAGAACGATCTTTACGGGAATCCTCTGGACGATTTTGACGTAATTGCCTGTGGCGTTTTCTGGCGGAAGCAAACTGAATAGCGGGCCCGTGGCTCCCGCAATGCTATCCACGTGGCCTTTGAAAGTCCGGCCGCTTGAATCCACATGAATTTTCGCCCTTCTGTCCGACTTGCATGTGCCTGAGCTGCGTCTCTTTGAAATTGGCGGTGATCCAGACTTCGTCGAGCGGCACGACGGTGAGCAACTGCTGGCCCGCTTCAACGTTCATCCCAACGACAACCGTCTTGTTCACTTCGCCGCTGACCGGCGCCACGATTTTGGTGTACTGGAGGTTTAACTGGGCCTGCTCGAGTGCGGCGCGTTTTTGTTCCACATCGGCGAGCGCGGCGCGCGCGCGATCCCGGCTTGACGATACCTGTTGCGGCGCGGTTTCCGCGGATTGCTGGTTCGCTTCCGATCCCGCCAGACGGCTCCGGGCCTGTTGCACGAACTGCTGCGCCGCGGCCTCATTGGCGGTGGCTGCGGCGATGGAGGCTGTGCTGGCCCTGGCCGCCGCCAATGCCTGATCGTAAACTTGCGCGGCCACTTCCTGCTTGTCCACCAGCATCTTGTAGCGGCGGAGGTCGTCCTGCGCCTTCACGTCGTTCGCCTCGGCCTGCTTCCAATTGGGCGTGGGCGGCGGCGGCCTGTTTCTCAGCGGCGATGATTCCGGCGTTGGAGTTTGCAACGTCCGATGCGGTGACCTTCAATTGGCTCGCGGTGTTCACGGAAGTGATCGGAACGGTGATATTCAGCGATTGGGCGGTTGCTTCGGCACTCGCGAGATTGGCCTGCGCCTGCGCGACCGCGACCTCGTAGTCTTTCGGGTCGATCTCGACCAGCACGGTTCCTTTCTGCACGTACTGGTTGTCGTCCACATTTACTTTGACCACGTAGCCGGAAATGCGCGCGCTGACCGGGTAAAGATGAACGTCAACTTGCGCGTCGTCGGTGGATTCGTAACTACTGAGATAGCGCCACAAGAACACCGCGCCCACAACAAGCACCGCCAAGGCGGCAACGGCAATCAGAATGTTTCTTCGGCGCTTCGAACGCACATACCGCCGCGGCGTGACCGGACGCGGGCTCTGTGCCGGAGAAGGGCGGCGAGCCTGGCATGGATTCCTTGTTTATCTTGGACCCGGAATCGGCTGGATTCTCTTCGGGCATGGTCTATCTTCCTTTGAAGTATTCTTTGACGCCCTCTTCCGCTACGCCGAGGGCGCGGGCCAGGGAAATCTTTGCGCTATCATGGTTGTACAAACTCGTGATGTATTGTTCGTGGGCGCTCGCTAACGCCTCTTCTGATTGCACCACTTCAACTGAATCGGCAACGCCTGCGCTGAAACGATCGCGCGACTGCGTCAGCGTCTGTTCGGCCAAGCTCAATATTGCTGCGCGCTACAGCGACTAGGTCGGATGAGGATTGCAGGTTCAGCAGCGCGGTGCGGACGTCCGAGTCGATCTGCGCGCGCAGGTTTTCCAGGCGCTCACGGCTCTGCTTGAGTCTCGCGTCAGCCTGCAAAATGTCGCCATGAACGCTGCCGCCCTGAAAGATCGGAATATTCAGCGTTCCACGCACGTCGAAGACTTGCGTCGCCGTAGAGGGGTGCAATGCCCCTGTCCCGTAGTCCGCGTTAAACGAAAGCGACGGGAAATATCCGGCCACCGCGGCCTTCCGCGAAAATTCCGCGGCACGTTCATCCGCCATTGCCGCCTGATAATCCGAACGCGAGGCATAGGCGCGTTTCAAGGCCTCCTCCACCGTCATGCCTTCCAGCGGCTGGTAGGGCGACTTGTCCGTCAGCTCAAATTCCTGCCCGGGAGCCAGTCCGATCGCACGCGCCACAATCAGCTTCTGGATCGCAAGATCGTTCCTCGCTTGAATGAGCTGTTGTTGCCGCGTCTGCAGCTCTACTCTTGTGCGAAGCGCATCGATCGCCGGTGAAGTTCCCGCCTTCACCTGGTCCGATGCTTGCTCGTAGAGGGCCTGCGCTGTCTTCACTTGCGCTTCCGCCGTTTCGATGCGGGCCTCGTCGGCAATCGCCTGCAAGTAATTGAGACCCACAACGAGCACCACAAGATCGCGCGCGTCTTTGTACGAGTACTCGGAGGACCTCAAGCTCTGGCTCGCCGCGCGCGCATTGCTGATCGACTTCCAGTCAAACATTGACTGCGTCACGTTCATACGCGCGTCAAAATAAGAATAAGGCCCCACGGATGAGGGGATATTGACCCCGGGGATATGAAGCATAAAACCAAGCTCGGTGAGATTTATTTCCGAGACATCGATATAAGGATCCGCGGTCACGTGCGGCAAGAGCGCGCTCAATTGTTCCCAACGCTGTCCGCGCGCCAATTGAGTGTCCGCATTGGAAAGAAGCAGCCCGAGATTCTGCTTCAATCCGCGATCGATCGCGTCGAGCAACGAAATCGGTAAGATTCCCGGAACGGGCTTTGACGGCACGCTACCCGCGAACGGGCTCGTTCCAGGTGTTCCGGTTGTGGCTTGGCCCGCCGAGCTCGAAGGAGGCGTTGTCGCGGTTTGCGCAAGGGATGTCGCCGCTGCGCACAACAAGAGACCGACCAACAAGAACGTACGGCCAGGTCCGTGACTGAGCCTCAAAGGAGCCTCCTTGGCCGCGAATTCTTCGTGCGGCGATGCCGAGGGGGCAATATCCTAGTCCGGCCGCTTATTCCGAGCAACCGATATCTGCTCCCGCGCGAAGTCGGCCGGTGGCGCGCGAATCGCCGCGGCGACAAGAAGGAGGAAACAGAAAAGTTTACCGCGAGGCTGATGCGGTTATGTTCAAGGCGTTTGATTCGGCAGCGTATGGGACATAAGGGCATAGCGCTGAATGACGGCGTAGCATTCACATGACTGGTTTTCGAGTGCGCCGCGATTCAAAATCTTTACTGCCCCACGACTGTACTTAATGATGTTCATTCTCTGAAAAAGACCGGCCGCCAGAGACACGCTGGGCCGGTCTGTGCCGAGCATGGTCGCAAGAAAATCGTGAGTGATGCGAAGCGTACCGGACTCCACCCTGTCGCTCGCCATAAGCAGCCAGCGGGCGAGACGCCGGTCAATGTCATGCAGGCGATTACACGCCGCCGTCTGCGCAACATGTAGCCCCAGAGCCATAGTGTAACGCTTAAAGATTCGTTGAAGATCGGGGGTGAAATCCAACATCTTTTTCAAGTCACGGATTTTAACCCTGAAACCATTACCCCCAATTTGCATTACTTCGCGAAGCGGGCCACGGCTCAGACCCGCCACCGCCGGCAGCCCTGCGACGCCCTCGCTCCCAACGATTCCTGCTTCGACGGTCTTTCCGTTTGCCATTACGACGACGAGAGAGATCAAACCTTCATTCGGGAAATAGACAAATCTAAATGTCTGATGAGGCTCAATAAGCCGGAGATGAGATGGCAGCGCCACGTATTCGAGGTGAGGGCGAATCATCAGGAATTCCGCCTCGGTCATCGCTAAGAGAATCTTGTTGCGTATGGGTTTTCCGGCAGCATTGGTCCGTTTGCCGGCCTGCATGACTCGCGCGGGTCTGCGTCTCAAAACGATCCTTCCTTGCTTGGCATTCACCGGTTTGGTGTTCACACGTCCAATGCACTCTGCGAATGTGACGCCAAGAGCCTTAGGACACGCCGTTGCTTCCTTGGAGTGTGACTTCAGGTTCTATACGGGGAGACATCAGCATCGCAAGCAAAAATCAGCTATGTAGTGTACCCTACGGAATAGACTTTCGAGCGACGCGTGGCGCTTGCGTGCCTCATGTATCGCCGATCGGTCAGGGGCGATCAGGGGTTCACAGGACGAGGGGGCGTATGAGAAGCAACAGTACGCTGTCAGCACGTACTGAAAAGGCTATCCTCAAGAGTGTCTTGGGCAGAACGATCTCGCGGTATCGAAACAAACAAATCATCTACTCCCAAGGTAAGACGGCCGACACGCTGTTCTACGTCCGAGAAGGCAACGTGATGCTCGCCATCCGATCGAAGGGCCGCCAGCCAGCAGTTATCACCGTCTTGGGCGCCGGCGATTTCTTTGGGCAGTCTTGCCTCGCAGGTGTTCCTCATCGGTTGTCCACGGCCACTGCAATTGGCTCCTGCTCGATCCTTACGATTAAGAAGAAAGAAATGATTCGCATTCTTCACGCGGACCGTGTCACCGCAAATGCTTTCGCTTCCTACCTGCTTTCCGTCATCAAGAAATACCAGGAGCACCTGGTGAACCTGCTTGTCAATTCAACCGAACAACGGCTCGCGCGCGTGCTGTTGCAGCTAGCCCAGTCGAGCAGGAAAGGGGGACGAATTCCCAAGATAAGTCAGGAAGTCTTGGCAAATATGGTTGGCACCACTCGCAGCCGAGCCAATTTTCTTATGAATCAGTTCAGGAAGCGGGGATTCGTTCGCTACAACGGCGGAATAAGGATACACCGCTCCCTGCGCACTGTGTACTTGCGTGGCTAGAAGACTCGCTAACCGACTCGACGCCAAATGAGCGTCGCTCACGTAGCGGTATAACGCGCCATCCGCAACATCGCCCGCCGCGCCCGGCATACTCCGCACCACCGACTTCGGTCGAGTGCCACTCCTCTAAGTGTGATATACAGCCAAACGGGATGGAGACGATCTGATGTTATTTCGGGATAGAGTGCTTTCGCTTTGCGCTGCGGTGGTGTTCCTTTGCGTTTGCTCTCAGATGGTGTTTGCCCAGGCCGGAGATTCCAATCGCGCCGGTTCATCGTTCGCGGATACACGCCCGCCTCTCTTTCTCGGCACGGCTTGGTATCCGGAGCAGTGGCCGGAGCAACGCTGGGACGCAGACCTATCGCTCATGGAGCAAGCGAGCATCCGTTTTGTGCGCATCGGTGAATTTGCATGGAGCGCCATGGAGCCAAGCGAAGGCCGATACGATTTCGACTGGCTTGACCGTGCCATCGCCCTCGCCGCGAAGCACCGCATTTATGTCGTTCTCGGCACGCCAACCGCCGCACCTCCGGCGTGGCTGACGCAGAAATATCCGGAGACTCTGCGTATCAAAGAAGACGGCCGCCGGGACGAGCATGGCAATCGCCAACAGTTCAACTGGGCCGATCCGAAGTATCGCGAGCTCGCCCGCGACATCGCGGAGCGGATGGCCAAGCGATTCGGTCACAATCCGAATGTGATCGGATGGCAGATTGACAACGAGTACGCCAACACGTCCTTTGGGGAGGACGTAAAAAAGCAGTTTCAGGACTGGCTCAAAGCGCATTACGGCACGCTTGATAACCTCAACACTCGCTGGACGACTGCCTACTGGAGCCAAACCTACTCCGATTGGAGCCAGATTCCGATCGAAACCTCGTACGGAAATCCCGGGCTGCTGCTCGCTTGGAAGCATTTTGTCAGTGACACGTGGCGAAGCTACCAAAGGAACCAGCTCGACGCGATCCGCGCAAACAGCGACGCAAGACAGTTCATCACCACGAATATGATGGGCTGGTTCGATGAATACGATCACTATGTTGTTTCGCAGGATCTCGATCTCGCGTCGTGGGACGACTATGTCGGAACCGGCCATCTCGATCCCGTCCGCAACGGCGCCACTCACGACCTGACCCGCGGCTTTCTACAAAAGAATTTCTGGGTGATGGAGACGCAGCCTGGTTTTGTGAACTGGCAGCGGGTAAACAATTCATTGGACAAGGGCGAAGTTTGCGCGATGGCTTGGCACGATATCGGCCACGGAGCCGATGCCGTTAGCTACTGGCAATGGCGCAGCGCGCTAAATGGACAGGAGGAGTACCACGGCACGCTCGTCGGGGCGGATGGAACACCGGAGCCGCTTTACCGCGAAGTCGCGCAAATTGGCCGGGAGTTCGCCCAGGCTGGACCCGCGCTGGCCGGCACCTCGGTTCATTCCGAAGTAGCGATTTTGTATTCGTATGACAGCCGGTGGGCAATTGATTGGCAGCGCCACAACGCCAGCTACGATCCTGTCGCGGCGCTCCTGAGCTATTACGGACCGATACGCGCGCTGGCGCAATCGGTGGATATCGATCCGCCAACGGCTTCGCTCGCCAAATACAAATTGGTGATTGCGCCCGCGCTAAACCTTCTGACTGCCGAGGCTGCACAAAACCTGATCGCTTACGTTCGCAATGGCGGCGATCTCGTGCTCGGCCAGCGCTCGGGAATGAAGGACGCAGATAACTCTCTTCAACCTGAACGCCAGCCTGGTCCTCTGGTGGACCTGTTGGGGGGGCGTGTCGAACAGCATTACGCGCTGAACGACGCCGTACCAATTGCGGGCCAGTGGGGAAATGGAAGCTCTTCCCTTTGGGCCGAACTGCTCAGCACGAAGTCTCCCGACACAGAGGTGCTGATGCGCTATGGGAAGAGCAACGGCTGGCTCGACGGCGAGCCGGCGGCCATTACGCGCAAAGTCGGGAAGGGCCGCATCACCTACATCGGTGCGTGGTTGGACAACGCCACCATGAAGAATGCCGCCAAGTGGATGATCGAGACAAGCGGGGTAAAGGCCGCTTTCGGTGCTGTGCCGGACGGCGTGGATGTGTATCCGCGTTCCGGTAACGGCAAGAATGTCTACATCCTGATCAATTTTGCAGAAGACGCGAAGACGATCCCGCTCCCGGCGGCGATGCACAACGTGTTGAGCGGCCAGACCGTTTCCACGGTTACGCTCGATCGGTATGGCGTCGCGATCTTGGAGCATTAGAGCTACAAGGAAGCCGCCCACTTAGAACGACGAAAGCGATGGTGACGAGCCCAGCTAAGAACCACGCTCAGCAGCTACGCTTTAGTGCGAGTAGCTCTTCGTTTTCTGAGTTCTCGAATTGAATACTTCGAAGCTTCCGTCCGCCCATGCTGTCAGCTTCAAATAATGGCCTGCATCGGGTCCATCGAGGTTTGCGATCAACGGCTCGGGCGCATTATGTGTCGCGCCGCCCTCATCGCTGAAGTGAAGTTGCCAAAGGTCAATAAGTCGAGGGGATTTTGCGACGATATCCCAGGCGGAAGGCGAGCCGCCCTTTGTGGCGCCATTATCCATAATCGCCACGCGCGGAGCGACACCATTCAAGAGCGCGGGACTATTGCTTTGTAGAAACCCGTGATGTGACACCACAAAAATATCCACCTGCCCGAGCTTGTTTGCCGGGCACACCAACTCCGCCTCCTTGTCCCAGGTAAGGTCGCCAAGGTCCAGAATGCGCAGCTTGCCAAATGTGATCATGGTGCCCAACGACCGGGCATTCTCGGTCTTGTCCGCAGCCCTGGTCTCCTGCGTCGCGCAGGCCGGATTTTCCTGGCCGGCACCGGGCAAAGGATGTTGAATGGTCGCACCGTCAGCGCTCACCACTTCGGCGTGGATTCCTTGAAGGGGCAGAACGTCGCCGAGCTTGGCGATCATGCGTTTTGCCACGCCGGTTGCCACAAATTTCTGATACGCCTGCCAGACTTGCTCCGTGTCGGCGTCGCGCGGCTCACGATTGTCACCGTGATCCACCAACATCACAATCGGTATCTTCGCCGCGAGTTGTGGCACGCCCCCGGCATGATCGACGTGATAGTGCGTGATGAGCAAGAGATCAATTTGCCGGAGTCCCGCTTGCATAGCCACCGCGGCAATCCGATCGGCGTCGCGGCCGCCGTAATCGGGCCACCCGGTATCAATCAACAACGACTGCCCTGCCGGCGTGACGCACAGCGTCGCTTGCCCGCCCTCGACATCCACGAAATAGACTTGCAGGGATTCTCGCTTAGATGGCTGCTGCCCACGCGAAATCAATGGCAACGAAAGAAGAACCGCCGTCGCCAAGACAAAACGCAAGTTCAAGCGGAACGCTAGCCGCAACCCGGAGAATCGAGCGGTGATCATGTGCGGGACTCCTTTGCCGGAAATGCCTCGCAGTCTACCCCGACGCCCTGACGGAAGCCAACGCACCGGCTCATCCAAATCCTTCTGGGCACCGTAGGTATAGGTGAAGCAGGAACGCACACTCTGAGGAGGATTCACAAAATGAAAAGATTCGGACCGGTGCTGATGCTCGCGTTGCTTGTGGGATCGGCTGTGGCAATCGCGCAGCAGAACCCGATGGTCGGGGGCCACGACATGCTGCCTTCGATGAACATTGTCCAGAACGCAATGAACTCCAATGACCACACCACCCTCGTCGCCGCCGTGAAAGCTGCCGGCCTGGTGGATACTCTCGAAGGCCCTGGCCCATTTACGGTGTTCGCGCCAACCAACGAAGCCTTCGCAAAGCTTCCCGCGGGCACGTTGGACAATTTGATGAAGCCCGAAAATAAGGAAATGTTGACGAAGATTCTCACCTACCATGTGGTCGCCGGAAAGTGGGACAGCAGAGCGATCGCAAAGCTGATCAAGGAGGGCAACGGCAAGGCGCAGTTGAAGACCGTCGAAGGCGGACCGTTGTGGGCGAGCATGGACGGCCGGACCCTCGTTCTGACCGACGAAAAAGGCGGCACCGCTCGCGTCACTATCGCCAACGTCTATCAGTCAAACGGAGTCATCCACGTGATTGACACCGTACTGATGCCGAACTAAGCAGCCGGCCTATACTTCTTCGGTTTCGTATGCCCTGCTCTTCGTTGCCCGAGGAGCAGGGCATGAGCATTCCTCGCCATCGCCTATTCCCAGGAGCCAATTCGTTGTTAGACTAGCGTCTGCTCTGGCAGCACAACCAGGCCTACTGATAGGAGCGCCGGTTTGACCGAATCTCCGCAACGAATCCTGCTGACCGGCGGCGCCGGTTTTATCGGTTCCCACACGGCTGAAGCGCTGCTTGCGCGTGGCGCGCAACTTTCGATTGTGGACAATTTCGATCCCTTCTACGACCCTGCTTGGAAGCACGCCAATCTCGAAGAGGTTCGCAGGCGCGGCAATTTCACGCTTCACGAGGTTGACATCTGCGACCGCGAGCGGCTGCGCGATGCGTTCGCCGCGGCAAATCCGCAAATCGTGATTCACCTTGCCGCCCGCGCGGGTGTGCGCCCTTCGATCGCCGATCCAGCCGGTTATGAGCGCACAAACATTGCGGGCACCGTGCACATCCTCGATCTCTGCCGCGAGTTCAAAGTAGAGCGGCTGGTCTTTGGATCCTCCAGTTCGGTGTATGGCGCCACGAGCCGCGCCCCGTTTTCGGAAGATCAGACGGATCTGCGTCCAATTTCGTCCTACGCGGCGACGAAACTTGCCGGCGAACTTCTTTGCTACGCGCACTCGCATCTCTACGCGTCGCCAGTGATCTGCCTGCGTTTTTTCACCGTATATGGCCCGCGCCAGCGGCCCGATCTGGCGATTCACAAGTTCACCGCGCTGCTCGAGGCCGGCCAACCGTTGCCGGTGTTTGGAGATGGCACCGCGGGCCGCGACTACACCTACGTGGACGATATTGTGTCCGGTGTGCTGGCATCCCTTCGAATTTCACCGGCGGCAACCGGCGCGCCATTTGGCGTTTACAATCTGGGCAATTCGCACCCGGTGACGCTCGCGGAAATGATTACTCTGCTAGAGCGAGCCACGGGACACACCGCGGCTCGAAAGGCCATGCCGCCGCAGCCGGGCGATGTGCCTCTCACGTGGGCGGACATTTCGAAGTCCGAGCGGGAACTGGGCTATCGGCCTACAACGCCCATCGAGGAAGGGCTGAAGCGGTTTGTGGCTTGGTATCGAGCATCGTCTGGACGCCGCGCCGAATGCGCGGCCACCCAGCCGCGAGTCCGCGTTTAGGAAGTTATTTCGAATAAGAACGCAGGGAGGGTGGGGACAGCAGGATGGGTCCGCGGGAAAGGCCCTGTTCGCGGACGGTTCGGTGCCGCTCGGCGAAGTGCTTCTGGGCGCGCCTGCCCCAGGTGCGAACGAAATAATAGTTCAGCGTGCCACCGGCCCCGGCGCTCAGGATCGGGATCAGCCTGCCGGACCACTTCTCCGCGACTTCCGCGCCGACCTTCACCGCAATGCGATCCATGATGCGGGGAATCACTTGTTCGATGGCGCGTTTTTCAACAAACTCACGGCCCAGGTCCAAACCGGCTGCGCTGGCCGCGGCAATCCACAGCTCGACGGTCTCATCCTCGGTGGAGTATTCGAATCCGTAGAGCAGGCTCAGCTTTTGCAGCAGGCGCACGGTGATCGCCGAGAGAACGCCCATATCCGGAAAAATCGTCAGCAATCCGCCCAAACCAAACCCGGCGCCTTCAAGTGCCGCCATCTTCGCAGAAGCGCGGATAGTCCGTTCGGCAAAAGGAAGCAACACCTCCGGCTCGATTAGAAACATGTCTTCCCACTCGCGGATGGGCAGCTTATGCGCCCGGCGCAAGTGTTGAAGGTACCTCTGGGGATCAACCCGTACTTGGTGATACGCGCGGCCCAGGCCCTTTCGAATCGAGGATCGCACGAGCTTTGACGACCAACCGGGTTTCGAATTCTGGGCCATTGTGAGTTAGATGCCTGCTTGCACCCAAACGCAACGAAGCCGTGCGGTCGAATGGAAATGCAGGCTTCCTAATTCTAGCTCATTGTTTGGGCGGTGCGGTGTCGAGGTCGGTGAAGAGTTGCTTATCGAGCTTGTAGATCTCGGGGCCTGCGCTGGTCCGCGCATAGACGGCATCCCCGGAAACATCGGATACGCGAATCTCAGTGCTCTTACCGGACTTATCCGTGATCGCGATCACGATGGGAGCTTTGGCCACGCTTGAGGCGATCGCAGCCGAAGGCGCGTCGTAGATCTCCTGCGCGCGACCGCCTTCGAGCGAATCCACGAAGCCGGGACACTCAGGAGGTGTGCCTTTTGCTCCCGCAGGCTGTTCAAGAACAAGGTCGCCGCTCGCGCTTTGCACGCAGATCGTCGTTCCCTTTTCATTTTTTATCTGCGCGCGCGCAATGTCGCTCGCCGTGAGGTGTAGCAGTTGCTTGTCTCGCAGATCGAAGAGTTCCTCGCTTAAAGACTTGAAGAGGCTATCGTTCACGCGAAAGATCGTGGGCCGCGAGGCGTCTCTGGCATCGTAGTCGCTCTCTTCCTTCTTGCCTAACTGAAGCTCCGCCGTCTTGCCGTTCGAAAGCTTCGCACTGAATGTGATGGCGGGCTTGCCGAGACCGTACTTGGCAAGATCGGTTCCGGAATCGCTCACAAAACTGGAAATTCGCGCCGAGCTGACCGCGCTCAGCAGCGATGAAATGGCGTCGCCATCCGACGCGACCGCACGCGGCTTCTCGATCTTCCAGTCGGCGCCATTCTTGACAGCCGAGATTTCGCCCGATGCGTTCTTTAGATCAAAGGAAGTGACGCTGCCCGTATCCAAAGCGAGCACGCTGTGATCGCGGAAATCGTCCAGGGGCTTGTCACTGCTCGTGAGAATGGCATCGGAAATTAACGACACGCTTTTCGAATCGTCCACAATCGCATACGCAGAGCTGCCAGAGAAATCCTTGGCACCGAGCTGAAGCGTGTGCTTTGCGCCGCTCTTGAGCGTGAAATCAATCGTCACCGCGGGCTTGTCCAAGCCGAACGATGCAAGCTGGTCGGGAGTCGCCGCCAGCGTGCGGTCCACGCGAAGCGTGGAGAGCTGCGTCGCGACCCCGTCGAGCGCAGACTGGTCGGCGCGCGCCGCGAGCGGCTGCGTGATGTACCAGCGGTCGCTCTGGCGGACGAACACTACGGAGTTGCCGGCGCGCTCGAGCTGCATCCCGGTAATGCCGTCTGACGAAACGGAAAATGCGGGTTTCGACGCATCCGCAGGAGTTTCGCTTCGACGGAGCGTTATGCTTCATGTCATAAAAGTAGACGAATGCCGCCAGCGCGGCAGCCACGAGAAAAATAATTCCGGTGCTTTTTTTCATGGCCGCCTAACGACGCTTCCACCAAATGAGTATGCCGGACAAAAGCACAATTCCAGGAAGGAAGATCATGCTGAGCCAGGAAAGCTCACGTGCCTGCGTTTCAGTGAGCATCACGTGCCGATCCGCCGGACTCTTTGGCCGGATCGAGATGAGGTTCTCGTCCTGCGCGAGCCAATTCACCGTATTCATGAAGAGATCGCCATTGCGCTGCATCCCCAGCCATTGATTCGAAGCAAACTCCGAATTACCAATCACCACGAGCCTCGCACTCTTACCGCCTTGTGCCGAATCGGAGGTGCGATCGGCAGTTACGCCAAGCGAAAGCGGGCCAGCCTGGTCCGTCTTGGGATCGTATTTGACCTCGTGCGTTTTCAAATTGGGCACCGTAAAGCTGCGCGCCGAAGTCTTCAGCAGCTCGACATCTTCCGGCTGCGTTTTTGATTTGTCCGCGATCGAAACGGTGCGCGCCAGCGGGAAAAACGTCATCGTTCCGTCGAAGCTGCGCGTAATCGGGCTCGAACCATAATCCACGACAAGCGGTACGGCCGGGCCTGTGCCAAACAATCGTCCCACGCCGCTGGCATCAATCACCACGTTGCTACCGAGATTGATGTTCCACGGCTGCAGCACATCTTCCAGCTTCGGCTCGGTTTCCGGATCGAGCAGCAGCAAAGCCTTGCCGCCGCCATCGAGATATTTCTCGATGATCTGCGCTTCCTGTGGGAAAAACGATTGTTTGGGTCCTGCATCCACCAGGACGCTGCAATCCTGGGGCACGCTACCCGCCGAGACCAGGTTGATCGTTTTGGTTTGGTAGCCCTCGTTCTTGAGGTTTCGGTCAGCGTCGGAAAATCCCTCCTGATCGCTGCCGGCGATGGATCTCTCTCCGTGTCCCTCGATGAAGCACACACTTTTCACCGAGTCGCGCGTTACTTTGACGATCGCGTTGGTAATGTCTTGCTCGGTCGTATCCTGCAGCGTCTCGTTGTGCGTCCCGTAGGAAACGACTACCTGGCCCATTCGCGTGACGTTGTATTGGTGCGCCAATTCCGGTTTTGCCTGAGGATCCACCAGTTGGTAGTGCACATGCCGACCGAGATTTACATACTCGGTGATCAGATCCCTGAAGGCAGGATCATCCTCTTTGGCGAAGCGGATCACGTCCACGTTCTTGGTCAGCCCACTCACGATGCGGTGCGTCTGGTCGGATAGCGTGTAGAGTTTTTCCGCCGTCAGATCGAAGCGCTTGTGATGGCGGTAGCCCAGGAAATTGACAAAGCACAAAATGATTAGGACCAGCGCGGTCAACGTCAGCGTATTTGTGCTGAGCTTCGACGATCTCTTACTGAAAAATGCGATCAGCTCGCGATAGCTGAGCGCCAGCGCCACGATGAAGATCGCCCCGCCGCCAATGAGAAACCCCTCCGTCAGGCGCGTGAGCTCACCCTGTACCGAATACCGCAAATAGCCCGCGAGGGCGATCGCCGCGCCCAGCGCTATAAACCAGCGGCGCCATTCCTTGCTATCGAACATCATTTCTATGATTCCTCCCTACGCGAACAACCGCGGCTCCCGCCATCAGGCGCGCCGCCAGCGCATCGAATCCAGACTTCGAACGGTTAGAAAAAGACCCAGAAAAATGAAACTGGCATAGAAAATCAAGCCGGTAGTATCAATCACGCCCCGCGTGAAGTCGTCAAAATGGCGGAAAATCGACAGGTACTGCAAGACCGCTGCTACGCCCCCCGTGCCTGGAGTGCCGTAGTCCACCACCCAAAGCAACAGAATGCCGCCGAAGGTCAGAATTGAGGCGATGATTTGGCTCTCCGTCAACGACGAGAAAAACGACCCGAGAGCGAGCAACGCAGCGCCAAGCAAAAAGATACCCAAGTAGGCCGTAAACAAAATCCGCCACGGCGCGGCCGGTTCAGTGTGAAGAAAGACGTAGGCGTTATAGAAGAACGTCGGCACCAGCATGATGATCAGCAGGGTCAGCGACGCAAGGAACTTGCCCAGAACGATTTGGGTGTCCGTCAACGGAGAGGTCATCAACAATTCCATCGTGCCGCGTTTGCGCTCTTCCGAATAGACGCCCATGGTTAGCATCGGCGTCAGGAAAAGCAGGAGCGTCGAAACGGTCCCGAAAAAGTAGCGCACGACGATGGAAGGCACATCGATTGGCATCCCTCCACCGCTCATGCTGGCCTCAAGCGATTGCTCGATCACCGCCGTCAGCAAACGCGTGAAAAAGAACGCGCACAGCAACAAAAACACCCCAACGATGATGTAAGCCACGGGCGATACAAAATAGTGGCCCATCTCCTTGCGATAAATGGCGTAAAGACCCTTCATCTTTCTCGCTCCTCAGTTCGCGGGCTTCGCGGCGTGCTCGGAATCTTCGGTGGTCAACTGCAGGAAGACGTCTTCCAGGCTAAGGCTCACGCCGCGCAGTTCAAAGAGCGGCCAACCGCGTCCAACGATTTTGGCAGCAACCTGGCTGCGCACGTCCTCGCCCTGCGCCGATTCAATGGTCGCCACGACGCGGCCGTTTCCACCGGCAGGCTCAAGATCCACGCGGCGAATCGCCGGAATTTCCTGGAGCGCGGATCGCAGCGCGCTCTCTTCGGCCTGCGCTTCCAGGTGCACGCGCTGGCCGCCCTTGAGCTGCATGGTCAAGTTTGCGGGCGTATCCACCGCCACCACCTTGCCGGCGTTGATGATCACTACGCGGTCGCAGGTCATGCTGACTTCCGGCAGGATGTGCGTGGAAAGAATGATCGTGTGGCTGCCGGCCAATCCTTTGATCAGGTGCCGCACCTCGATGATCTGCTTGGGATCAAGCCCCACCGTGGGCTCATCGAGAATAATGACGTCCGGATCGTGGACCAGCGCCTGGGCGATGCCAACGCGCTGCTTGTATCCGCGAGAGAGCCGCTTGACGAGTTCGTGGCGCTTGTCTTCGATGTTCGTTTTCACAAGGGCATTCTCGATCAGCATCTTGCGCCGCTCGGCCGGTACATTCTTGATGCGCGCGACGAAGTCCAGATAGGTCTCGACCTCCATGTCCGTATAGAGCGGCGGGGCTTCGGGCAGGTAGCCAATGCGCTTGCGAACCTCCATCGAGTCGTTGAAAACGTCGAAGCCTGCAATGCGCGCAGTGCCGCTGGTGGCGGGCAAAAAACCAGTGAGAATACGCATCGTAGTCGTCTTCCCTGCCCCGTTGGGGCCGAGGAAGCCGAGGATTTCGCCTTTGTTCACGGTGAACGAAACGTGGTCCACTGCGGTTTTATCGCCGAATGATTTCGTCAAGTCTTGAACTTCGATCAACGTCAGCCTCCACACAATCAGCGCGCGTCGCGTTTGAAATAGTCTGTCAACGATTCAAGCGAAAGACCGTGCTGTTACGAAATGCAGAACACCATTCTAACAAGGATTTCCTGGTTGTGAATAGGCAGGCAATAATTCCTGCCTGGGCCGCCTTCTTTGGCTCCGCATCACAACGATCCCCACAACACGATGTCTATGGTTGCGATCCCGCCCGATCGCCTTCCGCGGACCAATAAATCGCGTTGAACAGGAGCAGAAAAGTCGCGTGCGTCTGCGCGCGATGCTGCGGCCGGATGCCAAATAGCACCACTCGGCCCGGGTTCATCTCAATGGCGATCACCGCCGCCCGCCCCAGCATGTAGTCCTCGCCACGCAGCCAGCCGGAGGCATTCACGCCGGCATTCGGATAGCGCGCGACCACGCTGACCTTCTGCGATGAAAAGCCTTCGGTGAGCGCGAAAAACGGCGAGTTGATATAGAAGCCATAGGTTTCCGGCGCCACGCCATACCCGATCGGATGCGTGGTATCCACCTGAAGGTTGACGATCGTTCCCGGGGCGAACTGTTGATCGCGCGTCAATGTGTGCTTCAGCTCTTTCACCGGAAGCGGGAGCTTGTCAATCAGCAAGTTGCAGGCATCACCCAGCGATATGAGCGTTCCGCCCTGATTGATAAATTCTTCACGAGCCTGCCAGCCTTTTTCACCGAGTCCGCCTCGATATTCCTTTACCGCGAATTCGGAGGTCTGCCCTTCGAGCAAACTCTTCTCGGTTTGATCCGGCAGAACAATCACGTCAAAACTGTCGTGTAATTTGCCCGCCTGGATATCCGAATTGTGCAGGGTTTTGTAGGGGAATTCGTAGTGCTCGAGCACCCATCGCGTCCAGCCCTCGTCGGCGTCGGCAGTCCACGATTGGTAGAGGCCCAGGCGCGGCGCACGCAGCGTTATCTCACCTTCCAGTGTGCGCGGTCTCGTAGCGGCCGGCTTCACGCTGACCTCGAATCCCGAAACGGCGTGATTCCAGACATCCGCTTTGGCGGTGACGCGGATGAGCGGCGGCTCAGCGCCGTGCGGCTTCTCCATGCTGATTTTCGCGTCCGCTTTCAACAAACGGTTCACCACGAGCGCGCTCTCCGCACCGTCGTAGGCGAAGCTCCACGAATCGTCCCTGTTTTCGGCGGCCAGAACGAACTTGGGCGTGGCGCTGACCGGCTCGAGCGCCAGGTCGGCAGAGAGTGCTGTCTTCGCGAGAACAGTCTTCACCCCGAACTGCATCCCAAGCGACCAGGCCGACACGTCATATGGCGCCTCCGCAGGCGCATTCGGCGCACGGCGTACTTCGGGATACGTCTGCTTCTCAAGCATGTCTTTGGCGTACCGCCCAAAAACCTGATCGAACGGAATTACGTACGTGCCCGCCGAGTACGTTTCGCCATCCTCCTTGAACTCCTTGGTCGCGCGGGAGACTTCGACGCCGCCCATCTTCAGCCGGTCCACCAGTTCGATTACCTCATTCGCATCGTGCTGTCCCGTGACGGGAATAATCGCGGCGAAGCTCTTGTCCTTGTTGCCGAATCCAAGCTCGCCCTTTTTGCCCAGTTCGACTGTGTTGCGGTTGATGTCATAGATATTGTGGAGCAGCGTTTCGCGACGGTCAGCGGCAGCCTCGAGCAGGGCGAACGTCGCCGTGAGCTCATAGTCCACGATGTCGCGCAAGTGCCAAGTGCCGCCAAGCCACGGACGCGGATATTCGGTACGCGAGGTAATGTCCGTCGGTGGGGGAATGGATTTGTCAGGACCCTTGTCCTGCCCAAACCCGCCTGCGCCGGGCTCGGGCAAGCCGGTGCGGCCATTCTGGGGACCGTTGCCCGGCTCGGGATGATTCGGGTCTGCCTTCTCCTGCACCACCGGCGTGGCGATCCGGGCGCTCGCAACTTCGGTAAGCAAGCCCACCTCGTTGTGCCACCAACCGGACCATGCCATCGCGCCTTCCCAGAAATTCGTATAGGTCGCGTTGAAGATGATGCCTTCCTTGCCTTCAGCTTCCAGCGCCGCCGCCTGCGCCTGGCCATAAATCGTGTTCAAGCGATAAATCAGCGGGTCCACATTAGGATTGATTGGATCGGTGGCCGGCATGGTGAAGATGCGCGGGCCGTTGGCGCCCTGCTGGTGCTCGTCAAGCCACACGGAGGGAAACCAATCGTGCCAGAGCAGCTTGGCCGTCAGTTGGCTTTCCTTCTGCGAAAAGTTGAACATGTCGCGGTTGTTGTCGTGTCCGACGTAGGGGTGATAGATGTACGGCATCGGGCCACCCTCTTGCGGCGTGCCGACGTACTTGTCATACCAGTCGGTGACCATGATCTGTCCGTCTGGATTGAGCGAGGGCACGAGCACGAGAATATCGTTGTCGAGAATCTTTTGGATCTCCGGCGAGTTGTCCGTGGCGAGGCGGTAGACCGCCTCGATCGCCATCTGCGACGCCCCAATCTCCGTGGAATGGATGTTGTTCGTAATCAAGACGACGGCCTTGCCGTCGCGGAAGATTTCATCACGCTCGGCATCGGTTGGCGCACCTCCCTGGAAATAGAGTTTGCGCTCGAGGTTCTTGTAGTGCTCCAGATTCTTAATGTTGGCCGCCGAGCTGATCTCGAGCATTACAAAGGGATTCCCGTTCGTGGTCGGCCCCAGCGTGTGGATGCGGACGCGATCCGACAGGCTCGCGATCTTCGTCAGATACTCCACGATCTTGTCGTAGCGGACGAGTTTTTTATCGGCGCCGATCTTGAACCCAAAGTAATCTTCCGGAGTGGGAATCTCTTGCGCGCGAGCCGCTCCTCCTAAGATGAAAGTGAGCGCGGCAAGGCATAGCGCACGAAGAAGCGAGGTGGACCTGGCGTAATGAATCATGGCGCTCCTAGTGGGAATGAACTCAGCCGGCGAAACGCGCGACAATAGTGCATTCGCTAAGGCTCTGTCAAACTGCCTAAAGCGGCGGATCGAGGCCCGCGAAAGAAATGCCTGAGGGCATCAAAACCATAGGCCTGATCTCAGACACTCATGGCCTTCTACGCCCAGAGGCCGTGCGAGCATTGCGCGGCTCGGACCTGATTATCCATGCGGGCGATGTAGGTAATCCCGAAATTCTGGAGACCTTGAAGGGTTTGGCGCCTGTCGTTGCCGTGCGCGGGAACGTGGATACGGCCGCGTGGGCTGTGGAGCAATTGCCCGCGACCAACGTTGCCGAGGCCGGAGATTGCAGTATCTACGTGCTACATGACCTTCACGACCTCGATCTTGACCCAGCAGCCGCCGGCTTCAAGGCCGTCGTCAGCGGACACTCCCATAAGGCGTCTCAGGCCGAACGCGATGGCGTGCTCTATATCAATCCGGGGAGCGCCGGCCCACGACGCTTTAACTTGCCGATTACTGTTGCACGCCTGGACCTGACGCACAGCCCCTGGAAGCTTGATTTTATCGAGCTCAGCCCGGCGCCACCCGAGGGCCGCTGAAAGTTTCCTCCTTGGAACCTAAGTACCACTGCTCTCTTTACTTGCTGAAAAACTATCCGCTATTCAAGGGTTAGCGGAATACCACGCCTAGAAACGCCTGCGCGGCCGGCCGACCTTGCACGTTCGGCACCGCCATTCGCGGCGCCCTTCATAGGCAGCGCTCGCAGCCCGAGCCTGCGCACGAAGCTCCGCAACGATAGGAATCCTTGTGAGAAGAATTCGGCTGCGCACAAAGTTCTTGCTGTCCTTGCTAGCGATCTCGGCCGGGCTGACGAGCGCGACTCTACTGATCGTGAGCTATCGGGTACAAAGCCAAGTCCGCGCCGGCATTCGGGAAGATCTGCACAATTCGGTTAGCACCTATCGCAGTTTTGAACAGCAGCAGGACGCCACGCTGACGCGCTCAGCGGAACTGCTTGCCAATCTGCCAAACGTGCGGGCGCTCATGACCACCCGCGACCCGGCCACCATTCAGGACGCCTCGCAAGGGATCTGGCAGCTCAGCGGAAGCGACCTGCTAGTTTTTGCCGACCCCACTGGCCGCGTGCTGGCGTTGCGAACGGCGAACACAACCCTCGAAACCATGTCCGCAGAAAAGCTCCTCCAGAATTCGTTGCAGAAAGGAGAGGCGCGCGGTTGGTGGTTCAGCGGCGACCATCTCTACGATGTCCAAGTCCAACCCATCTATTTCGGAGCGGCGTCGGCCGATACAACACTGGGTTTTCTGGCGGTCGGCTACGAAATTGACGAACGCGCGGCAAAAGAGTTCAGCAACATCGCCGGCAGCGAGGTGGCGTTTCATTCCGGCGACGCGGTAGTGGCCAGTACCCTCGCGCCGGCTCAAGAAGCGCAGTTCGCCGAACAGCTCAAAGGACATCCGCAAAATTCAAATTCGCAGCCACAGGCGCAGGAACTCCAGCTTGGCGATGAGCGCTATCTTTTTACTACGGTAAGCCTGTCGTCTGCCGCCGATACGCCGGTGTCGCTGAGCGTCCTAAAGTCATTCGACAAAGCAACTGAATTTCTGAAAACGCTGAATCACGCGCTGATCGGGCTCGGGCTGCTTAGCATCCTGGCGGGTAGTTCGCTTGTGTTCCTGATCTCGGACACGTTCACCAGGCCGCTGGCGAACCTCGTCTCCGGCGTCCGGGCGCTTGAAAAGGGCGACTTTTCCTATCCACTCGAAAGCAACAGTGGGGACGAAGTGGCCGAGGTCACCGACGCATTCAGCCGTATGCGGTTGAGTCTTCGGAAAACGCAGGAAGAGCAGAAGGAACTCGAACAGCGATTGCGGCAGGCCCACAAAATGGAAGCGGTGGGAAGGCTCGCGGGCGGCATCGCGCACGACTTCAACAACCTGCTTACAATCATTCGCGGCCACAGCGATCTGCTGCTGGACCGCGATAGCGCCGGCGAATCCGAGCGGCGCAGCCTCGAACAAATCCAAAAAGCTGCGGACAGAGCTGTTTCGATGACGCGCCAACTCCTGGCTTTCAGCCGTATGCAAGTGCTGCAGCCGCGCGTGCTCGATCTGAACGTAATCGTTACGGACATCGGCAAAATGCTTCCTCGTCTGATCGGGGAGGACATCGAGTATTCATTCGTGCCGGGCCAGAAACTTGCATCCATCAAGGCCGATCCTGGACAAATCGAGCAAGTGATCATGAATCTCGCGGTGAACTCACGAGATGCCATGCCGAATGGCGGCAAGCTCACGGTACGGACTTCGAACGTAACGCTGGACGAAGCGGGCGCACGCCGGCGTCACCCAATGGCGGGGGGCGCGTATGTGTTGCTGGCCGTCATAGACACGGGCATTGGGATGACCGACGAAACGAAAGCTCACATTTTCGAGCCGTTCTTCACCACGAAGGAATTGGGCAAAGGCACCGGATTGGGTCTAGCTACGGTTTATGGCGTGGTGAAGCAGAGCGAGGGCTTTATCTGGGTGGAGAGTGCGCCCGGAAAAGGCACCACATTCGAAATCTATCTGCCGCAAGTGGCCGGAACGGCATCGTCCATCGAAGTGGAAGCAGCCCTTCCGCCGATTCCCCGGGGGCGCGAGACCATTCTGGTCGTCGAGGACGAACCGGGTGTTCGCGAACTCGCCGTCGAGTTTCTGAAGGTGAAGGGCTATTCGATCGTCGAGGCCGGAAACGGTATCGAGGCCTTGCGAGTCGCGGAGCAACATGCCGGCGAGATCCATCTGGTCTTGACCGACATGGTGATGCCGAAAATGAGCGGTCAAGAATTGGCGGAAAAGCTCAAGACCGTGCGCCCGCGGACGAGAATCCTGTTCATGACCGGCTATTCGGAGTTCTCGAGTTCTCAGCGCGGGTCGAACGCTGTTCCCCTGTCGATCGTGCAAAAGCCGTTTTCGCCGACTTCGCTGGTGACGAAAGTGCGTGAGGTTCTGGCGGGCGATCCCGTGGAGCAGGCGGGAGCGAACAAGGAACAGTGTGTGACTTGAAGCAGTCTCGGCTTTCTTGTGGAGCTTGGCAAAAGGAGTTTGTTATGCAAGGCAATCGTGGACGAAGAATGTTCCTTCCAGTTTGCGTGATGGCAAACCTAATTCTGATCGGGCCGCTTCTGGTGCAGGCGCAGGATACCGCGAAACCGGTGGCTGCGAATCAGGCCGCAGCCGATTCTGCCGATCCCCTGCGAACGCTGAACGACTCCGTCCACCAACTGCAGGCACAGGTGCAGGCCCTCACGTCCAAGCTCACCGATTTAGAGGCCGCGGAGCAAAGCTCCCACGAGGAGGCCGAAGAGCTGCGGCGCGAGCTTGCCCTGACGCGGTCTCAATTGACTGCGCCAGCGAACGCACCGGTCCCTTCAATCGCCGCTTCCGGCCCGCAGACGGCCGGCCAGGATTCGCCGCAAAGCCCTTCCGCACCATCCACCGCGCCTGAGCAAGGGACCACGGATCAGCGCTTAGCGAAACTCGAAGAAAACCAGCAATTCATTGACGCCAAGGTCAACGAACAATATCAGGACAAGGTCGAAAGTGGATCGAAGTACCGCCTGCGGCTTTCCGGCATGGTACTGCTCAACATGTTTGACAATCGCGGCTCCGTGGACAGTGTGGACATTCCTGAGATCGCGCTGGAGCCCGACTCGCTCAGTTCGCCGGGAACATTCGGAGGAACGCTGCGGCAATCGCAGATCGGAATTGAGGCTTTTGGCCCGGATATCTTCGGCGCGCACACCAGCGCGAATATCAAGTTCGATTTTGCGGGCGGCTTTCCAGACACGCCGAACGGAGTCGCTACAGGATTGGTACGGCTGCGGACAGGAACCATCCGATTTGATTGGACAAATACGTCCATCGTCGCCGGGCAGGACTACCTGTTCTTCGCCCCGCTCGCCCCAACGTCGCTTGCGACCATGGCGGTTCCCGCGCTTTCCTACGCCGGCAATCTCTGGGCCTGGACGCCACAGGTGCGCGTCGAACACCGCGTCGCGCTGTCCGAGGGCTCAACACTCACGCTCGAAGGAGGAATTCTCGATTCATTCTCCGGAGACCTTCCCTATTCGAGCACAGTGCGATACCCGTCTTGGGGAGAGGAATCCGGCCAACCGGCCTACGCCGCGCGAGTTGCGCTAAGCCATCGCGCCTTCGGCGAAGACATCACGTTGGGCGCGGGAGGTTACTATGGCCGCCAAAATTGGGGTTTTGATCGGAACGTGGACGGTTGGGCAAGCATGGCCGATTTGACCGTGCCGCTCGGCAAGTACTTTGACCTGACCGGCGAATTCTATCGCGGCCGCGCCTTGGGTGGCCTAGGCGGCGCCATTGGGCAGGACGTCGTGATGTCCGGCTCGCTGCTCGATCCCGCCACCGTGGTTCGCGGCCTGGATTCCATGGGTGGCTGGCTGCAACTCAAGTACAAGGCAACTCCGAAACTCCAATTCAACGCCGCCCTGGGCGATGACAATCCGTTCGCTTCCCAGCTCCGGCAATACAGCAATACTCCCAGCTACTATGGAGTGCTGCTCTCGCGAAACCTGAGCCCTTTCGTCAATTTCATTTACCAGTTGCGGTCAGACCTGATGTTCTCTGTCGAGTACCGCTACTTGCGCACATTCCAACTCGACGACGATGTCTATAGCGCAAATCACATAAACCTCAGCGTGGGGTACATATTCTGATGCGAAAACGCGATTTGAAAACGCTCACCTATGCCGCATGCGTGTTGTGTCTCGGTTCGCTCATGGGAGCAGGGGCAGCACACGCCCAAAACACCGTCACCACGCAGGTGGAACTGGTTAAACCACGAGCCGTGAAGTCTTCGAACCCAGCGGCGGCCTCCGCGGACGCTTCGAACGTAGTGGTTTGGTTGACCCCATTGGGTGAGACGGGAACGTCTCCCGCGGCAGCGGCCCACACGCCACAACTCGTGCAGCGCAACAAGAGCTTCGAGCCACACGTCCTCGTGGTTCAGGTGGGCGCACTGGTCCAATTTCCGAACAAGGACCCTTACTTCCATAATGTCTTTTCGCTCTACGACGGCAAGCGCTTCGATCTGGGGCTTTACGAAGCCGGCTCAAGCAAAATCGTACACTTTGACCGGCCAGGCATAAGCTTCTTGTTTTGCAACATTCACCCGGAAATGAGCGCCGTGGTCATCGCCGTGGAATCGCCCTACTACGCGCTCTCCGACCACGCGGGCCATGTAACCATCGCCGGCGTGCCCGACGGGCGCTACCAAATGCATGTGTGGAACGAGCGCAGCTTGCCGGAGGACCTCAAACAATTGGACCGGATCGTGCTCATTTCGGCGTCTTCGCATACCCTGGAGCCCATTCAGGTCGCCGAGAATCCGGACTTCGCCCTGGCGCACAAGAATAAGTACGGCCAGGACTACGTGCCGCCGGCCAGCTCTGGCTACGCGCACCCGTAAGGATTGGGCGAGCCCCGATTTCGAAACGCGCCTCAGTCAGATGGGTATATACTGTCCGGGTAATAATCATGCTTCGCAGCAGCAACTTTTTTCGCTCCGCGGCGTCCATATAGGTGTAGAAGTTCGCTTTTCGGGGGGCAGAGTGCCTCCGGAGAAGCCATAACCAGTCTTTGATTCAATCGGTTCCGAACCCTGCTACCGGATTTCTGCCCTATGCAGAATTGGACGACGAATTGTTCCGTTGTGAACGCGGAGATGCCCGTCGTTTCTAGTCCTCTGCCCCCGCCGTCCCAAACTTCAGGCGACGTACCTGGCCCCAAACCCGCCCCCCGCCGTTGGGCTTATGTTTGGGCCGCTGTTGGCGTTGTGGTTCTGCTAGCCATTTGGGCGGGCTACGCCGTGATGCGCCGGGGGGCATCCTCGGGACAGCCTGCGGCGGAGACGCGCACGTCCAAGATCGAGCGGCGTGATTTTGTACGGAGCGTGCGTGTGGCCGGCACCGTAGAGGCCGTGGAAGCTCATCCCGTGGCCGCTCCGCGAATCTCCGGCCAGACGGCCTCCACGCTTATCATTACGAAACTGATTCCTTCCGGCACACCCGTCCACACGGGCGACCTGCTCGTCGAATTCGACCGCCAGGCACAGATTCGCAACGCGCAGGACAAGGAAGCCGACTACAACGACTTCGTACAGCAGATCAATAAGCTGCACGCAGACCAGGCTGCTGCAAAGGCGAGCGACGATACCGATATCACGCAGGCGGAGGATGCTGTTTCAACGGCCGAGCTCGAGGTGAAGCGAGACGAAGTCGCTTCACGCATTCAAGCCGAGAAAGATCGCGAAACCCTTGACGAGGATCGCGCCAAGATCAAGCAATTGCGCGAGACGTACACACTAAAGCGCAGAGCAGAAGTGGCCGCCTTGCGCGTGCTCGAAATTCAACGCGATCAAGCACGCGCCGCCATGCAATACGCGCGCGAGAACGCCGAGAAAATGACGATTCGCTCCCCTACCGACGGGCTAGCGGTATTGAACTCGATCTGGAAGTCTAGCCAGATGGGCGAGGTGCAGGAAGGCGACGAAGTGCGACCCGGCGTCTCATTCATGCAGGTGGTAAACCCTGCGGCGATGCGCGTGCGCGCCCTCGTGAACCAGCAAGACATCGCCTCGCTTAAGCTGGGCCAGCCGGTCGAAATCCGCCTGGACGCCTATCCCGATCTTGTGTTCCCCGGGAAAGTGGAAGAAATGCCGGCGATTGGCGAGCCCAGCACCCTATCCGCTAAGGTCCATACGTTCACCGTGCTCTTCCAGATCGAGGGCTCGAATCCCAAGCTGCTGCCGGACCTTTCCGCGTCCGTGGATGTGGAGCTCGATCGCGTGCCAGGAGCGCTGGTCGTGCCACGGGATGCATTGGTACTGCAAGACGGAAAAATTTGTGTGCGCGTTCTCAACGGTGGGAGCACGGAAATGCGAGCCGTGAAGATCGGCGCGACGAATGAAGTGGAAGCTGTGGTCGAGTCAGGCCTCGATGCCGGACAAACCGTGTTGCGGGGCGTGGCTCCGGAGGCGGCTGAATCCGCCCGCGGGAGCGTAACCACGGCTGCGCGGGACAAGAACTGAGCTACACAATCGGACATCTCATGATGGCGACACTTCTGCAAATCTGGCGTGGACGGCGCGGCTGGCTATTGGCGGCGTGCGCCGCAGTCCTTCTCGCTGTCGCTGGTGGCGTGCGCGTGGCGGCGTCATGGGCGGGTGCGGCCACAATTACGGCCCCGGCGGAGATTCCGACGTCCGAGGCGACTCGCGGCGACCTGATCGACACCGTGGAATTGCGCGGCGAGATCAAAGCGGTGCGATCCGTTTTTCTGACGGCTCCCTCGAATGCCGGCGACATTCAAATCGTGAGACTGGCGAAAAATGGCGCGGCCATCCACAAAGGTGACACCGTAATTCAGTTTGACACTACGACGCTCGAGACTACCCTTGCGCAGCGCCGTTCGGACTTAAAGCAAGCGGACGCGCAGGTCGAGGACACGCGCGCGAAGGCCAAGCTGGCCGAGGAACAGGACCAGACCGATTTGCTTACGGCGAAGTACGCGGCTGACAAAGCCAAGCTCGAGGCCAGCAAAGCTGAGATTCTTTCCGAAATTGACGGCCAAGAGAAAAGACTGCTCCTCGCCGACGGCGAACAAAAGTTGAAGCAAACCGAGGAGAAGCTTGAGGCCGACCGGCAGGGTGGGCGCGCCGACCTTACAAGCATCCAGCAAAAGAGCGCAAAGGCGGAGCGCGACGTCCAACAATATGAGGATCGCATCGCACACATGGTCTTGCGCGCTCCGGTAGACGGCACGTTCAACCTCATGCCCAACTATCGGGCAGGCGGCGTTTTCGGCGATTCCGCTCCGGAATTCAGAGAGGGCGATCGCGCGTGGGCCGGCGCGGAGATCGCCGAGCTGCCGGACATGTCCAGCCTCACGCTGAATGCGCGAGTGGACGAAACCGACCGCGGCCGGCTGCAATCCGGGCAAACTGTGACCGCCCACGTGGACGCAGTGCCCGATACCGAGCCCGCCGGAAAAGTGATCAGCATCAGCCCGCTTGCCAAGCCGGATTATACGAGCTGGCCGCCAACCAAGAATTTTGACCTCACCGTACAGCTCGATCATCCCGATCCGAGGCTGCGTCCGGGGATGAGCGCGACCGCGCGCATTGCCGTGCAGCGATTTCCGAACGTAATTCTGGTGCCAACGGAAGCGGTTTTTGCCAAGAACGGACGAACTGTGGTTTACGTGGTCCAGGGCGGCGCTCGAAGCGACAAGTTCGCCGAGACGGTGGTGACCATTGGGCATCGAGGCAGCGGGCAGACAGAAGTTCTAAGCGGGCTGAAAACGGGCCAGCGTGTGGCCCTCAAGGATCCAGCGGCCTCAAATCCATGAAGAAGCGAACCAAGCTGCGCGTAGTTCTGGCCATTTCAATCGTTGCCATGGCGGTCGCTGGAGTGGCGGTTTCTTTGGCAAAGCTGCGCGGACCTGAGGCGGAGATTCCCACGGTGCGCGTGGTCCGTGGCGACGTGGCTCTGCAGGTATTCGCAACCGGGGACTTGCGCTCGCCGCGCACTTCGACCTTGGTCGCCCCTTCCGTCGGAGGAACGCTCCAGATTGTCGAACTGGCGAAGACCGGCACGACCGTCCATGCCGGAGATGTGGTCGTCCAATTTGACCCGAGCGAACAGGAATACAGCCTCGAGCAGGCACGTTCGCAACTCGCGGAGGCCGAAGAAAAAATCATAAAGATGAAGGCCGATACCGCTGTTCAGGTTGCGACCGACCAGGTATCGCTGCTGCACGCGCAATACGACGTAAAGCGCGCGCAGCTTGACGTCAGCTTGAACGAGCTGAAGAGCGCAATCGAAGGGAAGGAAAACGATCTGGCGCTGGAGGGGGCTCAGCGAAAGCTTGCGCAGCTTCAGCAAGACATTCAATCCCGCGCAGCGTCCAACGAAGCGCAACTCGCGGTGCTCGACGAGCAGCGAAACAAGGCGCAACTCGATATCAAGGTCGCGCAGCAGCACATTGACAGTATGACGCTCCGCTCGTCGATCGCGGGGCTGGTGACCGTCAAAGAGAATCGAGACGCCAGCGGGGGCTTCTTTTTTGAAGGCATGACCTTGCCGGAGTTCCGCCAGGGTGACCTGACGCAAGCGGGCCGCGCGATTGTCCAGGTGATGGATACCACGCAGATGGAGGTTCTCGCGCGTGTCCCTGAGAACGTGCGCGCCGATATTATCGCCGGCCAGACCGCGGAGATCCGCATTGACGCGTTGCCCGAGCGCACGTATAGCGCGAAGGTCAAGACGGTGGCCGGACAAGCTACACAGGATATTTTCTCCGACGATCCCATGCGCCGCTTTGACGTGATCTTCAGCCTCGACGCCTCCGATCCGGGACTGAAGCCCGGCCTGAGCTCGCAGATTCAGGTGGTTGGCGAGCAGCTTCGGAAGGTCCTGTATCTGCCGCGCCAGGCGCTCTTCCTCCGCGACGGCAAGGCCATCGTCTATGCCAAGGTAGGCCGGAGTTTTGAACCGCGTGCAGTCCAAGTGAAACACATGACTGAGAGCGAGGTAGTCCTCGAAGGATTGCCGGAGGGCGCCGAAGTGGCCCTCGTCAATCCCGAGAAATCGAATGGCTCCGCATCGGCGGGACCTGTGGTGGCGCCGCGGGGCACGACGTGAACGCATCGAGCCAACCCACGCGTGGCGGCCGGCTGAGAACCTCGCGGGAATTCGATTGGGCACAATACATCCCGGATTTTCAGCTTGCGCTGCAGAATTTGCTGCAGCACAAGCTGCGTTCCCTGCTGACCATGTTAGGGATGATCTTTGGTGTCGCTGCGGTGGTTTCCATGCTTTCTATCGGAGCCGGAGCGCAGCAACAGGTGATGGCTTTCATCGAGCAGATGGGCCTGCGCAACGTCGTGGTGGAGGCAAAAGAGGCTTCGAACTGGCAAGATCTCCAAAAAGTGCGAAAGAATTCGGCCGGCCTCAGCTTCCAGGATTACCGTGTGATTCGCGCGGATGTCGGCGGAATCACGCAGGGCTCGCCGCGCAAACGATTCGTCCCTTCCAAGATGATTCCAAAGCCGGAGCGGGAGATGCCCGCCGTCTTCGGGGTAGACCCGAGCTACCAGGAGATTGCGAACCTGCGGGTGGTCGCCGGCCGCTTCTACGACGACGCCGAGAATCAGCACGGCGCGCCCCTGTGCGTGCTGGGCCAAGCGGCCAAGAACAACCTCTTCGGGGCACAGGAAGCGATCGGCCAATACATCAAGGTGAACACGCAATGGTTTCGCGTGATCGGGATTGTGGGGCCGCAACTCACGGCCGAGTCGCAGGCGTCGGGTCTGCCGTCGCAGGATTTAAACAACCTGATTTATGTACCCCTGTACGCGGCGATCTTCCGGCTCGAGGACTCCACCAGTGAGGTCAAGGACGAGATTGACGGCGTCTATCTGCAACTCGCCTCGGCCGATATCAGCGTCGAGACCGCAGAAATCGTGCGCGGCCTGATCGGGGCCTCTCATCACGGCGTCGACGATTTTTCGGTGATCGTGCCCGCGGAGCTGCTGGCTCAGCAAAAACGCACGCAGCGCATGTTTGACATTGTGATGGTGGCGATCGCCTCGATTTCTCTGCTCGTCGGCGGCATCGGAATCATGAACATCATGCTCGCCAGCATCCTCGAGCGCACCCGCGAGATCGGTGTGCGCCGCGCGGTGGGCGCGCGCCAGAAGGATATCGTCCGCCAGTTTTTGATCGAGGCGACGATGATCTCGTTCGTGGGAGGCTTGATGGGCATTCTCGCCGGGCTCGGAATGTCGCATCTGATCGCCTGGCTGGCGGGCTGGACCACGATCGTTACGTCAATTTCCATTGTGCTTGCGTTTGCCGTCTCGGTTTCCATTGGACTCATTTTCGGTATCTACCCGGCGCGCAAAGCGGCGCGTCTCGATCCGGTGGAAGCCATTCGCTACGAATAGTCTGCCCCGCAACCTGGAACTAAAGGAGAATGCCATGAAACAAGTTCTTGCCGCGCTGTGTGCCGCTGCAGCTTTCGCGATCGTGCCAATGGCGATTTCCGCGCAGAGTCCGACCGGCACCTTTCCCAAGCCGCAATGGTTTCACGAGGTCGTCAGGCGTCCGGACACTCCCACGCAGATTCCCGGACCGGATCACCTGCGCGACTACGTGGTGGATGGCAAGCTGCGTCTGACGCTCGAGCAAGCGATCCAGCTTGCCATCGCGAACGATACGGATGTCCGCATAGATGAGCTGAGCTATCAGGCCGCGCGGTACAACATTCTTCGCGCGTATGGTGCTTTCGATCCCCTGCTCAGCGCCACTTATGGCCTCAGCAGCAATACGGAGTCGACGTTAAGCCAGCTCTCGGGAGCCACAACCCTCAACACGTCGGCAGAGAACACGGATGTGAATTATGCGCAACTGTTTCAGACGGGAACCACATTCAGCGCGGATTTCACCACCGGCCGTACTTCGGACAACGATACCTTCGACTTCATCAACCCATATATCATTTCCGCGCTTACGCTGACGGTCACGCAGCCGCTGCTCAAGAATCGGGGCTTTTTTCCGAATCGCGCCCCGATTCTGATCGCGCAACGTAATCTGCGGCAGTCGCGCGCGTCTTTCGAAGCGCAGCTCAACGGCATCATCCAGCAGGTCGTTAACGACTACTGGAACGTAGTTTTCGCGCGCGAAAACCTGGTCGTGATTCAGAAATCGGTGGATCAAGCACAAGCGACGTATGACCACAACAAGAAGGAACTCGAGCTTGGGGCATTGTCACCGCTCGATATATATCGCCCTGAAGCGGACGTTGCGGCGCGCCGGGTGCAAGCGATTCAGGCGGAATACTCGCTCAAGGATGCGGAAGATGCTCTACGCGAAATCCTGGCCGCCGATCTCGACCCGTCGGTGGGCCTGATGGATTTGGATTTGATTGAGCCTGCGGAGCCTTCCGGCACCCTGCTGACAACGGACGCGGACCAGGCCATCCAGACCGCTATGGCAAAGCGGCCCGAATTGGAGGGACTGCGGCAGCAAATGGGGATAGACGATATCAACCTGCGTCTGGCCCACAACGAATTACAACCTTCGCTCAATCTGCAAGGCTTTTATTCCTCGAACGGATTGAGCGGCAATCAGCTCAATAACAACGTGACGCCTCCAGTAGTCACCTCGTATGGCGGGCTTGGCGCCGCGCTTGGCCAGATTGGCAACTTCAAATATCCCTACTATGGCTTCAACCTGACGCTGAGCTTGCCCGTTCGCAACCGCGCCGCGGAAGCCGATCTTGCCACGGATCAGATCAACAAACGCCATGATCTCTACAACGTGCGCGGGCAGGAACAGAACATCCGACTTCAGGCGAAGAACGCGGTGCACGAGCTCGAACAGGCGAAACTTAGCATGGCGGCAGCCAAAATCGAACGGAACCTTCAGGAGAAAAATCTGGAAGCCGAGCAGCGCAAGTATGATCTTGGCACCGAGACAATCTTCTTTGTGCTGGATGCTCAAACGGAGCTCGCGACGGCCGAGGTTGACCTGGTGCAGGCGCAGATCAGCTACCAGCGCGCGCTGGCCGATCTGGATTACGCGACCGGCGAGCTCCTCGAAAAGAACCACGTCCAGATCCACGATCCGAAGTGACGGGAGCCGGAGCTGCTGCCCGCTTCGCTAGGTCTGCAAATTGAAGCGCGTGGCGGCTAAGGTGTAGAGCCTGCGCCAAAGCAGCCGGTTCACGAGCACTACGATGGTTGCCATGACGATCGTTGCTGCCAGAAGAAGGTCAAACCGCCCGTGATCGCTGGCGCGGCTAATGGTGCTGCCCAGCCCCGTCGTCTCCAGGATCCGCCCCTGGAAATGAAAATACTCGGCAACGATGCTCGCATTCCAGGCTCCGCCGGATGCGGTCAATAGCCCGGTGACCAAGTAAGGAAAAATTGCGGGCAGGATCAAACGCCGCCAACGATCCCAGGAGCCAAACTGGAAAATGGCGGCGGCTTCCTTTAAATCGGTGGGAATCGCCATGGCGCCGGCGATTACGTTGAAGAGGATGTACCACTGCGTGCCGAGCAGCATGAGCAGCATCGCCGCGAGTTCCATGCCATTCTTCAGGCGGACGAAAAACAGCAGGACCACCGGGAACAGGGCTGTTGCCGGAACCGACGCGGCAATCTGCGCGAGCGGTTGCGCGATGCGGGCAAGGCGCGGGCTGAATCCGATGGCGACGCCCACGGGTATGGTCCAAAGCGCGCCGATCAGCAATGCCAGATTGACGCGAACAAACGTTGCTGCCGCGCTGCGAATGAGGATGACTCCATCCGTACGGTTCAGCATGCTGAGTTCCGCACAAATGCGATACAGACCGAACACAACCCCGGCGCCGGCAAGCGCTGCCACTAGGATGACAATCCAACGCCGCTGCTTCCCTGGCACGGAAAAGCTCACCGTGCCCGCCGCGCGCCGGGCGCCGGGCGCCAGTTGAACGATCAGCCAATTCACGATGGGCTTAGCGACCACCCGATAGAGTCGAAGCACAAATGAGGCGCGGCCGAGCAAGCTCAGGACCGACTGCCGTGTTTTGTGCGAGCTTTCCACTTGCTCGAATTTAAATTTATCCGCCCAGGCGATCACAGGCCGCCAGATCAATTGGTCGAGCAGAACAATCACCGCGATCATCGCCGCCAGACCCCAAAGAATCGCTCGTGTATCTCCGTTGCTCGCCGCCGTCTGCAAAAACGAGCCCAGCCCGGGAAGGCGAAAATCGCGATCTCCCAAAACGAACATTTCGCAGGCCATCAGGAAGAACCAGCCGCCGGCAACCGACATCATTGAGTTCCACACCAGGCCGATTGTGGAAAATGGCAGATCAAGCTCAAGAAACCACTGCCAACCGCCGAAGCGGTAGATACGGGCAACTTCCTTCAGATCACGCGGGATCGTTTTGAGGGAAGAATAGAAGCTGAACGCGATGTTCCAGACCTGGCCCGTGAATATCAACAGAATGGAACCGAGCTCCAAGCCGATCTGGCGCCGCGGGAAAAGTGCCACCATGGCGAGCATCACTCCAGGAAGAAAGCTCAGGACCGGGATAGACTGGAGCACGTCCAGCAGCGGCACCATAACGACTTCAGCGCGGCGTGAACGCGCGGCGATATAGCCATACGCCAGCGCAAAGACCAGGCTCAGCACATACGCGATTCCAAGACGCACGAGGGAATAGAAAGCATAGAGCGGCAGAATGCGCGGGCTCTGGGAGATTTCAGCCGCCGCAGTAACCGGCCGCAACCAGGTGCGTCCGATCGCGTAAACGCCGTAGACGACCGCCATCACCGCGATGAACGCGGCGATGTTGATCACGATGTACCAGGCGCGGTGCGCAAAAACCGGCCAGCGCAAAGCGACGGGCGGAATTGGCGTAGCGTTCGGAGGCGCTAGGGGCGGCGAGGGCATGAAGCGATCAAGTGTCTGTGCGAGTTAGGCGGCCCGTGGCAGCGTCGTAATCGAAAAGCTCAGCGTAGCGGCCCCATTGGATCGCGGTCTCGAGTTGGCGGCGCGATTCTTCCTCGCTGAAGTGCTCGTCGAGCAAATCGCGAAAGAATTCGTCGGGCAGCGTGCCATCCGATTTTGTACGCAAGGCCTGATCCATCTGGCGCAGGAGCGGCACATTGGCCAGGGCTGCCTTGCGAAAGATGGCCTTGCGCTCCTGAATGTCGGCTTTGGCAAGATTGTGGCCCTCTTCGGTCAGGGTCGCGTCGCCTTCCTCAAGCTTGAGAAACTGCAGAAGCGCCGCGGTTTCCACAGTTGGCAGCAAATCGTCCACCGTCAGGCTGAGTTCATCGGCCAGGTGGTGCAGGTCGGCACGCCCACCCTGGTCCGCCAGAATCTCCAGGAGTCCCGCCATTCCACCTGGCCGGGTGTGCGGCAACATCAGCGCACTGTGCGGCACCATTTTTTCCGGTCCGGAAGATACAACGGCCTTCTCATGCTCGTCCGGTTTTGTAATGACCTGATAGATGCGATCTACGAATTCCTCGAAAGGCGCTGACTTCCGGTTGCGCGGATGCGGGAGGGTGAGCTGAAAGTCGGCGCGGATGCGGCCGGGGTTGTGACCGAGCACGATGGTGCGGTCTGCGAGCACCACTGCCTCTTCAATATTGTGAGTAACGATGAAAATGGCTTTTGTGGGAATCTTATGGTCGAGCCACAGCTCGAGGAGTTCGCCGCGCAGCGTCTCGGCCGTCAGAACGTCGAGCGCGGAAAACGGCTCATCCATAAACAGCACTTCGGGCTCGACCACGAGAGCGCGCGCCACGCCCACACGCTGCTTCATTCCCCCGGAGAGCTCTTTCGGATACGCGGTCTCGAAGCCGTCCAGGCCGACTGCGTCAATGATTCGCAGGGCGCGCTTTCGCCGCTCGATCTTGGGAACCGCACGCGCCTCGAGCGGCGCCTCCACGTTCTCGAGTACGGTCAGCCATGGAAACAGCGCGAAGCTCTGAAACACAATAGCGACATTGGGAGTCTGGCCGTAAACCGGCTCACCATGCCAAAGCACTTCTCCAGCGGAAGGCTTCGCCAAGCCGGTGAGCATGCGCAGCAATGTGGACTTTCCGCTGCCGGAAGGCCCAAGCAGCGCGACGATCTGGCCCGGATAAATGCCCAGGTCGGTGGGCGCAATCACCTGGATGCGGCTGCCATCCGGCTGCTCATAGAATTTTTCGAGCGAGCGCGCCTCGATCAAGGGCGCGACAACCGCGGTAGTGACGCTCATGGCCGGTCTTTCGGGAAGCTGCGCGGTTCAACCGCAGAAACTCATCGGCGAACGCTACAGTTCACGTCGCAGACGGGCAGCATTGTACCTTGAAACTGCCGGTTCAGGTGCTCGGGTGGGCAGCTTCAGGTCGAGCAGAACGCTTGCAAAGTGATATCATCTTGTTCGAAAGCCATGAGAAAACGCATCTTCGCCATGCTCACCCTACTTTTGCTGTCTTGTTTATTCGCTGAGGCGTCATCCGCGCAATCGCAAGCTCCGCCGCCACAGGCAATCGTGCTGCATGCCGCGCGACTGCTGGATATCGAGACCGGCAGGATCGTCGCGCCCGGTGAGGTGCTCATCCAGGGCGATCACATCGTTGAAGCAGGCCCCTCGGTAACGCATCCTGCGGGAGCACAAACAATTGAGCTCGGCGACACAACGCTGATGCCCGGCTTGATTGACGTGCACGTCCACTTGTTTCTTCACCCAGGCGCGGAAGATCTGCAAACGGTGGAGGAGTCCGTGCCGCAGCGCACGATCACCGCAACCCTAGCTGCGAAAGCCGATCTCATGGCGGGCTTCACCGCCGAGCGCGACATGGGTACCGAAGGCGCAGGCTCGGCGGACACTGCTGTCCGCAACGCAATCGATCAGGGGTTGTTGCCGGGACCGCGGCTTCGCATCAGTGGCAATGCCATCAGCATCCTCGGCGGGCACGAAGACGCTATCAACTACAACCCCGCGCAGCACATTTTCTCCAACGCAACCTATGCAAACAACGCTGCCGAGCTTGTCACCGCGATCCGCCAGGAATTGAAGGAGGGCGCGGATTTCATCAAGATTTACGAGACCGGCCGCGATTCCTTCCGTGACGGCCAGTTCTCGACCCCTTATCAGTACACAGAAGCCGAGCTTGCCACCGCGGTGCAGGAGGCCGCTCGCCAAGGCAAACGCGTGGCCGTGCATGCCACCGGAGAACCGGGCACGCTTTATGCTGCGCTGGCGGGTGTGGTGACGGTGGATCATGCGGACCAGCTCAGCGCTGAAACCATGCGTCTGATGCGCGCAAAGCAAATCTTCGCGGTGCCAACGTTCGCCATCTCCGAGTATTTTGCCGACCACGCCGCTTCGCCAGCCGGGAGCGCGCGGCAACATCAATCGCTCGACTACCACGCCCAAGAGTTTCGCAAGCAGCTCGCGGAGGGCGTGCCGATGGCGGTTGGATCCGACGTAGGCCCGTTTCCCCACGGCACGCAGGCACGGGAGTTCGTCCTCATGGTGAAATACGGCATGGCTCCGCTCGCCGTGTTGCAAGCCGACATGCTCAATGGCGCAAAGGTGCTCGGCTGGCAAGGACAGATCGGGGCCCTGAAACCGGGTTACTTTGCGGACGTCATCGCGGTTCCAGGCAATCCGCTCGAAGATATCAGCGTTCTGCAAAAGGTGAGTTTTGTGATGAAGGGCGGAGTCGTCTATCGAAAGTGATCGGGAACCGGCTCACGAAACGTGGGAACCCGAAACCTCAGTAGGGGTCGATTCGCAGACTTGAAAGGTCTAGGCCGGCGGCATTCGCCGAATGACGCGAAATCGCGCTCTGCAAAATCAGCCAATCGCTTTTCAGTTCAACATCCGAAACCTTCGGAGCGCGTCCCCGACGCAATTCTTCGCGAAGACATGCCTCCAGCAGGCCCTGCGCCAGCGCAGGCGGCGCTCCGCTGTTCAAAACATTTGCGCGCGATAGCCCAATTTGTACCGGTCCTGCTTCCGAAGGCACCTCGATGACCGGCCTGCCTGATTCGTCCAGACTTTCTTGAGCGCCCGCGTGAATGTGTTTCCACGATTCCGCTTTGGCGCCCGCTTCCCTGCCGGGGCTATTCCGCATCAGCGCGCTTAAATCCTTGCTGTACGTGCGTCTCTGTTCGGCCGTCAATGGCGTCTCCAGATCGCCGCTCGGGTCATAGACGAGCGCGTTGTGCGCAGGATTGAATCTTCCCCCAGGAGATAGGCTGAGGCGAAGCCGACGGCCATGAAGGGATGGAAAAACACGATGGGCGCCTCATATTTCTTCGCCATGAACACGGATTCAAGCAACCCGCGTACAGGCCTGCTGCGCCGAATGGTTCCCGGGAACCTGAGGAATCACGAGGCTCGAAAAATGCAGCTCCGGATGGTGTTTGCTGTACTGCACGAGCGATTTCGCTGCGTGCTTCGGACTCATTAAGTCCAGATCGGCAATCAGGCTGCGCTTCACCGCATTGGGATAGTAGAAATTCACCACCTCGCGCACGAAGTCCGCGCAATTGTCCGAAACAAAGTTGTAAGCAGTGACGTTCGGCTGCGAGTTGTATGCCCGGATAAACTCGTCGTCCTGGCTTGCGCTCGTCTGGATTTGGAAGCCATAAAGCGTCCGATCATATGCTTCTCCGACCAGTTGCGGCCAATCGCCGCCAGGCGCTTTCCCGCCGGGATTATCGTGCGCAACCCCCTCCAAGTGTTCGCGGCGATAGCGATCGCGCAGAAGCGTGACGAGCCTGCCATCGGCATAGAGTGGCACATCCCCCGGCGTATCCACCGCGTAGAGATAAGCAGTCAGCGGAACCGCGATCCAGTCATAACCGTCCATCCGATGATAGCGGCTGAGCACGGCGCCGGTTTCGCCAGGTCTGCACCGGCGCAAAAGTGTGGGCGACTCCGAGCAAACGCGCGTCAGATAGATCGCGGCGTGCCCCGCGCCTGCAAAGCCCCCGTCGTAACTGTAAGGCTCTTCCAGCAGGATCGCGACGTCAGCCTGTACGCGTGGCACGAGCCAAACGAACAGAAACACTAGTCCGAGTAATCGCGTCGCGAATTTCATGTCGTCAGATAATTAGATTCTGGCTCAGCTAGATAGGAAGCCCAATAGTACTCACGAAGTGGCGCCCGCAATCATGCCGGGCGGGGCACGTAGATACCCTGGAATCAGCGCTTTGCGGCGATGCCAAGGGCGCGAAAAGGCTCCGCTGTAGAGGATATTCTATATACAACTACCAGGTCTTCTCCCACACTCGAACCACCGGATACCTGCCCGCCTCACCGGCGGAGTAGTTCGAACGCTCATACCACCACATGAGGCGAGCTTGCGCGTCCGCCGCAAAAGCCGGGTCGGCAGCCACGCGGTCTTCGAACTGCTTCCTCAGTTCTGGCGAATCGGCCATCATGCGACGTGCTATCGGCTCGGTGAGGTACGCACCTTCCACGCCCCTGCCCCCACCGACAAATATCTGGTCGCAGAACCCCCAGCGCGCCAACGAATCAGGCGCCTGCGGTTCGAGCATCGCCAAGATCAAACGCGCTCTTTGCTGCTTCATCGGCACCCAAAACGAGCCGGCCGGAATGGTGATTTTCTCCTTCACGGGCTTCGCGTCAAAATCCTCCATCACGCGGCCTTCGAACTGATTCGGCGCGAATTTCACATTCGAAAAGCGATACGTTTCGAACTCCTGCTCGAGTGGCTGTGCGACGCGCTCGATTTCGACGCCCTGTAGCGCCAACTCATCCGCAAGGCTTTTCCAAGCAACGGGAATCAAGTAGCCGAGCGGCATCTGCGCTTCGGAAGTGGTGTCAATTTTGTCGTGAATCACCGTGCTGATGTCGTCGGCCTCGGGCAGATACCCATTCACGGTGGCGCCCGTGACCGCGCTCTTGTACGGCCCCAGCTTCAACGCGCGATACACCAGCGGCTCGCTCTGCGCTTCGCTGACCTTGCCCCCCAGGTACACAGCCGGGGCTGAGCGGTCGCCGGCTTGCGCGGCGAAAGCGCGATCCGCTTCGCGCACCGCCATTCGAAGCGTCTGCGGATCCTTCGAAATAATGTCTATCGTGTGCCGCATGATGTCGTAGTCAGCCCAGGCTCGCGTGCGCGTGGTTTTCAAACTGTGCGTCTCCACCAGCAAGCACGGACGGTTCCGGACCGCAGAATACAGATGGGAGTAGCGCGGCGAGAAAACTTCCATGAAGAACTCGCGCCTTCCGTCGGGCATGTTTCGAAGGCCACCGTACGGCGCGACACCGTGTCCATCCGCCTCCATCAGGCGATTGAGTTCGGGCACGTACGTCTGATTCACCCAGGTGCGCACCGGTTCGGCGATGTCCTGATTGCGCGCCATGTCCCAGGTGACGTCGTACTGCATGTCTGAGCCGTCAGTGACGTGGTTGTCAAACATGAAATCGGGCATCCACGCGTTATAGAGCCGCAGCCAGGCGCGCATTTCCGGCGTATCGGCCTTGATGTAATCGCGATTCAGATTCAAGTCTTGCTTTGTCTCGCGCAGACCGGTTGACTTCGGACCGTTCTGGCTCGCGCGGTGAAACGGGCTGAAATCCTCGTGGCCATCAATGTTAAACACCGGAATCACCACGAAAATCGCCTGATCAAGCCAAGAGGCGTACCGCTTGCTCACGACCATGTCGCGGACGAGCATAATTGCGGTGTCTTTGCCTTCGATTTCACCGGAATGGATTCCGCTCTGGATCGAGAATGACGGCCTTGTTCGTCTTCGCGGCCGCCGCCGGAGTGAATGCCCGGTCCTTCGAAACGACCATTGCCACCATCGTGCGACCCTCGGGCGTCGTGCCGAATTCGAGCACCTTGACGAACTTCGACGCGCGCTCGAGCCGGTGCGAAAGCTCAACCACCTCCGCATATTTTCCCGTTTCCGCCCAGTCCGTCTTCTCACTTGTGGTGAGCAGATCGGGTGGCGAAGCCTTGGTGCTGGCCGTTAACGCCGCGGCATCCTTCGCCGCGGGCGGCTCATAGGCGGAGTGGGGCGCAATTGGATCTTGCGGAGTAGCCGGCAGCGCCACGAGGCAAAAGAATGCGGTCACCCCCACGAGCGATTTGCGATTGAGCATGGACATTTGGGAAACCCTCCTCCATGGCAAGCCTCAGTACTTTGTGGAGCGGTGGATTCTATCTCCAAACGGGTGCCTGTGGCGAGGAGCACCGCTTAGGTTACGACAAACTGATTCTCGGCGCTGATTTCTACTGTGCAGACTTTGGAGAAACCCTCATCCAGGGTTGGCGGCTGGAGCTTCTTGAGCGTGTGTGCAAGAGCGACAGCCGGAATTTTGCTCTTGCCTGCTCTCTGATTGTTTCGTCGCATCGCATCCCGCAAATCCGTCGGGAAGAAATATGCGACCAAGCTAAATCCCGCCGCCCGGGCGGGCTCAACATACCGCGCGCGATCGGTGGCCAGCGGATTGGTGTTGTCCACAACGAAAGATTGGCCCGACTGCAAACACGCTTCAAACAGCAACTGTTCGCGCCGCCGCGTCCGCAGCATATCCAGGTTGATGCGAACATGCGTTTCGAAGAAGCGTTCGCGGTAGAAAGTGGTCTTCCCGGAACCCTGAATGCCAACGAAGATGACGGCTTCGGGTCTCAATCAGCTTCTCGCGACGATGCTTCGCGCACGAATTTAGCCCCAAGAAGCTTCGGCAGTTTCGGTGGGCGCGGGCCATGCCGCACCGCCGTTCCCACCGGCACATAGGTGAGCTGCTCGCCCGTGAGCGCACAACGCAACATCAGGCCGCCGCGGCTCATATCTCCGCGGCCTACAAATTCGGCAGGAAAAAGCAACCGCTCCCCAAAGATCCCAAGCAGCGGCTCGACGTACTTCGGGGTCGCGATGCTCCCCAAGAGCACGACGCTGCAACTCGCCCCGATCCGTTTCGCTAGTTTGCGCGCATCGCGTTCGAGCGGTCCGCGGTATCGGGGATTGTTCGCTTCCACACGCTCGGCTGAAATCTCGCGCAGCCTGTCGCGGGTGATCAAAGTTTCAGGCTCGATCAGACCGCCACATGCTGTAATGACGAAAGCGCCGCCCACGCCGGGCGAGGCCTGCGCGAAGGCGCGCAAGTAAGCAAGCTTGCCGCGAAAATACAGCCCGCTGATAAAACTGAAAAGCTCGCCTAGAGGCACGCCGGCCGCTCGAAGCCGCACGGCTAATTCGAATTTTGCGCGATCGCTAGCCACCATCTTGGCGCGAGCGCCCGCCGCATTCGCCGGAGACAACAGAAAAATTCTGGCTGCCGGTTGGACGTTCGCGATCATCTTCTGTTCTGGGACACGGCGAATTTCAATTGACGAAGGGGGCTTGCGCGCAGGTGAAACCTTAGACGTCATTGCAATAGCGTCTCGGAGGCCAACTGTGCCGGGCGTTCAAGCCTGCCAGAAAGGTTGAAGCGCACGGCGACATAGGACCTTAGTCGTGGCGCAACTAACAGGAATACTCCACTCTTAGACCGGCACAACCGCGACGTTCTTCTTCGGAATCGCTTCAATCGTCGCTTTGGCCAGATGCAGGTGCGCGGCAATCAACTGCGGCGGCGTGTGCGAAATCCATTCCGAGAGCGAGATATCCTGGTAACTACCGCTTTTGAACATCTCCAGAAAGATCAAATCCGTCTCGCCCGTATTCTCGATGTAATGGGGCAACGTTTTTTGGACGTAGCCCACGTCGCCAGCCTCAAAATCCATCGTGCGCGCGCGTGCCGCAGCGGCGAATACCGTCATGCGGCCCTTGCCGGCGACGTAGTATTGCCATTCGTCGGCGTTGGGATGCCAGTGGATCTCGCGCAAACCTCCGGGATGTAGAGTCACCAGCGCCGCAGCGATCGTGGTGGACGCTTTGAAAATGGTCGAGTCCACGATGCGAACATCGCCGCCCTTGCTTTTTTTCACCGGCGGCTGTTCCATCAGCCGGAAGTCAAATTGCACCGGCGAAAGACCGACGGATCCCGCCACGGCGCGCCGGTCCTCTTCAAGCAAACCGGGCAGGTCTGCCTGGAAAATGAAGAGCTCTCCCTTGGGCATCGACTCAAGCTCGGCTTCGGAAACGCCGAAGTTTTTTGCGACGACAGAACGGGGCGTATGCGCCAGCAAGTCTGAAATCAGAATCGTATCGTACTCCGAAAAACCGCCCTCATCGAACACAAGCAGGAATTCGCACCCATCCGGTCCCAAACCTTGAATTGAATGCGGAATGCCGGAGGGAAAATTCCAAAGATCGCCCCGCTTCACGTCGGATACGAAACCTTTGCCATCGGCGTCGAGCGCCGTGATCCGGGCGTTTCCATAGAGCATAAGGGCCCACTCCGCCGCTGTGTGCCAGTGCAGTTCGCGAATGCCTCCTGCCGTGAGCCTCATGTTCACGCCCGCAAGAGTCGTGGAAACCGGCAGGTCCTGGATCGTCACCTGGCGCGCCCAGCCGCCCTCGTGCGTTCTTCGGTGCGAATAGGAAAAAGGATATTTGAACGGAGGAACGTTTCCGTGATCGGTGACCGGCGGCACCACGGAATCGCGATTTGCGGCGGTCAGCGGCGCATTCTGCGGCCCCCTGATCGTGGCGCTCTGGTCTCTTTCCGCCTTCACGGATGATTCCTGCGCTTGAGCATGACGTTTCCGCGGAAATCACGCTCGCCGATGCCAGCGCGGCCGAGCCTATCTCTAGAAAACGCCGTCGCGAAAGGTCTTTCTTTGCGCTTTCTTCGTCCATTTCATTCCTCGCCAAAGTGAAATCGCGCGCGCAGTAAAAGCAAAAATCACACGGTTAGCGCCTCTATCGATCAAAGCATATCAGAAAGATATGGCAGATGTGGCGCAGGGCCCAACCGGTTTCAGCCTGCATTTACGCGCAGGCGTTTCGGACCGCTCACGTATGGATTCCCGCGCTCATAGAAGCGCCATTCGCGGTGTGCTTCTCGCGTAATGCCGATTCGAATGCTTTCGACCACCGGCCCGGTCCGGCGTACCGCGGTTCCAAGCCAGAGTGGCCCGGGCGCACACATGTCCATGCCGTCAAACCGCTTATCAATGCGCAGCGCTGTCGCCAGGCGCCCCGGTCCGCGGGTGAGATCAAGCAGCCGTTTCAGTGCGGGTGGACGCTTCATCAATTCAACGCCCTCGAGCGGCTCGATCGCGCGGAACAGGACGCCGCCCCCGATTCCCGCCCGATCGCTGCTTACGTTCAACATGAAGGTGCTGCCGTAAATGAAATAGACGTAGGCGTGGCCGCGCCTTAGAAAAAGCGAGCGATTGCTCCGCGTTTCGCCGCGGAAGTGGTGCGCCGCGGCATCACCGAGGGGATAAGCCTCGACCTCGACGATTCGCCCGCTGATCCGGCCGCCGCGAAGCTCGAGCACTAGCGTCTTGCCGACAGGTAGCGCGCCATCGCGAGGGTATTCACGGGCAACTCGCTGCGGCGCAACCGCCGGATCTTTTTCAGGTTCAATGGAATGTTCTGAGGCAGCCCCAGCGGCGCCCTACTTGCTCAATCGAGAATGCCTCTCCAACGCGCCCATGCATCGGTGCGCGCTGTCTTGTTGGCCTCGTTCGTATCGGGAGCTTCGCCGAGGCGCATGAAACCGTGCTGCGCGCCGTCATATGTAACGGGATCATAGGTCTTGCCGGCAGCCTTCATCTGTTCGACTGTGGCAGGAATCATCGCTCCAATACGATTGTCCAGCCCGGCGTAGAATCCATAGATCGGCACCTTGATTCGCGCCATGGCATCGGTTGCCGGCGGCGGTCCGTAGAAAACGAAGGCGGCGGAAAGGTCGCCACGGTTCGTCGCGAAGCGAAAACTCTGTCCTCCGCCCCAGCAGAAGCCTGACACATACAGCTTGCCATTTGCCGACGGGAATTTCAGCGCGGCGTCCGCGACGGCATTCAGATCGGCCGTGATCTGGTCCGGATTCAGCTTGCTAACGGCTTCCGTGACCTCGCTTTGTCCTGCGAACGCGGAGCTGCGCCCGCCGTTTGGCCCCATACCGGAAAGCAGATCGGGAGCAACGGCGATGTAGCCCGCGGCGGCGACCTGGTCCGCCAGGTCCTGGACCCAGTCCGTCATACCGAAGATCTCATGGATGATGAGCACGACAGGCCGCTTGTCCTTTGCCTCAGGATACACAACGAATGTGTCCACCGAGCGTCCGTCGTGCGTCACACTGATCCATTCACGATGCCGCGAAGATTTTTCGACTTGCGCCTTGGCCCAATCCTGGGCCAAGAGCGCTGGCGATGCAAGAAGCACGGCAATGGCGATTAGCGCGATGCGTTTCATAGTTATCCTCGTTCGAATCAGGAGCTGCCAAAACTCACCGGGGCCATCTCGGGATGTGCCTTCGAGGCGATTACCGTAACATACGCCGCAGGCGAAGGCCAAGCGTGGCGGCCTACGCTCAACTTGCGTCTCCAGCGCATCTGATAATCATGCAAACCACCGCTCGCGCATGCGTCTTGATGACGATTCTTTTCCTATGCCCGTTGATCCCCGGCGCAAACTCAGCTCGCTCGCAGACGGCCCCGGCGGGCCAGCAGCCGCCCGCGGTCACGCAGGTTCAGATGCAAAATGTAATGTACCGGTTCGCGGACGAGATCGCCGTCCACATTCTCTCCATGAAGGGCGAACTGGCGCCCACGCAGCCAGGCGGGATGCCCGTATTCGACGATCCCTCGTCGTTCAAGATGGTCTTCACCTCAGCGGAAGTCTCGATTGACAGCCAGACGCTCGCGAAGGTTCTAAACCGCTATGTCTTCGCAGCAGCAGATGCACCCGTGAAAGACGCGAGCGTGGAGATTGCGGGAAATGTTCTGAAAATCAAAGGAATTTTGCCGTCAAAAGGCGGCGTGCCGTTCGAAACCGACGGTACGCTGAGCGTAACGCCCCAAGGGGAGATTCGCGTCCATTCCGAGAAAATCAAGATGCTGCACATGTCCGTGAAAAGGATTATGAAAGCACTGGGCATCACGGTCGCAGAGATGGTCAGCACCAGGAAAGTTCGCGGTGTCCGCGTGGATGGCGACGATCTGCTGCTGGCGCCCGATCAGATCTTCCCTCCTCCGCAATTTCAGGGACACGTCACTGCTGTGCGCATGGAAGGCAATCAGATCATCCAAGTGTATGGCAATGCGGCAAACTCGACCGGCTCCAAGGCTTCCGGCAATTGGATGGCTTTTCGTGGCGGCGTGATACGATTCGGCAAGCTCACCATGCAGGACGCCGACGTGCAACTCATTGACCTTGATCCGCGCGATCCATTTGACTTCTACCTGGATCATTACGTGGACCAATTGGCCGCGGGCTACCAGAAGATGACGACTTCCTTTGCCATTCGCGCATACATGAAGGATTACGACAAGTTGCCAAAAGCGCAGCCCAAGCGAAGTACGCGCGGCGCATCGTAAGCAGAGCGAACGATTGCACAGGGCAATTCAACGGAGGCCCCGTTTCACCACAAGCGCTCGGGATTGAGCCTGCGCGTCCCCTCCGCCACGCTGCGATAGTAATCGCCGTGCCGGAGAGCAGCGGACGCTTCTTGATCGAGCAGCAGCGTGGTATCACCATGAAGCTGTAATGCCGAAGCCGAAACCGACGCCGTGATCGGCCCTTCGACCGCGAGGGCGACCGCCCTCGTCTTGGCCGTCCCCGATGCCAGGAGAAGAATCCGCCGCGCCTCAAGAATCGTGCCGATTCCCATCGTGATCGCGGCATCCGGCGGCTGCTCGTTCGGCCCAAAGCCTTTGCGATTATCCTCGATCGTCTGCCGCGTCAGAGTTTTCGGCCGCGTTCGCGAGGCTAGGCTGGAGGTCGGCTCATTGAAGCCGATATGCCCATCTTTTCCGATGCCAAGCACCTGCAGATCAATGCCGCCGGCACGCGCGATCAGCGCTTCATAGCCGGCGCAATAGTCGGAAAAACTGCCGCGCCAGTTGCCGTCCGGGATGTGCACATTTTCGCGTCGGATGTTGATGTGATCGAAGAGATTCCGCCGCATGTACGAATGAAAGCTTTGTGGATGATCGGCGGGCAGGCCGATGTATTCGTCCAAATTGAAGGAAACGACGCGCGAGAAATCGAGTCCCTCTTCGCGATGCAGCCGGACCAGTTCGCGATAAAGCTCCAGCGGCGTGCTTCCGGTGGCGAGCCCGATTCGTAGGTCGGGCTTTCTTCGAACCGCATTCGGCCACAATCCGGACCGCTTCCCGGCTAAGTTCGGCGTAATTTTCCTTGATCAGAATCAGCATGAGTACGATCCGCTGGCGGCAAACGGCATCAATCCCGCGTCGCGCCGCCGAGCAAGGCGCGCTGCTGGAAAGGCCATTGGCCGCGATAGCGCGCCTGAACCATGTACGTCGCAGTGCCTAGAGCAATCACAGCAACTCCCCCGGAGGCAAATTTCCAGCCGGTTGCCGCAAAGAGCGCAATCCACCCCGCGATCGTCACGATTGCCGGCAGCGGATACAGCCACATCTTGTAGGGACGCTGTTCGGGTCCGCGGCGTCGCCGGAGGATCATCACTCCCACTGCCTGCCCGATAAACTGCACGAGCAATCGCACGGCGAGAATCGCTTTGATCACGCTTTCCAGCCGGAACAAAATGCTGAAAAGGAGCGACACGCCTCCCAAAAATAGCAGCGAAACGTAAGGGAACCGCTTCGTCGGATGCACGCGCGCAAAGATCGGGAAGAAGTTCCCGTCCTCCGCCGCCGCAAACGTCACACGCGAATAGCTCAGAATCGCCGAAAAAAGCGCTGCGGACGCGATCCACAAGATCATTACGGTGGCCACCATGGCCGCGCGCGTGCCATAAAGCCGCTCGACAAACGTGCTGACGATGTAGTGGGAATACTGCGCCTGGCGCCACGGCAGAACGCCAAGAATGCTCGTCTGCATCGCAAGATAGAGAAGGGCGATGCCGAAAATCGAAATCATAATCGTGCGCGGGATATTCTTTTCCGGCTGACGAATTTCTCCGCCGAGGTTGCATACGTGGTAGTAGCCCAGGTAGGTGTAGACCGTGTTCACCATCGCCACGCCCAAGCCCGCGAAGAAAATCCACGAGAGGTGAAACGCGCCCGGCGGAAAATCGAACGCCATGTGCGCATTGAAATGCGTCGCGCCCCCCCAGATCAACCACACGATTGTGCCGACCACTCCGATCCACAGTAATTTCGAAATGAAACCGATCGTTCCGATCCGACGATAGAGCAGAATCGTCAGCGCCAGCACCAGCGCGCCCGAAACCGCTTTCTGCTCGTACAGGCTAAGCGGCACCAGGTACGTGGCGTATTGCGCGAACCCGATCGCGCCCGAGGCGATCACCAGCGGCGCCTGGATCAGCGTCTGCCATACGTAGAGGAACGACATCAGTCGCCCGGCGCCCTCCGGCCCATACGCCTCGCGCAAGAATACATATGACCCGCCCGCGCGGGGCATGGCCGCCCCAAGTTCGCTCCATACTTGCCCATCCAGCAGCGCTAGCAATGCCCCACCCACCCACGCTAGCAGGCACTGCGGCCCTCCCATCGCCTGAATCACCAGCGGAATCACGATGAACGGCCCGATGCCAACCATCGCGTTCATATTTAGAGCGACAGCTTCGCTCAGGCCAAGCTCGCGCTCGAGTTTTTCGGTTTGCGGAGAAACGGACATAGTCGCCAAAACGCCGAGTATGAGCCAAAAGCCCTGCGGGGAGCTAAAGAAAAGCGGCGCTAAGGAAAACCGGCGCCAGGATAGAACCGTCCGGCGTTATTAGGTATCCTTACGGGTCGCTCAAAGCCTTTGGCTCACACCATATTGCCGACGAGTGTTTTCAAGGAGCCCTCATGAGTGCAGGGCAGAACCCAAGGCCAGGACCTATGCGGATTTTCGCTTGGTTGTTCCTGGCCGTGCTTGGCGCATTCACACTGGCCGGCCTCACCAGCCTCGCGCAACAAACGCCGAAGCAGGTCGAGATCGCCCCCACGCCCGACGCGCGTGCGCTCGCGATGGACCGCGGCTCGATTGGTCTGTGGCAATTGCTCCTCAAGCTCCACACGCGCGCAAGCATGCTTCACATCACCGCGCATCCCGATGACGAAGACGGCGGCATGCTCACTGAGGAATCCCGCGGGCACGGCACGCGTGTGGCGCTGATGACGCTCAATCGCGGCGAAGGCGGGCAGAACGTAATGGCCAACGACTTCGATACCGCGCTTGGCCTCGATCGAACCGAGGAGCTGCTTGCTGCCGATCGCTTCTACGGCGTGAATCAATACTTCAGCACCGTGATTGATTACGGTTTCTCGAAAGACAAACAGGAAGCGCTCGATAAATGGGGACACGACCGGGTGCTCGGCGACGCGGTGCGAGTCGTCCGAATGGTGCGGCCGCTTGTTATCACGTCTGGATTCATCGGCTCGCCTACCGACGGTCATGGCAATCACGAAGTCGCGGGACAGGTAGCGCAGGAGGTTTTCAATGCCGCGGGGGATCCAAATGCGTTCCCGGATCAGATCAAGGAAGGCTTGCGCCCGTGGTCGCCGGTGAAGGACTACGAACGCGTTCCGGTAGGATCCGTTACGCCGCAGGGAATCTTCGACTATGCCACGGGGCACACGGAGCCGGCGCGCTTTCGCGACTATGTGAACAACACATGGATCGAAGGCCAGCCGTCCACGGATATCGAAATTTCAGAAGGCATGTATGACCCCGTGCTCGGAGCTTCCTACATCCAGATCGGTCGCGAAGGTCTGAGCCAGCAGAAAACGCAAAATGGCGGTGGCGCGATTCCGAACCTCGGTTCTATCTCTGTCCCGTATCATCGCTTCGGTTCGCGCGTGCAGGTGCCAGACCAGGAAAAGACGCTTTACGACGGCATGGACGTCTCGCTCATGGGTATCGCCGATCTCGTCAAAAATGGCGATGCGTCGTTCCTGCGCCAGTCTCTCAGTGGCATTAACAAGCAAGTGGAACAGGCCATCAGCCAATTTTCGGTTGACCACCCGGAGAAAACCGCCGCCACGCTGGCCGATGGGCTCAAAGCCACGGACGCGCTGGTTGACCGCGTGCAGTCCAGTGCCCTGCCGGAGGCTTCGAAATATGACGTTCTGCACGAGCTACACATCAAGCAGACGCAGTTTAACAACGCTTTGGCAATTGCCCTTGGGTTCTCTCTCGATTCCAACATTGCGCCGGTGCGAAGCGGGGGCCGCGGCGGTCTCTTCGGCTTCGGCATCGCGGCGGATTCTTTCCGGTATGCGATTCCGGGCCAGGAATTCTTCGTGAACGTTCACGTCACGAACCAGAGCCCGGAGGAAGTCCAACTCAGCCGCGTTTGGCTTACTGGTCCTCAGGGCGAAGATTGGAAATTTACTCTCGATGGCAAGACGGAATCGGGCGTGCTGGCCCCTGCTGGGGTAGCGGATCAGCGCTTCAAAGTGAGCGTCCCGGCAAATGCCGCCGCGACGGCACCTTACTTTGTCCAACCGAACCCCGAGCAGGCCTACTACGACCTCACCGATCCTCGCTACCGCAATCTGCCTCTGGCGCCCTATCCGCTTTCGGCTTGGGCTGAACTTGCGTACCACGGCGTTTCTGTCCGCCTAGCGCAAGTGGTTCAGAGCGTCTCACGGGAGAATGGCCTGGGCGTCGTGCTCGAACCGATGATGGTGACCCCCGCTATCTCCGTGGCGATTTCGCCGAAAGCCGGAGTTGTGCCGCTCGGCGAAAAGGAATTTTCCGTCGCGGTAATGGTCAAAAGCGAGGTGAAGGGTCCGGCGAAGGGAACGGTGCATCTCGAACTGCCCTCCGGCTGGCACGCCACGCCCTCGGAGTCACCTTTTTCCACGGGCGGCGAGGGCGAAGAGCAAAGCGTGTCGTTCCGTGTGGCGCCCAGCCAGCTCTCGGAGAAACCCTACACAGTCACTGCCGTAGCCGATTACAACGGCCAGCAATTCAAATCGGGTTTCGTGACCACCGGCTATCCGGGTCTGCGCCCGTACAATTTTTACTCTGCCGCGAAGTATCGCACCTCCGGTGTGGACGTAAAGGTCGCGCCAGACCTGAACATCGGCTACATCATGGGCACCGGCGATGACGTTCCGCGATCGCTCGAAAGCATCGGAATTCAGGTGCACTTCCTCGGTCCGCAGGACATCTCGTCGGGCGACCTGCAAAAGTACAACGTAATCGTAATGGGTGTGCGCAGCTATGCTGTGCGGCCGGAGCTTGCGACGAAAAACAATCGCCTGCTCGATTATGTGAGAAATGGCGGCGTGCTGATCGTGCAATACCAGACGGCGCAGTACGACCACAGCTTTGGTCCGTACCCCTACAGCTTTGACAATGCCGAGAGGGTGGTCGTCGAAGACGGAGAGGTTTCAATCCTTGACCCACAAAGCGCCGTTCTCACCTGGCCAAACCAGATCACGCCTGAAGACTTCAAGGGATGGGTTGAAGAACGCGGCCACGGATACATGCGTAGCTGGGACCCCCACTACGAAGCGCCCATCGAAATGCACGACGAGGGCCAGGACCCGCAAAAGGGCGGCCTGCTCCTCGCACGCTACGGCAAGGGCGCATACGTCTACATGGCGTTTGCACTCTACCGCCAGCTACCGGAAGGCGTGCCGGGCAGTTATCGCCTTTTTGCCAACCTGCTCAGCTTGCCGAAAAACCCCAAGCTCGCAACGACGGGGAAATCTGGCGCAGGGGAAGCAAACCCCGGCGCAATTCGCTAGCGCCGGGACTCGATCCAAGTCTTTCTTGGGTGGTTGCCATCTCTGGTTCGGCGCCTGCGCGGCAGCTCATAGCGCCCGGAGAATCACAATTCCACTGGCGCTTAGCTCACAGCCCCGATCTGCGCCAAAGGACAGCGCTATTGCGCGTCCGGCGGCTTGGCGCTGGTATTGCCGTCGAGATATTTCTGGAACCAATACACCTGCCAATTCAGGCTTTCCACCAGGTGCTTCGGTTCGCCGGTACGCGTGAGGTTATGATTCTCACGAGGGAAAAAGACGATTTCGGACGGCACGCCAGTAGTGTTGGAGGCCACGGAACCACTGCTCGTCCTGCTCGATCGGCACACGGAAGTCCATGTCTGAACACAAAATCAGGGTGGGCGTCTTCACGTTTCGAACGTATTTGAGCGGCGACGCGTCCCAATATTGATCCAGGTTGTCGAACAGCGGTCCTTTGAAATCATCTTCGTGCCCGTAGGCGCCGTCGCGCGTGCCGTCATCGCTCACGAAATTCGAAATGGCGCGGAGCGTCACATCGGCTTTGAAGCGATCCGTGTGCCCGACGATCCAATTCGACATGAACCCGCCATAGCTCCCGCCGGTCACGCCGAGCGCGCTTCGGATCAATCCAGGGGTACTCCTTCAGCGCGGCGTCCACCCCGGCCATGATGTCCTGATAGTCCATGCCGCCCCAATTGTTGACGATGCCGCGTTCGAATTTCTCGCCGTAGCCGGTTGAGCCGCGCGGATTGCAGAAGAACACCGCCCAGCCCTTCGCGGCATACACCTGAAATTCCTGATACCAGTCCACGCCGAACATGCCATTCGGGCCCGCCGTGAATCACCAGCACCATCGGATATTTCTTCCCCGCCTGCCAGCCCACCGGCCTCACGAAAAACCCGTCAATCGGCCACCCATCGGTGCTTTTGTAGGGAAGCCGCTCAACGGGCTGGAGCGTAAGCTGCGTCCACAGCTCGGCATTCAAGTGCGTGAGCAATCGCTCGCCGGAGCCGTCAAGATTCGACACGTAAAGATCGTCAAGATGCCGGAAATCGTTCGCGAGATACACCATCTCTCCGGCTCGCTCATTCACGTCGAAGGCATGCACGTTTCGCGGACCGTGAGTCACCTCGTAAAATTTCTGTGTGCCGGGATCCAAGCGATAGATCTGCGTTTCGCCCTTCGCACCTGCCGAAAATAACACAGTCTCCGGGTTCGCCCAGTCCAGTTCCGTTGGGATCAGATCGAGATCGCCACCAATGAGCTTCGAAGCCGCACCGCCCGCGGACGAAGCAACATAGAGCTTCGGAAACTGCCGCCTGATTGTTTTCCCCGTAAAGACAATCTGCTTCCCATCGGGAGACCACCGCGGTTGCTCGTCCTCAAATGGATGATCCGAGATTCTTGTCAACGGCCCGCCCGCAGGGGAAATGGTCCAGACGTCGGTATTCTGGCTGCCGTCGTAAGCCTTGCCGGTGCGGTCGGATACGAAAGCAATGCGCGTGCTATCGGGCGACCATTGCGGATCGGTATCGTTCCAATCCTGGCCGTCGGTGATTTGCCTGGCATCCTTGCTGGCGATGTTGACCACCCAGAGATGGCTACGCTTGTCGTCATACCAGCCGGTATCGTTGAATTTGTAGCTGATGTGGCTGTAGTGCCGCACGTCGCTCTTTCGATCGGCTGGGGCAACCGCGTCGCTCGGGCCGGAAACGCTGACGCAAACGATATGCGTGGCATCCGGCGACCACTGGTAACTGCGGACCCCATTCTTCAGTTTTGTGAGCGCGGACGCTTCCCCGCCCTCCGTCATCGGCAACAAATAGATTTGCGGTCTTGGCGTTTCGGCCGCCGCCGATGGCTCTGAATTAGTCGTGGAAACACGCGTGGAGAGAAATGCGAGTGTCTTTCCGTCCGGGCTCCAACGTGGCGCGGTGGAATTGAACCCGTCCGCGCTGATCCGCCGCGGCCACGCCGAGCCGTCTGCCGGGACAAGCCAAATGGAGGGCTCGCGGCGGTTCTTCTTCTGGTCAATCGTGGTGAGCACGTAAGCTACGGACTTGCCATCCGGGGAAATGTGCGGATCGCTGATGAACTGGAAAGCGAAGTAGTCCTCGGGAGTAATTCCGCGCTCACCGGTGGCGTGCACGGCGGCACAGATAGAAAGAGCAGCGGCCAGAAGAAAAACAGCTCCATGAAGTTTTCGCATAGTGGCGCGGACTGTAGCACATAAGAAAAACACGGCACAAGGCGGAGGTATGATCCAATCTGCTGGCGGTTGACACAAGCAAGAGAGCGGGTTAGCGTCCGATGGAACGATTCATGCCCAATCGTATGAAAGGGATCGCGACTATGATTCTGTCCTGCCGCGCCTTCGTTGCATTTAGTGTTCTCACTGTCTTTTTGCTGAGCCCGCCCGCATTTGCAGCTCCGCAGAGCGTGGCGCAAACGGCTACGCAACCGAAGTCCTCAAGTCTACGATTCGAGATTTCGTTTCCCCAGTCCGCGAGCGCGGCGCCGCTCGATGGCCGCGTTTTCCTGCTGCTCTCGACGAACAACGCCGCGGAGCCGCGTTTCCAGGTGCGCGAGTCTGGCGTGAATTCGCAGCAAGACTTTGGAGTGGACGTGGATGGGCTGGCGCCGGGCCATGCCGCAATCATTGACGCTTCTGCGTTGGGCTATCCCACACCGAACCTCAGCCAGATTCCCCCTGGTGACTACTTCGTGCAAGGGCTCTTGAGCCGCTACACCACGTTTCATCGCGCGGACGGACATACCGTGAAAATGCCGATGGACGAAGGCGAGGGACAGCACTGGGACAGCAAGCCCGGGAATCTTTACAGCGCGCCGGAACGCATCCACATTGACCCCGCCGCGGGTGGTGTGGTTCGGATCAGTCTGACAAATGTAATTCCGCCCATCGAACCGCCGAAAGACACGCAATGGGTAAAGCACCTGCGAATTCAAAGCGAGCTTCTGACTAAATTCTGGGGACGCCCAATGTATCTTGGTGCGATCGTATTGCTGCCAGCGGGGTGGGATTCGCACCCGGAGGCGCACTATCCGCTACTCGTAAATCAAGGACATTTTGAGCATGACTATAGTCCCTTCGCCTTTGATCCCCCGGCGCCCAATTTGACGGGCTTCGCGAAAACACGCGCGGAATATGCGTATAAGTTTTACCAGGATTGGACGTCCGGGCGGCTGCCGCACATGCTCATCCTCGTGATTCAGCACGCAAATCCCTATTACGACGATTCCTACGCAGTGAATTCGGCAAACGTGGGGCCTTACGGCGATGCGATCACCCAGGAGTTGATTCCTTACGTCGAGAAGCAGTTTCGCGGAATCGGGCAGGGGTGGGCGCGCGCAACCTATGGAGGCTCGACGGGTGGCTGGGAGGCGCTGGCGTCGCAGGTTTTTTACCCGGAGTTCTATAACGGCACGTTTGCGTTTTGTCCCGATCCTGTGGACTTCCGAAAATATCAGCTCGTGAATATCTATGAGGACAAGCTCGCGTTGTGGACCGAGGGGGTGTGGACGAAATTGCCGCGCGGCGAAATGCGCGAGACGGACGAAACCATCCTCACCACCATGGAAAACGAGCAGCGGCACACAAATGTGAGCGGGACGCTTGGCCGCTCCGGCGAGCAGATGGACATCTGGCAAGCCGTTTGGGGACCGGTTGGACCGGACGGTTATGTGAAGCCGATCTGGGATCAGTACACCGGTGTGATTGACCATCAAGTTGCCGAATACTGGCGCGATCACTACGATCTGCGCTACATCCTGGACCGCGACTGGAAAACGCTAGGACCTAAGCTCGTGGGCAAGATCCACGTGTATGTCGGCACGCGCGACACGTACTATCTCGATCTCGCGGTGAAGCTCTTGCAGCAATCGCTCGAAACAACCAACAACCCCTATTACGCCGGTTCGTTTGACTACGGCCCCGACCAGCCACATTGCTACACCGGCGAACCGGAACTTCCGGCGCGGCTCGGGTCGTTAACCGCAACCCAGCGCGTAATGCAGCAATCCGCGGCGTGGATGCTGAAAACAGCACCGCCGGGGGCGGACGTCACGAGCTGGCGCTACTGATGTGTGAACGGAAGGCCATTTAGGATTTGGAGACGCGCTCCTTGGGATTTGCCACCATTGATTGGGTGATCGTCGGCGCGTACCTGCTCGCGTCGCTCGCGATTGGACTGGCCGGCAAGCGGTACGTCGGAAGCGTCGCGGGATATCTCGTGGCGGGACGTGAACTCGGCCTTTACATCGGAATCGCCACGCTCGCTGCCACGGAAATCGGCACGATCACCTACATGTACAACGCGGAGCTTGGGTACAAGTACGGCTTTGCGTCATTTGCCGCGGCAATGATTTCCGGGCTGGTGATGATTTTTGTCGGGCGCACGGGGTTTGTGATCAGCCGGTTCCGGCAAATGAAGCTCATGACCGTGCCGGAGTATTTTGAGCGCAAGTACAGCCTTGGCTTGCGGCTCGTCACGGGAATCCTGGTCGCGTTGGGTGGCATTCTAAACATGGGCGTGTTCCTGAAGATTGAAGGCGAATTCCTCACCATCGTGAGCGGCATCGCCTCGCGCTATCTGATCCTGGTAATGACGGTAATTCTGCTGCTTGAGGTCACTTACACCATGCTGGGCGGCATGGTCTCCGTGGTGATCACGGATTTTTTTCAATACGTGCTACTTTCCGTGGCGACGATCGTGGTGACTCTATACGCGGTGCATCGCGCCGGATGGGGCAATATCACGCACATGGTTTCGCACACGATGGGCGCGGGCGGCTACAGTCCGCTGGTGAATCCGCAATTCGGCTGGACGTTTCTCGTGTGGCAGGTCCTCCTGTGGTTTTCCATCAACACCTGCTGGCAGACGACGGCGATGCGGATGTTTTCGACGAAGAGCCCTGAAACGTGCAAGCGCGTCATGACCTGGACCGGCTTCATCTTTCTCGGCCGCGGAATGCTGCCAATGCTTTGGGGAATCGCGGCGCTGGTGATGTTTGGCACGGGCGCGCTGGTGCAAGGAGTACCGGCACCGGTGGCAAACGGCCACACGCTGGCACCGATCGATGCGATGCCGACAATGCTGGCGCACATTCTGGCGCCTGGCATGAAGGGGCTGGTGGTGGCGGGGATGCTTGCGGCCACGATGTCCGTGAACAGCTCCTATTTGCTGGGGTGGAGCGCGATTCTTTCACAGGATGTGGTGCTGCCGGTGCGCAAGCTCGTGGGCAAGCAGCCTTTGAGTTCCCGACAGCAGATTTTCGTGAATCGCGTCGCAAACCTCTTTGTGAGTCTGTTTCTGATGTTCTGGGGTCTTTATTACACGCCGCCCGGAGCGGTTTATCTGTACTTGAACATAACGGGGACCATCTTCCTGGCGGGAGCATTTGCAAGCGTGATCGGAGGCCTTTACTGGCGCCGCGCCAACACCACTGGAGGGTATCTGGCGATGTTGATGGGCGCGACTGGCGCGATTGTTCCCTTTTTCTTTCTACATTGGAGCGAAAAGGCGGCGGGGTTCGCGGCATTTGGTTTGGCAGCGGTAGGGCTTGTGATTGGTTCCCTACTGGGTCCCAGCCGTCCTAAACCGCTGGAAGCGGCTGATGAACTCGCCGGAGCCGAGGCACAATGAAATATTGGCGAATCTTCTGGGAGATGAGCTTGATCGTTTCAGGCGCCGCCTTCGCCGTAATCACAGCGATTGTGACGGTGCGAGGCTTTCACGATTTACGCAGCATGTTTCGAGGACTTCTGAAGCAGCAAGAAGAATCGCCGGATGAGCCCTCCCGTCGTATCTAAATGACCGGCGGAATCCACAAGGTAGTGATTCCAGCGCGAGGCCTGGGCAAACGGATGCGGCAGCAAGACCCGCACGCCCATCTCAGCGGAGAGCAGTCTGCAACTGCTGATTCTGGCGTGAAGGCGATGATTCCCTTCCAACGCCCATTCCTTGATTATGTCCTGAGCGGTTTGGCCGATGCCGGGTACAAACAGGCTTGCCTGGTCATCGGTCCTGAACACGGCTCCATCCGCGATTACTACGAAGTGAGCGCGCCGCCGCGTCGAATTCAAGTTTCGTTTGCGATTCAGCGAGAACCGCGCGGGTCCGCGGACGCTGTGCTCGCAGCTGAATCCTTCGTGGGTGACGATGAATTCCTCGTGCAGAATTCGGATAACTACTATCCCTTCTCAGCTCTGAGGGACCTGCGGGTATTGGGCGAGCCTGGAACCGCCCTTTTCGAGCCGGAATCGCTGATTAGGAAAGGAAACATTCCGGCCGATCGAATTCCAAGCTACGCGCTTTGCAAAGTTGGCGCGGATTCCTACTTGGAGTCTGTCGTCGAGAAACCCGGCGAATCGAGCCTGGCGGCATCCGGCGGCGATGTGCTCGTCAGCATGAATCTTTGGCGGTTTGCGCCCGCAATTTTTGAGGTATGCCGACACACGCCACTTTCTTCTCGCGGCGAGCTGGAGTTACCGCTGGTTGTGCAGGAAGGTATCCACGCTTTCGGCATCCGATTCAGAGTGCTCCGGTCCGGCGACGGCGTGCTCGATCTTTCCTATCGCAGCGATATCGCAACCGTCACAGAGCGCCTCCGCCCGATTGAGCCCAACCCGTGACCGCGGAGCTTATCGAGCGCTTCGTGCACGCGGGGATGCGAACTGCCGAGGCGGAACGCAAAGCACAACACTTCGACCGCGCAATGCGGCATCTAGACACGATGCGCGCCTCCGCGACGCGTGACATTCGCAGATGGTATGTGCCGGGGCGCATCGAGGTGCTCGGCAAACATACGGATTATGCCGGCGGGCGCAGCCTGCTTTGCGCTGCGGAGCGCGGCTTCTGCGCGGTTGCATCTCCGCGCGACGATGCCACGGTGAGAATCGCCGACGTCGCCTCCAACCTCAATGCCGAATTCCCGGTTGCTCCCGATCTTGTACCTGGTTCCGGGTGGTCTTTCCTATCCGATGACGGTGGCGAGGCGGCTTGCGCGGAATTTTTCGGGACCATTGTGCGGCATGGACCTGGCGTTCGTGAGTGATTTGCCTCGGTCGGCGGGAATGAGTAGCTCGAGCGCGCTGATGATCGCGACTTTCGTGGCGCTCTTCGATATCAACTACCTCGAAGACCGCGAGGAGTTCGTGGCAAACATTCGCGGGCGTGAAGGGCTTGCGGGTTATCTGGCATGCATCGAGAACGGGCGTTCGTTTGGCACGCTGGCAGGTGACTCCGGTGTGGGCACCTTCGGGGGAAGCGAGGACCACGTCGCGATCCTTTGCTGCCGTGCCGGATCGCTGAGCCAATACGCTTTCAGTCCGATTCGGGTGGAACGACAGGTCCCGCTGCCTGACGATCTAACCTTCGTAATTGGCGTGAGCGGTGTGGCGGCGGAAAAAACCGGCGCGGCGCGGACGGCCTACAATCGCGCGGCGCGGGCCGCGTCGGTGATTCTCGAGACGTGGTGTTTGGCCACGGGACGCAAGGACGCGACACTCTCGGACGCGGTGACAGGCGCGCCAGATGCCGTAGATCAAATGCGCCAATTCCTCGCCCGTTCCGGGGGCCGGGAGTTCCGGCCACAAGCGTTGCTCGACCGGCTCGGGCAATTTGTCCTGGAGAACCAAGTGATTATCCGGGCGGCGACGGAAGCCCTGGCCAAGAGCGAGATGGGAAAGTTTGGTGGCTGGGTAGACCAATCGCAGACCGCGGCCGAGAAGCTTCTCGGGAACCAGATTCCGGAGACCATCGAGCTCGCGCACTCCGCTCGAAAGCTTGGTGCGATAGCGGCATCCGCGTTCGGCGCCGGATTCGGCGGCAGCGTTTGGGCGCTAACCCGCATACCCGACGCCGCAAAGTTCATGGACAACTGGGCATGGGTCTACCGGCGAAAATTTCCGCACGCGGCTGCCGCGAGCGAGTTTTTCCTAACGAGACCGGGGCCGGGAATCCTGCGGCTGTAGGGCAGAGTGGTCAGCCGGTGGCCTGGCACGGTGCGAAAAGCGCGCTGTGGTTGGAACTACTGTCCCTATGGCTTTGTGCGCGGCACATCCTGGTTGAGCCTCAAGGTGAGGTTCACATCGCCGCCAGCTTTCATAGCGACGTTGCGCTGCCAGGCCGATTCCTTGTTGCCTCGCTGTGCCTTAAGCTCGTAGCTGCCCGGCGGTATGTTCGGAAATTCGTAGAGCCCATCTTCGCTAGTTATACTCACTCGCTGCTTCGTGCTGCCGGACGGCTCGAGATAGACGTGGACGTACGGGACGACCTTCCCGTTCAGCCCAAGGACGACACCGTGGACCACGCCAGTAGCAGGCGTATCTTTCTTGGCTTGCGAGTATGCCGGTCCTGCGGCAAGCAGAAACCCAAGCGTCGCGGCAATCAGACCTAATCGGTATCGCATGGTGGTAAGCTCCTTTAAAACTGAAGATGGCGTATTTTACCAAACAAAAGCGGAATCCCTACCGGGAGGAAGCTAACTCTTTCTTGCCTCGCACTACGGCCAGGCTTCAATATCGTGCGCCTGCGAAAGGAAAAACAGCCGATGCGTTTCATCAACCACAATGCGATTGGTCAACGAGTCAGTAAGGAATGGCGAACGCTGCTGCCACGCTTGAGTGAAATGAGCCGGCGGGATTTTGTAAGCCGCGGGATTCTAGGCCTTGGTGCCGCCGCTGCGCTACCGGCTGGGGCACGTTTCGAGTGGTCAGCCGTTGACCAGGAAGCCCCGGTGCGCCCAAGCGCAGAAATTCAGGGCTCAACGCTGCGCTTGGGCAACGAGGTCATAGCGGCAGAATGGCGGTTATCCTCTGGCGGTTTGGAGTTCGTCCGTGTGCAAGATCGCCGCGCCGGACGAAACGTAGCAGGGCCACGGCCCGCGTTCTGGCTGGGTTTGCAGCAACACGTGTCCGTTACCTCGGCGCAGATGCAACTTGTTGGCGCGCCTAGCGTTGAGAAGCTTCGGGGCGATGCGAAGGCTTCGAGGTTCTCTGAACGGTTGGATGGGCAGCAGATCGGCGCGCAGTTCCATGATACCGAGGGGAAATTCGAAGCGACTTGGCGCGCGGTTCTGCGAGATGGCTCTCACTATGTGCGGCAAGAAGTGACCTTCAAGGCGCTGTCCGCTGATCTGGCGGCCCAGGAAGTTTGCCTGATTGATCTTCCGCTCGAAAACGCGAATGTGGCGGGAACAGTTCGTGGCTCGCCGATCGTTCAAGGCTCATGGTTTCTAGGTTTTGAGCACCCACTCAGCTTAAGCGCGGTTGGCGGGGGGCGCGCCAGGCTGACGCTGGCCCGGCAACTGCCGCTCAAGCAGGGCCAAGAGGTGACGTACTCTTCCGTCATCGGCGTAACCGCGCCAGGGCAATTTCGGCGAGATTTCCTCGAATATGTCGAGCGCGAACGCGCGCATCCGTATCGCACTTTTCTGCACTACAACAGTTGGTATGACTTCTCGCCGTTTACCGAGGCTCAAGTGCTCGATGCCATCAACGCCATCGGGCAGGAATTGCAGGTAAAGCGAAGCGTGACGCTTGATTCGTTCATGCTCGATGATGGCTGGGACGATCACAAAATCTGGGGATTTAACTCTGGTTTTCCGCGCGGCTTTCAGACCTGTGCAGGAGGCCACGGCGCGTTACGATTCGGCGCCCGGCGTCTGGCTTTCTCCGTGGGGTGGCTACGACGAGGCGCGGAAAGAGCGGCTCGCCTACGCAAAGCAAGAGGGATTCGAAACCAATTCGCAGGGCCTTGCGCTTTCGGGGCCGGTCTACTACAAGCGCTTTCACGAAGTGTGCCTGAGCATGATTCGCGACTTCGGCGTGAATCAATTCAAGATTGACGGCACCGGCAGCACCGCGCAAACGATCCCGGGCAGCCAATTTGGCAGCGACTTCGAAGCGGCCATTGCGCTGATCAGCGACATGCGCGCCGCAAAGCCGGACTTGTACGTGAACCTGACGACGAGCACTTATCCTTCACCTTTCTGGCTGCGCTATGCCGACTCCACTTGGCGCGGAGGCGAAGACAACGACTTTGCCGGAGTTGGCACGCCGCGGCAGCAATGGATCACCTATCGAGATGCGGCGACGTTTGAAAATATTGTCGAGCGCGGCCCGCTGTATCCGCTGAATTCGCTGATGCTCCACGGATTGATCTTTGCGCGCCTGGCCGACAAACTCGACACCGATCCGGCAAACGACTTCCCTTCCGAGGTTCGCTCATATTTCGGCAGTGGAACGCAATGCCAAGAGATGTACCTGACGCCTTCGCTGCTTTCAGATCGCAACTGGGATGCGCTGGCCGGGGGAGCGAAATGGTCACGGCGAAATGCCGATGTGCTGGTGGATACGCACTGGGTGGGCGGCGATCCGAATCTGCTCGAAGTGTACGGCTGGGCGTCCTGGTCACCGAGGAAGGCCATTTTGACACTTCGAAACCCGAGCGACAGGCCGCAGACCTTCGAAGTGGACCCGCAGGTGGTTTTCGAATTGCCGCCTGGCGCGCCACAACGCTATCGAGTGGCCAATCCTTGGGACGCCAATTCTGGTCTGGGTGCTGTGGAGTTGCGTGTTGGAAGCGCGAAGGCCTTAAGGCTGGAGCCACTCGAGGTGCTGACATTGGAGAGTAGCGCCGATATCTAGGCAGATGTTGCAGGCCAGCTAGTCGCAAGAGAAGGTTGGGAGGAAAGAGGCATCACGACAAAAGTACTTCAAATCCCGCAACGGCCAAATCCTCATCCGAGACATCGCGAAACGCGGGAGATAGCCTATGTCTGGGTGTTGGTTGCCTCTGAAAACGCTGGGGTCGCAGCAAGTCAACTTGGAACCCCGCGCGTTCGAATCTGGATAGCATTTCTTGATAACGAATGCGGTTCGTGTAAAACCCAGATTCCGCAAGAAGACTCGACTCCCACACCCTCCGGCTGAACCGGAGATTGTTCAGGGCGCCGCCAAGATGATCTTTGAGGTCCACGCTATGCGAGCCGATTCCGTCATTTCTCTGGATACGACGGAGCTCCCGAAGGAAGTCGTCGAATTCGTGGAGTCGTATATGCTCCAACACAGCCTGAGACCAAACGAAATCCACTGTTGCGTCGGGAACTTCGCGCAAAGAATGAAGGCCCTCGGTGAGATAGGTGGCGGAGCATAGCCGCAGCACGTCTTCCACTGAGCCGCAATCCGCGAGATCCGGCACGTTCAGCCCCTTCTGACGGAGAAGTCTCTCCATTTGGCGGTAGAGGGCCAGGTCGGCTTGCGCGTAGGATTTAACGTCGATCAAGTAGACATGGGACGCCCCGAAAGCTTTGGCGATCAACGCAGAGAATAGAGAATCCCCAGGGCCGACCTCCATGCCGACAAAACCAGCGCAGATCTTAGCTCTCTGCCGCGCCGCTTCGTAGTGCCGCTGGAAAACATTGAAGGCATATTCAGGTTCTTGCATTTCACCGTTGACGAACACGCCCAACTTCTTCCAGACCGAATAACTAACCGGAATCCTTGCGAGCACAATCTTCGCGCCGATCTTGATTGGCCAGGGGATTTGTTCTTTGAGCGTCAAATGAATGCCTGGAGAAGCTGCATCTAGCCGAGAGCTTCATTCGATTACGGGGCAACCACGGCAGTCAGCGCGTGCCGGTTTGAACCGCCGACCCTTCTTGGATACCCGCGGAGGGCGCGAGGCCTTCAGCCAGCGCGCTTGCCTGTCAATTCCATTTTCCTCGTTATCCAGCGCAACGATGAGTCGAGACTTCCATTCGCGAGCAGCTCCTGAATATGCAAGATGCGCATGTAGCTGGGTCCCTCAAAGACCTCCGTGCGGAGACCGGCGCTTCGATACGCGTCGCAAAGCTCTTGAGCACCTTTTCGCACATCCCAGATGGGGTTGAACGCGGGAAGCATCTTTGTAATCCGGCCAAAATCTACGCGGTAACATCGCGTATCCGGCCCGCCATGCGGCGCATACTCGATCCGGCAGCTCGGCACCACTTGGCGCACGATCTCAGCGATGTCACGGATCTGATAGTTTTCCTCATTGCGTCCAACGTTGAATGCACGATCGTGAACCAGTTCAATCGGAGCCTGGAGTACGGCTAGGAATGCGCGCGAAATATCTTCAATATGCACAAGGGGGCGCCACGGCGTGCCGTCGCTCTTGATAAGGATTCGCCCGGTCGTAAACGCCCACGCAACCAGGTTGTTGAGCACGAGGTCGACTCTCAACCTCGGGGAAACGCCGTAAGCGGTGGCGTTTCGGAGGTACGTGGGACTGAATTCCGAGTCGGCGAGATGTGAAACCTCCTGCTCAACCAGGACCTTCGATCGACCATAGGGCGTCACCGGATTGAACTCAGCCGTTTCGTCCAACATGCCGTCTCCCGCCGCGCCGTAGATGCTGCAGGAAGATGAGAAGAGGAAACGACGAATGCCCGCTCGCTTCGCGAGCCCCGCGAGGCGCACCGAAGCAGAATGATTGATGTCGTAAGTCACATCAGGATTGAGATCGCCGAGAGGATCATTCGACAGACCAGCTAGATGAATGACGGCATCGAATCCGTTGAGATCTGCCTGTTCAACATCCCGGAGATCCTTATGAATCGAGGGGAACCTGACCGGTTCCGAACCGAATGTGCATCGCTCGAAAAGACCGTTGTCCAGGCCCACGACCTCATACCCGCGGGCCGCGAGGAATGGGGCCATCACGGTTCCGATGTAGCCGTTGTGTCCAGTGAGAAGGACGCGCATGTGCCGATCTCTCGCTCTCCCAAGTACCAGGCAGAAGCGATTACGATATCACATCGAGTGTGTCCTGATCGTCGGATGACGCGTGTTCTTGTGGAGTTCCGTTGACTCATGGAACCGCCGGCCGACCAAGCTTCGCAACGATCACAATGGCAACACACGTGCGTGACGATTCCGCTGGTTTCTGCCTATCTCGCTCCGATCGGCCTAATCGTCGGATATCGTACAGGTTGGTAACAGGCTGGCACGCAGCTTGGTGGAAACCCAGAGATCACGTTGCCACGGGAGAAACCGAAATTACGTGATGCAACATTCTTCTGGGCAACTTGTGGCATTATGAAGGGGTAATTTTTCGCGATGTTCAAATTTCCTTTCGATGGAGACGGCCGCATGTATCCACGCCCTTTGGTTGTGAATTTATGCGTATTTGTTCTGATCTTGTCTTTTGCCGCCCCTCTCATCTGTGCCCAACAAGCGGGAGGGATGAAAGTGATTACCGGGGATGAACAGGCAGTCCACGATTACGTTCTGACGATGGACAAGGTCTCCAAGTACGTGGACGTCGCCGACAAGCTGGTTGCGGCGACAAAGACCGATCCCGCCCTCGCCGAAGAGGTGAAGAAGATCGGTGATGCCAAGGTCCCAAGCCTCGAAAAGGTCCTCATGGCGCAGCAATCCCCGCACGTTGCTGCCTTCTTGAAGACCAACGGAATAACGGAACGAGATTTTGTGATGACACCCTTGGCATGGTTTTCAGCGCAAAGTGCAATGCAGAACCAAATGAATCACAAGCCGGTCCCGGACTTCATCAACCCGGCGAACTTGAAGTTCGTTCGCGACCACCAAGCCGAACTGGAGAAATACCAGAAGGGCCCCGCAAGCAAGCCCTCGGCAAGCGATTAGACCGCATAGTGGTCGACGGCCCGGTTCGAGCCAACAAACACCGCGCAGTAAATGGCACATAGGCGGACACTTACTCCGACGACCAGCGACAAATTCTCACCCGCAAGGGTTTTCACTGAGCGAATTTTGGCGGACATCTGCCCATCACCCTGGTGTTGAGACCGGCAAATGCATATCTTGCAGGCTCGAGCGCTCGCGCAGCATTCGAGTCCGGTCTCGAGATAGCGGCCCAGAATAAAACTTTCGTACCATTGCGGTTTCGTTATCTCAGCCATAGACTGTGCTGAGTTGAACAAGAGTGTTCCGGAATATCGCTCACACCAATAGGTCTAGATACGATCTGGAGTTTTGAGGGCCCTCAGCAGATTGCCAAGAGCCCTCTGGCCAGGTCGGGTGCGGGGAGGTAGCCTCTCTCGCCTGCGTCCAACAGACGAGAAAGTCCGACCGGGCATTTGCCAACGCCGCCAATATATCGCTTCAAACGTCTGTCAAGTGCAGTACTTACAGAATTGATTCAAAACAGACAACACCCGCCTTATAGCTGCCACAAGGTATAACGCCCACCAGGCTCAATCGGATTCTCCCTATCTGCGCATGCCCTCACTTCTAGCGCCTTGCAAGTGCGATGGAATTCGTGCGGTCATCGTCCGGAGTACGGGAACATAATCGCGAAGGTCCGAAATCAAACGGAAGGACCGGATTGCGGCAGTGCGGAGACGAGTCGTTCGCTGCTAGCTGACGGTGAGGCCCGGGCAGGACTTATCGCCTTAGAAGCACTGCGGGATCAAATTTGCAACGGTGCTACTTACTGCGCACTGCCTGCGTTATTGGTCTAGCCGCTCCGGCAATTTTGTCGTATTGCCCAATCGTGCGGAGTCACCACCCAGCACAAGTGTCGGCACAGAAGCGACCGAGCCGGCAGCGTCGAATACAAGCCCTGCGCCGTGGCCGAAGTTGAAGTGTCCAGCAACAATAATGTAGCCATCAAATCGGCCTACAAGATTGCTGTCGCCGGCCGCGTTCAATAAACCGTCAAGTGATACAGCAAAATCTCCGCCTGGCTGCAACAGACCGTTAGCATCTAGTCCACGCCCCACCCCACTAGGTGGCGTGAATTCGAACGGTGGGCTGCCAGTAGGAAAGAAATAGAAATCGAGCGCACCCGCCTGGCCCGAATTCCCGAAAACAGTGAAGTCATTGCCCGTATTAGCTACCTCAATGCCCGTCTGCCAGCCAGCCAGGTCCGTCACGTACGGATAGAGTAGATACGTTCGGGTGGGATTGATCACGAAATAAGGAACCGGGTTTCCGGCATTCGTACCATCGGTGATGATCGCGCGCGTGGGATTGCTACCGCTAATATTTGCCAGGTAACGGGGGACGGCGTTCGCATTTACGTCGTCGCCGGCGAAACTCGAAGCTTCCGAAGGTCCCATGACGACACGGATTGTGGCAGTTCCTGTTCCGGACGGATCAGCAATCGTCACGCCGAATGTCACAGGAGTCGCCGGAGTCGCGTCGGCAGCGGTCGGTCCCGTAAAGACAACCAAGTGAACCATGGTGGGCTGCGGTATCCCAGGATTGTTAGTGTTGTAGATCACGATCAGCTTGCCGCCTGTAGCACTCAGCGTCTGACCAGTCGCAATCCACTGGACTTCGGGACTAGCGCCTATGTATGGGGCGGTAATAGTCGGTGGCAACGTCACCGTAACGCCCGCTGGAATACTCTCGATATCGATCACGAGATCGGTTGGGCCCGTTGGGATATCGCCGCTTACGATCGGCGAGGGGATTGCCTCTCGAAACGGGTTGACGAGCAGCCAACTCGGGCTCGAGCTGAATTCCCATTTTGCTTGAGTAACCAGAATCCCATATCGATTTCCAGGGCCTGGCCCGCCAAATGGATTCACGCCGTCCTCATACCCTGACCCCACGATGTCAACCGCGGGAGCGTACGGAGCAGCCACCGCGATTGTTTTGCGCACAGTACCAACTTGCACGACCGATTCAAAGTTCGGAGGGCCTTCGCTCGCCACAGTAGCGTTGAGTGCGGCTCCATCGCCGAGAGTCGTCACGTCAAAGCGAAGATTCCTCAACACGACGTAGGCGGTCGGATCGCTCGTCCCCGTATCAATATCAATTTGAATTTCGGTTCCTAGCACTCCGCCTACCAAGGTAACGGTTTGAGTGGTTACCGTTACCGAAAGGGTCGGAACGGTGCTGTTGTCAACAAGCACATAATCCGCTGTCGGCAGGGTAGTCGGGCTTCCGACGACCGGAGGCAAAGTCATTACGGCGTTATAGACTACATCTATAGTATTGCCGTCCTTCAAGCACGTACCCGGCGTCGCGTTCGTTATTCGCAAATCAGCCGGCCGCTCGGTTCTTCCCTCCTGATTCAACTCGTTGGGCGCGGAGAAACCGCTATCCAGGCCAACCACGCACTGGCCGAACGCTGCTGCGACAGCACAGGTCCCGAGAAGCAGGGCGGTGGCGACGGCGCGAGTTATGAGCGAGCGCAGAAGCCGATTAGACATCGCTCCGTTTCTCCTTTGTATCTTTTTCAATCCCTGCGCGCGCAAGCACGATCTCGCTAAATAGAAGGGACTTACGGTTCCGCGCGTTACCCTCAATCAATCGCCGAAACCAGCCGATCGCGCACGAATTCATTCCGTCGTGAGCTTCACATCACAGCGGTTTCTAGAGCCATAGAGCGGGGCTACTCTTGGCAACTACAATAGTCGTTGTAGGAGAATACCATAAGCGGGGTAGGGACTTGAAGACGAACAAAAAGGGAAACCTCCATCCGGATACGCGCAGGATCTCATCCGATAGGCGGCCTACCCGTTTCTTGCTGAACAACTCGGGGCGGCTCGCCGCTCCGCAAACTGCAGTTTTGTCTTTATAATTGCCTCCGCGCGGTTTCGATACCGGCCCTGCGGCGTTTCTCGGGGAACGGACTCACCGGGCGGTCGCGCCTGGGCAGGAGACCCATGAAGGCTGCTTCAATGCACAGGAATTCAACTGTCAGGATGCTGGCGCTCGTTAGTGTGCTGGCGTTAGCGCCGCCGACAATCATTTTGGCAATGGCGCAAGCAGGTCGAAGCCTAAAGGCGCCTGACGTGGATCATGTTGCTGTCGCTCGCGAGCTCGTCGCCGATCTGGCGGCTAAGAGATTTGACGTGGTCGAGCAGCACTTTAATGAGAGCGTCACGCAATTGCTGCCAACGGAAATGCTCCGAGCCACATGGGGCAAGATGATTTCTGACCTTGGCGACTTTGTCTCGATCAAGTGGGCCGGGCACGAACAGAAGCAGGACTTGGATTATGTCTATGTGACGTGCAGTTTCTCGCGAAAGGATATTGACCTGCTTTTCGTTTTCGATGCCCTTCAGAAAGTGGCGGGATTCAAGACCTTGCCGGCGAGTTCGTTCGGTTTGTGGCAGACGCCGAGCTACGCGAATCCCGCGTTATTCGACGAGGTGGATATCAAAGTTGGCCAACGCCCATGGATCCTGCCTGGAACACTGGCCATGCCAAAGGGTGCCGGGCCCTTTCCTGCTGTAGTGCTCGTGCATGGATGGGGTGCGAACGATGAGGACGAGACCGCGGGGCCGGATCGAATATTCAAGGATATTGCGTGGGGACTGGCGAGCCGGGGCGTCGCGGTTCTGCGATACGTCAAGCGGACGAGGCAGTACGGTCCCGAGGTGGCGAAGAACCTAGCCTCATTCACCGTTGAGCAGGAGACCATGGAAGATGCCCGCTCGGCCGTCGCCCTCCTTTCCGGCATGCACAGAATCGATTCCCATCATATCTTCCTGCTCGGTGAAGGCTGGGGCGGTTACCTTGCTCCTCGAATCGCTGCCCCGGACTCGCAAATTGCCGGTCTTGTTTTGATGGGAGCCTACGCAAGGCCGCTGGAAGATGTGTTCCTGGGCGACGCCAGATCCCGGATGGGAGGTAACCCTTCGCCAAGTGCGGCAGAGCTCGAAACACTGGCCGCGGCCGAGCAAGAAAAGCGACAGATCGAAGACCCAGCGCTAAAGCCGGGAATGACTGTACGCTTGGCCGGCACGTCTGTCCCAGCGGCGTATTTGCTTGACCTGAGAGGTTACAGCCCAACGAAAGTGGCGGCAACGCTCAAGATTCCGATCCTAATTTTGCAAGGGGAGCGCGAAGCCCAATCGCCAAACGCGGATTGGGAGCAGTGGAGGAGAGCTCTTCGGAACCGCACGCATATAACGTTTACGTCTTACCCGACTCTAAACCGATCCTTTCTGCCCGTGGCCCAAAGGCCCAGCGCAGCTGAGTCAAGGCATGTTCCGGCGAATGTGATCGCTGACCTCTCAATGTGGATGCAGCGCAACAGCGGGGTCGTGGGTCACACGGCAAAATGAACGCGTCCGTCCGGACGCAAACCTAGATAGCGGCGCAGCGGTCTTTTGGCCGCTGCGCCAGCAAATTATGACCACACCGTAACGAGCTAGTTGTTAGGCTTTGAATCCTGCGTGGGGTCGGTCTTCTTCTTGTCTTTGTCGTCAGGCTTCGGATCCTTGGCGCTTTGCGCCTGGGCCTGGGCCATTGCCTTCTTTAGCGCCAGAAGATATTGGTCAGGATCGGCGTTCTTGGTATTCGTTGCCGCTCTCCTCTTGATCTCGGCAAGGTCGAGCCCCGCGTTAGACGCAGGCTGACTCGAATTCGCAGCACTAGGCGAAGTACCCTTTGCAGGGGCCGGGCCAGCGTTGGACATTCGGCCAAAAGGTGTGTCCACCTCTTTCGAATTCGGAATCACGATGTACCATAGCCCATCGATCTTCTTCCAAGTCTCAAGGTACTGGAAATCGAAGGTCTGGTTAAATTGCATTGGCTTAACGCTCTTTTGGACCTTAACGGTTGCGGAAGTTGCTGACGGGTCAGCAAGCTGAACAGTCAGTATTCGAGCGTCTGTGAGGTTATCGGCGTGCAGCCTAAAGAATTCATTTTTCGATTCTGGCGCGACGAATGCGAAGGCGGCTGCATTTTCACCATTCAAAAGATCCCGGTAGTATTCGGTGGCTCTTGCTTTAAGGTCTTGGTCCTCAGAAACCTGGGCAGTCGCGGGCTGTGTTTGTTGCGGTGGCTGGGCGCCGAAAGCATATGGCGCTGTGCCGAGGATAATTGCGAGAACAAAACCCGCCCTTGCTTGAATCTTGCTCATAGCTGAGATCTCCTGGAAAACTTCGCACGGTCCACTCGAAACTAGTATACGTCTAGAGATTCGTATTCAGTGCCCTTAGTGGACGGTTACGACTTTCTTACTGCTCCTGTAAGAAAGGGGATGCCGCCTTTGTAAAGCGGCATCCCCCGGTTCCTGCTGCTCCAGCGACCAACAACATTTCAGCCGCGGTCGCTGGTTTCAGATATTACTGAACCAACCTTTCGGGCAACTTCTCTATGTCACCCAAACGGGCGGAATCGCCACCCAACACGAGAGCCGGAACGTTGGTGCCGTTCAGGGCCGAGTTGAAGATGTATGCCGCGCCGTGGCCGAAGTTAAAGTGGCAAACGATGATGAGGTAGCCGTCGAAATGGCCCGCCAACGAGCCATTGCCGGATGCGCTCAGCAGCGAGTCAAGCGAGTCCGCCCAGATGTTTCCAGGAGCAAGCAACCCGGAAGCAGTCTGTAGACCGCGGCCATCGCTTCCCTTCGCTGTGTACACAAACGGTGCGGTACCTGCACCACCCTCCGGATTGCTGTTCGGGAAGAACCAGATGTCAAGCGCACCACTCTGGCCCGCGTTTTCAACGCCCAATGGAGCAAAAGCTTGGGCGTCGTTCCCGGTGTTCGCCACTTCGATACCAGTTCCCCAACTGTCCATATCCGTTACGTAGTCATACAGCAAATACGTGCGGGTCGGGTCGATTTCGATGTAGCAAACTGGGTTGCCGAACGCATCATCAATAATTCCACGCGACTCGCTACCCGGGTTCAATCCCTCGGAGGGAGTAATCGGGTTCATGTAGCGCGGAACTGCGGTTGGGTTCACATCATCACCCGTGAATTCGCCTGGACCCTCGGAAGGGCCAAACACCACACGGAGCGTTACGTTGCCAATACCCGACGGATCGGCAATCTGAACGCCGAACGTCGGGAATAGGGTAGAACCGCCAGCGCAATACGCGTCCGAAGCAGCGCGTCCGGTCGCGACGACGAGGGGGACCCCTGGGCTAGGATCATTCACATCGCCAAGCACCGTCTGGTAGATCGCGATCAGGTTCGCCGTGTACGGAAGTGTCGAGTTGCCCGTGACGGAACTGGTGCCTGATGCAAGCTTCCACTGGACGCCCGGCTTCAAGCCATTGCAAATCGTGAGAGTCGAAGGCACTTCAATAGACACTCCGTACGGAACGGTCTCGATATCAACTACGAGATCGGTCGGGGTCGTATTGATGTCCGATGCAACTGGTGAGTACGGATCGGGACCCGGCTCGGCTCGGCCATTCAGAGCAATCCTGAACGGGTTGACGTATGTCCAGTAGGGGTTCTCAAACATATACCAGTAGGCGTTCTTGATCAGGAAGCCAGTTTCGTTCCCGACGCCACCAGTCGGTTCACCCTGTGGGCAGCCGCCGGTGCAGCTTGGGTTCTCCAGCGGATAGGGGTGCATGATGTACGGATCGACTCCATCCTCATAGCCGAGACCGATGCGGAAAACGTCCGCACAGGCAAAGTCGGTATAAGGCGCGTCGCCGTAGTTGCTGAAGTTCATCGATTCGGAACCAGCGCAGTAGATCGTGTTGCGGATGGTGCCGACCTGAATCACCGGATCAAACGTTGACGTGTCAAGGCAGTTATCCGGCAGCAGGGCAAGATCGACCCCCGCGATGGTGCCCGTAACGCAGTCATCGGGACCAGCAACGGAGATCACCGCGTTGAAGGGCAAACCGCCAGGGGTTATTGTCAAGCTATTCGGTTCGCCAACGACATCGAAGCGGAGGTTCTGTAGAACGAGAACTGGCTCACAACCCGCACCGCTGTTCGCGTTGAGGCAGTTCAGATCCGGCTTTTTGCTTGTTCCCGCATGCGCCCCAGTGTTCACAACGAAGTGGAAGTCGGTTCCAGTACCACCGCCCACCGTTGTAACGGTGTAAACCGTGGCCGTTACGGAAAAAGTGGCCGGCGAGTCATTATCGTAAATCTGGTATGCGCCGGTCGGAAGGGTCACGCCGGGGGCGTTCCCGATAGCGGCAGCAGCAGCCACTCCGTTCACACCGTAGGACGTGCCATCCGCATTCGTCAAAACCGCGTTATAGACGATGTCAATCGCGTTTCCGTCGATAAAGCAGGTCTGCGGCGAACCCAGATTGGCTGAAGCGATCGCGAGGTCCGAGGGACGCTCGGTGCGACCTTCGTGGTTCATTTCCAGCGGGTTGTCATACTCAAGCTTGACCTTGCCCGTTGCACCTGACTGATTGATGATCCATCCATAACAACCGGCCGCTTGCGTGGTTACTAGACTCTGCGCGGCTGTCCGGTTTGGAACTGCAATAAATACGGCTGTGGCAAAAGCGAGCCCAGCCAGTACGCGTTTCCAGGACATTTTGCTTTCTCCTCCCCCTCAAGTGTTAAGATTTTCCATTGGTCCAGCGGGTATGCCCTACAAGCGCTTGAGCTGGGCCTCCCCTTCGCGCCTGTTTCCGAATAACGTGCACAGCTGGGCCGAAAAACACCCTGGGAAAACGCGGTTGGACGATTACCGGCTTCCCACGGCACCACAACTTCCATGCCAATCTTTAAGAGCGGACCGTACACACCAAACGGAATCAGTACCAGTCTCAGCAATCTAGTAACCAAAGCATCCTGAGGGAGGACTGTGGGACAGTCCCTTTGTTTTGTGTTAGTTAGACTCCGCTGCATGGCACGTCAGAGAACAGTATGGACGAGGCTTAGCCACTTGTTTGCTCAAATAGTGCAACGGAGTTCTCAGTCGTGCCAATTCCCCGCGAGTAGCCCGCAGATCATTGCAAGGACTAGACCTACTAGGCTATAGGCACGAAGGACGATGGCTCCGGAGTTGACCCCCAAACCCAGACTCAGGGCTTTGAAAGGTAACCGCCACGGCCTTGCAGGGTCTTCGGCGTAGGAAGTGCCCCCGCCCAAAGGCGCTTGATCCAGAATCGAGTCTACTGAACGGGCACATCGCCAACCAAGAGCGAGTTCGGCCGTCCAAAAGTACGATACTCTGGCTCTGAGCTCAAATCGAACACTTGGCGGGGATTCTTGCCTCTCGCCCGCTGGAATAGGGGAGCGAATGAACATGTGGCTCCGTAGACTGTGGTTCGCCGTATTGGTGCCAATGCTGGTGCTGATGGCACTCTGGGCAGCACCCGCGGCAGCTCAAAGCCTGGCGATCCGAGGTGGCACGCTCATTGACGGCACAGGAAAGGCCGTGCAGAGCGGTATCACGATCGTGATCCAGGCGGGAAAGATCGAAGCCGTGGGATCCGACGCAAAAGTCCCGACCGGAATTCATGTCATAGACGCGACCGGGAAGTTCATTATTCCGGGCCTGATTGACGCCAGGGTGGACCTGGGCCCGAGCCCTGGGAACCGCGTTGATCGTGCGGAGGTGTTCATTGAACAACGTCTGCAAAGTCTTCAGGCCCTGCTTGCTGCGGGCGTAACCACGGTAAGGCTGATCCAAGGCGATTTTGACGAGCAGAAGATATACTGGCGCTGGAGGGCCGACGACCTGCTCCTTTCGCCTCGGCTTATCTTGGCGGGGCCGGTCTTTACCGCTCCCGATGGCCATCCGACCGAACTCTATTCGGTTGCGGCCACCAACGCTCGCCGGCGTGAGACACGAGAGATCGCCAACGCGGACGAGGCCCGAGAGAAGTCCCGCGAACTAGCCCATACCGGCCTGAATGTATTCGAGGCGGTCTACGACAAGGGCCCAGAAAACTCACCTTACCCCCGGCTTGACAAAGATGCGCTAGAGGCATTGATCCAGGAGGCGCATGGGCACGATCTGAAATTCTTTTGCGAGGTGGGAAGAAACGAGGAAGCGGACACGGTTGAGTCACTGGGTGTGGACGCAATCGAAGGGGTTTGGGACGAGGCGATCTCCGACACAGTGCTCGCCGCCATGGCCAAAAAGCGAATCTATTTCGTGCCTGCTCTTACCGAACAGGGGGACTTGATCAACTTGATTGAAGAGCCGGCGTTGAAGGCGTACTTGTCCGAAACTATTGTCCAACGAACCGTTTCGGACATCCTCATGAGAGGCTTGGGAGCCCCCGGAGGAGCGGTTGGATACACACGGAACCAGTTGAACAAGACTCCCAGTCTCGTAGAACTTTTCAAGAAACAACAACAGCGGGCGGCTGATAATGTACAGCGGGCTCTGAAGCTGGGCGTGCCAATTGGCGTGGGGACAGGGGCCGGAAACCTGTTGCTATTTCCGGGCGCGTCAGTCCATCGTGAACTCGAACTCCTGGTGAAAGCGGGGCTTTCACCCACAGACGCGATCGTCGCGGCCACCCGAAATACCGCTGAAAGCCTGGGTAGAGGCTCCGAAGTCGGGACGATCGAACCAGGGAAGTTCGGCGATCTAGTGATTCTCTCTGCGGATCCCACTGTGGATATCAAGAACACTCAAAAAATTGAGTACGTGGTTACGGAAGGCAAGCTGTTCGCAGCATCAGATCTCGACGTGCGCAGTATACCGCGGCCAAGCAACTCTCCGAAGGCGGGTTCTGTCGCTGGCAGCCAGTAAGACCGCCAGTTCGGCAAATCGGTGTGCTTCAAGCGGCGAGCTATTTATTTTTCTGCTTTGCTTCCGCGTCCAGCATTTTCCTGACTTCGCGCATTTGATGCAGCAGTTCGTCGGACGCCGCCGTTCCCTGCTGAATGTCCAGGACGACGTGAGGCGTAATGAGAAGCACCAGTTCTTTTCGCGATGTGTTCTTCGTAGTTGACCCGAAAATAGTACCCAGGCCCGGAATATCTCCGATGATCGGGATCCGCGATCTGGTATAGCTATCGGACGTCTCGATGATTCCGCCAAGTGCCAGAGTTTGTCCGTCCTTCAGAATAACGGTGGTTTGAAATGCGGTCTTGTTTACTACCGGGGCAACTATGTTTGACGTCGTGTTCGGTACAGCGCCGCTGACTTCCTGTGCGATGTTAAGTGTGACAATGCCGCTGGAGTTTACCCTTGGCGTTACGGTGAGAATGACACCTGTATCGAGATACTGAATGGTTTGAGCAAATATGCTGCTGCCATTCGATTGTACCGGCGTGAGCGAAGAACCGGTCGGAACTGGCACTTCGCTGCCCACTTGGATGCGGGCGTTGGTGTTATCCGTTACCAGAATTGAGGGAGAGGATAGCGTTCGAACTCGAGAGCTGTTCTCGCTCGCCGTGAGAAACGCCTGGACGGCAGTTGTGGCGCTGAGCATACTGAACGTAGAAAAATTGACCGTGCCAGATGCTTCGTTAACGCTCGTGGTCAAGGGAAGCGGACCCGGTAATTGGCTGAGTGTGGCTAAGTATGCTGAAATCCCCATCGAGAGAGCGCCCGACAAATCTACTTCGTAAATCCTGGCGTCAATGAGAACTTGCCGCGGAAGCACATCCAAATCACGAAGCGTAGATTCGATGATTTCGTAATCATGCGCACTCGCCTGCACGATCAGGGCGTTGTTCTTGTCGTCGGAGAGAATCCGGATTTCGCCTTGTACGCGAGCGGAAGCGCCGGCGGTGGTATCAGCCGCGCCCGAGGTTCCCGCGGGCTGTGGCGTCGCCGTCGCAGCCGTCGGGTTCGTAGGCTGGTTCGAACTCTGCGAGCCGGCTCTCACAACCTGGCCGCCATAGAGTTCGATGAGGATGTCGCGAAGGTCAGAAGCCTTGGCATTCTGGACGTTGTAAACGAAATTTCGGGTGCCGACTTTCTGAGAAGCTTGGTCGAGCTTATTTATCCATTTTTCTACGTCTTCGAATACGTCCGGCGAGGGGCTGATGGCTAGAATCGCGTTCAAACGTTCGAGAGCGACAAACCGGATCGCCGACGTCTTTTCAGATAAGCCATAGCCTCCAAAAACGCTCTGCAACTCTGGGACGAGATTCTTCGCCAAATTGTTCGTTATCGGGAACAGACGAACCCGCTCCCGGCTGAAAACCGGGCTATCGAACGTGTCCACAATTTCTCTAAATTGCTTCAGTTTGGCGGTCGTTTCAGCGATCAACAAAATATTGCCCTGCTCCTGGATCACCAGCTGCCCCGCGGTCGAAAGGAACGGGGTCAGGATCCTCCCCATCTCCGCGGCCGAGACAAAGTGCATCGGGATGACCTCGAGGCTCATTCCTGACTCGGGGTTGATGGGCTCCCCGCCTTTCGCGTAGTTCAGAGGTAGCGGCGCCTGCTTTGCCTCGGTAATCGGTACAATATGGTAATACCCTTCGCCCTTCACGATCATTGCGCCATTGATTTGCAAGATTGTCTGCAGCAAAGTAAAAAGATCCGCGCGCGATACGGATCCCGCCGTGGTGATGTTTACCGTACCTTTAACCCCGGGATCAACGATGTAGTTGATCTTCAACTCTGTTCCGATAATCCGGAGGACTTGATAAAGATCCGCATTGTCGAGGTTCAAGGCAATTCCGGATGCGCCCTCGGGCTGCGATTTCGTCTCCGGTTGCTGGGTGGGAACACTCGCGGCCTGCCCAGGAGCCGGCATGCCGGTTGGCGGAACAGTATCCTTTGGTGTGACAGGGACAACAGGCGCTGCTTGCTGGGATGATTGGGGGTTGGAAGCAGCAGCGACAGCCCCTTGCGTTTGCTGCTGCGATTGGACCCTTGGAGTGTTAGCGGATTGTGCAGGCAACGCGGAAGCAGTGTGCGGCGGGGCGCGCATCTCGCCAAAAGGCGTGGACACGGTTTGCGGCGTTGGCTGATCCTTTGCTTGGACTTGCTGTGCTGGCAGCGCGCCTGGGGATTGAGTCTTGGGAGACGCACCGCTCGCATTCCCTGGAACCGCCGAGCCTGCCGCAGGCGCCGTTTGAGGGAACACATCGACAACCATCCGATAGGGAGCCCGCAAGAGCTTCACCGAATAGTCGCTGACACCAGCTGTCTGCAGCACCACGCGAACGGTGCCGGCCTGATTCTGCGCGATATGCACGTCTTTTACGACGTCGCCTTCCACGCTTATCGGCTTGCCCAGCACGGAGCGATCGAGATTCGCATGACGAAGATCGAAGTAGATACGATCGGGGTTGCCAAGCCGGGAAACCTGATATTTCACCGGCCCCCCCAGATTGATGACGACGCGCGTGAAATCACGCGCCGTGCAGGTCCTGATAGACGTGAGCTCGGTCGCTTTTTCCGACGCCGGTTCTTCCATTTGCGGGGACGCACTGGCGGCGCAAAGCGACGAGGCTTCGGAAGTCGGTGACGTCTGCGCCCCGCGCGATTGTGCCCTTTCGCCGGAAGAGCTCTGCCCGCCATTTGCCGACGCGGCCGCGACGGGAATCGTTGCCGCTGCGATCAAGCACGATGCAAGAAAGAGCCTGCTTACGATTGCGCGGAGGCAACGGACGCCACCGTTCGATTGTGATTTCACTGTTTGACCACCGGTTGTGCTGGTTTGTCGTCCATCAACATGGGCCCGAATGGCGTTTGCACGACCTTTTTGCCTGGTGGCGCCACGATTTGCGCAGATGGCGCCGAGGCCTGTGCGCCCGGCTGCGGCGAGGTGCCAGTAGTCGCAGCCTGCGCCGCCCCGCCGGCTCCAGAGCTGGTGGATCGTGCGGCAGCTGCGGAACTCGCAGGATTTCCCGCTGTTGTCCTGGATGAATTTCGCCTTAGCTTGGACATTGAATTGTAGAACATTATTTCTGTCTGGCCCGAGCTCGACTCAAGCGTCACAGACTGGGCTTGCACGCGAATCAGCTTATAACCGTTCATGCTCTGGCCTTCCGGTACTTGCTGGGGTGCCGCCGATTCATCCGTCGCCATGAGCGCGAACCGGTTCTCTCCCATGATGAGGGAGCCATAGACCAGGGGCGGCGGCGCGGTCGTCACCTGGACCGACGGTGGTGGCGGCATGGAATCATTCCGTTCTGGATGAAAAGCGTTTTGGAGGGCAATGACGCTGTACTCCCCCAGAGCGCCACCCCTGGGCGCAGACACGCCGCCAAGAGGGCGCAAGACGAGCGCGTGGGGACTATTCTGCGCAGCATAGGCCTTCCAGTCTTGATGAAATCTCCAGGCGAGGGCGATGACGCCGGCCAGTAGGAGAATGTTTAAGATCCAAATCCGCGTTCGCATAGCTTTTTCCTCAATTCACCTTAGGCATTAGCGTAGTGACGACTACCACGCACCGCACTCGCTTGTCTTTGGCGCCGGTGCTGTTGATTTGCATGTCTTCCAAGGCGATGATTTTTTCGCCTTTCTGCAATGCGTCAAAGAACTGGACCAACTGCGTCATCTGGCCGTTGAACTCGAATTGAACCGGGATGCGTACGTACAAACCGCCAAGCGGAGCAGCGGGCAAAAACTCGCTGCGGATAATGTCAAGCTGATGCGCAGCCGCCTGTTGAACGACCCACCCTTGCAGCTCCGCACTGGCCTTGTTCAAATCACCCGGCGCGACCAGACGGCGCTCGTCATCAGCGAGCTTGGCTTGCAGGGCGCCAGTCTGGTTCTGCATCTGCCTTGTTGCGGCGATCAGCTCTTTCTGGCGCCGCAACTCTTTTTGCACTCTCTGCAGGTCGTCTCCGCCGGATTGGCGGCTCCACAAGGGGGCAATCAAGTAAAAGCCGGCAAAAAGGACGACGGCAATCACCGCGACGACCACGAGCTTTCGCTCTCTAGGTTGAAGGTTCATGGCCGCTGTTTCACCTGCAACTGGAGCCGAAACCGATCCGCGCCAGAAGGATCTCGGGTTAATCCGCCGCTAAATCGGACGTTCGAGAATTGCGGTGAGGCCTGGAGCAGCGGCAGTAAAGCTGCTGCGGACTTCGACGTTCCATTGACGTCAACCTGTCCGAGGCGATAAGCAAAATGATTGAGCCAAGTGTCGGTAGGCAGGCGCTGAGTAATCTCCGCCAGGGCATCGAGCGATTCATGGCCCTGCGCTTGAAAATCTCGGATCAACTCAAGCCGCTGGTAGGTCTGCTTCTGCGTGTCGACAGCCTGCTGGGCTAGATTCGAGGCCGGCTGCAGGCTCGCGATTTCCCGCTTATATTCCCGCACCAGAATCTGCCTCTGGACCGGCGCGCGCATCGCAAAAGCGGCCAGCAAAAAGACGTTCGCGGCAATGAGAGCGTAGGTAGGCGCGTAGCGCCACCGGCGGCGCGACGGCCGCATCTCCACGGGGAGCAGGTTCACGCGATCGGAACTTCGCCAGGCCAAGCCCTCCAGCGCGAGAGCCACCGCTCCTAGAAGTTCACCGCGATCCAAATCTTCGATGCCTTCCAGCCCCAGCCAGTGATTCAGCATGGACACCTCGCCGAATCGAGAGAGGGTCTGCTGCAATGCGGGGCGATTCGATCCGATGAGGAGTACTTGAATCGAGTTGTCTTCCTTCCAACGAAGTGTCGCAAACGCCTGTTGTATTTCGGAGGCGAGACCTTGTTCCGCCGCAGAGGCATCAGCTTTCAAAAGAAAGCCTCGCGTATAGACCAATTGCCCTTTCTCGACGATGGCAATCTCGGCGTCCGATCCGGACACATCAACCAGGACCAGCCGGCCGTCACCTGCCTGTTGGCCATTTCGCGAAATCATTTGAAGGAGAGCAAATTGGCCGAGAGTGATCCGGGCTGGCGGGTAGCCAGCTCCTGTAAAAAGACCGGCGAGGCGATCGATCTGATCTCGCGTCGCCAGGGCCAAGCAGGCAGCCAGGTTCCCATTCACCGGGCGCACCAACGCGTCCCAGCAAAACGCACCCTCGTCCGTGGGCTTGTACATTTCCGCCTGCAGGCTTAGGGCCTCGCGCTGCGCTTTTTTTGCCACGCGCGGCAGTGTGCAAAGGCGAACCACCGCCTCCCGCCGGGGCAAGCCCAGCACCAGGATCGGTTCTTCCCCCCGCAACGGTTGCAGAAAGTCCCGAAGCTTTTCGGCGAACTGCTCCGGAGTCAGTTGCGCGTAGTCCTGGATTTTACCGGTGGCAACAACCCACCGACGGCCCAAACCCGGGCGCACAGAAGCGAGATAAAGAGACGTGCCGCACACCTTCACGCCTACGGCAGGGCTTCGCAATCTCCACACATGCGTTCCGGCGCCGCTGCGCAGACGAATCGGGCGCTTCTGCCCGAGTCTGGCGAACATCGTTTGTTGGGCTGAGCGCTCAGCGAACATAGGCGTCATCCCAAGACACAATTCGAACGGCTGCGCTCTGCACATCCTGCACTTTGACCAGAGCACGGACTCGCGCAGATACGCCGCTTCGCGACGTGCTACGGGCGATCAAGGAGAACCATGCGCCGTTTTGGGCGGTCAGATACGAAAGCGTTTCGGCACCCAGCGAGGCCGGGAACTCTCGCGTAACATCACTTACGGATTGGAAGGGTGCCGTTGCCCGTCCTGCCACGATGTAGTTCGCCGTGTTTGATGTCATGTCCGGCAAGGCCATTAAGACTGGATACGGGGCATAGTTTATGTTGACAACCTGTCCGCCAGAATGCACGGTCAGACAGTCAATCAGCCCGGGCTTGCGCTCCACTTGCCCGTCATCGTGAACCACGTAACGGCCATAGAAAAGATCTTCGGTGATCCCCCGCACCAGCAGGAGTTCGTCGACAGATGTGAAATCCGCGTGCGGCGCGTGATAAGGCTTCGGCAGCGACAGATAGTAGGAATCGTCCGCGCCATATGTATCGTCGGCCGAATTTGGATGCCGCCAATTCTCGATGGATTGAGCCAAGACCGGAGCGGTTTGCAGATCCACATTCAGAGCGGTGAGAAGGCCCTCAAGTGTCTTTTGCGACCCTTGATTCACATCAATCTTGCCCGCCTCGTCCTCCAATTCGACGACAACGTGGTTGGGTCCATCGTCCCATTCCACAGACTGCTGGCCCTGCGCAATGAGCGGCGGATTTCCTGGAGCAGGCGCCGTCGCGAGCATCACCGCAGCGCGCTGCACGGCACCGCGAGCTAGATAGTAATCCTGCGTGGATTCCTTGCGATTCTGCAGTTGGTCCACTCCCGCACGCGATGCTGCGGCCAATGCGAAGGCGATCGCCGTCAGAAGCATTACACCCCAAAGAACGGCGATCAGGATCACACCGGATTCCGATTTCTTGCGAAAAGCGTTCATTTCACTTCTTCCACGACTGGGATTAAGTATGTCGCTGTCTTTTCCTGGTTGCCCCGTTGCCAATGGATCTGGATTCCGTGCGGCAACTTCTCACGATCTACGGGCTTCCAATCGGAGACCCACGCCGCCTGGATCTTGTCTGTGCCGGTCTGCCAGTAGAGAAACTCGATACGGTCGGCCGTTTCGCCAACGCGCTGGGACCGATCGGGAGCAAAGTCATCCTCCAAGAGCACATTCAGGATCTGGTCCGAATCGAGGATTCCGGCCTCCGTTATCTCTAGTTGCTGCTTGCCGTCGTCCCCTTGGACGATGCGGTAGTTTGCCATCCACAGACCCTGCGCGCGATCGCCCGCCCAGGAGTTGCGGCTGAGAAATCGCATTTGCCGGCTATCGCCGCGGAAACAGACCGTGTTCACCATCTTGCGGTCCTGCGTTTGTGAGAGCGAAGCGGGAATCGCAGCGCTGACCTGCGATTGCACCGCGTCGGCTTCGCCCAAGCGGTATTCGATGGCGTCGAGATTCTCATTCCCGCGACGCAACGCGTTCATGGAAAGCCGTAGACCTGTGAAGAGAATCAGCAGCACGCCTGACATCAGCGTAATCGCCATCACAACTTCCAGAATCGTAAAGCCGAGTTGTCGCTTAGTCAGCGCCATTGCGATCTCTCTTGGCCCATTCGAAAGTTTGAACAACATAACTCTTCGGCGCGTCGTCCTTGCCCCAGGTAATTTCGACGCGGATGCTGAAAAGGCTATAAGCATCGTGATTCTTTGACTGGTCCGCCGGCTGGGTGCCGGGCACGAGCGGGGCGTCTTCGATTTGCACCTGCCACCGATAGCCATCGTCCCATGCGCCTGAGGTTGTCTCGGGCGTGAAAGTCCGGGGGATCAGCATCTCGTTCATTTTTTCCTGGGCATGAGCGAGAGCGATCTCGTGGGGCTTCATCCGGTCGATGTTGCGCAGCGATCTTGAGATCAATCCCATGACGGCAACAAACACGGTGCCCATCACAACCGCTGCGATCAGAACCTCGATCAGCGTGAAACCACGAACCGACTTGGATGCCGCGCGCGTCATTCGCTGCCCCTCTCCGACTGCACTTCACGCGTGGTGCCGGCCAGGGAGGTGAGCTCGAGCTGAAGATGTTTCGCCCGTGAGTTGCTGAGATCGAACTGGGTCGCCTCACAAGTTCCGTTGGGAAAGAAGTGAATCGGATCCGGAGTTTCGGACCACGTGCCGTCTGCGCGCCTGGCAGTCAATATGATTTCGGCGGGAAGCGTTACGCCGTCAATCCTGTGACCGTCGTCACGGACCAGAATCAGCGCTCGGCCTGCGCGATCAGCAGGCATAAAGATCACGGCTTCCACCCTTCCTTCGAATCGCGCCCTGCTGCGCGCCTCGTGAAATAATGTTCTGAGCGAGTTCTCAGCGAGACGCAGCTTGAAGTTTCCGTAGCTGCGGGCCGCGAACGGCAACACCACGGAAGCTGCCAGTCCGATCAAGACCAAAACGACCAGCAACTCCGCAAGCGTGAAGCCCGCGGCTGCGCGTGATCGGTCCGAACTGTTCGCCCTTCGCTGCATTTTCCGCCCGTTCCCTACTTCCAACTCACGATATCTGCGTTGAACCCTTCGCCGCCTTCAACACCATCCGCCCCATAAGAAATGATCTCGTACTCTCCGTGCTCACTGGGCGAGCGGTAAATGTAGGGATGGCCCCAGGCGTCGAGCGGAATCTCCTTCGGGAGATATGGACCGTCCCAATGCTCCGCTCCCGGAGGCGCTTTTAATAGCGCCTGTAAACCCTGCTCAGTCGTCGGAACCGATCCCACGTCCAGACGGTACGCACCGAGGGCCGTATCGAATGCGGCGATCTGCGCGTGGGTTGTGCTGACCTTGGCCTTATCCACGTTTTTAAACAAGCGGGGAACGACCAGGGCGGCCAGCATTCCCAGGATCACCAGCACGACCAACAGTTCGATTAGTGTAAAGCCCTTCTGTTTCTTCATCGCATTCTCCCTGCTCACATCGGAATATCGTTGATGCTGAATATGGCCAACAAGAGCGAAATGACGATTCCTCCCACGACGATGCCCATCAGCAGGATCATCAAGGGCTCAAATAAAGCGACAAGCGTGCGAATGGAGGAGCGCGCCTCGCGTTCGTACACTTGGGTGACTTGCAGCAACAATTCATCGAGACGGCCAGTTTCTTCTCCCACACCGATCAGGTGCAGCGAGAGCGCCGGGAACGCGTGGGTTTCTTCGAGCGATCGCATTACGCCTTTGCCTTGCTTCACGCCCTGCGCCGCTTTCTCGACGGCTTCGGCCAGTTTCTCATTCCCCACTACGTTGTGCGCAATCTGCAAGGAGCGCATCATCGGAACCCCGCTCTTGAGCAGCGTTCCCCAGCTCCGGGCAAAGCGCGCGACGAGTACGCGTTCGACGACTTCGCCCAGCTTTGGCACCTTGAGGATGAAGTAGTCCCAGCGCCGGCGCCCCTGTTTCGTATTCAGGTATCGCTGCACCGCGACACCGACGATCGGTAGGCCGATCAGCCAAGCCCACCAAGTGGTCCGGATGAAATCGCTCAAGTCCAAGAGAATCCTGGTCGGCAGGGGAAGCGTCGCGCCCGCATCGGCGAAGACCGCCGCAAATTTCGGGATCACAAACCACATCAAAATAAGAATCGAAGCGGTGCCGACGACGACCAGCAACGCTGGATAGATCAAGGCAGCCGTCACTTGACCGCGCAATTCATTCGCAGACTCCTGGTAATCGGCCAATTCCGAAAAAACGGTCGCCAGGTTGCCGCTCGCCTCACCGGCGTTGGCCATGCTCGCGTAGAAATCAGGAAAGACCTGCGGGTAGGCCTCCATCGCCGCGCTCATGCTCTTTCCGCCTTTTACAGCGCGCAAAACCTCCTGAAGAACTTGCCGCAGTGTGGGTGATTCCGCGAGCTCCGCACTAACCGCCAGAGAACGGTCCAATGGAACGCCGGCGGTGAGCAAGGAAGACATCGTACGCGCGAAAACGAGCCGGTGGCGCGCCATTCCCTGGGGCCTACGGATTACCCGGCCCCACCAGGGCGCTGAAGCGGCTCGGCCGCCGACGCCTACCTTCAGAGGAACCAGGCCGCGCTGTTGGAGTATGGATGCAGCCGCAAGGCGATCCGCAGCCTCCACGGAGCCAATCAGACGCCGTCCGTCCACACCCACTGCTTCATACGCAAAAGCCGGCACGACACACCTCTAGGCAGTTTCCTGCGTTACCCGCATCACTTCTTCGACCGCCGTCACGCCCGCAACGAACCTTTTCCCAACCGTCTTCACGGAGCGTCTTCATGCCATTTCGCTTGGCCACTTCTCGAACGACGTTTGCTTCATTGGTTCGAACAATGACTCCCTGGAGTTCCTCGTTGATTTCCATCAATTCGAAGATCCCCACGCGAGACTTAAACCCGATTCGCCGGCAAGCGTCGCACCCGACCGGCTCGTAAACCTCGATGAACCGTTGGTCGGGCAGCGTAAACCCCTTTTCGCCGGCGAACATGGAGGTTTCCTTCGTGACCTTCCGCTTGCAATGAGGGCACAGTACGCGGACCAAACGCTGGGCCAGAACAGCCAGAATAGAAGAAGAAAGCAAATAGTTCGCCACGCCCATGTCACAAAGACGCGTGATCGCGCTGGGAGCATCATTCGTATGCAAAGTGCTGAAGACGAGGTGGCCCGTCAGGGCGGCGCGAATGGCGATCTCCGCGGTTTCAAGGTCGCGGATTTCGCCGACCATGATGACGTCCGGGTCCTGGCGGACGATGTGCCGCAAGCCCGTCGCAAAATCCAGCCCAATCTGAGGATTCACCTGCACCTGATTGACACCGGCCATCTGATACTCGATCGGGATCTTCCAGGGTAACGATCTTCTTGTCTGTCTGGTTGATTTGGCCGAGCGAGGCATAGAGCGTAGTGCTCTTTCCGCTGCCGGTAGGGCCGGTAACGAGCAGGATACCGTGCGGGTGCGCCGTAATCTTTTTCATGCGTCCCAGCACATCCGGGGGATAGCCGAGCCGCTCCAAATTCAACAGCCCGACGTCGCTGCGGTCCAGGATTCGCATCACCACGCTTTCGCCGTAAATGGTCGGCAGCGTGGAGACGCGCAAATCAATGTCTTTTCCGAGTACTCTCAAGCGAATTCGGCCGTCTTGCGGAAGGCGACGTTCTGCGATATTGAGTTTGGCCATCAACTTGACGCGCGAAATCACAGCAGCGCTCATCTGCCGCGGCGGAGCCTCGACCGGATACATCACGCCATCAATTCGAACTCGAATGCGCAACTCGTTTTCCATCGGTTCGATGTGGATGTCGCTTGCCCGGCTTTCCACGGCGCGGGTGACCAATAGATTCACCACTCGAATGACTGGAGCCTCGAGCGCCAGGTCCCGGAGATGCTCGGCGTCTTCCAGGTTGCCGAGATCCTCGCGGTTCCCTCCGACTGTTCGAAGGACTCCACCAAGCGCCCGAATGAGCTCGTGCCCGCGCCAAAAAACTTCTCGATGGCGTCGCTGATATCGGTTTCGGAGGCCAAGTACACGGTCACGCGGTACCCGGTTGCCAGACGAATGGATTCGAGCGTCTCGTGATCGAGCGGGTCGGCAACCGCTACGTGAAGTTCGCCATCCTGAAGATCGAATGGGAAGAACTTTCCTGTGCGCATGAAACGGGCGGAGAGAGTCTTCAATTCCGGCGGAATCGGCGGGAATTGAGAGCTTTCGACGATGGGTACGTGAAAGAGCTGGCCCAGCGCATCGAGCAGGTCGCGCTCGGCCAGAGCGCCAAGATCAACGAGCAGCCGCCCAAGGCGATCGGGAGTCTTCTCCTGAAGCTGCAGTGCACGGTCCAATTCTTCAACGGACAGTTTGCCGGATTCGACCAGCAGTTCGCCGAGCATCTTGTGCGCCACGGTTGGGTTCGTAACCGACATGCGATCAGTACTCCAGCACCGTCAGCTTCCGTAAGAAAGCTGCCCGATCAACCGAATTTTCCCGGTAAGAATCAATCAACTGCTTATCGCACTGCATCACAATCGTATTCCTGTCCAACCCCGAGGGCTGGACGGCGACACTGTAGATCACGATCGCCACAGAATCTTTCGAATCGAGATCGGCCAGGGTGTGCCCGAAGTCTGCCAGCGTATTCTGGGCGACCGTCTTCGCTTTTTCCAGCCGGCGAGCCGCTTCTTCCCTTTGCGCCTTCATCCCTTCGACAGTGGGCCGCCCCGAGAAAGGCCCGAGGCCGCCGGAGGGCGTCAGATTGATTTCGAACGAGAACACCACGCCAAAACCGGGGAGGTACACGCCCTTCGCCTTCTCCAAGTAGCCAAACGGCTCGCCGAAGGTCTGCGCCAGTGCCTGGTCCAGAACTGATTGCACAATCCCCATCTCATCCCGCACTTTCTTGAGGTCGGGCTTCCCTTTCTGCGCGTCCGCGGCCGAGGCCGTGCTCAACACGAGAAGGGTACAGAGTCCAAGAGACAACCAAGTGGACGTTTTCATCGCGCGGTCCTTCATTGCCCAACCGGTGCATCAGGAGCAGGAGGTCCGGACGCCTGAGATTTTGACCACAGGCTCTCGAGATACATTCGCTGCTCTTCGTTTCTCTGCCAAAGCGATCCCTGCGTCTCCTCCATCAGCTTTAGCCGCACGGCGAACTCGTTCAAGCGCCGCTGCGCTTCTTCCCCGCCGGATTCGGAGGCTGTCTGCAACATTGCCGGCTGCTGAAGCATAACGTCATGGACAGCGGCTTGCACCATGGCGCGAACCTGATCCTCACTGACGGACGCTGCCGTCTTCGAAGTAAGAGCTTACCCCAACCGCGCCAAACGAAAGCGCTAGCTCGTGCCGGTCAAAATGAACGGCCGGACGAAAAATGACCAGGAGCAGAAGGCTGGAGGCAACCAACGCCATGCTTGCATAGCCGAACCAGCGTTGAGTAGCTTCCAGCCAACTGCTTCTGGGTTGAGGTTGGGGGAGGAGGAATCCATGAGCAGGCGGCTCAACCGACGGCCAGCCCGCGCGCAGTGTTTCCGCGACTCGCTGCCATTCCTGGAGCGACATAATGGCAGCCCTGGCAAGTCTTCGCATGCGCGTCAAATTCTTGCGCCTGAGGCGCTTCCAGTTCGCCATCCAGCCGTTCGGCGATGGACATTCGGAATTGATCACAATTCATCGCAAACCTCCTGCGGCGCCGGACACGGCCGGGCCAAACCAAAACGATATCGGGAGAATAGAGAAATCAGCTACTGGATGGGGCCGGGCGGCAAGCGTTCGAGACCAACGCGGAGCAGCTCGAAAGCCTTGTAGAGACGGGACTTCACCGTACTCTCGGGACAGTTCAAGATGGCCGCCATTTCGTCGAAGTGAAATCCGTGGAATACCTTCAGAAGAACGACTTCCCGGTGTTCGGGTTCCAATCGCATGATCAGGGACCGGACCGTCAACTGCATCTCGCGATCCCCTGGCCGAAAGCCGCCGGTCGGAAGGCCCAGCGTACTCAGCTCGGCGGATTCGTCCATAGGCAAGCCTGGCCGGCGCCGATCCGACCGGTAGATGTTGACTGCGATTCGAAACAACCACGACGCAAACCTCTCTTTTTCCCGCAATTCCTTGATCCGGAGGTAGCTGCGCAGGAAAGCTTCCTGGCAGATGTCCTTCGCCAGATCGGCGTTCCCGGTGAATCGAAGCAAGAAGTTGTAGAGCTGCCGCTCCCATCTCCAAACGAGAAGATTGAAGGCCTCTTGCTTGCCGCCCAGGACTTGTTCGACGAGTTCCCGATCGGTCTCTAGCTCCGTCAAGTTGCCCTACTCCCAGACAGACGCAAACCCACACCAAAAAGTCGAAATCAGTCAAAAGAAAAATCGGCTTGTTAGCAGAATACAGGGAGGCGGGGACCTAAGCCAATGCTTGGGGGCGGTCCTGGTTCCTTAGCGTTAGTAGTACTGGAACAAGAAAAATTGAAGAAATCAGCGGAAATGCGCGGGGACCGCTTGAATAGCCCCTGTGCTGCCTCTATACTCCGTGTGCCAACATCACCATGCTACGCACGCCATCGATCAAATCGGATTCGCGCCAGAGCCGCATTCTTCGCCTAGCGAGAGCGCTTGCGAAGAGCTTTGCTGCACTGATGCTCGTGGTTGCCTTCGTGGCGCCGCTGCGCGCGGCTGAGATCACGACCTATCGGGACAAGGATGGCCGCTGCATCTACGTCACGGTGGAAGACCACGATCTAGGTGCGGTTGTGAAGCAAGGTGGGGTTGCTGCGGGGTTTCGGCTGATTGATCAACGCAAGCAGGCGCTGCCTGATGTGGACCGGTTTATCGAGGAAGTTGCTAGCGGAGCAGCGTGTCGACCCAAAGCTCGTGCACGCTGTGATTCAAGTGGAGTCGGCGTGGAATCCGCGCGCTCGATCGAATAAAGGCGCGCTCGGGCTGATGCAGTTGATGCCGGCGACGGCAACTCGATTCGGCGTGAGCGATCCGTTTGATCCCAAGCAAAACATTCGCGCGGGCGCGCGATACCTGCGTATTTTGCTGGATCAGTTCAAGCAGAACCTGACGCACGCTCTAGCTGCCTATAACGCGGGCGAGGGAGCCGTGATTGCCCACGGCGGCGTCCCGCCGTATCAGGAGACGCGGAATTATATCGTACGGATCAATGCGCTGTATGGAGAATTACAAGCCCCAAGGTCCGTCACGTCGGATCGCCCGCGCACCCAGACTGCACGAAGCGATGCCCCGCCCGTCACGTTTACGAAAATGCAGGACGGCCGCACGCTATATACGAACCTATACTAAAACCTTCGATCAAGCAGTCGAACCGCAGGGTCCAGAGGGGCCAGTTCGGCGATGCAAAGTCGGGGTTTTTCAACAGGGGGTTAGATCACCGACGGCGGAACCACGTATCGTGCCGCTTACCTGAGCACGTTTAGCATTCTCGTCGCCTCACCGTTACTTCGAGACCACAAGAGCCTGCCGGTCGAATTCACGGAAGGACGCAGGCCGACCCAAAAGCCCTTTAATTGGACCATAGTAAGCTCTGTAAGGCTGCGATAGATTGCCAGGCGGATCGAACAACGTCTTATTGAATAGCGCGTCATATCCTAAGATCACCCTGATCGTCTCCGACAGTTCAAAATGCGACGCCCGATTGTCCCACGACTCGTTTAACATAGGCCGGATTGCGGTCAGGTCCTTGCTAAGAAACACAATCAGCGGAACCCGCCATTCCGACAGTGTGCTGTCCGAGGCTCCATTGCAGTGAGGAGACTTTGCTAAGAAATTCTGGCCGTGGTCGGAAGTGTAAAACACAATCGTGGAATCTGGGAGCGTCGAATCAATTTCGTGAAGAAACTCCACGGTGGACAATGAGACGGATGCTGCATAAGGTTCGCTCGTATTGGCCAGATCGGGCGGAAGGTTGGAGGCGTACGGAAAATGGCTTCCCGACTTGTTGACGATGGCAAATACATGTTCTTCCTTGGACAGAATGTTGGTAAAACGCTTCGCGAAACCCATGTCGCGATCGAACGTTCTCTTTCCAAACTCACTGGGCGGGTACACTTCGTCAACCGCGGCGAGCTCTCGATTCGAGAAGTAATCACGCACAGCCTTGTCCGACAATACGCCCTGGAGATCGAAAAAGATCGTCTTGAAACCTGAATCCTTCGCTAACTCAAACAGCGGCTGCGTACCGAGTATCGTGTTTGACAGCGCCAAATCGTCTGGCCCGACCCTGAGAATCAGATTGGATGCCGCACTGCAGTTTGCCCCGCTTAGCGCGAGTCCGAAGTCGACCGCATTTGCAAAGGGCCGCTTGTTCAGCTCCCGGAACCTTTCTCCTTCTACGGATTCATCAATAATCAGAATGACGCGCCTGGGTGCTTCGACGAGGGGAACTTTTCGCTTTGTGGCGACAAAAGGTTTCGGTGCTTTGAAATCCTGGATGACTTTATCCAGAGCAAGGACAGGGCCCCCAAACAACAGCGTATAGTTACTCGGCAACGCCACAAGCGAAGGCTCTCCTTTCAAGACCGCTATGGTGAGATAAGAACAAAATGAAACGCCGGCAAGCACCAACACTAATTGACTTGCATGATGTCGCTCTCGAACCAGCCTGCGCAAGAGCAGTAAAGAGACCAGAACCAAGGAGGCAGTGGCAAACGCCTTGATGAAGTCGCCGCGGAATTGTGAAATCGCGTCGGGCGCGTAGCCAGCAGCGCCAAACAGGACGGATAGATCGCTAAGCGTAATCGGATAGTGCTTAACGAAAAAGAAAGCGTTGTCCAGCAAAATGGACAGGAAGGAGATAATGCCGAAAGCGTAGAAGACCTTTTTTGCAGAAAGAGCAGCCGCTAACAGGCAGACCATCGCCACGGCGTGAACGAGGATAAAGAGTGCCTTATTCGGAAGAGTCGTGATCTCGACAATCCGTCCCAAGAAAAATGGGTTTGCAAAATAATAGAAAAGCAGAAACAGGCAAACAAGGCCAGCTCCATTGACAAGGCGCTTGTTCGTTTGGCTGGATGTCATCCCTAATTGCTTTAGGTGGTTGCGCTCATCGCCTTACTTACCAAACATGCCGGACTTGATACACAAATTGGACGCTCAGATTCACATTAGACCTATTCTCCAAAGCGCAGCCCTGCCGCTCCCGAATTGGGCGATACCCTTTGACCGAATAGAGGGCGTTCGGTTTGCCGCTCATCGACTGGGATCACGCTTCGGAGTGCGAGCGAAACCATAAAACTATGGGTGTTTGAAAGCCAAGTAGCGTCAATCTGCTGGCCCCAGAGCCACGGCGAACGTGCAAGATTCAACCCCTGTTCAGCTCTTTTCCGCCGGTCCTCTTGCATGCGCCGTCGTTAAATTCACAGGTCTTGAGCAGCGTCCGCAAATAGCCAGCATTGCGGTTGCTCACGCCGACTTGACACTGTCGCGATTGCAGCGTTAAAGAAGTCGAAGCAAAGTGAAATTCGCGAAGGCCTGAAAAACATCACTTCCAATCTTCGAACTACTTCAGAAGATCTGCGGATTGTCCGATGGCAGGCGTGAGAACGGCACCATGCTCTTTCATCTCAGGGTTCCTGATAGGTTGTCTATCCGCCATATGGATTGCCAATGATGTCCCTTCGATGTGATACAACTTCTTTTCACCTTGATTGGCCAGTTCGACGAGATACCTGCTGACTCCACGCCATTGCGAGCCGTAGTCATGCCAAAGGACCACCCCATTGGCGTTCAGCATTGAAAAGGCATTTTCCGAATCCGCTTTCACATATTCGTACCCATGATCTGCATCGATGAAAATGAAATCAACTTTCCCACGTAGAGCCTCGTAGTCGGCAGACGCTGAATCTGCGTAAAGCTGCCTGATCTTTGTGGATTCGAGGTGAGGCTCAAACAGCCCCCCAATCGGCAAAGCTCGGAAGCCACCTTCGTCGGGAAAGGCACGTTTGTACCGGGTTGTGTAGTTTTTTTCCGGAAGATCCATTGTATAGATGACCGCATCGGCCGGTGAATTCAACGCCAATTGCAGCGTTGTTCTCCCCTCCGACGTTCCGAACTCAAATATCGTGCGAGCTCCCAACAATTGAACGAGACAGGCAAGCAAATAAGTCTCAAAGTATGATGTGCCGCTGGGCCTGGCACCGAGTTCCAAGAGGCGAACTGGCTTGGAGAATACTTCGGGGAAAAGCTGCCTTAATTCGATCGTGGGGATCAAGCTGCGGTCCCGACAATATGTCCGCTCCGCCTCCTGATAGTCATTCATGTTCTGCAAAAAACGGGTCGTCCGACGGGGCGCACGCAGGGGGCAATAGAAGAGATAATAAGGCAGCGCGAGAAATGCGCGAGTAACTTTCAGAGTTCTCAAAATGGAAGATCGTTGCATGCGGTAGGGCTTACACGGATCCTGGGATCTCTGCTTTTCGTGATCCGACGCAAAACCTCTGAACGAAACTTAGCGTGAGGATCACGAGAAAGGAGCGGATCCATCTAGTAGGACGGCGGAGCAATCAACCAAGCCGCCGCCAGTAGCAGCCATATCGATCAATCCGCGTCGGCTCTTCAATTATCTTGTGTTCAGCTCGATAATCGTCGACTGCTGCGCGACACGGAGGCAAACCATAGTCATCGACAATGACATATCCGCCGGGCGAGAGTTTCGGATAGAGATGCGTCAGGGCATCCATGGTCGACTCATACAAATCGCCATCGAGGCGAAGTATAGCCAGCCGCTCAATCGGCGCGGTTGGCAGGGTATCGCGGAACCAGCCGACTAGAAATCGTACCTGGTCATCCAGTAAATCGTAACGTCTAAAGTTAGCTTGGACCTCCTCAAGGGGAACTGCCAGGTAGGTATATTCCCAAAAACGGGCACCCGCATCCTGGGGGTACTTACTTGAATTGGGTTTCGGAAGCCCCTGGAAGGAATCCGCTAACCATACGATTCGATCAGTCTCCCCATAAGCCTTTAGCACTGCCCTCATGAAGATCGAGGCCCCGCCGCGCCAGACCCCAGTTTCGATGAAATCGCCGGGCACGCCTTGGCGAATCACGTCGGTGGCGCATTGTTCAAGGTTATTCAGACGCTTCAGACCGATCATCGTCTCGGCCTCGGAGGGCCAGTCGAGTCCTTCTTCTCTTTCCGCACGATTAACTGTTCTAGAACGGACGATCTCTACCTTGAGTGGCGAGAGCAGCGCCCGACAGGCACGCACAACCAATCCAGTAGGGCTTATTTTAGACGGTACGATCAGCGCATAAGGTTCCGGAAACGCAAGGCGCGTAAGACACCTCTTCATTAATTCCAGATAAAGGCGTTCAGCAGAATCGTCTCCCGCGAGGGTCGAATCGCCGCTAGTTGCAGTCCGGTTCATTAAGTTGTCTCGTCCCCCAGGAACTCTTCGAGAGTCGCAGGGCCGTCAAAGCAGCAGCTCTTGCTTCGGAAACGTCGTCCGCACACCTGACAGAAATCGCCTTGGTCAGGAAATAGATATGCATCAAGCGCAACCATTCTCGGCGGCGAAAGGCATGCCAGCCGTCGCCATCTTCTTGCGCCACCATTCGATCGTCTGTTCGATCCCACTCGTCAAATCGTAGTGCGGTGACCAGCCGACTTCCTTACTTAGCCTCTGTGTGTTGGCCCATATCCGGGCAGTCTCTGGGCCTGAATCGCGAGCACCGAAGCGAAGCAAATCGGGCCGGCCGATCTGTCTGCCAATCTCACTGAGCACATCTCGCACTGCAACCGGCGTTCCCGAACCAATGTTTACCGGCCCTTGAACGCCCGCTTCCAATAAGGCGACCAGGGCGCAGGCCACGTCTTCGACGTGCGAAAAATCATGGATTTGGCTGCCTCCCGAGCAAAGCGCCGGCTGCCCTTCCAGTAAGCAGCGCACACCATAAGCTACCAGTCGAGATGGATGTTCAAACGGACCATATAGATGAAATATCCGGCCCCACGCATGACTTAATCCGATTGTTCCAGTCCATGAATGGAGAACCTTTGCCAACGCATCCTTGGAAGCCCCGTACAGAGTGGACGGCTTAATCAGGGCAGTGTCTTCCGCGCACTCGCCGGCGCTCCAGTCGTACTCGGTGCAACTGCCGGCAACCACAACTCGTTTCCCATTGTGTTTCGCGAACGCGGTCAGCAGCTCAAGGCTAGCGCGAACCCACTCGACGTTTTCCGGAGCCACCAAAAGCTTCCTGGCGTTGCGCACCATGCCAAATGCAACAGCAATCCCGGCTTCACCCTGGAAATAAGGTCGGTGGGGGATCCCGGCGTGAGCAGATCCACTTGGTGCCAGTACGTGGCCGGTGAAGCCGGCCATGCCAAACGCTGACGAGAAACCGCATGCACCTCATACCCTTTTGATTGGAGCACCGCTAAACACTGCCTACCAATGAAACCAGATGCACCGGTGAGCATCACGGAGGTCATCTCACATAGTCCGGGAAGGAACGATCTCGTTGAGAAAGAATCGGATCCTGAATTGGCCAATCGATGCCTAATACCGGATCGTCCCAGCGGACTCCTCTCTCGTATTTCGGGTTGTAGGCTTCGGAAACTTGATAGAAGACCTGCGTATCGTCCGCCAAGGCCTGATAGCCATGCGCGAAACCTTCAGGCACATAGAGCATCTTACGGTTTCCCGCGGTCAGCTCGACGGCAAACCACTGGCAATAACTCGATGAAGAACGGCGAAGATCGACGATCACGTCAAGAATAACTCCGGAACAACATCGAACCAGCTTCGCCTCCTGATACGGAGCTTCCTGGTAATGCATCCCTCGCAATGTACCTTTTCTTTTGTTATACGAGATGTTGCATTGTGCCACGCTGGGGTTCAAGCCACGTGATCGGAATTCCTCGTGACACCAACTTCGAGCAAAAAACCCTCGTTCATCAGTCTTGGGTTCAAGCTCAACCACGAAGGCGCCATTGAGTATCGTCTCTGTGAATCTCACACGATCACTCTTGTCAGAAGCCAACCTGCAAATACCTCAAAGAGACTCCTGCAGGAAGCACAGAGACCCCTTTTGAAGTTGGCGACCTCCGCCAAAGGGACTCGTGTTTCCCGCCAGAATTCGCGGGTCACTTCCACACCTTCCACGGAGCCGTACCGGAACTCCAAAGCGCTTCAAGGTGATTCTTATCGCGTAGCGTGTCCATAGGATGCCAGAATCCGTCATGAACGTAGGCGGAGAGCTGCCCATCTTGGGCTAATGTTTCCAGCGGCTCTGCCTCCCAATGTGTTTGATCGCCCTCGATATAATCCAAGGTTTTGGCGGACAATACAAAAAAGCCCCCATTGATGCGGCCGCCATCTTGCGGCTTCTCAGAAAAGGCAACAACCCGACTTCCGTCCGTAACGAGTGCGCCGAACCGGCCCGGCGGACGGACAGAGGTTACCGTCGCCAATGATTTTTGCTGCCGGTGAAACGCCAAAAGAGCATTCAGATTAATGTCCGCCAAACCGTCACCATAAGTAAAAAAAAGTCTTCGTCATCGAGATATGCGCGAACACGCTTCAAGCGTCCTCCGGTCATGGTATCTGCGCCCGTATCGACAAGCGTTACCTTCCATGGTTCGGCCGCGTTTTGATGAATGTGTACTTGGTTGCGAGCAATATCGAGAGTGACGTCGCTGACGTGAAGGGCGTAGTTCGCAAAATAGCTCTTAATGACGTATCCGAGATACCCGCAGCAGATGACAAAATCTTGTACCCCGTAGGCAGAGTAGATCTTCATCAAATGCCATAGAATGGGCTTACCCCCAATCTCAATCATGGGTTTGGGACGGAGGTGACTCTCTTCGCTAATCCGACTGCCCACGCCACCGGCTAGGATCACAGCTTTCATGTGCTGGTCTTGCCTGCTGAGGTCATTTCTTGGTTAGGTTTGCTGGTTGTCATCGCGTTCGCCTGCGACGCAGGACCACCACGACGATTTTCCGCAATCTGGCCGCTCTTTCTAAGTTGCCTTGCGATAGAAGGGAGACTTATCCAGAGCATGACCCATGCCTGCGCTGTCGCCTTCACCTCAGCCAGGGATCTGCGTGAGACCGCAAAGATTATCCGGGAGATTGGTTCAGCCAGCACGGTTACGAAAGCCACGACCGAACCGCGCACAGCACCAAAGTGCCGGAAGGCATATTGAATCTTGCTGCGGAACAGAAAGAATAAGCTCTCTGCCTTGAAACGACGAAATGTGCCTCCGCCTTCGTGAAAAGCCGATGTCGAATCCAAGTAAATGCTCCTGTAGCCGAGTCTAGACATTCTGAGTGCAAGGTCCACATCTTCCATGTGCACAAAGAACCGTTCGTCATATCCTCCCAACTCCTCGAATATGGTTCTTCGGATCAGCGTAAAGGCTCCGATGACTTGATCCACTCTTCGGGTTTCGCAGTGGTCCCACTCGACCATGAGGTGGCTTGACACTAAGGATGGAGCGAGACGATCCAGACCAAACGCTTGTCCAATCATGCGGCCAAAACTTGGAAACCGCGCACAGCAGCGGGAAATGGCGCCCTGAGAATCGTATAGCTGGATGCCTACGATGCCTACCTTGGAATGCTCGGTTTGCTCCATGTAAGAAACGGGCGCCACCAAAGAATCGGGACGCAACAAAGTGTCGTTATTGAGGAATAGCAGGTAATCGGAGGTGCTTTCGGCTGCCGCGAGATTGCAGGACGCACCGTATCCGGTATGACACGAGTTGTAGAGAATTCGCAGCGGGAGCGAAAGTTGGGCGACACGATCGAGCGAATTGTCAGTGGAAGCGTCATCGACCACATAAACATGACGCAGGTCGAAACCAGACTGATTCGTTTGCGCGATAGAAGAAAGACAGTTGTAAAGTCGTCGCTCTGAGTTGCGGTTGACGAGTATGACGTCCAAAGTCGGCATCAGTTTCTCGATGCTGAAATCTCTGCTGTGCGGGCCTCATCTGCGGCAGCCGGTTTGCCCGAAATAGCGATCCAACGGCTACCCAGCAAGCTACGGTAAACCTCCATCATTTGCTCAATGACGATCCCTTGGCTGAATTCGTTGACAACGATCTGCCGCCCCGTCCAGGCCATCTTAGCCCGTCGCTGCGGGTCCTGAATTAATTCTTTCAATGCCCCAGCCAGTGCCATAGGATCGTGAGGTGGCACCAGAATCCCGTTTTCACCGTGACGAACTACGTCACGGCACCCGGGTGTATCCGTGGTTACGATCGCTCTACCACAAGAGGCAGCTTCCAACAGGACTCTAGGAACCCCTTCGCTATAAAACGAAGGAAAGCAAACGATGTTGGACTGACCAATCACATTGGGCATATCGTCGCGATTACCCCACCATTCGACGACACCGCTTGCGCACCAAGTATTTAGTTGAGATTCATGAATCGACCCGGGATTCCCCGGATCTGGTTTGCCCACCAATACGAACGTTGCTTTTATTCCTTCTTGACGAATTATTTCGGCAGCCTGGACAAAGTCTCCAACACCCTTTTCCCATAGCATCCTCGATACCATCATAATCACCGGTGTCCCGTTAGGTTCCGGTTTAGAGTGAAAATGTTGTTTGTCGACTCCATCGCCTCGAATTACGACCGCGTGATCCGCGATCAAAACACCCAGTTCGAGAAGTTCTTTACGGTTATCATTGTTCTGAAAGACAGTCTTCGCAGACTTTGCCCGGAGAGCGATTCCGAGCAATCCGCTCAGAAGCCATCGGACCACACGCATCTTAAGTGTCGAGCTAGCGAAAACATATCCGAGACCAACTACAACGTTGACGGACGGGATTCCACCACACAATCGCGCCGCGATGCCACCGTGCACAATAGGCTTTAGCGCTGAGTGATGGGCTAGGTCTGGCCGCTCGCTTTTATATGTCCGCAGGACTTGAGAGAAGGCTATAAGCTCGTGGAATGGGTTAAGACTCCTCCTCACGACCTGCCACGGAATTACTCGAAAACCTTCTGCTTCTATGGCATCGCGAAGGCCTTGCAGGCGCGTCATTACGACGACTTCAGCGCCCGAGTCGCGCAACCTGCGGGCAAGCGGCAAAGCGTGAGACAAAAAGTACCAGTCTTCTGTAACTAAGAATAGTGCCTTCACAAACAATGCCTCTTAGAATCGAAACCGTTACTTACAACTCGGCAAGCAGATGAACTGCGGCGACCTCAAACGGGAAGCCGGCATAGACTTTCGCGGGATCCTGATTAACACGCTGCCCGACGACCGGCCGCCTGCGTCGCTAGCTTAGCGGGAAACTCTTCCACGTGTCTTCTCATGTGCATTGACCGTCCTCGAGCGGGACTGAGCTTGATCCCGCAACTCCAGCAAGGACAGCCTCCAGCACCGGGAAAACAGCATCAATCGAATAGAGCTTTCCCGCGCGGCTCCGCCCTCGCTCGCCCATGCGCTGACGTAAGCCGGCATCTTCAATGAGTGCGGACAGAGCTGTCACCCATTCCGCTTCGGAAGTGACCAGGAACCCGGTTTCGCCTTCTAGCACGACGTCGACGTTCGCCCCTACGGCCGAAGCAACCACGGGCAGCCCGGCGGCCATATACTGGATGATTTTCTTGGCACATTTCCCTCTGTAAAAAGGCTCGTCCCGGAGCGGCATAATGCCAATGTCCGCCGATCCGATTTCCTGCGCCTCCGTCGTCTCCGACCATTGAACCACGCGGTAGCGCACTCCTTCCAAGTGAAAATCGTCCCAAACGCCAACAAACTTGAATACAAGGTTCGGATACATCTTGCTCAAGCGCTGCCAAACATTCTGATCAGGCAACAAAAGTTTGGAATTGGGCGGTGACCCAAGCCAAACAATTTCGAGCCCGGCAACCTCCTTCTCTTGGGGTTGCTTTGACACATACCTGGTCATGTCTACTACGGTCGGCACTATAGTTACTGAATGACTAAAACGCGCCGCGAACTCTGCCAAGATGCGGCTCCCCGCCACGACCGCTCGGCTCTTGCGCATCAACCAAGGAAACTTCGAGCGAAGATACGGCTTGTCCGCATAGACTTCATACCAGGCGTCATCGATGTCCAAAATGACATTGGAATTGAAGAAGAAAAGCAAACGTTCTAATAGGGTGGGCATTCGAGGAAAAGCTTCGCACTGCAAAACGACCACGTCATATTGCCACGCGTAGATTACGGCACGCAGGCGACGCATAAATGCAAACGCAAGCGTCATCGCGGATGCCCGGCGGCGTGAATAAAGACGATAAACATAATCATCTCCGAGCAGATGACTGAAATCGACGCTGTGGCCTTTTCGTCGAAAAGGTTCAGCGAATTGGTAGCATCGATCCCGGCTGCTAGCACCCGCGGAAGAATACTTGGTCAGGAAACAGATTCGCATTGAAACGGTAAACTGCGATAGTCAAACTCTTGCCCGCGACTCACGCTAACCCCGTCCTGCCACGAATCTCTTGGCTTCTCGCTTCACGGAACTGGTCGAGAGTCCATCAGCCGGCAGAACGGTAGGTACTGCACGCTTCTCGACTGTGTGAACCAGCACTGTTAGACCTGCGAGTGCCACGGCGTCTGCACCGACGGCTACCGATTGGTAGACCACAGGCACGTGTTGGCAAATGACGCCCAGGGCCCCACCCAGGATCGTCAGACCCAAGTAAAGAAATGTCACTTCTGGATGACTCCACCCGTGCGTCACGAGCCTCTGGTAAAGATGGGTGCGGTGCGCGCGGAAGATATTCTCTCCAGCAATTAGTCGCCGCATGATTGTCAGACTACAGTCATAAAGAACCACTGAATAGAGAAGGAAAAATGACAAAATCATTGTAGGATTCCGAGATGATCGAAACAGGCCCAGAGACATTACGGCAAACAGCATCCCAAGGAAAAGGCTGCCTTCGTCGCCCATGAACGTACGGGCCCGCGGAAAATTTTGGGTGAGAAATCCGAGGCACGCTCCAACAGCCAGGAGTGAAACGACACAGACTCCGGGTGCCTGTTGTTGAAACGCAAAGTAACTGAGAAACCCACCATAGATTACGGCTGCGCCACCGGCCATTCCATCGACGCCATCCATAAAATTGAAAAAATTCGTGAATCCAATCAGCCAACCGATGCTCGCGGAATCCGCAAGAATGCCCCGAATCGACCCACTGTCTGGTGTGATTCCAGACCCAGCGAACGGAATCCCGAACGTCATGACCCCAACGGCAAAAATCAGTTGAACGGAGAATTTCTGAAATGCAGTCAAACGGCGCAGGTCGTCGCAAATTCCGGCACCACCCAGAACGAAACCCGCCAGCACTGCAGTCAGTAGATCTCTCCTGAAAACCCACGCGAACGGGCCGCTAGCAGGCACCATCACGAGCAGAATTGCGATCGGGACCAGGAAGCCCGCCAGAATTCCAATACCACCCATACGAGGGATTGCCTCAGAATGAGAGCTTCTTTCATTGGGAACGTCAAGCCGACCGCGCCTTAGAGAAATGCTAACACTTAGGCTGGTCACCAGATACGAAACTGCAAAGCTGGCACCAAGACAAAAGATGAGCACGTTTAGAGACGGATGATTCATTTGTTGGGTGATCAATGGCGACTACGAACCAGAGGCGAAACTCACGAAGAGCCAACCAACGCCTGCCCCACGAGCCGATCTTCCGGATTCCAGGCCGCAATTGTCCGGGCCCATCCGGAACTCAAGTCTACACTAGGCTCGAAGCCCAACTCTTCTGTTATCCTCTCGGCTCGTGCGGCCCTGTCCTCCGTAAACTTCGCGACCGCGGCAGCGTAACGAGGAGCAACGCCCGCTAGCTTCAGAAGAGCGTCTCCAGATCGCGCTATCGTGGTCGCGGCCAAAAGAGGAACGTGGGCACGGGGCGGATTCCTACCCAAAGCCGCGCAAATGGCCAGAAGGATTTCGCGGACTGAATGGATCTGGCCGTCGCTGACATTGTAGATTCGTGCGGCGGCACTCGCGTGCTCCGCCGCCAGACGTGCGGCGCGTGCGGCATCGTCTTCGTGAACAAGCGTTCTGCGATTCTTTCCATCGCCCAGAGGCACGAAGAGTCCCCTACGAAGGCGCTTCACCAGACGCACGTAATTACCTTTCATGCGAGGCCCGTAGATCGCTGCGAACCGCAACACGGTCGCCCGCGTCTGCCCTTGCCCAGCGCTTTCGAGGACGACCTGTTCCGCCTGCCGCTTTGTCTCCGCATAAACGCCCGTAGGTCGGGGAGGCGTATCTTCATCAACAACGTCCTTCTCTTCAGCCGAACCAGAAAATCCGCCAAGCGCGCTGCCATACACGTTGATTGTGCTGAAGTAAATAAGGCGCTCTACGCCTGATTCTCGACAAGCATTTAGGACTGTCCGAGTTCCCTCGACATTCACACGCGTGTACTCCCTTGTGGGAGAAGAAGGCAACTCGGCGTCATCGAGTCTGGCGGCCAAGTGAAATACGTATTTCGCGCCACGAGTGAGACCCATGACCAAAGCTTGATCAGAGATGTCGCCAACACATATTTCAACTTCCGGAGGAAGAAGACCGGCACTCGGGCTGCGACGCACAAACGCGCGTACGCCGTAGCCCGCCGCAACAAGCTGGCGAACAAGTGCCGGACCGACGCATCCGCCCGCGCCAGTTACGGCGCAGATTTCTCTCGGAACCATCGGCAAATCGTTCAGCTCTTCTCAAATCTGGCGCGCCGACCGATGCAATTCCTGACGCGTCGCGGGTTCGAAGTCGGCATCTTCACTACTCGTCTCAAAGGTGTATTCCGGCACAATCTTGCGCAGGTTTTCTCGGATCCGCCCGGTATTATGCGAAGTCAGGCCTTCCCTCAGCTCAGCGATTTGCCTGTTGAGAAGCTGCCAATTCTGCTGGAAGCCCCTCGCCCGCCGGACCTTTGGGCGCCCCGTGTCAACAACTTCTTCGGTAGCGTAAAAAAGCTCTTCAGATAGCTTTTCCCCTTTTCGGAGGCCCGTGAAACGGATTTGGGCTTCGTCTTCGTGCTTCCCTGTCAAGCGAATCAGGGTGCGAGCGAGATCCAGGATGCGAACAGGCTCACCCATATCCAATACCAAGATATTCCCGTGGTCGCCCAGCGCGAAGGCCTGAAGAACGAGCGATACAGCCTCCGCAGTCGTCATAAAGAAACGGCTGATTTCCGGGTGGGTAATCGTAAGGGGCTGATTCAATCTCAACTGCTCTTGAAAGATGGGTACCACGCTGCCACTGGAGCCCAGCACATTTCCAAATCTTACCGAAACGCAGCACAAAGAGTTCGGCGGCCTGCTCGCCAACAGAAGCTCCCCAATCCTCTTGGTGGCCCCCATCACATTATTAGGGTTTACGGCCTTGTCGGAAGATATCAGAACAAGATTCTGAGCTCCGAATTCCTCCGCAACGTCGAGAAGATCGATCAGCGCGAACACATTGTTGTTTACTGCCTCCTCGACATTCGCTTCCATGATCGGAACATGCTTGTACGCCGCAACGTGAAAGATTATCTGGGGCCCGTGTTCGGCAAAGATACGACGAATTCCTTCGCGACTGCCGACATCCGCTACGCAGAAGACGCGATCCACACTGTGTACTTCCTGCAGATCTCTCTGAAGATAAAATATCCCTGTTTCACTTTGATCGAGGCAAATCAGCTTCGCCGGACGAAGATTGGCAATCTGGCGGCATAGTTCGGACCCGATGGATCCAGCCGCTCCAGTAACGAGTACAATCCGTTTCTCAATCTGCTGACGAACAAACTCTACGTCGCTCTCAATCGGCTGTCGCCCCAATAAATCGTCGAGATCGACATCGCGAAACTCGCGAATCGTAACATGTCCGTCGATTATATCGCGCAGGGCGGGCACGGTTCGGAAGCGAAGCCCCGTTTGTGCGCAGGCCTCTGTGAATCTCTGCATCTGTTTGCCTGTGGCCGATGGCACTGCGATTAGAATCTCATCAGCCGGGTAACCTGCAAGGACGCTGGCCAACTCCGATACAGTGCCAAGTACCGGAACGCCATGCAACCGGATGCCCCGCTTCGATTCGTCATCATCAACACATCCAACTACTTCTAGGCCGCTCTCCGAACGTCTTAACTCCCTGATGATCATCTGAGCCGCGAATCCGGCCCCTATCAGAATCACTCGCTTAGACGAGTTCGTGACATCTCGACGCACGGACTCCGCGAGGACGCGCGAAAGCAATCTGACTGCGACCAAAGCTCCGCACGTAAATAGTCCTTCAAGGAAATATATGGACCTGGGGAAACCATGTAACTGCGGAACGACTGTTGCTACACCCCAGAAGATCACCGACCCCAAAGAAACCGCGAAAAGGATATCGAGCCCATCCCGCAGCCCTGCATACCGCCACCACCCGCGATGCAGGTTGAACAGCGAAAGCGATACGAGCCGTATCGCAATAAGGACGAAGCTTCCCCAAAAAAGAAGGCGTCTATCCGGTAGGCTAAAATCGAATCGCAGCAACCAAGCAAGCGATAGGGAGCAAAGGACCAGGACGGCGTGAAACAAATGGATAAACCAGGGCCGCTTATTAAAAACATAGTGCGACAATTTCTCGATATGGTTCTGTCTCATGATTTGGTGCTTCGAAGCGTCTCGGGAGTCGTCCTGAACAGAGAACCAGCGGTCCGCATCAGGATCGAAATATCCCGAGCCAGGGATATATGTTCAACGTATTCCAGGCTCAAAGCCAGCTTATCTGAAAGAAGATGCTCTCGATAGTACCTTTCGGGATCCGGTTCTAAGGCCAACAGGTGCTCCTCGTGCCGATATGCAATCGAAGCAGGGTCTGTGATGCCCGGACGAACCCGCAATAGGCCCCGCTGGACCTTCGTGTAGTCTCGTACGTAATTGGGATTCTCCGGGCGCGGTCCAACCAGACTCATATCTCCCATTAGAACATTCAACAGCTGCGGCAATTCATCTATCTTTGTTCTTCGTAAGAAAGCGCCGACAGGCGTGATGCGGCTGTCTCCGGAGGAGGTTATCGCGGGACCTGAGCGATCGGCACCCACGCGCATCGACCTAAACTTAATTAGTCGAAAGAGCTTACAGCGAAGCCCAACTCTTTCTTGCACGAAAAACACAGGTCCCGCTGAAGAAGCTCTTACTAGAATCATGGCTAGAGCTAGTAACGGACTCAGAATTAAGAGCCCTACGCTGGAGCACACAATGTCGACGAGCCGCTTCCCAACCAATGGATAGAAGCCCTTCTGTTCGACCTTTGTGTCCATGACTTCGTCTGGCAGTTCAGAAGCGCTCACTGCCGTTTCCTGCCGGGAGTCATCTTCCATCCACGGGCCTCAAGCGTTGGAGCCGCCTGTCTTTGCAGATTTCCTCGATTGTCGAGATGACATACCCGATCGCGTCATCGCTCATGTCCGGATAAATGGGAAGCGAAATGCATCGCTCGTATTCTGCTTCTGCCCGGGGGAAGTCTCCTTTTCGATAGTGAAAAGTCCGCTGATAGTAAGGGTGAAGATGAAGCGGGATAAAGTGAACGCTCGTCCCGATCCCGCGCCTTCGCAATTCTTCAATCAAGTGATCGCGGCTAATTTCGAGTTTGCCGGGCTGCAGCCGAAGAATGTACAAATGCCAGGCAGTGGTACGGTCGGCGCGAACCGTGGGAACCTCGAGAACCTCGTTCCTGGAAAATGCAGTGTCGTAGCGTAGCGCGATTCTTTCACGGGCCGCATTTAACGCGTCACACTTCGCGAGTTGGACCAAGCCGATTGCCGCCTGCAAGTCGGTCAAATTGTACTTGTACCCGGCTTCGTGGACCTCATAATACCAGTTTCCTTCACCGCTATATCGCCTCCATGCATCCCGAGAAATGCCGTGGAGACGCATCATCCTCATCCGGTCGGCGAACGCTTCGTTGTGTGTGGTAACCATGCCCCCTTCGCCGGTCGTAAGCGTCTTAGTGGCGTAGAAGCTAAACACGGTCATCTCGCTGATCGAGCCAACGGACCGACCACGGTAGCTCGCAGGAAGGGCGTGGGCCGCGTCCTCTATAACATGGAGGTTGTGGGCCTTAGCGACAGCATGAATTTCTGCTAGGTCACAGGGTTGTCCCGCCAAATGCACCGGAATAATGGCTCGCGTCCGCGGCGTTATTCGCTTTCGCGCATCCTCGGGATCAAGATTCATCGTGGCTGGGTCAATATCCGCCAGTACAGGGCGGCCACCTAAGTAAGTGACCGTTTCAGCCGTTGCGGTAAATGTTGTCGTGGGAAGTAACACTTCGTCGCCTGGCTGCAACCCTATCGCCTCCAACGCCAGGTGCAAACCAGACGTACAGGAATTGACCGCCACCGCATGAGGCACTCCGATGAATCGTGCAAACTCTTGCTCGAACTCGAGCGTCTTCGCTCCCATGGTTAACCACCCAGAGCGTATCACCTCCGCGACCGCGTCGATTTCCCCTTGGCCAACTGCGGCACGATGAAATGGAACTTGCAACTCAGAGGTTTTGATCGTCATTGGTTGCGAGGGCGATCGCGCTGACTACTCTGACTACTCTCGGTCAGGCGTCGCTCCCCGACCTACTTGCGTATCAATTCTTCCCGCTATCCTGGTGCCACGTTCACCTAGGGAAGACAAAAGCACTTGATAGCGATCGCAGGCAGAATTTCTTGAGTGGTGCAGCATTGCATACGCGCGACCGTTTGCGCCTAACCGTGCACATTCCAGTTTGTCCAGGCTGAGCTTTAGAATCGCTTGAGCCAAAGCCTCATGGTCTCCAGGTTGAACGCAAACGCCACAGTCGGCGTGCTGAATTAGTTCCCAGGTATCAGAACCCCGATCCACGACCGCGAGGATGGGCCGGCCGCTAGCGAGGATTGAATAGGTCTTGGACGGGACCGAGTCCATCCCGAACCCTTTCTTAAGCATGACCAGCGCGACATCTGCTGAGGCAAGCATATTGGGTAACTGCTCGCGCGGTTGTGAAGGAATAAACTGAACATTAGTCAGCTTTGCAAATTGACACGACGTCTCGAGAGTTGTCTGAGCTTCGCCTTTTCCGACCAGTACAAACCGAATCGTTGGTTCCGTCGCTAAGTGTGCTGCGGTTCCCACCAACAGCTCTAAGCCTTGCGTAAGTCCAAAATTGCCCGCATACATTACAACAAACGACTTGTCCAAGTTGTGTTCGGCAGAGAATAGATTCTCTCGCGCATTCGGGTAAATGAAGTCCGTATCAACCCACGGCCGCACGACCGCTAACTTCAGCTCAGCGACACCTCTCGCCCGAAGAGTCTTTCGATGCCCTTCCGACAACACTTGCACGAAAACGGATTTCGCATAGCAGAACTCCTCCATCGCTCTGACCATGTGAACTATTGTGCCATGCCGAAAGATCCCAAGCCGGACACCGATATCCGGATAAATGTCGTACACGCAAAAAATCATCGGCCTTCTTCTCAACACACAAAGAGCCAAGATCGGGATTATTTTTTCGAAAGCCGGATTGACGGTAATCAAGACGTCAAAGCGGCGAACGAAGGCCACGAGCGTCGCTAGTAATTGGTAGCAGATAACCGCCAGAAAGCGCAGGAACAGATTCGCGCGATTGATGCTGGGAAGCCATACGCGTGTGATGTCAACACCGTCCCGAGTCTCACGCCGAATGAGGCGACCGCGAAACTGTCTTGGGACTCGACCTGTCGGATAGTTGGGCACAGCGCAGATTACGGATACGCCGTGTCCTGCCCGAACCAAATCGGTACACAGCATCTCAAAAAGAGACGCGTCTGGGGCGAGATCAGGCGAATAGTAGGGGCTAAGTAATAAAACGCGCACAATAACCTGCGGACAAAATGAGCGTCCTCGGCAACGAAGATTCCACGGGGACGAACGATCCGGCCATTTTATGAATATTCTCTCTTCTGAATAAAGTAATTTCCGAGGGCTAACCCGTTCATTCGCGTGCGCAGAAAGCATTCCACGGCTTCCTCGGGTTGGCACACGATCGGTTTGTTCTCATTGAACGACGTATTTAGAACGACGGGCACGCCCGTGATCTCGGCGAGGTTGCTAATCAGCTGCCAAATAAAGGGGGTTCTGATCCTCTGGCAACAGTTTGGAGGCGTCCTGTTCCATCAACGTGCGTGACCGCCGGCACCTGACTCCGCTTGGACTCCAACACGTTATATATCTTGATCATGAATGGATCGGGGTAGGTTTGGTCGGGAAAAATAATCACCAACGCGTTCCCATAAAACCGAAAACGGTCTAAACGTTTCTCGGTGTTTGATTCGCGCATTCAGTATGGCCTTCATATCCGAGCGTCGCGGGTCGGCTAGAATGCTACGATTGCCCAGTGCGCGAGGACCCCATTCCATTTGGCCATGAAACCATCCTACGACGTCACCATCGGCGATTCGCTGCGCAGCGATCCGTGCGATTTCCGTCTCGGAGTGTGTTTAGCTAAGGTTGTGCCCGCGCAAGACACTTTCAATATGCCCGTTAGAGAACGAAGGCCCGGTGTAGGCGTGATTCATCACGTAACAGCGCGGCTTGTCGAGAATCTGATGATAAATATAGTACGCGGCGCCAAGAGCCGTGCCGGCATCGCTGGCGGCAGGCTGAACAAAAATCTCTTTGAATGGCGTTTGAAGCAGAAACTTTGCCGTTGAATGTACTGTTCAGCGCTACTCCGCCCGCCATACAGATCGCATCGAGCTTCGTTGCTTGATGCAGATGCCGCACGAGGTGAAATTCGGCTTCCTCAAGCATGGCCTGGACAGAGCCGCCATATTTGCATACGATTGCGTGATCTCGCTTCCCGGCGTACGGGGCGGCCCAAATTTGTCGACAAATTTCGTCGAATAGACGGTTCCTAGCGACGGGTCCCCGTCCTCCCACGTCATATCCACACCTTGCGCCCAATGAACGAAGTAATCTAAATCCAGGTCAAATAGGCCATTCGATTTTAGGCGCACGACCTTTCGTAGCGCGTCCAAATGGTTCGGCTGGCCATACGCCGCTAGCCCTTGGACCTTGCCCTCATCGCCGAATTTTGTGAATCCCAGCCATTGCGTCACCGCAGTGTAGAAAATACCGAGGGAGTGCGGATAATTAACGGTATCCAGGGGCTCGATCTTATTTCCTCTTCCAATTCCGGTCATTGTACTTACGAAATCACCAAACCCATCCACCGAAATCAGCGCCGCCTCTTGAAAGGGCGAAACGAAGAAGGCACTTGCCATGTGAGCGCGGTGGTGCTCAACGTTATGGAATTCCGCTCGGATCGAAGACGGATCGACGGCCAAGGCTGCGCAGAATGCCTTCTTCACGTCTCGCACCGCGGCCATGTTTGCGAGCCGCTGCTGAACCATGCGCAGACTGGGCCTCCTGCGCAACGCAAAAAGCACTTTCTTATGAAGGTTGGCATTCGGGTCCCGGGAAATTCCGATGTGATCTATATCTTGGGCGCTGATTCCAGCCCTTTCCAGGCAGTATCGGATAGCCTGTGTTGGGAAACCAGCACAGTACTTAATTCTGCGAAAGCGCTCCTCTTCAACGGCAGCCACGAGTTGCCCATGTTTAATCAAGCATGCCGATGCGCCCGCGTGGTAGGCATTGATACCCAAGACATACATTCAATAGGTCCCTTTAGCTGAAATTACAGCTTCTAGAAAGACACCACAATATTTGACCAAGTTCACGCGAAAGACGAAGCAACCTAGATTTAGTGCTCGCGAGTGATGAGACCTACGTAATGTGTGCTTAGAAACCTGAGCGCCGTCAGAGCTTCAAAAACAAATCGCGACCGCGGTGCGATCAATCGCGCAAGCGGAGGTGCCAGAGTGACTCGCTTCAAAGTTACACTGCAGCCGGGGAAGAAGCCCCGGATATCCCGCTTGCCCAATCCCCGGACGTCGGGATTTCGGGGATTGTCGTACGAAAAGTCATACCAGAGAATCGTGCCGGTTGGGCACAAGACTCGCAGCATCTCGCGGGCGGCCTGCGCTCTACCTTCGCCAGTCGGAATCGAGCTAAACGTGGTTCCTTGCACAACCAGATCAAACGTGGCATCTGGGAAGCTTAAGCTGGCGGCGTTTTCTGCTTGGATAGCAACCGAACCTGGACAAATCCGCTTTGCCTCGGTCACATGCTCCTGCAAAATATCGACAGCACACAGATTTTCCGGCCGCGCTCCCCACCGCATTAGGTCTACGAGCAAACGGCCTTTCTCGCACCCAACTTCGAGGATCTTCATGCTTTTGAGATCGTTCCGGCCGGCACCCCTCAACAGCTGAAGTATTTTCCGTTCGCGCTCCTGCGCATGATAGAGAAAAGCCACGTTGAAACACGTGTAGAGCTCGTGTTCTCGCTGTTCGTCGCGGCGCGAATAAGCGTTTCGAACTCGGCTGATCTCCAAATCCGAGACGAGTTCCTGTTCTCCGCGCTCTGCAGCCACAACTGCGGTCCGCTTGGAATCTCCAGCCACTAGTTAGATTTCTCCAATGCCGCGTTGTAAACCTGAATGTGCTGCTCGACACAGGCTTCCAGGGAGAACAATTCGCTCATGCGCCTTGCGCCGACTTCACCCAATCTTTGCCTCAAACTGTCGTCGTCCAACAAACGAAAAACGGCTGAGGCAATTTGACCTGGACTCTTCGCCTCGATTACAAAACCTGTTTCACCATTGACGACCAACTCGCGCACGCCCCCGACGTCTGTGGCAACCACGGGCAGGCCAGAAGCGCTGGCTTCGAGCACGGCCATAGGGCACGCTTCCGATTCCGAAGGATGCACGTAGATATCCATAGCACGGAACACTTCCGGCATATCCGTTCGGCGCCCTGCAAAAATGACGTCATTTTTCAACCCAAGCTCTTCAGTCCGCCGAGAAAGCATCGCCCAATACTTCTGCCGGTTGTTCAATCTCTCGCCCACCAGCAAGAACTTTGCCCGCGGAACGCGTTGCTTGATCTTTTGAGCGGCCTCGAGCAAATGGAGGTGCCCCTTCACCGGATCGAAGTTCCCAACAGTCCCGATCACCAGACACTCGTCCGATATGCCAAGTTCCCGGCGCACCGCCGAATCGCTATTCCCGGGGCGAAATCGGGATGTGTCCACAGGGGCATATAGCACTTTCAAGCGGCTATTGATCGAGGTTGTCGCCGAAAAATAATAGTTCCCAACGGCCCCAGCAGCCACCGCGATCTGTGCCGACCAGGCGCCCACGAGCGGCAAGAGAGCAGTTCGCACCAACTTTGGCGTCAGTACATCGTTCAAATGCCAAACCAGAGCGACTCTTTCGAGCCGTGCCGCAACCGCGGCCTGAACATTCATCAAACCGTTGGTATGGACGATCTGGATGCCATTCGACCGGATGATCTTGCGCAGCGTCTCCACATTCGGCCAAAACAGCCCCGCAAAACGCAACTGTGGCAGCGGGTTCAGCGTTTGGCGTGGCCTAACTAAGTTGATTTCATGATGCGGAATGCCCGCATCGGCTAACAGCATTGCGAATCGAGGATCGCCAGCGGGTGTGACAACATGAGTTTCAAAACCGCTCCCTCTCAAACCACGGGCAACCTGGAGAACCCTCAACTGGGGTCCGCCGACCCGCTCGTCGCTCAAGACGTTCATCACGTGAAGGGGTTTAGGGGAGCCGCGCCGCTTCATGAACTCTGTTGCTCAGCTCGCGATCTCAGGGACACGAATCTGAAGCCGTGCAGATTGACTGGGGACTGGTTCATAAAGCTTGAACACGAGCCATATCGGCACTACGTTAAACAGTACGTGCCAGATGGCGGCATTGCTGCCTCCCCAGATCCACACCAGCGGCAAAGGGAACCAAACAGCCGCCAGCAGAGCCTGTCTCGTGTTCATGTTCCGAACATCATCCGTCCGTAACTGCGCAAGTTTTGCACACACAAGCCCTGTGCCGTACATCCCGAAGACCAAACCGAGCCAACCGAAATTTAGGTAGAGCTCACCCGCCCACGTTGCCACCGTGTTAAAGCCGGTATCCGTCCCGTATATCGTCGTTGCGAGCCAGTCACCGAGTGACCCCGGCTTCGAAGGCCACAGAGCTCGTGGAATAAAAACAGTAAGCGAATCAAACAGAGTCCCACCCCACTGATAGGGAATCTGCCTTGGGGTCATTTGAAGTACGCTTTCAAATCCTTGGTAAGGCACGTACAAAGTCTCAGCGAAAGCGCCTTCGATGCCGGCCACCAGCTCAATTTGTGCCGAGTCACCGGAAGCCAAGTCCTCGATCGAAGACCCTCTGAGTGCGCCCCATACTAGAACGAGCGCCACGCCAACCACAATTAGCCATCTTCGCCCAGAAACACCTGCAACGAGACTAATCGGCCGACCTCGTGTGTATCTTGCAATATAGAACAGTGTTAGCATCAAGGTGATGATTTGGCTCCGGGATCCACTAAGTGGTCCAAACCAAAAGAGGTCAAAGCAAGCGTATGCCAACAGCAGGAACCAAAGTATTCGCGACCCCGCATTGCTGACAAAGGCCCACGCCGTGAGGAGAAACAGGCCCGGCCGTAACATGTTGTACAGTCCGGCGTAAACAGAGGCATTTTCGCGGGTACCATACACGGTTTGAAGAAGGTACGATAGTCCGCCGACGCTCAACAGATAGCTCACGGCACCCGCTGCACCAATTAGCGTCCATCCCAAGCCGCCCCGAAGAAGCAGAGTCGAACGCGACTCATACTCGACCTTAAGACGCTTCTGTCCACCCCGTTTCCGTCGCCGGCTCCCTAGGCGATACCCTAACGTCAGCATCAGGAGCCCGGCCCACGAAAGCCCGATTATCCACGGAGCAGGCTCAATGTAAGCATCAGTTCGGACGACTTTCGACAAGGGGTTCAGAAAACCTACGAGAAGGGGTGCCACTCCGAGGAAAAATACATAAGTGAAAAACGCCACATAAAACGGGTTGTCAAGTAGCGGCCGCCGCATCCACAGCGCGGAGAAGGCTACTGCCAAGCCCACAAAAAGGAAACAGGCACCCGAAATCGCTGAAGCGTTAAGCCCGTCGCCCTCCCAGACAAACTGGATGACGAAATAGGTGAGAATCGCCGATAATACGCTAAGCGCCAGCCACCTGCCGAAGCGGTGCTTTGTTCGCGAATGCTTGATGTCATTGTCCACTGGTGCCAATCTTCCAGAACAGAGAACTAAGGTCGCTAGTTCGTACCTTGCGGAACGCAACGAGCGTCGAAGATAGCGAAGAGTTCATGGCGGACGGTTTCAATAGCCCCAGGCGCCGAGAGTGGCGAACAAACAGCATTGGTCGATTCACGGCTAGCCTTCCCTCTTCAGTGTCTGCCGGTAGGTCCGAAGAGTAAGGAAGAGAGCCGGAAACGGTTCCATTCGTGTTGAAATACCTGCGACGGCGTATGTTATGAATCCGAGGATTACAAGAGCCGCGGTTCGAACAATCTCGCCTCGAAAAGGGCTCGTTCGGTAAAACACGAACGCCGAGAAGGGCTTCTGGACCGCGAGAATCACCGCAAGCATCACCAGCGTCGCAGCCAAGGGCTTACACAAATCAGACAGCCTCTCCTTGGTCCACAGCAAACCGTAATCCCGATGAAGGAGCCAAGCCATCCGCCCGCCCGAAACTAAGCCCGTCAGAGTGAAGCCCAAGGCCAGACCTGGTACACCGATCATCCGCACAAGCAGCAAATCAAGCACAACATTGACACCCGCCATCATCCCGTTGTGCGCAATGAGCAGCCGATAGCGCTGGTCTGCCCAGAAAGGTACTTGGAGCAGTGCCGCCATCTCGGGAAACAGCATCGAAAATGCGTACATTCGAAAAACACGCGTCGCCAAGTCGGCACTTGCCGCGCTGAAGGCCCCGTGGAAGAACAGAATGGATACGAACGATCTAGAAAGCAAAAACGCACCCATCGCTAGAGGCAACAAAATTACTAGCAAGTAGTAAAAACCTTGCCTCATCAGGGCTAGGCGCTCGTGCCCGGCGTTCTGCTGCGCAAGCCTGGGTAGCAACACTGTCACAAGCCCCGCGCTGATCACGGTGCTAAAGCCGCCGACAACTTGAAAGTTATAGGTTAGCGCCGATATGCTTCCGGACGGCAAAAACGACGCAATCGCCCGCTCGAACAGTACGCTGGCCTGCCGTATCGTCAGTGCCGAAAAAGGCAACAGGATGGCAGCAAGAATCGCCTGCAGCTCCCACTTAGGAACCCGGCAGAACCGCGGACGCACCTCCGACATGAAAAGGTCCCCAAGAAGCGCAACTGCATAAACCGCGGTGCCAGCTACAATCAGCTTTGCCAGCCACTCTATGCCCGTGCTTGAGGACCAGGCGAAAAGGCCGTACAGAACAATTACATTCACGATTACTTTCTGGGAAGCCGCTAAAAAGAACTTGTGCTGACTGTTCAGGATTGCCGTAGCGACCCCAGCGAGGCCCACGAATACGAAGAGAGGCGTTAGGAGACGAAATAGAAAAACGGCCTTGTGCTGGTACACGGAGTCGAAACCGGGTACCAGCGCGTGCACAAGCCCCGGCGCAACCATATACCCAATACAGGCCAAGGCGATTGTCGAAATGGCCGACACCAGCAGGATTGATCCAGCGAGGTCCGGTAGCCGTTTCCTATCCTCTCTCATTCGCATTGAAAGCAGAGGAACCATGCCTACCAGGCAGGACGAAGCCCAAAACGAAGCGTAAGTCGCTGGAATGAGATAAGCCGCAAACAGAGCGTCCGTGTCTGCGCCAGATCCATAGCGGTATGCGATTGCGGAATTCTTTACGAGCTCTAGAAGTCCGCCGGTGAAGAGCGTCAAACTCACCAGTACCGACGTTCTTATGCGAAGCCGTGGTGCGGGCTCTGCAATTCCGTCTGCCGCCAGAATGACGGGCGTCTCTTCGTTCCGCTCGATTAGTCCAGTATTGGGATCACTTACCGGCAATCAAAGCTCCACCCAACCGTGATTCCTGGCGACTGTTATGGAATTGGTTTCTGGACCATTCCCAGGTTTCTCTGAAGCCTGTTGTCAAATCTACGGCAGGCTCCCAGGCAAGGACCCGCTTGGCCTTCGAAATCGTAGAATAATTCCGCCGTACGTCACCGAGTCGGGGAGGACCGTATTGGATTTCCGCGTCGCGGACTGCCGATTGCTGAGCGAGAGCCGCGAGTTGCCGTATGCTTGTTTCGATTCCGGTCGCAATTTGAAATACTTCCCCAGCAACATCAGATTCGAGCGCGAGCAGGACCGCCAGGCAGAGGTCACCCACATAGATGAAATCCCTGGTTTGCTCGCCGTCGCCGTCAACCTGCAGATTCTTGCCGGCTAGAATGTCTTTGATAAACTTCGCCACAACGCTGCCTTTGTGGCTCGAGAAAGGTCCATAGACGTTTCCAAACCGCAGCGCAACCGTCGGCAGTCCCCAGGAACCGTGGTATGCCAAGCAATATGCCTCCCCGGCCAGCTTGCTCGCGCCGTAAGGAGAAACGGGAAGGGGCGCCTTGTCCTCGGTTGCCGGGGGAGTTTGACGTCCCAAAGGCGCGTTCGACGAGGCGAAGACAACACGAGGGCGTCTCTGAGAGGTAGCCCCCAGAACCGTCGCGCCATTCGTTTTTTGCAAATCCGCCATTTCGTCTCGGCAGGCCTCGAGCACATTCAACGTGCCAATGACATTAACTTCGCAATCCCTCCTCGGATTTTCAAGTGAGCCCGGCACGCCAGTTTGCGCCGCCAGATGAACGATTCCGCCTTGGCCTTTGACGGCATCGCGGATGGTGGCAGGGTCCAAAATATCACCTTCAATAAACTGAAGGGGAAGCCCGCCCAGGCTCTCTCGTCGGCCAACGCTCAGATTGTCAAGGACCGTGACTTCATAACCCTGCTTGACGAGCATCCGGACGAGATTGGCTCCAATAAATCCTGCGCCTCCTGTCACCAAGACACGTGGCGAGTGTGTGTGAACCCAAACTTCCTTATTGACAGTCAATAGTCCTCCGGAAAAAACGATCCAGCTTGTGTACTCGCGGTTTCGATTACGCCCCCGCCCAAGTCAACTTGAGCTCTTCCAACTCACTCGTTTTGGCGTTCCATTTCACTCGAGGGAGAATGATGTCTCGCTTGATGCGGTCCTTGAACTCGACGATTCGCTTGATCATGCTGTCCACCAGGACATCAGAAAGAAAATGCGGCTGCAAACCCAACGCCAGAAGCTTCGTATGCGTGGGGTTGTAGTAGTGTTCATCGAGTTCCACACGAGGGTTCTCGATGTGGCTGACCTTCACCGACAGTCCGAGTTTCTGTGCCTGTCGAGCAACCAAGTCTGCCAACTGGCCAATCGTGAAGGTTTCCGTAAATTGGTTAAACACTCGATACTCACCCGCCTGTGCTGGATTGAGAACGGCTAGCTCGACGCAACGAAGAGTATCGCGAATGTTTAGAAAAGCGCGGGTCTGGCCGCCCTTTCCATACACCGTCAAGGGAATACCTGCCACCGCTTGAACGCAAAATCGGTTGAGCGCTGTACCAAATACCTCGTCGTAGTGAAAGCTCGTCGCCAGCCGCTCATCTAAACCGGTCTCGTCAGTCTCGATACCGTAAACAACACCTTGATGCAAATCGGTAGCCGCCAGCTTCCAGATCTTGCAGGCCAGCCGCATGTTATGGCTATCGTGTACCTTTGAAAGGTGGTAGAACGAGCCCGGCTGGCACGGAAAAGGGAGCACATCGCGCCTTCCCTTGTGCTCGATTTCGATGAATCCCTCCTCAATATCAATGTTGGGTGTGCCGTATTCTCCCATTGTTCCAAGCTTGACCAGATGGCAATCCGGCGCCACCTTGCGAAGCGCCCAAAGCAAGTTCAGTGTTCCCATGACGTTGTTCGTTTGGGTGAACACGGCGCGATTGTGATCGATCATGGAGTACGGCGCTGAGGGCTGCTCCCCGTAGTGCACAACCGCATCCGGCCGGAAAGACTCCAGCATGCCTTCTATCGCAGCGTAGTTACGCAGATCCGCTACAAACAATTCTATTTCGTGGCTCGACTTTTCGCGCCACGCTTCGACCCTGTCATGCAGCGTACGAATAGGAATCAGCGGCTCGACGTTCAGCTCCATCTCCCAGCGGCGCTTGGCGAAGTTATCCACAACTCCAACGATGTGACCGCGACGAGATAAGTACATCGCGGTCGGCCATCCGAGATATCCGTCGCCACCCAGAATTAGAATCCTCATTACTCCTCCTTAGGAAATAGAATCGAGTTTTATTCTTGCCGTCTTCGCCAGAGGAACGACATCTGCGGCGTCCACGTCAACGATAATCGAACGCTGAATTAGCTTAACCGTAGAACGAGACGTATACGGCTCTTTCTTCGAACTAGAATGCCTTCGAGTCCTTCGAGCGGCCCTCTATCGATCCGAACTCGTCGGCCAACTGCTAGGTACGGGTGCGGCTTGGATCGCAGCAGATGGACTAAATTGCTGCGCAGCGCTGACATTTCTTCATCGGGGAGCGGAGTAGGCAAGCCACCAAACCCAACCAGTTGCACAACTCCGGGTACTTCAAGAACTCGAAGTCTTTCACAAAGAACCATTCTTACAAAAACGTAGCCCGCAAAAAGCGGCAATTGTAAACGCACACGGCGATCCTTCCATCGGCTAACTCTTTCATAGAGCGGAACGAAATTCTCGATGTCTCTATGATGGAGTTGGGTGGCGACACGCTTTTCGTGGTTCGCACACGTGCGTGCAACATACCAGTGCAATGCTCGGTACTCATCAGTCCATTGAACGCCGGGCGTCGGCACAAAACTTGAATCCATTCGAACCATTGCGTGCTGCTCCACATGACTAGACAGCTTCGCCCCGTCACTTACAGGGCAATGTGTGACCTAACCCTTTCAGAATCAAACGCTAAGGCGCGGCAGCTTCAGGCCGTGCAACTTCTTAGGGCAGATCGTCTTTCCCGCTTCGGCGATGCAATGTGCTCCGCAACATTCCGCTCCAAATGGAGTCGCTGGCCGAAACCTTCTGCAGTTGGCTCCGCGCGCTGCCCAGGACTTCGAGCAAGAGAGCCTTGTTCGGGTTCTCTGCGTCAGTCGCCATCCAGTACCGCGCCAGGAGAATCCAAATAACACCACAAGCGAACGACAACCCGAGCCCGGCGACCATAATGAACAATCGTGGAGGGTACGATTTTTTCTCTGGTATAATTGCTGTGTCTAGCACCTTGACGCTAGGCGTCTCCCTTACTTCCTGCACCTTGGCCAGTTCGTATTGTTGCGTCAAGACCTCATAAACGGTCTCCTCAATCTTTGTGCGACGATATAGGTCCGCGTAGGTTATACCCAACAGTGGCAGTTGCCGGATCGTGGGATATGAAGGATCGTCGGCACTTGAGAGGTCCCGCGCGGGCCCTCCACTTTGACCGCCGAGTTTGTCTAACTGCTTCTGCAACTCCGCGATACGAGCCCGGAGCTCTCGAACACGGACGTTACTGTCCGTATAGATTTGCTTGAGCCCCTGCTGTTCAGCTTGTGCCGCTATCATCTGACCTTGAAGTTCTGCGGCGGCGTCTACCATGGCTTTACCCTGTGCTTGGATGTCGATAGCTGTGTTCTTGCTTGCGAACTGGCCAAACCGTTCAGCCGCGTCGTCCAAGTCGGCCTTTACGCTCTTCAGCCTCTCTTCGAGAAACACTCTTTCTCGATGGGCTGAGGAGGTTGAGAGTTGCGCCACAAGCCGATCGAGTTCCTCCACGTAGGCTTGCGCCATCAAGGCTGCTCTTTGTGGGCTGTGATCGGCGACCGTGATCGTGATAATTCCGCTTTTTCGGTCTTCTGAAATTGCTGTTCGGTCTGCCAGATCCTCGCGGGCCGCGACATCCAATCGATCGCGATAGACTTGCTTCAGATTGAAGCGATCCACCAAACGATCTTGTACGGTGCGACTATTTAAGATCCCGATGAAGAGCGCTCCTGAACTGTTCAGACCGAGCGCGTCGCCCGCCAACGAAGCTAGCCCGCCAAGTTGGCCCGACATAGCGGCAAGCATTCCCAAACCTGTAGACGAGGACTTGCTATCCGGCGGCATCAATCGAGTCGTTGACTCGTATCGCGTCGGAATTAGAAAAGCAATCAGTATGGAAATAATGAATCCGCCGACTAACATCCAGCAGAGCTGCGCACGTGCTCCCCACAGAAGGCCCAAGTAAACAGCAATCGGCGTGCTTGGCTCCTGCTCGGACCCACCGTCGGGCACTTGATCGTCCGATGTCGTTGCTTGAATCACTTCGTTCCCCGAATTGCCTATCGTCTGGGTCAATCGTTCATCTCTCGCAACGTACAGTCCGTGTCCAGAAATGCCATCGGTGCCTCATCAGCGCACGGTTCCAAACATGAAGCCGACCTCAAGTGAGGCAGTTACGTTCGTGCGCGGTGAGGTGAACAATACGGGATAACTAAGATGCGCCACCTGAAACAGGCTTGAAACGTAAAACCCGGACCGGACGTTTTGCACGTCCTTGACCGTGTAGTTCATCCAATTTGCGCCGCCCGGCACGAACTCCGGATTAACCTCTGTATGTCCAATGTTCAACTGTAAACTGTTCTTTGGAGATAGATGATAGGTCAGCCAGCCTTGGTATCGAATGCCATCGCGCCCGATCGCATTGCCGATGATATCCCCGTCATTCGTGTAACCACTCTGCCAAAAAACGCCCCAATAATGTAAAAAGCCATTGTTGGGTTTAATCGGCGTGTTCAGCGGTGAGGCTGTATAGACGCCTTCCAGACGAAGATCGAACTTTGGCCCGACCCAAGGTAGCCGGGCGAAGTATACTCCCGTGTTGACAGCGTCCCGTGACGGCTCGCTGAACGGGTCCGGATCGTCGCTTCCTAAGAATTCAGAGTAAAAAGTCACATAACGTTTGAACCGGTACTGAAAATCAAATGACATGTACTGCTTGTTCTCCAGATCGTCGTTCAGTTGGTTGATAACTCGATTAATCGGAAAGAAAGCTCTAAAGAAAACACCTACACCGTTCGGAAATCCATTCCCACCGAACATGGCTGAATGCGTGACTCCAAATTCGAAATTCTCGGTAGGCTTTAAACTGATATGGAGGCTCTGTAGCCATGGGCTAACTGGGTTGATCTGTCCTCCTAACTTGCCGACCATGAAATCCACTCGGATGGGCCCCAGAAAATTCAGGATGCTCGGCAAGCGGAAGGGCACCACGCGGTTGACTCTGAAACATATCAATAGGGTCGATGTTGTCGCTGAAGAGCAGCGGGCCATTTTCACTGGTACCCCACCAGAGCGACTGACGGCCATACGAAATCTGCCAGTTCTTGAAATTCACTCCGATGTAGGTGTCAAGCGACTGAAGCCGATTCACCGTGGCAGCCCCGTGAGGCAATACGGCATTGCCCGCATTCATCTGTGTAACGACATTCTGCACACTGGGTGAATAATTCGGCTGGGCCGGTGCGTGTTGGTACTCCTGATCAATGTAAGCAAAGAAAGGACCATAGGTAGCCCTCGCTGAGGCACCCAATATGGCGTCCGTTCCTTCACGATCCGGCCGTCCGTAATCGTTGCTAATCGTCTGCCCAAAATTGAAACTATCATCGAGCACCGGGCCTGACATGCTCATCACGCGCGCATACGCCGATTCCATTTGAATCGAGCGGTTGCGATCCCCACCCATAACATCCAATTCTTTCGCGAATTCCTGCTCGAGAGCTTTGTAGGTTTCAGCCACATCCTCCGGAACCTTCCCGTTATCGCGGATGATCTCCTGAATCCGATCGCCCGCTTCATCGGTTAGCCGCGCGCACTCGGTCCGCGTCCACGGCCGAGTGCTCCGAAACTCACTCCGCACGTAGCGCAACGCGGCCAAGCGCTCGATTGCGGGATACACCCAGCTTTCGAGCGGCACATACGTCGAACCCGCCGCCGGATAATGCGGGGTACTTTCCGGACCGTGTATGGACGGGTATGTTTGCGCCACTAAAGTTCCCGTTGTAGCTGCGAGTGCCATGGCGAACCCAAGCGCGCGTATGCAGCGGTTTGCGATCACCAATCTTCTGACCCTATATCCCGGTGGTCTTAAGCGCAGCCGCGGTAATTGCACCACCCTCCGCGATCTGCGCGATGGCAATCAGGTTCCTCCAGAACTGCGAGCCCCCAAGAGCCTTTTCGGGAACGATGATGCTGTCCCCCGGCTCTACGCGCACGGACTGAATGTTGTGCGACCACCAGTCGCTTCCGCGGCCGCTGACAACCGATCCATCCGCGCGAATGACGAAGATGCCGCCCTTGTCCGCAAGCTGCGTTGGCCCGCCAGCCCTGCTCAGATACCAGCCGACCGTTTTCCGCGGCTCCCAAGTAAGCGCGTTCGCGTTGAACACTTGGCCCCCCACAACCACGAATTCCGGCCGCTTCGGAATCGCAAGCGTATCGCCGGCGCGAAGCTCAATATCATCCGGTGATCCTGCAAAATTCTTCAGATCCAACGGAATATGCACAACCATCCGCCCGGTTACAGGAGCGCTTTGCAGCGCCTCGAGCACGCGCTGCCTTTGCTCGAGCGCCGCCTGTTGTAACGCCGCTGTTTCCGTCGCGCTGGCGTCAATCGAAACCTTTACGTTTGCCACCTGTTGCTGCACTCGGCTAATAAGATCCTGACGGGTCTTCTCCTGCAGTTGCCTTACGTCCACTCGTTCGAACACCGTCGCGCGAGGATAGGCTGTGGGCAAAAAGCCGCCCATTCGCGCAAGCAACGAACTCAAATGCTCTCCCGGGCGAATCCCGTAAGAACCGGGATGCATCACTTCACCGGCGACCGTCACGGACGCGCCGCGGTCCTCCCAGCCGGGTATTCGCGAAATCGTCAGAACGTCACCGTCGCGCAATGGAAAATCGTTGGACGGATCGCCGGCCATCGCTTGAGCAAGATCAATCTGGAAATGCTCTCCGCCGTACTCCTTGTTAGGATCCGAACCCACATACCTTGTCAAATCGGCCGTGCGCGAGAACGCGCTGCGTTTCAATCCTCCGCCCAACGCGATCAAGTCGCTCACGCGTAGGTTTCCGGTAAGCGGAAAACGTCCGGGGGCGCTCACTTCACCGCGAACGTACACCGTCGGCGGATCCACGCGCTGTGCATTGCGATGCACGAGTAGACGGTCGCGCGGCTGGAGCAACAGGTTCTCCATCGGATCGCCCGCCAGCGCCTTCGCCAGATTGACGGTGGTGATCTTAAGAGTGCCATCCGGGTTGTACCGGATCAATTGCGCCGAATCGAGCGCAGCATCCTGCGTTACCCCCCCTGCTTGGTATACCGCGTCCCGCAGATGAACCTGGCCCGTGGTGTGGTAACCGCCAGGCCTTCTCACCTCGCCGCCCACCATCACCGTGGGAACGTTCACAAAATCGTAGCGGCTGTAGATGCGAACTGTATCCAGCGGATCGAGTTTCGGCGAGGCCGCCGGCTTTGCCAGTGCCGCGGCCAGATCGAAGCTTTCCACCTCGGGATGGAAATCCGGCGGCACGAGACGAATAATTTCGGCATAACTGTCGGGCTCGGGCATCAGGTCGTTGTACGAAGAAAAAAGATCCGGTGACGCGCATCCCCGGCTTTATAGGAATAACGCGCCGGAACGCAACACGTGCCCTTCGAGATACACCGCATCTTGCGTCGAGGGCCGATCGGGACGGATGCGTACGCGATCGCCGTCATGGACCGTGAACGCCTGGAATCTGCTTCGCAATCGCGGCGTCGTCGTCACCCAGCGGCAAATCCAGGCTGAAGATCGTCCTCTTGTCATGAGCTTCAATGCGCTCCACTTCGATGTGCCGCAACGAAGCCGTCGGGCAGAATTCCTCCTGCCAATTCGAGCACTTGGGCAAGATTTGTCTCGTCGCGCAATTCATAAATCGCCGGCCGGCGCACCATTCCTTCAACCGTTACTCGCGGACCCGCTGGTGGCACCTGCAATGTGTCACCCGACTCGAGCGGCTGGATCCCCGCTCGAACCCCGCGCAGAAGCAGATCGTAAACGTCCACTTCTTCGACGAGCTGGTTCCCGCGCATGTGCCTGACGCGCCGAAGCGTACCCGCTCGGAGTCGTACCGCCTGCAGTCACCAGTGCATTTAACGCCGTGGATAGAGAGCTGATGTCATACGCGCCCGGATTCTCCACTTCGCCAACGACATACACACGCACGGTTCTCAGTCGCGCGAGCGAAACGTCCGCCGAAATGTCGCGAAATTGAGAGCGCAGCGCTTGTTGCACGGCGCTCTGTACTTCTGTCCATCGAACGACCGCTAACCGGCAACGGCCCAACTTCCGGCAGCGAGACACGCCCTTCGCGGTCAACTACGCGATAAATCCGTTCCCGATGCGCCGCCCCAGAGATCAATCTCAAGTCCGTCACCGGGACCAACCACATAATCGGGACCTGCGGGAAGATCCATTGGCAATTGCGCCGCTTCGTCTCCGTGCAAGCAGCGCGTCTTCTCCAAAAGGCTTCAGATTCAGACGTGCGCGATCGAAACCCTTTGATAGAGGTCGTAGAGCGAAGGCACATAAGAAAATGGGTTCGGCTCGTGCACCATCACTAGGCTGATCGGCTTCGGCCCGTGTGTTCGGCTGCCGTTCCGCCGTCGGTGTCCCCGCACGCTAGTTGGGCGATGTCCCGCTCGCGGACGACCGGTGTTCCTGGCGCCATAGAACGGCTCGCTTCCGGCTCTCCAACGGCCCCTCGTTCGTTCAATTCACGGTTCATCATTGAACCGTTCGGAGTCAATATTTGCCCCGCCAGTCGCCGCCCCGCTCGCACCTGCCGCCGATTGAATATCCGCTTGGAGGTCCGGGTTGCCTGCGGACGTCCGCATCAACCCCGGCGTCAGATCTTGCTGATCAGAGGATGCGCGCTGTATGGGCAGCTGGGAAGGGCGGGCGAGCCTATAGGAGAGCCGAGCGTACCGGAGGGAAGCGGAGCGACTTCGTCGGCGTCCGTTCTTCCGAGTCGGCGCCTGTTGCGCTTCTCCCTGAGATGTTTCTCCGATACCGAATTCGCGCTGCAATTCGAGCTGTTGGGCCTGCCAGTGAAGTTGATCCTGCAAGTCCACGTCGGACCCCGGATTGAACCGCGGCAATAGGTAGCCATATCTCTGCAAGAGCCGTGTCGCGATGGATCGAAATGCCACATCCTTCACGATGCGGTCGACCACGGCCTGATCCGTAAGATCTTCATCTTCAACGACCTGTCCGTGATTGGTCGCATCCGCCGCCAGCCATCGCTTCAGCTCCACCATGAGACCCGGCTGCTTCCGCAAGACTTCCGTAATCTGCGAGCGGAAGCCGCTACGCGAGCTAGGTTCTCCTCGCCCAGACTCGAAGGCGCTTTCAAAATGGGGTCCTGCGCTTGATTCTGCTGGGTCTGGGCCTGGTTTTGGTTTTTTGGTTCTGGTTCTGGTTTTGGTTCTGGTTTTGCTCTGGGTCGTTTGGTTTTGATTGGTTTGGCCCTGTGTGTTCGGCGGGTTTTGCCCAAATCCAGCCCGCGCACAAAACAGCATCGCAAAACCAACCAGAATCGTCAGGCACGCGGTGCATAGAGAAAGTCGCGCAGTTGTAGTCCGAGCTGCAACCATTGTCCTCAAGGGTTAACTCCCTTCGGCGAGGCTCCGCGAAGTGCTGTCAGTACACCTTGTTCGGAGGCTTCCGACTTGATGTTCATGGATATTGAGCGACGCCCAGAAGAACATGCTGCTGTCTTCGCTGGCGGACACTGCAAGAATTTTCATCTCCGGATATTCGCGAAGCAATGCGTCGCAAAGCAACGGACGCTCGTTTGGCCGGTCCAGCGCGATAATCAAACAGTCGGGCTGCATTCGCTGTATCGCGCTGCGAATGTCGGATTCGTTCTCCACTTCGCCAAGGACCTCGATATCAGGTTGGTCTGTGATGGTGGCCAGGACGAGATCACGCATCAGGCGCGGGCGGTTTGCGACCAGAACGCGAATATTTTTTTCCATAGTGGCTCGGGCTGTAAGTCTTATGGAATCAAAGAGAAAAGAGAAGGTTCAAAATGTGCCCGGTTGCCAATTCGTTACCGACCTAATTGAGTACCATGCCGATCAGCCGGATAGGTACCAAATTAGTACCTTAGTGTGGCACTGGGCGCGGTAGCCTGACGCCAGCCATTTCGCTTTATTACAAGCGGGTCCTTCGGCAAGCGGGCTGGATTTCGCCGGTAATTCTGCTTAACGAGCGAGCGATAGGGCTATGGTCTTACACCAGGGGACGCGGACGGCTTTCCGTAAAGGCCGAGTTCTTGAAAGATGCGACCAAGTCCGTCCTGAGGCTTCTCGAAGCAGAAGTGGCGAACCGCACCCATGAAAATATGGAACTCACTGCCGGGCAATAAGTGCAAAGCTTGGCGCATACATGAGGTCTTCACCAGCACCCGATCTTTCCACAGCGCGGACGGAATTTCTCCGCGCGTCAATCCATGCATGCGTGTCCACAACGCGAGCTCCGCGGCGGACATCACTTGCGCCTGAATCCCGCAAACATCCCCCACCACCTGCGCGAGACGCGCTGAGCCCGGCTCCCCGGCATATCGCTCACGCACATGTGACGCAAGCAAATGATGTCGCGCCAAGCGGAAGGCCGCCACTTGGTTCGCGCGGATTCTCTCTGTCTGTCCTCTCATTGGACGCTATTCTCTACCGCAGCAACCGGACGGGGCAAATGGAGTGCGGATCTCGCGTAGTTTCCAGATGCCGCGCTGCTTGCATAGTCATTCAGTCCGGTTAAACTGTCGCTTGGCAGAGACGGAACCGACGCGTCGGTGAAAGGATCGAGATGAGTGCGAAGCGTGCTCTGATTACCGGCGTGACCGGGCAGGATGGCGCTTACCTGTCCGAATTGCTGCTGGCAAAGGGCTATGAGGTTCACGGTATCAAGCGCCGGTCTTCTTCCTTCAACACGCAGCGAATTGATCATCTCCTTCTCGGCCCTCAGGAACTCAATCGCCGTTTTTTCTTCACTACGGCGACATGACGGACTCGAGCAGTCTGGTCAGAGTGATCCAGCACGTGCAGCCTGACGAGATCTACAATCTTGCGGCGCAGAGCCACGTGATGGTCTCCTTTGAGGAGCCTGAATACACCGCCGATTCCGACGCGCTTGGCGCATTGCGGCTCCTTGAAGCAATTCGGATCCTCCGCCTCGCAGACAAGACTCGTTTTTATCAGGCGTCGACATCTGAGATGTACGGTAAAGTCTCGGAGAGTCCGCAACGCGAGACGACTCCCTTTTACCCGCGCTCGCCATACGGCGTCGCCAAACTCTACGCACACTGGATCACCGTTAACTATCGCGAAGCGTATGGCCTCTACGCCTGCAGCGGAATCCTCTTCAATCATGAATCGCCTGTTCGCGGTGAAACCTTTGTGACTCGCAAGATCACTCGCGCTCTGGCTCGCATCCACCTCGGCGTCAGGACTGTTTGTATCTCGGCAATCTGAACGCCAAGCGCGATTGGGGACACGCTCGCGACTATGTCGAAGCTATCTGGCTGATTTTGCAGCAGCCGAAGCCGGACGACTACGTGATCGCCACCGGCGTGCAGCACTCCGTTCGCGACTTCGTGGTAGCCGCCGCCCGGGAATTGGGAATCACAATCGAGTGGAAAGGCGAGGGCGCCCGAGAAGAAGGACTGGATGCCGGCACAGGCAAGACGATCGTGAAGGTCGACCCGAGGTATTTTCGGCCCGCGGAAGTGGAAACATTATTGGGAGATGCTTCCAAGGCTCGCGCAAAATTGGGCTGGCAGCCAAAGACAAGCTTTTCCGGTTTGGTATCCGAAATGATCCGCGAGGAACTCACGTTAGCCAAGTACGAGGCGGTTTGTAAGACGGAGGGACTGCGCGTCCTGGATCGCCATGAATAGGAGCGCTCGAATCTTCGTCGCAGGGCACCTTGGGCTGGTCGGTTCAGCGTTGGTTCGCCGGCTCATAGCCGCAGGCTACGAGAACCTCCTAACCCGCAGTCGCAAAGAACTGGATTTGACGAACCAAGCAGCGGTTGCCGGTTTCTTTCACAAGGAAAAGCCGGAGTACGTCTTCCTCGCGGCCGCGCAGGTTGGCGGCATTCTGGCAAACGCGACCTGCCCGGCAGATTTCATTCGAGAAAATCTTCTGATCCAGACCAACGTGATACAGCATGCCTTTGCGAACGGAGCACGTCAGCTCCTATTTCTTGGATCATCCTGCATCTATCCTCGAGATTGTCCGCAGCCGATTCGCGAAGAATATTTCATGACGGGGCCGCTGGAAAAGACGAACTCCGCGTACGCCGTGGCCAAGATTGCAGGCGTTGAAATGTGCCACGCTTATAACCGGCAACACGCCACAAAGTATCTTTGCGCGATGCCTACAAATCTTTACGGTCCCGGAGACAATTTCGATCTCCAAACCTCCCACGTCTTACCGGCAATGATCCGGAAATTCCATGACGCGAAAACCAGCGGCGGCCCGGTCGTGCTGTGGGGCTCCGGAAGCCCCCGGCGCGAATTCCTCCACGTGGATGACTTGGCCGACGCCTGTCTGCACTTGATGAGCCTGCCAAGCGAAAGGCTCGCAACCATTTTCTCGCAGGATGCTCCGCCTCTTGTAAACATCGGCTGCGGCGAAGATCTAACCATTCGGAACCTCGCGACGCTTGTGGCCAAAGCCGTTGGCTACGATGGAGAAGTAAGCTGGGATCGTTCGAAGCCGGATGGCACGCCCCGGAAACTGCTCGATACGTCGCGCCTAAACGGCCTTGGGTGGAAGCCTCGTATCGCTCTCAGCGCCGGTATTCGCGACGCCTATCGCTGGTTTCAATCCCAAGAAGGCACGCCAAAGAGTCATACCGCATAGCGGCTGAAACCGGTGCGCACACCGGGCTTGTAAGGAAGCTCTTGCCGTCGCATACTCACTCCCGTAAACCCTGAATCCAGTTTTCTCGGCTCGCTATAGCGCCGTGAGATCGGACGCCGGATGGAAAAGAACGCACTGCTCGTCGCGTTGGGCGTAATCACTGTCGCATACATCGACATTTGGATCGTTTTCCTCAAACCAAATTGGCGCGAATGGCCGTCGAAAGCAACTGGCCCCAATGGGATCGGTTTCCTCGCCAATTTCATGGACACGCTGGGCGTCGGCTCGTTCGCCATCACCAGCTCGATCTATAAGCTGCTCAATGCGGTCCCCGACGATCTGATTCCAGGCACGATGAACGTCGGCCACGCCCTGCCCACCATTACCGAGGCGTTTATTTTCGTCGCTATAGTCGAAGTGCGAGTTCCGAACGCTGGCCGCGATGATTGCCGCAGCAGTGCTCGGAGCTTGGGTCGGCGCAGGCACGGTCAGCAAATGGCCAAAGCGGCGCATCCAAATCGGGCTTGGCATCGCGCTTTTTGGCGGCGCACTGCTCATGCTTGGCTTGATCTTGAATTGGTTTCCGGGGGGCGGAAATGCGATGGGACTCAGCGGCACGAAGCTGATCATCGCCGTCGTTTGCAATTTCATGTTTGGCGCATTCCAACAGCTCGGCGTTGGGCTCTACGCTCCCTGTATGATCCTTGTCTTTTTGCTTGGAATGAACCCGCTGGCTGCGTTTCCGATCATGATGGGCTCGTGCGCGTTTCTGATGCCCGTCGGCGGTTTCCGGTTCATCAAGGGCGCGCGGTACAGTCCAAAGGCCGCCATTGGTCTCACCATCGGCGGCATCCCGGCAGTGCTGCTCGCCGCGTATGTCGTGAAGTCTTTGCCAGTCCTCTACGTAAAGTGGCTAGTAGTTTTTGTAGTGTTGTATACCGCCGTAATGCTGCTGCGCTCGGCGGCTACGGAAAGCGCTGCCGAAGCAAAAAGCCGCTCGCACGCGCCGCAACCTGCGAGCGAGTAGAAAAGTTCCAATCCAAAGGGGCGCAATGCGAATTACAGAGATTCGCGCTTATCGTGTGGAATTGCCGCTCCATGAAGGCGCGTACAAGTGGTCTGGCGGTAATGCGGTCCAGGTTTTTGATTCGACGATCGTGGAAATCCTTACCGATTCCGGCATCACCGGCTACGGCGAGGTTTGCCCGCTTGGTCCCGCCTACCTTCCCGCCTACGCCGCAGGCGCTCGCACCGGTATCGCCGAACTCGCTCCGTCGCTGATCGGCGCCGATCCCACTCAGCTCGGCCCGCTGAATGAGCATATGGATCGCGCGATGCGCGGCCATCCGTATGTAAAGTCCGCGATTGATATGGCCTGCTGGGACATCCTCGGCAAAGCTTGCGGCCAATCCGTGACGAATTTGCTCGGCGGAAGCTACTCCGAAGACTTCCCTCTCTACCGCGCGATCTCGCAGGAAACTCCCGAAGCAAATGGCCGCGAGCGTGGCGAAATATCGCGGCGAGGGCTATCACAAATTTCAGTTGAAGGTCGGCGGCGATCCGGACACTGACGTAGAACGCATCCGCCACGTGTCCGCAAAGCTCGAGCCGGGCGACGTGCTGATCGCCGACGCCAACACCGGCTGGACGCAGCACGAGGCCTTGCGCGTCGCCTCGGCCGTCCGCGACATGGACGTCTACATCGAGCAGCCTTGCAAGACCTACGAAGAATGTCTTGCTGTGCGCCGCCACACAAACCGTCCATTCATCCTTGACGAAGTGATTGACAGCCTGGCGATGGTCGCGCGCGGCTACGCCGATCAAGCCATGGACGTGATCAACCTGAAAATTTCCAAAGTCGGCGGACTTACTCGCGCTCGCGAGATCCGCGATTTGTGCGTTTCACTCGGCATCGCGCTCACGATCGAAGACACCTGGGGCGGCGACATCACCACAGCCGCCATCGCGCACCTGGCGCAAAGCACGCCGACCGAAATGCTCTTCACCACCACCGACTTCAACAGCTACGTCACCGTAAGCACAGCCGAAGGCGCCCCGCAGCGCCGCAACGGCCGCATGTCCGCGCCGGTCGCCCCAGGCCTAGGCATCTCCCCGCGCATGGACGTCCTGGGCAAGCCGGTGATCGCTATCAGGTAGCACGGTATTTGCGCCTCGCAAAGTTGGTACGCGGTGCTGATCCGAAAGCGGCTGCCGCCACTTGTCGCTTGGACGCAACGGATAACCCAACGCTGACACGCTTACGACAATGCGAATTCTGTTGCGACTTGACGCCACCGGCCCCCGCGGCAATGATACTCGACAGCTCTCACGGTAGACTTTTCGACGTTTAATGAACAACAAACGCAATCGCTTGAACGGCAGATTAGCAACAGGCCTCTTATGCGTTCTTTTCGCTGGCACACGGGTGGGCGCACGCCCGCCCGTCAATCCTCAATCCAAGATCACTCCCGAACTGATCGCCTTCGCGAAATCGCTCGGCGATAAGAACGCTCCGATCATCGTCGAGGATTTCACCGATTTTCAATGTCCGGGTTGCCGCATCCTCTTTCTGAATACCACGGCCAAAGTCATTGACGATTACGTTGTATCGGGCAAGGTCTATCTCGTTCATCACGATTTCCCGTTGGAAGAAGAGCATCCTTACGCGCGAGAAGCCGCGCGGTGGGCAAATGCCGCGGCTCTTGTCGGAAAATTTGAAAAGGTTGAGCTTGCGCTGTTTACACGGCAGGCCGATTGGGGCGCCACCGGCAAAGTCGAAGACGTGGTCGCCTCGGTGCTCAGCCCAGCCGATATGAAGAGAGCCCGCGAGTTCGTGAACCGCCCGGAAATTCAGGAAGCGATCGCGCAGGACATCACGCTTGGCAAGCAGCGCGGCGTGAGCATGACGCCGAGCCTGTTCGTTACGCACAAGGGACAACGCGTGGCATTGCCGCCCGGCGCCATCGGCTACTCTGTCTTGAAGCAATACCTCGACTATCTCCTAAAAGAGTAGCGGGAAACGCCTCCGCTCGACCCCAATGGATCGGTGACGCGCCCGCGTTTCGAATCCGTTCAATTGGGAATGAGCGTTCGATATGCGCGCTTACCGCCCGGCTCGTGGGCCTCGACCGCTAACCCCGCAAACACATCGCGGTATTCGGGATAGAGTTTTGCGAAAGCGGCACCGAGCGCCCGGTTCTTCTGGTCGGCGTCCTTGTCGTCCGTCCATGGCCCCAGTTCTTGGCTAATCCTCAAATACATTTTCCCGTCTGCGGCAACCGGCCCCATGCTCAAAACTTTGAACGCAGATTTGTCCGATTCCCAATTGAACCCTGCCTGTTCTTTCAGATCTTTGGGCTTCTGCGCAGCCTGCACTTCTTTCTGAATCTCCGCATGAATGCCAAGCTCGAGATCCGGCCCGCGCCAGGCCAGTTGCAGAGCCGTCGCATAAAGCATGTAGGCGTTGAAATCATGGTGGCGCTGCGCTTCCGCGCGCCCCAGGTCTAGCAGATCGTGCGCCTGCTTGCCTGCCAACGATTCGGCGCCTAGTTGAAAATCCTGCACATGCCAGCTTTTCTGCTCCGGGATCAGCCACAGTGTAAACGCCCACGATCCGCTGGCCGTTTGGCCCTCGACGATGGCATGTGCTTGTCTTGGAATCGCTTTGGCGGTGACATTTGACGTTTGCTCCGGCTTCGCAGGATCTCCGCACGCGACCCACTGCTGCGTGCCTTTGCTGGCGATCTTCACGAAATAAGCATGCGCCACGTGCAAGTTTTTGAATGGGCCGGCCGATTGAATGCGTTCGTGGGCCATGACGGCGAAGTTCTGGGCGGTCATCTTCTTCTTGGCCTCGGGAGTCATGGCGGCATAGGCAGCTGCCGGATTGGCGCCCGTCAGGTCTTGCACAAATTTTGTGGCGGCTTGATCAATCGCATTACGATTCGCCGCGGAGATTTCGCTGTCTGTGGAGCAATTCGCAAGCATCAACTGGGTCGTTTGCGGTGGCTCGGCCGATGCCTGGCGGCAAAAAGAGCTCAAGCCCGTAGCTACAGCCAACGCGCAAAGCAGCTTCACGAAGACGTTCCTCAAGTCATGGCCTCCCGGTCAGGAAACGATGCCCAAATGATAGACGGGATCGGAGTCAAAATTCTTCATCGTTTCCGCAGGTGTTTCGAAAACGCATAAGTCTTCCTTCGGCTGCGTCTGAACCTCGCGGGACCTGTCAAGCCCTGCACATTACGCCCAGTACTCCCACTACGATTTACTTTGCCGGTCGGTTACTTTTTGTTTGACGCACGCTCGATTCAACTTTAGAATCGCTTCTAACCGGAAGTTTTTTCCTGACATTCGGGCTCGGCGCAGCCAGTTTTGGCTTGCGCCCTTTTGATAAAAACCTGCCTTCCCAGAGGACAGCGATGCTCCGAAAGCTCAGGTTCGCCGCCGGTTCAACCTGCATTCTGGCGTTCTTTTGCCTCGCCAATAGCGCAAACGCGCAAGTCGAATCAGGGGCGCCTAAGCGTCCTTTGATCACGCAGAGCGTCAATGAAAACAGGCTTGTCACGCTCAAAGGGAACACGCGTCCCGAAGTAAACGCGCTGAACGACCGCGGCCCCGTCGCCGAAGATCTCGCGATGGAGCACATGCTGCTCCAACTGAAGAGATCGCCCGAGCAGGAGCAAGCGCTTCAGCAATTTGTTAGCGATCTTGAGAATCCTAAATCGCCGAATTTCCACCAATGGATCGGCGCGCAAGAATTTGGCGAGAGATTCGGACTCGCTCAGGAAGATCTGGACGCGATCACACGCTGGCTTCAGTCCTACGGATTTACGGTCAACGTGGTCTACACCAACGGCACGGTCATTGATTTTTCGGGCACCGCTGGACAGGTACGTGCGGCATTCCGGACCGAGATTCACAATCTCGAAGTCAAAGGCGTCAAGCACATCGCCAACATTGGCGACCCGCAGATCCCGGCCGCGCTCGCCCCGGCCGTGGCAGGTGTCGTCTCATTGCACGACTTCATGCCGCACGCGATGCACACCATGCGGGCGAACTATACCTTCAGCACCGGCGGCGCCACGGAGCGGGCGGTTACTCCGCCCGATCTGGCGACGATTTACAACCTGAGTCCTCTATTCAATGCTGGCGTTTCGGGCCAGGGGCAAACGATCGTAGTGGTCGAAGACACGAATGTTTACAGCACTTCGGACTGGACTACCTTTCGGTCTGCGTTCGGCCTCGCCGGATACACATCGGGATCCTTGACGCAGGTTCACCCTGCTCCCGCCACCGGCAAGACGAATTGCACCAATCCCAATGTGAATGGCGATGATGGCGAAGCGATTCTCGACGCCGAATACGCAAGTGCCGCGGCTCCCAGCGCGGCCATTGAGCTTATCTCCTGCAGCGACACCTTGACCACGTTCGGCGGGCTGATCGCCACGCAAAATCTTGTAAATGGCAAAACAATACCGCCGGCCGTGATCAGCATCAGTTACGGCGATTGCGAAGCTTTTATCGGCCAAGCTGCCAATGCCGCCTTCAGCGCTGTGTACGCGCAGGCCGTGACGGAGGGTGTCTCGGTATTCGCGGCCGCCGGGGATGCGGGTGCTGCGGGTTGCGACGAACATGAATCCAATGCGGTGAACGGCATCGGGATAAGCGGGTTCGCATCCACCCCCTATAACGTTGCCGTCGGCGGTACCGACTTCGGCGACACGTATGCCGGCACCAACACCACCTATTGGAGCTCCTCCAATTCCGCGGTCTATGGTTCGGCGCAGTCCTACGTTCCGGAAATCCCCTGGGATGATTCGTGCGCGAACTCCCTGATTGCTGCGTTCAGCGGATATAGTTCGACCTACGGCGCCAATAGCTTCTGTAATAACGGCTATGACACCATCACATTTGCCGGAAGCGGTGGCCCGAGCGCGTGCGCTACGGGAGTCCGGCGCCGCATGTGCCGGTTATGCCAAGCCCTCATGGCAAGCGATCGTGGGCAACCCGAACGATGGCGTCCGCGACATCCCTGACGTGTCGCTGTTCGCGGCGACGGGAAGCTGGGGCCATTACTACGTGTTCTGCGATTCCGACGGATCGCATTCTGGCACGGCCTGCGTCGGTAGCCCCGACGGATGGTCCGCTGCCGGTGGCACCTCATTCGCCTCGCCGATCATGGCTGGAATCCAAGCCCTCGTAAATCAACAGACAGGCGCGCGCCAAGGGAATCCGGCTCCCACCTATTACAGCATGGCGGCAAACGAGTATGGGCCGAGCGGGAACAGCTCTTGCAACTCGACGTTGGGTAATGGCACTGCCAGTAATTGCATTTTCTACGACGTGACGCAGGGCGACAACGTGGTGAACTGCTCAGGCACTCTGAATTGTTATGACCCCGCGGGCTCGTTCGGAGTTCTCTCGACGTCGAGCAACTCCTTCAGCCCTGCGTTCCGTGCCACAACGGGCTGGGATTTCGCCACCGGAATCGGAACGGTCAACGCGGCGAATCTCGTCAACAACTGGCCCACCGGTTCGCCGGTGCCGAACTTCAGTCTCGCGGCAGCGCCTACCAGCGTGTCGATCACGCAGGGCGACCCTAATGGCGGCTCAACAACTATAACGACAACTCCCGTGAACGGTTTTACCGGTACGGTCAATTTCACCGTGTCGTCGTTGCCGAGCGGTGTGACATCGGCCTGACAACGAATGCTACCGGAGCTTCGCTTACTCTCATCGCGACCAGCACCGCCGCGACGGGCACCTCGACCGTGACGGTAACCGGTATGTCGGGCAGCTTGACGAACACGGCCACGTTCGGCCTCACCGTAAGCGCGCCGGCTGTTCAAAGTTTTAGCCTCTCAGCGTCACCTACAAGCGTCTCTAGTACCCAAGGGAGCACGGGCGGCACAACCACCATCACGATCGCTCCTCAAAACGGATTCAGCAGCAGCGTGGCGCTGTCTGCCTCGGGACTGCCGAGCGGGGTGACAGCCTCTTTCAGCCCTGCCACCGCCACTACGACAAGTACTTTGACCCTGACCGCTAACAGCACCGCGGCGACAGGAACGTCCACCGTCACGATTACCGGCGCATCCGGTAGCTTGACGCAGACAGCCACCGTCAGCCTCACAGTAATTGCGGCGGCCACACCCACGTTCACGCTTGCGGCATCGCCCTCGAGCGTGTCCATTACGCAAGGAAGCACTGGCGGCACGTCCGCCGTCACGATCACTCCTCAAAACGGATTCAGCAGCGGCGTGGCGCTGTCTGCTTCGGGACTTCCAAGCGGGGTCACGGCCTCTTTCAGCCCTGCCACTGCCACAACGACAAGCACTTTGACTCTGACCGCTAGCAGCACCGCAGCGACAGGAACGTCCACCGTCACGATCACGGGCATCTCCGGTAGCTTGACGCAGACAGCTACCGTCAGCCTCACCGTAATTGCGGCGGCCACGCCCACGTTCACGCTTGCGGCGTCGCCCTCGAGCGTGGCGATCACTCAGGGCGGTTCGGGCGGCACGAGCACGATTACGATCTCCGCTCAAAACGGATTCAGCGCAAGCGTCTCTTTGTCGGCGTCGGGGTTGCCTGCGGGCGTGACTGCCGTCTTCAATCCGACTAGCACAGCGAGCAGCAGTTCGCTGACGTTGACGGCGAGCGCAGCCTCTACGACGGGAACAGCTACGGTAACCATTACCGGTATCTCAGGTAGCCTCACGAAAACCGCAACCTTAAGTCTGACCGTCAATCCCGCGCCGAGCTTTGTGTTGTCAGCGTCGCCGTCGAGCGTGGCAATCACCCAAGGCGTTTCGGGGGCCACGAGCACAATCACCGTGACGCCTCAAAATGGATTCAGCGGCAGCGTGGCCTTGTCTGCCTCGGGCCTGCCCAGCGGCGTGACCGCGTCGTTTAGTCCGGCCAGCGCAACCAGCACGAGCACGCTGACCCTCACCGCCGGCAGCACAGCCGCAACGGGCACCTCCACCATCACCATCACAGGCGTCTCGGGCAGCTTGACCCAAACCGCCTCAATTAGCTTGACCGTCAACAGCGCCGCATCCACGCCGAACTTTTCATTGACGGCGACGCCAAACAATCTCGCGATCACGCCGGGAGGCGCAGGTGGCTCGACGACGATCGCGCTGGTCCCCGTAAATGGCTTCACGGGTACCGTCTCTGTAGCGCTCTCAACCTTGCCGAACGGCGTGTCCTCCGGCTGGAGTGCAGGGACCAGCAACACAACGCTTGTCCTAACGTTCACTGCAAGCAGTACGGCCGCGACGGGAACCTCCACCGTGACGATCACGGGCGCTTCAGGCAGCCTGGTGAATTCGGTCTTAGTTACGCTGACGGTAAATCCATCGTCCAGCACCGGCGACTTCGCACTTTTGGACTCGCCCAGTAGCGTGAGCGTCACGCAGGGATCGAGTGGCACGAGCACCGTCGCGGTAAGCCCCCAGAATGGCTTCTTCGGCAGCGTCAGCCTGTCCGCATCGGGTTTGCCCAGCGGCGTAACGGCGTCCTTCAGCCCGGCCACCACGACCGGCACAAGCAGCTTGAGGTTGACAGCGAGCAACTCCGCGAGCACGGGCACGTTCACCGTAACGGTTCGGGGCACGTCGGGAAGCCTGAGCCACACCACCACAGTTAGTCTCACCGTCCGCCGCTAAACTGGGCGGGGTTTGCCAGACGATTGGTTTGATCGGGAATCGTTAGCGCATTTCGTCAGGCGCGCACGGAGAGCGCTTTGAGTAGAGACTTGCCCTTCCTGAACCACGGGCGCTCGATACGCTGCATGTAGCGCGGCAGGGTACGCTTCTTCTCCATCAACAGCATCGCCCACTGCCGCGCTTCCTCGCGCCGATCCTGCGATTCCAAGAAGGCGGCATAGCGGTAGAGGTCCTCCGGGGTCGTCAAATACTGCATGGCTTGCGCGTACAGCGCGAGCGCCTCTTCTTTTCGCCCGATTGAACCGTAAGCGCGCGCGAGGACCGCAGCCGCACGGTAGTGATCGAACTTCGCATTGGTCCGGAGCAGCGGATCCAAATCCGCTATCGCCGCGGGATAATCCCCCAGCTCGAAAGCGCAAAGCGCTCGCCGGTAGAACATGTGCGGTGAATCACTGCGCGCGGCGATCGCCCGGTCGAACGCTTCTCGTGCTGGAGCGTATTCCTTTTGATCCCAGTACAGCTCGCCGAGCTCTTCGAAATTTGCGGCTGAGGGGTTGTCAACAATCGCAGCTTGGATCTGCCGGATCCGCGACTTCCGCCCAAAGCCCCGCACCGTTCCGCGCAGCAGCACGGCATCCGGAATTACCTCGGCGACGATGTAAACCGCCGAACCGATGAATCCGCCAAGAAAAATAATCAAGAGCCAATAACCCTCCGGACGCCGGCGGAAGAAGTGCACTAGCGCCACGATCTGCACGATGTATCCCCACGGGTAGAAGAGATAGCTCAGGCCAAACATGATGCCGGACCCCGATTCACACAGAGGTTCGCTACAAGGCCCACCGCTCGGACCTCGGGAAAATCTTTATTTGCCGCACGGAGAATCGGCCGGGAACGTCGTCACGATGGGCAACGCAGCCATGTTCTGCGTTGCGAGCTGCGAGTTGATTCCCGGTAACGTTTGGGTATTGAGCAGGCGCCACGCCGCCAAGTTTTTCTCCACGTGCCCGCAACTCGCCTGCGCGGATTCTTTCGCTGCATCCGAAGGACGAATGTCGCCGCTTTCCACCATCGTGTAGATTCGCGAGAGATCGCGATTTTCGGGACCGACCCCCGGCGCCACTCGGGTTCCCTCCGCGATGGCGGCCACTTGGTCCATCAACGACTTGAATGTATCGGCGAGCCCGCTCGCGGGCTGCCCCTGCGGAGCTTCCATCTGGTCCTGCGCGATTGCTCCTTGCAACGCATGCGCCTGCAGAAACACATCGTGCGTGGCGGCCAGCGCACGGGTTAGCTTCTGCGCCAAGGCCAGTTGCGCCTCCAGATCGGCCTGGGAGGTATGGACGCGCGGATCGAGCCGTACCGTCACTTGCTGTTTATACGCATGCCCGTCCACCGTCAAAGTCACCGTATAACTCCCGGGCACGACCAGCGGACCCACCGGCTGTCTGCGCGGCGTTTCACCGGGAATAGCGTGATCGGCGAGCGTGTATTCCGTGTAATCAATCAGGGCGCCATAATAGTTGTAAGGCAGCACCAGCGGATCGGCGTAGCGCAGGTCCCATACAAATCGGTGAGCGCCCGCCGATTTCGGAACGACTGCCGGCGGTGCAAACCAGTAATCGGGTACGTTGGGGAACGCGGGCGCCGCCGGTTCAGTGGTGCCGAAGTGTCGTATGAGATTGCCGTGCGCGTCGCTGATCTCAATGGTTGCATCACTCGGCGCGGCCTGGAGGTTGTAGTCGAGAATCGCCCCGTCCGGCGGATTCTTTCCGGCGGGTACGTCGATGGGCAACGGCGTGTCCTGATTGTTGTCCCACCGAGCGCGAATGGCATCGGCAGGCTTATAGAAGTAGGCCGCAGCGGCAATGCTATTCGAATTGATCTGCCGCAGCGGCGTCACGTCATCCAGGATGTAGATCGATCGGCCATACGTCGCCAGCACGAGATCGTCTCCGTGAACGGCAAGGTCGCGCATCGAGCTCGCCGGCAGATTGAGCTGCAACGATTGCCAGTGGTCGCCGTCGTCGAGCGACACCCACACGCTCGTCTCGGTCCCCGCGTACAGCAGCCCTTTTCGCCCCGAATCCTCACGCACGAACCGCGCGATGCCTGCCGTCGGACCGCTTGTAGGCAGGCCCATGACAATCTTTTGCCAGCTTTTGCCGCCATCATGCGTGCGATAGATCAATGGCTCTGAGCTTTGAAACGCATTGATTGCCGCGTACGCCGTACTCGCATCAAAGTGCGAAGCGTCAAGAATGCTGATCGAAGTGACCGCAGGAAGATCTTTCGGCGTAACATCCTGCCAACTCTTGCCCGCATTCCGCGTCATCTGGATGCGCCCGTTCGTCGTGCCTGCCCAGATCACCCCCGCGCTCGCTGCCGAAAAGGAGAGCGTGTTGATGGCGGCATTGCGGGCACGATTTGCGGCCCCGCTTTGATTGGCGTTCTGCTCCCCGGCAGACGTCGAACCTTCGGTGAGATCGGGGCTAGCTTGCTGCCAACTCATCCCGCCGTCGGTGGATTTCAACAAATATTGAGTGCCCAGATAAAGTGTGCGCGCATCCTGCGGCGCATACATAATCGGCGCCATGCCGGCGGTGCGGTACTTGTCGCCACGAACGAATACCGTGGCGAACTGCCCTGTGGTTCGATCGTAGCGGACGATGGTGTTGTACCAACCGCCCGAATACACGATGTTCGGATTTGCCGGATCGGGCGCGATATACGCCGCTTCGAATCCGTCAACGGAGAATCGTTCGCTGTCCGTGATCTCACCATAGTCGCTGCGGCTGGGGAGGCCGACCGTGCCGCTATCCTGCTGCGCAGCGTAGACGTTGTACGGAAACTGGTTGTCCGTCGAGACATGGTAGAGCTGGCCAGTCGGCTGGTTGTACCAGGAGCTCCAGGTGCTGCCGCCGTCCTCGCTGATGATCGCGCCTTGATCCACGCCCAGAATCATATATTTCGAATTCTCCGGGCTGATCCAGATCACGTGGAAGTCGTCTCCGCTCGGAGCGCCGTCGAACGGTTTCCAGGTGTGCCCGCCATCGGTCGAGCGGTACATCGAAGTCTGACCGATGAAAACGTCATCGGGATTGCGTGGATTCGCAAATACCTTTCCGAAGTAGTTCGTGCTGACGATCCGTGGATCGGACGTCGTGCGCTGCCAGGTTTGCCCGCTGTCATCCGACCGGAAAAAGCCTTGATTCACAATCGCGTACACGCGGCGCCCGCCGGAGCCCGCGGCAGCCACGATCCCGATGCGTCCCAAATTGGAGGCAGGCAAGCCCTGCCCGTTCAGCGGCTCCCACGTTTCGCCGCCATCAATGGACTTGTAAATGCCGTGCTCGGTCCCCATTTGTGCGCGTCCAAAAACACCCGATTCGAAGGCGGCGAATACGATATTGGGGGCAACCGGATCGCAGCTCATGTCCACCACGCCGCTCTGCTCGTCCTTGTAAAGCACCTTTCGCCAGATGCGGCCGCCATCCGTGGTCTTGAAAACACCGCGGTTTTCCCCGGAGCGCGACCGCCGAGGGCGGCCACCAACAGCGTATCCGGGTCATTCGGGTTCACCAGTACGGTCGAGATGAACTGCGTGTCGCGCAAGCCGATGTTTGTCCACGTCGCGCCCGCATCGTCCGAACTTCCAGACGCCGTCACCCGGCGTCTGTTCCCCAGTTCCTACGTACACCCTGTTAGCGTCGCTCGCGGCCACCGCCACCGCGCCAACCGACGCAACCTCAACCGAGTCGAAGATCGGCTTCCACACCTGTCCCCCGTCGATGGTCTTCCAAACGCCTCCGCCCGGAGTACCCGCGTAGTAGGTCGAGTGGTCTCCCGGAATACCCGTTACGGACGTGACGCGCCCGCCTCGAAACGGCCCGATCAAACGCCAGCGCAGATTCGAATACGTTTCCGGGGAAGCCTGCGGCGTCTGGGCGGAACGCGCGCCCCGTAAGCACACCAAGGTTGCGCCAATCGCCAGAATCCACATCAACTGCCATCGCCGGCCCTTGCGGTCACGCTTGCTGCCGTCCGGCCTCCATCGAAGCCCAACGGGTGTGCCCGCTGAATGCCGCCTTCCTTGCTGACCGAAGATCACCTTTTCCCCTCCCCTGCGACGCGCGGAGAGTTTAACATCCGCTTCCCCGATGGCATCAACCACATAAGCGAACCGAGCGAGGCTTGGCAGGCCGTAAGGCCTGAGCTGTGAACTCTTTCGCTTGCCTCCCGTGCGACAATAGAAACTGCCGGCGGGCCCAGTACGTCTCCCTATATAGCACCGGGGCCGCGCGTGACTGGAACGTCTTCGCGGCATCCAATTTAGCGTACGGACATTGGTATACGTGTGATCCGCTGCACCTTCGGCGTCACGGAACGCACTCGAACTGCCCAGAACTCCTTTATGTGGATAGTCAAACTTGCGCTCCGGCGTCCTTATACCTTCATTGTTTTCGCGATGGTTATTTTGCTGTTGAGCCCGCTCGTCATTTGCGAAAACTCCGACCGACATCTTTCCCGAAATCAACATCCCGGTTATCAGCGTTATCTGGAATTACGCAGGCCTGCCCGCGATCGAAATGGAGCACCGGATTGTCTCGACCTTCGAGCGCTACTCTGACGACTACGGTAGACAATATCGAGCACATTGAGTCGCAGACGGTCAATGGCCGCTCCATCATCAAGGTCTTCTTTCAGCCCGGGGCCAGCGTGAATCTGGCCATTTCGCAAGTGACGGCAATCTCGCAAACGGCGCTTCGCGGGATGCCGCCCGGCACAAATCCCCCGCTGATCATCACCTATTCGGCTTCCACCGTGCCGATCCTGCAGCTCGGCCTCACCGGCAATGGCCTTTCCGAACAGCAACTCAACGATATCGGCGTGAATTTCATCCGCAACCGGCTCGCCGAAATACCCGGCTCGGCCACGCCTTATCCCTACGGGGGCAAGCAGCGCGAGGTCGCCGTAAACCTGGATATCCCGGCTCTGCAGTCGAAGGGGCTCTCGCCCGTCGGATGTCATCAACGCCGTCAGCGTGCAAAACCTGGTCCTGCCATCGGGCGACGCAAAGCTTGGCACCATTGACTACGAAGTGGATATGAACGGCTCGCCGCTCAAGATCGCGGAATTGAACGATCTGCCCATCAAAACCGTCAATGGCCAGACCACTTACTTGCGGGACGTCGCCACCGTCAGCGATGGCTTTTCGCCGCAGACAAATATCGTGAAGATGAACGGCAGCCGCGGCGTGCTGATGAGCATTTACAAGACCGGCGGCTCCTCGACGCTTGAGATTGTGAAGCGGCTTTACGACATGCTCCCCAAAATTGCGGCGACCCTCCCGTCGAACCTTGTGATCACGCCGATGTTCGACCAGTCCATTTTCGTCCGCGCCGCGGTGCAGGGCGTGGTTCGCGAGGCGCTGATCGCTGCCTGCCTCACCGCCTTGATGATCCTTCTGTTCCTCGGAAACTGGCGCAGCACGCTGATCATCGCCATCTCGATTCCGCTCTCCATTCTCGTTTCGATCTGCGTCCTGAGCGCTCTCGGCGAGACCATCAATATCATGACGCTCGGCGGGCTCGCGCTGGCCGTCGGCATCCTGGTGGACGACGCCACCGTCGAAATCGAAAATATCAATCGCAACCTCGCCCAGGGCAAAGAGACCGTGCGCGCGATTCTCGATGGCGCGTCAGCAAATCGCCATACCGGCGTTTGTTTCCACGATCTGCATATGCATCGTGTTCGTGCCGATGTTCTTTCTCACGGGCGTCGCCAAGTTCTTATTCATCCCGCTGGCTGAAGCGGTCGTCTTCGCCATGCTGGCTTCCTATCTGCTCTCGCGCACGCTGGTGCCCACGATGGCCATGTACCTGCTCCGCGGGCACGGCGGCGAGGAAGAGGCCAAGGGCAACAACATCTTTCGCGCGCTCGCAGCGCGGGTTTGTGCACGGCTTCGAGCGCATGCGGCAACGCTATCGCCGCACCCTGCACTTCTGCCTCGAACATGCGTGGACATTCGTCATCCTGTTTCTGCTGTTTTGCCTGGGCTCGGGCCCGATCGTCTTCATTTTGGGCCGCGATTTTTTCCCGAGTGTGGACGCCGGACTGATTCGTCTGCACGTGCGCGCGAGCGTCGGGCTGCGCGTCGAGGAAACTGCGCGCGAGTGCGATCAGATCGATCAGCTCATCCGCCAGGTGATCCCTCCCGGCGAACTGGCCAACGTGCTCGACAACATCGGCCTGTCCTACAGCAGCTTGAATATGTCTTACAGCAACAACGGCACGATCGGCACTTCCGATGCCGAAATTCTGATTGGGCTAAAACCCGACCACAAGACTGCCCACCGCACACTTACATCGCCGAGCTTCGCCAGCGGCTCGCCTGCCGGGTTCCCTGGCACGCAATTCTTCTTCCAGCCCGCCGACATCGTCAGCCAGATTTTGAATTTCGGCGTGCCCGCTCCGATTGATGTGGAGCTTATCGGCCGCGATTTCGAACGAGGACTATCAGACTCGCGCAGCAGATGGCCAACCAGATCAGTCTTCTTGCCGGGCGCCGCGGATGTTCACGTTCAGCAGATGTATTCCACGCCGGCTCTCTTTCTGAACGTTGACCGCACGCGCGCGCAGTCCGTGGGACTCAGCCAAAATGACGTCGCGCAAAGCGTGCTCCTGACGCTCAGTTCAAGCTTCCAGACCGCCCCGTCCTTCTGGGTGGATCCCAAGAGCGGCGTCGAATACAACGTCGCCGTGCAGGTGCCCCAGTACAAATTCGACACGATGCAGTCGCTCCAGAATATTCCGGTCTGTTTCCAAGACCTCGGCCTCGAGTTGCTGGGCAATCTTGCGCAGTTCAATCTGACTGCCAACCCGGCGGAGATGAGCGACTACGACGCGCAGCCGATGGTGAACGTCTATGCTTCGGTGCAGGGCCGCGACCTCGGCGGCCTGCAAGACGACGTCAACAAAGTTGTGGATAAGTTCCGCGTCGAAGCTTCCCCGTGGCACCGATATCGAGATCCGCGGCCAAGCGGAGACCATGAACTCATCCTTTATCGGACTCGGCGGCGGTTTGCTTGTCGCCATTCTGCTGATCTATCTATTGATCGTCGTGAACTTCCAGTCGTGGCTCGATCCTTTCATCATCATCACGGCCTTGCCCGCCGCCCTGGCCGGAATCCTTTGGATGCTGCTGGTGACGCGAACCACGCTGAGCGTCCCATCGTCTCACCGGCACCATCATGGCCATGGGCGTGGCCACGTCCAATAGCATTTTGATGGTGTCTTTCGCGCGCGAGCAATTGCACGAGGGAAAAGCTCGCTCGAAGCCGCGGTCCAGGCAGGTTATATCCGCATCCGCCCTGTGATCATGACCGCCGCTGCCATGATCATCGGCATGGTCCCCATGGCGCTCAGCCTGGGCGAGGGCGGCGAGCAAAATGCGCCCCTTGGGCCGCGCCGTGATCGGCGGGCTTGTCCTTCGCGACGTTGCCACACTGTTCTTTGTGCCGTGCGTTTTCATGATCGTGCACCGGAACTACAAGCCGGGCGTCGAACCCGGCGAAGTCGCTCTGGCTGCCGAGCATAAGTTTGAAGTCGAGCACCGACGCAAGCTTGACGCTCAATTTGAGGAGAAGGAAAAGCATGACGGACACACTGAACGATCGCCGGAAAATATGACGCGGGGCATACGAAGGATCACGGCTTCGAGCGGCGGAGCAGGCCGACTGTGCTCTTCTGGATCGTGGTATTTGTCTCTGTTTGCGGTCGCTCGGCGCTTATGGCTGGCTGCAGCGGCGGCACGTGGATCACGTGCTGGCCGACCAAACGATGAAAGTCGCCGTGCCTTACGTCTCCGTGATCCATGCCGAGTCCCGATGAACGGTCAGTCCGATCTGATCCTGCCCGGCACGCTGAGGCCTATGTCGAGTCGCCCATTTACGCGCGAACGAACGGATATCTGAGCAAGTGGTACAAAGATATCGGAAGCAAAGTGACGAAGGGCGATCTGCTCGCCGAAATCGAGACGCCCGAGATCGATCAGCAGCTCGCGCAGGCGCGCGCCGATCTCGTTACCGCGCAGGCCAATCTTGGCTTTCGAGCACTACTGCAACGCGTTATCAGGACCTGATTAAGACGGATTCCGTCTCCAAGCAGGAAGTGGACAACGCCGTTGGCGACCTTGCCGCCAAGAAAAGCACGGTGCAATCCGCCGAGGCCAACGTTCAGCGGCTCGAAGACCTTGAATCTTTCAAGCGCGTCTACGCGCCCTTTACCGGCGTCATCACGCAGCGCAATACCGATATCGGGATGCTGATCAATGCGGGCAATGGCGGCACGACACTTCATTGTTCACCCTTGCGCAAATTGATCCTATACGCGTGTTCGTAGCCGTACCGCAGACCTACGCGCCTTCCATCCACGTGGGTATGCAAGCGTGTCTGGAACTCCAGGAATTTCCGGGCAAGAGCTTTTGCGGGCAAGTCGCGCGCACCGCGGACTCGATTGACGCGTCTACTCGCACGCTGAACACGGAAGTGGATGTGCCGAACCATTCCGGCACGTCTGCTGCCGGGCGCTTACGCGCAAGTTCACTTCGATCTGAAAACGAGCGTTCCCCGGCTTTCTCTGCCGATCAATGCCTTGCTCTTCCGGCCTGAAGGCACCATGGTCGCTGTCGTCGGGTCGGACAATCGCATCCAGTTGAAGCCAGTTACCATCGGGCGCGATCTGGGCTCGACCGTGGAGGTCTCGGCGGGCTCGACCCGAAGGACGCTATCGTCGTGAACCCGGCGGATGACCTCGAACCAGGCGAACAAGGTGCACGTCCAGCCTGAGCCCAGCCGAAGGCAGTTCGCAGAAAAACAAACCATGAATTTCCGCCAACTTCTTCTGGTGCTTGCGCGCTCTCGGCGGTTTGCCTGGCCGGATGCATGGTGGGACCCAACTACCACCGGCCCGATGCGCCCGTGGCCGCGACCTGGAAAACCGAAGGCCCCTGGCGGCAAGGCGAGCCAAGCGACCAGATCGGCAAAGGTGATTGGTGGACGATCTTCGGCGATTCTGAATTGAATTCGCTCGAAGTGCAGGCTGCAGCCGCAAACCAAGACATCCAGGTCGCAATCACCAGACTCGAGCAGGCGCGCGCGCAAGCACGCATCGCCGTCTCGGCTCTCTATCCTCAAGCCAGTGCTGGCCCCACCGTCGGCCGCGGCAGCGAACCAGGCAATCGCCCGTTCAATCCGCCGTCCTCCCCCGCTACCACGCTAACCAGCAATACGTTTGAAATCCCCTTCACCGTAAATTGGGAGCCTGACTTTTTTGGCCGCATCCGGCGCAACATCGAATCGCTGCAAGCCTCCTACCAGGCCTCCGGAGCCGATCTAGCCAATGTGCGGCTCACCATCGCGGCGGAAGTGGGCGCGGACTACTTCACGTTGCGCCAACTGGATACGCAGATCGCCGTGCTGGACCGCAGCGTCGCCTCGTTCGAAAAAGGCTTGCAACTCGTCGAAAACCGGCAGCAGGGCGGCGTTGCCTCCGGCCTGGACGTAGCTCAGGAGCAGACTCTGCTCGACGGAACGCGCACCCAGGCGATCCTGCTGCGACAACAACGCGCGCAATCGGAAGACGCCATTGCCGTATTGATCGGCCAGCCCGCTCCCACATTCCGGCTGCCGTTCAGCGAAATTTCGGCCCGCCTGCCCGCCGTACCCTCCGGCGTGCCCTCGGATTTGCTGGAGCGCCGCCCCGACATCGCCGAGGCCGAGCGCCAGATGGCGGCCGCAAATGCACAAATCGGTGTCGCGATGGCCGCCTACTACCCCTCCTTTCCGATCTCGCTCGGCGGCGGATTCGAAAGCTTTAGCCTGACCAGCTTGGTCAACGCGAACAGCACTTTTTGGGCCGTGGGCGTATCGGCTTTTGAAACCATCTTCACCGGCGGCGCGCGCCGGGCGCAGGTGCAATACCAACAGGCGGGCTACCAAGGCACTATTGCGACCTATCGTGGCACCGTCTTGAACGCGTTTCGCGAAGTCGAAGATAGCCTTGCCGGCCTCGCCGTTCTGGACCAGGCCGAAAAAACACAGGCCGCCGCCGTCGCCGATGCTCGAAAAGCGCTCGATATCGCCACGAACCGCTACACCGGTGGACTTGTCAACTATCTGGATGTGATCACCGCGCAGCAGACGCTGCTCTCCAACGAAAGTCTCGCGGCGCAGCTCGATGGCGAGCGGCTCGTCACCAGCGTGCAGTTCGTGAAGGCCCTCGGCGGCGGCTGGGATGCTTCCAGCATCGCCGCGCTCAAAGTGAAACCAAGTATCAAGCAGGCCGTAGAACCGTAAGATCGCCTCTTCGATCCCAATTCAAACACCCATAAGGCTTACCTCACGATCCTCTCCATGAAGGTTGCAGGACCATCCTCGATTTTGGCCGGGAAAGGCATCAATGCCGCTCAGCTACTGAGGGAATCTCGCGGAGTTTTGTCGCTAAAAAGCCGGCCAGCCGCTTTCCATTGCGGATAAGCGGCCGGCGGATGTGAAGACTGTGTTGTGTAAGGTGGGATGCATAAGCGACCCCCCTCGGTTACATGAAATTTCGAGTTACGGCTGGATGGCCGCCGCGAACCCGTTCGACTTCAGAAGCTGGTTAAATGCAGGCATATCGCTTTCGCCGAACGCCTTCAGCCGCTCTCGCGCCTGCGAGAGCTCCTCGATCAGCTCTTTGTTCACCGCTACTTGCTGGTCCGTGGGCGGCAGGTCGGCACCCGCGCCGCCGAGCCCGCTCTCCAGATTGGCAAGCTTGCCGTAGAGCATCATCGGATGGCGGAACGCGTCCTCCACCTGCCCCGTCAAGTGCACATCCACGAGTAATTCCTCCACATCCACGGCCTTCGCTTCCAGGTCCTTGGCCGCTTTGAGCGTCGCGGCTGCCTTGGGATTTGTTGCCGCATCGGCGCCGATGATTCCCGGCAGATCCTCCAACTGGCGCCGCGTGCGTTCCATGTGATTGATCATGTCCACCACTTCGCTGATTTCGTCGCGAAGTTGCAGCAGAAAACTGGTTTCCGCTTGTAGGTCGGCCTCCGTCCCGAGCGTGCCGGGGTCGCGGAGAATTTCGATTGGCGCGGTGGCCGATTGCTCGCCAACGGTAAGCTTCAGGGTGTAATGCCCGGGCGCAACGCGCGGACCCGAAGTGCCTCCCTGCTCGCCGTCGCCCCACACCACCAGCGGACGCCAGCCCTCGTTTCCATTGCGCACCCACTGCGCATCGGGTGGCGACACCATCAGGTGCGCTTTGTGCGCGCCTTCATAGCTCAAATCCCACCACGTACGATTCAGCCCTGCGTCTGCTTTGCCCTTCAACGTGCGAATCACTTTGTTGTCGCCGTCCGAGATCGCGAGCGTCCAATCCTTTCCGCCCTTGCCGGCTGCGTCCTTGCTGCCTGTATCTTTGCCGCCGCTGCCGAGATAGAAATTGATGTCGGCCCCATACGGCGGATTCTCGCCGATCACGTGCACGGCTTCGGACGGCCGCGTGGACTGCACCGTTCGCAGGCGGTAAGTTTGCCTTGGCGCAAAAAGATGAAGCTCTGCGCCGCTGGTCTTGTCCCACTCGCGCAGGGGCGTCACGTCGTCCAAAACGTAAATTCCGCGCCCGTATGTCGCCACCACCAAGTCGTTGAATCGCGGCTCGATTTCCAGCCAATACATCGGCGCCGGCGGCAGATTGCTGCGCAAACGCGTCCAGCTTCCGCCGTCATCCCAGCTCACATAAATCGCATTGTTCGTGCCGAGATAAAGCATGCCCTTGCGAACAGGATCCTCGCGCACGCAATCCGCGCTGGAATTCACGCCCTTCGGCACCGAACCGCCGATCAGCTTCCAGCTCGCGCCAAAGTCGGAGGTCTTGTAAACGTACGCCGTGAAATCGCCCACCTGCTCCAGGCTCACCGCGATATACGCCGTGCCCGCATCAAAACGCGACGGCTCCACGTTCATCACCGTGCCCCATGGCGGCAGCCCGGAATATTCTTCGTCACGTTCGCCCAGTTCTTACCGCCATCTTTCGTGACGTTCACCTGCCCATCGTTGCTGCCCGTCCAGATCGAGCCCCGCCTGCTTGGGTGATTCTGCGATTGCATAAAGCACCGAGCCGTCGAACGTCATCAGGTTGTCGTGGCTGATCCCGCCGGAATCCTGCTGGTGCGTCTTGTCATTCGTCGTCAGATCGGGACTGATCACCGTCCAGGTCTGCCCGGCGTTCGTCGTCACGTGCACGTACTGGCTGCCCACGTACACCTTGTTGTGATCGAACGGCGAGATCGCGATCGGAAACGTCCAGTGCCAGCGATACTTCACGTCTTTCGGCGCCCAGCCATAAGTCGCATCCGGCCAAATATTCACCGTGCGCGCTTGTCCGGTGCGCAAATCCATGCGGTTCAAGCCCGCCGTCATAGCAGCCGGACCAAACGATATCCGGGTCCTGCGGATCGGGAACTCCAAACCCGCTCTCGCATCCCCCGTACGTTCGCCAGTCGCCCTGCCAGGATCGTGCGAACGAAAGGTTGTTGCTCGGCCCCATGTACGCGTCGCCGTCCTGCCGGTTTCCAAAAACGTTGTAAGGAATTCGCGTGTCCGTAAAGACGTGGTAGACCTGCGCGATCGGCAGAATATATTGCTCGTAGGATTGCGCGCGGTTCAGGCTGACGCTCGGTCCGCCGTCATTCGCATCCAGAATTCGGTTCGGATTCGTGGGATCGATCCAGATGTCGTGATTGTCCCCGCCGCCGGGAACGATGTCGTGCGCCAGCGTTTCGCCGCCATCGCGCGAAACGCTCCAGGACACCGAAGGAAAGTAGAGCAGATTGGGATCGTCCGGCGAGACCGCCATCCTCGTGTAATATGGCGATCGCTCGGACGGCAGGTGCGATTGGTTCACGAGCCGCCAGTTCGCGCCCGCATCATCCGACCGGTAAAGGCTTGGCGTCGCATCCTGAATCAGCGCGTACACACGATTCGAATCGGAAGGCGCCACAGCCACGGCCACCTTGCCCATCGCGTGATCGGCTTCCGGCAGTCCGTGCCCTGTGAGCTTTTTCCACGTCGTGCCGCCGTCATGCGACACATAAACGCCGCTCCCCGTGCCCCCGCTATTCAGGTCCCACGTCTTGATATCCACCTGCCACATTCCCGCATAGAGCGTTTGCGGATCGTGCGCGTCCATCGAGAGTTCCGAGCAGCCCGTGTTTTCGTCCACAAAAAGCACCTGCTGCCAATTCTTTCCGCCGTCGTTCGTCCGGAAGATTCCGCGCTCGTGCTGCGCACGGTATGCCTGTCCCACCGCGCAAACAAACACCGTGTCCGGCGTCGCTTGGATCGACGATGATGCGCGCGATGTGCCCCGTCAGATCGAGGCCCATGTGGTGCCAGGTGCGCCCCGCGTCCGTGGACTTATAAACGCCGTCGCCCATCGGATAATCCGGCCGGATCAGCCACGGCTCGCCCGTGCCCGCCCACACCGTCGTGTGCTGCGAAGGAGCGATGGCCAGCGAGCCCACCGCCGACACATCCTGCTCGTCGAAGATCGGCCGCCAATTGTTTCCGCCGTCATCGGTCTTGAAAATTCCGCCCGATGCCGCGCCCACGTACATCACCAGCGGATTCCCCGGCTCGCCCACGATTGACGCCGCGCGATTCCCTACCGGCCCGAGCGCACGGAAATGGAGTGCATGAAACGGATCGTTCGGTGCGCCGTTCGCCCCACTTTGCGGATTTTGCGCAAACACTGGAAGGCATGTCGTCAGAACTGCTCCGAGCAGCGCGATCCATCGAATTCTGTTGCTGAAATGCTGTGGCAAATTTTCTCCTTCCGCGGCATTGGCGGCGCGGATTTTGCAGGATTGGCCGGCCGAAGTTCCTTCAACGGACCCGCTAGTAGATGGCCAGCGGCGCCGATTGAATCACACCCTCAACAGGCCGTCAACGAAGAGCGACTTGATAAGGAGAGAAAGATTTTCTGCGGATCGGGAAGGAAGCCCAGACGCTGCCTTACGTCTTGCGGCCGGCAGCGGTCGCTCCGTCTGCGCGTGAAGAATCCTGGCCTCCCGTTGCCTCCAAGATGGGGAGAATCGCTGTTACCGTAGTCCCCTTGCCCCTCGCATGGATCGCAAGCGTGCCACCCAACTGCCTGACTCGTTCCTGCATCCCGCGAATGCCAACGCCGATCGCTCCGCCCTGCTTGTTCAACGCCGTCAACGCCGCAGGCTCGATTCCTTTCCCCTGATCGGCCACTTCCAGCCTCACCGATTTACCCTCCTTGCGAACGAGCACGGTGACTGTCGGACTGCCCGAGTGGCGGAGAACATTTGTGAGGCTTTCCTGCACGACCCGGAAGATCGTCGTCTCCAGATTCTGCGGGAGCCGTCCCAGATCGGGCTCGATCTGCAAATCCACCTGCACGCTGCTGCGCTCCGACACGCCTTCCACAAACCACTGCAGCGCGGACGGAAGCCCCGTGAGATCGAGCGTCGGTGGATGCAGCAGGTAGGAGAGCGTCCGAATCTCATCCGAAGCCTGCCGCGCTGAGGTCATCGCCTTGCGAATCAAGTCGGCACTCGCCGCGTCAAACTTGCTCGCTCGCGCGTTGAGCGCCGCAAGGTTCATCACCAGGACGGCGAGCAACTGTCCCGTGCTGTCATGCAGCTCGCGGGCGATTCTACGCCGCTCTTCATCCTGCAATTGAAGCAGGCGCGCGGAAAGCTGCCGCAGAGATTGCTCCGCATGCTTCCAGGAAGTGATATCGCGGTTGATTTCAAATATCCCTGCCGGCTTCCCGCTGGCGTCACGTTGTAGAATCTGCCGGCTTTCCACGATGATTTGCTTGCCGTCCTTCGTGGTGTGGACCAGTTCCCCCTCCCAAAGCCCCTTCTCCATCAGGCTGCGGCGAGCCCCTTCCTCAGTCGCGGAAAACTGCGTGAAGAGCAGGCGGTGCGAGGTCTGCCCCTGCGCCTCGTGTTTCCTCCAGCCATAGGTTTCCTCGCAGCCGCGATTCCAGAACACGATCCCGCTGTTCACGTCCTGGATCATGATGCAGTCGTGTCCGTGTTCGAGCAGATCTTCCTGCCTCCTGATCGTTTCCAGGAGCTCGGCGTTGCTGCGCGCATTGGCGCGTCGCACTTCCGCGGACTCACCGCCCGTCCGCCGGCTGCCACGCGGTACTGCAGATTTCTTTTTAATCGCCCCGGGCTTTGTCTTGCGCGAAGTCTTTCTTGTTTTGGGAGGGCTTTGTCGGCTCATGATTCTGCACCGTATGGAGGGCCTGGGAAGGGTGCTGCGGCTGGGACCGCCACGTCACCCAAGCGATCGGGATTGAAATACCACTCCGGTTCAGCGGTTCGGCGGGCGGCATCCACGCTGCAGCCGTGCCGTAGCACCGGCATTCATTTCACGCCCGCTTATCCTATCAGACAATCATTGGCGCTTTCGGGGCAACTTTTGATTCTTACTTTCTGCCGGTTTCAGCGTCTATATGGAATGGACGGGTGACTCGCGCGTAGTGTCGCTCGGAGGAGATACCCAAACATGGAAACGCTGGCGCAAGATCTGCGGTTCGCCCTGCGAGCATTCAGGAAGAGCCCCGCCTTTTCCGTCATCGCCGTCCTCACGCTAGCTCTCGGCATCGGCGCAAACACCGCCATCTTCAGCGTCATCAATGCGGTCCTTCTCCGCACCTTGCCTGTGCCAGATCCCCAGCAACTCGTAGTGCTCAGCGACCCGGAAGAAGCCGGCATGCAAAATGGCAGCAGTACCGGCGAGCGAGGGCTGTACGGCTACCATGAATTCGAAGGCCTTCGCGATCAGAACCAAGTCTTCTCCGGTCTCTTCGCCACGGATAGCCATCTTGAACAAGCCCCCGTGTCGCTTGGCAGTTCGGCGGAAACCGGCAGCACCGCCAGTATCAGCATGGTCAGCGGCTCTTACTTCCCCGTACTCGAAGTGCAGCCCCTCGAAGGTCACACCTTCGGCACCGAAGTGGACCAGGGTATCGGTGCGCACCCACAAGCCGTGGTCAGCTATGCGTTCTGGCAGCGAAGGCTCCAACACGACCCCTCGGTGATCGGCGGCAGGCTTCGCATCCGCCAAACCGTGTTCGACGTGATCGGCGTAATGCCGCCGGACTTCACGGGAGTCACGGTTGGCGATTCACCTGACCTCTGGATTCCGCTCACCATGCAACAGGCCGTCTTCCCGGGCCGCGACCTGCTGACCTGGCATCCCGGTTCCATCACCAAGATCATGTTCCTGCAAGTTGTCGGACGCCGGAAGCCGGGCGTTTCCCTCGATCAAGTGAAAGCCTCCATAAACGTCACTTTTCAGCAAGTGCTCCGCGCTGAAGCCGGAACGCTCACCAATCCCGAGGAGCTGAAGGATTTCGTAGACCAGAAAATCATCGCGCGCGATGCGGGAAATGGTCTTTCGTCATTGCGAGGTGAATACCAGAAGCCGCTCGCCGTCCTGATGGGTCTCGTCGGGCTGGTCTTGCTACTCGCTTGCGCGAACGTAGCGAATCTTCTGCTCGCGCGCGCCACCGGTCGCCAGCGGGAACTCGCCGTGCGCCTCGCGATGGGTGCCAGCCGCTGGCGCCTGATGCGGCAATTGTTGACGGAGAGCCTGCTTCTCGCGGCCCTGGGCGGCATCTTCGGGCTACTGCTCTCGTTCTGGGCCGATAATTTGCTCTTGCGCATGGTCTCGGAAGGGGCGGATCCCGTGCCCTTGGACGTCCATCCCGACGTCCGCGTTCTCCTCTTCACGATTAGCGCGACACTGCTCACGGGCATCCTGTTTGGTCTCGCGCCGGCCTTGCGCGCCACGCGCATGGACTTGAATCACGTCCTGCGCGGCGCCTCCCGCTCCATTGCCGGAGCTCAAACCGGCGGCTCGCGTCTGCCCATGGGCAAAGTGCTCGTCGGCGTCCAGGTAGCTATCTCCCTGCTGCTCCTCGTCGCCGCGGGGCTCTTCGTCCGCAGCCTGCAAAAGCTCACCTCCATTCAGCTCGGCTATGATTCCGGGCATCTGCTGCTCTTCCGTATGGACCCGGTCCTGGACGGTTATAAACAGGCGGGCGTGAATCAGCTCTATCGCGATCTGCTTCCGAAGTTCGATTCCATCCCCGGCGTACGTGGTTCCTCGCTTTCCCAGAACGGTCTTTTCTTCGGCACCGACTCCGGCGATCAAGTTTCCATCGTCGGGTACACGCCCAAATCTGGACAGGACATGGACGCTGCCTTTGACGAGATCGGCCCGGGCTACTTCAACACCATCGGCATTCCGGTCCTCATGGGCCGCGACGTTTCCCTCGCCGACCAGACCGGCGCCAAACATTGCTGGATCAACCAGACCATGAGCCGCTACTACTTCGAAAACGAAAGCCCTCTCGGCCGCCACCTCGTGGACGAGTACCCGGAAAACCGCACCGATTGCGAAATTGTTGGCGTCGTCGCCGACGCCAAGTACAACGGCCTGCGTGGCAAGACCCAGCGCCGCTTCTACGTGCCCGTGATGAATGGCGTAGAAGCCGTCTCGCGCGTCGTGTTCGAAATCCGCTTTGCCGGCGACGGCTCTTCCGTTTCGAATGCGTTGCGGCAAACCATCCGCCAGACGGACCCCACCCTCGATCCGGTCGAAATTCGAACCATCCCCGGCCAAATCGATCGCCGGCTGATCCGCGATCGCCTGACGGCAAGGCTTTCCAGCTTCTTCGGCGGCATCGCTCTTCTGTTGGCCTGCATAGGACTCTACGGCGTGCTTTCCTACAACGTGGCGCGGCGCACAAGCGAGATCGGCGTCCGCCTGGCAATGGGCGCTCAGAAAGGCGACATTCTGGGCCTGATCCTTCGGGAGGCGCTACTGGTCACTTTGATCGGAACGGCCGTCGGACTTGGCGCGGCCATCGCCGCCACGCGCGTGATGGAGAGCATGCTCTACGGACTCACCGCACGCGACCCGGCAACACTCGTAGGCGCAGCGGTGATCCTGCTCGCCGTTGCCACGCTCGCCGGAGCCTTGCCCGCCTGGCGTGCCTCGCGCGTGGACCCCATGTCCGCCCTACGCTACGAATAGAACCTATCGAGTTTCACGCATGTGGGTGCCCCAGACGTCGTCTCTACGTCTGGGATTTTTCAAGCGGTTGCGAATTGGCAGACCTACCGCGGTTCCTTCGGACGTGGCGCGGGGCTCGCCGGATCATCCAGGCCTTTGAGTTCGCCCTTCCTGCCAATTTCCTCCAGCACACCTGACGCAGCCGCCTCATCGCACAAAATTGTGCGCGTGCCGTCCGGCAGCTTCACCGATTGTGCCGGCAGCGGCGGATCGAGCTTCTTTGTTAGCATCTGAAGGAGCGCTTCGGACTTCTCCTCCCCCGTAACGAGAAAAAGCGCTTTGTGCGCAGCGTTCAGTACCGGCAACGTCAACGTCATCCGGCGGCTGCCGATCTTCGGCACGTTTGGCGTGCTCACCCACCGTGAAGTTTCGCGCAGCGCTCTTTGCCCCGGAAATAGCGACGCCGTGTGCCCGTCCGCGCCAAGACCTAGCATCACCAAATGAAATTGCGGAAAGCCTCGCGCATCGCGCGTAACGTTTTTGCGCAACACATCTTCATAGTCCTGAGCGGCCCGCCCCACGTCCGCGCGCTCGGCCTCCATCCTGTGCACATTGCCGCCGGGGATCGGCACCCGGATCAAGAGTTCCCGCCGCGCCAAGCCGTAGTTGCTCTCTTCGCTCTCCGGCGGTACCGGCCGCTCGTCCGTCCAGAACACATAGACGCGTGCCCAATCCACCTGAGCGCGATATTCGGGCGTAGCGAGCGCGCGCAGAAAACCGATAGGCGTCTTGCCGCCCGAGAAAGCAACGCAAAATCGTTCGTCGCTCGCGATGGCCTGCCACGCCCATTCGACGAAAAACCGGGCCGCAGCCCTGGCAACGACATCCGCATCCGGGCAAACGAGCAGGCCGGGCGCCACTTCGCGCGGCGGCACCGCTACGTGGGGCCTGGTTACTCCAGGATTGTCGTCCGGCGTCACGAACGCCCTCGAAATATCTTCATTATGCTGGGATCTCCACGCCGTTCCGGCGCAATTCAGCCTCGATCTGCGAAGCGTTTTCGAAATGCACGGTCTTCAGGCCCGTCTTCCGCGCGCCTTCCAGATTTGTCTCACGATCGTCCACGAAGATAGATTCCTCAGGCTGGCGCTGCGTCACATCCAGTGCCATGCGATAAATGGCAGGGTCCGGCTTGCGCACCCGTACATAGCATGAACTGAAAAAAAGACCGAAGGTCCGCCGCAGATCGAACTGCGCGATGCGGTAGGCATTCACTTCAGCGCCTTCGTTATTGATCGCGGCCATCAAATATTGCCCGGCGCGCGCCAGACGATCCACGATGGCGCGCGATTCCGGCAATTCGCGCGACTCCGAAAACATAAATTTCTTGAAATCGTCCGCGGAAAACGGCCGCGGCCGGTAGAAAACGGTCGCGGCGAGATATTCGTCGAGACTTGCCTTCCCCGTTTCGAACGCCTCGTTAGCGGCCGGATGGCGCTTTTCGAAGTCGTCCCAATCCAACCCGAACTTCGCCGCCGCTTCCTTGCGCGAAGGCGTGTCCCATCCATTCGTCAGGATCACACCTCCGATGTCCCAGAACAGCGTCGTAACGCGGCTCAACGTCTCCTCCAAAACGAATGGCTGAAACAATAGCGGTCGGAATTTTCAGGCCAAGAGGCCCACCCAGCGGAAATCATACTCGCCAATCTTCAGTTTTCGCAGAAAGCGCGTCCGAGCGCAAGCGAGCCGTGCGTCTGTGTTTCGGCTGTACAAAGAGCATTGATTCGGCTGACGCGGCCAATTTTGTATCGGCCGTCCGATGAACAACTTACGCTGCTCGATCAGTTGGAAGTTGAAAAAGACGAGCGCTTGCCGCCCGGCGCGAACCGCGCCGCGATGGTTTCGAGCTGTTGCAGATGGTTCAGGTCGTGCCCCGCCATGGTTTCGACGATGGTCTTGAACGTCATCTCACCGCGCTCCGGATGGGTCACCGCTTTGGAGGGCATCGCGGGAGAAGCCGCGCGGACCAACTTCACGTTCCACAGGCGAGCCGCGGCAAATAGCGCCAGCGCCTCTCCAGCTTCATACGCCCCGTATGTATTGGCCCACTTGTCCTGGTCGAACGGCTGGATCACGTGCCGGTCTTCCGCCAGCGTCTGCCGCAGCCGAAACGAGAAAACCAATTCGCAATCCGCCAAATGGCACAGAATCTGTCGCGCGCTCCATTTTCCGGGAGCGAGCGACTCCTTCATGCCCACAGGACCAAGCGTGTCGAAAACCTTCTTCAGTTGCGCCGGGGTGGCCGCAACCACTTCGATTGGATCGCGACTGCCCAACTGTGATGCGTAAGGGTTCATGCGCAGCACGATACGCCGGGCACCCCGCGCCGTCAAATCCTTCTGCGAGTCCGGCGGTCGGCCAGTTTGGCGCTTCGGGCGTCGGCATCACGCCACAGACGGGCGAAGCGGCAGCCGCCCATCTTTGCATTTGCGCGCCGATGAGCTATCGTAAGACGATACGAAACGCGCAGCCACCGGAGGATTTTCATGGCAAATGATTGCGGCGGTCCAGCCGGACCCCCACCCCCCACCCAGGCAGCGCCGAAACCAGGCGCGCACATGGTGAAATGCGTCAAGTTTGGCCGCGAAATGGAAGGGTTGGACCGCGTCCCTTGGCGCGGTGAACTCGGCAAGCGTGTCTACGAAAACGTCTCCAAGGAAGCATGGAAACTCTGGGTCGAGTACTCGAAGATGCTGATGAACGAGTACCGCTTGAACCCCCTCGATCCGCAGTCGCAAAAAGTCATGGAAGAGCAGATGGACCAATTTTTCTTCGGCGAAGGCGCCAAACTCCCCGAAGGCTACGTCCCGCCAAAAGCCAAGGGCTGATCGTCGCCTCGCCCTAAGAAGAAAGATTCCGCTGCTCTGCCTCATATCGCGGCCCCGCTCATCTCATTGGTAGGCGAGAGGCAGGTAAAATCGCCCTAGCGCGACTGCTTCATCGCCTCCGCAAAATGACGCTGCATCCCCTAAGCCCCGTCAATTCCAAAGGTTGCGAATTGCAATCCCACAGAGATTTTGGAATCTGGCGTGCATTGATCCACAGCAGGAGCGGGGGAAGGGTGTATCCGTCCAAGAGAATCCGCAAAGGAGGAATCATGTTCGGAAAACAAACGGCCCGGTTCCTCGTCGTTGCTCTGGTATTTGCTTTGTTCGTTGTCGCGCCGCGCACTTCGCGCGCCCAGCAAAATCAAGTGATGGGGGAACTCCAATTTTCAGGCGCCACCAAGATTGAGAAAAACTCCGGCGTCTGGATAGACGGCCAATACGTCGGCTACGTCAACGAACTCAAGGGCGACAAAAAGATCATGCTCTTGCCGGGCGATCATCAGATCGTCGTCAGGCGGGCGGCCTACAAGGACTTCACTGAAACAGTCAGCGTTGAACCCGGCAAGGCCCAGCTTGTCACCGTAACGATGCTGAAAGACCCCGGCTGGCATTACCCGAACAAAACAGACGCCGCAACATTGAAAGTGACCGTAGTGCCCGAGAGAGCGGCCGTCTTTTTGGACGACGGTTACATCGGTCACGCCAGCGACTTTGGCGGCGCATTCCACGCCATGCTGGTGACTCCCGGAACGCATCGCATCAAGATTGAACTCGCGGGTTATAAAACCTTCGAAACAGAAATCAACGCTCTCGCGCACCAGAAAACCGAAATCAAGACGGAGCTAATAAAGGGCAGCGCCGACCAAAACGGAGCGGCCGCCAAACAACAATAGCGGCCGCTCTCGTTCCTCCCGGTATCGTCCTCGGCTTGGCGGATGCGCCTTTCCCGGGAACGCCAATCTCCCGATTGGCGCGTGCGGCTTTTACGCCGTCGAATCTACTCGCCCCTTCTCCCACCACTTGCGGCAGCAGCCGTCGAAGGCGGCACAATATTCGCCCTCCCAATTTTCCACTTTCCTCCAGTCATAACCCCGACGTAACACCGCCAGAAATTTTTGCCGTTGAGAGCTGTTGCGAAATATCGTAATTACTCTCGAGATCGGCCATCGTCTTTCTTCGGAGCCGTTCCTGTATGACAGCTAGCAGCGGAAAAACTGTCTCATAAGATACACTCCTAGACCCGCCTGTTTCCGCCGTGCCCTTCATGTTGCGCTTTCAGTTTGCACGAGCGAAGGCTCGCCATCCGGGAAAGGAATGGCAGAAATTTGCCGGTTTTGGGCTAGGCGGTACCCAGGAAATGCCCGGGCCTCTATACCTTCTCCCCGACAAGTTGCCTGCTTGCTCGAGCATTTTCAGCCTAAACGGTGTGGTTCGGGACGTGCTCTATCGTTAGGGGGACCCTTTTGTGGAGTTTGTCAGTGGTCCTCTGGGGACTTGGCGGTATGCTTCGGCGCGGGCTCATTAAAGTTGGGTTGTAAAAGGAGTTTTATGAAAATTCCCTTATCAGTTCTAGTCATCATGTTTGGAATGCTGTCTGGCGTCGCTCGGGCAGATGGCCTCAACATCGTCAACGGTGATTTCCAGCAGGCGGGCCCGATGATATATACATGCTTGGCCCCGGCGAATTGTGCATGGAACGGCGGCCCGATACCCGGCTGGTCATCAAACGATCCCGCTAATGAGTACGGTAGTGAGATATCGGCAACGCGATGTATACCAGCTTGCCTGGAGGGCCGATAACTGTCTGGCTCAATGGCGGTTCGATATTCCAAACACTCGACGTGGGCTTGACGCCTGACACGACGTACACGTTCTCTATCTATGTCGGCCACCGCCTTCCCGACACCACGCCACTGACCCCTGGCGATCCGGCGCGGACCTTGTCGCCAACTATTCAATCTCGCTAACGGCGGCGGAGACACGCTCGCAACATTGACAGGATCGAATGGCAGCATCACGCCAGCACGTTCGCCCTCGAAACGTTGACCTACACCACCGGCGCTACCGTTGCACCTGGGGATATCGGCATCACCCTCGCCAGCAGCGGCCCGCAGATTGACTTCGCCGACGACGCCCTGATAACCCCGGAGCCGAGCGCGCTTATCATGTTTGGCTCAGGCCTGCTGGGCTTGGCTGGTGTCATCCGCCGCAAGCTTATCGCGTAAGAGAAATCGGCCAGCGGGGAGCCGGCGAACGCTCCGGCCTAGTGAAGGCTTACGAGGAAAGCGGGTGCCCCACACGTCGTTTTTACGTGTGGGGTCTTCGACTTATCTCCTCCTTCTGGCTGCCTAACGGCGAATGGAGCCTACAATTCCCCACGGGCAGATTCCCGAGAATGTCAATCTCCCGCTTGGCGGGTGCGGATTTTACGCCGTTGAATCTAGTCCCCCCGCCTCCCACCACTTGCTGCCGCGGTTAAGCCACCCCCCGCTCGGAAGTATCCCACCAGATTGCCGTACTCCTCGTTGTTGTGCCCCACGTTTCGCATCAGGATGGCTACGCGCAATGTCGGCCGCCCGGCGCCGTTTGGCCCCTGCGGAGTCACCATCTGCATCGCCGTCGCGTCTGTTAGCGAGTCGTATACCGTTCCGCAATAATCAATCGCAGCGTGCATCGCCTTTGCGAGTTGATCCTTCGTCTGGGGAGTTTTCTCGTAATCCACTGTTTGGGGATCGGCCTCGCCCTTGGCCATCGCGCAGTAATAATAGTTCGCGTTCACCACGTGTCCCAGCAACGCGCCGAACGTGCGCACTTCCGGCATGTTCCCGAGCTTCATGCCGTAGTTCGCTTCGGGCATTTGCTCCGCCGACCCGATCAAATTTGTGCTGATGGACTTAAACGCGCTCTTCACAAACGCCGCCAGCGGATCAGTCGGCGCAGCCATTTGCGCGCCGCCTCCGCCCGTTCCGCCCTGCGCGACCGCGGGCATGGCCGCCAGACCGCACAGCAAAACACTCCATAGAACTTTCTTCATAATGAATCGCTCCTTTGTGGATCGCATTACAATGCGGGGCCCCGGCAGAAGTTAGATGGTGCGCCTGGCAGAGCAATGTATCACACGCAGTGCATTTCGCCCCGCGTGCCGTAGCTTGTGCAGCGCCGCCCTTTTTGCACTGGACCTCACAGCGCGGGGCGGCAGCCTTGCACCAATCCCTCGCTGCCCGCCTTTCCTCATCTCCCATTCCCTACAGTAAATTCCCAGGTCAATTGCGGTTCCTACTTGATAGAACTTTGCGCCGCACGAGCTTAGGCTCGCGATTTGTTGAAGGTGTTCCTACTCCATAGCGAGGTGAATCTATGCGTAGACTCACGTTTCTGGTGCTGGCCGCTGTCGCTGGAATCTGTTTCACGGTAGCCACCCCCAAAGCCGGGGCTCAGGTCAGCGTCGACATTGGGGTCGCCCCCGACTGCCCCTATGGCTACTACGACGTTGCTCCTTATGCTTGCGCTCCTTACGGCTATTACGGCCCGGAATGGTTTACGGGTGGTATCTTCATTGGCGCTGGCCCGTGGTTTCATGGCCCTGATAACTTCCACGGCCACGTAAATAACCGTTTCGATCCCCAGCACGGCTATAAAGGCGCAAAGCCAAACGTTGGCGATAAACCTGAACCGTCGAAGCCTGTCGATAAGGTTGCCCACTTCAAAGGAAACGAAGTGCGCGATGGACGCGGCCACACCGCCGGCGGCAAGCACTAATCAACCAGGATTCCCGTTCCCGAGAAGCCCTTCGAACGCAATCCGATGTCCTCGCATGGCCGGGAGCGGTCAGGTTCCGGCCAGAGGGCTTCTCGTACAGGGAAAGCCGGCCAATTCAAACTCGCCGGCCCTCCGGCCCCATCCGGTTGCGCCTCTTGCTTTCAGGGTGTGCCGCGCCGCACCCTTCGTTGTTTCACCGCAGCAGCGCGGACGGCTCCGGCCACCGCCGCCGTCCATCCCTCGGCGATCATCCATGCGAACGTTACGAGCAGGAGCTTGCGTCTTTGCAACTGAAGAAGCCGGTGATGCTGGCCTGATCAATCACATGGTTGATCATCGCGCGATACAGTGCGTCGGCGCTCGGAGGGAAATCCGGCGAAGGGATCAGATCGAGTTTCTGATCGAGCGCGTAGACCGTGAAAACATACTGGTGAATGCCGTTCGTATCGGTTTCAGAACCCGGCGGCGGGCACGGACCGGTATAACCCTGAATGCCGGCGTCATTGTAGACTTGCTGCTCGGTGCCTCCAGGAGCTCCCGCGCCTGCGGGTAGTTCGGTGGTTTCGGCCGGGATGTTGTATACCCCCCAGTGCGTGAAGTTTGCCGAGACGTCAAACAAAGCCACGGCGTAGCTGCGTGTGCCGCGTCCGGCGTGTGTCCACGAAAGTTCGGGCGATTCATTTCCGCCGGTGCAGGTGCTGCCCAGTGTCCCGTTGAAAACCATCGATGCTGGAATTTACCCATCCCTCTGGAACGTCGTGCTGCTGAGCCGGAATGGATGCTCCCAATCCTGCCCTCCCTGGAACGCTTGGTGATCCGGTTGAATCGCGGCTGCCGCGATCGAGTCGGACGCAGGTTGCTTGGCATTGCCATGTCCCGCCGAAACCACCAGCGGAACAAAAATCGCCAGGAGTACGAAAAGCATAAAGAATCGCTTTTTCATGTGTGGCTCCTTTTCAATTGTCTTTTCAGCGGGACCGGAGAGTACTTCGCAGTAAACGGAAATTTACGATTTGCACCTCGAACTTCGCGCATCCTACGCTTTTCCCCGTCCTGGACGCAACGAAGTTTTCCACCAGAGCAGCCCCCAGCGAGATCGCCGGGGCCCGGCCGCTCGCTTGCCCTGAGGCACGAAGGGTAGGGGCGGGGCCAAACGCACGTGCCGCTAGTTACCGGAATGGTATAGTTGGTATTTGTGATGTGGATATGACCATCCTGCTTCGGATAGCCGCGGCCGCGGCGATCGTTGGCACAGCTTCGTTGTCGGCGCAGGCGCAGGCCACGGCGCCTCTGGCGTTCGAAGTAGCCTCAATCCGTCAGCATACCGCGCCGCTCCACACGATAGCGGGACTCACGATTTCAGGCACGCTGGTCACGATGGAAGGCTATAGCGTTCCCCTCCTCGTCGCGGAAGCCTACAACCTGAAACGTTATCAACTTTCGCTTTCGGCTTTGCCTCACCGCGACGCTATCGAGGACATCTACTACGATATCGTTGCGCGCGCGCCGGGCGAGACGTCCCCGCCCGGGATCAGTTCCGCGAAATGCTAAAGACCCTGTTGGCGGATCGCTTTCAACTGGTGATCCATCGCGAAACGAAAGAAATGCGCGTGTACGCATTGGTCCCGGCGATAAAGGGCCGAAGCTGAAGCAGAGCAAAGCGGGAGTGGAATGTTCCGGGCTCGGACGAGGGTGCCTGGCGGACAAAAGTTTGAGGCCACCGGCTGCGCCATCGGCATACTGGTGGACCAACTCGCAAACATGGTGGATCGCCCGGTTCTGGACAAGACTGGACTCACCGGTACCTATGATTTCACCTTCGTTGCCACGCCCGCCTTCATGAGCCCCGGCCCAGACGATACGAGCCCCTTCTCCGCAATTCACGAATTAGGCCTTAGGTTGGTGCCGCAGAACGCGCCCACTGAAATTGTAGTCGTCGATCACGTCGAGAAGCCCAACGAAAACTAGCGCCACGCGCGCGTGTCAAACGTTTTTAGCCGGAGGCCGGGTGGCCGGCCCCACGCGCCCTCGCAAACGCGGCGTCATTCTGAGCGGAGGCGCGGCGGCGTTGGCCGCAACGAGCGAAGAATCTGTGTGAAGATCCCGCATCCGTGCAATTCGCAGAGCGCCCCCGCACGCCGTTCTCAGTGTGCCGCCGCCCTTTTACGCGCACCTCACATTTACCCTGGACTCCACAGGGCAGGCCAGCAGCCTTGCAGCGACCCTCCCCGCCAAATAACAAGCCGCATTATCGCCATCACACCGCCGCCCCCGTGTCCCGGAAGCTTGTGTAGCGCAGGTCCTTGCTTGCACTGAGCGCAACGAGGTGGACCTGCGGTCTTTCCGCGGCGCTGAGATCGGCAACGCCGAGTTCGGCGATGGAGCTGACCGCGCGGCTGAGCGCGGCGCTCGTCAGGATGCGGCTGAGATGTTCGCTTTCTTGTTGGGCCATGATTTCCACCTGGAATACTCGGAACCGATTGCTCTCGGCATTGTGATGCGGTTTCACTTCGCAGGCTTGCGCACCCCGATCTTCCGATCGGTACCACGACAAGACACCAAATCCCCTCTTCTCTCAGTGTGTATGTCGTGGCGGCCGCCAATGCGAATGCCGATTTCGCGCGGGCGGACCCCAACAATTTCATCGCGCAGACGGAATCAAAGCGAGAAGCGAGACTCAGGCGAGGACAGGTACTCGAAGCGAGGTTAGGGGAGTCGAGCCGGGAGAGAGACGCAAGCGGGCGGCGCCGACCTTTCCAAGTCACTTAGGAAGAGGTCGCGTGGCGGGCGATTCCAGGCAGGCGGCGCGTCGTGGCGTTCTCCACCGGCAGGGGCGCATTGATCTTGAAGCCCAGCCGCACATGCGCTCGCCGCAAGGAGCGCTCGACCTTCGCAGGTTCTTCCCCGCGCGCAAAGATGAACCCGAGGTAGCTCGAACCTTCGGGCCACGCCGCGATCACATCGTGTATCCGCGCCGTGATTTCCACCGCCTCGATTCCCGGCGTGGATTGGGCGCGGTCAAGCCCTTCGATCTTTTCGAGGACGCCGCTGACCGGCACGGGAATCATCATCACCCCGGCGGCAGCGGGTTCCCGCTCCAGGTCGCTCCCCGGAAGGCCGAGCGCGTGGCGGACCAGCAGCTCTTCGAGCGGCATGCGCTTCGGCCCAAATCGCAGCACGCGGGCGCACAAGCCTCCAATGGGACGGGGGGACGCTTCGAGCACCCACGGCTCGTGCGTTTTGTGTGCAATGCGAAACTCCGCGTGCACCGGGCCATCGGTCAGGCCCAGCGCCGCCACGGTCCGCGCGGCGCATTCGTGGATGCTTTGCAGCACGCGCCGGTGCAGCCGCGAAGGCGTAACGTAAATTGTTTCCTCGAAGTAGGGGCCTTCGAGCGGATCGGGTTTGTCGAAAACGGCCAGCACGCGCAGCTTTCCGCCGCTGAGCAAGCCTTCTACGGCCACTTCGCCGCCGTGGATGTAATGTTCCACCAGCAGCCGGTCGAGCCCCGCTTCGCGCGTCACCTGAATTTCCGGCGAATTGAGCAGCCGGCGATTGAGCGCAACCGCTTCGGCAAACTCCTTGGCGTTGTTAGCGCGGACCACTCCCTGGCTCGCCGACAGCGTCAGCGGCTTCACCACGCAGGGAAACTCCACGCGCTGCAAGACCTGCTCGATGGGTTCCGAAAGCGCAAAGGAAAAGAAGGCCGGCACCGGCAGCCCCGCGGCCTGCAAAACTTCGCGCTCCGCCAGCTTGCTGCGGCAATTGCGCACCGCTTCGGAGAGCTATAGGGCAACCCAAGCGCGCGCGCGACGTACGCCGCCGTTTCCGTCGGCCGGTCCCCCAGCGCCAGGACTCCCGTGACCGGCGCGCCATGTGTCTTCTCGATGATGCTCTGCGCGGCCTTCTCCGGATCGTCGAAGTGCACCGCGATGGCGCCGTCCGCCCACGGATCGTCAATCTGATGGCACCGGTCGGTGCCCAGCACCACCTCGGCGCCGACGCGTTTTGCGGCCTCGGCAAAGCTCCGCGTTTGATAGCCGAGCTTGCTCGCCAGCAACAGCAGCCTCTTTCGCTGCTCGCAGCCGTCGATTCCGCCGCGCTTTTCCGTCTTGGGTGTCTGACCCTTCAAGTCCGCGCTCATTGCAATCTCCGCTTTTTCCGGGTCATTCCCCGTTTGTCTTGTTGCCGCTCGCGTTTGTCTTGTCGCTGCTCGCGCCCGCGCCGGGCCTTGCTCCGCCGCGCCCGCTCCATCAGCCGCGGAATCCCGATACGGATGCGCCTCTCGCGCGTGGCCGGACTCTTCGCCGCGCCAATCCATAGTATGAATTCCCGCTGCAGCGTTGGCGTCACCGCGTGAAACGCCGCAAACGCTCCCCGATGCTCCGCGAGCGCCGCCGCCAATTCCGCCGGCATGGCTACCTCGCGAGGCTCGTCATCCAGCTCGAGCGCCACTTCGACGATATCCCCGCTATCTATGCTTAGTTTCTTCCAGATGCGGCTGTGCAAATAGAGCCTATACATTTGATTCACGCCAGGCAGCAACGTGCCCCGGAAAGGAAGCCCTTCAGCCACCCCGCGCACGGGTAAATACCTCCCGCGCACGGCACCCGCCACCCCCGCCGGTACGTCCACGCAGCGATTGATCCCGACCTTATAGATCCGAGCCGCGAAACTCCGCAATGGCGCAGACTTGGTCATTGCATCAGACAGACGGCGTCAGACAAACGGCATCAGACAAACGGCTTAGACAAACGCTCCCGGCTGCCTCGCTGTCTCCTTCGCACATCCGATCGAAACCAACTGATCCTTTGTCGGCTCGGCGCAGCAATACCACGGCTCATCCAGGCGCGGGATCGGCGGCGCCGCCCTGGGGCGTGGCGGATTGCGTCGAACTTCTGAGCCGACGTTCTCCCAAGCCCTCGCGATGATGCGCTCGAAGATCTGCAAACGGCTGCGGCCCGAGCTTCTCGCCGCGCTCCACGATCTGCTGGAGATCGCTCGCCAGCGCATCCACGCGGGGATCGCCGTGGCGCCACGGATAGTAGAGCGCCGCGGAATCGAACGCGTCCACGCCGTCGCGGATTTCGGCCAACTCAAGCAAACGGGAGCCGGCGGGAATCAAGAGCCGTATGGCCAACTGGATCGGCGCCACGTTCTCCGCCAAGATCATTCTCGGCAAGGACTTCCAGCAAATCGCGATAACCTTCGAGCGTCGTCCACGGCGTGAAAGGTACAAAGGTCGGCTGGAGCACGAGGCCCGCATCGGCGAACAACTCGATCACGCGCAGAAAATCGGCTCGCGTGTGCCCTTTGTCCAGCCGCTCCAGAATGCGATCGTCCACCGATTCCACCGCGCTGGTTACAAAGAGGCAGCCGGTGGCGCGCAGTTGCGGCAGATGGTCCGCGTGCTTGAGCAGGTGCTCGATCTTGATCGTGGCGTCATAGCTCATTGCGGAAACTCGCGATGCATGGCCTCCACGATGGCCATTCGCGTGCGTTGGCCCGTTGAAAAAATCCGGATCGCCGAACGTGATGTGCTGCGCCCCAGCCTCCACTTGGCGGCGAATGTCTTCGAGCACAACGTCGCGGTCGACAATTCGAAACGCGCCGTTGTACACCGGCACGATTGGGCAATGCCGGCAGAGATGCTTGCATCCGCGGCTCGCCTCGGTGTAGCCCGCGATCCGCTCCGTGCCGCCCGGCATCATCACGTGCGAATAGCGCACCAGCAGCGGCAATCCCGAGCGTTCGGGCACGCGGAATTTTTGCCGCGCCAGTGAAATCACCGGATCGGACTGCGGGGCGTTCGAAAGCGCTTCGCCGGTCGATAGCCGCGTCGGCCAGCCGCGCCAGCCCCTCTTCGAATTCGCCGCCAAGGACGGTGTCGGCCCCAGCCGCGCGCAGGTAGCTCTCATTCACCGGCGCGTAAAGCCCATAAAAGCAGATGTGCGCCTGCGGGTTCAGCCCTTTACCGTGTCCAGCAAGGAAAGCGCCAAGCGAGTTGCCGTGTGCATGGGCACGTAGAAGGCGATCAGGTCGGCCTCGCGGACCGGCTCTTCGCGCAGGCTTTCCCTCGACAAATCCAGACACGTCACCTGCGCGCCACGCTCGGTGAGCCACGCCGCCGGCGAGGCCAAGCCAAACGGCTGGTGGCCGAGTTCGTAGGTCGAGATCAGCACGTGCGCATGGTAAACGGGAGGGCCGGACCCCCTATTTTAGCAGGATGCCAAGGTCCGCTACTGGGTCCGAAGCCATTAGTCTTTATTTATCACTTAGAAAAAGGCTAGAAGCGTTCGAGGTCTTTGCCGACGACGATGCGACCCTTGAAAAATTGAGAGGCTCGGCGCTCGAACTCCGCATCTTTATCGCCTGGGATGAGATGTGTCAAGACGAGAAGTTTTACGCCCGCCGCAGCCGCGACCTGCCCGCCTGCTCCGCCGTGGTGTGATAAGCGCGGAGCCGCGCGGCAACTTCGGGGCTGTCTGTGTTCGAGAAATACTCGGAGAGATATGCTTCGTGGACCAGCACATCGGCACCCTTCGCATAGCGAATCAGGTTGTCACTTGGCCGGGTGTCCCCGCTGATCACGATCACCCGTCCGCCCGATTCGAAGCGGTAGCCAAACGCCGGCTCGACGGGCCGGTGATCCACCAGGAATGCGGTTACCTTTACATCGCTATCCTGGTAGACCACCCTTCGTTGACGATGTGCACGTTGATCTTCGCACCCTCGAGCGGGTGCATTTCGGTGAGGTCGGCGCGAATGTGAATGTCCGCGGCGAAGAATTTTAGTAGCCCGTCCGCCATTTCCTGCGTGCCGGTGGGACCGTACAATTCGAATGGCTTGGCGCGGCCCATGACCCAGGGCGTGTTGTAAAGATCGGGCAGCCCATCAATGTGATCGGAGTGCAGGTGCGTCAGGAAGACGCACTGGATGGAGTCGAGCGGCAGGTTCGCGCCTACCAGCCGCATCACCACGCCACGGCCGGCATCCACGATGAACGTCTTCTTGCCGATGACGATGGCTGCCGCGGGACCAGCCCTTTCCGCGCTTGGCCGTGGAAAACCGGTGCCCAGCAGGACTACCTGCATAGGCGTGGCTGGTTGTTGGGCGGCAAACGGAAGGGCCGGGGACAACATCAGCGAGTGCCAGAATGAGACTGTTTGTCGCATCTTTCACTTGCGCTTCCTTTCGAATTCCGCGGCAAGCCGCTTTGGCGCCGTATTGGACCAGGCCGCGGCGAGAGCGGTACGGACGATAGTCTTTCTTTGCGGCCTTTAGACGCACGTTTGTGGCGCCCTTCTGCCCCCAGCCACCCTTGACGGGCACAAAGGCTACGGGATCATCGTGGACGAGTTCGCTTTGTTGTTCGGGCGTCAGCTTGACCATTCCCCAGGCCTTATCTGGGTAGGCCAGCGTGGCAAAGATTTTGCCGGCCACGCGAAAATCGGGATGGTTCATGTGGGAGCTTTCTGCTGTTTCAGGAAAGCTGAGAGCGATCTGGCGGAAATCCTCGGACGTCATTTAACCCCTCCATGGGCGAATCGTCCCTTTGACAGGTCTCGTCATGCTTTTACACTCACAAACTGGTATTACATCTGAAATCCGAGACCGAGTCGCGGCTGCAGGAACTTGCCGAGACGACAGGCCGAGCTCCCGAGGAGCTTATCGAAGACGCTATGGCTGGCTATCTCGCCGAACTGACCCAGGTGCGCGGCATATTGAACGACCGCTACGACGAAATCAAGGGTGGCCGCGTTAAAGCCCATTGACGGCGACGACGCTTTCGCCCGCCTCAAGAGCAAGAGCGATGACCGCCGTCGCTCATGAGCGGATTTGTCCTCCATCCAGACGCTCTCGCAGACATTAGCGAAATTTGGGAACTCATCGCAGCAGACAGCCTGGACATGGCTGACCGTGTCCTTGAAGAGATTCACGAAGCGATTCGCGCTCTCGTCTTATTTCCCCAGATGGGTCACATTCGCGCCGATCTTACTTCGCGGCCTATCCGTTTCCATCCTGTGCGCAAGTTTCTAATCGCTTATGCGCCTGGTGAAAAACCGCTACTGGTCGTGTCTGTCCCTCACGGTGGCCGCAATCCACGCGTCATAGCGGCCGTCTTGCGGACGAGAGAGTGATGGGCGGCGGCGGTCTGCTCTCATCCGATTGCGGCGGCTCCGGTGTTGTTTGCTTTGTCTTCTAGCGATTCGCTCCGACGAAATTCTCCGATAATCTCCGTTTGGTTATTGCGTACGAAGTTTTCGCTCTGCGTCGCAGGCCGTGTCCGCGCCGCACAGGCCTCGGAGGCACCCGGCGAAAACCGCGCCGGGTCGCATTGCTGTGCACGCCTTTCGGGTTCGGCTATCATAGATTTTCAGCCATTCCGTTTCGAAAGGACTTGCGACTTCATGCCCGCCTCCAGTTCGAATTCCTTCAGCAGCCTCGCGAACCTCAGAGCTGGCAACGCCGAACTACGAGATTTTCGTCTGGATGCGCTTGAGCGGCGCAGCATCGGACACGTGGAGAGCCTGCCCTTTTCGCTGAAAGTTCTGCTCGAGGATTTGCTGCGCACCGAAGACGGCCGCTTCGTGAAGCCCGCCGACGTAGAAGCCGTTGCCGAATGGAAACCGAATGACGCGGCGCGCAAAGAAATCAATTTCATGCCGGCGCGCGTGCTGCTCCAGGATTTTACCGGCGTGCCGGCGGTGGTGGACCTCGCCGCGATGCGCGAGGCCATCGGCCAGCTGGGCGGCGACGCGAAGAAAATCAATCCGCTGCTGCCCGCCGAACTGGTGATCGACCATTCCGTGCAAGTGGACCAATTTGGCGGCGCGGACTCTTTCTCCGTGAACGCGCTGATGGAGCATCAGCGCAACGTCGAGCGCTACGCTTTTCTTCGCTGGGGCCAGCGCGCATTTCAAAATTTCAAAGTGGTACCGCCCGACACCGGCATTTGCCACCAGGTGAACCTCGAATACCTGGCGCGAGTGGTGTATGACGCGCCGCGCGATGGCCGCAAAGTGGCCTATCCCGATTCGCTCGTCGGCACGGATTCGCACACCACGATGGTCAACGGGCTGGGCGTCTTTGGCTGGGGCGTCGGCGGCATCGAGGCGGAAGCCGCCATGCTCGGCCAGCCGCTTTCACTGCGTGATTCCTGATGTGGTCGGCTTCAAACTGCATGGCAGCCTGCCGGCGGGAGCGACGGCCACCGACCTGGTGCTCGTTGTAACGCAAATGCTGCGCACGAAAGGCGTCGTCGGCAAGTTCGTCGAGTTCTACGGCACCGGACTCTCGAGCCTTTCCCTGCCGGACCGCGCGACGATCGCCAACATGGCGCCCGAATACGGCGCGACGATGGGCTTTTTCCCCGTGGATTCGGAGACGCTCAACTATCTGCGTTTCACCGGGCGCGACGCGGCTCGCGTCGCGCTGGTGGAAGCCTATACGAAGGAACAAGGCCTCTTCCGCACGGACGAAACGCCCGACCCGATCTATTCGGATACGCTCGAGCTCGATCTCGGCTCCGTGGAGCCCACGCTGGCCGGTCCGAAGCGCCCGCAGGACCGCGTGCCGCTTCGAGGCGCGAAGCAGGCTTTCGAAAAGAGCATGCAGGGCCGTCGAAGCCAAGCAAGCGCATGTGAAAAATAACGGCGACCAGTTCGATTTGAGCAACGGTTCGGTGGTGATCGCAGCGATCACGAGCTGCACGAACACTTCGAATCCCTCGCTGATGATCGGCGCCGGACTTCTGGCGAAAAAAGCCGTCGAGCGCGGCTTGCGTTCGAAACCGTGGGTGAAGACGAGCCTCGCTCCCGGTTCGAAGGTAGTGACCGATTATCTTGCAGCAGCAGGGCTGACGCCCTTTCTGGAGAAGCTGAAATTCAATCTAGTCGGCTTCGGCTGCACCACTTGCATCGGCAATAGCGGGCCGCTCGCCGAACCGATTGGAGCGGCCATCAAGGAGAACAATCTGGTGGCGGTGGCCGTGCTCAGCGGCAACCGAAATTTCGAAGGGCGCATTCATCCGCTGGTTCGCGCGAACTACCTTGCCTCGCCGCCGCTGGTGGTCGCCTACGCGCTGGCCGGCCGCATGGATATGGACCTGGTCAGCGAGCCGATTGGCAAGGATCCGGCGGGCAAGCCGGTGTTCCTGCGCGAGATTTGGCCGTCGCCCGAGGAAATCGAGCAGACGGTGCGCTCAGCTGTGAAGACCTCCATGTATTCGAAAGAATATGGCGAAATTTTCGAAGGCGATGAGCGATGGAAATCTCTGCCCGTGCCGGAAGGCGATCTTTACAAGTGGGAAGAAAAGTCCACCTACATCAAGCTGCCGCCATTCTTTGACAATATGCCGAAGACGCCGCCGGCGCTGGCCGATATTCGCGGCGCGCGCGTGCTGGCGAAGCTGGGCGATAGCGTCACCACCGATCACATCTCTCCGGCCGGCTCGATTCCGGCGGATAGTCCTGCAGGCAAATATTTGATCGCGCAGGGCGTGAAGCCATCTGAGTTTAATTCCTATGGAGCGCGGCGCGGGAATCACGAAGTGATGATGCGCGGCACGTTCGCGAATATTCGCTTGCGAAACCAACTTGCCCCCGGCACCGAAGGCGGGTGGACGCTCTTCCAGCCCAGCGGCGAGAAATTGACGATCTACGATGCGTCCGTGCGCTATAAACAGGAAAATGTTCCGCTGATTGTGCTGGCGGGCAAGGAATACGGCTCAGGCTCTTCACGCGACTGGGCGGCGAAGGGCACGCTGCTGCTGGGCGTTCGGGCCGTAATCGCCGAAAGCTACGAGCGCATCCACCGCAGCAATCTACTGGGGATGGGAGTGTTGCCGCTGCAATTGCCCGAGGGCCAAATGCCGAAGTCGCTTGGTTTGACCGGGCAGCGAGGAGTATTCCATCGAGGGCGTGGGCCAGCTCAAGCCGCGGGCGAAGGTACGCGTGCGCGCTCGCGGCGCCGGCGGGCAAGAGAAATCATTCGAAGCTACCGCGCGTGTGGATACTCCCGAGGAAGTGGCTTACTTCCAGCATGGCGGTATCTTGCCCTACGTGCTGCGACAGATGCTGTAGGCACAGGTTAATTTCAAAAAAGGGTGCCGGGGGAAGTGATATCCTTCGCTCATATCGAGCGTGTAGCGAGAGGCTTTCCGCTGCGTTCTGAGACTTTGTCGACGCCGGTACGTCAAACCTGATACGCACATCTATGTTCCGCTCTGCTTCTATAAGGAGAATCTCTATGCGAAGGTCTCGTCTCGTCGTCGCGAGCGGTTTGGCCGCGACTTTGCTTCTGGCCGGCGCGCTTTTGCGCGGAGTTCCGGCCGAAGCGGCAGGTGCCGCGCCAGCTCCCGATTCCGTCTCGTCGGTGCACATCCCCTTGCAGCAGTTCACGCTGAGCAATGGGCTGCGCGTGATTCTTTCGGTGGATCATTCCGCGCCGACCTATTCGATCTGCATCACCTATGACGTAGGCTCGCGGAACGAGCGCGTGGGCCGGACCGGTTTCGCCCATCTCTTTGAACACATGATGTTCGAAGGCTCGGAGAACGTCGGCAAGGGCGAGCACATGATTCTGATCTACGACAACGGCGGCGGAATGAACGGGACGACGAACAAGGATCGCACCAATTATTTTGAGACGCTGCCGGCTAACCAGCTTGACCTGGGGCTTTACCTGGAAGCGGACCGCATGCGCTCGCTCGCCATCAACCAGGCGAATCTTGATAACCAGCGCAACGCGGTGCAGGAAGAGCGGCGCCTGGGCGTGGATAACCAGCCGTACGGCAAGTCGTATGAAGTGCTCGATGAGATGGCCTATGACAATCCGGCCTACCAGCATTCTACGATCGGCTCGATGGCGGACCTGAATGCCGCGTCGGTTCAGGATTTTGCGGCGTTTTTCAAGACGTACTACGCGCCGAACAATGCGGTGCTGACGCTCGTCGGCGATTTCGAACCGGCTGAAGCGCTGGCGAAAGTGAAGAAATACTTCGGAGACATTCCGCGCCAACCCGCCCCGCCGCAGCCGGACATGACGGAGCCGCAGCAGACCGCCGAGCGGCGCAAGACGATTGATGACGGTTTCGCGCAGCTTCCGCGGATCGACATCGTCTACAAGGTGCCACAAGCGGAAACGCCGGATTGGTACGCGCTGGATGTGCTCGGCGATATTCTGGCAAAAGGGCAGTCGTCGCGGCTCTACCAGGAATTGGTGAAGGACAAGGAACTTGCGGTGAATGTTTCCGCCGGGCCAGAGGAAACACGCGGGCCTTCGCTGTTTCACCTGACCGCGCTGGTGCGGCCGGGCAAAGAGGTCTCCGACGTGGAGAAAGCGATGGAGGCAAGCGTCGAGCGCGTCAAAGCAGACGGCGTAACGCAGGAAGAAGTGGACAAAGTGGTGATGCAGGATCGCACCGACCTGATCCGGCAGGATCAGAGCACGCTGAGCCGGGCCGTGGTGATCGGCGAGTTAGCCGTCTACTACCACGATCCGGACCTGATCAACACGCGGATTGACAAATACCATCGAGTGACGCTCGCGGATATGAAGCGCGTCGCACAGCAGTACCTGACGCAGAACAATCGCACCGTGCTGATCACGATGCCGAAGGCCGCAGCCGCGGGGGCGAGGTCCGGCCAGTAGGCCGGGGAAAATGACGATGAACACACAACAAGCTTTCTTCGCTCGATTGATTCGGAATGGATCACTGGCTGGCGCCGTTGCCGCCATGCTCGTCGCCACGGCCGCTACGACAAATGCGCAGGATGCCAAGAGCATTCCGCTGAGCCAAGTGGAGCGCAAGAATCGCGCGCCCGTCTCAAAGGAAATCTTGCGTGTGAAGCTGCCCAAGCCCGTGGAAGCTACGTTGCCGAACGGGCTGACGGTACTGATCCTCGAAGACCACCGCCTGCCGACAGTGACCGTTCAATTGCAAATCTCCGGAGCCGGCGCCATCTTTGAGCCCGCCGATCGCCCCGGACTGGCCAGCGTAACGGCGCAAATGATGATGCAGGGCACGGCTTCGCGCGGCAGCAGGCAGATCGCGGAAGAGAGTGAGCGCATGGGCGCAAACGTCTCCGCCTCCGCGCCCTTTGGCTCGTCCGCGACCGCATTTCAGGCGTCGGGGCTTTCCGATAATTTCGAGCAATGGTTTGCGCTGGCGACGGACGTGTTGCTGCACCCCAGCTTTCCGCCGGATGAATTGGCAAAGCTCAAGCAGCGCTCCAAGGCCTCGCTGAGGCAGCAGCGCACGCAGCCCGGGTTTCTCGCGACGGAAAGATTCGACCGCGCGGTCTACGGCGCCTTTCCGGCGTCGGTGACGAGCACGACCGACGCCTCGCTCGACGCGATGACGGCCGAAGAGCTGGCACGCTGGCAGCGGGAACGTTACGTGCCGCAGAACGCGATCCTCGCGATTGCGGGGGACGTGAAAGCAGCGACGCTCATCCCCCAATTGCAGAAATGGCTTGCGGGTTGGCAGAAGACGGACGCCGCCGATCCGAAAAATGGAAGCACTTCGCCGGCCGCGGCGAAGAAGATCTATCTGGTGGATCGACCGGACTCGGTGCAGACCACGATTGCCATGGGCAACATCGCGATCGATCGCCGCGATCCTGATTATCCCGCGATGGTCGTGCTGAACCAGATTTTTGGCGCGGGTCCGCAGAGCCGGCTCTTCTTGAATCTGCGGGAGAACAAGGGCTACACGTACGGTGTCTACAGCTCATTCACCGCGCTGAAATATGCCGGGCCCTGGAGGGCCGGCGGCGATGTGCGGACGTCGGTGACCGACGGCGCGATGACCGAATTCCTGAATGAGATCAATCGCATTCGCGACCAAAAGGTGGCCGACGCGGACCTCGATGACGCCAAGCATACGGTAGTCGCGAGCTTCGCGCTGTCGCTCGAAAACCCGGCGCAACTGCTGAGCTACGCCACGATCACCAAGCTTTACGGCTTCCCTGCCGACTACTGGGACACGTATCCGGCAAAGATCATGGCGATTACCGCGGACGACGTGCAGCGAGTGGCGAAGAAATATATGAGCCCGGACACGATGCAAATCGTGGCCGTGGGCGACGCGAGCAAGATCAAAACCGTGATGGAGAAGTACGGGCCGGTGGAAATGTACGGGGTCGACGGCAAGCCGCAAGCCGCCGCGGCTGCGCCGTCTGGGATGCGGTAGCTGAGCGAATCTTAGAGAACTCGGCGTCCGGCTAGGGCGCCGGGGCGAAGGCGCGCTTTACGTTTGGCAGGAAGAAATACCAGAGAATCGCCGCGCTGATCAGCAGATAGACGATATATTCGGCGAGCAGCACCGGGCTGAAGCCCTTGAAGAGTTGCGCGAGCGCCAGACCCATCATCAATAGCCAGAGGACATCCAGGATAATACCCATCACGCGGCCCCAACTCCGCAGGGTCCACAGACCATAGGCGGTGATCGTGTAGACGCCCGCAAAGCAAAGGGCGTAGATTCCCAGGAAGGCTCCCCCGCCCAGTGCGAACTTTCCCAGCACCGGGTTGTTGATCATGTTTGCGACGAGTGCGCCGCCAACAAAGGCAAAAACCGCCACGATGGCGCAGATGACAGCCCCGGCAAAAATCAGCAGGGCCAGAAGTGTGATTCCGACTGGGCGCTTCACAGAAGATTCCTCCGACGCGACGAAGACTTTCAGTAAATCTGATGCGCAAAGCCGGGCAAGCGACGCAGGCGCAAGCCGCTCGATCGCTCACGAACGATGGTCCTCGTGAGCCGGCCTCGGGCGCAAATCTTCAGGTTTGTAGGGCGCGGGTTCCGTGACGAAGAAGCAGCGCCGCGCCAACGATCATGCCGACCAAGCTGGCGGTTTGCGCGTTGGTCATGCCGAAAAACGATCGCGGGTTCAGGCGGATGAATTCCACCAGGAAACGGGCAATGCCGCTTAGCAGGAGATAGACGCCAAAGAGCTTGCCGATGTCCGCTGCGTTGTGCATCCATCGCGCGCCCAAGCGCCACAGCACGTAAAAAATCACCAGCGACGCGAGGAATTCATAAATCGGCGTGGGATGTACGCGATCCGTGGTCGGCACAATGCCATTTGGGAAGCTCATTCCCCAGGGGAGTGACGTGGGGATGCCATAATCGCCATCGCCGGAAATCAGGCAGCCGATGCGGCCGATACCGTAGCCGAGTGCGGCGGCAGGTGAGGCGACATCGAGCATCTGCAATGCCGGGATGCGATAGTGGCGCGCGATCAGCACTAGAGTGATAAATCCGGCGATCACCGAGCCGAACCAGGCGAAGCCCATGGTGCTGAAAAGCAGCCTGGGATTCGCAAAAAACTCAGAGGGGCTTTCCGCGAGGTGGTAGAGCCGCGCGCCGGCCAGTCCAGCAAGCCCCGTCAATCCAACGATGACGTTGGGATCGGCAGCCAGGCGCCGCCGGCGCAGGTCCGCCTGCATCACGTAAAACGCCACGATCAGGGCGACGGCCACCATGATGCCGTACGTTCCGAGCGTGATGGGACCTATGTGGATGAAGGGATACATTCAGAAACTCAGTATACACGAGGCGTTTCGGATGACCCGGCCGGGCAGGTTTCACGTCGGCCGTAATGCAAAACAGCCCGCTGCGGGATTGCCGCGGCGAGCTGTTTGCAGGAGGTACGTCCACAAACTAGAAGAGCAATCGCATCTGAAACTGCAACTGGCGCGATGGCCCGACGTTGGCGATGCCGGAGAGCGGCGTGCCCAGCGCCGCAGAGGGCGTTGCATTGTTGCCGTAGGTGCCGTTACGCCCGAATACATTGAAATGATTGAACACGTTGAAAGCTTCGGCGCGCAGATTTACGCGAAACCGTTCGCCGAACCGGAACGACTTTTGCAGCGCCGGGTCCACCTCGTAGGTGGGAGTTCCCGCCCCCGAATCGCGCGCCAGGACGGAACCGTTGACGATCGGCCGCGGGGTCGCGCCCTCGCCGCTGATATCCGTGCCGACGGTGATGTTGTACGGCAGGCCGGAGGCGAGCTGCGTGTTTAGCTCAAAGGAAAATCCCAACGGCATCTGGTAATAACCGCTGACCACGAAACGGTGGCGCTGGTCGAGGATGCTCGTGCCCTTCTCGTATTGCGGTCCGAGCAAATTCCAGTCGTTGGGGCTTTGGCTCGCCGCGTCCGGTTCGACGTCGTTGATCGCGTGAGAATACGTGTAGCTCGCCAGCAACGACAGGTTGTGCGAAAACTGCTTGGTCAGCTTGGTTTGCAACCCGTCGTAGTAGGCCGTGCCCTGATTGATGATCGCCTCAATCTCGGCGTAGTTGTTAAAGCAATTGCCCACGCTGGCGTTGTAGGTTGTGCTCGCGGTGGTGCATGGCGTTGCCGGCTGGATGGGACGCGTGGCATTCGCCGCGGAAGCTGAACGCGTCTGCCCTTGCGCGGTCCGGCTGAACGGCGCGGGCGCGTTCAGGTCGTCGGGGCGTTCGAGTTTGAGCGAGAGCGAGCCTACGTAATCCATCGACAGGATCCAACCCTTCGCGAGCTCGTGCTGCACACCCAGCGTCCACTGCTGCGTATAGGGATTCAGCAAACGGCTCGGATAGAAATTCAGCCCCGCGACGTTGAAATACTGGCTCAGATTCGTTGTATCGCCTTCGTTGATGGTGATACTGCGCTCCGGAACGCTGGCCGCTCCGGTGGGCGACGTGCAGTTTGGCGATGCCAACAGCGCCCCAAGCGACGCGAACGGCGCAAAGGTACTCGGGTAGCCGCACTTGCCGGGGTTCGCCACGAACGTAAAGAGCCCCGTCGGGCCGCCCTCCTCGTAGCCTGCCGCCTCATCCGCGCGAATTTCTGAATAGTAGATGCCGTAGCCGCCGCGCAGCACGGTGGATTTCATGTGCGGCAGGCGCCAGGCGAAACCAAACCGCGGTGCGATGTTGTTGTAGTCGCCGAGCCATGTCTGGCCTTCGTAACGCAAACCAAGATTCAAAGTGAGATCGGGCCGGATCTTGAAATCGTCCTGCACGAAACCCGAAAAGAGAGTTTCCTTGATGTTGTACGTCTGGTTCCCGAAGGTTTGCGTGTAAGTGTTCACCAAGGCGGGGGGCGGAGTGTTCGGCGCCGTGCATGTGGCGCTGGGAACATAGGCCGCTTGCGAGGGAGCGCCCGCTGTATTGGCCTGCAAGTCAGCAATCACGTCCGTAGGAGAAATCGTCGAATAGTTGAAGCAAGCCGGATTGGTGATGGCCCATTGCCCATCTAGGTAGCCGCTGCCGAATTCCTGCCCAAAACCGCCGGAAGAGGATTCGACCAGGTCCGCGCCCACCTTGATCGTGTGCTTCCCGTGGATCATGGTCAGCGTGTCGCCTTCTTCAAACTGGCGATTCGTCAAATTTGCGAACCGGGAATCGCCATACGTGTAAAAGCCCGAAAGGGAAACTTGCGGTTGCGGAAATATGGGAATGAACTGGGTGATCGGAGTGCCGATCGCGTATTGCAATTTTGCTTCATTCACCATGCTTGGGCTAAGCGTAGCGATATCGGAGAGCACAACCGAGTAAGTGTGCTTCACGAAAGTGCGCGCGGCCTCGGGCAAGGTAGTGCCGCTCACGTTGTCCTGCGGATTCGTGTCGGAGAAACGGTCCATGTTGGCGCGCAGGGTCAAGTGATTTGCGGACGTCAATTGATGGTCAATCCGAACCAAGCCCAATTCCTGCTGAAAATGTCCGGGGAAGATGGCGCCGAGGTCAAACGGAGAGGTGATGACCGCGTCGCGGAACCCCTCGTTTACTTCCGCACCCACCAGAAAATACGTGCGGTCCTTTACGATCGGCCCGGAGAGCATGCCGCTTCCGTCAGCGAATTCGTCCGTCGCTTTCGTTTGAGCCAGCGGAGAGACTTGGGGAATGCTTGCTTCCGACCAGCCGGGCCGGCCCATGCCGATGAAGTCACCGTGATAGTTGTTCGTTCCCGACTCGGTGACCACGTTGATGGCGGAGCCGGCATTGCGTCCATATTCGGCCGAGCTCGAGTTCGTCACGACGTCGAATTCCTCGACGGTTGCGAAAGGCAGCGTTGTAAAGATCGTCTGCCGGCCCCAACTGTCGTCGGCGTCGGCGTTGTCAATGGAGAAGGTCGTCTGCCGGCGCCCGCCGCCGTTGATGACGATCAACGTTTCGTTTGTGAAAAGATCGCCCGTGGTGTGAGAAGGCCGGACCGAGGAATCCAAGAGAGACAACGAGGTCAGTTTGTCGCTCAGAATGGGCGTGTTTTCGATCTTTGGCGTATCAAGCCGGTCAATGATTTCGTTGGAATCGGTCTGGACCCCTTCCGTCGTGCCGTACACGGTGACTTCGGCGTGCGTACCTGACACGCTCATGGTGAAGTCTATCGTCGCGGTGACGCCTGCCTCGAACTGGATGTCGCGATGCTCAGCGGGGTTGAAATTCGGGGCGTCGACGGTGAGGACGTAGTGCCCCGTCAAGGTTACTCCGGGAAAGTCGTACCTGCCCTGCTGATCGGTCTGTGCGGTGCGCTCGATTCCCGTATCTGTATTTGAAAGCTTTACCTTCGCGTCTGGAATGCCCTTGCCTTGCTCATCCAGAATGTGACCTTCAAGGGCGGCGAGGTCGCGCGTCTGTGCCCGGGTTCCCGAGGCCGAAAGGATGAGTGCGAAAAGAATGCAAAGTGCGCCGAATGTGTATTCCAGGGAGGTTTTGGTCATAGGGGCGGAAGGCTACTTTATCCATGGCCCTACTACCACAGATAGTAGGCGCGAAATCGCGGTCGCCCGTGAGATTTTTTTTACGGCAGGCAGAAGGGTTTAGTGGATCAGCTTTTCTAGGAGTTCGTGAACGGAGCTGAGGATGACGGGACGCGAAATCGTTGCGGCAACGAGAATCCCCAACAAACAAACCGCACCAGCGCCAGCAAGGCGCACCCGAACGAAGGGCTGCGTGCGCAAGGGCGCGGGCTGCAGCAAACGGTTTACGCGGTCGGCAAGATCCGCGCTCTCCGATACAAATGTTGTACACACCGCGGATAAGCGCGGTGGCACCCCCATTCGCGCCATTCGAACCAGCGCGGAGGCCAACAGGAGCGACCGGTTCGAATCCGCCGCGGCGGCAAAATCATCCGCGGCCCATTCCGACAGGCGCATCCACCCGCGATCGAGCGCCGCAAAGCCGCGAAAGAACGGGAGCATTTCCGGGGCTAGCAGCAAGAGGAAACGCTTGAAGTTGTCGCGCGAAACCCGGTGCGCCTGCTCGTGGCTCAACGCGGCGTCAAGCTGGTCGCGCGAAAGAACGTCCATCACGCCGCGCGACACAACCAACCGCGGATGCAAAACGCCTGCCAAGGCAAGAACTGGAGACTTCCCTTCAATGACGAGCAGCGGCGATGAGCCTTTGCCAATGCGAACGTATTCGCCGGTTCGCTCACAGCGCCTGGTGAACTGGATCGTGCCTGCCAACGCTCGCAACACTCTGACCGCAGATACCGCGCACAATAAGGCTTCCAGGACCGCCAACGCTACACAACCCAATCCCACGTGCTCGGTGGTGGCCGCCGGCTCCAGCCATAGATAGCTGGGCACGCACAAGCCCACGACAACAAAAGCTCCGATGCCAAGCGGAAGCAGGCGCAGAGCGAACAAAAGCCGCACAGCCACGCGCGGTTGCATGCGCGCAGCGCGACGAACCACAGCCGGAGCAACCAGTGAAACCGCAAGACCAAGGAAGACATAAACCAGAAAAAACGAAGCGGCACAAACGCAGAACAACCTGAGCAGATAAGGAAGGCTCATGGCTGGCCTCGCCGAAGAAGCTTCTTGCGGTGCAGGCGAATCTTTTTCTCCAGTTCCTCGAGAAGTTCTTCATCATGCGCGCCAACGGCATCGAGAAAACAAGAGAGCAGCAGCTCCCGCGAAGGCGGCGGGCCGGCAAGGAATCCTGCAACCAGGTCGCCCGCGCGCTCGCGTTCCCATTCGCCGCGGGAAAGGCGCGCAGAATAAATGAAGGCGCGGGCTGACTTGCGGCGATCGAGGAGACCTTTCTTGAAAAGCCGGTCAAGCGTGGTCATCACCGTGGTATAGGCTAAGGGCCGTTGTAATTTCTGCGTGACGTCGCGGACGCTGCTTTCCCCGCGCTCCCACAGAACTGCCATAACGCCCTCTTCCAAGTGGCCGAGACCCGCGTACTGCAGCGAGTCACCACGCTCGGCGATGCGGTTTTTCAAAAAGCGGAGCATATAGTTTGTCACGGACTGAAAGGCGCGACCATGTCGCTGCCGTCCGTGCGCGCCGGTATCTTACACCAATCCGGATTCGTTCGCGGCAGTTTCTGCGTTCCACACTCGTCTTTGTCGAGCGAGGAGGAAGCGTGTGTTGCGTGGCGGCTCTATGCTCGATCCGGGATTTTGTTTCGCCGGTCGCCGTCGTTGAGCGTATACTCCAGTTAATTCTCTGGTACCTCGGCACATCGTGAAACGGGGAGCATTTGCCGAGGCAGAAAGCCTGGGCCGCATGCGAAACTTCATCCGAGGATTCCTTCCGAGGTTGGCGGGATTCACTGCTTTCTTGTTCGTGATTGCCCCGCCTTCAGCCTGGGCGCAGGGCCGGGCTGGGGCGCCGCCACCGGTGATCGCCCAAAATAACGGCAACGCCTTCGGAGATTTTTCCGCGGTGATCGTGCACGTGCAGGAAATGTCCGGCGATCCGCTAACTATCCCCGCTCTGGTGATCCTGACTTCTTTGGCAAACCCCGGCGGTTATCAAAATAGCACAGGTCCAGGCTCGGTCGCCCAATTCAACGGCGTTGTCGGCGGCGATTATACGATCAACGTGAGCGCGGCAGGCTATAAGAACGCGAGCGAAGATGTGACCGTACTCGGCAACAATGGGATCGTCAATTCCTTTATTGCCTTAAGGCCGGATAACTCACCAGGCAGTGAAGCACATCTCGAAAGGCCTGGAATTCCTTTGCTCGTCGGGAAATCGCGCACGGAATTCGATCTGGCCTTGGCCGCACTCCGAGCAAATAATGCCTCTGGAGCAGCCGCACATGTCGCATATGTCCTAAAGCACGCGCCCGGAAATCCCGATGTGCAATTTGTAGCGGCGCTCTACGCTTTGACCATGAAGGACACTGCCAGCGCGCGTGCGCATCTCGATGCAGCCATAGGAATTTTCCCTGCATATGCGGCTGCCCAGATCGAGCTGGCAAATCTACTTCTCGTGCAAAATGAAGCCGCCGCCGCGATCCCGCACCTGGAAAAGGCCCTTTCCGTCCAGCCAACGTCGTGGAGAGCGCACTGGTTGATCGCCGAAGCTTACCTAACTGCCAACCACGATGGGGAGCGCGCCAAGTTTCACGCCGCCAAATCGCTCGAACTCGGCAAGGAGAAGGCCGCCGGCGTCCAAATCACACTGGCGCGTGCCGAGGCTATTTCTGGCGATCGCGACGCCGCACGCAGGACACTCCAGGAATTCCTGGCGAACTATCCGCTCGACGCCGCCGGTCCTCGTGCAAAGGAAATGCTCGACGCGTTGGAAACACCATCGCCACGGCAGCCAGAGAAGGAAGCTCCTGCCGTGCTTCCTATCGGAGCTGCAGGAGCCTCCAGTCTATTCGCCGACGTACCGCCCGGTTCGATGCTACGGCTGCCTCAAGGGGTGGATGATGCCGTTCCTCATGTGACGGCGGGAGTTTCCTGTTCGCTGCCACAAGTCATGGAAGGAGCATCGCGGCGAGCGCGTGAGTTCGCCGTTGCACTCGAGCGCTTCTCAGCCAAGGAAGAGGTCGTACACGATGCACTGGATGCCGCGGGCATCACACGCAAGTCCTACCACCACTCCTTCAACTATGTGGCTGCGCTCGAGCATCCTCGGCCGAACTTGATCGTCGTGGACGAAATGCGCGACGGCAGCTATTCGCTCGAGGGTTTCCCCGCGCCTCTGGCGAGCGAAGGCCTTCCGGCGCTGGAACTCGTCTTCCATCCAGATTTTGAGAAAGACTTCACCTTCTCCTGCGAAGGCTTGGGAGAATGGCACGGACAGCCCGCCTGGCAGGTTCGCTTCGAGCAGCGCGCGGACGCTCCGGCGAGAATGCATGATTGGGTTATCGCGAATCATAGTTATTCAGCAAGGCTGAAGGGCCGCGCCTGGATTTCCGCGCACACCTACCAGCCGCTGCACCTCGAAACCGATCTGATCGAGCCGATCCGGGCCATTGCGCTCGAATACGAGCACACTGCCGTTGACTACGCGCCAGTGAAGTTTCCCGATGGCAAGAAGCAGCTCTGGCTTCCCACCAGCGCCGAGGTTTACAGCCGATTCCGGGGTCACTTCTTTCGCCAGCAGCACGACTTCAGCAATTTCCTACTCTTCAGTGTGGGAACAAAAGAAAAGGCGAAGGTACCGGAGGCCCAATAGCGGATTCGGGGGCATTCAATTCCGTCTCGCCGTCTTCGGACTTTTCCTCCCATTTACCGTGGGTTGACACGCCGTTCACAGTGGAGGCATAATCTCGCGCTTTCAGACGCTGGGGTGCTGTCTGAATTGGGTGGTAAACGGGGTGCTGCTTCTCTGCTGGGCTCCGCATTCTGTGAGTCGTCTCCGCTGCGGGAGCGTTGTCGCTGCGTAGGTTCGTAGCGAGCGCAACTGCAAAGGCGATTGCTCCATTCGGTGTGCCACGTAATGACCTGGTTCGAAAACGATTCCAACCGGAAAAATCACGGGGAGGGCTGTGGGATGAAAGTGAGTTTGCATGGTTTTGTTTCTCGGTTTTTGGCCGCTTCGGCGCTACTTTTGATGTTGAGCTTTGTGGTGCGCGGCCAGTCACAAGTATTCGGCGCGCTGGGCGGATCCATCACCGATGCGCAGCACGCCGCGATCCTGGGCGCGACGGTCACGGCGCGCAGCCTGGCCACCGACGCGACGTCTACCACAAAAACGGATGGCACGGGACGCTTCATCATAGACAACCTCCAGCCTGGCGGATATGAAGTGCAGGTCAGCGCGGCCAACTTCAGCACGGTCACGCAGTCGCGCGTTGTGGTCGAGGTCGGCCTTGTGACGCCCGTGGATATTGAACTCGGCGTAGCCGGCCAATCACAAACAGTCACGGTCACCGGCGAAGCGCCGATCATCAATACCGAGCAGAGCGTCTTCGCAACGAATATGAACCAGGAGGCGATCAATAATCTGCCGATCAATTCCCGCCGGTGGTCGAATTTCGCGCTGGCGACTCCGGGAGCGGTGCCGGACGGAACCTTCGGCGACATCAGCTATCGAGGTGTCTCGTACGTTTTCGATAACAATACCGTGGACGGCGCCGCGAATACGGAGGCCTTCTTCGCGGAAGAAGTGGGCCGGACGCGCATGGCCTATTCCACAAGCCTGAATTCCGTCCAGGAATTCCAGGTCACCACGGATAACTATTCGGCGGAGTATGGCCGTGCGGTGGGCGGCGTGGTGAACGCGGTCACGAAGAGCGGCTCGAACCAGATTCACGGCGATTTCTTCTATTTCAACCGGGATAATAACATTGGCGGCGCTTACGCTCCGTTCGCCTCGGCCGCTATCCTGCAGCCAAACGGTAGCTACGTTACACAGCCCATTAAACCCGAGGACGAACGCCAACAGATGGGCGCCGATATAGGCGGCTGGATCATCAAGAACAAGCTCTTCTATTATTTCAATTTCGATGATCAGGTTCACAAATTTCCCGTCGTCAATATTCCGACCACACCCAACAACTTTTTCTTGCCCATTGTGGTAGCGGCGCCGACTGGAGGGTGCCCTGCAAGTGCAACTCTCAGCGGATCAGCCGTCAACCCGCCCTCGCCGGCTCCGAAGCTGACCGCGGGTCAGGTCCTGGATTGCCGCGGGTTCACGCAAGCCGAAGTGAATACGGCGGTGACAGAGATCAATTCGACGACGGGCACGTCCCCTCGGACGGGCGACCAGACCATCTATTTCCCCAAAGTTGATTGGAAACCCACGCAGAACGATACGGTTACGTTGTCCTACAATCGCGTGCGCTGGTTCTCGCCGTTTGGCGTGCAAACGGGCAGCGTGGTGGCGCGATCTGTTGACAGCAACGGAGATGATTACGTCCACGACAGCCGCGGAGTAGCAAGCTGGACCAGGACGCTGGGTTCGTCCATGACGAACGAGGCTCGGTTCGTTTATAGCCGCGACTTCGAGTTTGAGTTTTCGACGCCAGCGGGCGCCGGTGAGCCGGTCGCATCCTTGACCGGCCTTTCGCCCCAAATGGACATCAATAGTTGCGGGTTCAGCAGCACAGGCGCGACCCTTGCGTGCGGATGGACGATTGGCGCTCCCTATTATCTGCCGCGAACGGACTATCCCGACGAGCGGCGCGTTCAGGGCGCTGATACCTTTAGCTGGACCAAGAGGAAACATTTCCTCAAATTCGGTGTGGACATCACACATGTCGGCGACTTCCTGAATAGCTATGCTGCCGGCGATCAGTACGGCGAATTTAGCTATACGTACTACCAGGACTTCCTGAGCGATTACATTGCCACGACGAACAACATCAACGGCGGGAAGGCGTGTACGAGCACATCGGGCGGCACAACATATTCCATTCCCTGCTACAACGACTATTTCCAGACGTTTGGTCCTCTCACCTTCAACGTGGATACGCTGGAGACCGCGTTTTTCGTGCAGGACGACTGGCACTTGGCCACCCGCTTCACGGTGAACCTAGGTCTCCGTTGGGATCACGAAGGCTTTCCCTCTCCCGTGCTGCCGAACCCCGCCATTCCGCAAACGACGACGTCCCCGAGCGACAACAAGGATTGGGGACCGCGACTGGGAATGGCTTGGGACATCTTCGGCACCGGGAAAACGGTGATTCGCGGTGGGGCCGGCGTCTTCTACGGCCGCATCACGAATGAACAGATTTACGAGGCGCTGACAGTGACCGGTTCACCCAGTGGACAAATCGCCGCAACGATCTTTCCCACCACGGGAACTTCGAACTCGACGGGCACCCCAACACCGGGTGAACCGATCTATCCCAACATACTAGCGACTTACAACCCCAGCGCGGGCGCGCCGAACGTGACCTATTTTCCGTCGGACACGCGTCTGCCGATGGCCGAAGAGTTTGACGCGATCCTTGAGCACGAGATCTCGCCGAACACGGTGGTTTCGGTGTCGTATATCGGGAGTATTGGACGCTTCCTGCCAACCGGCATAGACACCAACCTGCCGACACCCACGACCCTCAATTATTCGATCGTCGGCGGCCCGTTAAACGGAGAGAGCGTAACCGTCCCGTTCTTTGCGGGACTACGGCCGAATCCGAGCTACCAGCAGATCGTGATGTACTGCACTTGCGTTACGTCCCATTACAACGGCGTGGTCGGGCAATTCAATCGCCGCATGCGCGCAGGTCTTCAGTTCAACTTGAACTACACCTACTCTTCGAACACAGATGACGGCGCGTCCTCGGCGGCCATTACCACCCCCACGCCGGTCAACCCTTACAACCTAAAGGCAGAAGAGGGGAACTCAGCGCTGGACGTGAAGAACCGCTTCGTAGGCACGGTAGTCTGGCAGCCTCCCTATTTTGAGCACAGCTCGAACGCCTTTAATCACTGGGTACTCGGCGGGTGGAGGTTCGCGGTTGATCAGGTTGCTCAGTCCGGAATACCGTTTACCCAATCCATCTCCGGCAATGAACCGTCGGGTCTGGGTGCGACCGTGAGCGCCGGCGGGATCACCGGGGGCAAGACTTCCACCCGCGTCCCGTTCGTGGAAAGGAACATCAACTTCCTTCCGCCAACCGTGAACACCGACATACGGCTCGCGAGGAGCTTCCATATCTGGGAACGCGCACAGATCGAACTTACGGCCGAGGCCTTCAACCTGTTCAACCACGTGGATTACACAGCCGCGACCACTACCGCATATACCACCGGCGGAACGGCCGCAGCTCCGACACTCACTTACAACAGCACATCCTTAGGGGCCTTGACTGCTGCAAACAACGGCGTGTTCATCGGCGCGCGCCAGCTTCAGTTGGGCGCACGCATCTCGTTCTAGTCCGTAAGCACGCAGAAAACAAAAGCGGCGGCCGGTTCATCCGGCCGCCGCTTTGCTTTTTAGAACGGAAATAAACGCCTGAGCGCCTACCGCCCGTGTCCGCCGTGTCCCCCACCGGACGAATGCCCGCCGGAGCTTCCATGGCCGCCACTACTGGAGGAACCCCGGCTCGATCCGCCCGAGTAGCCGCCGCGAGAGCTACCGCTGCTCGAACCGCGATAGCCACCATACGAACTGCGCGGGGTCACGATCGGCCGGCTCATGTTCAATGGCGGCCGAGAGGAACCGGACCCGCCGTAACCCCGGTAGGGATCTGAACTGCCATAGGAGGGACGCGAGGAGCCACCATAGACCGGACGGCTGGCGGAGTTCCCGTAGCCGCGGCTCGATGCGTCCGATTGCGGCGTGAACCGCTGATAGCCATCCGCGCTTGCTCCGGCCGAGGTGCGCGCCGAAGGCGGCCTGTCAGCGCTGCCCTGCGCTTCGAACGAACGCGTCTGCGTAGAGCCTCGGTTATTCGCTGCGCCCTGATTAGTACCGTTCGCGCCTGACCGATCGCTACCGAACGAACCGTTTGTTCGCGCGCTCGTGCCGCTGCTTGGACGATCACCCGCCGTGGCATTGCCGCGTGCGCTGGAGGACTGCCCACTCGCGCGGCCTGCTGCCGAGCCGCTGCTGCGCTCGATTGATTGACGCACCTGCCCTTGTTCCTGGCTGAAAGAACGCGTTGTCGTTGAAGGAGTGCGCCCGAAGAAGCGCTCCGATTGATTGCCGCGAATCGTGGACGGGCTTGCGGCACGCCCAGACGCCGAAAGGCTTGCGCGCGTCGGCGCTACCGGCACATTGCCCGACATCATCCGAGCATTGCTGAGCGATCCGCCGCGGAACGATTCGGGTCTTGCGTTACTTCGGCCGAAGTTATCGCGCGACACAGAGGACATGCCTGACCGGAGGCCGTTGTTTTGTGCCAGCCGGAAGTTGGAGAACCGATCGCCGCCATGCAGCGGACCGAATCCGCCGAATTCACGCCACCGGCCCCAGTCATTGAAACCGAAGAATCCGAACCGGCCGCCCCACGCGCCCCACCAGGGGAAGAATGGATCGCAAGGACCGATCGGGAACCAGCCTACCGAACCAAAGCCAAATCCGACTCCGAAACCAATCCCGCCGCCGAATCCGAAGAACGATACGTAAGCCGGCGCCCAGACCGGCCGGTAGAAGCCGCCGTAAACCGGGCCAGGCCACCAAGCCCAACCATTGTTGTAGGGGAACCAGCGGCCGTAGTGATAAGGCGCCCAACCCCACGACTCACCACCGACCCACGTCCACCCCCAAGAAGGCTCCCAGACCCAGTTGCCGTCGCGGTAAGGAGCCCAGTCGGCTGGCTCGTTCGGGACCCACACCTGGCCATAATCCGGCACTTCTGTCCACACGCCGTTATTGTCGAGGTCTTCCGAGCCGGTGTAATACTGGTCCGTGTGTTTCCAGCTATTCGCCTCATGAATGGTGCGGTCACGATCAGCATTCCATTTGTCGAAGTCATCGCGGCCCGGAGCGTCGGTGACCTTGTACTGCGCGTCGGCCATCGAACCTTTCACGGTAATCAGTTGGCCTTCCGTCACGTGCGTGCTGCCCTGCGGGGTGGAGACGTCCGCTTCGCCCTGGCGCACGATCACTTGCGTTTCCTGGTCGCCGTTCACCACGATGCGATAGCTGCCCTCGCCGCCGTAGGGATGCACGGCTACGTTAGGCGTATCAATTTCCACTTGCGCGTTTCCGCCGCCTCGAATCGTTGAGAAATTCGCCATCCCCTGCCCGACCTGCACCTGGATTTGGCTATCGGACAGCGTGGCGATCTTGGCTTGGGATTGGTCGCCGAGCCGCAGAATGTGCGCGTAATCGAGCTGTACTTCCGCGTGGCCGCTGTTGCCCGTGGAAACCTTGTCGCCTGCGACGACCGGCTGATTGACTGTTGCAGCCGACCAGTCGCCGGAGTCGCCGCGCTGAGTCGAGACTTCGCCGTGAATCAGGCTGATGCGTGCGACGCCTACATCTGCATTTGAATTGGTTGCCGGAGCTGTAGCGCTGGCCGGCGGATTCTGTGTGTCGGGCGGCGGCGCCTGCGTATCCTGCTGCACATCCTGAGCGCGGACGGCGCCCAGAGTGCCCAGGAGCATCACTGCCAAGCCCATCAGAAATTTCTTGGTCATTGTCTTCCCCATGGCCCACCTGAAATAAAATCAGACTCAAAGACCCGACAATGAAAAAGCAAGCCGCGTGCCAAAATGCCGCCTGATCCAGAGATAAATAACCCATTCATAATTAAGCGTTTACGGGTGCGGGCATGGCAGGGGCGGGCGGAAAGGCGGTGCTGGAGCGGCCCGGATCAACCGGAAGGTGGTGGATTTCAACCACCAGCGCCCTGACCTTCGGTCTCTTTGTCAGGGTCGTCTTCGATGCCCATTTTCGAAAGCCGGTAACGCAAAGCGTTCCGCGACAGCCCGAGCAGGCGCGCGGCTTGGCTCTTATTGCCGTTGCTTCTCTTCACGGCTTCGCGAATCATCTCTTCTTCCCATTGGTCCATGGTCATTCCGGACGGGAGGAATGCGTCGCCCGCCTGCGGGGACTTTACGCGCTCGACATCCAGGTGAATATCGTCGGCCTCGAGGACCGGCCCCTGCGCCAGCGCGCAGGAACGCTCGATGATGTTCTCAAGCTCGCGCACATTCCCCGGCCAATGGAAATTTGTGAGGATCCGGAGCGCGGCGGGCGAGATGCCGGTGATCTGCCTTGCCGGATTCCTCAACGAACCGAGCGAGGAAAAGATTCGCCAGCTCGGGAATGTCTTCCTTGTGCGCGCGCAGGGGAGGAATATCAATCGGCACCACATTCAGCCTGTAGTAAAGGTCCTGGCGGAACGTGCCCTCCTCGAGCGCGGCGCGCAAGTCTCGATTCGTCGCCGCGACCAGGCGCACATCTACTTTCAATGTGCGCGTACCGCCGAGCCGTTCGAACTCGCGCTCCTGCAAAACGCGAAGCAGTTTCACCTGGGTGGCGGCCGGCACATCGCCGATCTCGTCGAGAAAGAGCGTGCCCTTATCGGCCAATTCAAACTTGCCCGGCTTGGTGGTGGTCGCCCCGGTAAACGCGCCCTTTTCGTAGCCAAAGAGCTCGCTTTCGAGCAGGTTCTCGGGGATTGCGGTGGAATTGATCTTTACAAACGGGCCGTTGGCGCGGCGCGATTTCTGATGGATCACGCGCGCGATCAAGTCCTTGCCCACGCCGCTCTCACCGCCGAGCAACACCGTGGAATTCGTGGGCGCTATGCGTTCGACGGTGGACAAAACCTGCTGCATCGCCGGACTGTTGGCGATCACATTTGGATGGCCATACTTCTGGCCGAGCGCTTCGCGCAGGGAGCGATTTTCCTCACGCAACCGGCGGACGTCCAGTTCCTTGTGGACGACCATCCTCATTTCGACGAGCGAAAACGGCTTCAGCACGTAGTCGCTGGCGCCAGCTTTCATGGCCTCAACGGCGGTCTCAACGCTGCCGAACGCCGTCATCACCACGACCGGCAGCGACGCATTCGTGCGCTTCGCAGCCTGCAGAAATTCAAGTCCGCTCATGCCCGGAAGCTTCAAATCGGTCACAACCAAGTCCACGTCCTCTTTGCGAAGAATGTTTAGGCCCGCTTCGGCATCTCCCGCGGAGAGGACTGTGAAGCCATCGTCGCCCAGATTGAGCTCGAGCAGGCGGCGCATCTTGGCTTCGTCTTCGACAATGAGAATGGTTGCCATTGAACTTTATAGCGCGATCTTTGCTGCGGGGTCGGGCGCCGCAAAGTGCTCGACGGGCAAGAAGATTATAAAGCTTGTGCCCCCGCCTGGGCGTTCTTCGACGCGAACCGAGCCGTGGTGCGCGTCGACAATCTTGCAAACGATCGAGAGGCCTAGGCCGGTGCCAGTCTTCTTGGTAGTAACGAAAGGATTAAAGATCTCTTCGCGGAGGGCCAAGGGGATTCCCGGGCCGGTGTCGGCGATTCGAACTTCGATGCCCTTTCGCCCGTCACGCTCGGCCTCGCCGATTTCCACGCGCAACTCTTCCCCGGCGTCCCCCATCGCTTCATAAGCATTCTGGATCAGGTTCACGAAGGCGCTTTCGCAAAGCTCCGCGTCTACTGAGGCGTAGGGCAATCCAGGCGCGTAGTTGCGCACTACACGTACGGCCGAGCCCGCATGACGCTCGGCCACCATGGCGAGCGAACGGTCCAGAATCTCTGGAATCACGTACGGCTGGAGCGCGATTTGTTGCGGCCGCGCGAAATCCAGAAACCGCGTGACGAATGAGCTGAGCCGGTTCACCTCGCTCGATATGTAGCCCGCAAGCTCGCTCGCCAGCGGGTTCGTCTCCGCGATCTTCTGGCTCAACATTTCCGCCGAGCCTTTGATCACGCCGAGCGGATTCCGAATCTCGTGCGCAAGCCCCGCGGCCATGTGTCCCAATGCCGCCAAGCGCTCCGAGCGCCGCGCCTCTTCCTGCGCGCTTTCGAGTTGGCGATTCGTCTCGGCCAGCGCTTCCGCGACGGTTTGGTAGCGTAAGGTTTGCCTGCGAATCTCGATGACGAGCCGATTCACCAGTACGCCGACGATGAAAAAGAACAAGATGCGCAGCGCCAGCTCAGTGGCGTCGTCCGGTTCGAGCGTGTAGTCCTGCAGCGCTGGGATCAGAAACGAGCAATAGGCGGCAGAGGTGAGTGCGATCCAGAAGAGAGTGCCCCAAGCGCCAAAATATACGGCGGCGGTCAGGACCGGCAAGTAGTAGATGAGGTAGTAGCGGCTGTTGATCGGCACTTCGCCGGTGTGCTGAATCAGCAAACTCGCCAGAGCAATTTTCAGGATGACGATGTAGGCGGGGCCGCGGGTGGGAAGGCGAGCGAGCAGCCAGCCTTCACCGATTTGGACGAGCCCGATGGCGAGCAGGATGAGTTGCTTGTGAAGCTGGTCAGCCGCCGGCAGCACCGCCAGCCCGGCGAGAAAAATCAGCCAGGGAATATCGAGCCAGTTGAATACCGGGCGGCTGCGCTCCACAGTCTGCTGCCGGCTTAGAGAATTGGTGGTCAAGGCGGCGAACGCGTTTACCGTACGCACCCTATGTAGCACAAAACGGCGGTGGCGCAAATCCGCGCCACATTTCGCGAAGATCGGGCGTATGGGCTATCGCTTGCCGGAATCGCCCACGTAACTGACGCGCCAAACGGTGTTCGAACCGTCGTCGCTCACCAGCAGCGAACCATCTTTGGCCACAGCAATTCCCACGGGCCGGCCCCAGACCTGCCCATCCGGCGTGACGAAATCCGGTTAAGAAATCCTCGTACTCGCCCGTGGCTTTTCCGTGATCGACCGGCACGCGAATCACTTCGTAGCCGGTGCGAATCTGCTTGTTCCAGGAGCCGTGCTCGGAGGCGAAAATATTGCCGTGATATTCCGCTGGGGAAATTGCGTGCCTTCGTAGAACAACATTTCCAGCGAAGCATTGTGCGGCTGCAGCAGCACGTCCGGCACGATCACTTTGTCCTTCAGCTCCGGATGCTTGCCCGCGATGCCGCGGATCCTGATGGTCGCCCATGTAATACCACGGCCAGCCGTAGAAACCGCCTTCCTGGACGTGCGTGATGTAGTCGGGCGGCAGGTTGTCGCCCAGGCCGTCGCGCTCGTTGGTCGAGCACCAGAGATCGCCCGTCTCCGGCTGGATGGCTTCGCCGACGCAATTGCGAATGCCGGATGCGTAGATGCGCATGGCCGATGCCATCGGGATTGAACTCGAGCACGTCGGCGCGATCGCTTTCCTGCGGGATCGTCGACAGTGCCTCAGCGACATTCGAGCGCGAGCCGACCGACACGAGCATCTTCTTGCCGTCACGCGAAAAAACGATGTCGCGCGTCCAATGGCCGCCGCCGCCCGGTCGGCCGCATCGCCGCTGGGCAAGCTCTTCACGACTGTCTTCGGCAGTGCCGCGCGCCTTCACATCGCCATTGCTGATAGGGAAATCGCACCACGGAATTGGTGTTGCCGACGTAGACGTATTGCGGATTCGGACCCGGCGGGATAAAATGCGATTCCAAACGGCCGGTGCAGGCCGCTGGCAAAAACGTTGATGCTCTCCGCTTTTCCGTCACTCGTCAAGCCGTGCAACACCATGATCTCGCCCGGGCTCGCTTTCCGCGAGGAAAACGTCGCCATTTGGCGCCGTGCGCAATTCGCGCGGCACATTATCGAAACCAGATGCATAGACCTGCACCTTGAAATCCTGGCAGGCGTTTGCGGCCAGGCGTCGCGTGGCCGCGGAACGATCCGCGCCATGTTGGCCACGGATTTCGTCGCAAACGGCGCGGGCAAATCCGCTACGGTGATTTTACGAAATACACCGGGCTTCTCCGTCTCATAGCTCGCGAACGCCGCCGCCCCGGTCAAAACACTGTGCGGGCTCGCGTCCCCGAACAACGCACGCGCGGCGCCGATTCCGGTGCACAAGACAATGCCCGCAGCCGCAATTGCCACAATTCGTTTCATTCGAAAACCCTCCCGGAGCAAAAGCCGTCATAGCGCCCGGCTTCGCAGGCATTCTATGCCAATTGTCCGTCAATGGTTTGATGAGAAAACCGGGTTCCGGTTATCGAGGCTTGCCGGTTAGTTCGGCTTTGGCGGCGCGTTTACCGCGGCCTGCGGTGGGGCGGCGCTCCATCGCGTCAGGTATGGCATGAAGGGCGTCACTTCGAAAGGCATCTTCTCGCGCTCGGCAATATTCCCGGCTGGCGTGCTCTTGATGAGCTCGAGCTTGTCGGTCCATGGATCGAGTTTGATGCGCCCTCCGAGCGGCAGCGCAACGATCTGCGATTCGCCGGGCTTGGAAACCTTGTCCGCGGCAATCGGCTCTTGCGCAAGCACGGCGTTGCCCATCTTCGGGCTAATTAGGTTCGGTACTTCCTTCGCGCGCGACTCCAGTTCCGCGAGAAATAGTTGGGGGGTCTTGAGCTGGTCCTTGTACGGAGATTTCTTCAACAGCTCCGCCGCCTTGACGCTGGCCGCGTCATCTTCTTCCTTGGTGCGCTCAAAATCGAAGTGCTTGAACGTTTCCTTTTCGTCGTAGAGCAGCACTTTGTCAAAGAAGGCAAACTGCGAGTTCGCGCCGTGTCCCAGGACGATGTGCGCCAACTCTTGCGCCAGCATCGTTGCAAAGCTCGCCTCGTCGGGTAGCACGTCAATCAACCCGCGGCTCATGATGATGGTGTGGCCGACGTTGAAAGATTCGATGGTAGAGGTCATCAGAACGCGGCATCGAACCTCGGGCTGGATATCCAGGTCGTTTGTGATTTCCAGGTTGTTGACAATAGTGTCAAGCGCTTTATCCACTTCACCTTCGGGTGCGATCAAGCCGGTGCGTTGCAGACGGTCCACCACGCTGTTCTCGGCCTCGCGCTTCCAGTTTCGCACAGCCTGCTCGCCGCTGAGGTGCGTATCCTGCGGGTTCTGATTCTTGTTGGGCGAGTTGGCTTCGAGCAGCGCGTCGGCCAGATCCTGGCTCTGCTGGTTGCGGTCGAGGTTGTAGCCCCACAGCCGGGTCTGCGCCTTGAAGGAAGGAGTTCCGCGATCGGCGTGTTTATCGCGCGTTTCTTCGCTGTAAATAAATGCCGGCAGCCAGAGATTCGGCCCCACATTTACGCGCCAGCTATCAAAGTGAAAGTTCCCGATGTACACGCCGTTGAACCGCACGATCGTGAAATTCTGGTCTTCCACCCAGATGCGGCCGACGAAATGCCCCTTTTTGTGGATGTCCACGGGCGTCACGTCAAACACCAGCGTGCGCACTTCGCCGAGAAATTCGCGGTGCACGTAGTCGAATTCATAGTCCTGGCGGTTCAAGCCGTTCACGTCCAGGTAGATCATCTCGACGAAATCCTTTGGCAGGATTTCGGCTCCAAGCAACCCGCCCAAGCTGCCAAACATGTGGCGGCTTGCGTTCTGCTGGCTCAGCGATTCCAGTTCGACGTTCTTTCCGAATTGCGCGCGGCCCAGGAAATAGCGGTCGCCATCGGGCAGCCAGCCTTCCTCTTTGTCGGCCTTCGTGTTCTGGATGTAGGTCTCGACCAGGGGCGAATACTGGCGGATGGTGTCCATCTCCGCGTTCTCGCGAGCGACGATGCGGTCCACCACTTGGTTAAAGGCGCTGTCGTTTTGCTTCGGCTTATTTTTGTCCTGCTTGTTCTGCGCCCAGCCGGGCGCCGCACAAAACAACAGGACAGCCAGCGCGAACGAATACTTACGCATGAGATTCACCCCACGGCGGATTATTAGGATGCCGGATTCTACAAATAGGTTGAGGCCCAAAAGCGCGCCGCGCATCCACAATCGGCCAACTTGTGCCGTGCCGCTTAATACCAAGAAGAGGAGCCCCTGTCCGGAAGTACAGGCCGCGCAAAAAAGGCCGGCAAACGACTCCGCCTCTTCACTTTTCATACTCTTAGATGTGCGCAGGCGCCGACTCGTCGCGCTACTGACGCATTCACCAACACACCGCGCGCCAAGATTGACCCCGTCGCGCCGAACATCTACATTGGGCTTGTTCGGAGGTTTTCATGAAGATCAGCCGCTCTGCCGCACTTTTTGCTCTGGCCTTACTGACACTGGCGAGTTCCACGCCCGCTCCAGTCACCAAACCGCTCACGGGCGTCGCGAAGGAGATCGCAAACGCCCGCGGCCAGTGGATTCAGGAGCTACGCGCGAAGCACCTCGATCTGTTCCTTAAGCTCTACACGCCCGACGCCGTTTTCCTGCAACCGACGAGCGAACGCGTTTTCGGCGTAGCCGCCCTGCGCGCACTCTTTAAGAAGACAATGGCCTCGGTGACCAGCAATCCAGGCCTGAAGAGCCTCGATGAGGAAGATTCCGGAGATCTTGCCTTCGACAGCGGCACCTACACGGAAACGCTGACCCCAACCTCAGGCGGCGCCCCGCAAGAAATCGCGGGCAGCTATCTCACCATCTACAAGCGCCAGCCCGCAGGCACCTCGGGCAACAAGTGGCTGATCATCGAGCAATCCTGGACATTGACGGCGCCATCGGCCTCGCATTAAAACGCGAGCGAAACAACCGTGCAGCATGCGGCCGGCTCGGGATTGTCAGCTCTGCGCTACCCGGATCGTGTGCTTCGGCGACGGACGCGAGCAGCTATTTTTTCTCCGCCGGCTTTCGCTCAAAGAATCTCCATTTGTCCATGTCTGCAGGCACCGCAACATCAAAAAAGCCCACCATCATTTCATCCGAGGTCTGATCGCCCCAGCGCACCGCGCGGTTCGGATCGGGGTTGTGCGGATTGTTCGCCGAATTATCGAACCATGCGATGGCCTGCAGCTCGGTGCCCGCCTTGAGCGGTATCGGCGTCGCTAGCTTGTAGCTCAGTTGCCAATGAAAATGATAGTTCACGCGCAAGAGTGTCTCGATGCTGCCGTCCGCGTGCACGATGTTGTATTCGAAGCGCTTGCCGCGCAGGTGCATATGTGGAAAGAAGCTCAGCAGCACGCAGTCGTTCGGCAGCGTCCCGTGCACCTCCACCGGGAAATCATCCGCACCCGGCGGAATCAAGAATGAGTCATTCGTGAGCTGCAACGTGATTACGCGTTGCGCCGGCTTCTGCTTCGCAAAGATTATGCCGACGCTGGCCTGATCGCTGCCGGCGTGCCCATTCGTCGTGTAGTGCATCTGGAAAATCAGATCGGATCCCGCCGGGACAAATTTCGCCATGCCAGCCGGCCATTGATCCGGCAAACTTCCCGGCGCGTAGACGAGGAGCATGTCGCTCGTGGTGCCGTGCGCGTCGTGCTGGTCCTGTGGATCGGTGAGCGTTGAAGCGGTGAACGGAACACCCACCGGCGCGCTGCGCAGCCATTTCGCCTCGGGCGGACGGATATAGACCACGGCGTGGTGCACGTACTCGGGGCTCGACGGCAACACCTGCGACATTCGTACCCACTTATCCTCGTTGAAGCCGGTGGGCACAATTTCATAGGTGTATTCGACCATGCCGCGCGCCGGGATCGGAACCGGCACGGGCATCTTTACGACGACGTCCGGCTGCGGAATACTCCATCCGCCGGCCCACTGGCGTGGCGCAGGAGCGTCGCCCGAATTGCCTGCCGGAGCGCCCGCTGCCACCCACGCCACCAGCGTTTTGATCTCTTCGTCAGAGAGCGAGGGATCGTTTGAGAAATGGCCGTAGCGTGGATCGGCAAACCACGGCGGCATCTGCTTCGACTCTATTTTTTCACGGATTTCCTGCGCCTTCGAACGCGCCTGCTCGTAGGTTTCGAGCCCCATCGGACCGATGCCGCCCGCGCGGTGGCAGGTCTGGCAGTGCTGCTGCAAGATAGGCAAGATGTCCTTGTAGAAGACCGGCGCCGCCTCTTTGCGCCCGCTGTCGCTTTGCTGTACTTCGGACTTCGACGAGGCCCGGTTTCCTGCCGTGAGCCCCGCCGCGACGAATACAACTGCCGCTAGCGCCGGCGCGGCAACCCACTTGCTTAACGTCGAATGTCGCCCGCCAAGCTTCATCGTGAAAAAAGTCTATCACGCGGGGAACTATCGCCACGCCTCGGCCATATACTCCTAGACAGCTTAGGAGAGTTGAGGTATCCTCCTAATCTACTTAGGAGAGGTACCTGAATGACGCAACAGGCCCAGTTATTGCCCGGCACACTCGATCTTTTGATCCTGAAGGCGGCGTCTCTCGGCCCGCTGCACGGCTATGGCGTGCTTCTGCGCATCGAGCAGATCACGCACGGCGCGCTGCTCGCCGAGCAGGGCGCGCTTTATCCCGCGCTCTATCGCCTGGAGCATCAAGGGCTTCTTGAATCGGAATGGGGCACCTCGGACAACAACCGCCGCGCCAAGTTCTACACGCTGACCGTCGCGGGCCGCCGCCGGCTCCGCGAGGAAACGGAAAGCTGGAACCGGCTGGCCGTCGCCATCGGTTCCGCATTGCGGGCGAAACCGCAGGAGAGCTGAACATGTTCACAAGCATTCGTTCCTACTTTCAGGCCTTGCGGCAGCGCGCCGCTTTCGAACGCGAAATGGATGACGAGCTATGCCACCACATCGAAACGCGTTCAGCCGATTTGATGCGCACCGGGTTGACTCGCAAGGAAGCCTTGCGCCGCGCCCGCATCGAGTTCGGCGGCGTCGAGTCCTACCAGGACGAGTGCCGCGAATCGCGCAAGCTGCACCTCAGCGAAAACCTCATTCAGGACTTGCGCGCGGGCTTGCGCCTGCTGCGCAAGAACCCCGGCTTCACCGCGATGGCCGTCCTGACGCTCGCGCTGGGCATCGGCGCGAACACGGCCATCTTCAGCATCGTGGATTCGATTCTTTTGCGTCCTCTGCCTGTAAGTCATCCGGAGCAAATGAGCGTTCTGACAGCCGTGCAGAAGGGCCATTTGTCGGACGGCTTCTCCTACCCAAATTTCAGGGACATTCAGAGCCAAACCTCGAACGTGTTTTCGAACGTAGGGAGCTACGACCTCGGGCAGGACGGCCTCACCGTGGATGGCAAGACGCAGCCGATTTTCACGGGCTACGTCTCCAGCAGCTTCTTTTCCATGATTGGAGTCAAGCCATACTTGGGGCGTTTCATTCTTCCTTCGGAAGGCGCGGTCGCCGGAGCCGATCCGGTGCTGGTGATCAGCTACGCCATCTGGAAGACGCGCTTCGGAAGCGATCCTTCCGTGATCGGTAAACACGTCGCGATCAATGGTCACGCCATGACGGTAATCGGAGTGGCGCCGGCGGGCCTTCACGTGCTCTCGACCCTATTGGAAACACAGGCCTATTTACCCAGCGGAATGGTGGTGCTAGAGCAAGGCCGCCCACCCGATCTGCTCACGAACCGGAGCGAAAAGGGCCCAGTGATCCTGGCGCGTCTGAAGGACGGCGTCTCTCTCGCGCAGGCGCAATCGCTGCTGGACGTTGTTTCCCAAAGGCTCGCCAATCAAGCGCCGGAAACGAATGATGGCATCGCATTGCACATCTGGCATCAATTACCCATGGGGCCCGGCGCGAATCCTGCCTCGAATCCTGTTCGTGCATTCGCGGCGCTATTCTTGGGGCTCGCATTCATGGTACTGGTGCTCGCCTGCCTCAATGTTGCCAACATGCTGCTGGTGCGGGCCTCAGCGCGCCAACGCGAGATGGCCGTTCGCGCTGCGCTAGGGGCGGCGCGGGGCCGCTTGATCCGGCAACTGCTTGTGGAGAGCATGCTGCTCGCAGGACTGGGCTGCGCTGTGGGCATCGGGCTGGGCGTCGCCGCGACCCGGGCAATCAGCTCGATCAATTTGCGGACCGCATTGCCCTTTACACTCAACTTTCAGTTTGACTGGCGCGTGTTGGTTTACGCGCTGGCCATGGCGTTCGCTACCGGGTTTCTCGCGGGCATCGTTCCCGCGCTGCGTGCCTCGCGCACGAATCTGTCTGACACGCTGCACCAGGGCGACCGCAGCGCAAGCCACGGACGCCAGCGTCTGCGTAGCGCCCTGGTGGCCGCGCAGGTGGCGGGCTCGCTCATGCTGCTGGTCGTCGCGGGTCTCTTCACGCGCAGCCTCAGCAACGTGCGCTTCGCCGACCTCGGCTTCGATCCGCAACACGTTTTGAACCTGACCATGGACCCGCACGAAATCGGCTACGACGAAGCGCAGGGCCGGGACTTCTACCGTCAACTGCTCGCACGCATCGAAGCCCTTCCCGGCGTGGAATCGGCGGCGACCGCGGCAACGGTTCCCATGGGGGAGTTTGAGCTTGGTGGTTCGGTTGAAATCGAAGGCCACCCGGTCGAGAGCGGCCAGCCAAAGCGTTCCGCCGAAAACAATTTCGTTTCGCCCGACTATTTCGACACGATGCGCATACCGATTCTGCGCGGCCGCAAATTCACGGACGGTGACGTACAAAACTCACAATACGTGGCCCTCATCAATGAAACGATGGCGCAACAGTTCTGGGCCAACGAAGATCCGATCGGCAGGCGCTTCACCTCCTCGGACGATCCCAAGCATTCGATCGAGGTCGTCGGCGTAATAAAAAACAGCAAGACGGGAGGCTTGGTTGACCCGCCCGCTCCTTATTTCTACGCACCGCTGGCGCAGCACTACAATTCGCTCACCACGCTCCACGTGCGCGCGGTGGCGTCAACTGAATCCATCGCGCGAGAAACGCTGAGCACGATTGAATCGCTCGCGCCAACGATGCCCGTCTACAACGTGGAAACCATGTCGGAATCCCTGAAGAGCGTGAACGGTCTTTTCCTGTTTGCGTTCGGCGCGGGGCTGGCCGGCTCTCTTGGAATTCTGGGGCTCGTGCTCGCCACCACGGGCGTTTATGGCGTTGTGTCCTTTGCTGCCGCGCAGCGGACGCGCGAGATTGGCATTCGCATGGCGCTTGGCGCGCGTCCGGCGCAAGTGCTCGGTATGGTCTGCAAGCAGGGGGTGGTGATCATCGCCATCGGACTGCTGATCGGCTTGGGCGCGGCCCTCGCGATGGGACGGTTGGTTGGCAGCGCTTTGATCGGCATAGGGCCGAACGATCCGCTGACCTTCGTCACGGTCTCCGCGATGCTGCTGGCTGTCGGCGTGGCCGCGTGTTATATCCCCGCGCGCCGCGCGGCAAAGGTGGATCCGGTCGTCGCCCTGCGCCACGAGTGACGCCCTGTTTGGGCGTCATCGTGATTTCATTTTGACCGCTAGTTGACACGACTTCGCTCCAACGCTACCCTCCGCGCATCGTCTGGAAGCAATGATAGGAGGGCCGATGCTTCGCGCCTCGCAGATCGCCGGACTGCTGGCACTATCGTTCGCCGCGCTTTTCTTATCCGCGCCGCTGCGTGCCCAGCAAGCGAGCTTTACCGTTGGCACTGCAACCGCTGCGGCAGGACAGAAGGCCACCGGCTATCTCGATGTTCCTGCCGGCGTGGATGCAGCGACGCGAATTCCGGTGGTCGTGGTTCGCGGGGCGAAGCCGGGACCCGTGCTCGCCATCGTTTCCGGTGCGCACGGCACCGAGTATGCGTCCATTCTCGCGGTGGAAAAGCTCATTGCACGGCTTGATCCTGCCGAGATTTCCGGTACGGTGATTCTGGTGCCGCTCGTCAACCACGAGTCCTTCCAACAATTGGTTCCCCATCTGAACCCGGTGGACAAAAAGAACATGAACCGCTTTTACCCGGGCACGCCGGACGGGACGCAAACCGAGCGCGCGTCGTGGGTAATCACGAAGCAAATTGTGGAGCGCTGCGATTTCCTGATTGATCTGCACGGCGGTGATCTGGACGAAAGCCTGGTGCCCTATTCCTACTGGACGACCGTGGGAAATGAAAAGGTGGACGCAGCTTCGCGCGAGATGGCGCTCGCGTTTGGGCTTGACTACATCATTCTCCAGAGCGAGTTCCCGCGCGATCCGAATGCGGCGAAGTATCTCGTGAGCGACGCTTTGACCCGCGGCAAGCCGGGCATCATTGCCGAAGCCGGCTATGCGGGCGTGAGCGAGACCGACGATGTGGAGGCGCTGGTACGCGGCAATCTGAACGTGATGCGTTATTTGAAGATGCTGCCGGGCACGGTGCATCCGCTGGAGCATCCGGTGTGGATGGAAAAAGTGGTGAATCTCGAAAGCGAGCAGGAAGGAATCTTCTATCCCCTGGTGCGGCGCGGGTCCTACGTCGCGGCGGGCACCGAGGTGGGCTACGTCACCGACTATTTCGGCAAGGTTGTGCAAGAGGCGCGCGCCCCGGTGGCGGGCGTGGTGCTGCACATCTGCTCGCTTCCCTCGATGGCGAAAGGCGCTAATATTGTGAATATCGGCGTGATTGCTTCCAAGGCGCCGTGACTACCAAGTTCGTGATAGACTCCCGGCTCGCACCCATGCGCTGGAAACTGCTGATTCTCGCCGCGCTCGTCTGTTTCCCGGCTGCCGCCGCGGATGATTTCACCGTCTACGATCTAAATCCGCCGGACACGCATTCCTTCGCGATCCTTTACGATGTGACCGTGACGAAAGAGGGCGCACCGTATTTTTTCAACCCGATTCGCCCCGGCTCGACCGCAACCAAAGAACGCGTGATCGAGCGCGGCACCGGGCAGGACCTGAAGTTCGAGACCGTGACGGGCAAAGATGCGAAGGCTGCGGGCGAGGCATTGCATTCCGCGGACACGGATTTATTTTTGAAGGTCACGCTGCCGGGACCCGTGCCGAAAAACGGCGAAACCCGCATCCGCATCTTCAAGACCTACACCGACGCGCCTTCGTATTATGTGGATAAGAATGGGCTGCTCGTGTTTGACCGGCCGCTCGGGATCAAGCGCAACGTGGTGATCCTCCCAGCGGGCTGGGAACTGGTGGGCAGCGCATCCCCCGCCATTGTCTCGACTGATCCTGACGGACGAATTCGACTCAGTTTCCTGAATGACCGCGACGATCAATTGCCCGTGAAGATCACCGCGCGGAGGCTGCCGTGAGAAACTTTTCTCTCCGTGCGCCTGCCTGCGCGATTGCGGCCGCGCTGCTTTTCGTTCCGCTGATCACACGCGCGCAATTTCATCGCGCCGAGCAGGATCGCAAGATCACGTACTGGCTGCTCGACCCCTCAACGCACCAGTTCCGCATCTCCCACGATCTGACCATTACGCGCGTCGGCCAGAAATACGCGCACAGTTTCGTGCGCAAAGGCAGCGAGGTAGACCCGAACGCGAAGATGTTCGATCTCGATACGGGAAAAGAGCTGAAGACCTACGACGTGAAGGGCGAGGACGTGAACGCGCTCGGCTACTACACCGAGAAACAGGAGACCGGCTCGATTGCAGTGCAAGGGGAATTGGACCGGACGATCGGCGAAGGGCAATCCGTGCGCGTGCGTGTGCAGGAAACGTACACCGATCCGGTGGGCTACACGTTGCAGAACGGAGAACTTGTCTGGACGCGCACGCTAGGCCGCCCGCTCGATATAGTAAATCTGCCGCCCGGCTGGATGCTCGAATCGTTGAATGTGCCGGCGATTATTTCGCTGGATGAGCAAGGCCTCGTATCACTGCGCTTCACGAATATCCGCAATGACGAGCTGAACGTAACGATCAAGGCAAAGCACCGGCCCACGTCGCACTAACCGCTTGAAGCGACGGAATTGCGGCAGCCCGGTGCGTCGCATCTTTTCTCGCCCCGAATCTCTCCACGCGAACCCCGCACGTAGTCTGGTACTTCGCGCACCTTCGCCACGCGCGGAAGTTAATCAGCGGAGCGGGCTTTTTCCTGCGTGGTTGTGTTTGTGCGGAGGAACGCGAGCGTAAGCGGCCACGCTTGCGCCGCAGCAACGGGATTGTAGCTGGCACGCTTATCGCAAAAGAAGCCGTGATCGGCATCCGATAATTCCACGCTGACGAAGCTCTTCCCTTTTGCGCGCAACGCGTCGGCAACGGCGCGCGGCCCTTCGATGCCGATGTGCTTATCAAGTCCCGCCCAGAAGAAGAGTACGGGTGCATGCAATTCGTCCACGCGATCGAGCAAGCCGGGGCCCGACTGGCCCGGGGCAATCCCGCCGCCGTAGAACGACACGGCGCACGCAAGCGGCAGCGTGAGATCGGCGAGGAAGGCGGCGCGGCCTCCCATGCAGAATCCCACCGCAGCGATTGGGCGATCGCCGGGGATGCCGTTGCCTCGCAGCCAGTCATAAGCTGCGCGCAAATCGGCTTCCATCTGGGGCTCCTTGATCGCGCGGGCGTGGCCCATCGCGGACGGCGTATCGTCGTAGCGGCCTTCAAAACCAGGACCGGTGCGATGATAAAGCTCCGGCGCGATGGCAAGATAGCCTTCACGGGCAAAGCGCTCGGTGACGTCGCGAATGTGCGCGTTGACGCCCCATGCTTCCTGGCCGATCAGCAGCCCGGCATGCGGACTTGTGGCCGGATGCGCGACGTATGCGCGCATTGCCGTGGCGTCGCTCACGGCGAGATCTACATACTCGGTGCGGAATGACATTTCTCCCCCTGAAAGTAGCTCAGCGCATCGGACCGGCAATTGGCAATTCGATTTTGCCGAACATCCTGGACGAACATCGGACACAAACAACCGGACACGAACATCCGCACGCGAACATACCGACACAATGATAGCGCGTGACGGCCTGCTGAGTGAACAGCATCTGCGACTCGAAGGGACAACTGCGCTAGGGTCTCATGGCCACCACCAATGGTGGCCTCGTGGTTCCGAGGTGGGACGACCGAGATGATAGACGATGCCGCCTGTAATCTGGAGATTGTTCTCGCGATTGTTCACGCGATTTGGAAAGCGGGTTTGCAAATACGCGGCCTCGGCGCGTACCGAAAACCGGCGCGTCAAAGCGTAGTCCACGCCACCGCCAAGGGCCAGGGCAAAGGCATTGTCGGTGACGGGTGTCGTGGTACCTGAGAGAAGCGTGCCGCTGCCGCGACCTTCCCCAAATAGCACCTGGGCATACGGCGTGAACCGCCTGCGAGTCCGCAGAGAAAAGCGGGGGCCGAAAAGGAACGAGGCAATGGATAAGCTTCGATCCGCCGAAGTGATACTGCCGGCGCGAACGTAACCCACGTCGGCCACGGCGCCGATCCAGGAGTTGAAATTGAAAGCGGCCGACCCGTTTGCTCCATAAAGAGAAAAGCAGCCGCAGGTGCCGGGAGGGGCGTTCGACCGCAATAATGAGAACCCGCCAGAAAAATCAAACCGTGTAGCTTCCGGCGAAACTGCCGCCGGCTGCTGTGCGGCGGCCGGCCAGACCAGCCCAAGCACGAAAATGAAGGAGACTGCTAATTTTCGCATGAAGCCCTTCCTCCCAGAGCCGATGGGAAATATTTTCCAGAGCGCGAAATGCTGCTGCGGAAAATGCACGCAGGCTTGTAAGCGCTCGCCGAGGGCTGGCAACGAGCCGGCGAATAAGATGTAGCGAGCGGGAAACATAGCTGCCTCCCGACGCATGACCATTCTATGAACAGGAGCCGACCAGGCAGGCGGGAAAGGGGGCGGAACTGTGCCCTAAGCTCCAATAGAAAGCGGTAGTGGAAGAATCCGGATGGCATTACGCGCGATGCTCAAGGACGGCGACGCCATCCGGCTTTTCGATACGAAGCTCGCACAAATCAGAGATAAGGTTGCCCGCCCAGCGGTAGACGTTGTGCTCGCGGACCACGCGCCGCATGCGTTGCATCCGCAAATTCTTCTCCTCGATGCTCATATCAAGCGATAGGCGAATCGCGTCGGCCAGTTGCTGGATGTCGTAAGGGTTCACAAGCAACGCGTCAACCAGCGAATCGGGCATAGGCTCCTCTACGCCGCCGGATGCGCAGGGAACGTTGATCTCACGTACGCGTTTGATGCAGTGGAGAGTGCGAATGGCGCCGAGCTTCGGCCCGATCCACCGTTTGGGAACTAGGCCGGCCGCGACGTGGCGAACAAGAGTCACGGTCCAGGCGTGCTTTACGAAAAGCGCTACGATTGCACGGTAATGCGCATCGCCACCATATTGTTGTCTTTGTCCACCTTGTACTCGATGGTGGCCAGAGAACCAACGACCGGCTTGCCTTCGATTTTTGTGTTCGTGTCCACGACGAACTGCATGGTCTTGGACTCGTCGCTGTTTGCGGAGCCCACAGCATCAGCTTGATTGGCGCCCTTCCGCAAATTAATAGCGATGGAGTTGTCGGTCACCGATGCAATGGTTCCGGTTGCTGTGCGTCCCTGCGTTTGCGCGGCGGACTGCGGTTGGGCGATGGACGGCGATGGGGCTGCCAGCACCGGCACGTTTACTGCTGCTGCCACGAGAGCGAGTGCAGCGAAACTCAAGCGGATGTTCATGGCGCTCCTTCTGGTTACGGCGGCCATCTGATTAGGGCTGCCATCTGAGGTTGACACTACCAACCAGTTAGATAGCAGTTGGAGGTCCAACGGGCGGGGCAATCTGAGGGGCGCGAACTGAATGAAAAGCCGGGGGATAGAGATGTTCGGCGTACGCGCGCTCCCTCTTCGGTAGCGCTTGGGGTGTGCACTTTTTGCACAACCAGCAGTTCGCAATTACTTAGCGGTGTGCCGCCGCCGTCGAATCGCAGCCAACGTGGTCAATTGCCGGCAGATCGGGCAAAATGCGCGAGGCACGGCTCGATCAGGACTTGCTGGTATGCTTTCGCGAGCTTGGCGGGTCGGTACCCCTCTGCACAGGCGAGGATCGGGATGATAAAACGCAATGTCGCTCATTGACCTATTGTTTGGGCGCCCGCTGAGCTCTTCGGAGGAGCGGGGAGAAAGGCTCGGCGCCTCAGCGGGAATTCCGGTCTTCGGATTGGACGCTCTCAGCTCCGCAGCATATGGACCCGAGGCTGCGCTGGCGCTGCTGATCGTTTTAGGCGCGACCGGTGTTGCGTACATCGTGCCCATCACCATCAGCATCGTGGTGCTGCTGACGATTGTCTATTTTTCGTACCGGCAAACGATCGAGGCGTATCCGAGTGGCGGTGGGTCTTATACCGTAGCCGGACAAAACCTGGGAGAGTTTGCCGGGCTGCTGGCAGCGGCAGCGCTGATGATTGATTATGTGCTCACCGCCGCAGTGGGAATTTCGGCGGGAGTAGGCGCACTGGTTTCGGCGGTTCCTTCTTTCGAGCCGCACATACTGCAAATTTGTCTGGGAATCCTCGTGGTCGTTACCCTTGTGAATCTGCGTGGCGTTCGGGAAACAGGCGTTGTCTTTTTGATTCCCACTTACCTTTTCGTCGGATGCCTGCTGGTAACGATCGGAGCCGGAATTCTCAAGGCATTGCTCTCAGGCGGACACCCGGCGCCGGTGATGTCTCCTCCGGCATTGCCCGCTGCGACGGTCGCCGTGGGTGCGTGGCTGCTGCTGAAATCATTCTCGAGCGGCTGCACGGCCATGACGGGCGTGGAAGCCGTCAGTAACGGCGTGCAGGCGTTCCGCGAGCCGGTGTCAAAGACGGCGCAGAAGACGCTGACGGCGATTATCGCGATCTTGATCTTTATGCTCGTGGGGATCGCGGCCCTGTGCAAGATTTACCACGTAGGCGCAATGAATCCTGGGCCGGGATATCAGAGCGTGCTTTCACAGATTACCGCGGCGGTGTTCGGCAAAAACACTTTCTATTTTGTGACGATCGGCTCGATCCTGCTGGTGCTTTCCCTTTCGGCAAACACTGCGTTTGCCGATTTTCCACGTCTTTGCCGGCTGGTGGCCCAGGACGGCTACTTGCCGTCACCGTTTGCCGTTCGAGGCCGCCGGCTTGTCTATACCCAAGGCATCGTTGTGCTGTTCGTGCTGTGCGGTGTCCTGCTGATCTTGTTCGGAGGAATCACGGACCGGCTGATTCCGCTCTACGCCGTGGGCGCATTTCTGGCCTTCACACTGTCGCAAGCGGGGATGGTGGCACACTGGAAGAAGGCGGGTGGGTCGAAGGCGCGCTTGGGCATACTTGTCAACGGTCTCGGCGCGCTCTGCACGGGCATCACGGTGCTAGTGGTGGTGTTCACGAAGTTCATCGAAGGCGCGTGGATCACCGTGTTGCTGATGCCGATGATCATGGTTTCGATGTACTCGATCCGGCGGCACTACGATAAGGTCGCCCGACAGGTGGCAAATCCTCGCCCCCTGAATATGCGGAAGGCGGAACCGCCGATCGTGGTGATACCGATCATTTCCATGAACAAAGTGGTGCGGCGAGGGGTTGAGTTCGCGCTGGATCTTTCTCCGGACGTACACGTCCTGCACATAATTTGGGGAACGGAGAAGGAGGAGCTTCTCGACCAATGGAAGAGAATCGTCGAGGATCCACTGAGAAAGGCTGGTTTGCCGCTGCCGCAGATGAAGTGCCTGGAATCGCCCTACCGGTTCGTGATTGCGCCGATTGTGGACTACGTGCTGAATTTGCAGAAACACAATTCCACGCGGCTGGTCGCGGTGATCATACCGGAGCTGGTAGAGACCCACTGGTATCTCTATTTTCTGCACAATCAGCGCGCGACGTGGCTCAAGGCCTCACTGTTGATGAAGGGGAATCGGAGAATCGTGGTTGTAAATGTGCCTTGGTACTTAGACAAATAATGGAATAGGGACAAAAACAAGTCCGGCCGGCCGCCCGCCCCACGGCGGATCGGGCAGCCGGACTCGCTGAAATCTACTGGTGGCTGCCGCGCTCGATGAAGCCTGCGATGTTGTTGTGCAGCATCACGCGGCTCTGATCATCCAAGTACATCATGTGGCCGGCCGGGTAGTAATCCATCTTGATGTTCTTCTGGAGATCGGCCGGTAAGCCGTAAAGATGATTCACGGTGAATTCCATCGCAAAAAACGGCGTGGCGAAATCGTAGTAGCCGTTTTCGACTTCCACGATCAGCCTGGGATTGGTGATCATGGCCTGCACGAGATCGGGTTCGACGTTGGGAGCGCCCGGAAAACCGCCGCCTCCGCCGCCAAATCCTTGGGGACGGCGCGTCCAGTTCCAGCCCCCAGGACCGCCGCTGGTATTGTGATACACCTCGTTTTCACCAAACTTCAGCTCATCGTGATTGTATTGGTTGAGAAGGGCTGTGAAGGCGCCGCCGACCGCCGGGCCCTCGGGATCACCCTGCGAATTCTCCGAGAGCAGATCACGCGCATAACCGGAAAATCGGGCGTCAATGCGTCCGGTGATCATGCCGCGGCTCCGCTGCAACTCGGCATTGTATTGGCCAAGCGTTACGCGAAGATTCGCTTTCATCACGTAGTCTTCGCTCAGGCCGGTGAAGTAAGAAAGCTTTTTCGCCACAGCTTCTTTTTCGGCTGGGGCGAGGCTCGCGCCCTTGAAGAGCGCCGTGGCGTACTCCCCTTCGGCATATTTCCGCGCTTCCTCGACAAATGCGGGCAAGTCCGCGGGGCGATCCTTTAGTACCTTGTGATACCAGGCGACCGCAGCGTAGCTGGGAAGATAGTAGATGTAGACGCGATCGTCGCCCGGCCCAAACTCGATACTTGAAAGGTCGAGCACCGAGGAAATCAGGCAGATGCCGTTCAAGTGCATGTTGTAAAAATTCTGCAGGTAATTGCCGAGCGCGGCGGAGCGGAAAGTGCCATAGCTTTCGCCGATCAGGAATTTCGGCGAATTCCAGCGGTCGTTGCGATTGATGTAAGTGGAGACGAATTGGCCGAAAGCCGCCACATCTTCGTCAATGCCGTAAAAATCCTTCGGCTGAGATTTGCCGACGGCGTGGCTGTAGCCGGTGCCCATGGCGTCAATGAAGACGAGATCGGTCTTATCCAGAAGGCTTTCGGTGTTGTCCACAAGTTTATAGGGCGCAGGAGGAGTAAACTCGCCGGGAGTGGTGGTCACGCGCCGCGGGCCGAAAGCGCCCATATGCAGCCACATCGAGGCTGAGCCCGGGCCGCCGTTGTAGAGAAAAGAAACCGGGCGTGTGCTCAGGTCCTTCACGTCGCTGCGCGTGTAAGCGACGGAATACATGAGGCCGATGGGTTCGCCCGCGTCGTTCTTCAACAGCGTTGTACCGGCGCTGGCCTTGTAGGGGATCGCTTGCCCGCCGATGTGGGCGGTATGGTCGGTCACGGACCATTCCTCTTTTGTGGAAGTTGTGTCGCTCGCAGGAGGCTGCGCACCTCTTCCCTCACCACTACCCTGCGGGCGTCCTTCTCTTTCGGCCGGGGGCGGGGCTTGCGCCGCCGCTCGTGGAGCATAGCCAAGCAACAAGAAGATTGCTGCCACACCAAGACACAAACTCTTTCTCATTCTCGTACTCCTGTCTTAGACAGTCCGGTTCGATTAGCGGATCAGACGGCGGGATTCTATGCGCGGAAGGAAGGCGAAGTCAAAGAGAGACTGGCGGCGAGCGATGGCCATGCGTGCCCAGCAAAACAAACGCCGCCCCCGCTCGGGCGGGGCGCGGCGCTTGTCTAACGGAGCAAAGGCACGAAAGAAACTTATGGCTGTAACGGTTTTGCGGCCCCTCGCAGCCCGTGACCAGGTCCATGGCCCGGCGTCACGGTGTAATCCGCAGGAACCGTGAAGAGTGCGGCGTCCGGCGCGCCCACCGTAATGTTCGTAAATTGGTAGGTGGTGGTGCCGAAACGCGGATCGGTGCGCGTCTCTGATATCACCGTCTGCAGATCGGCAGAGAAGCACCGCGTAACCGAACTGACGATCGGGCTGGCGTTGCCGATGGTGTTGGCCGGGACGGTGTGCGTGATTTGCGTGCATGGCAGCGGTGACGGAACCAATGGTTACCGGAGCCACGGTTTGCTTGGTCACGTTGGCGTTATTTCGACCGCCCGCGCGCCCTGCCCAGTTTGGGTTAGCGCCCCCGTTGCTCGGTTCGCCCCATCTCCCCGATTCCCGCGCTTGTGCTCTGGAAATGATTCGGCGGTCTTCTTGTTTTGGTTCAACATGTAATTTATTTGCGCCACGGGATCGCTGATGAAGGCCAACTGCGGCGGCGTACCCGAGGATGCCAGCGGCCCCATCGCGGCGAGCGACATCTGGTGATAAGTGCGTCCCTGGGCGTCGCGCGCGACTGTGCCGGTCGTCGCGGTGTTGATGGTGTTGCCGTCGGCCAGCGTCTGCGTGCGGATCATTTTCACCGTCGCCGTAAACGGCGCATTGGTGACAACCTTACCGCCAAAGCCCCCGCCTGGACCCATGAACGCGAATTCGCCGGGGCCCGGTCCGCCGGGACCTCGCCCGCCGGCGCCAAAGCCCCCTGGGGGCGGACCACCTTGCGCCAACGCGAACGGCGCGATGCACAAAAGCATCGCAAAAGCCGCACATGCCGCGATGACTCTCTGCGTCATTGCCTATGCTCCTGACGTGTTCCTACAAACCAAACATTCTTACCAGCTGCCGAGCTTAGTCAGCTAAAACCGCTGGCCCGCAGCGCTTCATTGCACCGCTAAACCATGCCCCGGCCGAAAGCATTCACGAGACGGTTGCTACTGCAACAGCCGCACGGCGCGCGGCCAGCCGTCTTCACCGACCAGCACATCAGCCTGCACAACTTCGGCTGCGTGCGCCTTGTCCACGGGATAGCCCAATTCGCCCAACGAGCCTCGCGTCAATGCAACGTGCACCACGAGACCCGGATCGTCCGAATCAAGGGGGTCGCCATTCGGCACCGGAACGAAATTCGCCATAGAATCAGCGTCCGCAAGCTGGCTTCCCTCCGAATTCTCCGCAGGCAGTGTGACGCTGCCTTGCCCACTCTTCTGGATCGCCGAGGTCGAAACGGCCACGGGCCTTCGCAAGAATCTCGGCGCTCCACTTCGGATAAGTAATCGCCGCCGCCAGAAGAAGACCTGCCGCGAGCGCTCCCATGGATGCCCACTGCAACGATTGCTTCCACGCCCGGCGCTGCCGATGTTGCTGCCGAAACGCCGCGAGCAAAGCGAGTTCCACAGGCTTGGGCGTCTCTTCCCGGCGCGCGTCATCGGCGTCCTCTTCGGATATTTCCACCCACGTTTCGACCTCGGCCAGCAGCGCCGCGCAACTCGGGCAAACTGCGGCGTGGTCAAGAGCCCGATCGCGCACCGCGAGGTCGAGAATCTCGAGCCGCACCAATCCGTGCACGTTTTCTTCAAATTGCAAGCAACTCATGGCGTCCACTGCTTACCTCCCTACCGCGCGCAGCGGCTTTTCCTTGCCGCCCAGCAGCCGCATCTTCTCAATCAGGATTTCGCGGGCCCGGTTCAGGCGCGAGCGAACCGTGCCGACCGGGCATTCAAGTAAGGCCGCCGCGTCCGCGTACGTGCGGCCCTGCAGATCGCAGAGCGTGACGACCTCGCGATAATGCTGCGGCAACCTCGAGACAACTTGGCGCAACTGCTTCACTGCTTCTTCGCGCGCCATGGATTCGAACCGGACATCCGCTCCGATAGCCGGCTCGTGACCGGGCCCATGTCCATTCCCGTTGCCGTTTCCGTTACCATTCAGGCCGTTCGAGCCGTACTCCATCAGCGGCACGTAGCGCGATTCCCTTTCGTACGCGCGGCGCACATGATTTCGCGCAATTCCGTAGAGGAACGCCACCGGAGCGCCACGGTTCTCGTCAAATTTACCGGCCTCCCGCATGAGCGTCATGAATGTTTCCTGCAACACATCCGCGGCGGCGTCCGGCCGGCCCGTCATATGCAAGGCAAAACGGTAGAGCCGCGCCTGGTGACGTCTGTAAAACGACAAAAATGCGCCCTCGTCACCGGCCACAATCTGCCGCAGTAGTTCTACGTCCCGAGGTTCCGGCATATCCGGCATCTACCAGGGTTGGACGCGTTCGCGGTGCTTTCAGTAACAATTCATTAGAATGGCCGAAAAGGTTCCAGATTCTAGCTTGCCAAGGCGGATGACCGCGTTCCGCGACCGCGCACCCATAACCTATTGAAGCAGATAGTCATAGAGGAACACAACTGCCGTAAGGCGACGATCCGTTAGAGCAGCAATGGGTGGACTAAAAGCTCGTGTTGGGTGAATATCGCTGCGGGCCCTGGCAGTGCCAGCCGTGAGCGACGAATGCACGCTCCGTACGCGAGCCGCCCGCCGGGCGCGAGACCGTGATCGAAGACTCATCCACTACGCTACGGCTGGATGGCTGGCTTGCCGCGCTTGTTGCCCGCGGCGGAAGCGACTTGCTGCTTGTGCCAGGGGCGCCGGCGAGTATTCGCTTCGAAGGCGAAATTCGAAGTATCGAGGGCGATCCGCTGGGTGGCGCCGAGATCGAGGCTGCGGTGGTGCCCGCCCTGACGCCCCATGCGCGGCAACCCTACCGGGAAACGCTAATCGCTGATTCGTCCTACCGGGTGGCACAGCTCGGGCGATTTCGAATCAACCTGCATCGCGAGCGGGGCAATGCGGCTGCGGCGATACGCGCGCTGCCCTCGCGCGTCCCGCTGCTCGGTGACCTCCACTTGCCACCGAACGTGGACGCTTTGGCGCGTTTGTCTCGCGGCCTGGTGCTGATTGGCGGGCCGGCAGGCTCCGGAAAGTCCACCACGCTCGCGGCGCTAATCCATGAGATCAACCGGCGCGAATCGCGGCACATCATCACCATCGAGGACCCGATCGAATACGAGCACGCGCACATGCTCAGCCTGGTCGAGCAGGTCGAGGTCGGCACTGACGCGCCGGACTTTCCGACGGCCCTGCGCGCGGCGCTGCGCCAGGCGCCTGACGTGGTTGTCGTCGGCGAGATGCGCGATCCCGAAACGATGCGAATCGCCATGGCCGCGGCGGAAACGGGGCATCTGGTATTTTCCACGCTGCACACCACGGATGTGGCGTCCACCGTTTCGCGAATCGCCGATTCGTTTCCGCCGGAACGCCAGAACACGATCCGCCAGGAAATGGCCATGGCGTTGACCGCCGTGCTCACGCAGATGCTGCTGCCAAGCAAGCGGGGCGGCCGCGTGCCCGCCGCGGAACTGCTCATGTTCGGCTACGGTGCGCGCCAGCACATCCGCCGTAATGCGCTGCAGCACCTTCACCAGGAAATTACGATCACAAAGAAGGCCGGCTCATTCAGCCTGGAAGAATCACTCGCGCAACTTGTGGCGCACGGCCACATTGACCGCGAGACCGCCATGCTGAGCGCGATCCATCCCGATGATCTGGAGATTTTTCTGAAGCCCGATGGACGCAGTTAGGTCGGACAGCGACCTGCCGCGCTAGCCCCCACACGCATGGTCCTACCGTCTAGCTTGCACTGAGTTAGGATTCCCGCCCTCAACCGCCCGGAATCGCCGGCGGATGCATCTGGTATTCGTGTGGCGGCTCGGCGCCCAGCAAGTAGCGCACAAAGTAATCCCAGCGGCGCGCGCATCATGTAGTTGGACTCATCGGCATAGCCGTGGTGCTCATTGGGCAGCAGGAGCAAATCGAAATCCTTGTTGGCTTTGATGAGCGCGTCCACCACGAGCAGCGTGTTATAGGGCGGCACGTTATCGTCCATCGTGCCGTGAGCCAGCAGCAAGTGGCCCTTCAGATTCTTCGCGATGCTCTCATTGGCTTGATCGTCGTACGTGGTGGTGCCATCAGGTTTGCGCTACATCGAGACCCTGGTAGCGTTCGCCCCAGTCGTCCTCGTATTCGCGCTGGTCGTGATTGCCGGATTCCGCGATGCCCACCTTGAAAAAGTCCGGATAACGGAACATGGCATCCGCTGTAGCGTCGCCACCGCCGGAATGGCCGTAGATTCCCGCGCGGTCTATATCAATCCACGGATAACGCTGGGCAAGCTGCTTCATTCCAGCCACCTGATCGGGCAGCGTGTTGTCGCCCATGTTGCCGTAGTACGCGTCGTGGAATTTCTTGCTGCGCCACGGCGTACCCATGCCGTCAATCTCCACAACGATGAACCCAAGTTCGGCGAGCGCTTGCGCGTCGCCACGCGCCGCCGAGAAATTGCGGCCTCCCACGCTTCCCGTCTGCGGACCGGGATAGATGTGATTGATGATCGGGTATTTCTGATTGGGATCGAGATTCGTGGGCTTGAACATCAGGCCGTAGAGATCCGTGACGCCATCGCGGGCCTTGACGGTAAACATCTGCGGTGGCTTCCAGCCGGCGGCGAGCAGCTTCGAGATGTCCGCGGTTTCGAGCGTGGCGATCAGCTTGCCGCTCGCATCGCGCAGCACGGCCACCGGTGGAACTTCCGGGGTCGAGTAGCTGTCCACGAAGTAGCGGCCATCGGGCGAAAGCGTGACGTCGTGCATCGCGTCTTCCGGCGTAAGCAGCTTCAGGTCCGCTGCCGTCGAAGCCAACGCGATAGAGATGTACGAAAGTAAGGGTCGCGGCCTTTCTCTTTGCCGGCAGCTAGAAAATAGAGCACGCGAGTTTTTTCATCCACGTGCAGCAATTGTGTGACGTCGCCTTCGCCCGAGGTGATCTTGTTCTTGAGCTTGCCCGTATTGAGATCGTAAAGATAAAGCTGCGCCCAATCGTCGCGCTCGGAAGGCCAAATCACTTCGTTCGAGGCGGGCAGGTACTGCCAATTCGCGTGGCCCATGCCCGATTCGTATTGTGTCGCCACGGTTTCTTCCAGCACGTCGCGGACGTCGCCGGTTGCGGCATCGGCTATCCGCAGATGTTCCTGCTTGTGGTCGCGCGATGTGGAAATGAAAGCGACGTGAGTGTCGTCCGCGCTCCATTGCACATCGGTCCATTCGCCGCGCGAGCAGGCCACATCGTCACAAAGCGTGGAGCGATGCTGGTCGGGCGGCATCTTGCAGGCGAATCACACGGGGTCCGTCAAGGTCAATCACCACGCGCTGGATCGTGGTGATCACTTCGATCGCCCGGCAGCGGATACTTCCAGGCCTTGAGCTCCGGATGGCCCACCTTGGTGCTGACGAGATACATTTCGCCGACGCCGCGCTGGTCCTGCTGGAAAGTGGCGATCTTCTTCGAATCCGGGCGACCACAGCAGGACGGCGCGGTCGCTGCTTGCCCAACCCGCGTTGTCGGTAGCGTAGCCAAAGTCCTTCACGCCATCGGTGGTGAGCTGTGTCTCTTTGCCCCGTGGCAATGTCGCGAACCCAGAGGTTGTAATCGCGAATATAGGCGGTGACCCTTCCATCCGGCGAAGGCACGTCATTGCGCGCAGCAGCGCCACGGCCCCCTCCGCCACGCTGGCCGCCTGAGGACGCCTCAGGATTGTTGTCCTGGGCGCACTGATTTAGTTGGAGATCACATTTCCATCGGCGGCTGCCGGCGCGAAATGAAATCGTCCGGCCATCCGCGGAAAGGTCGAAGTCCATGAACGGCAGATGATGCGCGTCATATGATGCCCCCGCCGCCGCGGAAAGCGCGGCCGCGAGCTTCACCTGATCGAAGGCCGGCGACTTCGCGCCGCTCGCAGGATCAACCATCACGAATTCGCTGCCCTCGGCCGTGGTGGTGCGATACCAGAAGCGATCGCCGGGAAGCCAGTTGGGGCGCACGCCGCTATGCAAGCACCAGAGGATTCGTGTTGTAGCCCAGGAACTTTTCCGCGTGGGCGTAATCGGCGGCAGTGACAGCGCGGGGCGCGCCACCGCGCTCCTGCGCGCGGCATGGAGCAACCGCCAAAACGAGAATCAACACCGCGAGCTTTACAAGAAGCCCTTCATTTGCATGCCGTGACATTTCCGATCCTCCGAGGCACAGGCCGAGGCTGTGCAGCCGGTCTGGCAGGCGGGCGCCACCAAGGCAGACCCAGCACACAGACAAGCGTCCAGCCGGCACATTTTTCTTACGATGGCGCCTGAGTATTGCACGCATCTTGGTCCTCAAGTCAAGTGCAAGCGGGCAGAAGCGCAGAAACCAGTTGTGCGGCTATCTTGACCCTGAGAAGATGCGTCTAAATCACGGCAATCGCGCGCGTGTGATCGCGATGCAAAGGGCAGACATGGCCACGAATATTGCACTTTCCTCCGAGATTGAGCCGCATGCCTCGATCGAAAGCGCGGCAGCCGCCGCCGATTGGAGCACCGTCACTCGAATCGCCTTTCGATTCGCGTTTGTGTATTTCCTCCTGTACAGCTTCCCTTTTCCTTTGGGATCTTGCCGCACACTGGCTATCCGGACGAAAAATGGTCTGCAATGTGGCACGCGATCGTGCCCTGGGTTGGACGCCGTGTTCTCCATTTGAGCTATCCCATCACGATTGTCTAGAGTGGCAGCGGGATACGACGTATGACTACGTCCTTGCATTGTGCTTTTTGATCTTGTCCACGCCGCGGTTTTAGTGTGGTCCGTCGCGGACCGCGAAGACGAGAGCCTATCCGCGACTGCACCAATGGTTTCGGCTCTACATCCGGCTGGTGCTCGGCTCGACGCTGATCAGCTACGGGGCATTTAAGGTGATCCAGGCACAATTTCCGTCGCCAACCCTGACGCGCCTGCATCGAACCCTACGGCGAATCGTCTCCGATGGGCCTGCTCTGGGCGCTGATGGGCGCTTCCAAGGGCTACAACATCTTCGCGGGCGGTGCGGAAATGCTCGGCGGAATCCTGCTGTTTGTTCCGCAACTCGCGATGCTCGGCGCGCTGATCTCTGTCGGAGTGATCGCGAACATCTTCGCCTTGAACATGGCCTACGACACTCCGGTGAAGCTCTATTCGTTTCACTTGCTGATCATGGCGGTGATCATTGCTTTGCCCGATACGCGAAGACTCGCAAATGTTTTTCTTTTCAACCGCAAAGCCGATCCGCCGCGCCTCCGGCCCTGTTCAAGCGCAAGCAGCTTCGGTACGGAATACTGGCGCTGCAATTTGTTTTTGGTCTGTATTGCGTATTTGCCGCTTTGCACCAATCGTACGCTCAGATGAAAAGCATCGAGCAATCCGGCCAAACGCCGCTTTACGGAATCTGGTCTGTGGATGAGTTCACGATAGACGGGCAAAGCCACCCTCCATTGCTCACCGATCAAGATCGCTGGCAGCGCGTGATCTTTCAAAGCACGCAGCTCATGTGGCTCCAGCTCATGGATGGAACGCGGCACTCATACCCACTCACCCTGGATGCCGCGAAGAAGACGCTCGCCATCGGGAAGTCTGACGACAAGAACTGGAAAGCCGAGCTAGCTTTTCAAAGGCCCCAGCCTGACGAACTTACTCTCGAAGGCCAGTTCGGCGGCCATCAGATCACCGCAAAATTGCATCGCACCGACGAAACCAAGTTTCTGCTGAAAAGCCGTGGATTTCATTGGATCAACGAACACCCGTTCAATCGATGAAGGGACGCCCATGAAAGAAAAGCTTCTGCGAGATGAGCTTCAAGACTTGCTTTCGGGCGGGCATGCGCACGCCAACTGGAAAAAGACGTTTGCCGATATGCCCGTTGAGCTTCGCGGCGTCCGGCCGGAGAAACTGCCGCATTCCGCATGGGAACTGCTCGAACACCTGCGCATCGGGCAGTGGGATATCCTGGAATTCTCGCGCGATGCGAAGCACGTCTCGCCCAAGTGGCCGGAAGGATATTGGCCCGTGAGTCCGGAACCGCCGAACGCAGAAGCCTGGGACAAGAGCCTGAAATCTTTCGCGAAGGACCTGACGCTATAAAGAAGCTCGTAGCGAACCCAAAGACGAACCTTTTCGCGCGCATTCCCCACGGGACCGGACAGACGCTTCTCCGCGAAGCTCTGCTCGCCGCCGATCACAACGCATATCACTTGGGACAGGTAGTCCTGGTGCGGCGCCTGCTTGGCGCTTGGAAAGCGGACTAAAGCAGCTTCCGCGCGGCTTGGCGCCAAAATAAAGCGTGCCGGCGATCATCGCGAAAAATCGAATACGAAGCGACGTCGCCGGCCCTGAGCACTGCTTCTCTCTTCAACTTATCCGTGCAGGTGGCCCATTTTGCCTGCCCTGTAATCGGTCACGGCCTGCCTGATCTCATCCTCCGTGTTCATCACGAAAGGGCCGTAGCTTGCTACCGGCTCGTTGATCGGCTCGCCGCTCAGAACAAGCAGAATCGTGTCTTTCCTGACATCGAGCGACACACGCCCGCCCTCCGCACTCAGCACTGCGAGCTTCGCTTCGCCACTCAGCTCTTCCGCGGAGTTCACCACGACGTCACCCTTCAGCAGCACGAGCGCAGCATTGTGACCCTCCGGCAAATTCAGCTCCGCCTGCCCGCCCGCTTTCAGGCGCACGTCGAATACGTTCACTGGCGTGAAGGTTTTGGCCGGACCTTTCACGCCGTTCAATCCGCCGGCGATAATCCGCGCGTATCCCGCCGCCCCTAATTGCACAACCGCGATCTGCTCCTTTAGCAAAGTCTGATAGCGCGGCGCCGACATCTTGTACACCTTGGGCAAATTCACCCAAAGCTGGATCATTTCGAACGTGCCGCCTTGCTCCGCGAATTGGCGCTCGTGCTTTTCCTCGTGTACTACCCCGGATGCGGCGGTCATCCATTGCACGTCGCCGGGACCGATGGTGCCGGAGTTGCCGCTCGAGTCGCGATGTTCCACCGCGCCTTGATACGCGATGGTCACTGTTTCGAAACCGCGATGCGGATGCTCATCCACGCCGCGCGGGCGATCCGTGGGCTTGAAGTAACCCGGCCCCGCATAATCCAACATCAGGAACGGGTTCACTTCATTCTCGATGCCGTTGGATGGAAAGATATTGCGCACGTGGAAGCCGTCGCCCACCCAATGCGTGGAGCCGCTCCCGAATATTCCAAGAACTTGCTTCGAATCTGTCATGTCTCCTCCTTACAATGTTTCGCGCCGGGCAGCTTGGCCGGCGGCGCGGTTCGTACGATCTGGTAAAAATTCATTGGCGCCTTGCCCCAACTTCCGGAGCAGGTCGGTCATCACGCGCCGCTCGTCCTGCGTCAGGGCCGAGACGGCTCGTTCGATAGCGCGTTCATGCCTGGCAAATAATTCGCGAATCAGTTTCCGGCCACGAGCCGTCAGGTGCACAATGCGGGCGCGGCGATCTTTCGAATCGGCGCGCCGCTCAACAAGCCTGCGCCGTGCGAGCCGCTCTACCGCGGTCGTAATCGAGCCGCTCGTGAGCAAAACCTTGGTGCCGAGGACGCTTACCGTGAGCGGCCCTTTGTGCAGCAGGGCCTCGAGCACGGCGAAATCGCTCTGGCAAATTCCTAGCCTCTCAATATTCTGTCTTGCGTAGGCTTCGAGGGTGCGAGCGGCCTTCCACAGCACCAGCCATAGATGAACCGCGCTGCCAGCTCGCTCCGGATTACCCGGCTCCCTCTTGCCTGACGTTTCATTTAACATTTGTCTTCATATAGAGATGCTTGAGGTCAAGTAAAGTTTCAGGCCGGCGGCACGAACTTGCCGACACATCCGCTAACTATTTGGGATTCTTATGCTTACGGAACGGGACGCACCCTGGCGGCGTCAGTGGCCGCAACTGCGCGCGAGCACGAACTTCGCCGACGTCGTCTGGCCTTTGCCTGTGCTGAAGTCATACGTGAAAACGACATCGTAGGTGCCGTTGTCAAAGATCGGCCCCAAAGTTTGCACCGTGCGCCCGGCGTTGAGGTCCAAATAGTAGGGAGCATTTGCGAAATCGCCACCCGTCGCCGGATGGCGCGTCACCGTAACGCTTCCGGCCGTCGGCCGACCCGCGTAATCAATGATCACGACGGGCTGCCCATCGGTCCGGTATTGCGTCGTCGGACACCCTTCGGTTCCCGTAACATTCGAGCCCGATGGATAGATTTTCGTTCCGGCCGGAAGCTTCGCGCCGACACCCTGGCTGGTCACTGAGGAATCCACAAATGCGAAGCCGGCAATGCTGCCCTTCGAGCCACCCGCGGCAGCCGGTGCGGCTGGCGACGCGCCGTTGCTTGTGGAAGACACCGTGGCACTGCCGCAGCCCCACGAACCCAACGCGACAACGCAGCCGGCGGCGATAATTGCGAGAATGCGCATATGGCTCCCTTCGTTGCTTGGGTGAACGATTCCGCAGATAGTACACCTGGGCTGCCGCCGCGGAAAACCAGAATGTCGCGCAAGAACCGCCTCAGGCCCACGTGACCAGGAACACCCATCGGCGAGCCGGCTGCGCGTCAGTTTTTCGCCGTAGCCGCAGCCATGCGGGCCTGCATCTCGCGAGTCATGTGCGGCACGATGCCCACCAACCGCTCGATCACCATCAACTGGCCGCGGTGATGCATTTCATGCTCTTTGACGGAGAGAATCATTTCGAAACGGCTTTTCGCGGCCGGCGTCGCGCCAGGGGGCAGCGCAACCTGCTCGGCCAAAAACCCCTCGCTCAAGCCGTCAAGCCAACCAGCCCATTTCTCGCCGGAACTACGAAGCATTTCGAGCGTCTGGTCCTTGCTGCGCGACATCTTTTCCTCCGCCACCAGACGTTGCATCAGCGATGCAAAATCAAAGCCCACCAGTGTTGTCCGGCGTTCCTGTGCGTGGATCTGGTGCTGAAAAGTGTGCGCCAGCGCGATATGCGCTAGCAACTCACCGGCGCTGCGCGTGTTTGGCGCGGGACGAAAACTATAGTCCTTCTCGGGAAGCTCCTGCGCGATGGTAATCGTATTCTTGCGCACGGTACGAAAACTGCTGGCCAATTCCTTCGGTCCGTAATAGTTCAAGTGATCTCTCCTTCAAGTGAAACAAGTTCTCGCCTCGGGCGGCGGAATCTCCTCAAAGTGTAACACTTCGCGCTGTGGGAATTGAGGCCTTGGCCGCAGGTAGCGAGCCTCAGCACCCGGCGATCTTCGCGCCCCATTCCTCAGGGCTCACGTCCCGGGCGTGTTGTGAGAAGAGCCAGCGATGACCATCGAGGTCCTCGACTCCGTACTGTCGTTCGCCATACACGGTTTCGTGGAGGTCCTCTATGATCTTGGCGCCAGCCGAAGTCGCTCTCCGAAAGTGCGCATCCACGTCTTCGACGAACACCGTCAGGCTCTGCGTTCCGTAACCGATTTGCGCCGGGGTCGCTCTGCCCGCTCGCGCGGTGCTCAACATGATCCAGGCTTCGCCGAGATGCACCTGCGCGCCGCTGGCCGGGCCCCCGGGCTCGCCATAGCGGTAGTGCTCGGTGAATCCGAATGTCTTGGTCAGCCAGGCAATCGCATCTTCGACATTTTGATAAAACACGTGCGGCAGCACAGCATCGGTTGGAACGGAGCGATTCTTCAGCATCCGTTTATCGTACAGCTACTCACTGTGCTTCGCACGGCCACGCGAAGCCTTCAAAGGTTCAGCGCAAACTTCCGCCGTGGGCGTGAAGTAAAACTTCTTTTTTTCATTGGGACCGGGGGGTGGGGTTTGAATTCGAAACGAACGAAAGAGTATTGGCACAAGTGGATTTAACGCGGATGACCCAGAGAGCGAATGTCATTAACCCAGGCTTACGGGTGCAGACCCTGCTAAACGACGGTGGCCGAGAAAGTCCGCGACAATCCACGCCGACGCGGCGATCGCGAGAGTCTCCAGACCTTCGGACCAGTTCACAAAACTATGGGGATTGGCAAAGAGTGCCGGCAGCCATACGAGCAACCCGAAACCCATGAGCATCGCCGTGGTCAATTGAGACGCGAGCCGGGCCATGAACCCCGTGAGTAGAGCGATAGCGGCAAGAGCAAACGCGGCGGTGGTTGTCATCGCCCAGAACATTTGTCCAGGCGGAATCCATTTCGGAACAAGACTTGCTGTTGCAGAGAGATAGAAAAACTGTTCCAGTGCGAACGAGACAACACAAATGCCGAACGAGTAGTACCCGATCTGAGCCAATCTTGTCGTTCGAGCCGGGGCGATTGGACCGGAACACGCATATAGGATCACGGCCCCCGAGACGAATGAGAATTGTTCGAAGAAATTGCCAAAGTTATTGTAGACGAGCGGATGCTCAATGATGAGCGGTATCCCCAGCAAGGCGAAGGTGAAGTAGATTGCGCCCAGTGCGACAGCACCGGCTCGGGCCGTTCTCGGCCATAGAACGGCTGCGCCTGCAAGGATTTCGATGGTGGCCACGATGTAGGTGATAATCCCGCGGTGAGGAACGCCTGCAAGCGCGTCGAAGCTATGCCACGCCAAGGCACAGATACCGGAACCAATCGTCGCCAAGCCATAGAGGTAACGCCCTAGAGAATATTTCATTGCAGCGCCTTAGCCGGAATTAGTGCAGATACCTTATTTTAAACAAACTGCCCAAAAGACTGGCGCGCCCGGGAGGATTCGAACCTCTGACCTTGTGCTTCGGAGGCACACGCTCTATCCATCTGAGCTACGGGCGCGCGGTTCGCGCTCCGGTCACGCTTGCGGCGCGCGAAGCGCGTCCAGCGGCTGCCCGAGCGGCGAAGCACGAATTGTAGCGCGAATCGCGGACGAACCAAAATCCTCGCTGCCCCATACTAGCCGCGAGCCAACGCGGAGATGTGCTTAGCCAGCTTCTCGATCTCGTCCGTCTTGTGCAGCATGGACATGGAAAGCACGCTGGTCGAGTCCGTCTTTTCCACTTCATCCTTCAACTCTTCGGCAAGCTGCGCCAACCGCACAACGTTCGACCGCAGGTCCTTATCGTTCGCCTTCAGGATTGCCTTTGGATTGGCGGCAGGCGGGTCCGGAGTGAGCGACTCGAGAGGTTCGCGCGAATGGGAAGAAGTTACCGCCGGCTTATCCAGTTGCTGGCTATCCTGCTGACCCTGCTGTTGACTCTGCTGTTGACCCTGCTGCCCAGCCGCGGCATAAGCAGTGGCGCCTAGGCCGGCGGGCATCATCGTGGCCCAAAAAAGAAAGTTGCGCCGCGAATGCGTCCCAATCATTGCTCCCTCCCCACCGGCCCGCCAGCGCCCGTACAGGGGTGCCGCGCCGGATGCTATAATCGGATCTCTTCGTATTGTATGGCCAATCTCCCGCCACGGTGGACCGATTTCTTTGAGCGCGGCATACGTTTGGCCGTGGTCCTGATGCCGGCGTTTCTGTGCGTCCGGCCGCTGCGGCCGCTCACGGACAGGCTCGTCCAGGGCAGCCGTGCGCAGGCGCCTGCCGAAACACATTCCGTCGAATTGCAAAAAGGAGATTGAGAATGAGTACCGTCACGCACGATCAGGCCAATATGATGTTGCGGGTTTACGAGATGAGGCGTGAGCCCCGGCTGCGCCAGGCGCGCGCGTGGTTCATTGCAAAGTTCTCGGCGGCGACGCCCGAGGAACTGGCCAAGAAATACCCGCAAGGCACGGAAGAAAATGCCAGCTTTCGAATGCTTATCGGCTATTGGGAAATGGTCTGCGGGATCCTCAATCGCGGGCTGATGGACGACGAGCTGTTTTTCGAACACACCAACGAGCTTTGGCTTGTGTGGCACAAGATCAAGCCGTTCATCCTTGCTCATGCGTCAGTCTTCGAAGAATCCCCGGCTTTTCGCGCAGATCGAGGCGGCCGCGACGCGCCAGGAGGCCTGGTGGGATCGAGTCGCGCCCGGATATCTCGACTATCATCGCAACCGGATCGCGCAGCTTATTGCGCAGGCCGCCCAGCCGCCGCAGCCAAACCCATGACCACCGAGGAAGCGCTCATCGCCGTCTGGCGTCAGGCGCTGGAAGAAAACCTAAATCTTGTCGAGCTCGACGGCCAGCGTTATCCGGTCCGCCGCACGCAGCGCCACAGGCTGCGCCAGGTGGATTTCGAAATCAACGGAGAGACGCTGCGGGGCCTCGAACAGAACCCCGCAGCTAAATCACGCTGGGCGGAGCTGGCGCAGAGCGGCCAGAAAGTGATGCAGTTTCTTTCCGGCGGCCGCTATATTGCCAATGTGGCCGACGGTAACCTCACGATGTATCGCAAGCCTGGCGCGCCCGAAAAGAAATCCAGCGGCCGCGCTCCGGCGGGCGGCTCTTCCTAGCTTTGCTTCTGCGAAATCAAAATCTCGGCGGGTAAACGCTCCGGTTGATGCGCCTCGGCCATCACCACCCGATTTCGCCCCTCGTGTTTGGCGCGATACAGGGCGACGTCCGCAACATGCACGAACGAAGCAACGGTCGCACTGTCGCAAGCAAGGTTGCATGCTGCTCCTATGCTGGCGGTGATTTGTAAGTTCCCCACCGCAGTCTTCGAATGGCCGGCTTCGCGTTACCTCCAGCAGATGGTGAGCGCGGTCCATCACGCCACCGGTATCGCAGCCGGGGAGCACGATCAGAAACTCCTCGCCGCCGTAGCGGCCGACGGCGTCGTACGCCCTCACGCCCCCGGCCAGCCGTTTCGCGACCTCTCGAATCACGGCATCCCCCACTGCGTGGCCGTACTTGTCGTTCACCGATTTGAAGTGGTCTATGTCCGCGAACAGCAGCGCCCAAAGGCGATCGCTCCCGCCTCGAGCGCGCGAGTTCGCGCCGCAGAAAATCATCCACGGCCGCCCGGTTCATCAAACGGGTCAAGGCATCGTGTGTGGCTTTGAACTGCATTTCCTCGCGGGCAGCGACCAGTTTGTCCTCGAGCTCGAGAATGCGAAGGCCCACGCGCAGACGTGCGTGAAGCTCCGCGGGGTTGATTGGCTTGGTCAGGTAGTCATCCGCGCCAGCTTCCAGCCCATGAATAACGTCAACTTTGTTCTCGCGCGATGTCACCAGGACCAGGTAGGAATATGCCAACGAGATGCGCTGGCGGATTTCCTTGCAGATCTCCGGGTCCCGTGCGTCCGGGCATCATCCAGTCCAGCAACGCGAGCCGGGGAGCGTCAGGGCCTTGAAGTATCTTCCACGCCGCTTCGCCATCACTTGCCGTGATCACTTTATGACCGCGCCTGTGGAGACTGCGCTCAAGAACCGTGCGCGAGACCAGATCGTCATCCGCAACCAGGATCCTCAACGCTGCCCCCCAAATCGCTACGCCACTTGAGCGCCCATCTCGCTGGCAATGCTCGCCGCACAGGCCTTAGACCTCATCGGCCAAGAGCGCTGTAAGGGTTAGCGGAACCTCCCCGCGCAGATACTCTGAGGCACGGCAATCACCAAAGGCGGACGAATCGAGGTTTCTAGTTCACTGAGGCTGAGTAACTTACAGACAACGGAAGGGCAATCTCAGACATCACTGATCGCGAACGTTCCAATTGAGATCAAAAAGTATCAGAACGGCACGGCGAGGGATTTGGAGCCTCCACGGATGTCCTGGAAAAACGACTTGCAGTTCAGCATGGGGCAGACTTAATGCACTCCCAGAAAGCCTCCCGCATCTCTTAATTCGATGTTGAAGACCGATGACTGCGGGTCCACGTGAGCAGTCTTTTTCACCGCCTGTCCGGAAGCGGCGTCACGCATTTCGATGCGAAGATTTTTCTTTTTCTTCGATTTGAATTCCTGACGGACGGTATTCGAATCGCCGATCGCAACGGTGCCCGCGGCCGCGACGACGCGAAATTCATGGTCGCCGGCTCGAATGAGGATATCTTCGCGCGCCGGATGGTCCTGCCCCTCCGGCAAAGCTCCTCGTTGGAAGAGTACTTGCCCATCCATCAACACCATGAAACTCACGGAATTCGGCAAGCGACCGTCATCAATGTGCAGCCTCGCGGCATCTGCCGCCTCCGGTCCTGCCGGCGGCGTTGCGGCGGAGGGAGTAGCCGCTGCCACGTGCGTGGGTGCGGGATTAGCGGGAGCCGGCGGAGGAGTCTGTTCCACCGGCGGCGCAACGGCAGTGCTGGCCGAATCTGTACTCGCAGCGCCCGCGGGTGGCACTGAACTCGCGGCGCTATTCGTGTCGGTCTCCTGAGGAGTCGGCTTCGCCAGTCGCTGCTTTGATTTTGTTGACGCGGTCTTGGGCGGGGAATTCTTTACCTCGGCGTTTGGCGCCACTGCTGACGAGGCTCGCCCCGCCGTGGCGGCCGAGTCCTTCGAAGCAGCATCACCACTCGGCGGAGCCGCGGCAGCCGCAGCTTGGTTCGCGGCTGCGTCCGATGGAGGGGGAGTCTGCTGAGCCGGCGCAACGGCAGTTTGCGGAACTGCATTTGCGTCCTGCGCCGGAGACGTCTGCTCACCCTGGGCCCCCGATTCCATTTGCGCCTGAACTTCGCGAGCCAGCGCCGCGTTGCGCCGGTGCCGGGCAATCCCCCAAATCGAAGCCATGAAAATCAGCCCTATCGCAACGGCGGCAAGAAGGCGCTGTTCGTACACGTTTAGCTGCAACTGCGGCCACGAAAACTGGCGCGCAAGGTGTGCAGACACAGGCTTCTGCGCGGGTGCCTTTTTCCTTTTTGCGGCCGCCATCTGCAACCGCACGTCGGAATCGAGCGTGGTATTCGGATCGCCGCTCATGCCGGCGCCCGCGTTCGTCCCGGCGGGCAGAATTCCGCCCGAGGCCGAGAGGATCCCGGCAAGACCCGCGGCGCTGCTCTGCCCCAACTCGTGCCCGGCACGGGCGGCGGCGAGATCGGCCGCGAGCGCTTCGCCACTCGGGTAGCGCGCGGCGGGGTCCTTTTCGAGGCAGCGCATGATGATCTTCTCGAGAGCCACCGGCACAGCGGGATTCAACCGGCGCGGCATGGGAGGCTCGACGTTGACGATCTTGTACGAGACGGCCGTGATGGTATCGCCGCCGAAGGGCTTGTCGCCCGTCGCCAGCCAATACACAATCACACCGAGCGAAAAAAGATCGGCGCGGCCGTCAATCGGGGCGCCGGTAAACTGCTCTGGCGCCATGAAGGCCGGTGTCCCGAGAAGTTGGCCCGTGGTGGTGATTTGCGAGGCAGCCAGTTTGGCCACGCCAAGATCGGCGATCTTTGCGCGCTCAAGCTCGCCAGGCGCGGGCGTGGCCAGTAAAATATTCGCCGGCTTGATGTCACGGTGCACCACGCCATGGCGATGCGCGTAGCCGAGCGCGTCCGCAACCTGAAAGCCAAGCTCGTAAATACGGTCGAAATTGAAGCGGTCGCCGGTTTCCATCGCGGTCGCCAGAGAGCGGCCGTTTACGTACTCCATCACCAAGTAAGGGATGTCGTTGTCTTCACCCACATCGTAAACGGTGACGATGCCGTTGTGCGTCAAGCGCCCGGCGGCGCGTGCTTCGCGAATGAATCGTTCGCGGTACTCGTCCGCCAGTGGACCGGAAAGCGCCGTGGCTAGGATCGTCTTGATCGCCACCGTGCGGTCCATCTTTGGGTCCTGTGCCTGGTAGACCGCCCCCATCGCGCCGTGGCCGAGCACGGCGACGATCTCATAACGTCCGATGGTTTGGGGCTGAGCCATAGTGATTGTTTTGGACCCGTACTCTAGCACAACGCAGCCGAAGTTTGACCCGCCGCGCGCTCCGTCCAGGCGCAAAAACTAACGCGGGCCGTTGCCAGGATCATCTGGACAACGGTCCGCGTCTCAGAACCGCCGACCTGCCGAAACCTGCGCCCTTTTCGAATGCTAGTGGCTTTCCCCCGGGTACTTCACCGAGCAGCCATACGGCCGCGACGTCGAAACCTCCACCGGCTTTCCGGCCATGGCCGCTTGCAGCGCAAGCTCCACGTAGTTCTTCGAATTCGGTATATCCGCCTGATCGGGTGTTGGGTGATCGTCAATCGCGCCGTCGTAAATGATCACGCCTTCCGGATTGATCACCACCATTTGCGGCGTGGTCTTGGCTTCATACAAATGGCCCAGATTGCCGGTTGGATCAAGCAGCGCGGCCGTCGGGGTCGCGTGCATTTTGGACATGTACGCGTTCTCCTGGTCCGCGGTCACGTATCCTTGCGCGCCGGGCGCCGAAGAAATCACCGTGAACCATTCCACGCCTTTCGTGGTCCATTCCTTCTGCAAACGCTGCATGTTCCCGCTTTCGTAGTGTTTTCGGGTATACGGGCACCCGTTGTTGTGCCATTCCAGCACGACATACTTGCCGCGCATTTCGGAGAGCCGGTAGGTCTTCCCGTCGCTGCCGGTGGCTGTAAAATCCGGCGCCGATTGGCCAACCTTCGCGGCCGAAATCAGCAGCGGCAACGTCAGTAGCGCGAGAACAACCGCGAGAATCGAAAAGTGTGAGCGCTTCATTTGAAATGCACCTCCATGGGTGTATTGGAACGCGAGTATCGGAAATTCGTTTTGCCGTCCTACAAACCAGGGCCTCCGGCCGCGGTCTTGCCATGTGTCACAGGCGCGTCCACCAAATAGAAATGATCACCCGAAACCTGGAGGACACCCTTTAGCCGCGTCACCGGTTTTGTCAATTCGTCGGATTTGCGCAAAGTCAATTCGAAGCCCGCGGCTTGCCCGGTGAGCTTCTGCTGCGGCGCATTTTGAACCTCGGATTCTTCCAACGGGAAGAAGTACGCTTGCGCGACACGCTGCCCGGTGTGCGCCATCAGGATGAACGCATCTTTCTCTTCGCTCACGCTGAATCTCCAACCGCTGGGCGCTGCTTGCGGCAGCCGGGAGCGCGCTTCCGCAAACACGTGCTCAGCGGCATGGTCCGGTGGCGCAGGCTGCGTTTTCACGGGCAGCACAACCGAAACTTCGGTCTTTCCCGGGATGCATATGTCCTTGCAGATCAGCAGCCGTAGCGAAGCCTTGACGGTAGCAGGGTCCTTTGCATTCAAACTTGCCGCGGACTGCATCGGAACGAGTAGCGTCACGTCGCCCTCATAACCATAGTCCACGATCGATGGCGTGCCCAATTTCCGGGGCGCCGGCCACTCGAGCGTCCCGGCCGTTAAACCGTCGGGCAATGTCCATATAACGCGAGGCGGCTGGCCCGAATCGCCGGGGTTAACCCAGTAAATATGCCAGCCATTTTCGAGGGAGAAGTGCAGCCCGAGCGTGAAATCATGGCCCGGATTAATCCAAGACTTTTCTGCTACCAGCGCGACCGTGCCATGTGAAAACTTTTGGGACTGCGCGTCCGCAAAGGATGGATGAAGTAACTGCCCTGCCGCACCCAGAAAGAGGAAGAACCCGCCGTATCGAAGGAAACGTCTCATCGCTCTGCAGCCAACAGCTATTTTCTCATAGGACCGTGAAAGCGCGCTGGGGTTTCGGCACGAAAACACCGGGCCCCCAAGCGCACACGCGGCCCGCACAGAAGCTAAATTGCCCTATCCCTCGAGCTAGGACGATGCGTTCACAACCAAGCTCAATACGAGCGATCGCGTGTCAGTGCCCGAGGTTCCGGTGATGGTCAGGCCGTACGTAGCTGCCGGCGTTCCGGTGGAAGTACTCGCTCCGCACCCAGCCAAAAACGAAGTGGACATCAAAATCAGCATCCCAAAGGCTCCCGCCGCGGCCCAGGCCGCTTTGCGCCGGCGCCCAGCAACAGGCCCTTGTCTTTTCGACCACAGCATTAAGCACAGGCTCAACGCCGCCAGTCCAATCACTGCGGCTAGAGCCGGCTCCGTGCCCGGAAGAATCCCTGGCCCTGGCCGCCCGATGATCTGAGTTGTGGCTGGCGTTATCGTGGTCCTCACCGTCACCGTAAAAGCTGCCGGACTTGCGGGCGTCACGCTTACGCTTACAGGGGCAATGGTGCACGTGGCGCCTGCGGGCGCACCGGTACAGGTGAGCGCGACCGTCAACGAGTTCGTCGAGGACGTTCCACCGGTCGCCGTCACCTGGAGCGCATAGGTCGTGTTCTGGCCGGCGGTCACAGTAGCCGTCGTGCTGTCGCCGGATGGAGCGGATATGCTGAAATCGAGCCCGGTGCCTGTGAGCGGCACGTTCTGCGGACTGTCACCGGCGCTGTCAGTAAGGGTGAGGAACGCGGTGCGCGTCCCGGACGCGGTCGGCTCAAACGTTACGGTTACCTTGCAGGTGCCGCCCGAAGCGACCGACGAGCCGCATGTGTTGGTCTGCTCAAAATCTCCGTCGTCCGTTCCGGTGATGGAAACGAGCGCGACCGTAAGGGCCTGCGGTCCCGTGTTGCTGATGGTCACGGTCTGAGCGGAGCTCACCACGTTCACCGTTTGCGTCGCAAACGTGAGCGAGGTCGGTGACGGGGTCGCCGTTGAATTGCTCGCGATTCCGCTGAGGCCGATCTGCTGCGGACTATTCACCGCATTATCCTTGACGGAAAGAATCGCGGCGATCGCTCCACTCGTACTTGCGCCTCCAGCCAACGGCGTGAATGTCACCGAAATGGTGCAGGTGCCACCGGCAGGAACGCTCGTGCCGCAATTGTTGGTCTGCGCAAAGCTCGGATTCAAATTCGCATCGGCTGTATCGATGATTGAAATACTTACATTGTTCAGACCGCTGTTTTGGTTGTTGGTCAATGTCGCCATCTGGACCGTGCTCGTGGTACCGGTAAACTGCAGCGGGAACGACAAGCCGCCCGGCGTCAATGTCACCGGAAAACTCCCGGTTCCACTCAGGGAGACAAGCTGAGGACTGCCCGGCGCATTGTCCGCAATAGCCAACGTGGCGTTGCGCGCGCCGTTGGATTGCGGTGTGAAGGTCACCGTGGCAGTACACGTACCCTGCGGCGCCAACGCACCGGTACACGTGTTCGTCGCGGCAAAGTCACCGCTGTTTGCGCCCGTGACGTTGATGTTGTAAACCTGGAGCGGCGCCGACCCACCGTTGGTGATGGTCACCGACTGGCTGGCGCTCGTCACGCCGGTGACCTCAGAACTAAACGTGAGGCTTTGCGTCGAAAGACTCGCGCTCGGCACAGCAACCAGCCCCGCCACCTCTCGAATCCGGTTATTCCCTGTGTCCGCGATGTAGAGAGCGCCTTGCGTGCTGAACGCCAGACCCTGCGGAAGGTTTAGCGATGCCAGCGTTGCCGGGCCCCCGTCGCCGCTGAAATTCGCTATGCCGTTGCCCGCGATCGTTTGCATAACCCCGCTCGACGCCGCAACTTCGCGAATCACGCTGTTGCCGGTGTCCGCGATGAAAACATCACCGGCCGGATCGAGCACCAGGCCGGCGGGATGATTCAGCTCCGCGCTGGTCGCCGCTCCGCCATTGCCGCTATAGCCCGCCGTGCCGTTGCCCGCAAATGTCTGAATGTTGCCGGTTGAAGCCACCACTTCGCGAATCACGTTGTTCCCCGTATCCGCGATAAAAATATCGCCCGCTCCATCCACGGCCACAGCGGCGGGGGCATGCAGCTCGGCTGAGGTTGCGGCTCCGCCATCGCCCGCGTATCCGGCCGTGCCGTTCCCGGCGACCGTTTGCGTTTGGCCCGTGGACGCCACCACTTCGCGAATCACGTTGTTCCCCGTATCCGCGATAAAAATATCGCCCGCTCCATCCACGAAAACACCGGAAGGCGCGGACAACGCAACGGTCGCCACCGTCTGAATATTGCCGGTCGCCGCCACCACTTCACGAATCAGGTTGTTCCCTGTGTCGGCGATAAAAAGGTTCCCCGCCGAATCAATAAACACGTCGGTGGGATCGTTCAGCGGAGCGCTTGTCGCTCCGGTACCGTTGCCGCCGGAGCCTGCCGTCCTCCCCGCCGCCGTCTGAATCACGCCGGTGGACTCCACCACCTCGCGGACGACATTGTTCTTGCTGTCCGCGATGAAGATGTCGCCGGCGCCGTCCAGTGCCACGCCAGTCGGCGAATTCAAGGATGCATCCAGGGGAGCAGAACCGTCGCCGCTGAGCCCCAGCGTAGCGTCCCCCGCATAGGTGTGAATGGTGCCGTTCACCGCAACCACTTCACGAATCAGGCTGTTTCCGGAATCGGCGATGAAAACGTCTGCGCTGCTGTCTATGTACAACCCTTTCGGCGCGTTGAGCTCCGCATAAACCGCCGCGCCGCCGTCACCGCTATAGCCCGCGAGTCCGCTTCCGGCCACCGTGTGAATGTTGCCGTTCGCTACCGTCACTTCGCGCACGATGTTGTTATTGGTATCCGAAATGTAGATGTTTCCCGCGCCGTCCAGCGCAACTCCCGAGGGACCATTCAGTTCGGCCAGTGTGGCCGCGCCGCCGTCGCCGCTTGCCCCGGCCGTGCCGTTTCCTGCGACGGTCTTGATGTCCTTGCTGGACGCCACCACTTCACGAATGACGTTGTTTCCACGGTCCGCGATGAACACGTCCCCGGCAGGGTCCGCAAACACGCTGACCGGTGCGCGCAACTCCGCGCCTGTAGCGACGCCGCCGTCGCCCGTGTAACCCGCCGTGCCATTGCCCGCGATCGTCTCGATCTTGCCGCCCGAGGGAACCTCACGAATCACGTTATTTCCAGTGTCTGCGATAAAGAGGTCGCCCGCGGCATCTACAAACACGCCCTGCGGAGCGTTCAACTCCGCGCTCGTGGCGCTCCCGCCATCGCCCGCGTAGCCTGCGGTCCCAGTTCCTGCCACTGTTTGAATGTCACCGGTTGAGGCGACCACTTCGCGCACCACATTGCTTCCAGCCAAGGCGATGAAAACGTCGCCCGCGCCGTCCACTGCAAGCCCGCTGGGCAGCGAGAGTTCCGCGTTCGTCGCCGCGCCGCCATCGCCGGAGTAGCCCATGACGCCATTGCCTGCCAGAACGGTCAACACGCCGTTGGAAATCTTGTAAACGCGATTGAAGTGCGTATCGGCGATATATACGTTGCCTGAAGAATCTTGCGTCACTGCAACAGGTACGCCGAGGCTCGCTGAAGTGGGCACCAGACCGCTGGGACCACCGCCGACCACTGTGTTGATCGTGTCCTGTCCGTACGCCGCCAGCGGCAGCAGCGCCAGGCTACCTAGCGCGAGGAGCCATTTGTGCATGGTCAGTTGCCCTCCGCTGCGGCGGGAACCAGAGCGATGGTCCGCGTGATCTTCGTTCCGTCCGATCCTTCAAGATCGAGCACTAACAGCGGGCGCGCTCCTTTTTGCCAAAGCGCATACTCGGATCGTGTGATCGTCACCTGCTGCGTGAAATCCGCGGATCCTTGCGCCGGAAGGTCTATGGAAACATCTAGCTTTTGCGTAGTGTCGGAAACGATGCTTCGCAGCGCCACCTGCGAGCTCTGCAAGGAATTATCCTCGCTATTGTTCAATCGCACGTGCAGCATAATCTGCACATTCGTGCCCGCATCGGTCTCGCGTTGAATAGCATAGCTCCCCGACACTTCGTGCCCGCCGGCGGGTAGCGTGCTCCCCATCACCGGCGACCCGATCACCGGCAGCAAGCACGCCAAGGCCACACGCAGGCTCACCACGTTTCTCGACAATCTCATGAACCGCTCCAAGCCACTTTTCGGCTAGACACACCCTCGCGCGCTACTTTCACAGCGCGGGGAGACGCAAAAATGGCAAACCTGTGCCCCGATAAGGTACCGAATCGCAGCAACGGACGCCAGCCCGAAACGGATTCAAATCCCCGAGTTCGATTCAAATCAATGCTGCTTAGCCACACCGCAGAGCTTCGCTTCTCGCGGCTCACTTCGCAACGAACGTCGCGGCCCGAATACAAATCCGGCCAGCTCGGGAGAACTCCCGGCGGCCCGGCTTCCCGGTCGTGATGCCTTGTTTTCGAGAGGTATTTCGACAAGATACCGCAAGCCCCTTGGACTAACCCACACACCCAGCGCACCATTGCGATGACGTTCCCCCGGAATGCGTTGCCTGAGGGTGCCGCAGACCGCCTGCGGCCAGTGCCGCACGCAGTTTTTCAACCCTGGCTGGAGAGCCTAGCCCCGCGTCATGGTATCACAAGGCGTTGGCGCACCGAAATTCCTGCCACTACGGAAATTTGGAGGCGGAGGGTGAGATCTGAACGCGCGCGGAGGGTTACGCGGCGTAGTGAGGGCTACCTAGCATTGACGCGACGCAACTTACCGATGCTCCGCTTGAAGCAACAGCCGCCGCGAAGTCGGGCTTGCGAAAGCGACTACTCCTCCTGCGATCTGCTCGCGTTCCACACGTACAAAAAAGTTGCGTCGGTAGCGGTCGCAACGTTCCGCCCAGCCTTCCGAGTCGCGCGATTCAGTGCTGAACGCACTTTTTCTTTCGTCGCGCCCAGTTCGGCCAACGGCACCTTGATTGCAGAGCCTTCCCTCAACTGGCCGAGATCGTTCAGGATGGTCGAGACAATCAGCTTGTGCTTCCCGTTTCGGCCCTGCGGCACATCCGCCTGCACCATTGTCTTGAAGTGCGGCGGAGCAATTCGTGTTCGAGCGGTAGCCATACATCTCTCCTCTGTTTAGGCGCTAAACTAACGTGACGTTATCGTATCCAGCCGTAAACGACGTGTCAAGCAAAAAGTGCCGCCCGTAACCGCGCAAAGCCTCGGCGCTCACAACGGTACCCGGCCTGCTGTCTCTGTAAACGAACAGCTCCGCGCTAACTAAATCGAAAGTTCGGATTCTTAAAGATTTAACCCGTACGACTTCCCTCCTGTTACGGTTGTTGGCGAATAGCAAATAGAAGGAGGAATTGGAATGGTCACGCCGAAAACATATTTCGAGCAGGTTCCGCTGGAAGTCGTCAGCAAGATCCTTGCGGCAGAAATTCAGCCGGAAGAAGCAACCAAACGTGCGCAACAAGCGAAGGATGAACGTCGAAAAAAGAACCATCCGCGCGCAAGAGCAGCCAGCAGGGAGCGCGCAAGATGACCTTCGGATTTGATATTTTCCAGACCGAACCCGGCGGCCAGGTGCTTTGGCGTGGAACAGCGGCAACCCTTGCAGAGGCCAGGGCGCGCACCCAAGAACTATCGGTTAGTTCGCCAGGCGATTACTTAGTCTTGAACCCTAACACCGGAGACAAAATCATCCTCAAATTCGATGGCAAAGTGTCAGGACTAGGGCTCCGTAATGAAGCTATCCAAGATTCGTCCGGTTGAAGGAACCTTGTTGACAATAAATAGAAAGACGCGCCCAAACTTTCCGACGCCTCGACGAACTTTTTGGAGGCGCGGGGCAGAAAAAAATAAGAGGGCTGAGCGACATCCTCGATCACGCTCGGCCCCCTGTTAGGCTCTCCAGAGCTTTATCGCCGGGGCTTACTTCACCATCGTGTTCTCGGAACGGACAGCCACCCATTTGCCGTCCCGTTTCACAAACACATCCATCCAGACCCATTTCCCGCTGCTGTCTTTTCCGTTGGTGGTGCTCTTTTCGGTGTCGCTGCCCTGGACCACGGCAACGCTGCCCATCACCTTTACCTCCATCGGCCCAAACTCGAAGGAATCGAGCTTGTTCGCGCCCGATTTCAGGTCCGCCAACATACTCTGCTTCGTTTGCTTGCCTTCGGTGCCGATGCCGACCCAATCGTCGGCGATAATCTGGCCGAGCTTGTCCGCATCACCGGCCTTCTGTGCGTCAGTCCAATCGTGTTCGAGTTGCTTGACCGTTTCCGACACGCTCGGGGCTTTGGCCGGAGCCGCGGCGGGCGTCTGCGCTTGGGCGAAGACCGGCGCGAAACAGGCGCAAACAAACAACATTGCTCCCACGAATTTCTTCATTTGCTCTCCTAGTCTAGGGTGCACGGAATCTTGCTGCGGGCCCTTTGAACTTGGGCGCGAGTCTATACCCTCAAGCGCGGATTGTGAACCGGATTTCCCGATTTGGAGGCCCGCTGGTGGGTCTAGCTTTGGCGCGCGATATATGGCAATCTTTATACATGGGAAACAAAGACGCACGAAGCCGTGAAGTGAAGAAGCCCAAAAAGCAAAAACCTACCCGTGAAAACTTACCTCAAGCTCCTCCGCGAATTGTCAGAGAACCGATTCGAGAACCGATTAAAAACAGTTAGTCGCACCGCACCGACTTGGAAGACGCGACGTGCGAATGTTGCGCGATCATGACGAGGCAAACCAAAATGTGGCGGGCCGAAGCGGACTAGCCGGCCGCCTTCCCTACCCGAAAGACCTGATTGCCCTAGGTATAGCTATGTTGGTACGGTTAGCGTACGCAAGGCCATCATCCGGTTCTTAGCCGTCACCTTGCAGCCTGAGGTGACAGTTTGCCCAAGTCCATTCTCATCGTAGACGACAGCGAGCGGGTACGCGCCAGCATACGCCATTTCTTGGAGGGCCACCCTGAGCTCAAAGTGTGCGGCGAAGCCGTCGATGGACTTGATGCCCTTGAAAAAGCGCTTCAACTCAGCCCTGATCTGATTATTCTGGATCTCCAGATGCCCGGCATGGACGGCTTGCAAGCTGCTCGCGAACTGCGGACCATGGAAATCAGCGCGCCCATCATTCTCTTTACAATGTACGCCGAGGCGGTACCTCTACAAGACGCCGTCGCCGCCGGTGTGAATGCTGTGGTTTCTAAGACGAACCCGGCCGCATTGCGTCAGCACATCGAAAACCTGCTTAATTAATTTGCTCGGGTAACCTGCTCAACCAAAAATTGAATTCAAACAGAAATTGAGGCGCCGCAACCCTTCCTACTGGATTGCGGCCGCACTCGCGTTTGGCAAAGCCAACCGCATGATGGCGGGGATGAGTTCGTTATAGAGGTCCATTTTATCCAGCAGCGTAACGGCGCCAAAGCTCTCAGCTAAAATCTTGGCTTCCTCATCGTTCGAAATAGATATCGCCAATAGCCGCGAGCCGCCGTTCAGATGTGATTTGATGTCCAGATATCCGGCTTTGGGCATGTGCAAATCCATCACGATAACGTGGGGCCTTAAGTCCTTCGCCATCCGGATCGTTTGAGCAAAATCCGCAGCCTCGCCCACAAGTTCAATGCCCGGCTCGCCCCCGAGCAGACGACGAATTGCTTCCCGCATCATCTGCGCGTCATCGGCCAGAAGCACTTTGATCGGCATAATCGTTATCCCGAGGTGCGTTGAGAGTTACGCGAAGAGTGTAGCACTTCTGCAGTAGGGCGTGTGTACGATATGGTGCGAGTCGCGACGAAAAAGCCAGCGTTGGCCTGGTCTTGCAGTGTTTCCCACAAAGTGCGGGCTGATCCGAGGTTAGAGGTAACCTCCGCCCCCAAAGGGGCGGAGGAAGGCCAGGACCGGGCGCACTACGCTGCGAAGCCACTCAGAGAACCAGTAGACCGTTTGGCCTAGCTTTGCAGACGCAATCGCGCGAGTTCAATTGTGAACAACCTACTCGGATCGCTGTATTCCTTCAAACAAGACCGCGATCCACAATGTCGCCTAACGCCGGAGGCTCGCGGCTATCATCCACATGCGGATACTTATCGTTGACGACAACGCGAGCCTGCGGCAAGGAATCGCCGCCCTGCTTCAAGCGAACGACGGCTTTCAAGTTTGCGGAGAAGCTGAGAATGGCAAAGAAGCCATTGAAAAGACCCTTGCGTTGCAGCCCGATGTTGTTCTGATGGATATAACGATGCCGGTGATGGGTGGCTTTGATGCCGCACAGAATATTCTATCGGCCGTACCCGACATGCGCATCATTTTTGTCACCATGCACAATAGTTCCGAGATATTGAAGAGCGTAAGAGGAAGCGGCGCAAAAGGGTTTGTTTCGAAGACCGATGTCTCGGATGTCCTGATTGAAGCTCTGAACGCGGTCTTCTGGGGCCAAACTTACTTCGGAACAGCGCCACTGCAGGAATTGTAGTGCTCCCTACAAATCGTAGAACGAACTAATTCCCCCTTCGTGGGTTACCTTCTTGATTTGAACATGCCACTGCATGCAACTGATGACATAACGACGTCGGCCTCACAACGAGCCGAGTAGACTGTGTGGTGTCAACCTGCAGAGCTCGGATCGAAGGAGGCCGAGATGCGAATTATAGGCGTGGATTTGCATACACGACAACAGTCAATCGCGATGCTGGATACCGACACCGGGGAACTGGTTGAGAAAACCCTGGAGCACGATGGCAACGAAGTGCGGGATTTTTATTCCACACTCCCGGGCCAAGTCCTGGTAGGGATCGAAGCCACCGGCTCCATGCAGTGGTTTTTGCGGCTCATGGAAGAACTTGGGATCGAATGCCGTGTGGGTCATCCCCAGAAAATCCGCAAGGCCGAGACACGCAAGCAGAAGCACGATCGGCGGGACGCACGATTGCTGCTGACACTGCTGGCAGAAAATCGCTTTCCCACGATTTGGATGCCTTCGACCACACAAAGGGATCTGCGCACTTTGCTCCGGCACCGTCATCAATGGGTACGCATGAGGTCCCGAGTGCAACACACACTGCAATCGATGGCGCTCACCAACGGCCTACGACGGGGCGGCTCGTTGTGGAGCCAGGCAGGCCAACACGAGCTCCAATGCTTGCCATTGACTCGTTATGCCCAGGAGCGGCGAGCAGCGCTATTGGGTTTGTACCCTCGATTGCAGGAGACGATCGAGGACCTCGATCGGCAGGTCCGTGAAGAGGCCCAGCAACGTCCCCAGGCAGCAAGATTGATGACGCATCCGGGAGTCGGTCCGGTCACAGCGTTGGCCACGGAAGTATTTTTGGGAGACCCCCAGCGGTTCACCGACGGCAAAACACTGGCGAGCTACATCGGCATGATCCCCAGCGAGCACTCCAGCGGGCGCCGGCAGAGACTGGGAGCGATGAGCAAGCAAGGCAACTCTCTGGTGCGTTACCTCTGGTGCGAAGCAACGCTGCACGCGGTCAGGGTGGATCCAGAGTTGAAACGCTTCTATCGACGCAAACTGATACAAAAAGGACTGGGAAAAGCCAGGGTCGCGGCAGCTAGGAAACTGGGGATCCGACTCTGGATCATGATGCGCGACCAGATTGATTATCAAGAGTTCTGCCGCCGCGGACAGTTGCGACAGAAAAGCGGTGATGCCCGTGCGGGAATGCCTGAAAATCACAGTGGTCCTGCGGTCAGCGACCGGGCGACTGAATAGGCTACCCGCCTCCCTTGAGAAGAGGGGAGTTCGAATAAATCATCATGGTCGTCAGTGATCGGAGAGATGTTTGGTGGGCAACACCGAGTGGATGAGTAAGACGGGCCGAGCGAGCAGGTTGAACAAGCAAGCGACAACTCAAAGAACTAGGCGCCGTGGCGCCAACGGATGGGTGTGCAGGCACAAGAAAAAAAGAGGATGAAATCCCTCTTGACGCGGCCGTCGTCGTTAGAGATGTGATATACCCCAACCTCGCATCTTGACGCACAAATGCCGGGAGTATGTTGAATGCCCGACCGCGAATATGATGTCTTCGAAAATCTCCCTGACGGTCAGAAACGTTGGCGGGGTTGCGTCCACGGGATCGCGGCCGCCCGCGAAGCGGTGGAAAAGTTCGGACGCCTGACCGCAAACGAAGTGATTGCGATTTGCATTTCAACAAAAGAAATCGCGGCGCGCGCGAACCCGAAGAACGCAAGCACCTAATTCCAAATTGCCCACCGGGCGCACGCCCAAGTGGCACCGCGCGCTACTTCTCGAGAACTTTCTGCACTTGGCCGATTTTCTTTTGGATTTTGCCGCCTACCTTTTCGTCCTGGCCCTCGACTTCCAAATCGGGGTTGTTTGTCAGTCTTCCTGCCTTCTCTTTGACCTTACCCTTCACTTCGTGAACCTTGCCCGCTACCTCATTCTTTGTACTCGGCTTCATCTGTCGCCTTCTTTCACTGGATTTGGACTGCGATCCTTCTTTGCGGATATTGAATCAATCCAGACTTTGCAGGGAATACCCCGAATCCTGCACGCCACCTGGCAATGCGCCTTGCAGGCGCCGCACTCGTCCAATGGAGCAGCCCTACCGGAAAAACCTGATTCCCTTGGCTTAGCTATTTTGGTAATGAAATCTTCTGGCGGAGGTATCCATGCCCCAAGAAATAACCAATACCAAAAACGGCATGACTACTCGTAGGGACGGCCAGGAAAACCAAGAAGTAGATGATTCAAGTGTTCGAGATTGGAAGCCGGATCATCTGAAGCCCAACCGAATGAAAGGACCTGCCGGAATACGGAGCACCTGTCTGTTTCGCGCATCACCTCGACGCGAAGGAGAGTGACCTATTCCAGGCGAAACCGAATCGTCGCGCGTTCACACCTGTGGCATTATCGCCTCTTTGTCACAAGTTAATCTCTCGCATGGACCAAATCAAATTGTCCAAGGAGACCCCCGATACTTTGCATCCTAGCGTCTCTCGATAAACACGGTATTGATAAACCGTCTGTTTATTATGAAAGTTGGGTGACAAGGAGTCGAGGGTTTGGCAGATTCTCGATGGTCGGAGCAAAGCCTTCCGCAAGCAATGAGGAAAAGACACAAGGATTTCCATATTATTTAGTGCGGTTTGCAGCGGTAAACTCTCACCTGCTGCGTCCAATTCCTCATGTTTGTGCGTCTCTTGCCACTGCAGGTCCAGCTTCTCGAGAGACCCCACAAACGAGCGAAACTCCTCGCGCCCCACGTAAAGAACATACCCCGATATCGTGCCCAATCGGTGATCGTTGGGCGGGGCCGGTACAAACACACGCGGAAAGCGAAAGTAGTCCTGATTCCTTAACGGTGGCAGGTAAAACAGCCTCACACCATCAGCATTGTCAACCACGTCACACCGTGGGGCGGGACCATCCTGTTCCGCTCTAACCCGACATGGGAAGAGGGCACCCGCGCTGAAGAGAAACAATGACAGAATCGTGCCGGTCCCGCGCAACTTCATCATTGGTTTCCACCACTGCTTATGATGTTCCAATTGGGCGTTGACCCCCGAAAAATATTAGGGGAGCCAGACTGCGTACCCTTCAAGAAACGAAGAGTGCGGCACCTGAAAATCAAAGGCTCATACTGGCGGCGCCAAAGGGCCGCCCACCCGCCAATGCCTGAGGATTGAGAGTTTTTAATCCTCTCTTCATCTTGCGGATCAAAGATTAAGATCGCAAGTCCTTGCAGCTTTACGCTCACATGCTTGAAATGCGAATGTACGGCACAACGTCCTTGATGTTCACAAGGATGCCCAGTGCGATGAGCGCGGGCACGACATGCACATCTCTAAGCATATAACATCAGAACCCATATAAACATTGGCGATTTAGTGGAGGCGCGGGTGGGATTTGAACCCACGAGTCGAGGTTTTGCAGACCTCTCCCTTAGGCCACTTGGGTACCGCGCCCCTGAAGGAATTGCAGTATAGCGAAATCAACCGCTGTGCGAAGCGCCGCCGCGCCATCACCCCTGCGCGGCCAACAGCTTAACGAATCTTCAGCCGCACCGCCATCCGCGCCTGCACGCGGCCATTCATTCGCGACATTCGCCGGATTTCGCGCGAACGCCGCCCAGCTGCCGACGCATTCTCTTCGCTGCCCGGCCTTCGCGCTCGAGCAGCTTTTCCACCACGGCACTTCTTCTGGCAACCGCTCGATGCGCACGCTCGTCTTCGGACAGATTTTCGCAAGCTGTTTTGCCAGAGCAAGCGCGCGATCAATGCCGCCGACTTCATCCACCAGCCCGATCTTCTGCGCCTGCGCCCCGGTCCAAACGCGCCCTTGCGCGATTTTCTCCACCGCATCCGCGCGCCAGGTGCCGGCGGTCGCGACATCCTCGGTAAACGCCGAATACGTGTCGTCCATCATCCCGCGCGATGGCTTCTGATCTGCGCCGGCGTAAAGTCCTGCTGCTGCCACATCAGCGTCGCATTGTCGCTCGTCGCCAGATGATCGGTGGAAAGCCCGGCCAGATCGTAAAGCCCGGAGAGATTAAACTTGCCCATGAACACGCCGATCGAGCCCGTCAGCGTCGCCGCATCCGCCACGATCTTCGTCGCGGGCAGCGAAATCCAGTAGCCGCCCGAGCCGGCTTCATCGGACATGGACGCCACCACGGGCTTCGCGTCGCGCGCGTTTTCGATTTCCCGCCGAATTTCATCCGAAGCCGTCACCGAGCCGCCCGGCGAATCCACGCGAAACACAATCGCGCGAATGTCTCTCATCTTCCGCCGCCTCGCGCAAATCGCTCACCACGTCGTCCGCGCCCATCACAAATCCCGATATCGGGCTCCAGTCCGAGCTGCCCGCTTCGATTTCTCCGGTCGCGTGTACCACAGCAATCGTCGCCGAGCCGCGATTCCCCAGCGTCTTCACGTAATCGTCCAGCTCGATGGGGTTCCAATCCTTCAGCTTGTCGTCGAAGAGATCCTCGATATCGTCCCAGTAGCCCGTCTTGTCCACGAGCTTGCGCGTCCACCGCGTCATCGCTCGCATAAGGACCACCTTGCAATAGCGACGCGTAAATTGCTGCGGTGTGAATTTGCGCGCCGCGGCCGCGCGCCGCCACATATTGCTCCATCGTGCTTTGCATCAATGACGCATCCATTTCCTTCTGCGCCGCCGTATATTTCTTCTCCGTATAGAAATTCACCGCGGTTTTGTAGTCGCCGATCTTCGCGTAATTGGGCTTCACGTGCAGCTTATCCAGCGCGCCCCGTACAAACGTGGACTCCGTCATCATTCCCGCGATGCCCAACGTTCCGCGTCGGAATCATCCACACGCTGTCGCACGCCGACGCGACGTAATACTCCGCATTTTCGTTGTAATCGTCGGTAAGAAAACAGATCGAAGTCTTACCGGACTTGCGAAACGCGAGCAGGTGGTCGTGAATCTCCTCGAGTTTTGCCCAGCCGCTATCCAGGTCCTCGATCTTTACGATCAGTCCGGCGATGCGCAAATCATTCCGCGCGGCGTCAATCCCATCGGTGATTTGGTGCAGCACCATGATGTCGCCGGCAACCAGTGACGCATCGCCCGACGGCGGCTGCTCCTCAATCTCGCCATTCAGCTCGATCTGCAACACCGAGTTGTAAGGCACATGGCGCCCCCATCCGATCCACACCACCGCAAGCACAATCACCGCCAGCGCTCCGAGCAGCCAGTAGCGCCTCTTCCTCTCCCGCCATCGCACCCTCCCGCACCGTTTCTTTGCGCGAGCCTACAGCGCCGAGGCCCACGAGTCCAGCCGCAGTGATTGCGAGAAACGCGACGCGCGCCGCTCGCGCGAGTTCCTCGCGTAGCGCGGCCTTGCTTGCACTGAGCGAAGCGAAGTGGACCTGCGACCCTTCGCCGCCGAAGCTGCCGGACCACTACCGACGGAGAACTAGCTTTATATGGCTCGTGCAGTCCTGTAACTGAACAGTTTTTGGCATTCCTGTCGGAGAAAGCCGCCGATCACGGGGATGGGGTGATTGCCCTTCTCGAAGACGAGCCGGCAGGGGATGAGACAGGCGCGCCACTTGTAGTCTTCTGTACCGCGCTTGCGGCCATAAGCGGCAATGTCTTCTTGGGAAACGCCGTAGACGACCGCGCCAATTCTGGACCACACGCAGGCGCCGGCGCACATGGCGCAGGGCTCGTGCGTGGAGTAGAGGACGAAGTCGGGCAGGTAGCGGCCATAGCCGCTGGATACGTATTTGAGCGTTTCCAACTCGACGTGCTTGATGCTCGATCCCGAAGTTTTTACCCGGTTACCGGCGCTGGCAATCACCACTTCGCGTCTGCCAGTAAGGCGCGTGATGACCGCGCCAATGGGATAGTCGCCTCGGTCACCGGCGCGTTTGGCCTCCGAGACAGCCAGTTCCATGAATTTCTTTTGCGGTTTGTAGGAAGCAGGGATCATGCAGATAGATTACTGCCACTCGCGACGGACCGCGCCAATTCTATATCTGCGAACTCCGCTCGCCCTGGCTTTACGCGCGAGGGACGATTGTTTCCACGGCATCGCAGAACCGATCGATCTCCGCAGTTGAGGTGTAAACATTGGGGCTGACGCGAATGCCGTTGAGGCCGGGTCCCGAGATGGGGGTAACGAAAATGTTGTATTTGGTCAAGAGAGCATCGCCGAGCTTTCCTGGATCCATGGTTTCGAAGTGGATGGTGCCGAAAGCACCGGACTGCTCAGGATCCAAGCTCACCAGCATTTGGGCGCCGGGAAGTTTGCCCAAGCGTTCGGCCCAGCGTTGCTTCAAGTATCTGAGGCGCGCGAATTTTCGCTCGTCACCAATTTGCCCGTGGAACTCCAGCGCTTGCAGCGTGGCATTGTGGATGGCCGCGGGGTGAGTTCCGATTTCTTCGAACTTGCGGATATCCTTGTCCATCGATTGCGGAGCGGCCATCAGTGCCCAGTGTTTTTCGATGCGATCCTTTCGTACGTACAACATGCCGGTACCGATGGGCGCCGAAAGCCATTTGTGCAAGCTGGCGCCGTAGAAATCGCAATCTAAGTCGGAGAACTGGAAGGGCACGTGCGCAAAGGCATGCGCCCCATCCACGATGCTGGTGATGCCACGCTGGCGCGCCAGCGCACAGATCTCCTTGATGGGAAAGATCTGGCCGGTCATGAACACCACGTGCGACATATGGATGACGCGAGTGCGCGGCGTGATGGCCTGTTCGAACAAGCGCACTAAGTCGCCGGAATTATCGACCGGTACGGTAAAGTTCAGTTGCTTCAGGACAATCTTTTCCCGGCGGCCGCGCTGCTGCCAGGCGGTGATCATCCGGGGATAGTCCTGGCTGGTGGTCAGGACTTCGTCGCCGGGTGCGAGGTCAAGGCCAAACTGCGCGATCTGAAGCGATTCGCTGGCGTTCCGCGTGATGGCAATGCATTCGGGATCGGCGTTCCACATATGGGCGAGGCTTTTCCGCACGTCTTCGATGCGGGGCTCCAAGTCGTGCCACATGCGGTAGCTGGGGAGCTGGTTGCTATAACGAATGGCTTCGATCTCGGCATCCAGGACCATAGTCGGCGCCGGGGCAACACCGCCATTGTTGAGGTTCACGATGCTTGGGTCGCGGACGTACGCGCTGCGGATGCCATTCCAGTAGTTCTCGTCGCCGGCAACATCTCCCGGCAAGACACCTGCGTAGGCGCGGTTCAGGAAGGCAGCCACCACGATCGCCTCAGCCCCGAGCAGAAAAGCACGGCGGTTCAGTTCTTTGTGCATGCTTCTAACGTCGCACCAACAGCCTTTAAATGCAAGCATGCAATATCCCGGCAGATTTCACACCTACGAACCACCACGTCGATTTGAGAGCAGGAGCAACGCTTACACCGGCCGAGGTTTGACTTAAGGCTGCGTTGAGAATAGACATACACGAATCGCGGAGGGGCTCGATGGGCAAGTTTTTGCTTACCATGCTCCCGGCGAACGACCTCGGCTTCCAGAGATTCGAAATGGGGAGTGCTCAATGAAAACGCCTGCATTATTTGACTTAACCGGCCGGGTGGCTGTCGTGACGGGTGGCAACGGCGGAATTGGTCGCGGCATTGCGCTCGGATTGGCGGAAGCCGGGGCGGCCGTCGCGGTGTTTGGGCGAAACGACGAAAAGAACCAGCGGGTGCTTTCCGAATTGAAAGCAATCGGTGTTCCTTCGATTGCTGTGAAGATCGATGTCACCCATCGCGCCGGACTGGAGCCCGCGCTTAACAGAGTCGAGAGCGAGCTCGGTGGCATAAGCATCCTGGTGAATAATGCAGGCAACGTGTCGCTGAGCGGCGGTGTGTTGCAGGAAAAATCGGAAGACTGGGACAACGTCATCGAGACGCAACTCAATGCTGTTTTCCTGCTTTCAAAGCTCGCCGCCAGATCGATGCTGAGTCACAAAGGGGGAAAAATTATTAACATTGGCAGTATGTACTCGTTCTTTGGATCGGGGCTCGTCCCTTCTTACAGCGCAGCGAAAGGAGCGATCGTCCAGCTGACCAAGTCCATGGCCATTGAGCTCGCCCCGCACAACATTCAAGTCAACGCGATCGCGCCAGGATGGATTGAAACGGACATGACGGCGCCGGTGCGTACCATGCCCTTGAACGACGAAATCCTTGCGCGGACACCCGCCGGTCGATGGGGACAACCGGAGGAACTCGCCGGAACAGCAGTGTACTTGGCCTCGCGGGCTTCGGACTTCGTTACTGGTACGACGATTCGTGTCGATGGCGGTTATGCGATCCGATGATTCGTGGACAAGATTCCGGACGGATTGTCGGCTAATCGGACCAACCCACTCCCGGGCAGCCAGAAACACTAAACTATGTTCTGCGAACTCCGCGCCACAGCAATACTTATCCGTAGAAAAACAGTCCGCCAAATGTTATCATTTGCTGCAACACTGGCCGAAGGTTTCGAAGTCGCCATCAAGGTCGTACAGCCCCGCGAGTCTTGCGAATGATCGTGCGTATCAGGCACATATCGCACGTACACATGATGCCGTAAACGCTTTGTTTTCAGCAATCGTTGCACAAAAGGCGCAAATGCGCATTTCTTAAGTCCTTTATCTGGAAAGGGTTGCGCATATCGCAGTCTGTAAGTCCAACTGCTGCCGTATTTACAAGAAAATAGGGGGGTGGGGGTACCCCTCTTCAAACTCCCGGCGGTGCGCAATCGGCATTGGCGAACTCGCTGAGCATGGACCGAAGAAGGCTAACGCCCCAGAATTCAGGCTATCGGTTCCGGCACCCAGCAGTTCCAGCTACTTCTCTGCCGCCACCGGCACAACCGCTTCGCGCAGGAAGCGCGCGGATTCCTCGGGCGGCGTCGGACAAATGTAGAACCCGCTGCCCCACTCGAAGCCCGCGACCTTCGTCAGCTTGGGCATGATCTCGATGTGCCAGTGGTAATGCGGGTTGGTTTCTTCGCCGATGGGCGAGGTGTGAATCATCAGGTTGTAGGCGGGATTGTCGAGCACCGTCTCGAGCCGCATCAGCAGATCCTTCAGGATCCGCGCCAGCGACGAGTACACCGGGCTCTGATTGTTCTCAAACGCCGAGCCGTGCTGCTTCGGCATCAGCCAGACTTCAAAGGGAAAGCGCGGCGCGTAGGGTGACATCGCAATAAAGTAGTCGTTTTCCAGGATCACGCGTACGTTGTCTTCGCGCTCCTGGCGGATCATGTCGCAGAAGATGCAGCGCTCTTTTTCCTGGTAGTAGCGCTTGCAGTTGTCCACTTCCTCGCGCACGCGCTTCGGCACGATGGGCAGCGCGATCAATTGCGAGTGCGTATGTTCGAGCGAGGCCCCGGCCGCGTCGCCGTGATTCTTGAAGATCAGGATGTAGCGGAATCGCTTGTCGTTCTTCAGGTCGAGCATGCGGTCGCGAAACGCCCAGAACACATCCTCCAGGGCTTTTTCGCTCAGCCGCGCGAGCGTCGCCTGATGGTCGGGCGTTTCGACGATCACTTCGTGCGCGCCCACGCCGTTCATGCGGTCGAAGATGCCTTCGCCCACGCGGTCCAGGTCGCCTTCGATCCCCAGCGCGGGAAACTTGTTCGGCACCACGCGGATGCGCCAGCCCGGCGTGTTCGGCCCGCCGCCGTTGCGGCCATAGGTCAGTAGCTCCGGCGGAGTCTTCTCTTCGTTGCCGTAGCAGAAGGGACAGAACCCCGTGCCCTTGATCTTCACGCTCTCGCGGACAAAGTCGTTTGGCCGCTTGCCGCGATCGGTGGAAATGATCACCCAGCGATTGGTAATCGGGTCTTTGCGTAACTCGGGCAAAACATACCTCCCTGTGATTCCGAAAGGGGTTGGGCGCGGCTCGGCAGGCGCCGGATGCAACATTCTATGCACGGAGGGACGCAGGCGCAATCTTTCGGTGCAATTTTCGTGCGCTATGCGTCAGCGGTAAACGCGTCCTTGTGAAGGCGAACGATGGGTCGGGCGCCCGTATCTGTCTCAATCGCCAGCACGTCAAAGCGATATTTTGTATCGCGAATGCGCCATTGCAGCAGGAATTGTTTCGCCATGCGGGACAAGTTGCGGCGCTTGCCGGACGTGATCGCGTCTTCCGGCAGCGCGCGGCGCGGACCGGCTGCCGCGGCCTCGTCTGCGGCGAAAGCCCGCAGCTTCACCTCGACGAAGGCCAAGACGTCGCCGTCGTACCCGGCGAGATCAATTTCGCCGTGCATTCCCGGCACGGTGAAATTTCGGGCGATGATGACGTAGCCGTGCCGCCGGAGATACCAATACGCGAACGTCTCGCCGCGAACGCCGGCTCGCCGGGCGCTTTGCTTGCCGTCACCTGCGGTCCCGGCCAGTCCCCGGCGCGCCGCCAGATTCACCAGGCCAAACATCACCCACGCAAACAGTGGCATTTGCGCCGATTCTAGCCCAGCAACCCCTCAAAGAGATGCCGGAAACACGGGGCACCGGCTACCCGTAACTTTTCTGTTTGCCAGCCGTTTACCCCATTGAGATGCTGCGGCTTGGAGAACCGACTGGCTGCTTTGAAAGACGATATCAACGAGCGGGCAAACGAGCGGGCACTGGTTGAGGCGGCGCAGAAAGACCCCAGGCGTTTCGCCGACCTCTACGAGGCCAATTTTGAGCGCGTCTATGCGTTCATCGCCCGCCGTGTGCATAATCGCGATGTCGCGCAGGATCTGACCGCCGACGTTTTCCATAGCGCGCTGGCGAAGTTGGGCCAGTTTGAATGGCGCGGCGTGCCGTTTGCAGCGTGGCTTTATCGCATCGCGTCCAACGCGATGGCGGACCGCTGGGAACGGAACGCAAGAGAACACGGAAATCCGATGCCCGAAGATTTCACCGAACCGGAGATCGACGCGATCGAGCAGCGCGCCATGCTCTCGCGGCTGGTGGAATCGCTGCCCACCGACCAGCGCCGCGTTGTGTATGAACGTTTCGTGGAGCAGAAAAGCATCCGTGAAATTGCACAGGAGTTGCGGCGCACGGAAGGCGCCGTGAAGCAGCTCCAGTTCCGCGCGCTGCAAAATCTGCGGCTGCGCATGGAAGAATCCCATGGCTAAGCGAAGCCTGATCCAACAACTCGACGACGCGGTCCAGGCGCTGATGGCGCGGCCGGACGCCGTGGTTTCGGCAGCCGGTTTGGGTGTGGACGAAAAGCTTGGCCCGCTCTTGGAGATCGCGTCGCAACTGCGCGACTTGCCGCGCGCGGAATTCAAGGCGCGGTTGAAACAGGATTTCATCGGTAACGATAGAGACCAAGAGAAGTCAAAGAGGAGCGATTCGATGGCAACCACAGGACCAGCAGTATCGGTGCATTATTTGCCCAAGGGCTTCCACACGCTTACGCCGTACATCATGATGAGTGAAAATGTGAAAGCGGAGCAGTTTATCGAGTTCCTAAAGGGGGCCTTCGGCGGGACAGAGGTTTTGCGCGTCCCGCTCGCTGGCGGCAAAGGCGTCATGCACGCCCAAGTCCAGGTGGGCGACTCCATGATTGAGACTGCTGATTTCAATCCACAATTTTCACCGACGCCGGTGGGAATCATTCTTGCGGTGGACGATGCGGATGCGGCTTACAAGCGCGCAATGGAAGCTGGTGGAACATCGCTTTCCGAGCCGGTGACGCAACCGTACGGGGATCGCGAGGCAGGCGTGAAGGACGCAGCCGGCAACTTCTGGTTCATCACCACACGGCGCGAATCGGAGCACACGCCAAAGGATCAGTTGACGGTGACCCCCGCCTTGAACCCGCGCGGTGCGGCGCAACTGATTGAGTTCCTGAAGGCGGCGTTTGGGGCAGAGGTCTTTGCGCGCTACGACTCGCCCGCGGGAACCGTCCAGCATGCCAAGATCCGGATTGGTGATTCGTACCTGGCGCTGGGCGAGGGTGATGGCGGCAAGTGGCAGCGGCCGCCATGCGCGTTGCACTTCTACGTGCCGGACACGAATGCCGCCTACAAACAGGCGATCGCTGCGGGTGCAAAATCCGTGCGTGTGCCGGAAGACGCGCCGTATGGAGACCGCACCGCCACCGTGATTGATCCAGCGGGGAACCAGTGGTACATCGCGACCCACATCAAGAATGTGGTGTTCTAATAGCAGTGCACGAGCCACTGGGCCGTTCTGCGTCGTACGCTTCCGCCGTGCGTCGTAGACCGGGGTGGTGACGTCGCAAGCGTAGGGTCGACTGCGCCCTGGGTTACAGAACACCACCGCGGGTTGCGTCTTGCCTCGCGGCCAACGCGGCGGCGAAGACGGGCTTGTGGTGCTTCTGGTAGGAAGGCTATAGCTAGTGGCGAACTTTCTGCGAAGTTGCTTTACATCCCGCGGAAGCTTTGCTAACTTAGCTGGCGTACCGCCATCGTAGCGCCAGGCGGCTGGGCCACTGTTCAGCGACCCTTCAGAGTTTTTGTCGAAATTTCCCTCCACTCGAGGCAAAGGACCGCGCATCTCTGCGCAGCACTGTGTTTATGCGGCAGCGGGAATCGCGTGGGGAGAGATAGGACATTTTGCTTAAACTACGTAAGGTCGAAATTCTGGGCTTCAAATCGTTCTGCGAAAAGACGCAAGTCACCTTTAGCGGCACCGGACTGACCTGCATCGTCGGTCCCAATGGGTGCGGCAAGTCCAACATTGTAGACGCGATCTCCTGGGTGCTGGGTGAACAGAGTACAAAGTCTCTGCGCGCCGAGCGCATGGCCGACTGCATTTTCAGCGGCACGGCGAAGCGTCCTCCGATGGGGCTGGCCGAGGTCATCATCACCCTCGAAGACACCGAGTTGGCCGAGGCTGGGCGGTTCATTCTGACCGGCCAGATGGGCGAAACAACGGGTGATTTGGCTAGCGACGCCGGACAGGAAGCCTCGGCGACACCTGAAGCTGGGACGGTGGCCGCGGCTGCTGAGAATGGCTCGTCCGCGGAAGGCGCGGACGAATTCGCGCCGGATAGAGTGGAGGACGGCGGGGAGAAGTCGAGCCCGGCTGCCGCCATTGAGATGGAAAGCAACGTTTCGGAGATCACGGCCGAGCCGGCTCCCCAGGGCGATAACTCCTTTATCGGCAAAAAGAAGCGCGCGGCGAAGCCCGCGGCGAATATGAAGCCGGGGCAGGTGGTGATCGGGCGGCGGCTCTATCGCTCGGGCCAAAGCGAATACCTGATTAATGGACGCACGGCGCGGCTGCGCGATGTGCAGGAAATTTTCATGGGTGTGGGGTTGGGTCCCGACTCTTACGCGATTATCGAGCAGGGGCGTATCGGGCAGATCCTTTCGAGCAAGCCTGCGGACCGGCGGGCCATCATCGAAGAGGCCGCGGGGATCACGAAATACAAGACAAAGAAGCGACTAGCGGAAGCGAAACTCGAGTCCTCGAAGCTGAATCTAGCGAGAGTGAACGATATCGTCGTGGAAGTGGAGAAGCAGCTCGCTTCGCTCAAGAGGCAAGCCTCAAAAGCCCGGCGGTACGCGGAACTGCGCGAAGAGATGCGCGGGCTGCTGCGCCAGGTGATGGCCAGCAAGGCGCTCGAACTGGACCGTGAGGCCGAACGGCTGGCGTCGCTGCTGCATGAGACTACCGCTGCTGAAGCGACGCACGCGCAGACGGTGAGCAGCCTCGAAGCCGAGGCGGAAAAACTCGAGCGCACGCACCTACGAACTCGATTCGGAGCTTCGGCAGAATCAGAACCTGCTGGGGCAGGCAACACTGGAACTCGATCGCGCGGAAAACCGCATCGCGTTTAACCGGCAGCGCGGCCAGGAACTCGACTCGCGCACGCAGCAACTGATCGGACAGATTGAGCAGGCCTCCGCGCAGGCGGAGCAAATCGCGGCACGGGCAGCCGAGCACGAGCAAAGCGTGGCTACATTGCGCGAGGAAGCGCGCCGCATCGAAGCGCTGGTCGCGGAAATTGCGGTGCACGGCCAGCGGATGGCCGCGCGAACCCAGGAAATCGAAGCGCAGATTGCGTCGCTGCAGCGTTCGGCAAGCCAATCGGGCGAACGGCTGCACCAATTGCACGCCGATCAGGCGCAGGCCGAGGAAGCACTGGCCCATTACGTTGAGGCGCTTGGCCGAAAGCAGATTGAAGAACACGCGTTGCTGCAAGACTCGGTACGCCATGTGGAGAACGCAGACAGCGCGAAAGTCCACCTGGAGGAAGTGAGCGAGCAGGCGCGGCAATTCGGCGAGCAAGTTCACAGCGCGGAAGTGCAGATCACCGCGCTGCAAGCCGCCGAGCAGGAATGGAGGGTGCGAAGCGATAGCGCGCGGGATGCTCTTTCTTCCGTGCGCGCCCGACGGGCAACGCTCGAACAGGTGCTAAACGACCGGGCCTATACGGCGGAAGCGGTGAAGAAGCTCTTTTCCGTGAACGCAGGATCGGGCAGCGACGCGCGCGACTTTAAGGCCGTGGGCCTGCTGGCGGATTACGCCGAGGTCGAGGAGCAGCACGAGAGCGCCGTGGAGCAATTCCTGCGGGAAGAACTCGAATACGTGATCGTTGAGACGTTTGACCACGCACGGACGGGCATTTCGATGTTACGCGAGGAGCTTGGCGGCCGCGCGACGTTCTTCGTGGACTCGCTGCGCAATCTGCGCCTGGAACCCGAAGATCAAGTAATTCCCTTCCCGACCGCCGACGGCGTGGTCTCGCGACTGGACCGTCTGGTGGAGTTCCGCGATCCGCTCGGTGCGGCGGCGAAGCGATTTCTGCCGCGATTGAAATCGGCTTACCTGGTGGACACGCCCACGGCGGCGGAGACGCTGGCGCGGAAGTATCCGGCCTACTGTTTCGTGACGCAGGACGGCACCACGTACCAGGGACGCATGGTGAGCGGCGGGCGCGCGACAGAAGCGGGTCCGCTGGGAATGAAGCGCGAGCTGCGGCAGCTCGAAATCGAAAATGCGCGGCGGGAAGAGGAATTGGGCAAGGCGCAGGCCGAGCTCGAGCGTGTGGAAGCCGCGCGGCGTGAGTGCGACGAAACCCTCAAGCGCATGACTGCCGCACAGGTTGAAGCGGACAAGATGGTGGTGGCGGCAACGCACCAGCTCGACCAGGCCCAATCGGAATCCGGAACGAATTTCGGGGCAGGCTGGGCGCTTGCCAGAATGAAATACTGCGGCTGACGCAGGAAGTGAGCGGTGCGCAAAGCCGAGCCGAGCGCGCAAAACAGCAACTGGAGGAAGCGACATTTTCGCGCGCAAATGCCGAGCAGGCCATGGCGGCGGCGAGCGAGCAGTTGATCGCAGCTTCGCTTGCTTGCGGAAACGCACCAGCAGGAATTGGGCGGCAAGCGGGAAGAGATGGCCAAGTTGGCCGAACGGCTTTCCACGGCCGAGTTGCTGGCCAACCGGCTGGAGGAGGAGCGGCGGGAAGCCGTGCGGCGCGCGGAAGAGCTGCTACAGCCAACAGCATTCGCTGGCTCTGGAGCGCGGCCAGCTCGAAAGCGAAAGCGCCGAACAAGCGCGGCGCGTGGAAGTCGCTGCGGGCCGAGAAGGAACGGCTCGATGCGCGCAAGACCGAACTGGAAGCAGAGTGGGAGCACTCACGAACGCGCACGGTGCATGTGGACGACGCGCTGCGCAGGGCGCGGCAGAAGCTGGGCGACCTGCGCGAAGAGCGCAGGCGGCTCGAAATCGAGCGCGCCCGCAACGATTCGGAACGCGAGCCATCTGCGCGAAACTTGCGATCGCGGAATTGAACGTGCAGCCGGAGGACTTGATCGCGGAATTTCCCGCGCTGCTCAGCGGCGAAGAACTGGCCGCGGCCGAGGCGAACTACCGCGAGATGCGCGCGCGGATCGAAGCCATGGGTCCGGTGAACATGATGGCGCTCGAGGAATACAACGAGTGCGACCAGCGGTTTGGCTTCCTGACGCGCGAGCGCGACGATCTGCTGGCGTCCATCGCCGACACGCAGCAGGCCATCACCGAGCTCGACGAGGTGTCGCGGCAGAAATTCGAGGAAGCCTTTGCGATCATCAATGCGTATTTCACGGACGCGTTCCGCACGCTCTTTGGCGGCGGCACCGGCGAGATGCGGCTTACCGAGCCGGATAGCTCCGGGCGATCCGGGCATTGATGTGGTGGCGCAGCCGCCGGGCAAACGGCTGCAGAATGTGCGTGCTGCTCTCGGGCGGCGAAAAGGCGCTGACGGCGCTGGCGCTGCTGATCGCGATCTTCCGCTACCAGCCGAGCCCCTTCTGCATTTTGGACGAGGTGGACGCACCGCTCGACGAAGCCAACGTGGGGCGCTTCGCGGACATGGTGGCGCACATGGGCGCGCAAACGCAATTCATCGTGGTGACGCACAACCGGCGCACGATGGAAATGGCGCCGGTGCTTTACGGCGTGACGATGCAGGAGCCGGGCGTGTCGAAGCTGGTTTCGGTGCGCTGGAACGAAGATGCGGGTGCGCAGGCGCGCGCGACATCGCACGCGGCGTAGCGCGAGCGCTGTCGGCCGGCACTTGCGCTGCCAGCAGGCGCGATTGGATCCGCAGGTTGCAAATGTTCGTTACCAGCCGCGCGGTTCGACTGCGTGCAACAGTCGCAGCAATTTTGCGCTGAAGAAATTTTCCACCGCGATGCACAGGTACGAAGTTTCTTCCGCATTGACTTCTCGATTCCGCTGCGCTAGAATACGCGCCTCTTTCAGTCAACATGGAGCTGCTCGTGGCATCGCCAACTCATGAATGGAACCGTTTTTGAAACACATCTCAGCGGAGTGCCGCTGCACTCGCGCGGCAAAGTCCGCGATCTCTATGAGGTCGGGCAACGCGATCGCTGCTCGTCGCCACCGACCGGCTTTCGGCATTTGACGTGGTGCTGCCCACGCCGATTCCCGACAAGGGACGCGTGCTGACGCAGCTTTCGATGTTCTGGTTCGACAAGCTGCGCGACGTGATCCCGAATCATGTGATCAGCGCGACCGATTTTCCCGCCGAGCTCGCGGGCGACCGCGGCCATACTCGAAGGCCGCGCCATGCTTTGCCGCAAGACGAAGCCGATTCCCATCGAATGCGTGGTGCGCGGATACCTTGCCGGCTCCGGATGGAAGGATTATCAGAAGACGGGCCGCATCTGCGGCATCCAGCTTGCCTGCTGGGCTTGCGCGAATCGGACCGGCTGCCCGAGCCGATCTTCACGCCGTCGACCAAGGCGACGAGCGGGCACGACGAAAATATTTCCTTTGAAGAAGCCGCCGCGCGATCGGGCCGCGAGCTGGCGGAGCGTTTGCGCGACGTGAGCCTGGAGATTTACCGCCGCGCGGTGGCGTATGCCGAGCCGCGCGGAATCATGCTGGCCGACACGAAATTTGAATTCGGCCTGGATGGCGACGAACTGATCTGGATCGACGAAGCGCTTACGCCAGATTCTTCGCGGTTCTGGCCCGCCGCTGGATACCAGCCGGGCCACGCGCAGCCTTCCTTTGACAAGCAATATGTCCGCGATTATCTCGAACGCATCGGCTGGAACAAGCAGCCTCCCGGACCGAGCTGCCCGCTGACGTCGTCGCAGAAACACGGGCCAAATACCGGGAAGCTTACCTTCGCTTGACGGGCCACGAACTCACTAACCGGCCGTCGAGATCTTTAATTCCTTCGCGGAGCGTGCGGTCGTGATGAAAGATCAATTGGAAGCTCTCGTGGGCAAAATGGTGGAAAGCGGGATTCTTTTCCCCGAAGCCGTGAACGAATTCGAGAAGAAATTCATCAAGCGCGTGCTGGACCGCGTGAAGGGCAACCAGTCGCGCGCCGCGCGGGCTCTGGGAATCCACCGCAACACTCTTGAGCCGGAAAATCGGAGTCGTATAAGCTGGACGGACATCCGCGCCACAGCGGCAGCGTTCGCTGACTCGCAGAACGTTCTCGCTGAATCAAGAAATTCCGCGGCACGAAAGAAAAGCGTCTCCGAATTATTTCGGCGCCGCTAGAATAAGATCGGCTCCGCTTATTGCCGGGCCGCTTTCACTTTTCAGATGCTTTGCCGAGGCTTAGCTTTTTCGGTGTCGCTTTGCCCGGCCCGGGATGTCTTCCGGATTGACCTTGCCCTTGTCCCAATGAAGCATGAAGGGATTCTGCGTCGTAGCCGACAAGCGTGGCGTCAAACCGCAAACCGTCTTCTGGTTTCACGCGCTTCGCATCGGGCTGGTCGGGCACCTTCACTTCCATGTTGGCGGTCTTGCAGCCTTCGGTCTCGTCTGGCGTCGCGCCGGTGCAGAGGTGCAGCACGATGGGTCCAGCGTCGGGCGCGTCCACGGAGATCACCTTTGCGACGACTTCCGGGAACTCGAGGCCACAGGTTGCGAGCCACATCAGCTTGCCGCTGGATCGCCGCCTGAGCGGAGATAGGCATGAAGTTGGCCGTGTCGCGCGCGCCTTCTGAAGATCATCTGAAGTCGGAAGGCGTGAAAGTCGTGGGGCGGTCCGGCGAGCTGTGCGGCCAGCGTGACCATTTGATTGATTTCATCGTCGGCGAGATTGTCGCAGCCAAGTTGCTGGTAATTGGTAATCTGGCTCTTCAAATATGTGCGAAGCTGCGCCTCGTTCGGCGGCTTGAGCGAGATGGCCTTCGCGACGGCCCAGTATCCATCCAGGGTTTGCGGCGGAGTCTCCTGAAGAAGCGAGACGCCCAAACGCGCCCAGGAGGCGGCGTCGTCCGCTGCTATGCCGACGAGCGTCTTGTAGGCGTCGGCGGAAGCCTTCCAATCCTTCAAGCCGTAGTCGGCCGTGGCGATCACGGTGTCAAAAATTCCGGTGATATTCTTCTTCTGTTGGGCGAACTGATCGTCGGTAGCGTTGGCCGGCTTCTTCCAATTTGCCAGATCCTTCAGTCCTTGCAGGGCGGCGTCCGCGCGCCGGTGAGCTGCGGGGGCGAGCTGAGCTCCGGCAACGAAGAACCGGCAAGGAAGGTCTGCGCGCGGGCCAGGCGCGCGTTGAGTTGCGAAGTGAGGTCGAGCTTGTCACCCAGCGACAACAGCTTATCAATGTACTTGATCGTGTTCGGATAATCCTTCAGCGTGTAGTAGGTCTGGTAGTAGTCGTTGTAGATGTAGATCGAGCAGCGCCGAATTGGGGTACTTGGCGACGAAGTCGTCCAGCAGCTTAATTTTCTGCTGCGGATCGGTCTCATTGTGCGCCTTGATGTAGGCGTTGTATTCTTCGGTGGTGTAAGCGGGCTTTTGTGCCTGCTCCTGAGCATACACGGGAGCCACGGCGCCACCCATGCCCATCAGCAGCAACGCACCGAGCACCACGCCGAACGCAACTTTACCGATCCGACTCATTTCTTTCGCGCCTCCTCGGCATAAATTCCGCGCAGCAAGACCCCGACTAGAAAGGTGCGGCCCAGTCCACGAATCGAGCCAAATAAAACTGCTGGATTATAGGGAATCGGTGCAGGTCCTGCAAGCGCGTTTCACTTATGCTCGCGATAAGCGGGACTCCCTTTCCCTCATAAGATGAAACTTAGTGCAGAATGGTCGCCCGCCTACCCGTGGCCGCACCGTCCGCATCTTAATCTAGAGACACCAACTACAGCTACAGACACCAGCTAGAGACACCGCTCTGGATGAGATGGTTCCAAAATACGTTGCTTTGAGGATTCTATGGAAAACGGAAAGCCATTAAAGGGCCAAGTCGCACTGATAACCGGGGCGAGCCGCGGTATTGGACTCGCCATCGCTGAACAGCTCGCCGGGATGGGCGCGCGGCTATCGCTGTGCGCGCGCGGGGCTGCGGACCTGGATCGCGCTGCGGCGGACCTGCGCCATGCGGGCGCCGAAGTGTTTGCGGCAGCCGCAGACATGACTCGCTCCGCGGACATCGCGAGATTCGCGGAGGAAACGCAGCGAAATGCCGGGCCGGTGGATATCCTGGTGAATAATGCTGGCGTTGGGCGTTTTGGGGCGTTCCAGGAGCTATCGGAGGAGGATTGGGATGCCGTGCTCGATACGAATCTGAAAGGGGTGTTTCTGCTTTCGCGGGCCATCGCCCCGAGCATGATCGAGCGCAAGACTGGGCACATCATCAACATCGCTTCGCTGGCCGGGAAGAACGCGTTCGTCGGGGGCAGCATCTATTGCGCATCGAAATGGGGGTTGCTCGGGCTGACGAATTGCATGGCGGAAGATTTGCGCGGCTACGGGATTCGCGTGACTGCGATTTGTCCCGGGTCGGTGGCGACGGAGTTTTCGCCACCTTCCAAGAAGAACCCGGAGAAGATGCTTCAGCCGGGCGACGTGGCGCACGCTGTGGCGGCGATCGTAACGCAGGCGCCGCAAAGCTTTATTAGCGAGGTGTTGATTCGGCCAACGCAGAAGCCGTAAACGTGAGGTGGCGTTGTAAGATGTTGTCTCCCAGGTGGGCCCCGATACATCAATCACAAGGCGAACGCAAAAGGAGATCCCATGAGGCCATACGTTGAGCTATTCGGCCGCGTCTTGGTGAGCGTGATTTTTCTCGTGACCGGATTTTCGAAGCTTACAGGGTACGCGGGCACCACGAAGATGCTGGGTGGAATGGGCATACCATTCGCGTCGGTAGCCGCCGCGATTGCGATGCTGATCGAGTTGGGCGGAGGGTTGGCTCTTGTTGTGGGCTGGCAAACACGATTTGTAGCGTGGGTGATGTTCCTCTATCTGATCGTCATCACGGTGAAGATCCATAATTTCTGGGCGGTCCCGCCCGAGATGCACCAGGACCAATTTATCCACTTCCTGAAGAATGTGGCGATCATGGGGGCGATGTTGAAGTTCGCCGCGGACGGCGCCGGGGCGATCTCGGTGGATGCCCGCAGGCGGCACGCGTAGGCAATCGAGCGTAACGGAGCGTCTGGCCGGTATTTCTGGAAAACAATGAACGGGATCCTACAATTTTTAGTGCACTACGGCTACGCGATGCTGTTCGTCTGGGTGTTTGCCGAACAGATCGGGGTGCCCGTGCCTTCGGCGCCGTTGCTGCTGGCTGCCGGAGCGCTGGTGGGGAGCGGCAAGCTGAGCGCCGCGCTCGTATTTCCCTTGCCGATCATCGGAGCGCTGACCGCCGATCTTATCTGGTACGGGCTTGGCCGCAAAAAAGGCGCTCGCGTACTGCAGTTTCTTTGCAAAATCTCGATTGAACCCGACTCGTGCGTGCGGAACACGGAAAATGTGTTCGCGCGGCACGGCTCGCGGTCTCTGTTGATCGCAAAATTTGTGCCCGGACTCGGCACGGCAGCGCCGCCACTGGCCGGGATCTTCCACATGAAGCTGCGACGGTTCGTGCTGCTGGACGGTGCGGGTGCGGCGCTCTGGTCGGGCACGTTTCTGGGGTTGGGCTATGCGTTCAGCAACCAGCTCGATTTTGTGGCGCGCCAAGCCGCACGGCTGGGGATGGGGCTGCTTGTGCTTCTGCTGGCCGCGCTGGCTGGATGGATCGCCTGGAAATTTATCCGGCGCGAGCGGTTCATTCGCCAGTTGCGCATTGACCGCATCACGCCGCAAGAACTGAAGCTCAAGCTCGATGCCGGCGAAAAAGTGGTGATCGTAGACCTGCGCGGGTCGCTCGACTTCGAAGCGGAACCGCACACGATCCCCGGAGCGGCACATCTGGACCCTGCCGACATTGAGGAAGTGAAAGACGTGCTGGCCCAGGCGCTCGAGGTGGTTCTCTACTGCACTTGACCAAACGAAGCCACCAGCGCCCGTGTGGCGCTGCTCCTAAAACGCCAGGGAGTGCAGAAGATTCGTCCGCTGGCCGGCGGGTTGGCGGCGTGGCGCAAGATGGGGTATCCGGTTGCGGTGGCAGAGGCGGCGGCTGAGGTGGAGGCGGATGCGGGGGCAGCGCGGACTAAAGCTAGAACCTCATGAACGCATGGAGCTTAGATTGAGGCACGGACGGGCGATTCGTCCACCGTTCCTTTTCTGGGTCCCCGCCTGAGTGTAAGATAAGAGTCTCTACTCTCTGCCTCGCAAGTTATATGGTCCTTGTGATCGGTCTTGAGGGAGGCGCAAGCTTCCGAGTATTAGTCGATCTGGATGTTGAGTGTCTTTGAAAAAGACGGAAGTTAGGATCACGCAGAGCGACTCATCCAGATTTTTGGGCAGACGAGTTCGTATACAGTTAGAAGGTCTGCTGCGCTTGCCCCAGGAGTACCACGGGGTCTTCGTTATGCCGGACCGCCATACTCTTAGCCACAGCAAAATTGGGCAAGGACGCTCTCGTTCTTAGCGTGAAAATCAGGCACCATGCATTAATAATTGAATTGCTTGACGAGTGGTGGGCCGAGGCAGGAATGATCGGCTTTGTGCCACGTTGCAGAGCTTATCGCGCCTCCTCAGGATCCTTCGAGAATCAGCAAATCCAAGAAGTTTCGATCGAAGAGGTGGGCCCGGTTTGCCGTTCCTCGGGCGTCGGCATCTTCAACGACAGCAGCGAATGTCTGCACGCGAACGAGTCGTGAGCATCTTGCGTGGATTTCGATTAAACGCAGTTATCCCACGTGTGGAAATCGTCGAAAGCCTGCGCTCGTCCGCGCATCGATACAAACTTGTTCATGGAGCCCATCGCTTTTATTGCTCGCTGGCTGCAGGGTTTACCCACGTTCCAACAGTTCGGGGCTTTGATTGGGAATCTCTTTCCCCGAGTGACAAAGGCAGAGACTAATTTTCATTCAATTGGCCGCTACACGGAGGAAGCCAGCGTTCACATGCAGAGCGTCGCGTCCTCGGCTCACAGGGGCCCAGAATAATTCTCTGTTGCGATCGATATTTGCTTTCTATGTCTTCGTGGGCGACCTCGACGGCGAGGCAAGCCCTCATGACTGCGTCCGCGAGAAACGCCGCAGAAAGGCCGCAGGTCTAAAGACCTCGCTACACAAGACGTGCGCTACACGGGCCGATGCGGCGGTACAAACGCTTTCTCTTACAGGCGCGGGAGGACGATGCCTTGCTGCGATTGGTATTTGCCTTTTTTGTCTTTATAGGAGACTTCGCAAGGGTCATCGCTTTCGAAGAAGACGACCTGGCAGAGTCCTTCGTTGGCGTAGATTTTGGCGGGGAGCGGGGTGGTGTTGCTGATTTCGAGCGTGACGAAGCCTTCCCATTCCGGTTCGAAGGGCGTGACGTTGACGATGATGCCGCAGCGCGCGTAGGTGGACTTGCCGACGCAGATCGTGAGCACGTTGCGCGGAATGCGGAAATATTCCACCGAGCGCGCCAATGCGAAGGAATTCGGCGGGATCAGACAGACGTCTCCCTTGAATTCCACCAGCGAACGCGGGTCGAAATGCTTGGGGTCCACGATGGTGGAGTTGACGTTGGTGAAGATGCGGAACTCGTCGGCCACGCGGATGTCATAGCCATACGACGAGACGCCATAGCTGATCACGCCTTCGCGGACCTGGCGGTCTTCATAAGGTTCGATCATTCCGTGTTCCATCGCCATGCGGCGAATCCAGCGGTCCGGCCTGACGCTCATGGTTGGCTCCGATTCGAAGGCTTCGTTCCAGAATGCGTTCCAGAATACGACGGCAGAAAAGCAGCGCAGTTTAGTATGCCGGAGTACGCTTGACAACCCATGGGGCGCTGTCTAGCATAGGCACCGTTGAAACGCGGGAGGCCGGCGTGATCAAGCTGGACATCGTGAATGCCGTGGTGAGCAAGGCGGGCGTCAGCCGCTCGAAAGCCGAGCAGGCCGTGGAAACGGTTTTTGAGACGATGAAGGATGCGCTTGGCCGCGGCGATCGCATCGAATTGCGGCGATTCGGCGTGTTCAACGTGAAGCCTCGCAAGACCGGCATCGGCCGAAATCCCCGCACCGGGGAGGAAGTGAGCATCCCTCCGGGCAAAGCGGTGCGCTTCAAGCCGGGCAAGGAACTTCAGGCGCTCTGAGCGCACGGCTTCGACACCTGCTGCGGCGGCGTTCACCGGGCATTGCGTCCCCCGGGCGCGGAATGATGGCGGGAGGCGGGTTTCGTTTCCGCCGGCGCGGTGATCTCACCTGACGGTTTCGCCAGCAGACAACCTTCGAGCCGCACATGAATACGGGCAACGGTAACGGCCACTTCCCTATCGAAGTCATCTCACGAGAGCTTGAGCAACCACCACCGGTTGAGACGCGGAGGGTGTTTGCGCCGACGCGGCCGCAGCGGTCGGGGCGATCGCTCGCCATCGCGATCGTTCTGTTCGCGTGCACGGTTGTCTCCACACTAGCGGTCGGCGCCGAATTCGCTTTGGCATATGCAAATTCGCAGATGCCCGCGTTTGACGATTTCTTTAGCTCCTATTTCACGATTCTGCGCAATCCGCACGCGCTCGCTGCCGGGCTGCCCTTCGCCGCCACGCTGTTGGGAATTCTGCTGGCGCACGAGCTGGGACATTTTTTCACCTGCCGCTACTACGGCATCGCGGCGACCTATCCCTACTTTATTCCGGCGCCGACGCTGATCGGGACGTTGGGCGCGTTTATCCTGATTCGCTCGCCGATCGTCAATCGCAAGGCTTTGTTCGATGTGGGGCTTTCCGGGCCCGTCGCGGGATTTGTCTGTATCGTGCCGGCGATGGCGATCGCGATCCTGCACTCCAAGATCGTGCCGGGATTGCAGGCCGGGGCGCCGATCGTTTTCGGGGAGCCGTTGCTTCTGAGATTGCTGCTGGCGGTGCTGCGGCCCGGAGTGCACGCAACGGATTTGCTTTTGCATCCCGTGGGCCGCGCGGCGTGGGTGGGATTGTTTGCAACGGCGCTGAATTTGCTGCCGGCGGGCCAGCTCGATGGCGGACACATTCTTTACTCAATTGCGCGTGAATCCCACCGGCGCGTGACATTTTTCGTGGCGCTGGCGCTGGTGCCGCTGGCCTTTTTTTGGTGGGGCTGGCTGCTCTGGACCGTGTTGCTGCTGGCGCTTGGATTCCGCCATCCGCGGCTGCTGGATGACCGGCGCACGCTGGACAATAAACGCCGAGTGTGGGCAGCGGTGGGGCTGGCGATTTTCGTGTTGTCGTTCATGCCGGTACCGCTGATTATTCAGTAGTTGTGCTTGACCTTGCAGCCCTGAAGCCTTGCCAAACCAGCGTCGGTGAACCTTGACGCGCATGAGCATCGGCGTATGATTCGCGCACGCCATTGCCAATCGAGCCGCAAACCGCTGCGCCACAAGCTAGCCTCAAACCCACGATTACTCTATCGGATTTGATCTGGCTGATCGTCGGAAGCGTGATCGGCTCCGGTATTTTTCTGGTGCCGGGGCCGATCCTGCGAGACGTGGGCGGTTCCGTGCGGCTCTCCGTCATGGTGTGGGTTGCCGGCGGCGTGCTTTCGCTGCTGGGCGCGCTGACATACGGCGAACTCACGGCCATGAATCCGGCGGCGGGAGGATTGTACGTCTACGTGCGCGACGCATTTGGGGAGCTGCCGGGGTTTCTCTATGGGTGGACGCTCTTTTGGGTGATTGCGACGGGGACCAACGCGACGCTGGCGGTGGCGTTCAGCAACTACCTGAACCAGATTGTGCCGCTTGACGAGAGTGGAGGGCCAGTTGGCGGCCGTGGCGATGATCGGCGTCGCGACCGTCGTCAACGTGCTGGGCACGCGGCGCAGCACGGACCTGAACAACTGGGCCACGTGGACAAAGCTGATTGCGATTGCGGCGATGAGCGCGGCGCTCTTGATTTTGGGGCGCGGATGGGGGCACGGAGGGGCACGCGCCGCCGAGGTCCTGACGACGCCGGCCGGCGGCTCGATGTTTGCGGGATTTGGCGTGGCGATGATCGCAGTGCTGTGGGCGTATGAGGGCTGGCAGTGGGTGACTTACACGGCGAGCGAAACGATCGATCCGCAGCGGAATTTTCCGCGCGGATTCCTGATCGGAACGCTTCTGCTGATCGTGGTCTACGTGGTGGCGGATGTGGCGTATATGGTCGCGCTCGGTCCGGCGGAGGCGGCGCGCTCCGACACGATCGCTGCGACGGCTGTGGCAGCCGTGCTCGGATCGGGCGCGGCAAAGCTCGTCGCGCTGACGATCTTGATTTCTGTTTTCAGCACGACCAACAGCGGTATGCTCCAGGCGCCGCGCGTTTATTACGCGATGGCACGCGACGGGCTATTTTTCCGCCGGCTGGCGGATGTGAGCCCGCGCTTCCACACGCCCGCGTTCGCGATCGTCACCTCGGGGATCTGGTCGGCGATCCTTGCGTGGAGCGGCACCTTCCAGCAGCTCTTCACATATGTGGTATTTGCGGGCTGGGTGTTTTATGGCCTGGCTGCGGCGAGCATCTTCGTGTTTCGCCGGCGCGCGCGTGGCGCCAAGCGGCCGTATAGCGTGCCGGGATATCCGTGGACGCCACTGGCATTTGTGCTGGCCTCGGGGGCGGTGGTGGTCAACACGATCGTCTCGGATTGGAAGGATGCGGCATTCGGGTTGGGAATTATGGCGCTGGGGCTGCCTGCGTATTTCTTCTGGAGATCGCGGCGAAGCGCGCCTGCTGGGTGAAAATGCCCTTTGCGCCGGCGGCTCAAAACAGGCTGAGTGGGTCCACGTCCAAAATGATGGCGCTCTCTGGAATCTGCTTCTTCGCACAGAATTCCAGCGCGCCCATCAGCGCCTGATTCAGCGCGGCGCGCTTCGGTGACTTCAACAAAAACTGAAAACGGTAGTCGCGCTTCAACCGGGCCACCGGCGCGGCCGCGGGGCCGAGGGCGCGCACACCGCGCGATTCGAGCGGTGCGAAATATTCCGCGAGTTGGCGAGACCATCGAATTGCATTCTCGATCTTGCGGTCGCGCACGAGCACGTTTGCGAGCGCGCCGAAGGGCGGGTAGTGCATCATCCGCCGGAAGTGGACTTCCTGCTCGAAGAAGCCTTCGAAGTCCTGTTTCGCTGCGTGCTGGATCGCGTAGTGCTCCGGATAGAAGGTCTCGACCACGACTTCGCCGGGCAGTTCACCGCGGCCGGCGCGGCCCGCGACTTGCGTGAGCAATTGGAAGGTGCGCTCTGCCGCGCGGAAGTCGGGCAGCGCGAGGCGAAGATCGGCCGCCACGACGCCGACGAGCGTGACGTGCTGGAAATCGTGTCCCTTCGCAACCATCTGCGTGCCGACGAGGATGTCGAGTTCTTGCGATGCGAAGGCACCGAGGACCTTCTGGTAGCCGCGCTTGTTGCGGACGGTGTCGCGGTCCAGCCGACCGATTCGCGCGCGCGGAAAAAGTTCGCGCAACGTTTCTTCGAGGCGCTCCGATCCATCGCCAAAGAAATGCACATATTCCGAGGAGCACTTCGGGCACGTCTTCACCACCGGGCGCGAATAGCCGCAATAGTGGCAGATCAATCGCTGGCGCTGCTTGTGATAGGTGAGCGCGATACTGCAGTTCTCACATTGCACCGAAGCGCCACAGCTTCGGCAAAGCGCAAACCAGGAATAACCGCGGCGATTGATCAGCACCAGCGTTTGCGTGCGCGAGGCGAGCCGCTGGGCCATGGCTTCGCGCAGCGGCGTGGAAAACGGCCCGGCGCGATGGCTCGCGCGAAACTCCTGACGCATGTCCACAATGGAAACGCGGGCCATCTGGCGATCGGCAACGCGCGAATCAAGGCGCAGGAGTTCATACTTCCCCGCGCGCGCGTGCTGGTAGCTTTCCATGGAAGGCGTTGCTGAACCAAGAAGCACCACAGCGCCTTCGAGCTTCGCGCGCAGGATGGCGGTGTCCCGGCCGTGATAGCGCGGCGATTCTTCCTGCTTGTAGCTTGCCTCATGCTCTTCGTCCACGATGATCAGGCCCAACTTTTCGGCGGGCGCGAAGACTGCCGAGCGCGTACCAATCACGACCCGCGCTTCACCGTGCCGCACGCGCCACCATTCGCGGGCACGCTCGGCGTCCGGCAGGGCGCTGTGCAGCACGGCGACGGTATCTCCGAAACGCGCGCGGCATAGGCGGCCCATCCAAAGCGTGAGCGCAATTTCGGGCACAAGGACAATCGCGGAGCGTCCGCGCTTGAGCGCCTCGCCGACGCCGTGCAGGTAGACTTCGGTCTTGCCGCTACCTGTAACGCCATGCAGTAGTCCCGCTGCAAACTCGCCTGCCGCGAATTCGCCGCGGCCAAGCCAACGGGAGAGCACGGCCGCCGCGCGCTCCTGGTCAGGGTTGAGCACGTTTGCCGGAGCGCTGAAATCCACCTCCCAGAGATCTTCTTCCGCTACGATCGGCTCCTCCCAACTTTTCAGCTTGCCCTGGCGGATCAGCCGCTCCACCACCACGCGTGAAACCGTCGCGCGATCGAGCAGCAGCTTCAGCGGCAGCGGCCCGCATTCGTTCGCGAGCGTTTGCCGGAGACGCGCCTCGGCGGGGCTGGGCTTGTGACCGTTGGAGGCCGCAATGTCGGCGCTTTCATTCCACGCGACGATGCGCTGGGTCCGTGGCTTTCGCTGGCGCGAAACCTCTTCGGCGGCGAGATGCCCGCGCCGCAAGAGGCGCGCTGCCGCGGCTTCGCCCCCCGGCAACTGAGCAAGACGCGCCATGGCCAGGGGCTTGCCTTCAATGGCAATCAGCTCAAGCAACGCCTGCTCGGTGATTTCCATCTCGCTGCGGCTGGGGAGCGCGCTGATCTCCGCGAAGTGTGCGCGGCCTGCTTCTGTGAAGTGCAGCACGCGCTGCATGCGCAGCTCGATGAGCGGCGGCAGCATGGCGCGAAAAACATCACCCGGCGGCGCTAAATAGTAGTTCCCGACCCAGAGGCCGAGCTCGATCAGCTTGGGCGAAAGCGCAGGCAATGGATCGAGCACCTGTGCGATTTCCTTGATTGGCGGTGGCGTGGCTTCCGTTGCGGCCTTGCTGGCGCGGCGTGAACCGTGCTTTTTCTGCGAGAATTCCGGCGCCGTGTCCGTGAGACTTAGCACTACGCCGACCATAGCGCGATTGCGAAACGGCACGGCGACGCGGCAACCAGGGCTTACGACGCCTTCGAGTCCGGCCGGAATAGCGTAGGTGAACGTCATACGCAGCGGCACCGGCAGCGCAACTTCGCAATAGAGGGACATCGAGGGCTTAGTTTAACAGGTAGCTTCTCCGGCTATGGCAGGGCGCGGAGAACTCGCCGTTCGGCGGGCGGGTAACGGATTCTTGCGAGTGTTTCTGAAGGCGAGTACGAGAGTATCAGCGCTTAGGCACGGCTTTTGGCGGTGTGAGCCCGAGCTCAGCGATCACTTTCTTTAGATCGGCCCAAACGTCGGCCTTTGCGGGCGGATTCCGCAGCAGATAGGCCGGGTGATACGTGGGCAGGAGCTTCGATCCGCGAAATGGAAACCATTGCCCGCGGACAGAAGACATGGACCGGTTGGTCGCGAGCAGCGTCTGCATCGCGACGTTGCCGAGGCATACGATCACCTTGGGCTTGATTACATCGAGCTGCCGCATCAGAAAGGGCGAGCATGTGGCCATCTCGTCTTTTTCAGGCGTGCGATTTTCCGGAGGGCGGCACTTCACCACATTGGCGATATAAACCTGCTCGCGTTTCAAACCCATCGCCTCAATCATCTGCGTGAGCAGCTGCCCCGCGCGGCCGACAAACGGGATGCCCTGCATGTCTTCGTCGCGGCCGGGACCTTCGCCGATGAACACGAGATCAGCCTTCGGATTACCAACGCCGAAAACGATTTTGTTGCGTTGCTCGCACAGGCGGCAGCGGGTGCAATCGCCGATGTCCTCGCGGATGCGTTCGAGCGAATCATTCGCGATGCGATCCACCGCTTCAAATAAGGAGGGACTGACCACCGGGATCACGACGCCGCGCGAGACGCCAGCCACGCCGGGCACCGCCGGTTGCCACGCTCGCGGAGAAGCGGGCGTTATCTGCTTCGGTTCGACAACCGAGGCAGAAGCGGCCCCCGCCACAGCGGTCCTGGAAGCGCTTGAGCGTCGCAACGATTGGACCCCCTCTGCACTAAACTCCACAACTCGATCGCGGTAGAAGTGATCCAGCCCGATGTCTTCGAAGTAGCGAAGCCAGGCGGTAAGATGGAGATTCTGAAAAGAATTGTCCGCCGAGCCTGTTCCGTTCATTTGCGGGTTGCGTCCAGACCTGCGTGGAATTCTGACTGGGGTGAACTCGAAGGATGACGCAAGCGCAGCAGCTCATCGAGCACGCGGTTGGCCACGTCGAACTTGCTCATTTGCGGAAGCCGCACTTCTCCGCCTTCGCGGAAGAAAAACGTCACAATGTTCGTGTCTACGTCAAATCCCGCGCCGCTCTGCGTAACGTCATTGGCCACGATCAGATCCGCGCCCTTGGCGGCGAGCTTGGCGCGGGCGTGTTCTGCAACATGATCTGTCTCGGCGGCAAAACCGATGATGAGCCGCTCGCGGTGCGCCCCTATGCTTCCGGTGGCGACGAATCTTTCACGCGCCACATCGGCCAGAATATCCGGCGTGGCTTCGAGCTCCAGCGAGAGAGAGCCCGCGCCGCGCTTGATTTTGGTTTTCTGGGAAGCGGCGGGACGAAAATCGGCCACGGCCGCCGCCATGATTACCGCCGTTGCCTCGCGTAGGTGCTCCCGCACCGCGCGATGCATCTCCTCAGCCGTGCGTACGCGCACTGGCTCGACGCCGGTGGGCGCTACCAACGAAACAGGTCCGCTCACTAGAATTACGCGCGCTCCGCGGCGGTGGGCTGTTTCCGCCAACGCATAACCCATCTTGCCCGACGAGCGATTCGTTAAGAGACGCACGGGGTCAACATCTTCACACGTGGGCCCGGCAGTGATCAGCAGGGTCTCGCCCGCCAAATCATGCCGCACGCCCAACACATCAAACACACTCTGCGCAATCGCCTCAACCCCGGCGAGCCTTCCGGCACCAACCATGCCGCACGCGAGATAGCCTTCGTCCGGCGCGACGATGCGCGCACCACGCGAACGCAAAGTCTCGAGATTCGCCTGTGTCGCGGCGTGCTCCCACATGTTGACGTTCATGGCCGGAGCGATCACGACCGGGACGGTCGTGGCGAGATACAGAGTGGTCAGAAAGTCGTCGGCGATGCCCTGCGCGAGCTTGGCAATGGTGTTCGCAGTGGCAGGCGCGATAACGAGGCAATCAATCCGCTGCGCCACGGCAATGTGCTCGATGGCGCTTTCGACGTTCGCGGGGGCATCACCTTCCGCGGAAAACATTTCGGTGATGACTTTACGGCCGGTAAGGGCCGCAAATGTGAGAGGGGTGATAAATTCCTGGGCGTGCCGCGTCAGGATGGCTTCCACCTCGAGGCCATCCTGCTGGAGGCGGCGAACAAGCTCGGCGGCCTTATAGGCTGCCACGCCTCCCGTAACTCCGACTGCGACGCGCATTCGTCCGCTCGGCGGCGCTAGCCGCTGCGACGCTTGGCTTCCTCGGCAGCCGTCGGCCCCACCGGGACCGGCGGAATATCAAATTCAAGCGTGCCGCCCTGGAGCTCTTCCATGGCAACACGAGTAGGTTTGAGGGAGTGCGGATTCGCCACCATAGGCGGCGCCCCCGACATCAGTTGCCGCGCCCTGCGCGAAGCGACAACCACATATGCAAATCTGCTTTCCGGAGCGCGAGTCTGCTGTGCCATCGGCAATCTATCCTCCAAATGCTTCCAGTATATTTTCGACGATCCGGCGCGCATGGCCGTTGCGGCAACGCGCCGCGATACCGATGGCCTGTACCTCGCGCCCTGCGCGATCGAGATTGTCGTTGACTACGATGAAGTCATACTCCTTGAAACTTTTCATCTCGTCGAGCGCCCGGTCCAGCCGACGCGCGATTTCATCCGGTGAATCCTGCCCGCGGCCGCGAATGCGCCGCTCGAGTTCCACGCGCGACGGCGGCACGATGAAAATGGAAACCGCTTGCGGCAGCTTGCGGCGAATCTGCCCGGCGCCCTGAACATCAATCTCAAGCACCAGGTCGAATCCCCGCTCGCGAGCCAAGTCGAGCCATTTCCGCGGCGTGCCGTACCGGTGCCGACCAAAGACACACGCGTACTCGAGGAAAGCGTCCTCCCGCACCATGCGGTCGAATTCTTCCTCGGAAACAAAATCATACCATTTTCCAGGCGACTCCGTGGCCCGCGGCCTCCGCGTGGTGCACGAAATAGAAAACATCGTGTTTGGCAGCTCAAGGAGTTTCGGCACGAGCGTGGATTTCCCCGAGCCCGATGGGCCGGAAATGACGAAAACGATGGGTTCGTCCTGGCTCGCCATGATCACTCGATGTTCTGCACTTGCTCACGCAGCTTTTCGATTTCAGATTTGATTTCGAGCGCCAGGTCCGTGATCTTCAGGCCGCTCGCCTCGACGCCCGAAGTCTTTGAGAGGAGTGTATTCGCCTCACGCTGCATTTCCTGCAGCAGAAAATCGAACTTCTTGCCAACCTCGCCCCCGGATTGGATCAGTTTGCCGAATTGGTTCACGTGGCTCGAAAGCCTTGCCAATTCCTCGCTGGTGTCGCTGCGCTCGGCCAGCAGCGCCGCTTCCTGCGCGAGACGCGCCGGATCAATCGCCGTATCGCCGAGCAGTTCCTTCAGACGGGATTCCAGCCGAGCGGCGTAGACCGGGCGGGTGTTGGCGGCCAGATCCGTAATCTGCGCCGCGTGAGCGGTGATCTGTACGAGGCGCGCGCGCATTTCCGCCACCAGTGTAGCGCCCTCCGCGCGCTGCATCTGTTCCAGGCGCACCACTGCCTGCTCCAGACACGTTCCCACGCGCACCGCGAGACGCGAGATCTCTTCTTCGCCAAGCACACCGGCTGCGGCGCCCGAGGCTGCCACAACGCCAGGCAGCCGCATCAATGCGACCAAATCCGGATCGCCAATTAATCGGAATTGTTTCTTCAACTCCTCCGCCTCGCGCAGATACGCCTCGGCCATCTCACGATTGATCCGGACGGCGGAGGCCCCAGCGGGATCAACACGAACATTCACGTCCACGTGGCCGCGCCGCAGACGATCGCGAAGCACGCGGCGGATTTCCGGCTCGAGCGCCTCCAGCCCCTCGGGCAGGCGAAGATGCAGATCGAGGAAGCGGTGGTTTACGCTGCGCAGGCTCACGCGCAGCGCCCAGCCGTCGTGTTCGAGCCTCGCTTCCGCGAAACCGGTCATGGACTTCAACCCTCGCTCGGGCGAGTTCTCCGGTGAATTTTCCGTGCGTGCGCTTGGCGAGCTCATGGTTGGGCCGTTCCTGGACCGGCGGGGGCTGAAGCGGGTTGAACCGGTGCGTCGCTTTCCGCGAATTGCATTTCATACAGCCTTGCGTAAAGGCCGCCCCGCGCGAGCAGTTCGTGGTGCGTGCCGCTCTCGCTGATCGTGCCTTCATCGAGCACGACGATTTTATCGGCACGGCGAATCGTTGAAAGGCGGTGCGCGATCACAAACACGGTCCGGCCGATCATCAGGTTGCCAAGCGCATTCTGCACGAGTTTCTCGGATTCGGAATCAAGCTCCGAGGTCGCCTCGTCCAGAATGAGGATCGGCGAATCCTTCAGCAAAGCCCGCGCGATCGCGATGCGCTGCCGCTGGCCGCCGCTCAACCGCTGTCCGCGGTCGCCGATGAGCGTTTGATAGCCATCGGGCATTTCTTCGATGAAGTCGTGCGCCAGCGCGGCTTTTGCGGCGGCGATTACGCGCTCTCGCGGCATGGAAGGGCGCCCGTAGCAAATGTTATTCCAAATGGTTTCATTGAAGAGAATGGTTTCCTGCGTGACGATGGCGATTTGATCCCGCAGGGAGCGCAGCGAAACATCGCGAAGATCGTAACCATCAATCCTCACCACGCCCGAGGCCGGCGAAAAGAAACGGGGCAATAGATTAACGAGCGTGGTCTTGCCCGCTCCGCTTAAGCCAACGATGGCCACAACTTCGCCCGCTCCGGCCGTCAGCCGAATATGGCTCAGCGTGGGCGCTTGGCCGTCGTAGGAAAAGCTCACATCGTCGAATTCCACTTTGCGCGAAAACGGCGGCAGCGCCAAGGCGCCGGGCTCATCGGGTCTTTCTTCTTCGAGCGAGAGATAATTGAAGACCTGCGTGGTCGCGCCGCGCGCCTGTTCGAGTTGCTGATAGAAAGAGCCCATACGCTTTACGGGGGCGTAGGCGCTCAGCAGCGCAACGACAAACGTCATGAACTCGCCTTCGGTCAGAATTTTGTGGTTAATCTCATTCCTTGCGTAGAGCAAAATCATCGCGAGAACTGCGGCGCCGAGGATGTCCATGAACGGCGAAGTGATGACGTAGGCCGTCACCCAGCGCAGGTTGTCGCGCAGCCACCGCCGCGAGGTCTCCTGAAATTTCGCAACTTCAAAATCTTCCATGCCAAACGCTTTCACCACGCGATTGCCGGCCACGTTCTCCTGAATGATCTGGTTCAGCTCGCCGAGGCGCGCCTGGCTTTTCTCCGCCGATTTCCGGATGCTTCGCCCCAGTTTGCCGATGGGCCACGCGACCAAAGGAATCAGCACCATCGAGCCAAGCGCCATCTTCCAATTCACGAAGAACATCACGAGCGCAAAAGCCACGAGGCTGAAAATCTGGTGCAGCGAATCGGCCAGCCAGTCTGAAAGCGTATTGCGCACACGTTCGACGTCACTGATCACCGCAGACATCAAACGCCCGATAGGATGGTTTTGAAAAAAGCCGATCGGCTGCCGGATCAGCTTGCTGAAAATCTGGTGGCGCAGGTCGGTGACCACGGCCAGCCCGATGTATTGCACGAGCATCGTGCCGCTGAATTCGGCGATGCCCTTCACAATGGCGATCACCAGCAGCGAAATCGCGAAGATGACCCAGGGGTTGTGAATCGTCGGCGGGAAAAATGAGTTCAAGTAGACCGTGTGGTGGTTCCAGGGAAAGGTTACCAGCGGCGCAGAGTTGCCCGAGCTCGATGGTTGCAAGACGCGGTCAAACACGGGCCGCGCCATCAGCGCCGTCAAGCCTTCCGCGGCGCCCACCAGCGCCATCAGAATCACGGCGGCGGCCAGACCCCAACGGTAGCGGCGCACAGCGCCAAATAACCGCCGAAATTCAATGGGAATCTTCAAGAAGATTTGTCCGCGGGCCTTGCCCTCCGCCCCTGGACCCAGCAACGCTACGAACGCAGCCAAGAATTGTCAAGCCGCGCCGCTACTTGGTCAGGTCGCGGTGGGTGACTTTGGCCGAGTAGCTGTGCTTGGCCAGAATTTTCCGCATGGCCTCGGCGAGCATCACCGAGCGGTGCCTGCCGCCCGTGCAGCCGAACGCGATCGTCAAGTAACTCTTGCCTTCGCGAATATAGTGCGGAATCAGGTAGACCAGCAGGCCTTCGATTCGCTGCAAAAACTCGTCCGTCTGCGGAAACGAGCGAATGTACCGCGCGACACGGCGGTCCTTACCCGAATAACGCCGCAGCCTCTCGACAAATTGCGGATTGGGCAAAAAGCGAACGTCGAAGACCAGGTCCGCGTCCGCCGGAATTCCGTAGCGGTACCCAAAGCTCACCACAGAAACGAGCATCGATTTGTGATCGCGGGTCTCAAACCGGCGCGTGATGAACTGCCGCAGCTCGTGAACGTTGAATTTCGTCGTGTCAATCACGACATCCGCGAGCTTCCGGATCGGCTGCATCAGCCGGCGCTCGCGCCCAAGGCCTTCGCGCACCGGACGATCGTGGCCGAGTGGATGCGGGCGGCGTGTCTCGCTGAAGCGGCGAATCAGGGCTTCGTCGGACGCCTCAATAAAAACAAGCTCTGCTTGCACCCCGTCGCGCCGCAACGCGCGAACCGTCTCCGGCAATTTGGCGATCTGTTCGCCTTCGCGAGCATCCACCAGCAACGCGGCGCGGGAAATCTCTCCCTCTCCGCCGATGGGCAGATCAGCGAAGGTGCGAATCAGGCCGACGGGAAGATTGTCAACGCAGTAGAAGCCGAGGTCTTCGAATGTCTTGAGGATGGTGCTCTTGCCCGATCCGCTCAGGCCCGTGAGGATCACCAGATGACGGCGGTCGCGAGTCCGCGGGGTCGTCATCGGTGTGCGCGCCTTAAACCTTGACACGGCGCTGGTGGGTACTCGGAATCTTGAGATCTTCTCGATATTTGGCGACGGTGCGGCGCGTGACCTGGATGCCCGCGTCGCTCAGCTTTTTCGCGATAGCGTCGTCGGTCAGAGGCTTGCTCGTGTCCTCTTCCTCGATCATTTTCTTTACGAGGCGCTTGAGGGAAAGCAGCGACATATTGCCGCCCTCGGGACCGTTCACCGACTCCGAGAAAAACGACCTCAGCTCCACAACGCCTTGCGGCGTATGCGCGTACTTGCTGGCTACGGCGCGGCTCACCGTCGAAGGGTGCACTCCGACTTCCTCGGCGACTTCCTTGATCATCATCGGCTTCAGATGATCGGCACCGAAATCCAAATACCCGCCCTGGCGCCGAATAATAGACTGGCAGACGCGCAAGATTGTGTGCTTGCGCTGCTCGATGTTTTTGAGGAGCTGATAGGCGGCCGTGAAGCGCTCTTTCACGTAGTTGCGGACATCGCGGTCGGCGGCATCGCGCGAGAGCAGGCGACGGTACGTCGGGCTCAAGCGAAGCTGCGGCAAGTCATCTTCATTGACGAAAACCTGCCACTGGTCGTCCACCTTGCGGAAATAGACGTCGGGCTCGACGAGCCTCGGCTGTGTCTTGTTGTAGCGCAGCCCGGGACGCGGCTCAAGCTTGCGAATCACATCCATGGCCCGCTTGACCAGTTCGACCGGCCGGTTCAACGCTCGGGCAATATCCTTGGGCTGGTTGGCCTGCAACAACCGGGCCACCGGCGAGTCCACATCCAGAAAGTTGTCGCCGTCGGCGGCATTGGGCCGCTTCGGCAAGCATTCGGAGACGATCTGCTGGGCGAGCGTGTTTTGGGGGTCGAGGGCCCGGAGCTGCACCAGCAAACACTCGCGCAGGTTGCGCGCGCCCACGCCGAGCGGATCCAATTCCTGCACGACGGCCAGCGCCTCTTCGACGTCTTCCATCAGGTAATTGCCATTCTGCGAGATCTCTTCGAGTGAAGCCATCAAGTAGCCGTTTTCATCCAGATTGCCGATGATCACTTCGGCGATCGCCGAGACCTGTTCGGAGCAAATCGTCGCGTGCAACTGCCATTGCAGGTGCTCGGTAAGCCCTGTAGGGGAGGAGAGAAACTTGTCGAAGGAAGGCTGCTCGATGACCTCGCGTTCGCGGTTGTGATCTCTTTCCTGCGCGCCGCTATCAAGATATTGGTAAAGGGCCGAGACGTCGAATTCGTCGAAGGGGTTCGCTTCGGGAGTTTCCGGAACCTTTTCCGTCTCCGCCTTGACGAATGTTTCGTTGCTGTAGTCTTCGCTGACGGGGAGGTCTTCGGTGACTTCTTCCAGGACCGGATTCTCAACCAGCTCGTTATTGATCATCTCACGGAGTTCCAGGCGATTCAGCGCGAGCACGCTGACCATCTGCACCAGGCCGGGCGTCAGAATCTGCCGCTGCGCGACCCTGAGATGAAGTTTGGGCTGGAGCCAGTTCATGGTCGGATTTGCCCGTACAGAGCGCTCCCTAGTGAAGCCGGAAACGCTCACCTAGGTAGATTCGCCGGACTTCTGCGTCTTCGCTCAACTCCTGAGGCGTGCCCGAAAATAGGACGCGTCCGCTACTGATGATGTATGCCCGGTTCGTGACGGATAGGGTAGCCGGCACGTTGTGATCGGTCACCAGAACGCCGATCCCACTCTTGCTCAGTTCTCCGATCATCCTCTGCAAATCCACCACCGTCAATGGGTCAATGCCGGAAAACGGCTCGTCCAACAGGATGAACGCCGGCTCCAGGACCAGAGATCTCGCGATCTCCAAGCGCCGCCGCTCGCCGCCCGAGAGCGAGTACGCCCGATTGTAGCGAACATTCTCCAGGCCCATCTGCGCTAAGAGTTCTTCCAAACGGTCGCGTTGCTGTTCGGGCGTGAGAGAGAGGGTCTCAAGCACGGCAATCAGATTCTCTTCTGCCGTCAACTGGCGGAAAACCGAGGGCTCCTGGGGAAGATAGCTGATGCCGCTACGAGCCCGCTGATACATCGGAAAATCGGTAATTTCCTCCCCGTCCAGCAATACGTGGCCGGAATCAGGCCTGGCCAGACCAACCAAGATGTAGAAGGTTGTGGTCTTGCCTGCCCCGTTCGGCCCCAGCAACCCAACTACCTCACCCTGCTGGACTTCCAAGGTGACGTTGTTGACGACGGTGCGACCCCGATATGACTTGCTCAGCTCGACGGCCTGGAGTCTTTGCATTCCAGCTTCATTTCTCCACCCGGCGGCGCACTGTCTTCGGTCCTTCGTCGGACTGAACCACAATCCTATCATCCGCTAAATAGAAGGTCAATTGACGCCCCGTGGTTATGTTTCCAGAAGTGTCAGATAGCGTTGGAGTTCCGCCAGACAGGGTCACTCTTCCGTCAGCCGCATAGTATTCCCCGTGATCTGCTGTGGCGTGGCGATCCGCTTGCTGGATAATGACGTTACCCTGAGCCACGGCATGGTCAATTCGCTGCTTCGGGAGCACCGCCTGGAGCCGCCGCCGAAGAGCTGAAGAAAAGGTCACCTGATTGCGCATTAACGGAAATTTCTTGCGACTCTGCCGTGAAGCCCTGGTCCAGGTGCGCGCGGGACTCGGTGTCCCAGTAGGTCAGCGTCCCGGACCGGACGTGCCAGATCTTCGGCTGGATGCGCGTTATTGGAAGCTATTGATTTCGTGCCTGTTAACTCGCTGCGGGCGGGGCCGCGGGCTGGCGTGGCTGCGGCCGGATGATCGCTCACTGACGAAGCTGCCTCCAAGAATACGCCGCGGACATTCCTTCGAGCGTCCATTCGCTGCGCCGGGCGGTTGAGCTCGATTTCGTCCGCCTCAATCGTCGAGTCACCTTGCCAAAGGCGTGCGTGTCCGGTGTAGAGGGCGTCGCCGGCTTGGGAGTTTGCCGCCAAGTGGTCAGACTTCACGTGGGCAGGCTCGGGGCCGAAATTCGGCCCGGCTGGCGCAGCTGCGCCGGCGGGCTTGATGTATGTAGTGAGAACGTGACCATCGGCATGCATATCGCCGTTGGCCTGATCGAAGCTGATCGCGTCGCCAACGGTGTGACTTTGCGGATCGGTGACCTGCGCAGCGCCGGAGAGCGTCATGAGGTTGGTGGCGCGGATAAACTGCCCACGCGCGGCCTGCCCGTTGCGATCGGCATCGTGCAGACGGACATTTCCGGTCTGTGTGACCGATGCCCATTGGCCTGCGGCGTCAAAGCTTGCCGCCAACTCCCGGGATGTGGAGGTCTGCTCCGGCTGGCCGGGCACGAGTCGATGCAATTCAGAGCCATTGTGGCCGAGCAATTGGCGCAGCCGGTTCTGCCCGGCGAAATCCATCTCGATGCGTTGGGCGTCCAGGCGCGTGGTACTCTGCCCTGCGGCGGTGTTGGCTGGCGGTCCAGAAGGCGAGGCAAGCGGTTCTTGCCACGAGAGGGTTCCTGGCGCGAGCGTTTCCAGGTGCTGCAAAATGTAGCTTGAGCGAGCGCCAATCCGCTGAGCTGCGGGTACGGCGAAGTCTAGCCGCAGAGCGGCCGTCTCAAGGTGACGTGATAAGCCAGACTGCTTCGCATCGAGCCGCACCGATTCGCTCGCGTTGATCGTGCGCGGCTGGTTGAGTTTCGGCAACATCTCGATTTCGATGTGGCCCGCGTTCGCGCTGTATTGCGCGGCGTGCGTTTTCATTAGCGGCTTCGACATTACCCGACGCGAGCAAACGCTCGATCCAGCCTTCCGGAGCAATCTCGGCGACAAACTCATCGGCAAGAACCGAGGAATCCGCGCCTCCTGCTGCGGTGGAATGTACCGCGGCGCGATTACCTTGTGAGCCGTGCGCGGTGATGCGCCGCGCCTTAAACTGCGCGTCCAGATCAACCGCAAGGTCGGCGCTGTGCAATTCGCGCATACCTTCGGGGATGCGCTGGGTGGTCACAACCGGTCCGTGGATCAAAATGAAATGGTTATCGCGGCCGTAATCCATGCTTACGCCCGCGACCTCGATGGGCGGCATCACGCGCGGAGCCGACGCAGAAGGCCTCTTGCCCATCGCGGCCGGGCTCGGAGCGGGCCTCAACGTCATTTGCACCGCGTGAAGCAACTGCAGCCCACCATTTTGCGAATTGTATTTTGCGCCGATCCCGTGGATTTCCCCTGTTGGAAACTGAATGTACACAGGCTGGTCCGTTGAGGCGTTGCCCGAATCGCGATCAAAGGAAAGACCGCGAGTGATGACGTGCACGGCCTGCGGATTCGCGCTGGCCGTGGCAGGGCTGTTTGCAGAAGCGGAGGCGCCGCCGGATGCAGAAGGATTCGCGAGGCGCTTTGCCTGTTCGGCGCTTTGAAGCTCCATTTGCACTTCGCCTGCGCACACGATATGCCCCGAGTCGGGCTGATAGTCGCACGCGCGCGTATGAATGTTGTCGGATCGCGTCCCGGCAGCGCCATAAACCGTGATCCACACGTCCTCAAGCGCGGTGCGATTGGCGTCCTTGAACTCGGTGGCATGCGAAGCACGGACGGTAAAGAGCGTGGCGGTCCCAAGACCTTTTGAGAAAGAGAATGTTTGCGATGTCTTCTGCACCGAAGCAGGCACGGGTGGCGGAGCATTTTTTGCGTCCTGCCTCGCCTGCCAGGAGCGGCGCAGGTAGATCACCAGTACCACGAGCGTGATGACTGCCGCCAGACTGGCAGCTATCCGCGCGTAACGATTCGCATGGCTGGTTCGCATGATGGGCGCGGGCCGCGCCTCGCAATCATTTTAGACCATTTCTTTGGATGCGGCGGGAAGCGCGCGAGAACGTATCGAAAATGACTCCAGAGGAAGAGACTGCCATTCGCTTCTGCCTCAGCGTCGCGGGCATTGGTCTCCCTCTTAGAACTCAAGGCGGGCTTGAAAGGCCAGCATGCGCGGCGAGCTATCTCCACCCAAACCGACGCCCAACAAGCCGGTCGGGGGAGAGGTTGTGTATGTAAGCGCTCCGAAACCAACCTGCGTGGAAGGCTTGCCGGGAACGCCGGCCAGCACCATGCTCGGCAGTCCGAAATTGGGATGGTTGAAGACGTTGAAGACTTGAGCTTCGAACCGCAGCTTCACTCGCTCCGTTAGAGGAAACCACTTTGTCAGGTAGAAGTCGCTCCAGAAAAAATCAGGGCCGCGCAGCGCGTTGCGGCCGAGATTTCCGAACTGGCAACTTGCCGGGCTATCGCCGCCATAGCAAGCGCCGGTGCTCGGATCTACCGCCGAGACGAAGGCATTCGGATTGAGCCACTGGATCGTGCCGGATTGCGTGACTCCGGCGATGGGATTGCGTTCATACAGAGGAACACCGGGAACGACGCTGGCGAATTGAGGGCCGCTGCCATTCACGATGCCATCTCCATTGGCCGAGTAAGGAGTACTAAAGACGGAGAACGGAATGCCGCTGTGCCATAGGAACGTTCCCGACACTTGCCAGCCATTGAGCGCATAGCCGAGAGAGTGACTCTTAACGTTCAGCGGCAACTGATAAACGTATTCCGCCGTGAGATTGCCGCGGATATCGTAATCGCAAGGACCGTAGTTGCGGGCCAGATCGTTCGGCAGGGGCGAGAGAATTCCTCCAGCGGCGAACTGCAAGAAGCCGCCGTTCGAAACCTCGTCCATGCAGCGGCTCCAGGTGTAGTTGATCTGTCCTTGCAAGCCGTGGCTGAGACGCTTGAGAGCCGTGAGTTGCAGGCCGTTATAGTGGCTGCTGGCACCGGTGGCAAGTTGGGTGACCGCTCCGAACCTCGCGTCCGTGGGCTGCTCATAAGGAAACGGCGCGAAGCAGCCGTTGCAGACAGTCTGGTATCCGTTGACCTGCTCGGTATACGGCTGGTTGATCGCGCGTGTACCGACGTATTGGGCTTTGAAGCTCGCGGTGCTGCCGAACTGATGCTCGATACCCACGCTCCATTCCATGAAATAGGGGGCGTGCAGTTCACCGCTTGGCACTGTGGTGATGGCAACTGGCGGAAGACAGCCGGAAGGATTGGCCAGCGGCGACGCGCAGGAAAGCTGCCCCTGCCGAAATCCGGACGAGAAGGACTGGTTTGCGGCCGACGCCGCGTCTACTGCGCTTCCGGGCACGCCGGGTGCGATCGCCGTGCCGCCAACGGTGCCAAGGAGGCCGCCCTCGAACGTCTTCGAATAGGGCGGATTTACGCCGATCAGATCGGCAACCGTGCCGGGCAGGAGGTCACTGAAGAGGCCGAAACCGGCTCGGAAAACGGTATCGCGTTTGAATTGCCAGGCAATCGCGCTTCTTGGTTGCAAAATGGCGATGGGAGTGGAAGAAAATAAATTGCCGAGATGCGTTTGAATCGCGGCGCTCAGCGGCTGATTCACATCGTGCGAGATGGAATCGAAGGAACCGCTGAGGCGGGCGATCTCGTCATGCGGATTGAGCGGATTGGAGTTGAACGTGTCCCGAAGCCCGAATGTCCAAGTCAGTTTTGGTGTCAACTTCCAGGTGTCTTGGGCGTAGAAATCAATGTTGAGGAAATTAAACGGTTCATTGCTTACCAGCGGAAAGGTTTCGAGCGCGGTCGAGGCCACTCCATAGATGTATTGCGGCAGCGTTGTGTAAGTGACCGTGGGGACGACGCCCTCGCCGAAATCGAAATCGTTCAGGCGAAAGATGCGAGTATTGGTTCCGAAGCGTAGTTCATGCGCCCCGCGGGTCCACGCCAGATTGTCATTGAGGAAGAAGCGAGTCGCGCGCCGTCCCTGGACCCAAGTATTGTCCAGCCCGCCGAGTGTAGTGAAGGGTGCATTCGCGCCGCTCCCCTGCAGAACGATCGGAAACGCCGCCAGGGTTTTCTGAAAGTCGCTCGGGCCGAAGAGACTCTCGTACCAGGAAAACGCGGGATTGAAATAGTTCACAAGGTTCTGTGAAAAGACGTGCGTGTAGCCTCCCGCGAAGGAATAGAGGGGCTGCGGTGAGATGGCGTCAAACAGGGGATTGATCGGATCGGTGTATGCGGCCTGGAGGCCGGTGTCGGCCTGAAGGCGCAGCCAAGCGGTATTCTTCTCGCTGATGTTGTAGTCGAGGCGTAGCGTCTGCACCTGTTCGTGATCATCGCTCGAGTGCGAGATGCTTTGCCGGTTGGCGCAACCGTTTCCATTCGGCGGATTGCCGCTGGCCGGCGTGCCGTCCGAATTGAAGGGACAGCCAAGCACGGCGAGTGGCGTGCCGCTCGTGTTGCCGTACAGCGAAAACATTTTCTGATAGAAGGGCACCGATTGCGGCGACGGCTGGTAGGACGATCCGGTGATGGAATCCTTCCCGCCCAGCGGAAGCTGCTCGAGGACGTAGTTCTGGAATGCCGGAGCCGGAACCGTCGTGGCCGTGACGATCGGAAGCGCGATGCGAACCCATTCGCTATCGACGAAGAAGAAAAGCTTGTTGTGCAGGATCGGGCCGCCGATGCTGCCTCCAAAATGATTCACGGTTGAGCGCGGCTTGTGATTGCCGGGAGTCGCGTTGGTGAAGTAATCCGCGGCGTTCAGGACCGAGCCGTTCCACAGCTCGTAGAGATTCCCGTGAAATTGATTTGTACCGGACTTGGTTACGTAATTGACCTGCGACGCGCCATAGCGCCCCTGGTCCACCGAATATGAGAGCGTGTTGACGGTAACTTCGGAAATAGAATTCAGGCCGAGAACGAGATTTGTCGAGAGACCGCTATTGAGATTCGTAAGCGGGTCGTTCGTTTCCAATCCATCCACGATGTAGCCATTGGCAAGGGCGGGCAGGCCGTTGAATTCCACGTTGCCGTAACCGTTGCTGCCGCCGACGAAGTCGTTCCCGCTGCCGGCAGTGTTGATCAGTGCGCCGGTGGCAAATTGGAGCGGGTAGGTAAGATCGCCGCCTGGGTTGGGAAGATTTTCGAGAGCGGGCGCCGTGAGCGTCGTCGAGGTGTTGGCGTTCTCCGGGTTGAGAAGCGGGGCCTCTCCGGTCACTTCCATGACCTGCTTTGTTGCGGCTACTTTCAGAACAAAGCTTACCGTCTGCCTCTGCCCCAGGGCTGAAACAACGCCGTCGTTTTGCTGCGGGTCAAAGCCTGCCGCTTCCACTTTCACCGAGTAGGTGCCCGGAACGAGCTGCGGAAAGCTGAAGCGTCCTGCGGCGTCGGTCTTCGCGCTGCGTCTTAAGCCGGTTTCCCGGTTTGCGATCGTTACGTCGGCTCCTGGTATTGCCTCGCTCGCCGAATCCGTCACTTGGCCAACAATGGCGCTCGTCGTTTCGCCTTGCGCGGAGACGATTCCCGGCAGCAGCAGGAACGCCGCTGCGAGAACAAGACACGAACAGACTCTGCTCGCCACGATGCACCAGCCTTCAAGACCTTGGTCAAAGCGATTTCGAAGACACTCGTACAAAGATACCAAAGCTAACGAGTGATATTAAGCATAGTTAATCGTAGATGTAAAGTGACGTATATAACCCTTGTGAGTCGACCGGCGCGGTTCGGCCGTATGGAAGAAAACAGAAACAACGCCAAACTTTGGCGTGTGGACCTACTTCGTGACGAGCAAGCCCTGGCCGGTGGCGGCCACGCCGTCTCGTGTTGAATTCTTCACCTGGTACATCGCTTCGTCGGCGAGCTGCAGGAGTTGTACTTTGGTCTTCGAATCCATGGGATAGCAGGCCAAGCCCACGCTCGCCGTCATCTGCATCTCGAGCCCTTCGGCCTGCAGACAAGACAGTATCGCCGATCAGCTTGTGCATGCGGCGCGCGGCGACGCATGCGCTCTCTTTGCCAGTTTGTGGCAGCAGCACCACAAATTCATCGCCGCCGTAGCGGAACGCGAAATCAATCAAGCGGCAATGGATCTTGAGCACCTGGCCAATTTCGCGCCAGCAGCTTCGACCCGACAAGTGGCCGTACGTGTCGTTTATGCGCTTGAAGTGATCCAGGTCCACGAAAATCACGCGAAAATTCGTAGCCGTAGCGCTGCGAACGGTAAATTTCCTTGTCCAGTACCGAGTGCATGTGGCGGGCGTTGTATAGATTCGTACAATCATCGGTGATGGTGAGCTCGTGGATGCGCTGACGTGCCGCGCGTTTTCGATGGCGATCGCCGCGAAATCCGCCAGCGCTTCGAGCAGCGCCATGTCGCGATCCTCAAATCCCTCCGGGCCGACGCAATTCACCAGCTCGATCACGCCGAGGCAATGATCGCGAAACCGCACTGGCACCGCGACGATCGAGCGCGTCTCCGTCTTTGTCGCTCGTCTACCTTCGCGAAGAATCGCGTATCCTTGCTGACGTCCGGCACAATCACGGCCGCGCCGTTTTGCGCGACCCAGCCGGCGATTCCCTGCCCCATCTTGATGCGCACGTCGCTTCAGCGCCTCGGAACCTCGCCGATGGCCAGCTCGAAGTAGAGCTCCTGCGTGGCCTCGTCCAGCAGCAGCATGACCAGGTGTCCGGGCGGAGAAACTCGTCGATCTTCTCCATGATGGTGTTGAGGACCTGATCGAGCTGGAGCGAGCTGGTGAGCGCCTTGCCGAGTTCGTGGAATACGGCGACTTCGCCCGATTGGCGGGCGTCCACTGGCCTCGGATTTCGCCGGCGCTCGACGCCGTCAAACCTGATTGGTTCGGACACTCGATACCTGGAATTCTTAGAATGCTCTAAAGAAGCCGCAAGCCGCACCCACAGGGCGCCAATTTATCTTTTAGCACCGAAGTGAGGGACACGCAATCACGACGTAGCGGGGCTGTTCCTGGCTGACGACACGGGTACTCGTAGCGCGGTCTTGTGTCCCCTCCTCACATTGACGGGTATAGTTACAGGGCGGGGAAAAGTGATACACCTCTGGAAACGCACTCCGCGCGGACGCAACGCTGCGGAAATGGAAGAGTAGCCCGCTGTGGGTCGGCATTTTACGCGGTGACATCACTGAAAACTGCAGCCTGGCTCCCGATCCCGCGATCAGCGTTCGCACCCGCCAACCGGCATCAGGCATTTTCATTTCTCCTCCGCGCTCGCAATGCCAAAATAATCCAGCCAGATTTTATGGTTCGGAACCTCAAAGAACGGGACTTTCATTTCTGAGAACCGACGCCAATTCCGAAATTCGGTCGCTACAATCGGTGATCTTTCGGCGAGGCGAGTATTTGTCACATGTCGCTCCAAGAGTTTCTCGATTGTCGCGTTTCTATAATCGCTTCCGAACTGTTTGGATATTTGGATTCCATTATCGCGCAGGACCTCAGCGATGTTTGAGGCGGACAATTTATGAACATGTAGTGCTCCCCGCTAAAACTGGACACCTCAGTTAGGTAAGATCAGGGCCTCCAAAACAGGAGGCAACATGGGCAGGAAACCACGCGTAGATCGATCCCCGGAAGAGAAGTGGCAGATCGTGCAGGAAGGCATCAAGAGCGGGAACGTCTCGGAGACGTGTCGGCGTCACGGGATCGCTCCGAATCTGTTCTATCGCTGGAAGGATGAAGCGGAGCAGGGAGCAAAGGCAGCGCTTGGGGGGAGAAGCGCTGCCGCGGCGGAAACCGAGAAGGACCATCGCATCCGGCAGTTGGAACGAACGCTGGGGCGGAAGTCGCTGGAGATCGAAATCCTAAAAAACGTCGTGGGGGAGTGAGCTGTGGTGCGGTTCACTCCCAGGCGCGAGAGATGGTGACGCAGGGCTACACGGCCACGCTGGTGGCGGCGACGTTGGCCATCAGCCGGTCGAGCCTGTACTACCGGAAGAAGCCGCGAGGCAGCCGGGCTGACCGAACCTACGATGAGCAGATCGTGATGGCGTGCGGAGAGAAGCTGGCGTACGGCTATCGGCGAGTGGCGTGGTGGCTGCAGCGGAAGAAAGGGCTGCCCGTGAATCGCAAGCGGGTGTTACGGGTGATGCGAGAACGTGGGTTGCTGGTGCGCTCGCGTCGTCTGCGCGCACGACGGAAGAAAGAGTGGGGCCGCGTGGAAGCAGCCGAGCCGAATCAGATCTGGCAGTCGGACATGACGAAGATCTGGGCGGGTGCCGGCCGTGGGCTGGGCCTACCTGGTGTGCGTGATCGACTGCTGCACGCGGGAGATCGTGGGCTGGAATCTCTCGCATCGTTGTCGGACCGAAGACGCGCTCGCAGCGGTCGAGCAGGCGGTGCTGAACGGCTGCCCGCGGGCAGCCGCGAGGCGCGCTTGACGCTGACCACAGACAATGGGACACAGTTCACTTCGACGCGGTTCATCGAGACGCTCAACCGGCTCGGCATCACCCATCGGCGGACGGCGTATCATCACCCGGAAGGCAACAGCTACATCGAACGGTTCCATCGCAGCTTGAAAGAAGAGGAAGTCTGGACGGCGGAATATCGCAGCGTGGAAGAAGCGCGAGCATCGATCGCTCGTTGGATCGAGGAGTACAATCACGACCGGCCTCATCGCGGAGTCCGAAATCGCACTCCGCACGAGGCCTTCTTGGCTTTCGCAGGTGTACTAAAAAACGAGGCCCTGACTGTCTAAATTAGCGGGGAGCACTACAAACATGATAGTCTTCGCCAAGGATAGCGACTGTCCTTGGCGGGACAGTGAGGATAGCGGCAGCGAGTTCTTGAATACATTTCCAGTGGGTCTGTACCAGTTCCGATGTTACTTGTTCAGCCGAATCAAGCTTGTCAGCCCAAAGGTCGGGATGACAATTAAAACGCAGAACTTTCTCTGCAACGATGTCATCACGCAGCGCACCGTTACGGTTAGCATTCGGGTTAAATAGACGTTCCGCAGCATGACCCGCAAAATTGTATACGATCAAATCCTCAACGCTTATTTCACTTATAGGAATTCGAGGAGCGTCGTTCACACCAGCAGCATTTGTACCGTTTGGTTTACAGCCAACGAACAGGTGCTCCGTGAGAATCCCGGTACGGACAGCGAGGGCGACGGCGTGACCGCATTCGTGGTGTGCCGCGTCCTGGCGAGTAGCAATACTCATGATCGCTGGCACTCCCCGCAATCTTCGAAGATGTGCTGACTCTCCTCCAAAACGAGCTACTGAATCGTTTTCCAGCATCATTCCAGTTCATACCAGACGCGATTGAATCCATAAAGCCTCTGGATCTAATGAACCCCGGCACAAAGAAGGGTGTAACACATACTGATGACTCCCGTTCACTGTGATCCTAAGGAATGCTGACCCGCGCTACCAGCAATTGCATCACATTTCTCATAGCCTCGGTGATGACAGTGAGTGTTTGAACTCCTCCGAGTAAGAAGCCCTCGTGCGCGTACGTGCACCTAAGTCTGTGGAAGTTCTCGAACCACGGAATTAGTGCGGGACTCAGTGCATTCAGCCCACCAATTATGTATTTCTTGTTTTCAGTACTCGCGTTTACCGGCACAAACATGTGTTCGAGACAACAGTATATGAGCAGTACTTTCGTCCCAACGTCCGGTATTTGAATAGCAGAACTCAGTAGGTCCAGAACGGGAGCCGTATCGTTGACGCGTTTTGCGTGCCACGGATTGTGCAAACTTTCGAGCACTTTTCGGTTCTGGATAATGAAAAGTCTGATGCCAGGAAAGGTTCTGTGATCGAGCCAAGTGAATGATATTCCTCGGAATCCGAAGGAACGAAACAAGCTGCCGTCAGGAATCTTGGCCCAAGATTCCCTTGTATCCTCTCGCCAACTGAATGCGCCTGCGGCATGATCGCCGAGGAACACTGGGAATTTGGGCGCGGTCATTTGCGCTCCGAATCCAAAGTCTCGCTGTCCCGGGTTCAGAAACGCCGCGATTCGGAACATGTGAAAAAATGTCTGGAGCCAAGCTGACGAGACCCAGAGGCAGTAGTCTCGTGTACCCGCACTCGTGAAGCCGATCGACGGTGCGGAGAAGAACGTCGCGGCGGAGGCTCGGTCATACGTCGGAAGAAAATTCTCCCATCGGCGATGTTGGTCGACGAGGCCGTCCCCCTCGAAATAGCAGGTGAACGGGAGCCTTAATTCTCCGAACAGCTCTTCGAAGAAGTGGCTAATGGGTCCGTGATCGTTGTGGGTTGTTTTGAACGAATTGATCGTCGTGACCAGGGTTCGCTCTTGGATGTTGTCGCTTATCCGTTCCGTATAGCGATCTATCAATTGATCGATGGTCTGACCCTTATCACGCCATTGCGGCCGGTCGCCGTGCGCTGGGTACATCGGCCAACCGCCGCGTCTTTGATGAAATTCATCGTGAGAATCGCATGCGACCAGCAGCTTGCATTCAAATATGACGTCTACGAGATCGGTTGGCGTATACCGCAGTCCAGCTCGCTCAAATTGCTCAAATTGTTGGAGCAACTCACCAGCTAGTTCGCGGCGGCGATACCAGACTTGCTGGCGGACTTCGTCGACAAGAGGCATGAGCTTGGCCAAGCCCACTTCGTCATCTGCCACCTTCTCGATGCGTTCGAGAGTGGCCGTACCGCATCTTGTTGCGATGTCATTTAGGACAGGCATCAAATGAAGGTTATTGCCAGTTCGTCGTCATCGTCAACAGAACGTAGAACTAAGCGAGCATCTGTCGGCGAACAGGCTTATCCACCGTGACTGAGGTGTAGCGCATTGATCGACGCCCCCGATACACCATTCGGCTTGGTGACATTGTTTGCGAACGAAGAGGAAATTAATGTGCCGGTGTAGGCTTCGAACTTTACCTAAGCTCCCTCCGACAACCTCATCGTTGTATGGACTGTAGTCTTACTGTCTGAGTAACATACTAGAATCGTGATGCTTATCAAGAGACTCGGCTAATATATAGGATCTTTATTATATAAATAAAGCAGATATACGAACACTCAACGGTGTCAGCGCGGAGGTGCGATGTCTCTGACGGGGCTCATTAGCGGAACGGACGTTTCGAATCTCGATCAGCACTCTCTAGCCAAAGTCATCAACACCCTTTTAATTACAGAGGTCTCTGCCAACAATGTCCCCCTGACAGCGCTCGATATTTCCGCCCGCATTCATGACCCTGACGGCGGCGTCGATGCTTACGTCGACTGGCCAATTGGACCTACGCACGAGATTCTCGGGCCTGGCAGAATTGCGATCCAGTTCAAGTCAGGAAAGATCACGAAAGCTATTTTAGCAAAAGAATTTACGAAAAAGGGTGTGCAGACAACGCTCAAGGGAGGTGGGCGCTATCTTTTACTTGTTGGCCATGACTACAACGGACCTCAAGTTGACAAGTTCCGAACGGAACTGGACACCTTGTGTCGGAATCGAAGGATCCCCAAAGGCAGGAGCCAAGTTCTCTTCGGCAGTAAAATTGCCATTTGGATAGCACGCAATGTTTCTGTACTCATCCTCGTTAAAGGCTATCCAGCTTTCTCAACGGTCGAAACTTGGCTAAGGCATCCTGACCTCCAGAACCCGTGGAAAGCGGACCGTTCGCGGGAAGAATTACTCACAACGATCCGTTCGTTTCTAGGTGGGCAAGCTTCTGCCGATGGCGACATGATACGAGTCGAAGGACCAGCTGGTGTTGGCAAGACCCGTCTTGTATTGGAGGCAGTCAATCAGACAGGGTTCGCGGAACGAACGATCTTCGCTCCGAATGCGGCTGATCCGAGTGTGCAACAACTTATTGCGCGCATTCAGAGCGACCCAAAAGCCTCTACAACAGCAGTACTCGATGAATGTACAAGAGAACAGCAATCTGTTCTCAAGTCTTATGTGGATCTTTCAGGAGGCCGTCTGCGGCTCATCTGTATCGGCCCAGCCGATGTACTCGGAGAAACTTCGGTGGTGCCCACTGCTGTGTTCTTGTTGATGCCGCTCTCGAAAGATAAAATTGATGAAATTCTCGCCGACGCATTTGCCACAGTGCCGCGAGAAGTGAGGGAGACCGCACAGCGCCTCTCAAGCGGCTATGTAAAACTCGCGCTCTTCATTGCTCGAATTTTGGCGCAGAGGCGAGATATTTCCTCTACGGATCTTCTAAAGATCGCTAGCGTGCAGGATTTCTTGAAACGTTTTGTGAAGCCCTCCACCAGAAGGTCTGTAGTGCTCCCTACTAATTTAGACAGTCAGGGCCTCGTTTTTTAGGTCAACTGCAAAAGCCAAGAAGGCCTCGTGCGGGGTGCGATTGTGGACTCCGCGATGAGGCCGGTCGTAATTGTACTCCTCGATCCAACGAGTGATCGATGCTCGCGCTTCCTCCACGCTGCGATATTCCGCTGTCCAGACTTCCTCTTCCTTCAAGCTGCGATGGAACCGTTCGATGTAGCTGTTGCCCTCCGGGTGATGATACGCCGTCCTCCGATGCGTGATGCCCAGCCGGTTGAGCGTCTCGATGAACCGCGTCGAAGTGAACTGTGTTCCATTGTCTGTGGTCATCGTCAAGCGAGCCTCACGGCTGCCCTCGGGCAGCCGTGCGAGCACGGCCTGCTCTACCGCTCGGAGCGCGTCTTCGGTCCGGCAGCGATGCGAGAGATCCCAGCCCACGATCTCCCGCGTGCAACAGTCGATCACGCACACCAGGTACGCCCAGCCCACTGCAGGACCCGCCCAGATCTTCGTCATGTCCGACTGCCAGATCTGATTCGGCCCGGCTGCTTCCACGCGGCCCCACTCTTTCTTCCTTCGTGCGCGCAGACGACGCGAGCGCACCAGCAACCCACGTTCTCGCATCACCCGTAACACCCGCTTGCGATTCACGGACAGCCCTTTCTTCCGCCAGAGCCACCACGCCACTCGCCGATAGCCGTACGCCAACTTCTCTCCACACGCCATCACGATCTGCTCATCGTAGGTTCGGTCAGCCCGGCTGTCTCGTGGCCGCTTCCGGTAGTACAGACTCGACCGGCTGATGGCCAACGTCGCCGCCACCAGCGTGGCCGTGCAGCCCTGCGCCACCATCTCTCGCGCCTGGGAGTGAACCGCACCACAGCTCACTCCCCCACGACGTTTTTTAGGATTTCGATCTCCAGCGACTTCCGCCCCAGCGTTCGTTCCAATTGCCGGATGCGGTGGTCCTTCTCGGTTTCGGCCGCGGCAGCGCTTCTCCCCCCAAGCGCTGCCTTTGCTCCCTGCTCCGCTTCATCCTTCCAGCGATAAAACAGATTCGGAGCGATTCCGTGACGCCGACACGTCTCCGAGACGTTCCCGCTCTTGATGCCTTCCTGCACGATCTGCCACTTCTCTTCCGGGGATCGATCTACGCGCGGTTTCCTGCCCATGTTGCCTCCTGTTTGGGAGGCCCTGATCTTACCTAACTGAGGTGTCCAGTTTTAGAGGGGAGCACTACAGTCGTTACGACTCCAAACGTATTCAAGCAACAAAGACCGGAATGGCTGGGTCCGTTTAATTTCTTCCTATTTCCAATTGTTTCGCCTCTCGGCGGGTATCCAGCAGGCTACGACAAATCCAACTTTCTGTTTATAACTCCCTACGAATCGAACCGCAGAAAATGGAAATCCCTCACAGGCGTAAACCTTTACGATGGACAAAGCCTTCAGATCGCGATACGGCCAACGCGAAATCAAGATAAGGTAGTCCCTGACTCGTTTCGCATCATCCTCCATAGCTACCTCAGTAAGCCAGAAGCGAAATCGCTTGCCCCGGATGGAACACCTTGCACTGGAGCGACACAGGGACTTCTGCTTAGGGCGAAGATAAACGCTGGGGATTTGGTTCCAGTCGGTAAGGAAACTGATCGACGGTGGGAGCAAGGTGAAGACCCAAGCATGATCGATTCCGAGACCCACATTTATAGGAAAAGAGCGAAACTGGAGATTGCTGATCCTTTGGAGCAGAAAAGATGGGCTGAAATCGGCCTCAGGCGGCTAATGAGGGAAACAAAGCTGAGCCAAGCTCCTGTCTCCAACGCCATCAAGGGTAAACCCATTCGTCGCCAAACCCTCTCGATCATCAGGCAAGCGGCAGCCAGGCTCTTAACCTAAGACGTGAATTCTACGGAAGTGTTGCTACTCGCGCCTGCCTACGGGACCCGGAACATCTCAACTGTGCTTCCCAACAGCACAGCCAACATATGCCCGTCGGGTGAGAGGGCGAGTCTCGGAGTCGAGAACCCAGTCTGGATGATGTTCCCAATTTTCTTCTTCTCGCCGATATTAATTAAATCTGCCTTCCAGATTTCTTTCCTCGCATCGGTGTCCAATACCACAAATCGGTTTTCAGCTTGCATGCCATTCGGGCCTTGCACTAGGCCTCCGCGGAAAAACGCGGTGCGGTTCGCTAAAGTTGCCCCGCTCGCAAAATCTATACCGTTATTCGGTGGAGGCATCAATTCCTGAAGAACCTTGTTCCCTTCCGTATCTACGACTGAGTACATCGACCGGTGAGGGGCATACGAAACGCTTAGCAGTATGAAACCTCTTCCAAAGGCAGCGTTAACGGACCCTATGCAGGAAGTGCACAGAGTTCGGCGAGGCTGGCCTCGCTTTTGAATCTGAACTGGCTCAGGGCTCTGGTATAAGTTAAAAATTACAGCCTCACCTATGAGCGCGATTCCCCTCAAAGAATAGTCTTCCACCGGGATCACCACGCTGTCCTGAAGGGTCGTTGTCGAAATCCAGTGCTCATCCTGTCGTGTCGATTCCGATGCCGTGCGCACAAGCACAGCCTCGCCAGCTGCCCCATCCCCTACAAGCGTCCAAGAATCCTGCTCTGGATAGCCCTCATGTAAAACATGGTTCAGAGGCAGGGTGCGCTCCGCCAAAATATCCAATCTTGCCGAAAGGCGAAGAATTTTGTCACCCACGATTGCCAGAAGACCAGTCGTCGAGCCGCTTGGACTCAACACCAGACGCTTACCGAACGGCCCCGCGAACTCTTCCAACTTGTTCCATACGCGCACGCCTTCTAGCTTGCCTGTTGCTGCGTGTAGGGAAATCACCAGTGCATTCGCTGAGCCGCCCGCAGGCGGAGTCTCAAATTGGAACGCCACCGCGACCTCGTCAGGATTGCCAAATGAGATGCAAAAATCATCCTTAAATCCAATTTGAGACGCGTCTTGATATTGCGGCACTGCGCTCAAATCAACAGTCCACAACGGTACCTGCTGCTGTGCCTGACTTGCGGGGCAAAATGTGAAGAACACCGCGACGAGCAAGATGACATGAGTGACTCTCATCGTCCTCCTCCGCTAAAAAGCCGTTCCCTTTAATCGCTCGGTTGCTCTGGTCGCCAGCAACTTCAAAACCGCCCCCACGACGGAACCCTCATACTTCTTCGGAAGGACGCTCGCAATCGAGCGCGTGAAATGCGCCAAACTCGTGGGATCTTGCTACATTGTCCCACAGGTTCGGTGCGAGTCCTGATTGACGCGCTTCCGGGAGATGTCCGAGAAGGCGACTCACCGGGACTTAGCTTGCTGTTCGGAAAGCCAGTCTCGTCGGTCGGAGCTTCCCATCAGGCAGTTAGCTGGGCGATTCGCACAACTAAAGAATTATGATTTTTCCTTTCAGCAGTCCGTCGTCGCCCACAACCGTCGAGATGATTCCTGTGTGCGTATCGGGGTGTATCACTTTTCCCCTCTCTGTAACTATACCCCTCCTCACATTGACACCCTCCCGCCGCGCCGCCTATAGTTGCCTCGTTTCGAACTCAACGCACCCCACGGGCCATAGGAACCTCGAAGCCTCAATGTCCAAAGGAAACTTCGGCGAGCATCTCCGGCGCGAGCGAGAGATGCGCGGCGTTTCGCTTGACGAGATCACCACCGCGACGCGAATCGGCACGCGATTTCTGGAAGCGCTCGAAAACGAACAGTGGGACAAGTTGCCTGGCGGAATCTTCAATCGCGGCTTTGTGCGCGCCGTGGCGCATTATCTGGGGCTCGACGAAGAGGCCATCCTCGGCGAGTACACGCTCGCGACGGGCGATACGGGCGCGATCTCGATGGTGCCGCCCGTGCGGACGACGCCCGCAAATCGCACGCCGCTGATCGCCGAAGGCCGCGGGCGATGGGCCGTGTGGGTTGCCGGGATTCTGCTGGCGATTGCGGTGGCGGCTGGGGGATTTTATGGCTGGCGCAGGCATGTGGCGAAGAGAAATGCGGCAAGCGGAGCAGCGGCGCCCGTTTCGAGCGTAGTTCCGATGACGAAAATCGGCGGCAGCGCACCGACCGAACTGGCTTGGGCGCAGGCACGCGGCGCCGCAGGAGGCTCCCATTAGCGACGAAAGCGCGGCAATTCGCGATGAATTTCGCTCGGGCCGGGCGCGCAACGAGCGGAAGCTCGCGGCCTGTACGGGCGCGCTTTCACTCGATCCCGCCGACCGCGCCGAAGTGCTCGCCCTGCTGGCTGCCGATGCGGATGCGCGCATTGCCGAGCGCGCGCAGAATGTGCTGCTGGGACTGGCGCCGACCGCGTTCGCGGAGGCGCTTACGCGTCCCGATGCCGTGCCGCAGGTGATCGTCTATTGCGCCACGAATCTTGCCGACAAACCCGGTATCGCCGATGCGGTCTCCGCGCATCCGGCATGCACGGCGGGGCAGCTTGCACTTGTGGCCGCGCATCTTTCGGTGACGGGCATTCAGGCGTTGATGGAAGACCTCGACCGGCTCAGCCAGCATACCGATCTCGCGGCGGCTCTGCTGGCCCGCGCGCCGCTGAACGCTGAACAGCGGCACCAGTTGCAGGAGCTGAGTTTGGGGCCGGCGGGCGAAGAGACGTTTGCAGATGCCGTGAATGACGCCGAACCCGATGCGGGGAAGCGGCTCTCGTTGCTGCAACGGCTCTCGCAGATGCGCGTGACGGATCGCGTGCAGCTCGCGCTCAAAGGCGGACGCGAAGAGCGCATGGCGCTGATCCGCGATTCGTGCAAAGTGGTGCAGCGCGCGGTGCTGCAATCGCCCAAGTTGAGCGACCGCGAAGTGGAAAGCTACGCGGCGATGGCGAGCTTAAACGACGAAGTACTGCGCGGGATCGCAACCAAACGAAGTTTCCGGAAGAACTATGCCGTGATCCGCAACCTCGTGAACAATTCGAAGACGCCGCTCGATGTTTCGCTGAATCTGCTGAAGAGCATCCAGACACTCGATCTGAAAATGCTGCTGAAAAACAAGAACATCCCGGAAACGCTCCGCACCACGGCAACCAAGATGTTCAAGCAAAGGCAGCAGACGCGCGGCGGCGGAGGCGGCGGAGGCGGCGGCTGATCCGGAAGCCTCCCCTTACCGCTTCGGCCTTACTGCTGCACCCATTGGCCTGCGACTTGTAGCAGGATCACGGCGAAAATCAACAACGACTACCCCGCTCAACTGAATGCGCAGTGGAGTCTTGCCGGTGCCGTGCCATTCGCCGGTACGTATGCCGTGGATGCTCGCAGTAATTACGATCAGGGACATGAATGCGGGCCACGCGAGGATCGGTCCCCAGGTGCCGGGCAGAAAGCGCGTGGTCATCCCGTACATCAGCGTGCTGCCGAACCAGCACACGGCCATCACGAATGCTGAGCAGCCAGTACGTTCCGGTCGAGCCTGCGAGAATTTGTGGCGCGATGAGTTCTTGTTCATCAGGTAGGCGCAATAGAGCAGGTTCGGTATGCCGCCCGCGACCATCAGCGGCAGCCACGCGGCGTTGGGCGACCAGAGCGGATTGCCGCCGAGCCTTTCGCTCGCGTCAAGCAACCCGCGGCCTGCGATCAGGCCGAAATTCACGAGAGCTGATCCGAGGCCGCTGATCAGGCAGTAGAAGAGCCCGCGGCCGAGCGAAGCTTTGCCCTGTTGCGGTCCGGCGCCGAGCGCGGCTTCGCGCTTGCGTCCAGCGATGGCGCACACCGCGACGCCGACGACTACGAGCGCGACGCCGGCAATGACGCCGAGTCCTCCGGAGGTGAAAACTTTGTCGGAATGCTCACGCAGCAGAGGAACGAGACTGCCCACCGCGGCAGCAATTCCGAGGATGACCGAAAAGGCGAGCGCGATGCCAACGGCTTCGACGGAGAGTCCAAAGAAAATCTGCGAGATGCCCCAGCCCGCGCCGCAGGCGGCGACGACGAGCACGGGATGCATGCCCATTTCGGCGTAGACGTCGCGCACTTGCGGGAGCGTGATGAACGTGACGGCGATGGGCAGCACGAACAAAGCGAAGAGCGTGTACGCCAGCCAGGTATTCTCCCAGGCCCAGAGCTTTGTGTATTTCATGGGCAGCGTGAAGCTGCCGTTCATGGCCCCGGCGATGATCAGGAGGATCAGTCCGACGGCTGCATTCTGCATGTGCGCGCGCTCGCGTCCGGCCAAGCCTGGCGCAACATGTGAGCGGCGGGCAGCGAGGAGACTATCACAAGCTGCAGCGGCCGGCGCGATTTGCGTGGATGCGGCGACGAATCGCAGATGCGACGTGAGGCGACCGCCGTTCCGGCGCCGAGATTCCTCGTCGTTCGCCGCAGCGCCCGATTTCCCGCGATGTTGCAGTTAGGCGCGGAAATCGGGCTGCACGCTCCTCGGAATGACACAAGAGTTTCTATTGCGAGCGCCACCTAGGCCACACGTGATTAGTCGGCACGGAACGTTCAGGCGCGCTGGGTGTCGGGCTGCCAGTCGCGGATCATTTTCTTGATGGCGGTGCGGTCCTTGAGTTTTTCCTGGAGGACCTTGCGCGAGAGTTCGGGAAGTTCGGCGTCGCTGGCGAAACGCAGGGCGACCAGTTGCGCCGACCGTGAACTCAGGAATGCGCGAAGCGCAGTTCGGCGGGCAAAATCCGAGCCATGCGGAGCCGCATTTCGAGACGGATGACGCGGTCCTGGACGGCCAGAGCGAACATGCGGGCGATATAACGCGGAGAGAAGAAGAGCAATGGCCAGAAGCACGCCGACGACCGTATCCGCGGAAACATTCTTGATCGAGGTGGTCGATGGACCAGCCGATGTAGAAGACAAAAAACGGCAATACGAAGAAATGGAAGAGCGGGACGTTCTTCCGGTGATTCGCGTAGTTCTGGTGCCTCATCGAAATCCTCCTCGAAATCGTTTCGGCGCAAGCTCAGGCTGCACAGCTCAGACGTCTTTCGCGAAGACTTCATTAGGCAACTTCTGTCCCGGGCAACTCGGAAGCTACGCGCCTAATAGCAGTGGCAGGAATATACGACGTTCGCGGCGAGGAACGGAAGTAGGGGAGATGTTCTAGCGGCGCTGGAATTCGGGCGTGCCGAGGACCAGTCCGGAGACGACGCCGAGGTCTATGTGGCGCACGGGATCATCGAGCTTTGCGTGCACGACCTGCGGATCGGTGGCACGCTGCTCGATCGTGGCGCGCGATTGCTGGGAGATTTGGCCGTCGAGGAATGTTGCCACGGCGCGATCGAGCAGCCATGTCCGGATCATTGCCGAGGTCGGTGCCGAGGCGCGAGGGCAGGTCCACTTGCGCGCCCGAGACTTTATTGGTCGCAAGGGCGAGCGCGAAATTCAGCCGATTGAGCAGCGCGCCGGTGTTGACCCAGGTGATCGCGTCGTCTTTGTAGCCGGTGGGCGGCTGGCACTGGTAGAGCGGCTCGCCGATGCGGTTGACCCAATTGATCATCTGCGCGGGTGAATCCACGTCGGCGCCCAGAGCGCGCGCGGAGGAGGCGACGAACTCGAACGGCGTTTTGATCTTCGCGCCGTACGCCGCGCGCGACCAGAACTCCGGCGAATAGATCATCGTGCGCATCACTTCGCGGAGATCGCCTTTGGATTTTTCAAACGTTTTCTGCATGCGCGCCACGAGCGCCGGCGGCGGATTGTCCGAAACGAAGTGCTCCGCAAGCTGGTAGGAGATATGGTGCGCGGTGGCGTGAGTCTTCACCAGCAGATCGAGAACCTGCTCGCCATCTTTCATTCCGCCTGCGTGAATTTTCTTGCCGAGGACGCGCTTTTCGCCCGGATCGTGAATGCGCGGATCGAAGATAGAACTCGGCGGTTTTTCTGCGGCTCGCGAATGGTCCAGCCGGTGAAGCACTTTGCCACGGCGATCACGTCCTGCTGCGTGTAGCCGCCATCCACGCCCAGAGTGTGCAGCTCCATGAGTTCGCGGCCGTAGTTTTCGTTGAGTCCCCGCTTGCCACCAACGGGCGGCAGGCTTTCCATTCGGCGCGCTCTTTGGGCGTGGCGTGCTTGATGCGGTCAAAGGCGTCGGGATCGGCGCTGACGGAATTATCGAGATAGTCGAGCATCGCCGGGCTGTGCGCCGTGGCTCCGAGAAGATCGCGGAATTTGCCGAGCACGTGCGGACGGATGGCGTCGCGTTCATAAGTGCCGAGCAGATAGATTTCCTGGCCGTCTTTGTAAACGAACACGTTGAAATGATTGAACCAGAAAGTCGGTGAGCTGCTCCTGCAGCTGGCGGTCGCTGTAAACGGCGCGCATGAGCTTGGCTTGCATCAGCTCGTTCAGAAGTCACTCCGGGCCGGCGGTCGAGCCGCGGGGCGCACGCCTTGCGGCGGGTGCAGTTCGTCCTGCAGGCGCTTGTTGTATTCCTCGACGGTGATGCCCAGCTTTTTGGCGGCGACCTCGGGGCGCTGGTATTCGCTCATCAACGCGCGCCGGAGACATGGAGAGCGTGCGGATATTCCGCCAGGCGAGCCTGCAACGGCGCGTCATTGATCGCTTCCGGGTGGAGTTGCTGCGTGATCCAGTTTTCGAGCCCGGCTTTGCGGATGCGTTCGAGATCGCCCGGCCGCGGGCCATAGCCCAGGCGATTGAGCGCGTGGGTGATGGCTTCGTCTTCGGTGAGATCGGTGATGGGGAGACGGCCCTTCCAAGCTGTGCTTGAAGATGTTTTACCGCCCGTGCTCGCGGAAGCGTGGACGGACGACACCACGGCCAACGGGCTCCTCGCCGATAGCCAAACGGGAATCAAAAGCAGGATTGCAGTGAAAAGCGCGGCGACGCAGATTTGGTGCAGCCGATCCGAATTTCGATCGGCGCAGGGGCGTGAATTGCGGGAACGGGTGGCGGGTTTGATCTGTTTGCAGTACGCAGGCATGAGTCTCCTATAGCTTAGACCCATTCTATTCAACCCGGAGATGCCTAGAGGGTTTCGCCTGCGTAACGCAAAATCTAATGGCCGGTCAGTTCGTCCTTGAAGACTCTGCCGTCTTTCATAACGAAACCAACATTTTCCATGGCTTTGATGTTTTGCAGCGGGTTGGCGCTCAAGGCGATCACGTCTGCATAGGCGCCTGGCGCCACCACGCCGAGATCGCCCTTCTCGTCGAGCATTTCCGCAGGGCGAGAAGTCGCGGAACGAATCGCGTCCATGGGCGACATGCCCAAATCCGTCATCCGCGAGAATTCCTGCGCGATCGGCTCGGTCCAGACGAACCCGCCGACGTCGGTGCCGAAAACAATCTTCACCCCTGCGTGCAGCGCCTTCTGGAATGACGGGCCGTGCAGCTCGGCGCGCTTGCGGTCGCGTTGGCCCTCCGGCGTATCGGCGGGCGCCCAGTTGTACAAGTAGGGCGTCAACGTGGCGCAATACCAAGTTCCCTGGCGAACCATTTGTGCGATGTTTCCATCAGTCAGCTCAAGGCCATGCTCGATCGAGTCGCAGCCGCCGTCGAGCGCGCGCTGCAGGCCGATTCCGTTGTACGCGTGGCAGGCGACTTTCTTTTGCCAGCCGTGCGCCTCGTCCACGATGGCCTTCAATTCCTCTACGGTGAGCGTGGGCTGCGAGACGAGATGCCCCTGTCTATCCAACCAGGAGCGGTGCGTCATGTAGACCTTGATCCAGTCGGCGCCGTTGCCGAGCTGCTCGCGCGCCGCCTTGCGCGCCTCCACGGGCCCATCCACGATCTGCGCGCCGGAAGGAACGGTGATCTCGGGAGCGTAGCCGTCAAGCGAATAGCCCGCCGTGGTGGAAATGGCGCGCGTGACGACGAACATTCGCGGACCGGGAATATAGCCCTGGTCGATGGCTTCTTTGATGCCGACGTCGCCGTAACCCGCGCCTTCCGTTTCGAGGTCGCGGATCGTGGTGAAGCCCTGCTCGAGCGCGCGCCGCGCGGAAACCGTGGCCCGCGCCGTGCGGTAGGCAAGTGGGAACTTCAACAACTGGACGTCATAGCCACCCAGAGAAGCATCCTCGCCCTGCAGGAAGATGTGCGTGTGGGATTCGATCAGGCCGGGGAGGACCGTGTCGCGCGAAAGATCAATCACGCGCGCTCGGCTGGGAATTTGCGTGGACGCAGCATCTCCGACGGAGGCGATGCGATTGCCGCGGATCACGATCACCTGGTTCGCGCGCGGCGTGTCGCTCGAACCATCAATGAGCGTGCCGGCGCGAATCACGGTTACGGCTTCACTTTGCGCGGTGCCCGTCTGCGTCGCCGCAGGTTGCATCTGCGCGGCCGCGGGCAGGGCGGCCATCAGCAGGAAAATGCACATCAACACGCAAGTTCGCATGGTCGTCTCCGATTTGCTCCGCGGCGGGCACGATGCCTTTGCAAAGCGCATCAGCGAGCGCGGGCGGGATAGATGGTGAAGGATCAGCCAAATGGCGGTATAGAGATACGCCGCCCGGCAAAAAAATTCAAACGGAATCGGAGGGGGATCTAGATCGAAGCGGGCTTCGCTCCGGAAGCCGCGGATTTGTAACGAACCAACATCACCGTGACGTCATCGGCCTGGCGAGCGCCGCGCGCAAACTGCCGCACCGAGTCGAGAATCGTGTCCTGCATGTCGGCCAGAGGTTCCATCACTTGACCCGTGAGTGCCTGCCTCAACCGCTCCACGCCATATTCCTTCTGCTCGGGGTCCATGGCTTCGCTAACGCCGTCGCTGAACAGCACCAGCGTATCGCCTGGTTGCAAAGTGATCTTGGAGCTGGCGAATTGCACGTCGGGTATCAACCCCACCGGGCAGCAGGCGGCGGGAAAGGCCGCGTCAACGCTGGCGCCCCGCAGCAACAACGGTGAGGGATGCCCGGCATTGATGAACTCGAGCTCTCCATCGGCGTCGAGCACGCCGAAGAACATCGTTGCGTAGCGCTCCACCTGCGCGTGCTCGCAGAGGAATTCGTTGATGTGCGAGAACATGGCCGCCGGACTCTGGCCAAGCGTGACCGCGGAAAGCGCGCCTTGCAGCATGGTAGTCATGAGCGCCGCGCCAAGCCCCTTGCCTGATACGTCAGCCAGCACGAAGGCGGCGCGATTGGGGCCCAGGTCGAAAATATCGAAATAATCCCCTCCGACCTCGAGGCAGGATTGGTTGCTGCCGATGACTTCGAAATAAGTGTGGTGCTTGAATTCGCGCGGCAGCAGCGCTCGTTGGATATCGCGTGCGATGTTGATCTCGCGTTCGAGACGCTCGCGCTCGCGCTCGTTTTCCACCAGACGCGCATTTTCGAGGACGCTCCCGGCTTCGAGGGCCAGCGCGTCGAGAATTTGGCGCTCGAGTTTCGAGAATGCCGCCGGCCGGCGGCTATCCATGTAGAGCACGCCCAGCAAACGGCCGCTCCCGGGCTCTACCGACGCGTCATCGGTTGCTTGCCGCGACGCCGACACAAACAGCGGAATCACCACGACGGCGCGCAGGCGCTGCGCGATAATGCTGCGCGCGAACTGCAGATCCTGATCGGCGAGCGCGACGTCTTCCGTCACGATGCTGCGCTTCTGCTCGACGGCCGCGCGTAGCGCGGTCTGGCTGGGCTCGAGGCTCTCCGCCGGCGAAGCGCCCCCGCCGCGCTGCCGCGAGACCCGCGTCCGCAGAGCGCCTTTTGCATCGGGCTCGAGCAGCAAGCCGCGGTCCGCATCGGTAAGTGAGATCGCCTGGTCCACCATGTTGCCGAGAATCGTGTCCAACGGCATGTGCGAATGCAATTGCAACGTGGCTTCGAGCAGCAGGCTCAATTTGCGCAGACCGGCGGCGCCCGATTCGGACGCGGTGAGGTGCTCCATGCGGTCGAGGAGTTGGGGCAGCGCGGCCGCACTCGACCGGAAAATAATCTCGTATGAATCCGGCAGGCCGAAGGTGATGGAGTCGCCGTCGCGCAGCGGGTTCCCTTCAGACTTTTCGCCATTGACGAAGAGGCCGCGCTTCTGGCCGCGATCTTCTACGTGAAACGCTTTGCCATCGAAGAGCAGCGCGGCACATTGGCGCGAAATCCGCCGGTCGGTGAGTTGGAGATGATTGCCGGTTTCCGCGCCGCGACCGATTAGAAAAGGAGAGCGGTCCACCCGCACCATCGAGCGGGCGCCATCGGGTGAGATCGACTTCCAGGGCGGCCTCTGGAAGTTCTGCGCGCAGGATGATCGTTTCAGACATGGCGGCTATAAGCCAGACATGGTAACACGGCTGTGCGGGGTAGGGAGAGTTTCAAGGTGCTCGGAAAGGTGCATACAGCACGCAAATATTTTGACGCCCTTCGCAAGTTACCGCTTCCGATTGGCTTCGATCCACGCGGCGAATGACTCCGCAAACTTCCTCAAGAAGTCGCGCGTGCTGTCGCTGGTCACTTTCCCCTCGGTGTCGAAGAGATTGGCCGCTCCGCCGATGTACGCTTCCGGCTGCTGCATCGCCCGCAATGTCAACGGCCCGAGCGAGGCCAAGAAGTAGGAAACGAGACTCTGGACGAGTCGTTGCCAACTCCGAGAACTGTCCCACTGCCGAGAGCAGGAAGCCTAGACGAAGCGGGCTGCGGCTTCTTCCAGGCGCAGGCGATGTTCCCAAAAATCCGCCCAGAGGTCGCCCTGTTTCTTGAGCCGCGCCGGCATGGTGCGAATATTCCAGGCGCTCGGCTTGAAGCCCCTTTTCAGTTCGCGAGCGTGGATTGGGATGGAAACGGGCGCACCCGGAAATGCTCGTACGGCGTAGGGCGCGGCCAAAGGCTTTCCGTGCGCGTTCTGCAGGGTGTCAATCAGGATGCTGCCCTTCGGGCGGCGGCGAATTTCGCGCTGGGTGGTGATCAGGCCCGGGGCCTTTTCGCGCGCCATTTCGACGATGGCGTCGGCGAAAGTTCGGGCCTCGTCATAGGTGTAGCCTTCTTCGAGGGGAATATAGATGTGGAAGCCGGTCGCACCCGAGGTTTTGAGAAACGTCTTGATAGGGAGTGAATCCAGGATTCCGTTGATTACCGATGCCAGTTCGATCACGGCTTCGAACGGCGTGCCATCGGTAGGGTCCAAATCAAAGAAGACGTAGTCCGGGCTTCGTTCGCTTCCGGGACGGCTGGACCACGGATTGTGGTCAATACAGCCCAAATTTGTGAGGAAAAGCAGCGAGGCCAGATCATTCGCCACAACATAAGGCATTTCGCCCCCGCGTTCCTTGGAGTCAATCATCACCGTCTTCAGCCAGTCCGGCCGCGGCGAGGGAGCTTCCTTCTGGAAAAACGTCTTGCCGTCAATTCCGTTCGGGTAGCGGCGCATCACCAGCGGGCGATCCTTGAGGAAGGGCAAAAGGTAAGGCGCAACGTGCGCGTAGTAGGCGAGCAAGTCCCGCTTCGTGTAGCCCTCTTGCGGGAAGAACACTTTGCCGAGGTTAGTGAGCCGCAGCTCTTTTCCCTGGACTTGCAGAAAGAGCGTGCCGGTCTGCGCAGCCAGAATTTGTTTCTCTGCTTCTGCGCTGGCCAAAGCCAAGCTTTCGTCCACAGGTGTGTGCGGGGTTGGTTGCCGAACCTCGTGTGCCCTCTGTTTGTTGACTACAGGCTGGCTTTTGCGTGGGATGCTTTTCTTGCCTCGGTGCCTCTCACGAGAACTTTCTGAAGGACCCTGCGGAAGTGGGTCGAGCTTTACCTGCGAAGGCGTAACCTCCTGAGGCACCTCGCTCTTCCATCTGGCAGTCCTGCGCCTTCCGGTCTTCGCGAAAGCCGAGGAAAGCGGGCTGACGCAGCCTTCCTTCGTCAGTCCACTGTCCATACCGGACGCGCGCCACGAGCTGAGGCTCGACCCACCAAATGCGCTCCTTGAGTTTTGGAACAGTGGAAAAGGGAGATTTGGGGCTCTCGGTTTGCTGCAAGCGTTTATGGATGGATTCCAGCGCATCTTGTGAGAAGCCTGTGCCAACATTGCCGACGTAGATGAGCTGTGGCCCTTGTAGAGTCCCATGAGCAGCGCACCGAAATGATCGCGCGTCTTTCGCGGTGCGGTCCAGCCGCCGATCACAACGTCTACTTCATGTAGGATTTTTACCTTCAGCCAATATTGCGTGCGTCCCGCCACGTAGGGACTATGCGCCTGCTTGGCGATGATTCCTTCGAGCTGCTGACGCCGTGCGGCCGCGAAAAGCTCCTTGCCCTTTTCGATCTGTGGCCCGAATAGCGGATGAATTCAGTGGGCTGAATGATTTGCTCGAGGAAGCGTTTGCGTTCGAGCAACGGGACCTTGCGCAGGTCGTTGCCGTCGCAATAAGAGCACATCGAAAGCGTAATATGTGGCCGGGAACCGATTTCTGGAGCGACACGGCGGGGTTTATCGCTCCGAAGCGCCTTTGAATCCGCTGAAAGTCGGAGCGGCCGTTCTCATCCAGCACGACGATTTCCCCATCGAGGATCGCGTTCAAGGCCATCACCTGCTTTGGAATGTTGTGCAGGTCAGGGAATTCGTGCGTGATCGTGCGGCCCGAGCGGGCTTGCAGCTCAAGTTCGCCGCCTTGCAGGTAGGCGAGGGTGCGCTCGCCATCCCATTTAATTTCGAAGAGCCACTTTGGATCGGAGAATGGCTTCTCGACGAGTGTAGCCAGCGCCACGTGGCAATCCTTCGGCATCGGGGCAGCCTCCGCGCCGGGCAAGAGCTTCGCTTGCAGATCGGTGAGTGAAGTCTTTCGGCTTTTCCGGAAGACGAGGCGCCTGGGCGGACCCGCTTTGAACCGTCCTGGGCGGCATGCTGCGAAATTTCTGCGGCCGGTTCCGGGCGATCGTGCTTGATGAAAAGCCATTCATTTCCGCGCTCCGACCGGCGCATCTTGACGAGGACATAGCTGCCGTTCAGCCGGCTTCCATGCAGTACGGAACTTAATTTCGCCGCGGCGCAATTGTTCGGCGGCCGGCAGCTCGCCTTCGACTTCGAAGGTTCCGCTGGTCCCAGATTTGGACATCGCCGGCGCCGTAGTTGCCCTCCGGAATCTTGCCCTCGAAGCTTCCATACGCGATCGGGTGGTCTTCCACATGAACTGCCAGCCGCTTTTCGGACGGCAGAGCCGGCGGACCTTTGGGCACGGCCCACGATTTGAGCACGCCGTCAATTTCGAGCCGGAAATCATAGTGCAGCCGCCGGGCCGCGTGGCGCTGTACTACGAAACGATTGTGCTCGACGGGCCGCACCTTACCCTTTGGCTCGGGAGTTTCCCGGAATTTGCGTTTGCGCCGATATTCGGAGAGTTTTGCCACCGCTCGATTTGGCTCGGACGTAAGGATAACCCGAGGCTCCAGGATTTCGATGGCTTTACAGGCCCGCGGGTGGCGCGAGGGAGCACGTCAAATCTGAGTAGCAAAGACTCGCCGGTTTCCGGCTACATTTTCGCCCGCGCCGGGGATACGGTTTCTGCCCGATGGAGCTGGGATTGTGGATGGTGCGAAATGGGCGGACGAGGAAACCTGGGAATGGCGTCTGCAACGTGGAAAGGCATGATGACGTTTGGATTGGTATCTATACCAATCCGCTTGTACGCCGCGGCTCGCAGTAAACGAACCTATCTGCATCAGCTCCACAACAAGTGCCACACGAGGCTCAAGCAGCCGCTGTTTTGCCCCACGTGTAATCGTATTGTGGACCGCTCCGAAGTGATCAAGGGCTACGAATACGAGACGGGGCAATACGTGATGGTCGAGGGCGAGGAGATCAAGAAAATCACGCCGCCTTCCGGACGCAATATGGAGATTTTAGCGTTCGTTCCTGACGGCCAGATCGATCCAATCTATTTCGATTCTTCATATCTGGCGTTACCCGAAAAGGAAGGCCAGAAGGGCTATCAGCTCTTGTTGAAGGCGCTCGAAGATACCCACATGGTGGGGATCGCCAAAGTGGCGATGCACGAACGCGAATACACGGTGTTTATTCGCGCGCGGGATCACGGGCTCACGCTTCACACCATGTACTACGCCAACGAAATTCAAAGTGTAGCGGGATATGGCGAGAATGCCGATGTAAAGCTCAAGCCGGCGGAAGTCAAGCTCGCGGAACAACTGGTGCACGACCTCGCGGAAGACTTCCGTCCGCAGCAATACCACGACGAGTTTCAGAAGCGACTACATGAGTTGGTGGAAGCAAAAGCCAAGGGGCAGAGAGTGACGGTCGCCCCCGAGCACCAACGCGGGCGCGTGATTGACATCATGCAGGCGCTGAAGAAAAGCATCGCCGGACGCGAATCGCAAAAAGGACAGCGCCGCGAACCCGTGCCGATCTCGAGCCGGCATTTGCGGCGGAAGGCGGGATGAACACCATGCTTTGTTTGCGTTTCGATTCCGGTTTCGGCGCTACCTCAGGCTATGAAGTTCTCCCGAACAAGTTTTATCCCGTTCATCCGCGGAATCCCTGCCTCATCTCCTCGCAGACGCCTCCAAAATGAAAACGGGGCGCCAACCCTGATCGGGTCGCGCCCCGTTCTTCTCTTTAACTGATTCGCTCACCGCCAAGCTGAAGCGCCCCGAGGGAGAACCCAACTCCAGGATGCCGCGTGTTTACTTCGATGTCCGCTTCGCAGTGAAATCGCGGGCCATTTGCCCGCCGCTCATTGAACCCGTGATGCTGTCACCGCTGACGGTTCCCTTGTAGGTAAGCGTCATGGTGTTGCCGCTGCGTCCCTGACGCTGCACGGTCCAAGTGATGTCGTTTCCGGAGACGGTACCGGTAACGGCGGTATCACCGCCACGGCCGCCTGCCAGCGTTCCCGAGACGTTGGCGCCATCCTGCTTGAGGGTGAGAGTCTGCGGTTGCGGAGATCTGCCGCCGTTGCCCCCACCACCGCCGCCCTGCGGAGCCGCCATGGTCAATTCCCACGTGCCTGCGACGCTGGCATTGTCCTGAGCATGGACAGCCACCACCGACAGCAGCAGCGCGAAGACGCAAAGTCCCGCGAGCCACAGTCCAGTCTTCTTCATATTGAATTCTCCTCAGTGTTGAAGTCGCGTATGGATCGGGCGCCTATCACTAACCGTGGGATAGGGTCTGGGCTGTCCGCCGATTCAGCGCCCCTGTGGTATTCGACGTGCCAGGCGGTTCTTTGGTTGCGACCTGCGGGAAACCGAATGTCGCCGCGATTGAGCTTGTCAGCTCCGCACGGAAGAACTCGCGCGCCGCGCAGCACAATATTCCGTGACATAAGACGCAAACGCGGTCTCCAGTTGCAGCGTCACGGGACCCGGGGCTGGGGAAAAATGGCGCCCGGCAATCTCGCCTACGCCGAGCAGATTCCGGTTCGTTGAGGAAATGAACACCTCCTCGGAAGCCATAAGATCGGCCGGAAGCAACGTCTGCTCGACCACGGGGAATCCGGCTTTTGGCGCAATTTCCATGAGGATGCCGCGGGTGACGCCTTCGAGACAGCCGGAGCTGAGCGGAGGGGTTAGTATGCGCCCTTTCTGCAAACAGAAGATGTTTGCGGCCGTGCACTCGGTGACTTCACAGCACTCATTCAGCAGCACGGCTTCGTCAAAACCCGCTTGCTGTGCTTCCGCCAGATTCCACACATTGTTGAGCCAGGAAGTCACCTTCACGCCTGCCAGGGGAGAAGCCGCATACCGCGCATGCTCGTGCAACGTGAGCCGGACAGGCTCGCGATAGGAGGGAAGACCTGCCGAATATACGATCAGATCCACCTGTGGGGCGGGCTCGTCGCTTTGCCAGAAGCCGGTTTTGTTGTAAGATGATGTAGATTCGCGCGGTTCCTTCGCGAACTTGATTGGCCCGCAATACTTCGTAAAGCCTTTGCCCGACGGTTTCCGCCTGGTAAGGCATGGGAATATGCGTGCGCCCCGCGTCTTTTTGCAGACGCCGCCAGTGGCGTTCAAAGGCAAATGGCTCGCCCTCAAAAACGCGAAGCGTCGTGAAGAGCCCCCAGCCGGAAAGTAAGCCCGCCTGTCCCGGAGAAAGCCTCACCTGCTCCATGGGCAACAAACGGTCATTGTGGAAGACGTATTTGTGGAGCACCCAGGCCTCCTCGGCGTTCGAACTCCGACGTAATTCTACGGCGCTATTCCATCCGTTATTCTATCCCAAGTTCGAAATCCTTGATCGGACGGCGGGGCTCGGGCTTTGCCACGAATGCCGAAAGCTTCGACGACGGGCTGACGCGGACTCGGGCGGGCATACCGGATAATCCCTATGGCGCTTGGGCGTTTTCAGATTGACATCGACTGTCGCTCCTCCTAGCATGGTTGCTGTGAAGGTCTTGGAGGTTGCTGTGCGGAAATTGCTAGTGACGCTTGGAGTTATCGCTCTCGCGCTGCCTGCTCTGGCTTCTGCCGCTTCTGCGAAACCTGATGCGCCCTTGGGCGTTGTGATGCTGGGAAATCGCGCCGAATGTGGGGCGTGCAGCCGCGTCGAGCGGAACTTCGGTTTACGATGGCGATACACTGAGCACAGACGAAACAGGTTCGCTGCGCGTGCGCTTTGGCGGCGCCCAAATCATCCTCGGGCCGAGTACGGCGGTGGACCTCCACCAGCAGGACGGCATGGTCGATCTTATTTTGCGGCATGGTGTCGTTCGTTTTGCCGGCGTCCCGGGATCGCCGATCGAATTGCACGTCCTGCAGGCCATGGTCAGGACCAAGTCGGATGCGGCGACCGGGCAGATTACTCTGCTGAGCTCTCGCGAGTTCCAAGTGGGCAGCGAAAAAGGCGACCTCGACGTTAATATTAACGGCGAAAACCAGGTGGTTAGCGCGCCCCATGCCTACGACATGACGATCAACGCGATGCCGCTTCTTGTGGGGGGCGCGCGGCAAACTGGCTCGCAAACCGCAGGACAAAATGGCGGGCAGAACAATGGGCAGAACAACGGGCAGAACGGTGGGCAGCAGAACGGAAACAACAAAAATAACAACAACAATAACAATAATAACGGCGGCGCCGGGGGCGCGATTGGCGGCGGCACGACAACCACAGCCATTATCGAAGCTGTTGGAGGCGGGGTCGGTACCGGCGTGCTTCTCTATCTGATTTTCGAAAGCCCATCCATACTCTAAGGCCACGCAGAAGGCGGTTTTGACGGCGGGACGATATCAGTCGTTCCGCCTTTTTTGTGGTCTGTCGCAGATTCCACGATAGGCGGCCAATCCGGCTCCGCGCTTCAGTTTCGCGGGATACTAATCCTTCTGGCAGAGGATGGTGGATTCAGGGTCAATGAGGAGACGCTTGGGCAGGATCGGCGTTACGAACTGGAATGAAGTCTCACTTCCCCCCACAAAGACGTGGCCCAACAGCGCCGGCTTGCCGGCAACACGCGTCGCATAAAGTGGCACGCTCTCGACGAAATTCGCGGGCACCTCACTCTGATGCAGCACACCTTTCACCACGTATTCGTTCCCGCGGCGCGTAGCGGTGAACTCCACTTTATAACGCGGAATCCCCGTAGAACGCACCCACTCGTCGAAAAACCATTCCATCGAGCGGTTGCCATCAACATCCATCGCCGGTGACATAACCTTCTCTACGGCGTGCCGCAGGTCATCTGTGGACACGGGTAAATCGCGGTGCGATTCGATCAGCCCGCGCAGCACGGCCGTGAACCGCGCATCGGGGTCGGCTGCCCGCGGATCGCGAAGCATCATGCGCAACATGTGAAACACCCATGTCCCTTTGGGGTAGATGACTTCCTCGTAGCCTTCCGGATTCAACGACGAGCGGAGGCGGTAGCCGAGCGCCAGCGGTCCGGTGGAATCCACCGTTTGATCCTTGCCCGGCGGCTTTGCGAGCAGGTCCTTGCGGTAGCGTTCGAGCCAAATATCCAGCGCATGTTCAGACTCCTTGCGGCCATCGGCAAAAAGCAGCGCGATGTAGTTGGCCACGCCTTCGGTGATCCACTGATCGCGGTAGCTTTCCCAGCCAACCACGTTGCCCCACCACTGGTGGGCGACTTCGTGATAAGGCACGATGTCCGTGAAGTGCTCGCTCGTGGCCTGCGTCAACCCGGCAACGCGCTGGGCACTAGGCGATAAAAAGGAAAAGGTCGGAATGTAGAGCAATCCCGGGAAACCCTGTCCGGTCGTCCCTGGAATCTGCGAGACCTCAAGCCGCTCGAAGGGGAAAGGTCCGTTGAAGCGTTCAAAGTATTGCGTGGCCTCAGCAATCTCACCACCCAGTTTAGTGAGCAGCGCCGTGGGGCTTGGCGGAATTAGCGGTATGTCCACGCCGGGTTTCCCGGTGAAACCCGGGCGCTGGTTATATTGCCCAACTTGCGGCACACCGTCCAAACCGGTGCTCGGCCGCAAACGTTGATACAACTCATGTTCCAGGTCCGCATTGGCATAGACCGTAACGCGCAAAGGCCCTGCCTTCACGGTGGCTGCGCGATAGTCGCCGAGATTGAAGCCCGCGACCAGATAGGGCGTCGCGGAGCGCCATTCACCTTCGCGCCAGTCCCCCGCTTCACTTTCGGAAATCTTGTTTCCCGTAGCCACCAGCTCCCATTGGCGCGGCCAGCGGAAGTGAAGGTCAAAAGGCGTGAAGTCACCGGCATCGACCGTGTGCGGATACCAACTGCCCCGGGCGCCCACATAAAAAACGCCGACTCCAGCCTGGGCAATGACGCGGCCATGGTAAGTCAGATGCAGACGAACCGTCTGGCCAGCGCGAGAGGGTTCGGGGAACACGGCGAACAGGACGTCGTCGCCTTCCCGCGCGATGTCCTGGCGCTTGGCCGGATCGCTTTGGAAGAATTCGAGCGAGCGGCCGGAATCATCGGTAACGGATTCGATCCGAAGCATGCTCGAGAGTTCTAGCGCCATCACGCGTTCGCCATCACGCAAGGCGCGGAGCGTGATCGCCGTCTTCCCGTCCAGATCAAGATCGGGAGAAACCGAAGTTTCAATGGAATAATCCGATGCCTTCCACGTCTCCGGCGATTTCTCCGGAGCACCGGCACGCCGGAAAGAAGCCCACGAATCGAAAAGCGGTTCATCATTTACGGTCTTGGGTTGCCCTATCAAGATCTGTTCATCGAGGCGGTCGTCCACCAGAATGTCGAAAGGCCCCAAGATCTGGCCACCCAGCCCCGCGTAGAAATACGGAAGCGGCTGCGTAGCAAGGAAGTCAGTGACCAGACGCAGAGAATGCCACCGGTTCAGCGTGGCGACCACGGAATTCCAGGCTGCCGCCATGCTTGGGTCGTTGACTGGCGTGAGATCGGCTGCCCGAAGCTTGGCTTGCAGCTCGGCGGCGGTGTTGTCGTCAAATCGGAGGTATGCGTTTTCGAAACCTTCATCGAGGAGTGGGGCGCCGAGGAATCGCCCGAGAGACGCCTTTTCCGTGGGATCTCGAGGAATGGCGAGAACCCGACCCTCACCGGTGAAAACCGCGCCGGTGATTTTTCCTTTGTAAGGCTCGAGGAAAGCGAGCCGGCCCGAGGCAAACGTGAAGTGGACGACGTCGCGCCGGAGATCGAAGTCCTTGATTGTGTAGACTTCAGCGGAATTCACGCGCAAGTCGTTCAGCGCGTCATACACCTGATGAATCGGCCCTGAAACAGGCAATCCGGCAGGGGGATCATCGGCAGGCGAGGCACTTCCCATCGCGCCAGGGAAAAACACACCCAACGCCACCCACATCGCGATGCGGCCCCACCCCTTCATTGTGTTCACTTTAGCAAGCAATCATCCCCGCCAGCAAGGCGCTGTATTCGCGGCCAGGTAATTCATAGGCATAGGTTCGTGCGATGGGCCTGAGCCGGGCGCGCAAAGCACTTAAAATTGATCTATGCGATCGGTCTGCATCGTTGCTGCGAGTGTCCTCGCTCTGCTATGCCTCTGCTCGACCCCAGCGGCCGGCGCGGACGTCATTGTGCTCAAAAGTGGACGGCGCATCGTGGTCCTCGCCGCGACCGAAAAGGGTGACCAGGTAACCGGTGAGATGCAAGAAGGCGAGATCACGCTGCCCAAGTCGCTGGTCGAGCGGATCGAACATCACGCGACTGAAAGCACGTCCGGAAAGGGTGGAAGATCGGCCAGTGCGGAGACGCTCTCCATTGCGCCGCCTTCCAGCTCCGAAGCCGGAGGCTTGAGTGGAGCAGACCCCAGCGCAATGAGCGGAGCCGTACACGGCGGAAAAGTAGACACAGCCTATATTTCGAACGCCGATCTGGCAGCCGGTGGCGGGACTCCTGAAGCTTTGCTGCGCGCGGCCGCTGCGCACAATGCCGCGGCGCTGTTTGAAGCGGATCACGGCAATATTGATAGCGCCATCGAGCAGGAGCAGCGTGCGCTTCGCTTTCAGCCGGAGAACACTTCGGTCTTGCTCAACCTGGGCTACTACCATTTGCGCCGCAGTGAATTCTCAGCGGCCCTCGACTACCTGGGCCGAGCCAAACGGCTGGCTCCTGATTCGCCTGACGCTGCCAAGCTTCTCGGCTGGGCCAATTACGGGCTCAATCGCATCCCCGAAGCCGTGACCGAATGGAAGCGGGCGCAACAACTGCGGCCCGATCCCGAGGTGGCGCAGGCGCTGCAGAAAGCGCAACGCGACGCCGAAGCTGAGAGCCAGTTCCGCGAAGGCCAGACGAACCACTTCGTCTTACGCTATTCCGGCGACGAGACGCCCGCGCTGGCCCACGACATCCTGGATACACTCGAAGAAGACTTCGACTCTATCCGTGATACCTTACAATACACGCCGCCCGAGCCCATCGGCGTCATCCTCTACACGAATCAGGAATTTGCAGGTATTGCCCATGCGCCGTCGTGGGTTGGCGCCGTTAATGATGGGCGTATTCGCGTTCCGGTCCAGGGGCTGAGCACTGTGAACGAAGCGCTCGCGCGCGAGCTCAAGCACGAACTGACGCACAGCTTCCTGCAGCAGAAGACCAGCAATCGTTGCCCGACCTGGCTGCAGGAAGGGATTGCGCAGTGGATGGAAGGAAGCCGCTCGCGGGATTCAGCCGCGGCGCTGGTCGCGGCCTATGACAACAGGACGGCCATACCTCTGCGTGATCTCGAGGTCTCGTGGATGAACCTTTCGACCCAGGGCGCAAGCCTGGCCTATTCGTGGTCGCTCGCGGTGGTCGAAACGATTATTGACACCGGCGGAATGAGCGATCTCAACCGGCTGCTCGACGCGATTAGCGCAAAGGGCGCAACGGAAGCCGCCGTCCGGCAAGTTCTGCATGAGGATTACTTCACGCTCGAGAGCCAAACCGCCGCATACCTGCGCAGGGCATACCTCGGCAACTAGGACCTCCCGAAATCGCTAGAGCGTTGCGATTAACGCGCCGATAAGGGCCGCCCGGCGGGTAAGTTCGCTGATCACGATGTGCTCGTTGGTGCTGTGAGCGCCGCCACCAACGGCGCCCAGGCCGTCAAGCGTCGGCACGCCGAGTGCAGCCGTGAAGTTTCCGTCGGAGCCTCCACCCACAGCGATCTCATCGAGCTTCCAGCCGGCGCCCAGCGCTAGCGCCTGCGCGTGATGAAAAAGCGCGGCGCTCATTTTGCGTTCCATGGGTTGCCGCGAGAAGCCGCCGCGAACCTCAATACGCGCGCCGGGCAAAACCGGGCGCAGCGCGTGAAATTTTCTTTCCATGCGGCGCATCTCGCTTACGTCTGTGGCGCGCAGATCGACGAGCGCGTGTGCTTCCGCGGCGATCACGTTTGTGCGGGTGCCGCCGTGAGCCACCGTCACATGGACGCCGGTGCCGCGCTTGGGCCGGTCCCAGCGCGAAACGCGCGCAATCTGCAACGCGAGTTCGTGTACGGCGTTGATTCCCTCCTCCGGTTTCAGGCCGCTGTGCGCTGCGCGGCCGGTCACGCGGATTTCGATCTCGCCCACTCCCTTGCGCGCCGTCTTCAGCGCACCGTGCGGCTCGCCCGCGGGTTCGAGCACAAGCACGGCGTTGCTGCGCAGAGCCTGCTGCTCGATCGCGTGTCGCGAAGTCTCGCTCCCGATTTCTTCGTCAGTTGTCCAAAGGCAAGCAAGCTCTTTGCGCGGCGTGATGCCACAGCGCTGCAAGCTGTCTACTGCCGCAAGCGCGAGCGCGAGTCCTCCTTTCATGTCAAAGATGCCAGGCCCCCAGGCTCGCCCGCGCGACACGCGGAATCTCATGCGCGCGAGGACGCCGAGGTCGTAGACGGTATCGAGGTGGCCGAGAAGCAAGACGTGCCCAGGACGGTGGCCCCCACTCCCTGGCAGGCGTATCAATAGGTGATCGCCGCGCTCTTTCTGCCGAAGCCGGACCACCTCCGCACCGCGCTTCTTCCATTCCGCGGCCACGAGATCGCCAAGGCGATCCACAGCAGGTTTATCGAGACTCGGCGATTCAATGCGCACGAATTTTTCGAGCAGCCGCAGGATTTCAGCGTTGCGCCCGCGAAGATCGCGCAGTAAGAGGCGCAACACTTCCGGTTCCGGCGCGCCAGATACGGCAGAGCGGGCTTTTGGCAGTTGGGCAGTGCGCGGCGCTGTGGATTTAGACCGGGGCATTCTTGGGCTCAAATCGCCTTGGGTTCAAATCACAATGGATTCGAATCGGGGCTTATGCTAACAAGCCATTTCACTACGGGCAATGCGGCTCTTGCGAGCGTTCGACCCGCTCATTTTCCTCGCGTATAATCACCTGATTACCGCGGCAAGTGATTTGTGCGGCGGGCGCCGCTCGCTTCTCGGGAGATAGGATGATCCTCGACATCAATGGCATCCAGAAAATGCTGCCGCATCGCTACCCGTTTTTGATGTTGGATGCCGTGCTGGAAATAGAGCGCCTCAAACGCATCGTGGGTGTGAAGAACGTCACAATCAATGAATCCTATTTCCAGGGCCATTTCCCCGGCAAACCCATCATGCCCGGCGTGCTCATGATCGAGGCCATGGCGCAGGCCGGGGGCCTGCTCCTCCTGCAGGAAATTCCCGACCGCGAAAACAAGCTCCTCTATTTTGCCGCGGTGGATAATGCCCGCTTTCGCCGGCCCGTGATTCCCGGCGACCAGCTTATACTCGAAGTGATCGTCCTCAATTGGCGCGGTACGTTCTGCAAGCTTCAGGGATATGCGCGCGTGCAGGGCGAGCTTGCGGCGGAAGCAACGCTGATGTGCAAAATGGTGGACCGCGATTCCGCGCCGGAACCCTCCACGCAGGGTTAAAAAAGGCTTGGCCAAACTATCCATGAACGAGGCGGTGGCAGCCGGATCACCGAAGGCGCCCGGTTTTCAGGCGGACCCGCGAGCTTCTATCTCGCCCAGCGCGCGCATCGGCGAGGGCGTTCACATCGGCGCCTGGGCCGTGGTGGGGGATGAGGTCGAGTTGGGAGAGGGCTGCCAACTCCTTCCGCATGCCGTGGTCTTGGGTCCCGCACGCATTGGCCGCGAAAATGTTTTCCATTCCTTTTGTACGGTGGGAAGCGTTCCGCAGGATTTGAAGTTTGCGGGCGAACGTTCCGAACTCGTGATTGGGGATGCCAATCAATTTCGCGAATGTGTCACGATCAGCCGGGGCACGCACCATGGCGGCGGCACCACGCGCATTGGCAGCGGCAACCTTTTTATGGCGTACTCGCACGTGGGGCACGATTGCCAGATCGGCAGCCACACCATTTTTGTGAACGGAGCTACACTCGCGGGCCACGTCACCGTCGAAGACCACGCCAATATCGGAGCGTTCAGTCCGGTGCATCAATTCTGCCGTATCGGAAAACATGCTTATGTCGGCGCGTGCACCGTCATCACGCAGGATGTGCCGCCGTTTAGCATGGTGGTTACCGAACGGGAAACCCATTGCTTTGGCTTGAACAAGGTCGGGCTCGAACGGCGGGGCTTTTCAGCCGAGCGGACCGAAGCCATCGAGCAGGCCTTTCGTTTGCTGTTGCGCTCAAAGCTCAACACCACGCAAGCTATCGAGCGAATGCGCGAAACGCTTTCCCCTTCGGAAGACGTCAAAGAATTGATCGCCTTTATCGAATCGGCCCAGCGTGGTCTGGTCAAGTAGCGCCCTCGTATGTCTATTTCCCGTTCATCTTTTCAGTCTGAACCGGCCAGCCCTGCCGGTTGGGGCTTGATCGCAGGGAACGGGCGATTCCCGTTTCTGGTGCTCGAGGGTGCGCGCAGCCAGGGCATCGAGATGGCCGTGATTGCTTTGAAGGAAGAAGCTTCGCCCGAACTCGAGCGGGTTGCGCCGCGGCTGCATTGGGTGGGACTCGGCGATCTGGGACGCACAATCGATTTGTTGCACCAGGAAGGTGTCGGGCGTGCGGTGATGGCCGGGCAGGTGAAGCATAATAAGATATTCAGTTCGATCCGGCCGGACTGGCGCTTGGCAAAGCTGCTCTTCGCTTTGCCGAGAAAAAACACCGATTCATTGATCGGCGCGGTCGCCAAGGTTCTCGAATCGGAAGGCATTCAGCTTGTGGACTCGACGGTGTTTCTGAAACCCTTGATCCCCGAGCCGGGCTTGTTGACGCGGCGCGCGCCGGATGCGCGTGAAACCGCGGACATGAATTACGGCCTCGAAGTGGCGCGGCATATCGCCGCGATGGACCTGGGCCAAACCGTCGTCGTGCGCGACCTCGCGTGCGTCGCAATTGAAGCCATGGAAGGCACCGACGAAACAATCGAACGCGCCGCGCGCATCGTGGGCGGCCAGGAATTGACGGTTGTGAAGGTGAGCAAGCCGCGCCAGGATATGCGTTTTGACGTACCGGTGATCGGTTTGCCGACCATCGAAGTGATGCGGCGTTCGCACGCCACCGCGTTGGCGATTGATGCGCACCGAACGCTGCTTTTCGATCGCGCGCAACTCATCGAAGCGGCAGACGCCGCGGGCATCGCGATTCAAGCGTTCGAGACCGCGGCCGTAGAGCGGGCCGGACCCGCTAAGTCCCAATCATGAGCGCGGCAGAGAACAAAGTTTCAAAGCAAAAGATTCGCGTCGCCGTGGTTGGCGTGGGCGATTTCGGCCGCAACCACGCGCGCGTCTATCGCGAGTTGCCGGAGGCAGAGCTCATCGGAGTCGTGGATCTCAACGCCGAGCGCGCTGCCCAGGTCGCGTCAGAATTTGGAACTACGGCTCGGCCCGGAATTGAATCCTTACGCGGAAATGTGGATGCGATTAGCCTCGCGGTACCGACCGTCGAACACGCTCGCATCGGCTGCGCGTTGCTGCGTATGGGATTGGACGTTCTGGTCGAAAAGCCGGTAGCGGCGTCGCTCGCGGAAGCGGACGAACTGATCGCGGCGGCCCAAGAAAGCGGGCGAATCCTGCAGATCGGCCATTTGGAGCGCTTCAACCCTGCCGTCATCGCAGCGGAGCGTATTCTTGGGCGCCCATTGTTTTTCGAAGTGCATCGGCTCGGCGTGTTCAGCCCGCGGAGCCTGGATATTGACGTGGTTTTCGACGTGATGATTCACGATCTCGACATTTTGCTGGCGCTGGTGGGCGAGGCGGTCGCCGACGTGAAAGCCGTCGGGATCCCTGTGCTGACAGACAAAGTGGACATCGCGCACGCACGCATTGAGTTTGCGTCGGGCGCCGTGGCGAACGTCACGGCCAGCCGCGTTTCTACCGAGCGCGTTCGAAAAATGCGCTTCTTTCAGGATCATGAGTACATTTCACTCGACTACGGGCGCCGGGACGTTCTGCGCGTCCGGGTGCGCAAGTCCGGGCCGGAACCGGAGTTCGCCTACGAAAAACTGCCGACGGATTCGCGCGAGCCGCTCGCGGCCGAACTCGAGGCTTTCCTTCACTGCGTACGCACGCGCCAAGTGCCGCGCGTTGACGGGGTTGCAGGGCGCCGCGCGCTCGAACTGGCGAACCAGGTGGCGGCAAGCATCCTCGAACACGGACGCCGCGTCCAAATAGGTGCCTTCGTGCCCTCCCAGGCCATTCCGTCATGATCGCCCGGACCCTCGTTCCCACAGACGCTCGTCCGCTCTCCGCCACCAGCACCGAGCCGGGCCGCCGTCGCAGCACGGAGCTTGACGCTCGGACGATGGTCCCGGGGGACATGCCTATCGTGCCGCTGGACACGCGTTCGACGATTCCCGCGTACATGCCACTCGATGTTTTGCCAGCCCGAGTGCTTATCGCGAGAGACATGCCCATCGGCGCTCTTGATGTCGCCACCACCCTCTCGAAGTACGTGCCACTCGACGTGATCGCCACGCCGACTGCTGTGCCGAAGGACGCCAAGCCGCCGGAAATCGTCGAGCATGCCAAGATGCGCTCGTGGGACCTGCCGGAAGTGCTTGATCCGGACGTGATGACGACGGGCGAAGTGAACCTTCTCGCCCAGCCACCAGCGGCCATGCGGGATGAGAAGAGATGGGTGCTGCGCGGCGCGTCGGCTCTCATGCACGCCCTGGCGTTTCTCATCATCGTGATGTTGATGCAGTGGTTCCCGGGCCGCGAGCCCACCCAAGCCGAAATTGACCAGGCGGCACAACAGTTGGGATATCTCTATTTGCCGCCGGACCTCAAGAACGTGCCGCGCGTACAGGCGCCCCCGCAGCCGCAAAGTAACAAGCTGAAAATTGACCCGAAGTTCCTGCGGAAGATCGCGCCACCGCTCCAGCCGTCGGCCCCGTCTCCTCAGCTACCGACCGTGGCTCGCGAACAGCCACGGGATATTCCCCAAACTCCGAATTCGAGCGCTGCGCAGCAGGTTCAGCCTCCGGTGCAGCCACGCACCGAGGCGCCAAGGCCTGCCCCGTCTATCCAGCCGATCCAACCGGGCACAACCACGCCAAACGGGCTGGTATTGCCAAAGTATTCGGCCGGCGGGTCGGTGCAGCAGGGAGTGCAGGATCTTTCGCGCGATAGCGGGGCCCCTCCCGGAATAGGTTTCAGCGGCAGATTGGGAGGAGGCTATGGCGGAGGCGGCGGCGCGGGCGGAGGCGGGGATTTCGCCGGCGGCATGCAACTGCTTACGCCGACCGAGGGCGTGGACTTTAACAACTATCTTGCGCGCGTGCTTGCCAGTGTGAAGCGCAATTGGTATGCCATCATTCCGGAATCCGCACGTATGGGGGAAAAAGGCCGCGTTATCTTGCGTTTTCGAATTATGCGAGACGGCACTGTGCTGCAACCCGAGCCGATTCTCGAAGGGCCCTCGGGCAAGGAGCCACTGGACCGGGCCGCGATGTCTTCGATTCGCGCCTCGTCGCCCTTCGAGCCTCTTCCTGGCGCTTTCTCCGGTCCATATATCGAGCTACGGTTCATGTTTCTCTACAACCTTCCGTTGCCCCAAGGCCAGTGAGAGCCGGGCGCAATCAAGTCCTGGGCGTAATTTTATTGGGGTTTCTCGCGCTGATTTTTCTTCTGGTTCGATACTGGAAGCGCTTCTGATGTCTGACTCCCAATCCCCACCGTCTCCCGCAGCTTTGCTGGCTCCGTTGGTGACGATCGTTGGCCCCACCGCGTCGGGCAAGTCGTCACTTGGCGTGTGGCTGGCCCAACGTTTGAACGGCGAAATCCTCGCGTGCGATTCCACGCAGGTGTATCGCGGTTTCGACGTGGGCACCGCTAAGCCGAGCGCGGACGAACGCCGGGAAGTTCCACACCACCTGCTTGATCTGCTAGAGCCGCATGAGCTCTTTACCGCGGGGGAATATCGCAAGCGGGCCATCTTGGTGCTTGATGATCTTCGCGGCCGCGGCCGTCTGCCGGTTCTCACGGTGGGCACGGGCCTTTATTTGCGGGCGCTGCTGGAAGGTCTGGCGGATGCGCCGCTGCGTTCCGAGGATTTGCGCAAACGGCTGCTGCGCCGGGCCGAGCGCAACCGGCCGGGATATTTGCATCGGCTGCTGGCGCGGATGGACCCTGCGGCCGCGGAGCGAATCGGTCCGCACGACGCGCCCAAGCTCGTGCGCGCGATCGAAGTCTGCATACTGGCCGGCAAACCACTGACGGAGGTGCATCGTGGCGGCCGACAACGCTTGCCGGGTTTCCGGCCCATTAAGATCGGTTTGAATCCGCCGCGCACGGCTTTGTACGAGCGCATCGAAAGCCGGACGATTGCAATGGTGGAGCGTGGCTGGCCCGATGAAGTGAAGGCGCTAGTCGGGCAGGGCATTTCGAATGACGCCAAGCCGTTCCTCTTTATTGGGTATCGAGAACTCCGCGAGCATCTCGAAGGCACGAAAACCCTGCCCGCGGCGATTGCGGTAATCCAGCAGGCCACGCGGCGGTACGCCAAGAGGCAGCTCACCTGGTTTCGAAAAGAATCGGACGTGCGGTGGTTCGAAGGTTTTGGTGATGACGCTCGCGTCGCGGACTCCGCGCTGCACTATTTGCAAATGGAATTGTCCGCTCCAGGCAGCGCGGCGGCCGGATCAAGGATGTAGTGCCGTCCGTCAGAACAACTGACGACGCAGTCGTAGCCGCCGGTGACGCGCTAGCCGGTGACGCCAGCGTAGTATACTGATCTCAGCAAATGCACGTTCTTACCGAAACGCTGCCACCCGAATGAAGACTTCGAAATCTACCGACTCCCGCGAGCGTGTATTGCTCGTCGGGTTGGGGCGAAAACGTGCGCCGCGCGTGCCCGGTTTGGAAGCAGGCCACGCCGAGCGGGAGTCTCTTGCCGAGCTTGCGGAGCTGACCGAAAGCGCCGGTGGCAATGTGGTCGGTTCAATTCTGCAGCTTCGCGACAAGCCCGACCCGGCTACGCTGGTAGGACGTGGCAAGCTCGAGGAGATTGAAGCCGAAGCCCAATTTCGGAAAGCCAGTCTGGTGATTTTTGACGCCAGCTTGACGCCAAGTCAGCAGCGAAATATTGACGACGTGCTGGACCGCCGCGTGATTGATCGCACGCAGCTCATTCTGGATATTTTTGCCAAGCACGCGCGCAGCCGCGAGGGCCAGTTGCAAGTTGAATTGGCGCAGTTGAACTATGTGCTGCCTCGGCTGGCGGGAAGCCGCAAGGAACTTTCGCGTTTGGGAGGCGGCATCGGCACACGTGGTCCCGGCGAACAGAAAATTGAAACCGACCGGCGCCGGATCCGCGACCGAATCCAGCGGTTGCAGCAGAATATCGAAACGTTACGCAGGCAACGTTCGCAGCGGCGCGCTTCGCGCCAAGCCGTCCCACTCGGGACCGTTGCTCTGGTGGGATACACGAATGCCGGCAAATCAACTTTGTTCAATGCGCTCACCAGCGCCAAAGTAGTCGTATCCTCGCGCATGTTTGCCACGCTCGATCCAACGGTGCGCGCCGTGCGCATGCCCTCCGGCCGCCGCGTGCTCTTGTCGGACACCGTTGGATTTATCCGGGCGCTGCCACCCGCGTTGATCGCCGCTTTTCGCGCGACGCTCGAGGAAGTGCGGGAGGCGGCGCTGCTCCTGCACGTGACCGACGTCGCGAACCCCCGGCACGCAGAGCAGGATGTGGAAGTAGAAAAAGTCCTCGCCGATCTCGGAGTGGATCAGACGCCGCGGCTGCACGTTTGCAACAAAATTGACTTGCTGCCGCCGGAAGACGCGGCTGAATTGGCAAGCGCGAATAAGAACAAGGCGTACGTTTCGGCTTCGAACGGCACGGGGCTCGAAGACTTGCTGCGGCGGATTGACGAAGCGATGCCCGTGGATCCCATCGTGCGCCTGACGCTTCATGTACCGCTTTCGGATGGAAGGTCGCTGGCGCTGATCCATGCGCTGGGCCGCGTGGTCCATTCTGCCGTAGGCAATGCAGAAATGAGACTGGACACGGAGTTGCCCGAATCTCTGGCGCGCCGCCTGACGCAATACGCCCAGCCCGGAGAGCATCCCGCTAAGGAAGAGGCGTTCACTCCGACGGAACACGGAAGGTGACTTTAGCGTACTAGTCTTCTGTAACAGCCTGTAAGCGAGACGCGATGATTGGATTCCTGCTTTGGTGCATCCTGCTGGTGCTCTGCTGGCCTCTGGCGTTGGTCGCGCTGGTGCTCTATCCCATCGTATGGCTTCTCTTGTTGCCCTTCCGGCTCGCGGGGATTGCCGTGGGCGGCGTGCTTGACTTGGTAAAGGCGCTGATCCTGCTTCCGGTGCGAGTTCTGCGCGGGCCCACCAGGGCCTGAAAGCGGAAATGTCTGCCTTTAGGGGCTGTTTCTCATACATTTCGCAGATGTCAGGAGTGGAAAAGTCTGTGGAAATTGAATGCGCTGGATCGGGTGGATGCCGCTCGAAAATCTTGTCAACGGCGCGGCCTGCTTCCTATGCCCCCATAAGACGTTTAGATACAGTAGCTTAGATTATTCGTCGTCTCGGAGCGTTGTAGTTCTGGTTAACGGGCGATTTAGGAGATGGATTCGAGTTTTGCACAAGTCTGCAGCACCTATGTGCGTGAAAAGTAACTGATTACCCGTCTGAGCAGATCGCCGTGACCGGTCCCAAAGCGCTCCGACGCGCTCCCGAGCAGCGTTGACTGCGGCGATAATGGGGGCTATAGTGAGCCCTTCAGCGGGAAGCCACGGCTTGAAATGTCTCTGACGGCCCTCGGTGGTCTATGAACCTGCCCAACGCGCTGACTCTTCTCCGGATTTTCTTCGTGCCCTTGCTCGTTGTGGTTCTCCTTACCCGCCAGCCAAACGTGGTTTTATGGGGCGTGTCGATTCCGTTTGTGATCTGGGGTGTGCTGATCCTGCTTTTGGCAGCGGCCACGGATTGGGCTGACGGTTTTTTGGCGCGCCGCCGTGGGCAAGAAACGACCCTGGGGATTCTGCTCGACCCGATTGCGGATAAACTTTTGATTTCAGCCGCGTTTATCTCGCTGGTGCAAATGGGGCTCGTGCAGGCATGGATGGTGGTGATCATCATCGGTCGCGAGTTTACGGTGAGCGGATTGCGCAGTATTGCCTCCGCCGAGGGCCTGACAATTCAGGCTTCGGCGCTGGGAAAGACAAAAATGGTTTTGCAGGTGCTCGCCGCGAGCGTGGTGATCCTGGGCGCAAAGCACTTGCTGCTGCATAAGGTCGGTTCAGTGTTGCTATGGCTCGTGGTAGCGAGCGCGGTTGCCTCAGCGGTGCAATACTTCATGAAGTTCTGGAGCCAGGTGGACAGCAGCATCAAGCAACGCCGGCAGCTCCGGCTTCTCGAGTCCACGAAAAAGAAAATGCAGGATGTCCCCACTCTCTAGCGACGACCGGCGTCTCCTTCTGCAAATCGCGCGGAAATCCATTGTGGAAGCGGTGATTTTTGGGCGGCCCTGGCGGCCGGCGGCTCACTCCGGATCGCTGGGGGAGCCTCGCGGCGCCTTCGTCACGCTCTCGCGCCGGGATCAGCTGCGAGGCTGCGTCGGCCAACCGCTGAGCCTCGAGCCGCTCGTCCAAACGGTTGCTCGCTGCGCGGTCTTGGCTGCGCGGGAGGATTCGCGTTTCGCTCCTGTCGGTCCTGGGGAAGTCGCGGAGCTCACCATAGAAATCTCCGCGCTGTCGCCGATGGAGTCCGTTCAGCCGGACAAGATCGAAATCGGCCGGCATGGTCTCTGGATTGAAGCCGGCAATGATCGCGGACTGCTTCTGCCCCAGGTGGCCACCGAGCACGGTTTCACACGCGAGCGCTTCCTCGCAGAGACTTGCGAGAAGGCCGGGCTTGCTCGCGAGGCATGGAAGCTGCCGGAAGCGAGGATCCTGGCCTTTACGGCGGAGGTCTTCTCCGAAAGAGAGCTTGGCTCCGGCATGGATTCGGCAGCGGAGTCTTCAGGCGGCACGGTGCGCCGGGAGGAATAGGCTTCCGGCGTGAAACCACATCCTTCCATCGGAACGTCTCAGTCTGTTATGTTGCGGCAGGATTCGTTGGGGCGGAGTCATGTTCGGGTGCTGAGGCTCCGGCCTCGGAAGGCAAACTGTTCTCCCGCAAACGGCTAAGACCATGCTGCCTATGGGCATTACCGTCCTTGATCTTTCCGCGTACGTCGGCTTGGTGGCGGTGGGTGCGGTCGCCATCAACATGCTACTGGGAATGTTGATGGCCTTCCGCTACAGCCCGCTGCGATACTGGCCGCATCGCAGGTTTAATTATTTCCGTCTCCATAATTGGTCGGGCTACATCGCGCTCTCGGTTTCGATCCTGCATCCCTTCGTATTGCTCTTCAACAAGACAACAAGGTTTCGCGTGATGGACCTCGTTTATCCGGTGCATTCTCCAAGCCAGCCGCTTGAAAACACCATCGGCGCCATTGCGTTGTATATGGTCGCCGTTGTGGTGGTGACTTCGTACTTCCGTGTGAGGCTAGGCCGGCGTGTGTGGAAGGCCTTTCATTTCAGCGTGTATGTGGCGGCGATAGCGATGTTTTGGCACAGTGTCTTTACCGACCCTGACCTGAAGAATTCACCCGTGGATTGGTTCGATGGCGGCAAAGTGTTCATTGAAAGCTGCCTGCTCGTGATCGTAGTGGTGAGCGTGCTGCGTTGGAGGTATTCGGTAAGGAAGGCGCGTCATGCGAAGGGCGCTGTCGCAGAGGCCGTGCCTTCCTCATAAGAGGCGGCACAGCCTGCCGCGCACAGCGCCCGATGCCAAATGACAACTCTGAGGGCTATTGCTGCGGTGATTCCAACTCGACGTAGTCACCGGCAAAGACAGATCCAGTCCGTGTGGACAGAACCATGACGGTGGCAGTATTGCCGGTAACGCGCAACACCACGCCTTCCCCCACGACGTCGCGGGGCAAGTCCGCCCCGGTGTAGCTGACGGGCGTGCTTCCGAAACCGTAGGCTTTATACGCGAGCCCATGGTCGTTATAGAGATATTCCTTCGAATCGCCCTGATACCGGAACATGCGGAAGTAGCTGCCGACCTGTGCGCCTTCATGGGAACCCATGTTCACATATACGATTTCGTGCGGTCCTACTGCCTGGCCGAAGCCCTTGGTGCTGACAATCATGGCCGTTTTGCCTACCAGAGGCGCGAAATAGTTCAGCACCCCATCGGGTTTCAGCGGCGGCGCGGGCCGCTCGGTAAACGGAAGGAGGATGTCGCCACGCTGCAGATAGCTGCAGGCGAACACGATTTCTGCGGTGGAGACCTTCGCATCCACGTGGACGACGCGGATACGTCCCCGGTCGGAGTAGGTGGTGCCCATCGCCCGCATCAGCGAGTTTTGCGGCTTGAACCACTGTTGCTGGAGCTGCTCCTTTTCGGCGCGTACAGCGAGAAACTCGTCGCCAACCTTGACGCCCTGATTCGAACCCCGGTTGAGGAAGACCAGTCCGTGCAGATTGAAGGTCGTCTTATCGTAAGATTCCTCGCCGGAGATTAGGTAGGTGTCTTGAGGCACGGCGTCCGATGTCACGATTCCGGAGCAATACATCGCGGACACATCCGGCGTCGCGGGCGAAGTTTGAGCCGCGGCAACGCCAGCAGCCAATCCGCAAATCAGACAAAGTGACATCCATTTCACTCGCATCTTATTCACTCCTTGGACGTTATGGCCCCTGCAGATCTTGGCCAAGAGCCTCGCAACTCGAAGCTAACAAAGGGCTCAGAGAGCGTCAATAGAACCACCCGTGTCACTTTACACACGCGATACCGCGTGGTAGAAGCCCAGCTTTAGTTTTTGCCGGGGTCGCCAGAGGAGCTTGCGTGCTGTTTGCAGATCGAATTTGCGCCGTGATAGCCGAATCCACCGCGAAGGACGCACTGAGGCGGATTCGTTCGGTCTTGCGCCGGTCTCGGGCGCCATATCCAACCGTCGAGCTAAGGCTGGACTGGCTTTCGAAACGCGGAGAGTTGGAAAAATTGCTCGGACATCTTCCGGCGATTCTGCACGCGCCGGATCAAGGCCGGAAGCACGCGCGGCTGCGACTGTGTGTGATTGCGACACTCCGGCGGCGCGTCGCGGGGGGCCGCTTCGAGGGCGGTCTGGCTGCGCAACGCGTGGGACTGCTCGCCGCCGCGAAGGCCGGATGCGCCTGGTGCGATGTGGAGGTGGAGTCGGCCGAACCGTTGGGTAAGAAGGGCATGAGCGAGCTGCGGCAGGCGGGAGCGAAAGTCTTAGCTTCCTTTCACGATTTCGCGCGGACGCCAGGCGGTCTCCGGCAGATTGTTCGCCGGCTGAAACGCTGCGGCGGCGCCGCGATCAAGATTGCCACGCATTGCCGCACGCTCGGGGACACTGTCCGCTTGTTGCGGACGGGGGAGGGCCGGCGCGACGTGGTCGCGGTGCCCATGGGGGAAGCAGGCCTGCCGGGCCGCGTGCTGGCGTTACGGCGAGGAAGCGCGCTCGCGTACGCTGCTGCCGAGGCGGCAACTGCGCCCGGCCAGCTTTCGCTGCAGGAGATGCGCGAGCTTTATCGCGCGGACCGGCTTGATCGCCGGACGCGAATCTACGGCGTTATCGGCGATCCCGTATTGCACTCGCTTTCACCGGTGCTACACAACGCCGCGTATGTGGCGCGGCATGTGAATGCCATCTACGTTCCAATTCCAGTGCGCGCACTGCGCGATTTTCTGAAAGCCGCGCCTTCGCTGGATTTGGCTGGGTTCAGCATCACGCTGCCGTATAAGCAAGCCATCCTGCGCCACTTGGCAAAGTGTGATCCGCTTGCCGCGAGGATCGGCGCGGTGAACACCGTTGTGGTGCAGGGCGACGGGCGGTTCCACGGCTACAACACGGACTACGTTGGCGTGCTGCAGGCGCTCAAATCGCGCTTGCGACTGCGCGGCAATCGCGTGCTGTTGCTGGGCGCCGGTGGCGCGGCCCGCGCAGCGGCGTTCGCGCTGGCGGAAGGAGGAGCAGAGGTCGTGATTTGCGCGCGTCGCGCCGCTCAGGCGCGGGAGTTAGCGCGCGCGGTTGGCGGCGAGGCCGTGTCTCGTCCGGCGCTGCGGAGGGCACGTTTTGCGGCGATCATCAACGCGACGCCTGTAGGCTTGGCCGGCGCCAGCGGTTCTCCGCTTCAGGCGGACGAAATGAATTGCGAAGTGGTGATGGACATGGTTTATCGCCCGATTGAAACCCCGCTGTTGCGACTGGCGGCACGGCGCGGAATCGAAACCGTTTCCGGCGTGGAGATGTTTGTCGCGCAGGCGGCGGCGCAGTGGGAGATCTGGTTTGGCGGCCGCGCGCCGGTGACTGTGATGCGCCGAGCCGTGCTGGCAGCGCTGCGCCGCGAAGAGGGCCCGGCGCCCTCATGGTAGAGTGACAACGGTCCATGATTCAGCCCGACTTCAAGACATTTTGTAAATTGGCGCGGCAGGGAAACCTCGTACCCGTGTACGAGATAATACGCGGCGATTTGCTGACGCCCGTCTCCGCCTATCTTCGGCTGGCGCGTGACGCGCGCTATGCTTGCCTGCTCGAAAGCGTCGAAGGAGGCGAAAAGATCGCGCGCTACACCTTCGTGGGCGCAAATCCGGCCGAGGTGTTTCGCTATCGGGACGGCGCGTGCGTGCTCGAATCGAACGCCCAAATGGATTGGCAGCGGGCGCAGCCGATGGAGTACCTGCGCAAACTTGTGCAGCGCTACCGAGCTGTTCGCGTGCCCGGCCTGCCTCCTCTGGTGAGCGGCGCGATCGGTTATTTCGCGTATGACATGGTGCGGCAGTTCGAAAAGCTGCCGGACAGCGGGCGCGACGATGTCGCTCTCGATGACGCCGTCATGATGTTTTATTTGGGGCTGGTCGCATTCGATCACGTGCAGCACCGCATCTGGATTGTAAGGAGCGTTTTTGCGGAGGGGCCGGGCAGCCTCCGCGCAAAATACAATACGGCCGCGCGCGAGATCGCGGCCACACGCAAACTGCTCGAGCAGCCGCTGCCGGCGGACAAGGCGCGCCGCAAACTTTCCCGGAGAAAGGGCGCCGCGCCCCACTTCACTTCGAACTTTTCGAAGGCTCGCTTTCTAGCGGCCGTCCGCAAATCGAAGCAATACATCCGGGCGGGAGATGCGTTCCAGATCGTGCTCAGCCAGCGCTTCGAAGCACCCATGCGCGCCGATCCATTCGAAATTTATCGCGCGCTCCGTGTGGTGAACCCGTCGCCCTACATGTACTACCTGAAGCTTGCCGATGTCGCCGTGGCGGGCAGCTCGCCCGAAATGCTCGTGAAGGTGCAGGGGCAGGAAGCGTTCTATCATCCGATTGCCGGCACGTTGCCGCGGGGCCGGGATGAAGCCGAAGATCAGCGAAACGAGGCCAAGCTCGTCGCCGATCCGAAAGAGCGAGCCGAGCACATCATGCTGGTGGACCTGGGGCGCAACGATCTCGGGCGCGTTTCGGAGTACGGCTCGGTGCGCGTGGCGAAATTGATGTATGTGGAGCGCTACTCGCACGTCTTGCATCTGGTGTCGAGCCTCCGCAGCACGTTGCGAGCGGGCGTGGATTGCTTTGACGCACTGGCAGCGTGTTTTCCGGCAGGCACGCTAACGGGCGCTCCAAAAATTCGCGCCATGGAAATCATTGACGAGCTCGAGCCGACGCGGCGTGGCGTTTACGGCGGAGCGATCTTGTATCTCGATTTTTCGGGCAACCTCGATTCCTGTATCGCGATTCGGACCCTGGTCGTGAAAAACGGCGTCGCTTATGTGCAAGCTGGCGCGGGACTGGTGGTGGATTCCGTCCCGGCGCGCGAGTACGAAGAAACGGTCAACAAAGCGAAAGCCCTCTTCCGCGCGATTGAGATAGCACACGGGGCGGGACAATAGCGATGATCCTGCTTCTCGATAACTACGACTCGTTCACTTACAACCTGGCCCAGTATCTTGGAGAATTGGGCGCGACGCTCGAGGTGCGCCGTAACAATCAGATCACCCTTGACGAAGTCGCCGCGATGAAGCCCGAACGAATTGTGATTTCGCCCGGGCCATGCACACCGCAGGATGCAGGCATTTCCATCGAGTTGATCCAGCGCTTCGCAGGCAAGATTCCGATTTTGGGCGTGTGTCTGGGACACCAAGCAATTGGCTGCGCGTTTGGAGGTCGCGTTGTGCGCGCGCCAAAAGTTGTACACGGCAAGACCAGCGAAGTGTTTCACGACAACAAGACGATCTTTCGTGGCTTGGCGAAGCCGTTTACGGCCACGCGTTACCACTCGTTGATCGTCGAGCGGAAGTCGCTGCCGCGCGAACTCGAGATCTCCGCAGAAACTGCCGATCACACCATCATGGGCTTGCGCCATCGCAAACTGCGTGTCGAAGGCGTGCAATTCCACCCGGAATCGGTGCTCACCGAGTCCGGGAAACAGTTGCTGAGCAATTTTCTCGCGCTGAAGTAGCGGGGCGCGTCGAACCACGCGAGGCGGCGCTCCAAATCGCAGGCGCCGCTACCACTTCAAATCGGCGAGGATCGCCCCGTAGATCTCGATGCCGCGCCAAAAATATCCCAAGCGCAGATTTTCGTTTGGGCTGTGCTGGTTGTCGTCATAGTTCACAATTGGAACGCCAATGACAGGTAGGCCGAGATTTTCGAAAATATACATCGGCGAACTGCCACCGAGAATCGGCATATTGACGACACCGCCGCCTGCCGCCGCGTCCACGACCCGCACCATCGCCTTTGACACGGGCAAATCCATCGAAGTCAGCGAAGCCGGATAGCCTCCGGCCGTCATCGTCACTTTGGCAACCTTATCGTGCGTGCGGCGTTCCTCCATCGTGGGCTCATCGGAAGTTACGAAGTAGCCCTGCGCGCGGATGTGCGCGACCAGGCGTGAGAATTGCATTTCCGGAGTGATGTTTTTCACCAGACGCATGTCCATCGCCGCCGTTGCCCGGTCAGGTATCACCGTGCGGGACTGCGCTCCTACGTCCTCACTACGCAAACCATCCACGTTCAGCGATGGCTCGGTGAGCAGCTCGACCAGCTTTTTTCCGCCGCCGTCGGGCTTCGCGATGGCAAGGTCGTGCTCGAGATCGGCGTCATTCGCCGGCATGTCTTCGAGGGCCTCTTGCGCGGTCGGGCCCAGCGGCGTGGCGCCATCATAGAATCCTGCTATTCGCACGTGGCCGTTCTCGTCCTTCATGGTAGCCAAGAGTTGTGCCAGGCGCATCGCGGGATTCGGCGCCCAGTTGCCATAGTGGCCGCTGTGCAGCGGATGCGACGGCCCGTACACGGTGATTTGCGCGTCCACGATGCCGCGGTTTCCAAACGTCAGCTCCATACGCCCCGATTGGTGAACAGGTCCATCGCCGTTCACCAGCAGATCTCCGGTGAGCAGCTCCCGGTGTGCGAGCAATGTCTTTTCGAGATTCGGTGAACCTGCCTCTTCCTCGCCGTCGAAGACGACTTTCATGTTGACGCCAACCGGAATCTGCCTCGCGCGCAAGGCATCGAGCGCGGCGAGTAGTGCGATGATTGGCGACTTATCGTCCCCCGATGACCGTGCGTACAAGCGCCAATTGTCCTCGAAGCGGCCATCCGCAGGGAAAGGAATGATCTTGCCCCCAGCTTCCAGAGGAGCGTCGCGCAGCGTTGGTTCGAACGGCTTGGAGCTGGTCCATGTGCTCGGGTCTACGGGCTGGCCGTCGTAGTGCATGTAGAAGATCACCGTGCGCTTTGCGCCAGGGGTATCGAGCCGGCCAAAAACCACGGGGCCACGGCCCTCGACAGTGGGAAGGAGCTGCGTGGAAAAACCTCGCGCGTGAAGCATCTCCACCAGCTTTGCCGCGTTGCGCTGAATGTTTTGCGTGTCGGTCGCCACGTTTGGAATTGCCAGCAGAGAGACCATCTCATTCATGACGCGCGTCTCGTTGGCCTCGCGCCACTCGCGTACTTGGCTGGCCGTGTGCCCGGCGCCTGTGTTTGACATCTGCGCCTTGGCCGGATACGCTACCAGCCAGATCACAAGCATCGTGGTTACGCCTATGCGAGTCATCATCACCCTCCGCTAACCGGTCCGGCGCTCAGCGTCGCGCGACCGTTCTCTGACCGTCCTACCGGGCGGACATTATAGTTTTCTCCAGCCGCGGATTGCGGATTATTCCCAAATAGACCTTGGTCTCCTGTGGAGGCCGGAAAGCCAGTCATGACCGATTTTGCCTTGCAGGTCGAGAACCTTGTAAAAATCTACGCGCCGCGTGGCTTGTTTCGCCGCAAGGGCGAGCCGGTGAAGGCCGTCAACGGCATAAGTTTTGGCGTGGAGCGCGGCACGATCTTTGGCCTGCTCGGGCCAAACGGTGCGGGCAAGACCACCACGCTGAAAATGCTGACGACGCTCGTTCGCCCTACCGGCGGCCGCGCCAGCGTGCTCGGCTTCGATGTGGTGCAGCAACCCCTCGAGGTGCGGCGGCGCATTTGCGTCGTCTTGCAGGAGACTGCGGTGGACTTGTTCTTGAGCGTGCGTGACAACCTCTCCAGCTTCGCGCGCTTTCACGGGCTCGATGCTGCCACGGCCCGCCGCCGCGCCGGAGAAGCAATGGAGCGGTTCGGCCTGACGAGCGAGGTCAGCCGCAAAGTGCAGGATCTGAGCGGCGGATTCAAGCGGCGCGTGCAAGTCGCCAAGGTCTTTATGGTGGATACGCCGGTGCTATTTCTCGATGAGTTTTCTACCGGCATGGACCCTATCCTGAAGCGCGCGGTGATGGGCGCGTTCCGCGAGGAAGCGCGACGCGGGCGCACAATCGTGCTCACCACGCAGGTTCTGAGCGAGGCCGAGGAGCTTTGCGAAGACATCTTGATCATGCAGCACGGCCGGCAGGTAGCGCGCGGCGATCTTCACGCGCTAAAGCTGCTCTCGGACGGCGTGTATGAAGTCGCGCTCACATTTGACGTGATGCCCGAGGGGATCGAATCGGAAGTGGAAGCATTGCGCCCGCTGCGCAGCGCGATCAGCAACAACACCATCGAGCTCGCGCTCAAGGCCGACGAAGCGCAGGTGCTCGAATGGGCGTCGCAACTCGCTCGCCGCGGACGCCTACTCCACGTCGAGCTTTCGGGCGCCAGCCTGGAAGATATTTTCGTCACTTTGACGCAGAAGGAGGGCTGAGCCATGTCCGCCGTTGCAGCCGTGCTCTATCGCGAAGCGCGCATTCGCGCCACGAACGTCACGTTTATTTTCTGGGACCTGTGCATGCCTGCGCTCTACATGCTCGTTTTCGGAGTGGGTGTGAATTACGGACTCGGCGGGCCAGCGTCGCTGGGAGGCGTAAACTATAACTCGTTTTTCCTGGCGGGCGCGCTGGGCATGGCGAGTTTTGGCATTGCGTCGAATACTTCCTGGAGTTTCTTTCTCGACCGCGACAACGGCATCTTTTACGAAATGCTCACCTATCCTCTTGCCCGCTCGCAGTATCTCTTTGGCAAGGTAACGTTCAATCTATGCGTGGCGATTACGCAGGCCGCCCTAACCATCGCGCTTGGAGAGGCTTTGCTCGGCATTCGTGTGCGGCTGGACCGGTTGCCGCTGCTGGCAGGCGGGCTGCTGCTGGGAGCGGCCGGCTGGTTTTTCTTCTACGCGATTTTCGCGCTGAAGATACGCCGCAACGATGTGTTCAATGGCGTCACTTCCGTTTTCTATTTTGTGTTTCTGTTCGCAAGTTCGATGTTTTATCCGCTTGCGCCGCTGCCCCCATGGTTTCGTGCTGTAGCGTTGGCCAACCCGATTTCGTGGGAAGTGGATTTTCTGCGCTACGCGTCGGTGGGAATCGGAGCGCCGCGCCAGATATGGATGGAGATTGCCGCGTTTGCGGCGTTTTCGGCCGCCTCATTTATCGTGGCCGTGCGCGCGTTGCAAAACCAGGAGTAGGCACCGGCGGCACACTTCGCGGCAGGCTATCGCCGGGTGAAGTTGATCAAGGCTTCGAGCTTTTCGCGCGCGGCGCCGGAATCAATCGCCTGAGCTGCCAGCGCCGCGCCTTCTCGAAAGTCGCTTGCACGGCCGGCCGCTACCAGCGCGGCTGAGGCATTCGCGATCACTACGTCCCGGCGCGGGCCGCGAGCGCCGGCAAGCACTTCAAGAATGATTCGCGCGTTCTGTTCCGCGTTGCCGCCTGCCAAGGAATCAACCGGCGCTCGGAAAATGCCGAAGTCCTCGGGTTGCACGCGATATGTCTGCACTGACTTTCCGTGCACCTCCGAGACTTGCGTGCTGCAACTGAGAGCGATCTCGTCCAGCCCGTCATCGGCATGGACCACAAAAGCACGGCGTGTGCCGAGTTCCGCAAGCGCCATCGCCATCGGCTCGGTCCATTTTGCCGCGAATACGCCCAGCACCTGCGCGCGCGCGCCTGCTGGGTTCGTGAGCGGGCCAAGCAGATTGAATACCGTCGCCGACCCGACGCGTTTTCGCGCGGCAGCCGCGTGGCGCGCTGCCGTATGAGCGGTGGGGGCGAAGAAAAAACCGATTCCGATCTCGTCAATTGCCGCTGCTGCGTCTTCGGGCGGCGCGTCAATGCGCACTTCCAGCGCCTCCAGCACGTCGGCCGAGCCACACGATGTTGTGTACGAGCGATTGCCGTGTTTTGCCACACGCACACCCGCGCCTGCAACCACGAAGGCCGCCGCGGTTGAGATGTTGAAGGTGCGTACGGTGCCGCCGCCCGTGCCGCAGGTGTCCACGAGCGCTTCGGCGTGCGCTGTCACTCGCGCGAACGTGATGCTGGCGCGACGCCGCATAGCGGTCGCAAAGCCGACCAGCTCCTCGACCGTTTCGCCCTTGCTGCGCAGCGCTTCAAGCAAACGCACGATATCGTCGTCGTTCATCCGCCCGGCGAGCAGCTCTTCCATCACGTGTTCTGCTTCGCCGCGCGAAAGCCCGTAGCCCGCGTCGAGTTTTTTCAGTAGTTCATTGAGCATAAGAGCTCATCCCGCACCACAGGTGGGCCACATAACCGTATCGGCGCGACTCAGAACGAAACGGCAGGCGTGTTGCGCGCGATGTTCGGCGGCTCCTTGCCCGCTCTAGCGCTTCCGTATAAACTCCTACGTTTCGCGCAATGAAAATTCTAGCACTGATGGAAGGTTCATGAAGATACACGAGTATCAGGGCAAGGCCATTCTTTCGAAATATGGCGTTCCGACGCCCCGCGGCGAGGTTGCATTTACTCCCGACGAAGCGCGCGCGGCCGCGCAGAAGCTCGGGACACCGGTTGTAGTCGTCAAGGCGCAAATCCACGCAGGCGGACGCGGCAAAGCCGGTGGCGTGAAGCTCGCGAAGTCTCCCGAGCAGGCCGCGGAAATCGCAAAGTCCATGCTGGGCATGAAGCTGATCACCCCGCAAACCGGCCCCGGCGGGCGCATCGTGAAGCGCCTGCTGATCGAAGAGGGTCTCGACATTCGCCGCGAACTCTATCTCGCCGTGGTGATTGATCGCGCGGTCGCGGCTGCTGTTGTCATGGCGAGCACTGCGGGTGGAATGGAAATCGAGGAAGTCGCGCACAACAATCCTGAGGCAATTCTGCGTGAGACGATCAATCCCACTGTGGGCCTCCAGCCCTATCAGGCGCGCAAGCTTGCGTTTGGCCTCGGTCTTTCCGGTGACGCCGTGACCAACGCCACGCCGTTTTTTCAGGCTCTCTACCGTGCGGTGATCGAGACCGATGCGTCACTCGCCGAAATCAATCCGCTGATTGTCACCGGAGACGGCAAGCTCGTCGCGCTCGACGCCAAAATCAATTTCGACGACAACGCGCTCTATCGCCACAAGGAGCTGAAGGAGTTGCGCGACCTCGACGAGGAAGATCCTCTTGAGGTGGAAGCTTCAAAGTTCAACCTGAACTACATCAAGCTCGACGGGACGATCGGCTGTATGGTCAATGGCGCCGGTCTCGCCATGGCTACGATGGACATCATCAAGCTGGCTGGCGGCTCTCCTGCAAACTTTCTCGACGTGGGCGGCGGCGCGAACGCCGAGCAGGTGCGCAATGCGTTTCGCATCCTGATGAGCGACGCGGAGGTGCGCGGCGTCTTCATCAACATTTTCGGTGGCATTTTACGTTGCGACGTGCTGGCCACGGGCGTAGTGGCGGCGGCGCGCGAGCTCGGGATGAAGGTACCGGTTGTCATACGGATGGAGGGCACCAACGTCGAGATGGGCAAGCAGATTCTCGCGGATTCCGGTCTCAATCTCACGATTGCCGAGGGTATGAAAGACGGCGCCGCAAAAATCGTCCGGCTGGCGGGGAGCGCGCGATGAGCGTTCTGGTAAACGAAAACACGAAGGTCATCGTGCAAGGACTCACGGGCCGCGAAGGCAGTTTTCACGCCCAGCAGATGGCCGAGTACGGCACAAAGGTCGTTGGTGGCGTGACTCCTGGAAAAGGTGGGACGCTGCACAACGGAGTGCCGGTATTCAATACGGTCGCGGATGCCGTGAAGCAAACCGGCGCCGAGGCCTCCATCATCTTCGTGCCGCCGCCGTTTGCGGCCGATGCAATTCTCGAAGCGATTGACTCAGCGCTGCCGTTGGTGGTCTGCATTACGGAAGGCATTCCAGTACTCGATATGGTACGCGTCAACGCCGTCCTGCGCGTCAGCAAGTCGCGCCTGATCGGGCCGAACTGCCCGGGAGTCATCTCGCCGGGCAAATGCAAGATGGGCATCATGCCCGGACGCATCCACAAGCAGGGCAACGTCGGCGTGGTGAGCCGCAGCGGCACGCTCACGTATGAAGCCGTCGGCCAATTGACGCATCTCGGCGTCGGGCAATCCACCTGCATTGGCATCGGCGGCGATCCCATCATCGGAACAAATTTCATTGACTCGATTCGCTTGTTCAATGAAGACTCAGATACGCAGGGAATCGTCATGATCGGCGAAATCGGCGGGAACGCCGAGGAAAAAGCTGCCGAGTACATCCGCCAGCACGTGAAGAAGCCAGTGGTCGGCTTCATCGCGGGACAAACCGCTCCTCCAGGCCGTCGCATGGGCCACGCGGGCGCTATCATCAGCGGAGGCGAGGGCACCGCAAAGGACAAATACACCGCCATGACCGTCGCGGGTATCCGCTGCGTGCAGAGCCCGGCGGACATCGGACAGATGATGGCGGAAGCGTTGAAAAGCTGAAGCAAAGAGGCAGGAGGCAAGAGGTCTTTGCCTCGTGAATATTACTGGGAGATATCGAGAGAATGTCCACAGAACGAACTTTCGCGATCATCAAACCCGACGCCGTAAAACGCGGCCTTGCGGGCGATATGTTGTCCCGCATCCATAAAGCGGGCTTCCAGATCGTCGCGATCAAATCGCTTCGTTTGAGCAAAGGCGAAGCGGAAGGTTTTTACGCGGTTCACAGGTCGCGCCCATTCTTCGGCGAGCTCACAGATTTTATGAGCTCCGGCAAGGTCATCGTGATGGTGCTCGAAGCAGACGGCGCAATTGCCAAGTGGCGAGAAACGATGGGCGCCACTGACCCCGCCAAGGCCGCTCCTGGCACCATCCGCCGCGAATTGGGCGCCAGCATTCAGGAAAATTGCACGCACGGCTCGGATGCTCCCGAAACTGCCGCTTTTGAAATCGGCTATTTCTTCTCCGGCATGGAACTCTAGCGCCGCGTAACAACGTCGCGCTGCCTCCTCCTACACCCTACACCGCGCGCGACCTCGCTTCCGGAGGCCGCCGTGGCGCATCGGCCCTCATGTTTCGAACGCGATTCGCCACCTGTCTTGCACCGATATAAAATGGCCCGATGGAGCCGCTGCGCGAAATCGGCCGTCTGCTGCTGATGTTGGGCGTCGTACTCGTTGTTGTTGGCGGGTTACTGGCGATTGGCGGCAAGCTGCCTTTTCGGCTGGGACGCCTTCCCGGCGACATTTCCTGGGAGGGCAAGCACACTACCGTCTATTTTCCGGTGGTCACATGCCTGGTACTAAGCGTACTGCTGAGCGTGATATTCTGGCTTATCTCGCACGTGAAACGGTGAGGCGAGTATTGTCGGTGACACCATGTCTCAGCTCCAATTCAATCTGATCCCCGAGCGCAAGGTCTGGACCGTCAGCGAGCTGAACGCGCGCATCCGCGAGCTGCTCTCCGCGGCTTTCGCAAACGTCTGGATCGAGGGCGAAATCTCGAATTTTCGCGAGGCGCAGTCGGGCCACCTCTATTTCACGCTGAAAGACGAAAGCGCGCAGATCCGCTGCGTGTGCTTTCGCAATAGCGCGATCCGGCTGAAGTTTCGTCCTGAAGACGGCCTGCACGCCCGCCTGCGCGGTTCGATCAGCGTCTACGACGCGCGCGGGGAATATCAGGTCTACGTGGAGCATATCGAGCCCGTGGGCCTCGGCGCGCTTCAGCTCGCCTTCGAACAACTCAAGAAGAAGCTCGATGCCGAAGGGCTCTTCCACGCGGACCGCAAGAAGCCGCTGCCCATGCTGCCCGGGCGCATTGGCGTGATCACCTCGCCACGCGCGGCCGCGCTAAGGGATATCCTGCGTATTTTGCGGCGGCGCTTTCCCAATGCCCGCGTCTTGATTTATCCGGTACGCGTGCAGGGCGATGGCGCCGCCGAAGACATCGTCCGCGCACTCACGTTCTTCAGCGCCCGCGCCGCGGCCGACGTCCTGATCTTGGCGCGCGGCGGCGGTTCGCTCGAGGACCTGTGGCCGTTCAATGAAGAAAAGGTCGCGCGCGCGATTGCGGCGTCGCTGATACCAATTGTCTCCGCAGTAGGCCACGAGACGGACTTCACCATCGCCGATTTTGTCGCGGACGTTCGAGCTTCCACGCCCTCTGCTGCCGCGGAAATCGTGATTCGGGAACGCTGACGCTTTTGACCGGCACATCGCGGAACTGGAACGAAAGCTTGCGGATTGCATCCGCTACTCGATCCTCGTCCGCCAGCGCCGCTTGCAGGATTTGTTGGCGCACCGCGCGTTCCGGCGAGCGGAGGATCTGGTGCGGCAATACCGGCAGCGCCTGGACGAGCTGTCCGGGCAACTGGCCGAGTCGCTTCGGAGCAAGCTGGAAAGGATTCGCTCGCGCTTCACGGACGCTGCCGCGCGCATGTCCGCGTTTGATTTGCGCGCGCGTTTGGAGGCAATGCGCCTGCGTACCGAGCAGCGCGTCGGAGAATTGCGGCTCCGCGTCGAGCGATTGCTGGCCGCAAAGCGCCAGCGTTTCGAGCGGCTGATCCTGCAACTCGACGAGCGCAGCCCGTTGCGCGTCCTCGATCGCGGCTATGCCATCGCCTACGACGCCGCTGGCAACGTCATTCGGGCCGCCGATTCCGTCGCTCCCGGCGACGAAATCTCATTGCGACTTGCGCGCGGCCGCCTCATCGCCGAAGTCAAACGCCGCGAAGGGTAGTTCCCTTCCGCAGAAGCCTTCGACGGCTCTCCTGAAAGCGGAACTAGACCTCTGGACGATTGCGGAGAGCTATTCCTCTTCGCTGCTACCGCTCACCTTTAGGACGGCTAGAAACGCTTCCTGAGGAATGTCCACGCGACCGACGCGCTTCATGCGCTTCTTCCCTTCCTTTTGCTTTTCGAGAAGTTTGCGCTTGCGCGAAATGTCTCCGCCATAGCACTTCGCGAGCACGTTCTTGCGCATAGCGGCCACCGTTTCGCGCGCGATCACGCGACTGCCGATGGCGGCCTGGATGGGAACTTCGAACATTTGCCGCGGAATCAATTTGCGCAGTCGGCTCACTAGCTCGCGCCCGCGTTCATAAGCCTGTTCCCGATGGCAAACCAGCGTGAGCGCATCTACCGGCTCGCCGCCGACCAGCACGTCCATCTTCACGAGATCAGCTTCCTGATAGCCCGCGAGGTGGTAATCGAGCGACGCGTATCCGCGCGAAACGCTCTTCAGCCGGTCGTAGAAATCGAGCACGATTTCATTGAGCGGCAGGTCGTAAGTGAGCATCACGCGGGTTGGAGAAAGATATTCGAAGTTCTTCTGCACGCCGCGCTTATCTTCGCAAAGCTGCAGGATCGGTCCGACCGAGTCCTCCGACGTGATAATCATAGCGCGGATGATCGGCTCTTCGATTTCCTCGATAGCGCTGGGCGAAGGAAACTTCGTTGGATTATCCACCTCGACGGCTTCGCCGCCCGTGGTTGTGATGCGGTAGCGCACGCTTGGTGCCGTGGTGATCAGGTTGATGCCGAACTCGCGCTCGAGCCGTTCCTGCACGATTTCCATGTGCAGCAATCCCAAAAAACCGCAGCGGAATCCGAAGCCCAGCGCCACGGAATTCTCCGGCTCGTAGAAGAAGGCTGCGTCGTTCAGCCGCAGCTTTCCGAGCGCGTCACGCAGCGTTTCGTATTCATTGGCGGACACCGGAAACAGCCCCGCAAACACCATTGCCTTAATGGCCTCGAACCCGGGCAGCGGCTCGGCAGGGCGTTCGGCGTCAATGATTGTGTCGCCCATACGCGCGTCGGACACATCCTTGATGCCGGCAACGATGAAGCCCACATCGCCGGCGGCGAGTTCCTCGAGCACGACGGGTTTTGGCGTCAACGTGCCGAGGCTTTCGATTTCGTGCACTTCATTGTTAAAGCAGAGCTTCACCTTCATCTTCGGCGTGACGCGGCCTTCCATCACGCGCACCAGCACCACCGCCCCGCGGTAAGGATCGAACCACGAGTCGAAGATCAGCGCCCGCAGCGGCGCGTCAGGTGAACCCGTGGGTGCGGGAATTCGCGCGACGATCGCCTCGAGTACTTCTTCTACGCCCAGCCCGCTCTTCGCGCTGATCAGCAGTGCGTTTGCTGCCGGAATCGCGAGCACATTTTCAATTTGCTCTTTCACAACCTCGGGTTGCGCCGCGGGCAAGTCCACTTTATTGATCACCGGAATGATCGCGAGATTGTGCTGCGCGGCGAGAAACGTGTTGGCGACGGTCTGCGCCTCCACTCCCTGGCTGGCGTCCACGACAAGCAGCGCCCCTTCGCACGCGGAGAGCGCGCGGGAGACCTCGTAGGAGAAATCCACGTGGCCCGGCGTATCAATCAAGTTCAATTGGTACGTATTGCCATCTTTTGCTAAGTAATGCAGGCGGATGCTCTTGGCCTTGATGGTGATGCCGCGCTCGCGCTCGAGGTCCATGGAATCGAGCACCTGCTCGTGCATCTCGCGTTGGGTGAGCGCGCCGGTCATTTCCAGCAGGCGGTCGGCCAGCGTGGACTTGCCGTGGTCAATGTGCGCGATGATACAAAAATTGCGTATGAACTTCGGGTCCATGAACTCGCTCTTGCGTGTGATTCCCCGCGGAGAGGTTTCCGGGGCGCGTCCGAGTCATTCAGTCTGCCATATTTTCGCGCCGCGGGCCAACGCGCCGTAGTTTTCCGAATTAGCAAACACCCATCTCCAAGCGGCAAAAGCCAAATTCGGCCCGCGCATTCGAAGAAGATTAGGCAAAAGCGAACTGGCATTCCGAATGCTCGCATTCCTGAGAGCCCTTGGAAGAGAACTACATCATTAGCTCCTTCTAAAGTACGGGCTAAAACTGCCGGTAAAGGCCAGAGGAAAGCGCCGCAACTGTCGCATCGAGTGCCCTCGCGGATCCGGCGCGCGCAAAACCGATGAATACGCGGACCATTCGAGTTCTTCTCGTCGAAGACAACGCCGACGATGCAGTCCTGTTCCGTGAAATGTTCCGCAAGGAGCAGCCCGGTAGTTTTGAATTGGCGCACCGTGAGCGCATGAGCGACGCCGTGGACTACCTCACAGCCCTACCGGTGGACATCGTGTTGTTGGATATGGGTCTGCCGGACTGCCACGGTTTGGAGACGGTCCGCCGGGCACATACCGCGGCGCCAAAGGTGCCGTTGATTGTGCTGACGGGCCTGGACGACGAGGACATCGCCGCGCAGGCACTGAAGGACGGGGCTCTGGACTATCTGGTGAAAGGTCAGATCGAAAACCGGGCGCTTCCCCGGGCGCTTCGGTACGCGATTGAACGTCACCAGACACAGATGGAAACCGAAAAGATCCGAAACCAGCAACTGCAGCTCAAGGACGAGTTTTTGTCGCACGTTTCGCACGAATTGCGCTCGCCGTTAACGGCGATCTATGAGTTTGTTTCGATCTTGACGGATGGAATTGCGGGAGAAATGAGTTCCGAGCAGGCTGAGTACCTTCAGGTTACGATGCGGAACGTCTTACAACTTCGGTCCATGATAGATGACTTGCTGGATGTGACCCGCGTCCAGGGCGGCAAGCTGAGTGTCGATCCGAGTTATACCTGCCTCGCGGATGTGATTGCGGAGGCGGTCACCGTGTGCCAGACAAGCGCTGCCGCGAAAGAGATCACTCTCTCGCTGGAAGTGCCTGCCGGGCTGCCGCGGGCCTATGCCGATCCCCGCCGTCTGCGGCAAGTGATGATCAACCTGATCTCGAATGCGATCAAGTTCACGCCCTTGAGAGGCGCAGTGACGGTTCAAGCAAAGGTCTACGAGGCGGATCCAAAGTTTCTGCTAGTGCAAGTGGCGGATACGGGTTGTGGACTAAGCCCGCAAGACGCACAGCACGTCTTCGAGCGCCTTTATCAGGTTCCCGAGTCCCAAGCGGCGCGCAAGGGGCTTGGGCTTGGGCTCTACATCTGCAAGGAGCTAGTGTCCCGCCAGGGCGGCGAGATCTGGGTCAATAGCAAATTGAGAGAGGGGAGCATGTTTTCGTTCACCGTGCCGATCTTCTCTCTAGACACCCTGATCGCTCCAGTCCTGCGGCACGAGGAGAGACGCAGCGACCCAATTGCGCTTTTTGAGGTGCGCATGCGGCCGACAGAGGGATGGATGACGGACGAGGCGCGTGAGGAAGCGACTCTGCAGGCCAGGAATTTACTGCAAAAGTGCTTGATGCCAGCGCTGGATGTGTTGTTACCGCAAATGGGGCCTGCAAGTTCTGACGAAGGAGTGTTCCTGGTGGTGGCGCGGGCAAACGAGGCCGGCGCTACGGTGATGAGTAAGAGAATTCGAGAACAATTCGCGCGCAGCGAGCAATTTGCGCGGACAAGGCTGGCGTTCACTGTTTCTTACAGCCTGATCAAAACGGCGCCGCAGGATGTCCACGCACCGATGGAAGAGTTCGTGGGCCGGGTGGCTTCGAAAATGCAGGATCGTATAAACGCGATGTTTAGGAGTAATGGAGATGAGCAATAAGAAGATTCTAATCGTAGACGACGACCCGGACGTCCGGCGCGGACTGCAAGTGCGGTTGAAAGCAAATCACTACGAGACTTTCTTCGCATCGGACGGCATTTCTACGATTTCGGAGGCGCGAAAACACGTGCCGGATTTGATTATCCTTGATCTTGGCCTGCCCGCCGGCGACGGCTTCGCGGTCATGGGCCTGCTGCAAGCGAACGACTTTCTATCTACCATTCCGATCATCGTCGTATCCGCCCGGGACCGGTTTGCGAATAGAGAAAAGGCGATCCAGGCCGGGGCGACGGCCTTCTTCCAGAAGCCGGTGGATAATGCCAGCCTCCTGACGATGATTCGAAAGGTGCTGGGCGAGTCCCAAAAACTCGAACTGCCGCTCGTGCACGACATTGGAGAGGTTTGACGGTGGACGAACCGAGGGGAATCCAGTAGATGAAACGCGAACCTTGCCAAATTGAGCTGTGCCCTATCCCCGCTTCTCCCTGAGACACATTCTCCGCGAGCAACGCGTCGAGCGTCTAAACGGTTCTTGACGTCCTGGCTCTGCTCGCTAGTATGAACGCATATGCCGGCCTGGGACGCACAGCAATACTTGAAATTTGCAGACGAGCGGACGCGGCCGAGCCGCGACCTTGTCGCGCGCATCGAGGTAGCGCAACCGCGCCGTGTGATTGATCTTGGCTGCGGACCGGGAAACAGCACGCAAGTGTTGGCAGAGCGCTGGCCCGAAGCGGAGGTCACCGGGCTCGATAGCTCCGCGGAAATGATCGCCACTGCCCGCAACGAGCATGCCAAGTCACGCTGGATCGTTGCCGAGATTGGCGCGTGGGCCGCTGCGGGCGCGGCGGACTTCAACGTTGTGTTTTCCAATGCCGCGCTCCAATGGCTGCCCGATCATGCGACGCTGCTGCCAAAGTTGTTGGCGCGAGTTGAGGTGGGCGGCGCGCTCGCCGTGCAGGTCCCAGGTAACTACAATGGCCCCGTTCACCGGCTCATGCGTGAATTGTCGGCGTCGCCCGGTTGGCGCGGGTGGTTTCCCTCGGGCGATGCCCGGGGATGGCATTCCCACGATATGAGTTTCTACTACGACGCGCTGGCGCGGCATGCCGCGCGGCTCGATCTCTGGGAGACGGAATATCTTCACATCCTGCCAAACCCCGAAGCGATCGTCGAATGGTATCGCGGCACGGGAATGCGGCCATACCTGCAAGCGATCGGCGAAGAATCGCAGCGCGAGCGGTTCGCGTCCGAATATTTGGAGGGAATCCGGCCGCTTTATCCGCCGCGGCCGGACGGACGAGTGCTGTTTCCGTTCCGCAGAATCTTCTTGATTGCCTACCGTTAGTTCATCGCGGCATATCGGGCACACGGCCTTGGCACGCGCGTTGGCGGGGCTTCAACGGCGGTATATAGTGATATTGCTGCGCGTTCGCCCCCGATCCGGCGTTTGCTGGACGAGGCAGCTGAAAAGCCCGCCCGGACCTAGGGCCAGCCAGCGTCGCGCGTACCGGCAGCGGCGCTGCGTACCATGAGGAACCGCCGCGCTGGAAATTGTAAAACTCAAAAAAGGCTGACGCCGCACCGATGGCCACCGACATCGAAAAGCTGCTCGAGCGTGCCAAACGCTATCTGGAGAAAAACAAGATCCAGGATGCGATTGATGCGTACCAGTCCGTCCTTTCGGTTTCGCCGGGGCAGATGGAAGCGGTGCAGGCGCTTGGTGACCTTTACACGCAGCGCGGGGATGCAGGCAGAGCTGCTGTCTACTATGGAATGATCTTTGACAGGCTGAACGATCCACACGATGAATCAAAGGCTATCGCCGTCTATGCCCGCTTCTTGCGTGCTGCCGAACAGCCTCCCGAGCGCCAATCCCGCTATGCCATCCTGCTGCACAAGCAGCACCGTATACCGGAAGCCGTGGAGAACTATTCCGCTGCGGCCGAGCGGTTCCTCCTGCGCGGACGGGACGATGACGCGCTGAAGTGCCTCGAACAGGTCGCTGAACTTGCCCCCGAGGACGAGCCGCGGCAGATCGAGCTGGCGGAATTGGCCGAGAAACGCGGGAAGCCCGCGCTCGCTGTACGCGGGTATGTGCGGGTGGGTAAGATCGCTTTGGCGCGCCGTGAAACGCTGCTGGCACTGGAGATGATGTCGAACGCCCGCCGCGTAGCGCCGGACGACCGCGACGTCGCGTTGCTTTCGGCACAGGCTATGCTAATGGCGGGCGATCCGGCCGGGGCGGCTGCCACGCTCGAACCGTTCACGGGTTCCGGCGTAAATCCGGCGTTTCAGAGATGTCTAGGCGAGGCGCTCATGCGCTCCGGGCAACTCGACCGCGCCATCGAGCCGCTTACCAGCTATTACCAGCACGCCGGCGCCGATCACGCGCTGCTCTTCGATCTGGCGGAGCGATACGCCGCGGGGAATCAGGACGCAAAGGCCGTCGAGCTGCTCACCGGAATCCGCCAGAACTACCGCGATTCGGCGGCGCAGCAGGAATTCGCGCTGCGGCTCGATCGTATCGCTCAGGCGCATTCATCGTCGCTGCCCATTGTCGAGTTTTGGAGCCAGGTGTACAGCGGACTGAACCGCGAATCGCGTTATTTCGAAGTCCTCGTCCACTTATTCGACGTGTACCTGCAACAGGGCAACGTGAAGGGCGCCTGCGACGTCCTGGACCGCATGGTGGATATCGATCCATACGACTACCGAAATCAGCAGAGGCTCGAGCGGCTCCGCGGGCATGCCGACGACGACCATGTTTCCCGCGTCGCCGCGAGGCTGGGTGTCACCCTGGCGCCGGGCGAGGGCGAGGAGTCCTCGCAAGAAGGGGGCGCTTCCGCCTCCGCCGGTTCCGCGCAACCCCGGGAAATTACGCTTGACGACCTGCTCGTGCAGGCGGAAATCTTCCTGCAGTACTCGCTGCACCCCAAGGCTGTGGAGCGCCTCGAGAAAATTGCCCAGCTCTATCCGGGCGAAGACGAGCGCAACGAAAGGTATCGCAACCTTTGCGACGCGGCGAAGTGGTGGCCGCCGGGCTTTTCACGGAACGTGGGTGAGAGCCCCTCAAGCCCGGAGCCGGAACGTACCGCGTCCACACCCGCCTCGCGTAGCGGCGACTACACTGCTGAAACGCTGCGCGATCTCGCGAAGATTTCGGAAATTGGGCAAAGTATCTACCGGCAGACAAGTCCCAACGCCATGCTAACGCTCGCGGTGAATGAAGCCGGCAAACATCTGAAAGCTGCCCGTTGCCTGGCCGTGATCGGCGGGGCCGGACAGCCGCCGCAGTTTATGGCGGAATTTCGCGCTCCGGGTCTGGAGCCGGCCACTACCGCCCAAGTCACGGATATCGTAAAGCAGATGGATCGCGCGGCTCCCGATGCGCTGGGCGGCCTGCCGATGGATTCCGCGCTTGCGCCGATGATTCGAAATCTCGGGTTGGCCACGGCACTGGGGGTGGTGCTGGTGGATAAGGAAACCCAGGCGCCTGCGGGGATGATTATCGCGGGGCATGCGGCGCCGCACCGCTGGAAGCCTGACGAAACCTATTTTCTCAACGCCGTGGGCGACCAGACGCTGCTGAGCGTGAACCACACGCGGCTGCGGTCCCTGGTGCAGACCCTGCACGTGGCCGATGAAAAGACGGGCCTGCTCGCGCGCAGTTCGTACGCGGACCGATTGCTGGGTGAAACACATCGCGCGAAGCTGCAGGGGGCACCTCTTTCACTGATCATCCTGCAAATTGATCGCGGTCCGGAAATGATCCGCCAGCAAGGCGAAGCTCTGGTGGAGAAGAGCCTTGAGCACGTCGCGCGCGCGGTTCTGCCGCTCGCCAGGCCGAATGATCTTTCCGTGAAATACACCGCCTGGTCGCTGGCGCTGATTTTGCCCGATACCACCCTCGGCGCCGCGCTCGGGCTCACCGAAAAGATGCGTGAAGCGGCTGCCGCGAAAGGCGCGAATGGGACTGAACCCCTGACGCTGAGCGCCGGCGTAGTTGAAGCAGTAGCGCGAGTTGATTACGATAATGAGGACATTGTGACCGAGCTGATCAACCGCGCGGAGATGAGCCTCGACGAGGCGCGCAAGCGCGGCGGCGATACCGTGGTATCGCTCGCGGAACCAAGGATATAAGCTCCATCCGCACCGGCACTTCAGAGAAGATCGAGAGAGGTCGAATGTTCCCAACGGATGCTGTGATTCTGGCCGGGGCGCGCACGCCGATGGCGCGCTATGTCGGCGCATTCAAGGATATTTCAGCGATCGAGTTGGGAGCCCTCGCCTCGCGCGAGGCAATCCGGCGCTCGGGCGTGGACAAAGGTGAGGTTGACCAGGTCGTCTTCGGCAACGTGATGCAGACAAGCGCGGACGCGATTTTTGGCGCGCGCCATGTCGGGCTGAAAGCCGGGCTCAAGATTGAGGCACCCGCGGTGACCGTGAATCGCCTGTGTGGCTCAGGTATCGAGGCGATCGCTCAGGCGGCGCAGCGAATTGCACTGGGTGAGGCATCGCTCGTGCTTGCCGGCGGCATGGAGAACATGACGCAGGCGCCGCACGTGATCCGTGGCGCGCGCACAGGGTTCCGCTTGGGCGAAGGAAAGCTGGAGGATTCGTTATTGGTCGGTTTGCTCGATACTTATTGCGGATGCACGATGTCGGACACCGCCGAAAATGTGGCTGCGGAAAACGGCATCACGCGGCAAGCAAGCGACGAGTACGCGCTGCGCAGCCAGCAGATTGGCCGAAGCTGCGTTTCCAGCGCAGGTGTTTTCAAGGAAGAAATTGTGCCCGTGGAAATTAAGCAGCGCGGCAAGAAAGAGCTTTTCAGCCACGACGATCATCGCCGGCCGGAGACGACGCTTTGAAGCATTGTCGCAACTTCCGGCGGCATTTCGAAAAGACGGGATCGTTACCGCGGGCAACGCAAGCGGGATTGTGGATGGCGCAGCCGCTGTGGTGGTCGCGCACGCGCAAAAGGCGAAAGAGCGCGGCTGGAAGCCGCTGGGGCGGATCATTTCATGGGCCGCTGTGGGTGTCGAGCCGCGGCTGATGGGTATTGGCCCGGTACCCGCGTCGCAGAAAGCGTTGGCTCTCGCCGGCCTTAAACTGGAACAGATGGACCGCATAGAAGTGAACGAAGCGTTTGCGTCCACAATATCTGGCCGTTGAAAAGGCGCTTGGGCTGAACCGCGAGAAGACAAATGTGAATGGCGGCGCGATTGCGTTCGGGCATCCATTGGCCGCCACCGGAACGCGTTTGGTCTTGACGCTGTTGCTGGAGTTGCGGCGGCGAAATCTGCGTTATGGACTGGCAACGGCGTGCATCGGCGGCGGACAGGGTATTGCTATGATCGTGGAAGCATCGGCATAGAGCGCGCCTGATTCGCGCGGCTGGGCTCGATCCTCAAGGGGGAAGTGCATGGCGATTCAGAAAGTTGGAGTCGTAGGCTGCGGGCTGATGGGTTCGGGCATCGCGCAAGTGGCTGCGCAAGCCGGTTGCGACGTGATCGTTCGTGAAGTATCTGCCGGAATCTCATTGAAAAGGGCTTGAAGAGCATCGAGAAAAATCTTGGCCGCCTGGTGGAAAAAGGAACGCTTTCACGCGGCGGCTCGCGATCAGGCGCGCGGGCGCTTGCGCGGCACGACGAAATTCGAGGACCTTGCCGATCGCGATCTTGTGATGGAAGCCATCATCGAGCAGCTACCTGCCAAGAAAGAGTTGTTCGGCGCACTGGACAAGATTTGCGGACCGGCCACGATCTTCGCCAGCAATACCTCTTCACTCACGATCACCGAGATGGCCACGGCTACCAAGCGCCCGGAGCGCTTTGTCGGGCTGCATTTTTTCAATCCGGTTCCCGTAATGAAGCTTGTGGAAGTTGTTCGCACCATTGCCACCGATCCGAAAGTGTACGAGGAGATGGTTGCGTTCGGCGCGAAGCTTGGCAAGGTGCCGGTGCGCGCAGCGGACAAGTCTGGATTTATTGTGAACCGCCTTCTTGTGCCCTACTTGCTGGACGCCATTCGGGCGCTCGAAGAAGGTGTCGGCTCGATTGTGGACATTGACAATTCGATGAAGCTCGGCTGCGGCTACCCGATGGGCCCGCTGACGCTGCTCGACTTCGTCGGCCTGGACACGACATACTACATCGCGCTAATCATGTTCGACGAGTTTCGCGAGAGACGCTTCGCGCCGCCGCCGCTCTTGAAGCGGATGGTGCTCGCCGGCTGGAACGGCCGGAAATCGGGGCGCGGGTTCTATGACTACGCGGACGCGCAGAATCCGAAGCCGATGCAACTCACCTAGGGGAGCACACGATGGCTGTTGCCTACGAAAATCTGCTTTACGAAGTACGCGATCAGATCGCCCATGTCACTTTTAATCGCCCGAAAGTGCTCAACGCACTGAACCACCGCACCATGGAAGAATTCGGTCAAATTCTGGATGCTGCTCGCGTGGACGCCGACGTTCGGGTTCTAATTGTCACCGGCGCCGGCGAGAAAGTCTTTTATCGCGGGCGCGGATATCAGCGAACTTGCGAAACACACAACGGTCACGGGCAAAGAAGACACGTTTGGGGCCAGGCGGTACTCCACAAGCTTGAGACGCTCGGCAAACCTTCGATCGCGGCGATCAACGGTTTCGCGCTTGGCGGTGGTTGCGAGTTGGCGATGGCGTGCACCATGCGGATCGCGAGCCGCACGGCACGACTCGGACAGCCCGAAGTGAAATTGGGCATCATTCCAGGCTATGGCGGATCACAGCGTCTGCCGCGGTTGTGCGGTAAAGGCGTGGCCCATGAACTTGTCCTGACGGGTGAGATGATTCCCGGCCGACGAGGCGTTGCGCATTGGACTTGTGAACCGCGTGGTTGACGCCGCTGAATTGATTCCCACGTGCGAAGCGATCGCAAAGAAGATCATCGCGAACGCGCCGCTGGCCGTGAAATACGCGATGGAAGCGATCGAGCACGGCTTGGAAATGACGCAGGAAGAGGGGCTCTTCCTGGAAGCAACGCTTTTTGGCGTGTGTTGCGCCACGGACGACATGCGTGAGGGAACGCGAGCATTCCTCGAGAAGCGCCCCGCGCAGTTCCACGCAAAATAACTGATGCGAACGCCTCTCGATCCGAAACCCACCAGCGGAAGCCTCCGCGCGGACGGTCTGCGCTTCGGTATTGTGGTCAGCCGGTTCAACAGCTTTATTACGGACCGGCTGTTGCGCGGCGCGCTGGATGCGCTTGAAGCGGCGGGCGTCACCAAAGACCAGTTGGAAACTCTCCGCGTGCCGGGCTCGTTTGAGATACCGCTGGCGGCAAAAAACTCGCTGCAACTGGACGCGTGCACGCCACCATTGCGATTGGCTGCGTTTTGCGCGGGGAGACTTCTCACTACGATTACGTCTGCTCGGAAGTGGCGCGCGGAATCCAACTCGCCCAGATGGATACGGGCGTGCCTTGCATTTTCTGCGTGCTGACCTGTGACACGTTGGAGCAGGCCATCGATCGGGCCGGCAGCAAGGGCGGCAACAAGGGTTATGACGCCGGGCTTGCCGCCGTCGAGATGGCAACGCTCGCGCGCCGGCTTTCGAAATCGGCGCTGGAATCCGCCGGCCGCTCTTCTGCCTCGCTTTCGAAACCGGTCTTGTTGAAGCCTTCGAAGCAATCCCTGCAGAGCCGGCCCCGCCGGTCGCGCGGCCATTGATGGCGATCCGCACGAAGTCACGGGAATGTGCCTTGCAGATGCTCTTTCAGTGGGAGATGCATCGCGAGGAGGCTGCACGCATCGAAGCTGGTTTTTGGCGGAACGTAAGAGCCGCAGCCGAAACGCGCGAATTCGCCAACCAACTTCTTGAAGGCGCGGTTGCCCACGCTGAAGTGATCGAGCTGCTGCTCGAGCGCCATTCGACCGCCTGGAGACTCGAGCGCATGGCGGTGATTGACCGCGCGATCCTGCGTCTGGCTGCGTGGGAACTGCGCGGCACGGGGACGCCGCCGAAAGTGGTCATCAACGAAGCGATCGAGCTCGCGAAAAAGTTTTCCTCCGAAGATTCCTCCGGGTTTATCAATGGCATTCTTGACGCCATCCTGAAGGAACAAAAGGCCGCCGCGGAGAAATAGCACGCGCTGCGGGCGTCAGGCTTCGAGCGAACCCTCAAAGACCAAAACGGCCGCGCCACTCACGCGCGGCACGAGCTTATTTCGCTTTTCGTCTACAAGCACACCGATCCGGCTCGATCGCCCCATCTCAACGCCTTGCGCGATCGTCAACCCCTCACCGGCGCCGAGTTTGCCGTGCCGCACCAGGTACGCGCCGAGTGAGCCCGCCGCCGAACCCGTCGCGGGATCCTCGTACAGATTCCACGACAGCATTCCCCGGGCAAACGCTTGCCCTTGCTTGCCGAGCGCGAAACAATACGCGACGGTGTCAGCGCCGCCGAGCGCCGCGCGCAATGCCTGCGGATCGCTGGCGATGCGGCTCAGCGCCGCGCGTTTCACCAGCGGCACCATCAAGTTGAAAATGCCGGTGGAAACCGATTCGATTGGCAGGCCCGCCGCGATGTCGTTTGCGCCAAGCCCCAGCGCGCGCGCGAGCGCCTTGCGCGAAATGCGATCGTTGCGGAACTCGGCGGGCTTTTGTTGCATGGTGACGAGCTCAGGCCTTGCGTCGCGAAACCTGATCTCGATGGGCAAGACCCCCGCGCCCGTCTGCTGCCACACATGGACCGATCCTTGCTGGGCTGGCACCACTCCGAGCTGCGCCAGCAGGAACCACGTGCCGATCACGGGATGTCCCGCGAGGCGCAATTCCCCATGCGTGGTGAAGATGCGCAACCTCGCGAGCGCCTGCGCGTTCACGGGCTTTTGCACAAACACCGTTTCGCTCAGATTCATTTCGCGCGCGATGTCGAGCATTCGGCGCGTGCTCAGGCCGTCGCCATCGGTGATCACCGCGAGCGGATTGCCTGCAAAGGGTGTCTGCGTAAAGACATCGAGCTGATAGAGGCGTCGCTTCACAACTAAGCTCCATTTTGGGCGCCGTGCGATGACTCGGGAGACGACACGCCGCGAAATTCAGCCATGCGCGCGGAAAGCCCGGCTCGGTGCCGCACGATACGCGCCTAGAGATTCTGCACGAACGCAGCCGTTTCGTCGAGGATGCGCCGCGTGATTTTCGCGCTCGAAGTCTCCGCATACAGGCGAAGCATCGGTTCGGTGCCGGAAGCGCGGATCAGCAGCCAGCCAATTTGGTCCAGGTAAAGCTTCACGCCGTCCATATTCTCGCGGCGCGCGATGCTCCAATCGAGATAGCGCGTTAGCTTGGCGCGCGAGAAGTGCTCGATGGCGCGCTCTTTTTGGCCGGATTTGAGCTCGAGATCGACACGTCCGTAGTGGTGCTCGCCGAATTCCGCGTGAAGCTGGCTCACTAACTCGCCGAGCCCCTTACCGTGCCAGGCCATGAGTTCCACGAGCAGGAGGGCAGTGACGGTAGCATCGCGTTCGGGGAGATAGAGCTTTGTGCCGATCCCGCCCGATTCTTCCCCGCCGAGCAGGATGTCGCGCTCGAGCATCAGTTCACAGATGTACTTGAAGCCGATGGGGACTTCGTGAATCTTGCGGCCAAACTTCGCCGCGATCTTGTCCAGCATTTTTGTGGACGAGAAAGTCTTGGCGACATCGCCGCCGAGCTTGCGAGTCCCCGCCAAGTGCCAAAGTAAAAGACAAAACACCTCATGGGGCGTGACGAACTTTCCCTCGCGGTCTACCGCACCGATCCGGTCGCCATCGCCGTCTGCTGCCAGGCCCGCATCGTAGTTCCCTGCTCGTACGGCATTCTGCAAGCGGGGCGACGTGCGGCTCGATTGGCTCGGGATTTATGCCCCCAAAGAGCGGATCGCGGGTACCGTGAATCTCATCGCACGCAACGCCATGGCGGCGCAGCAACTCACACAGCAAACCCCGCGCGGCACCATACATCGGGTCCACGAGCACGCGCAGGTGATGGCTCTTCACGCGATCCCAATCCACGAGCTTTTCGATCGTCTCCAGATAAGGGGTGCGCACGTGCAGCGGCTGAATCAGTTTCGGTTGCAGAGGAAGCGTGGGCAAGCCATCGCGCAGCACAGCCGCCAACTCCGCTTCTATCTGCGCGACGATGGATGGCAACGCCGAGCTGCCGTAGGTTGCCTTGAACTTGATTCCGTTCCAGCGCGCCGGATTGTGGCTGGCGGTAATCATCATGCCGCCGGCCGCGCGCGCGTTGGCGCACAAGCAAAGAAATTGCCGGAGTAGGGCACGCCTCGTCGGCAAGCCACACCGGGGTGCCCGTCATGGCTATGGTTTCCGCCGCTACCCGAGCGAAATTCTCCGAGCCGAAGCGATTGTCATAGCCGACGAGAACGCCATTTTGCGGCTGCTCCGCGCGCACGACGTAGCGCGCGATCGCATAGGCCACGTTGCGAACGTTCGCGTAGGTGAAGTCCTCAGCGATGACGGCCCGCCAGCCGTCAGTACCGAATCGGATCTCGCTCACGGTTCAGAAGTATACGCAAACAGGGTGGGACGGCAATGCGGCATTGGTGCATTTCCTCGGGATCTTAACCGCTGAGAGCGGAAGCGCCGCAGCCAAAGTTGTTTAAGCTATTTTCGGGAGCCCGCTAGAGCAGCGCTTTGCGGTTGTGCTCCTCGAGCCATTTTACAATTTTGCCGACGTCTTGCGCGCGGTCGCGGGGGCAAATAAGGAGAGCATCCGGAGTTTCCACGACTACGAGGTTGCTCACGCCGATCGCCGCCAAGAATTTTTTCGGACTCCACAGGAAATTGCCCTCCGCCTCGAGCGTGTAGTGAGCACCGGCGGTGACGTTCGCTTGAGCGCCGGCTTTCTTTTTGGGCCCGGCCATTAGATCGTAGACCGCATCCCAGGAGCCGATGTCACTCCAACCCACCTCCGCGGGCAGCACGTAGACTCTACGCGCGCCCTTTCCCCGGGTGGAAGGCTCGAGAACGGCATAGTCTACCGAGATATTTTCCAAACGCGGATAAATTGCTGCCAGCGCGCGATCGTACCCTGGCGTCCCGATCGTCGCTGCCAATTCCCGCAAAGCTTCGTATGTCTTCGGCAGAAAGCGGTGCAGATTCTCGAGGAACGTTGAGACGCGCCAAAAGAACATCCCCGCATTCCAGAAATACTCTCCGGACGCGACATAACGCCGCGCGGTTGCGAGCGGCGGCTTTTCCGTGAAACGCCGCACAGCGTAAGCACCCGAGCGGCGCGGCGATTTACCTTCGGGCATACGCTCGATGTAGCCAAACCCCGTTTCGGGGTGCGCGGGTGGAATTCCAAGCACGGCCATGGCGCCGAATTCTGAAGCCACGGCCAGTGCGCGGCCAACGATGGCGCGATAGCGTTCAGGCTGTGCGACGAAATGATCGGCGGGAAGGACTGCCATCAATGCGTCATGCGGGTTTCTGTGGCGTGCCTCGTGCGCCAAATGGATTGCGGCGAGCCCGATTGCCGCGGCGGTGTTGCGTCCGATAGGTTCCGCGAGCACCTGGGCGCGCGGGACGCGAGGCAACTGTTTGCGTACCTCGGCGGATTGCTCGCGATTGGTGACGACCCAAATCTTCGCCGGGGAAAACAACGGTGCAAGGCGCGCCGCCGTTTGCTGCAGCATGGTGCGGTCGCCCACGATGTTGAGCAGTTGCTTGGGCGTATGCGTGCGGCTGCGCGGCCAGAACCGCGTGCCTCGCCCTCCGGCCAGGATCACGGCGTAGACGGGAAGTTCCAGTTTGGATGCCATTTTCATCGAATTCGAATTCCGCTGAACGTCATTGGCGGATGATACGCGCTGCATCCGCGCCAGACACTCCGCGCGCGGATAGTTGCGCGGCGTAACGCCGCAAATCCGGCACGAAAGCGCGCAGGACCGTCGTACGTGCCGCCGGCTCGAGCCGCCAGGCTCCGAGTCCCGCAGGGATGAACCAGGCCTGCGCGAGCGCGTAATCGCTGGCGCCGTCCTGCCACACGATACGTCCTGCGCCGCCGATCACGACAATCAATTCGAAATGTTCGGGATCTGTTTCGAAATCCACGCGTGAAACGAACTTCCGCCTTTCCAACGCGAAATATGGGCAGGCCACGTAATGGGTGATCTCGCAGCAGCCAGCGCCCGCGCGGACGGGTTGCACTTTGCCGCCCCGCTGTTCGCCGAAGTTGAGCACATCCATCGCTTTCTCAATGTGCAACTCGCGCTCGGTGCCGTCGGGGTTGCGGCGATTGTAATCGAACACGCGGTAGGTCAAGTCCGAGTTCTCTTGAACCTCGCACAGCACCATTCCCGGGCCGATCGTGTGCGCTGTTCCAGCCGGAACGAAAATCGCGTCGCCCGCCGCCACCTTCAGCGGGGCCAAGCAGCTCTCCACCGTACCGTCGCCGATGGCGCGGCGGAAACCATCTGCAGTTACGCCGGGGCGCAAGCCGACGAACACTTCGGCATCTTCACCAGCCGCAACCGCGTACCACACTTCCGTCTTGCCGGTGCTGCCCTTACCCGCTTCATGCCTGCGGGCATAATCGTCGTTTGGATGAACCTGTACCGAGAGCTTTTCTTCGGGGAATAGAAACTTCACGAGCAGCGGAAAGGGAGCGCTTTTCTCCACGCGCGTTCCCGTCCATTCCGGCGGCATTTCTTGCCAAGCTTCGCCAAGCGCGCGATTCGCAAAGGGGCCGGTCGCAAAACGGCAGTCGTTTCCACTCAGCCAGACCTCACCGATTGGAGCCCCGGCGGCTCCCTCGCCAAGCGGACTCTGCGGAAAGAGTGGCGCGAGCGACTTCGCTCCCCAGATACGCGGGACGAAAGCCGGCTCGAGCAGGCTCGGGCTGGGCTTCACGACGCAGATACGGCTGCTGTGAGAAATCGCTCGATACGCCGCAGACCTTCATCAATACGCTCGATTGAAGTTGCATAGGAAATGCGCAGGTTACCCGGCGCGCCAAAGGCCTCCCCCGCAACCACCGCAACGTGCGCGCGCTCGAGCAATTGTTTCGCCAGGGTTGTCGTGTCCGGCGCGAGCCTGTTTCGGCCGAGGTGTTTGGTTACGTCCGGAAAAACGTAGAACGCTCCTTGCGGCGCCGTACAGGTAACACCGGGTATCTCGCGCACGCCGGCCAGCACCCGTTCTCGCCGCTTCGTGTACTCCGCAAGCATCTGCGCTACAGAATCCATGGGACTAGTGAGCGCCGCGATGGCGGCCTTTTGCGTAAGCGAATTCGGGTTCGAAATGGACTGGCTCTGCAACTTCGTCATCGCCGCGATCACGGGTTCGGGTCCGAGTGCGAATCCCGCGCGCCAGCCCGTCATCGAGAAAGTCTTCGAAAGAGAGCCGGCGACAATCACATGCGGTTTCGCATCGGCCGCGGATGCGATCGAGTACGGCTTTACGCCGCCATAGAGGAAGTGCGAGTAGCATTCATCCGCCAGCAGCCAGATGTTTCTCCGCTGGCACACTTCGAGGATTCGCTGGTATTCGTCGTTGGGAAGCACCGCGCCCGTGGGATTGTTCGGCGAATTGACGATCAACATTCTCGTCCGCGGCGTAACGGCCTGCTCGACTTCCTGCGCGCGCAAACTGAAGCCGTCCTCCGCTCGTGTCTCGACAAAAACGGGGCGTCCTCCGACGTACTTCACAATGTCCGGAAAACTGACCCAGTAGGGCGCGGGAATAATCACCTCGTCGCCCGATTCGATCAGCGCGCTGATCGCTCCAAACAGGGCGTGCTTGCCGCCCGAGGTGAAGATCGCTTCGGAGGCTCCGTAGCTTGTGCCAAATTGCGCGGCGTGCCATTTGCAAATGGCTTCGCGCAGGGGCTGAATCCCGCCCGTGGCCGTGTATTTCGTAAAGTTCTCGGCGAGCGCCGCCACCGCGGCACGCTTGATGTAGTCCGGTGTGGGGAAATCAGGCTCGCCCGGTCCAAAATCCACCACGTCTATCCCGCGCGCTTGATACTCCTTTGCCGCCATCATCACAGCCAGCGTGGGGGACGCAGAGATTCGATTCACTCTTTCGGCAAATTTGATCATTCGTTCTGAGTTCCTTCCGGAGATTTCGAAAACACCAAAGCCTTTTCGCAGATCCGCTGCAAACTTACTGCGGAACCTTCGCGCGCAGCCTCTCTTCGACGGACGGCGGCACCAGGCCGTGAACGGCCCCGCCAAGCCGGGCGATCTCGCGGACCAGCCTCGCGCTCAGATAGCTGTACGCTTCCGCCGGCAGCATGAATATGGTTTCCACATGCGGCGCCAGCTTGCGGTTCATCATGGCCATTTGCAGCTCGTATTCGTAGTCGCTGATCGCCCGGATACCGCGCAAAATGACTTGCGCATCTCGCCGCCCAACGTACTCCACGAGTAGCCCGTCAAAAAGGTCTATCTCCACATTTCCATACGATTGCGTGACCTCGCGCAACATTTCGCAGCGCTCCGCGGTCGAAAATAGCGGCTCCTTCTCGACGTTGCGCAGCACCGCGACGACCAGCCGGTCAAAAATCTTGCTGCCGCGCTCGATCAGATCGAGGTGGCCGTTCGTGACGGGATCAAACGACCCCGGATAAATGGCCAGGATAGGCTTCATCTGTTCCCAGCTATGGGAAGCGCCATTTTAACCCATAGGCCCTCCGCAAATGAACGAATTCTGCCGAAGCTCTTCTCCAAGGAACGAACAGATTCACGTCACCTGGCAACCAGCCGGACGCCCTACAGCAAACGCCTCCTCGTCCCACGGCTTTTAGGGTATGGCGGCGCGGCAGCGAGTGGGGCATTGCTTAGAACGCACGGTCATTCAGAGGAGGTTACATGGACTGGAACCGGTTCGAAGCGCAATGGGGCCAATACCAAGCGAAGGTGAGGCTGCACTTTGACAAACTCACCGATGACGACCTGAGAGAAATCGGCGGCAAGCGCGACAAATTGGTGGATCGGCTTGAAAAGCGCTATCACTATTCGAAGGAAGAAGCCCAGCACCACGCCGACGAATTTGTCCATGCGCAGGAAGAGCCGCTCGTAGGAGAAGAGGTGCGGCGGACCGGACTGTAGCGGCCTTCGGAGCCGCAGCGCGGACACAGCATCGGCGCGGCGTGGTATCATCTCGAAGTAAGGGTCGAAGTACAGGCTCGCCGCCCTAGCTGCGTCATGGCCATTGCACTCCCCATCTATCTTGACAATCATGCGACCACTCCCGTGGATCCGCGCGTGCTCGAAGCCATGCTGCCTTTTTTCACCCACCGCTTTGGCAACGCGGCAAGCCGGAATCATTCTTTCGGCTGGGCCGCGGAAGAAGCGGTGGAGAACGCCAGGGCGCAGGTTGCGCGCCTGATCCACGCGAGTCCGAAAGAGATCGTCTTTACCAGCGGCGCCACGGAAGCGAATAATCTGGCGCTCAAGGGCGCTGCCGAGGCGTATCGTGACAAGGGCAATCACATCATCACACAGGTCACCGAGCACAAGGCGGTGCTGGACACCTGCAAGCGGCTCGAGAAGTCCGGCTTCGAGGTGACCTACCTTCCCGTGGATCGCGGCGGCCTGATCAACGCGAGCGAGTTGCGCAGCGCCATCGGCCCAAAAACCATCCTCATCTCGATCATGTATGCGAACAACGAGATTGGCGTGATCCAGCCGGTTGACGAAATCGGCCGGATTGCGAAAGAAAAGAACATCATCTTTCACGTAGACGCGGTACAGGCAATCGGCAAGGTCCCCGTCGACGTGGACGCGGAAAATATTGATCTGTTGGCGATCACCGCGCACAAGCTGTACGGTCCGAAAGGGGCCGGCGCGCTCTACGTAAGGCGGCGTAATCCCCGCGTGCAGATTGCGGCGTTGCTGGATGGCGGCGGACATGAGCGCGGGATGCGTTCGGGGACGCTCAATGTGCCGGGCATTGTAGGCCTCGGCAAGGCCTGTGAACTTTGCCAGGCGGAAATGGCCGCGGAAAGCTTGCGCCTGCAAGCCTTGCGTGACCGGTTGAAAGATGGCCTCGAAGCCAAGCTCGACGGCGTCTCCATTAACGGTTCGATCGCGCATCGGTTGCCGCACAATTTGAATATGAGCTTTGCCGAAGTGGATGGCGAATCGCTCATGATGGGCATCAACGACGTCGCGGTATCGAGCGGCTCCGCCTGTACCTCGGCGAATCTCGAGCCAAGCTACGTGCTCAGCGCCCTGGGTGTGAGCGAAGACCTGGCGCACAGCTCCATCCGTTTCGGGCTGGGCCGTTTTAATACTGCGGAAGAGGTAGATTACGTGATTGCTCGGGTCGCTGAGGTTGTCATCAAGTTGCGCGAGCTTTCGCCTCACTACGAAGCGGCAAGGCAGCGCGCGCGGCCAGCTTAACCTTGGCGGCGCAGGGACGCTAGAAACGCAACGCAAGGAAACTCCAGCGCATCTAATATGGAAAGAGACCGAGAGCGGATGGCCCACCTATGATTACTGTGACGGAAACCGCGGCAGACCGAATTCGCCAACTACTAGTCAAGGAAGGCGTGCCGGTAGAGACTGGTGGCTTGCGTCTTGGCGTACAAGGCGGCGGATGCTCCGGCTTGACCTACGCAATGCGCCTTGAGCCGCAGGCGCGCGAACGCGACCAAGTTGTTGAAGCTTACGGAGCGCGCATTTTCGTGGATCCCAAGAGTTTCGTCTACTTGGACAACATCACGGTTGATTTTCAAGTTACTCTGATGCGGCAGGGATTCGTCTTCCAAAACCCGCAAGCTGCGCGGACCTGCGGCTGCGGCACATCGTTCACCGTATAACATAACAGCGCATCCTCGCTCCTCAAGCGAATAGTGCCAGCCCGCCTCGCGATCTAAGAAGTTTGGCCCGGCGTGCGACATCATGCCCGCCATGCTGCGCTGATTAAGCTCATCCGTTATGCTACGATAAGGCCCCGCACGCAGCTTCGCAGCACAGTGGCGCTATGGTGCAACGGTTGGCACGCGGCCCTTTCAAGTCTCCGCTAGACCTTCCAAACACAGGGCTTACGAGCAGAATCAACGAGTTACCTACGTCAACCAACGGAGACAAACGTCAACAAACGGTACGGTTGGGGCGCAATCTGGGTGCAAGTTGCACTTAAAATCGCCGCTTCCTGTAGGGAACACATGTCCATCGAAAGAACTCCGTCTGCCCGCACCCTGATGTGGGAAAATTCCCCCAACCAATGAAGAAGGCGCTGATAAAGGTAGGTTGGCTTTTGTGCGGTGCCGTCTTCAGCGCCATCGCCACACTTCTGATTTCAGGTCAGCCTCTCGCCGGTCTCACAAAACTAGCAGGTCTGTCTCGAACTTTTCTGAGCAGTTCTGTCCCGGCTTGGGTATTTGCGGTCGTCCTCTTCTTAGCGTTGTTCGGACTGTACGAGTTCTTTGCCCACTTCCTAAAAACCCGAAAATCGAAAGGCTGGGTGCATTTTGTGCCCGACTCTCACAATTCTGGCTGGTCACAGGCAGGCGCAGTTATGGAGGTGAGAGTCGGCGGAACATTTACTTACGAAGGAATTGGGATGCTGACAGTTCTGAGAGCATTTCTACCGGAGACGCGGCTTGCGACGGATATGATCGCAACCGTGATACCTTCGAATCACCAACCAATTGTGGTGGGTAATCTCGATCTGACAGCGCATGTGCCTGTTCGCGCAATTATCCATATGCGTCTGACGCCCGTGATGGGGATTCCTGGTAAATCGTTTCGAGGTCGTGTCGTATTTCGCAACCAATTTAATAAAGATTTCCGCTTTGATGTGGACCTCCCGTACCTCGGTGCCCCTGCGTCTAAAGCTGGTTAAATGAAGAGAGAGGGTTGAGATGCGAACCTTTGTGCTCGGGCTTCTTCTAGGTTGTGTGTTTGCCTCCGTGCTGTTCGCCATGCCGCAATCGAACAAGCAGCGCGAAACGATCTTTCTAGGCACGGATTTGACATTGGGGATGCCCGAGGTACGTCTCTAAAATCAAACTCTGTCAGAAAATTCTGACGGCTCGGTCTCTCGCCGGGCCGTTTTGCTTTTGCGAAACGTGTTGGCGACGACAAAGAAGATGGCGGGGCACTAGCGTCAACCACGGCAAATACCTTGCGCATATTCTGCAACTTATTTGCACTAAGCAGTGCCGGGCGTCGGCAAGTAGTTTCGAATCAGCATCAAAGATCGACCACGAACGTGCAAGTCAAAACTGGTTCGGGGCTTCGTGGTAGTTTGTCAACTCCTGGGGGAAATTGAAAATGCGAACTAAAGGATTTGGCGTGATGCATACGTTGGGAATCATCGCGTTACTATTCGGGGCTGCGTTCGCGCAACCCGTTTTCGCGGACACCTACACCATCAATTTCACCACCGTCTCCGGAAGCCCCACTCCGTCCGGCTCATTTACATACGACGCTTCGGCTCCGCTGGGCTCCCAATTCACCAATTTCATCGTTGATTGGTATGGGTACTCCATCGACCTAACGTCAAGCGCTAACAATCCCACCGTTGACGGCACCGAATGTGGTACCAGTCCGAATTCGGCCGCCTCGTTTGCATTCTTAAGCGGGTCCGTCCCCTGTAGCCCCAACGTTTCCGGTCCTGAGTGGGCCGTCGAGACAGACGCTCCCGGGCCAAATGGATTCGCAATTTTCCAATTCGCCGACGGTGGGACCACCACATTAGTCCCAATCCCCCAATTCAACGATTTCGTCATCGGAGACGAAGCGGGATTAGGCACCGCACCGAACTTCGGGGTAACGGCCCAAGCATCGGGGACATGGACCATCACTGACACCACCACGCCCGAGCCGGGGACAATGGTCCTGTTCGGTGGCGGGCTTTTGGGAATGGCTGGGTTGATTCGGCGAAAGCTACGTCTCTAGAATCAAAACTCTGTCAGAAAGTCCTGACGGCTTGGTGATCTCTCGCTAGGCCGTTTTGTTTTTGCGAAAGATCGGTTGATCCGGTTGTATTCTAGCTTCTCAGTGCCCTCGCGCCGGAGGATCGTCGAACAGCGAAGTCTGAATCCTCATCCGCCTGCCTCGTTCTAGCTCCGGTAAACCCATCCCGTACCACAAATCTCTGAACTGCTCGATTGTGGCTGGTCCGTGTCCGGCATAATGGTTATTGGCGTAGGCGTAGATCAGGATGCCGCGCTTCTTGATTTGGAAGCAGGCATCAACCCAACTCCTCGATTAAGAAGCGGCAACGATTTCCCTGGAGTTTCTACTTGGAAGACGCCTTTTCCAAATTGACATGATCCGGGGATTTCGTACCGATCATGACGTGGCCGTATTTGATGAGGGCTACAAAAACGATTCCTCCGATGCCATTGCCGAGCGTGGCGTACAGGAGAAAGTGACCGAACTGGCGGAGCGTCACGCTTTGATGCGCGAAAATTGCCGCCAGCACTTCCGTCGTTCCGACAATCGAGTGATGCAGGTGGCAGATGCCAATGGCGCCTGTAATGAGCGCGACCAGGACAATCTGGCTGATGGTGTCGCGCCCCGCAGTGACCAGCCATGAGAGTAGCCCCATCAGCCAGCCGGCGAGTATCGCGCTGACGAAGATCACCCAGCCGTCGTGAGCCGTCAACGTGCGCGCCAATTGTCCCAGGCTCCAGGGCTCGATGACGCCCAAACCCGGACCGATGATCGAAATCAATTTTGCGAAAATGGCACACCCGGCCAGGTTCGACACGTAAATCAGTCCCCAAAGCCGCAGCAGAGACCACAGACTCGCACTTCCATGCAGCACGGGGTAGACGGATCGCGTGGTGTGCTCGGTGAACAATTCTGACCGGCCCATTACCACGAAGATGTACCCGACCGCATACGCTGCTGCGAGAAAAACAGCATTCAGCAGGCCCGGCGCGCCGTGCGTAGTGGTAAGAATTACAGCCATCACCAAAACGCTGAAACTTATGTCGAGTCCGGCGGAAAGCCCGGAAATCAGCAAACCCCAGGTCGGACGTTGCAGTTCGCGGATGCCTTCGTTGATTTCCTGCTCGAGGATCTTGAGATAGGCCTTTTGCGCGGTGTCCGGATTCACCGCAGCAACCGCGGCAGCGGCAGCTACTTCCACCGTGCTGGGATGCTTCTTGGCGTGGGCGGCTTCGGTTTTCACGGAATCCTCGAGGGCGAAAACGCAGCCGGCGAACCAACCTCAATATCTTCCCGGACGCTTCTGGTACGACTTGGAGAATCAGTTCGTGCCTTTTTATTCGATATTGTGCAAAGGTCGAATGGTGAAGGCAAGACGACTGCGTGGGGATCCTAACGCGTGCAATGCCGATCGGCTGGGCAAAGCACGCGAATGCGTGACCGTCGCTATCGAGCAAAGACGATCAATTACATCGCGCGAATTTTCATGTAGCGGACGAAGTCGGGAAAGATGCTGACGCCTGCAGCAACGACGAGCGCGGCGATCGTACCAATAACGAGATATTTTATGCGCATATGCCCTCCTGGCATTTTCTGAGGCTACTTTACGCTTGGGCCTGCCCGCAAGTGGATCATATCAAAAGGAAAGAGAGAGAACATACAGGGAGGCCTGTATTTTTCTGCTCACCCGGGGCCATAAGCGGGTTCGTCAGTAGAGGCCAGCTCAGCCGGGATCGAAGAAAATCGCAGCAGGCCAAGACACGTTCCAGTACAATCCGGCAGAACGGCAGGCAGGAATGGCGAATGCCCCGTTGACCGCAGAGGGACCGGCCACCGCATGGGCGCTATAACCGAAATCGATGTGCTATGGATCACTGCCGGCCTTGGCTGCGATGGGGATACAATCGCCATGACGGCGGCAACGCAGCCGAGCCTGGAAGACCTTGTCTTCGGTGCGCTCCCATTTGTCCCCAAGATCAAACTGCATAATCCATTTCTTGCCTACGAAAACGGCGAAGAGTTTATGAAGGTGTTTCATCTGGCGGCTGAAGGGAAGCTCTCGCCTTTTATCCTGGTGATCGAGGGCTCCATCCCGAACGAGAAAAACAAGAGCGAAGGCTACTGGGCGGCGTTTGGCACGGACCAGAAGACGGGCCAGCCAATTCTCACGTGCGATTGGATCGACCGGCTCGCGCCGAACGCCTGGGCGGTGATCGCAGCAGGGACGTGCGCGACCTATGGTGGCATCCATGCGATGGAGGGAAACCCAACAGGTTGCATGGGCCTGCCGGATTACCTCGGGTGGAAATGGAAATCGAGCGCCAATGTTCCGATCGTGTGCGTGCCGGGATGCCCTGTGCAGCCAGACAACATGACGGAGACCATCCTGTATCTATTGAATATGGTGGCCGGACGAGCGCCAATGATTCCTCTCGACGACGCCTTGCGGCCAACATGGCTGTTCGGCCAAACGGTCCACGAAGGATGTGACCGGGGCGGGTACTACGAGCAGGCAGAGTTTGCGGCGGAATATGGGTCCATTCAATGCATCGTGAAGCTAGGCTGCTGGGGGCCGGTCGTCCAATGCAATGTAGGGAAGCGCGGTTGGATGGCCGGAATTGGCGGTTGTCCTAACGTGGGTGGGATCTGCATCGGTTGCACGATGCCGGGCTTCCCGGACAAATTCATGCCGTTCATGAACCAACCACCAGGTTCTTTGCTTTCATCGAATGCAGTGGCGACGTATGGAAGGGCGATTCATGCGCTCCGGCGATTCACGCAGGCTTCTCTTAATAAGGAGCCGAGCTGGAGGGGGCACAAGGCAAGATGAGGGGCATTCCTTCAGGAGATGCACGGTGAGCGGTAATCCCATCACGAAAAGCGATTGGCTGCGTGAACTCACGGACTCCCTACCTTCGAGCGAGCCAAATTCCGATGTGATGGATGCGGAAGCGACTCTCAAGGGATTGGCCAGCGTGTTTTTGGAGGGCCGTTTCCTGGCAACGCAGTCAGCCGGCGAGCCGGCCGGGGAGACCTCCGAAGAGAATTCTACTCAACGACCGCACAACGTTGAAGCGAGATACCGTGCGCTCGTCGAACAAATCCCTGCCGTAATTTTCATGGCCTACCTGGACAAGGGAATTGGCGAAGCCTACGTCAGCCCGCAAATTGAAGCTGCGCTCGGCTTTTCGCAAGACGAATGGCTGGAAGATCCCGTGCGCTGGTACGACCAGATTTATCCGGACGATAAGCAGCGCTGGAGCGCCGAAGCCGCGGAGATGTTTCTTTCAGGCAAACCGCTGAAGTCAGCCTATCGAGTGCTGGCGCGCGACGGAAGAGTTCTGTGGTTTCATTGTGAAGCCGAGATGATCCGCCGGGAGGACGGCCGGCCCTGGTTCATTCACGGCGTGGGCATGGATATCACGGAACTGAAGCAGGCAGACGAAGCGCTGCAGCAAGAGCGCAACGTCCTATCCGCGATTCTCGATATCGTAGGAGCTTTGATCGTGGTTCTCGATCCCGCCGGAAGGATCGTTCGCTTCAACCGTACGTGTGAAGAAACGACGGGATACTCGTTCGCAGAAGTTCGGGGTAGGTATGTGTGGGATCTGTTCTTGATGCCGGAAGAGGTGGATAACTTCAAGGCAATTTTTGAGCGGCCGGATTCTGCGCGATTGCCGGGAACGTATGAGACGTACTGGCTGACGCGAGATGGCAACCCGCGCTTGATCACTTGGTCAAGCACGATTCTCGCGGGCAAGAACGGCGCGCCGTCGCATGTGATCGTCACCGGAATCGACATCACAGAACGCCAGCGCCTGGAGAAGGCGATCCTGGAGGTGAGCGCGCGCGAGCAACGCCGCATCGGCGAAGACTTGCACGATGGCTTGGGCCAACATCTCACCGGTATTGCTTTCATGAGCAAAGTCCTGGAAAGCAAGCTGTGCGACAAATCGCTGCCGGAGTCAGGCGACGCGGCAAAGATCGTGGTGTTGGTGAACGAAGCGATCAATAAGACGCGGGAACTTTCGAGAGGTCTTCTACCGGTTGTCTCCGATGCTCACGGTCTGATGTCTGCACTGACGCGCTATGCGGAAGAGATACAGGATCTCTTCCGGATTACTTGCCGCTTCGAATGCGGCGCTCCGGTTCTGGTCTACGACGTGAACGTGGCGACGCACCTCTACCATATCGCGCGGGAAGCCGTAAACAACGCGATCAAACACGGAGAGCCCAGCCACGTCGTGATCGGTTTGTCCGCGGAAAATGGTGAAGGCACCCTCACTGTCCAGGATGACGGCGAAGGAATTGCGGAAATTCCCGCGGATCGTGCCGGGATGGGTTTGAATATCATGAGCTATCGCGCGAATATGATCGGAGGTTCACTCGACGTCGGCAAGAACTTTACCGGCGGAACCTCGGTGGTGTGCCTGTTTCCGCTCCCCGTCTGCGGATCATGAAAGAGGGACTTCCGTGAACAAGGGCCCGGTCAGTCCAGTGCTATCGAAATACAAAGTATTTCTTATCGATGATCATCCGATCGTGCGGCAGGGGCTGGCACTGTTCATCAACCGGGAGCCAGATCTGATGGTTTGCGGCGAGGCGGGTGGAGCAACATCGGCCCAGCAAGCGATCCGGGACTCGATACCGGACTTTGTTGTGTTGGATATTTCTCTTGATGGCCCGGACGGCCTGGAACTGCTGAAGACGCTTCGCACAAAGTACCCGAATTTGCCCGTGCTCGTTCTTTCGATGCATGACGAATCGACCTATGCGGAGCGGGCGTTGCGCGCCGGCGCGAATGGCTACATCATGAAGCAGGAAGCGACGGAGAAGGTCCTCACCGCGATTCGCCACATCCTGGGCGGAGATGTTTACCTGAGCGATCGTTTGACCAAACGGATGTTGCAGCAGTTTGTCCACGGTTCCATTTCGCCGCGCGATCCACTCGCGAAGCTAAGCGACCGGGAACTCGAAGTGTACCGGTTGATCGGCGCAGGCCACGGAACGCGTCAGATCGCCGATGAGTTGCACGTAAGCACCAAGACAGTTGAGTCCTACCAGGCCCACATCAAGGAGAAGCTATCGCTCCGGAACGCCCGCGAACTCGTTCAGCACGCGATTGAATCGTCCGTGAATCAGAAGGAAGCATGATCATATTCTTTTGTTAGAAGCTGCCTCTTAGGAGCCAGCTCGTTTCTCCGGCCTCTGCCCATCCACTCTCTTTAACTACCGCATGTTTCTCAAGTGGCTTAATATCAATAGCTTAGCCCATAGGGAAATCCCTTATGCCGTTCACGGGGACGCTCCCGATAAAGAATACAGCGCCTACCCGCTTGAGCCACATTTCTCTACGTTGTATTCCTCACGTGCAAGGCTTCGGATTCGTCTCGCCGATCTGAAGCATTTGCGTCTCCGCGAGGTAGCCGGCGCGGAAGTTCTTTACCGATGATTCACGCCGCTGCCCCAGCGCAGTGCGCTGGCTCCGGAACAGTTTCAGGTGGGAAAGGAGAAATCGAGCAATGGCAGACGCGGTTCCTTACGGTCACAAAACTCAAAGAGCTTCACCCGTCTCGGATGTCCACATTGTTTGGATGACAGCCGGTCTCGGCTGCGACGGTGACTCTGTTTCCATTACCGCCGCAACGCAGCCCAGCATTGAGGACGTGATACTCGGTGCGATACCGGGGCTTCCCAAAGTCCATTTGCACAACCCCGTCCTCGCGTATGAAAACGGCGACGAGTTCATGAAATTTTGGTATCTAGCCGCTGAAGGCAAGCTCAATCCCTTCGTCCTTGTTGTCGAGGGCTCGATCCCGAATGAAAAGATCAAGAAGGAGGGATACTGGGCTGCTATGGGAACCGACTCGAAAACGGGGCAGCCGATTACCACGAACGAGTGGATCGATCGTCTGGCTCCCAAGGCGTTGGCCGTGATTGCGTGCGGCACCTGCGCCACGTATGGCGGCATTCACGCCATGGCCGGCAATCCGACAGGCGCTATGGGACTAGCCGACTATCTTGGCTGGGGCTGGAAATCGGTCGCTGGCCTGCCCGTAGTGAATGTCCCCGGATGTCCGGTTCAGCCTGACAATTTCATGGAAACCGTCCTCTATCTCCTCTATCAGGTCGCTGGACTCGCGCCGATGATTCCCCTCGATGACCAGTTGCGTCCGACCTGGCTTTTTGGCAAGACGGTTCACGACGGTTGCGATCGCGCGGGCTACTACGAACAAGGGGATTTTGCCGAAGAGTACGGCTCTCCGAAGTGCATTGTGAAACTGGGTTGCTGGGGGCCTGTCGTCAACTGCAATGTGCCGAAGCGAGGATGGATGGCCGGAATTGGCGGCTGCCCCAACGTGGGCGGGATCTGCATCGGTTGCACGATGCCGGGTTTCCCGGATAAGTTCATGCCCTTCATGGATGAACCGCCCGGGCGCAAGGGTTTCTTCGTTGCGCGATTGGCGTCTACGGGCGCACAATCCGGGCCTTGCGCTCCATGACCAATTCAACAGTGAACAAGGAACCGAAGTGGCGGCACCCGCGTGCAGAACTCACCACGGGCTATCACCCGCGGTCGTACTGAGAGCCGAAAGGAGCCAAGAAAAATGGGCACAATGACCGGGGTGACCAAGGAAACTCCCACGAAGTCTCGGAAATTGGTGGAGATGAACTGGGATCCGATCACCAGAATCGTAGGAAGCCTGGGGATTTTCACGAAGATCGACTTTGAAAACCGTCGCGTGGCCGAGTGCCATAGCACGTCGTCGATCTTCCGCGGCTACAGCATCTTCATGAAGGGCAAGGACCCACGCGACGCGCATTTCATAACAAGCCGCATTTGCGGGATCTGCGGCGATAACCACGCCACGTGTGCGACCTATGCGCAGAACATGGCCTTCGGAATCCGGCCCCCCGCAATCGCCGAATGGATCGTAAATCTCGGCGAGGCCGCAGAATACATGTTCGACCACAACATATTTCAGGACAATCTGGTCGGCGTGGACTTCTGCGAGCAGATGGTGAAGGAAACGAACCCGAGCGTGCTGGCGAAGGCTGAGAAGACGATGTCGCCGCACTCAAATCTTCACGGTTACCGAACCATTGCGGACATTATGCGGGCCCTGAATCCCTTTACGGGAGCGTTCTACCTGGAAGCTCTGCAAATGAGCCGCATGACCCGGGAAATGTTCTGTCTGATGGAAGGCCGGCACGTTCATCCTTCCACCCTCTATCCCGGCGGCGTTGGCACGGTTCCCACGATCCAGCTCTTCACCGACTACCTTGTGCGCCTCATGAAGTACGTCGAATTCATGAAGAAAGTTGTTCCGCTGCACGACGACTTGTTTGACTTCTTCTACGAGGCGCTTCCCGGCTACGAACAGGTCGGACAGCGGCGTATTCTTCTGGCTTGCTGGGGTTCTTTTAACGATCCGGCGGCGTGCGATTACACGTACAGGAATATGACCGATTGGGGACGCAAGATGTTTGTCACGCCCGGAGTAGTGGTTGACGGGAAGCTTGTGACGAATGACCTGGTGGACATCAATCTGAACATTCGCATTCTGCTCGGCAGCTCCTATTACGACGAGTGGAATAACGCTGAAACATTCGTCAAGACGGACCCGCTGGGGAATCCCGTTGATCAAAACCACCCGTGGAACCAAACGACGATCCCGCGGCCGCAGAAGCGCGATTTCGGCGGCAAGTACACGTGGGTGATGTCTCCGCGCTGGCTCGATAAGCACACGGGAGACCATCTGGCGCTCGATACCGGCGGCGGACCTATTGCTCGCTTCTGGTCCACGGCACTCGCGGGTATCGTAGACATCGGCTATATCAAGGCCACCGGCCACAGCGTCAAGATCTACTTGCCGAAGACCATGTCGCTTCCCGAAGTCGAGTTCGAGTGGAAGATTCCAAAGTGGAGCAATGCCATCGAACGCGATCGCGCCCGGACTTACTTCCAGGCGTACGCTGCCGCCGCGGCGCTGCACTTCGTCGAAAAGGCACTGGAAGAATTGCACGCGGGCAGAACGAAAACCTGGACCGACTTCAAGGTTCCTGAAAGCGCCATCGGGTGCGGTTTCCATGAGGCCGTCCGCGGCGTCCTCTCTCACCATGTGGTGATCAAGGATCACAAGATCGCCAACTATCACCCGTATCCGCCTACGCCCTGGAACGCGAATCCCAGGGATGTCTACGGAACGCCGGGACCGTACGAAGATGCGGTGCAGAATACGCCGATCTTTGAGGAGAACGGCCCTGACAAGTTCAAAGGCATCGACATCATGCGCGCCGTTCGCAGTTTCGATCCCTGCCTGCCGTGCGGTGTGCACATGTACCTCGGCAACGGCAAGGTATTAGAGACGCACCATTCGCCGATGTTTGGTCTTCAGCCCTAAGGGAAGCCTGAGGAGGGAGGCAAAGCGCGTCAGGTGAAACCCGCATGGCGAGGGGCGCGTTGAACGCGTATTTTGTCTTCCGCCGGCGACGCAGGGAAAGGTGTCCATGCCCAAATCGAGTGAAGTGCAGAGCCAGTTGAAATCGATTGAGGCATTGGTCCATCAGATCGAAAAAGCAACGGACCCTGCGCTGACGGCAACAGCGAAAGAGCTCGTGCAGTTGCTGATGGAGCTTCACGGCGCGGGCCTCGAGCGGATGCTCGAAATCGTCAACCGAGACGGCGACCTCCGGACCATCCATCATCGAAGCGCTTGGGCGCGATGATCTCGTTCGGAGCCTGCTCCTCCTCTATGGGCTTCACCCCGATAGTCTCGAAACACGTGTGATGCAGGCGCTCGAAAAGACGCGTCCTTATCTGAAATCTCATGGCGGAAATGTGAACCTCGTTGGGTGGACGATTCGGGAGCCGTGACGTTGCGTCTGGAGGGCAATTGCCACGGATGCCCCTCGTCGTCCGCCACTCTCAAATTGGCCGTCGAGGAAGCGATCTACGAGGCCGCGCCGGACGTGACCGCGATTATCGTTCAGGGTTCGATTCAGGAGCAGTCCACCCGCCATCTCGTTTGTGCCTCTTTCAGCACTCGGACTGCAATGGCCGCGAATCGAAAGCCGGAACGCGATCCAAGTCGGATGGGAAGATGTGTTTGGTCTTGACGCGATTCCTTCCGGAACCCTGCGGACGGAAGAGGTCGGCGGCCACGACATGCTTTTCTGCCGGCTCGAAGAGACTTTGTATGCGTACAACAACGCTTGTCCTGGGTGCGGCCAGCCGCTCGAAGGCGCTCGCCTCGAAGGCACGGTTCTCGCGTGTCCCGATCTGCAGTCAACACTATGATGTGGTGCGCGCTGGGCGCGGCGTTGATTTGGATAGCCTTCATCTCGAGCCCGTTCCGCTGTTGAGGGAAAACGGCCGGGTAAGAGTGGCGCTGCCGTTTTCGAAAGCCCAGCGGAGCGGAATGTGAACTCGCCATCTTCGCCTGCCACGCAAAAAGATAGCGCGTTTGCGGCGTTGCGCCAGTTTGCCCGAAAACGGCCGGCGGTGGAGTGCTGTGAGATGTGCAGTTCTGAGCTGCCTGCGGAGCATCAGCACCTGATTGATCCTGCAGCCCGGAAGTTGATTTGCGCTTGCGATGCCGTGCGCGATCCTCTTCAGCAATCAAAGCTCCACGAAATACAAGCGCGTGCCCCGGCGCATTCGATTTCTTCCGCAATTCCACATGACGGACGCGCAATGGGATGGCTTGATGGTTCCTATTGAGATGGCGTTCTTCTTTAGGAGCGGCACCCCGAGATAGGGTGGCTGCATTTTATCCGGGGCCCGCAGGAGCCACTGAGTCGCTGCTTTCGTTTGAGACTTGGGACGAGATCGAACAGGAGAATCCGGCGCTTCGAGGAATGGAGCCGGAAGTGGAGGCTCTGTTGGCGAACCGTGTTGGCGCGGACGCGTGGCGTCGCCGCGCAATATTACATCGTTCCGATCGACGAATGCTACAAGCTCGTTGGACTGATCCGCCTGCATTGGCACGGGCTTTCCGGCGGCACCGAGGTCTGGCGCGAAGTAACCAACTTTTTTCGCCAGCTTGAAGGAAAGAGCGGAAACAGACAGCGGAGACTCGAATGCCTGAATTGAATTTCCAGGTGGAAGGAGCGCAGGCTGTGCCGTATGGCGCGGCGCCGTTGCTTTCGTTCAAGTTGCGGGTAACCAACACGGGCCGCGAAGAAACGATCCACACCGTAGTCCTTCGTGCACAAATTCAAATTGAGGTTACGCGCCGCCACTACAGCCGCGAGGAACAGTCGAAGCTTCTCGACCTGTTCGGCGAGCCGGATCGCTGGGGCCAGACGCTGCGCAATCTTGTTGTGGACGCACGCAATTGTCGTGGTGCCGCCGTTTGCGAAAGAGACCGCTGTTGAGCTACAGGTGCCGTGCACGTTCGATTTCAACGTGGCGGCCACAAAATACTTTCACGGCCTGGCGGACGGAGACTTGCCTCTGAATTTCCTCTTCAGCGGCACGGTTTTTTATCCGGACCAGAACGACCAACTGCAAGTGGCGCCGATTTCCTGGGAGAAGGAAGCGAAATTCAAGCTGCCGCTGAAAGCCTGGAAGGACCTGATCGATCATTACTATCCCAACAGCGCGTGGCTCTACTTGCGGCGGGATGTCTTTGACCGGCTCTATCAATACAAAGTGCGCCACGGGATCCCTACCTGGGAACAAGTGATCGAGCGCGTGCTGGCAGGACCGAGGAAACGGTGCAACTGTGAACGCGAAGCTGGTCGAAGACATCGCGAACGCCGTCCTCTATGAAGGCTACATGCTGTATCCCTACCGGCCGTCGTCGGTTAAAAACCGCCAGCGATGGAATTTCGGCGTCGTGTACCCAAAGACCTACAGCGAAATGCAGAGCGGTACGGATAACTGGTACATGCAAACGGAATGCCTTGCGAC